>CAWITB010000007.1:0-93061 GCA_963838885.1 Bryobacterales bacterium | reverse complement strand
ACCGATACTTCTCCGGCACGATCGCTCCCGCCATGCACATCAATCCAGGCGATACTGTGCGTACCACCACCGTCGATGCCGGCGGCCGTGACGCAAACGCGCGCGCCGCTCGAACGGGGGCAATCCGAAGACTGGCCCCTTCTACATCGACGGCGCGATGCCCAACGACAAGCTGGTGGTGAAGTTCAACCGCATCCGCCTCAACCGCGATTCCGCCCAGAGCGCCGATGGCATCACCTCCGACGCGCTTGGCGCTGGGTATATTCATGACGCCAAGTACGATGACAAGTTCAGCAGCGAATGGAAGCTCGATCGCGAAGCCGGATTCGCCACACTGCCCAAACCCTCGGAGCATCTGAAGAACTATCGAGTCCCGCTGCAGTCGATGTTGGGATGCGTGGCTGTATCCGGCCGTCGCCCTTGCGCCCGGACGCTACAGGATTGATAAACAATGAACCTTTGGCATTGCGGATGTATTTTCCGAGCCAGTGACAGCATTGTACAGAATTAAACGTGACTGAATAACGGGTAGCCGGGGACGGGCGCTACGGCTTCTTGTAATCTCCGCCGCTGAAAAATTTTTCCAGCCAGCAGTAAAGCGCCACGAAAAGATAGCGGCTGCCCATTTCTTTGATCCGCAGCTTCGAAACGCCCGTGCGGCGGTTGCGCCACGTGACCGGGATCACTGTCCAGGAGTATCCGCGCACGATCGTTTTCAAGGGCAGCTCGATTGTGAGGTTGAAGTGCGGCGAAAGAAACGGCCGGCAACCTTCGATCACGTGCCGCCGGTACGCTTTGAAGGCATTCGTGAAATCATTCAGCGGCGCGTTGAACAGAATGCGGAGAAACAGGTTGGCCATGCGGTTGAGCGCCAGTTTGTGCAGGGGATAGTCGATCACGCCGCCGCCGCGCATGAAGCGCGATCCGAAGACCGCGTCCCATCCTGCGTTCAGCGTTTGCCAGTACCGCGCCAAGTCGCGGCAATCGTCGGATTCGTCCGCCATCATGATCGCAATGGCGTCTCCTTGCGCATGCTCGAAGCCGCATACCACGGCTCTGCCATAGCCGTGCGCGCCGGCATTGCGCACCGCTCGCAAGGTGGGAACGCGCTCGTGGAGCGTCTCGAGAACGCTCCAGGTGCGATCGGTGCTGCCGTCGTCCACGACTACGATCTCGTGCTCGATACCATGCAGACGCAGCTCGACGTAGAGATGCTCGGCGGTGGACGCGATGGCGGACTCTTCGTTCTGGGCGGGGATGATGACGGAGAGCAATTTCAGCGCAGGGCCTCCTGGCGTGGGCGGAAGCGGACGCTTCACAAGCCGCTTCGTTCCAGCCAGTCCGGATTACGCTCCGCGTGCTCCGCGATTTCGGACAGGGTAGCTTCGATTGCGATTGCGGGACGCCATTCGAAATCGCGCGTCGCGTCGCAGTTGTCCATGGCCATCCAGGGGATGTCCCAGGGGCGCGGCTGGAGATCGGATTGGGGCTTATGCGCTCCGAAACGGTGGTCGCACCAGGAGGTCAACTGCGCCAGCGAGATGGCGTTTTGCGGGCCGCCGCCAGCCGTGTACACGCGCTGCCCTTCCTGTCTTCGACTGCGCATCTGAGAATGCGCGAGGACGCCAAGATCGCGCGGGTGCAATACATCCCTCACCTGCTTGCCCGCTCCATCGAATCCAATGTATCGAAGCGAGCGCCGCCGCAGGTGAGCGTTAATCCAATACGAGAAAATGCCTTGCTCCGGAGTTCCGAATTGACCCGCCCCCGCCAGCACGCCGCAACGGTTCACCCATACGGGAAATCCAAACGCTTCGCCGTATTCGAGGGCGATAGTTTCGGCGGCCAGTTTCGTGCTGCCGTAAAGTGAGACTGGAGCCGCCGTCGAGAATTCCACGCCGATGCCGTTCGACGATGCGCCGCGCGGCAGCGGCTTCGAATCATCGAGTGCGAAAGCCGCGCCCGTATCGCGCAGCGGCAACGCCATCAAAGCGGGAATCGAGTAGACGCGGCTGCTGCTCAATAGGATCAGGCCGGAGCCGCGCGTTTTGGCGTATTCGAGCACGTTTACAAGAGCGCCGAGGTTGTGCTCGAAAAGCTGACGGCTACCGCAATCGGCGCCCTCGATTCCCGCGAGCACGCTGGCGTGGGCCGCTGCATCGATCACCCAATCCGCCGCCGGAAGCGCCTCGCAATCGCTGGCGCAGCGGAGATCGCCATGGATCATCGCGACACCCAGCTTCCGCAAACGCAGACGGTTCCCTTCCGATCCCGCGCGCATGAGATTGTCGATGCCTACGATCGAAATTCCTTCGCCGCGCTCCAGCAGCGTTTCGGCGAGGGAGCTTCCCACGAAGCCGCAAACGCCCGTGATCAGGATCTTCATCGCGCCGCGGTTTGCGCCAGCCGTTCCATCCAACTTTTCCCGACCTCTTCGAAGATAGCCGTCAACTTCTTAGTGACGCTCCACCGCGGGTAATGCGCTTTCATCTTTCGCAGGTCGCTGTAATAACACATGTGATCGCCGCTGCGGTTTTCATCCACATAGCGCCATTTCATAGCCTGACCGGTGACCTCTTCGGCCATTTGGAAAGCTTCCAGAATGGAGCAGGCGTTCTCTTTGCCGCCGCCCAGGTTGTACACTTCGGCAACCCGCGGACGCTTCCAAAACTCGTACATGAAACGCGCCACGTCCTCGGAGTGCAGATTGTCGCGAACCTGTTTGCCCTTATAGCCGAATACCTTGTATTCGCGGTTTTCGATGTTGCGTTTCAGGAGGTAGCTGAGAAAGCCGTGCAGCTCAACCCCAGAATGGTTAGGCCCAGTCAGGCAGCCTCCGCGCAGGCAGCACGTGGGCAGGTTGAAGTAGCGTCCGTACTCTTGCGCCATCACGTCGCTCGCGACCTTGGAGGCTCCGAAGAGCGAGTGCTTCGACTGATCGATGGAGAAATCCTCGGCGATGCCGTGGGCATACGCAGGATCGTCATAGTCCCAGCGTGTTGGTGTTTCCTTCAGGCGTATGGTGTTCGGACGGTCGCCGTAGACCTTGTTTGTCGACATATGGATGAACGGCGATTCGGGGCAAAACTGCCGCGCCGCTTCGAGCATGTGAAGAGTGCCGAGCGCGTTCACTTCGAAATCGAGGAAAGGGATGGCCGCGGCGCGGTCGTGCGAGGGCTGCGCCGCGGCATGGACGATCAGATTCGGCCGGATCTTATCAAAAAGCGCAAGCAGGCGGGCGCGGTCGCGAATGTCGACGGCCTCGTGCTGGTAATTCGGAATCTCGCGCCGCAGAAGCGCAAGTACCCAGGCGGTATCGCCATCCGGTCCAAAGAAAACGGCGCGTTGATTGTTATCGAGACCGACTACGTCAAAGCCCTGGCGCGCGAAGAACAGGGCCACCTCCGACCCGATGACACCGCACGATCCCGAAATCAAGATCCGTGGAGAAAGCACAAAAGGCATCGTAACAGGTGCCGTGCAGTTCTCCCGGCGATGCCAATCGAACCTAACGGCCCCTGGGGGCCAGCAGCGCTTTCGGAAACACCATTACGCCCGATTCCGAGGCGCGGAAAATTTTATAAAGGATATCGTTGTTGGGCAATTGGGCCTCCAGAAACTCGACGCCTTCGGGAGTGATGACGAAGCTGCTGCGGTCGTCTTGCGTGATGTAGCGGCGGCCTTTCAGGTACCACACGGCAAACTCCAGATGCTCGCGCGGGAACGACATGAGACTTTCAAGATCGAGCATGGATAAGGCGGCCAAGCCGGGGTTGGCGCGCCGTTTGGCGTAGAGCAGGCAAAGCACGCCCAGGCGGATTTTCGGCTCGGCGTCGATGCCGTCCGTGAATTCCTTGCTTTGGAAAATGGGCAGCGCGGCGGGCTGGTTTTCTTCGAGCTCCTTGTCATAGGCGGCGCGAGTCTTCGGGTCGCTGAGCGCTTGGTATGCTTCATGAATTTGGCGGAAACGGCCGGCGTCGCCCGACTGCGCATTATCGGGGTGATAGCGGGCCGCGAAGAGGCGGTAAACGCGGTGAATGGTTTCCATCTCGGCCTGCGGATGGACCTGCAGCAGATCGTAGTAGTTTACCGGCACGTTCTTTACTTCGGCGAAAATGGGGCGGTTCTATATATAGATCCGTTTCACGCGTGCGTGGATGCCGCATAAGACGCTATAGGAGATCGCCCCGGCCGTGCGCGCGATCTGCTGCGCGTCGATGGTGACGCCGTTCTCCGAGCCGAGAATGATTACGGGGTCGCCGACTTTCAGATCGGGGCTGTGGGTGGCGTCGATGGTGGTCAGGTCCATGGAGACCGCGCCGATGATAGGAGCGAACTTGCCACCAGCAATGACACGGCCGCGATTGGAAAGACGATGCGGGATTCCGTCGGCGTATCCGGCAGAGAGCACGGCGATGCGCATGGGACGCGGCGCGCGGAACATGCCGCCGTAGCCGACCAAGGCGCCTTCGGGAAGATCTTTGACGGCGAGAACGGATGTTTTCCAGCTCAAGGCAGGTTTGACGCGCAGGATCTTGTCGGGCGCGGCGCCGCGCGAGGCGGGAGAAACATAGCCATAAATGGCGTGGCCCGGACGCACCATCTTCTGCCACGCCCGGCGGCGGCCGTAGGCGACCGGGATGGTGCTTGAAAGATGCAGGTATTCGGGGGCGACGCCGAGATTCGACAAGTCTCCGCAGATCTTCTCGAAGTATTGGATCTGCTCCTCAGTTTGCGTGCCGCTGTAATCGGCGGCCGAGGCGAAGTGCGTCATCAAGCCTTCGATGCGGGCGTACCGCGCGCCAAGCACGACGGGGGCGATGCGCGCGGCGGATTCGCGCGTCCCGAGGCGGCCCATTCCGCTGTCGATCTTGAGGTGATAGGGCGCAGCCTGGCCGCGCTCGGCCGCCAATTCGTCCCACGCCGGGACATCGTCCAGATCGTGAATGACCGGCGTCAAATCGTAATCAAACAGGGCGCGGCGCTCGGAGGGTAGAAAATCGGCCATGACCAGCACGCGCGCGGAAATGCCGGAATCGCGTAAAATCGCCCCTTCCTCGACGTTGCTCACCGCCAGCCAACGCGCGCCGCCGGCGGTCAGCGTGCGGGAGACTTCGATCGCGCCGTGACGATAGGCGTCGGCCTTGACCACCGGCATGACCTCCACGTCCGGACCCACGGTGGCGCACACCGCTTCAAAATTCCGAGCGATCTGGGAGAGCGAAATTTCAACCCAGGAGCGCTGGGCGAAGGCGGTCATGGCTGGCGTTTGAAAGCAACCGGGCGCGTCTTGCGGGACCGCCTGGCCGGCGGCGCACACGGCCGGACGTGGACCCATTGCAGCGGATTCACCGCGACCCCGTTGGCATAAAGCGTCCAATGCAGGTGGGGCGCGGTGGAGCGGCCGGTCGAGCCAACGTAACCGATGACATCGCCTTTCTGAACGACGGCTCCGGGGACCGCGGCAATTTTCGACATGTGCAGGTACATCGACTGCAGACCCTGGCCATGATCGATCGCAACGGTGCCGCCATGTAGATTGAACTGCGCGGCGATCTTCACAACGCCGGCGGCGGCTGCGCGGATCGGCGCGCCGGCGGCGCCGCGCAGGTCGAGTCCAGCGTGGTAATCTCCCGTCGGCTTTCCATTGTGCAGCCGTTGAACGCCAAATAGAGACGTCATGCAGCCTGGAACGGGGGCGCTCAGCGGCTCCGACCAGTAGCGCGTTGGAAGCACTTCCTTTCGAAACGCGGCCACGGCGTCCGATTCCTCGGGCGTGGGCTTCAATTCCGAGAGGGCCTTCGAGATGACGATGTTCTGCACGGGAAAATGCGCGTTCAGCACCGTTATCGTTTCGGCGCGAGCGAGGGCTCCGTTCTTCGTGAGCAGTTCGAGCTTGTACTCTCCGGGCTTTGCCGTGACAGGCACCGGCATCAGACCAAACGCTTCGCCGTCCGGCTGGGGAAAGAGAGGAATCACGCGCCCATTCATTCGAGCCGTAGCGGCGTCGTCCGGCGATGTGATGCGCACGACGCCGCCCTGCAGCACGGAGCGTGGAGCCATGCGCCTCGCTTGGCCGCCGGCGATTGCGGCGCACGCGAACGCCAGCAGGCAGGCGCAGCGGAACGGCGGCAGCGTCATTGCGAGGCGCGGCGCCGCATTTCGAGGCGATGAGCGCGACGCTCGGCGGCGCCCTCATATCTGCGCCTCTCGTCCTCCGTTTCGGGAATTACGCGGGCGATGGGGATGCGGTTGCCCTGCTTATCCATGGTGACGAAGGTGAGATAGGCGGACGAGGTGTGCCTGATTTCGCCCGTGACGAGGTTCTCGACCTCGACTCGCACGCCCACCTCCATGGAAGTGCGGAAGACGCGATTGACGCTCGATCGTAGGACGATCAATTGGCCGATGTGGATGGGGTGCAGGAAATTCATGTGGTCGATGGCAGCCGTGACGACGGCGCATCGCGCGTGCCGTATGGCCGCGAGAGCCCCCGCAAGATCGACCAGATGCATTACTTTTCCGCCCAGCACGTATCCAAATGTATTGGCGTCGTTGGGCAGCGCGAATTCGGAGTAGACCGACACGGACGCGCGCACCGGGCGCGCTTGCTGCTCGGTTGCCGAGGTCATTTCGCGCGGCGCAGATAACTCTCGATGAAGGCCGTGGCCTGCCGGGCGGCGGCGGCTCCGGCCAAGGGCGCTGAAAAGCGCCGCTGCGCTTGCGAATAGACGAGCTCGCCGAATTCGACTGGCCGGCAGTTCTTTTCGAACACGTATTGCAGGCGCATGAGCTGGCTCGTCACGGTAGTTACGTGAAAGCGAACGGCGTCGGAAGGAGCATCGGGCGGAAATCTCTCGCAGCGGCCGCGCGGATATCCGCTATTGCACACGCTGCGCAGAACGGAGCCGGCGGGCTGGTGCGGCTCGGCGGCGGAATGGCACTCGCCGGAGTACGCCTCGAGCAGCGGGAGGCGCGGCGGCACGGCCCACAAGTCTTCCTCCAGCGGCGCCACTGGATAGAAGTACGGGCACGACATCGCGCGTATGGTACCACGTAGAGTATGCCGTCGAGCCGCATCGAAATGCTGAAGTCGATGCTCGATCGCGACCCCTTGGACGCCTTCGCGCGCTATGGGCTAGCGATGGAGTACGCCAATTCGGGCGACCTGGAGGAAGCCGTGCGCCAGTATCGCGAGCTGTTGCGAAGTCATGAAAACTACGCCGCCGGTTACTACCACGGCGGACAAGCGCTCGAAAAACTTGGCCGCATCGAAGAAGCCCGCCAAATATACGAAAAAGGCATCGAGATTACGACGCGTTCAGGAGACTTGAAGACGCGCTCCGAGTTGCAGGCCGCGCTCGATATGCTTCCAGCATGACCGAGCGGCTGTACTACAACGACAGTTATCTCACCGCATTCCAGGCGAACGTTGCGGACGCCAGCCCCGACCGCCGCCGCGTGTACCTGGACCGCACTGCGTTTTATCCCTCGTCGGGTGGCCAGCCGCACGATCTCGGAACCATCGACGGCATCGGCGTGATCGACGTGGTTGACGAGGATGGCCGTATCGCGCATGTGCTCGAGGCGCCGTTCGAAGGTATACAGGCGGAGGGCCGCATCGAGTGGCCGCGGCGCTTCGATCACATGCAGCAACATACGGGACAGCATCTGTTATCGGCGGTGCTGCTCGATCTTTTCGGCGCCCAGACGGTTGGGTTTCATATGGGCGGCGAGAGCTCGACCATCGACATTGCGCGCCCCGCGCTCGAGCCGGCCGAAGTGCGCGCCGCGCTCGAGCGCGCCAACGAAATCGTGTTTGAGAATCGTCCCGTGACGATTGCGTTCGGCCATTCGTCCGAAGATCTTGGGCTGCGTAAGCCAACCGCGCGTGAGGGTCTGGTGCGGATTGTTTCGATTGAGCGGCTCGATCGCACGGCATGCGGAGGCACGCACGTACGGGCGACGGGCGAGATCGGTCCGATCATGATCCGCAAGATCGAGAAAATGCGCGGGAATGTTCGGCTCGAGTTTCTGTGCGGCATGCGCGCGATGCGGCGCGCTCATGCGGATTACGAAGCGTTGGCGCAGATTGGACGGACGTTCTCATCGCGGCGCTGGATGAAACGCCCGCGCTCGCTGGGGCGCAAGTGGAGAAACTTCAAGAAACGGAGAAAGCTCGTCGCAAATTGTCTCTCGATCTGGCCCAGGCGCGCGGGCGGCAGCTCTATTCCGAAACGCACGCCGATCCCACAGGGCTGCGGCGCATTATGCGGTCCGTCGCGGCACTGACGGACGAGCTGCGCGCCGAGGCGCAAGCATTCGCCGCCGGCGAGAGGTCAGTTTTCATTTGCGTGGCGCAAGAGCCGCCGTCAGCGCTGGTTGCCGCGTCGGCGGACAGCGGCTTGCATGCCGGACAAGTCGTGAAGAGCGCCGTCACGGCTCTAGGCGGACGCGGAGGCGGCAGCGCCACGATGGCGCAGGGCAGCGTTCCTTCCTGCGATCTTCTCGACGCCGTGCTGCGGAAATTGACGAGTCCGGCCGGATATTAAGACGCACTATTTGCGCTCCGCGGCTGGAGGCGCTGGCCGCGCCCGATCTCGTTCGAGAAATTCGATCAGCGCCGGCCGTTCTTCGGGATCGATCTTGCCGTTGTGGTTCTTGTCGAAAGCGTTCAACAGCATTTTCATTTGGGCGGCGCGCTGAGCGCCCAGCACCGCCAGATCGACGCCGTTTTCGAGCATGGACGCGATGAACTCGGCGCGCATGCCGCGGCGGAATAGGGGGACATCCGCGGGACTGTCGAGCGTGAGCTGCACGAACGCGAAGGCCATTTCATTGGTCGTCTGTTCGCCATAAGTGACTTCGCGCGGAGGGTTGCTGGGATTATGAGGATTCCCGGCGGAGTTGTCATAGACGTATTGCATCTCGACGCGCGTATCTTTCGGCAGCTTCACGGGGCTGGCATACCTGTAGGAGCCTTGCCAGTTGAAATCCCAGTCCTTGATCCAGATCAGCGGTTGCACCGTGCCGTCGGGAAGGTGCGCATCTACCTTCATGTCCTTGCACAAATAATGCGCGTGCGGGAAAATGCCGATCGCCTCGGCATCCATAGGCAGCGTGGCGGACGCCTTAACGACGTAATCATTATCGCCGGCGGGGATGTCGATCTTCTGGTTGCCGAGCACCAGCAGCGTGAGACCTTTGGTGGGCGGGGCTTGCGCGAATTTCAGGCCCAGCGAGGATTGGTCTTCTTCCGGCTTGCCATCGAGATGGTAGTGGATCTGGAGGATGAGATCGGAGCCTTTTTTGATCGTCTCGTCCACGCCGGGAGGCAGCTCCGTAGGCGTGGCCCCGGGGGCCCAGCCACCTAGGGCTCCAGTGATGTCGAGACCGGGACCGCCCACGCAGTCATAGCCTTCGCCGGGAACGGTTTCTTTATTACGCGCCTGACCGGAGCTGTCCAGGAACAGGATTGCGTGATGCACGATGCGGCGGTTGCCGGGGCGGAATTCCACGGTCTTGACGTATTCGTCTTCGGAGGCGTGCATCGGGATCACGAAACAGCGGAACTGATCGGGCCCCTCGGCGGGCACGGAGACGGGGTGCAGCATCGTCAGGACCTGGTCCGGCGTGCCGATCATCCATCCATTGGCGAACTCGGGTGGAACCGGCTTGTCACCGGGGTTGCCTTCGGGAGCTCCGTGCATGACCCAGTCCCGAATGGCGGCGATCTGTTGATCGGTGAGCGTGCGGGCGTTCAGGAAGTGTCCGTATCCGGGCGCGGCTTTCCAGGGCGGCATGACGCGTGCCGCAGTCACGGCCGCAATCTGGTTGGCGCGTTTCGCGACGTCCTGATAGGTTAACAGGGCAAACGGCGCGACCTCGCCGGCGTGGTGACAGCTCGAGCAGTTGCGATAAATGATGGGCGCGATATCGCGGTTGAATGTGGGCACGGCGGCGACTGTGCCGCCCGCGCCGGCGGACAACGGCGCGGCGCAGACAAACGCGGCGGCGATCGAGAGAAGCATCGAACTTCGCATCAGTTGACTCCTGGAATCGCGCAGCCCAGCACTTTGGTGACGGGACGCGTTACGGGCTTCCCTTGCAAGACGTCGTCAAGCGCTTCACGCAAACTGTTTTCGGTAGGCTGAAAGCGGGTTTTGCCGAGATCGACAAAACGGTCGTCGACCTGACCGCGGTAAAGCTCGCGAGCGTCAGGCGAAAGGATAATCGCTTCGGGCGTAGACTTGGCGCCCGTTTGGCGGGCAAGCGTCTGGTGCGGGTCGAGCAGCCCGGGATAAGGGATCTGAAAATCGGCGTCGTGCTTGGCGACACTGGCCGCGGTTTCCGCCGGGTCGGAATAGACATTCAGAAAGAGGACGCCACGCGGCGAATATTCGCGGTAGAGGCGGGCGAGCACGGGCGCGTAGGTATTCGAGTTGGGGCAATCGGTGGCGACGAAGACCAGGACCGTCGCTTTATGATGCGCGAATGAGGCCGGACCGTAGGTTTTGCCGGAGGCGTCCCGCAGCGAGAAATCGAACGAGATGGTCCCCGCGCTAACGCAAGCCAATGCCGCGATCAGGACGCATACCCGGAACACACTCCTATTGTCGCCGCAAATCGCGTACACGCACAATCCCGGCAGGACGGTATGAAAGGACCCCATCATCGCGCCGCCCCTGACTCGGCAGCTTAATATCATTCGCGCGCTAATAAGTGGTCTTGTCCGCCTTGGCGAGCCAGGCTCTGAAGGCCGCCTGGGCTTCATGGCGCATCAGCGGAATCATTGGAAGAGAACGCCGATCGATAGGAAGCGCGAGCTGACGGTAGATGAAATCGTCGTCGAAGCCGATCGCTTTAGCGTCTTCGCGGGTATTGGCGAAAAAAACTCGCGCGGGCCGGGCCCAGTAAATAGCGCCGAGGCACATGGGGCAGGGCTCGCAGGTGCTGTAAATATCGCAGGCATCGAGTTGAAACGCGCGGAGCTTGCGGCAGGCTTCGCGAATGGCGACGATCTCGGCGTGCGCGGTGGGGTCGTTCACCGCCGTGACCTCATTCACGCCGGAGGCCAGGATTTGATCCTGGCGAACGATCAGGGCGGCGAACGGACCGCCTCCACGCGCGGCGTTTTCGATCGACATGGCGATCGCTTGCGACATAAACTCGGTGAGCATCAATACTGTTCCATGTTAAGTGAAACCGGCTCGGCGCAACGGGACACCTTGGCCGCCTTTCGCGCAACTGTGTCCGCGCAAGGTTGTGGGCGAGGATGAAGAGGCCTGTGCAAGGCTTTCTTCAGGTCATGATCGCGGCGCGAGCGCGTTGGAACCAGTGTTGTAGATGAGCTGACGATCAAGCGATGTCGCGATGAAGCGGGTAGCGCCCGGCCTCAAAGATCATTCCGGGTTCTCGAGGTCTTGGTATTCGGGGTGTCTTTTCAGATAACTTGACACGAAAGAGCAGCGCGGTACAACCCGGAGGCGCTCGTTGCGGGCATACTCAAGAGCGGTCTTCGCCAGACTGCCGGCCACGCCGCGGCCCTCCATTTCGGAGGGAACCTCGGTATGGATCAGAACTAGAGAGCTGCCATGGCGGCGATAATCGAGGAAAGCCGTGCGATCGGCCTCGACGGCTTCGAAGCGCCGGGCTGTTTCGTTATTGGTGACGGGAATCGTTTCCGGCATAACCTTCACGTCTAACCCTTGCGCGCCGTCCGTCTGCGCGGCTTTTCCTCTTCGATCCCGGTCATCATCGGCGCGGAGGCAGCCGGCTTTTTCGCGATTGCGAGGCTTTGTTTTAACGCTTCCATGATGTCGATCACCTTGGATGGCTCATTAACAGGTGGCGCGACCACCTGCCGCCCCTCGACCCTGGCGTCGATCAAAGCTTTCAGGTTCTCGCGGTAAGCATCCTTATACTTGTCCGGCTCAAAAGGCGCCGCCAGCGTTTCGACCAGCATTTGCGCCAGTGCCGTCTCCTTTTCGCCGATTACACTCGTATCCGTCCGAAACTCCTCGACTTTTCGGATCTCGTGACTGTAATACATGGTGTGCATCAACAACCCGGTCGCGCCCGGCCGGAAGATCACGATGTGCTCGCGGTTATGCATCGCGACTTTCGCGACTCCGGCATAGCCGCTCTTTTTCAGAACGTCATACAGCAAAGCATAGGGCTTTTCGCCGGCGTCGTCCGGCGCCATGTAATAGGAGTTTTCGAAGTAAACCGGATCGATTTCGGCGGCCTTGACAAACTCCAAAATTTCCATGACTCTGGCCGTGGGCGGGGCCATCTTCTTGACGTCCTCGTCGTCGATCACAACGTAGCGGTCCTTCTCGTATTCGTATCCCTTTACGAGCTCGCTGCGCGGAACGGGCTTGTCCTCGGCCTGGCAGTAGACCACCTGCTTTATGCGCGAATGATCGGTCTTATGCAGCTGGTTGAAGCTGATGTTTTCGCTGCGCGCCGCCGAGTACAGTTTGACGGGAAACGAAACGAGTCCGAACGTGAGGTGGCCTTTCCAGACGGTGGTCGCCATGGAAGAAGAATCTCACATTTCGTAGCTCTTATGTTTGGGTCACTCCTGTTTCTCGAGGACCCATCCGAGCCACCCCTCCGGTCCAAGCCATGCGTCCCGGCGCCACTCCTCATAGCTGATCTCGCGGCTCGATTCGAGATCGCGTTGGAAATCCTCTTCCAGGCGGGCCGTAACCGCGGCATCCCTGACCGCCAGATTCACTTCATCGTTCAGATCGAAGGAGCGGTTATCGAAGTTGGTGGAACCCAGCACGCACCAAAGGCCGTCCACCAGCAGGGCTTTGACGTGAATCATCGCAGGTTGATATTCATGGATGCGGACGCCGCTCTTCAGCAGGGCGCCGTACAGGCGGCGGCTCGAGGTGCGAGTCATCTTCTGATCGGACTTCTTGCCGGGCGTCAGAACCCTCACTTCAACGCCACGGTTTACCGCGGCTTTCAACTCCTCGCGAGCGCTGCGGTCGGGCAAAAAATAGGGGCTGGTAATGTGGATGCTGCGGCGAGCCGATGCGATCAGCATCTGGAACAGAATGCGCGCGCGAGTGGACCCGGCCGCCGGAGTGCTGTTGACCACCATCGCTTCCGGGCCGGCTCCGTTGATCTCGCGGCACACAAAGTACTCTCTACCGGTCAGAATCTCGCCGGCCGTTCGCAGCCAGTTGTCCGCGAACGCGGACTGCAGATTCGTTACGACCGGGCCCTCCACGCGCACCACCGTGTCGCGCCAACGCGGATGCCTCCCATTGCGGCCGGCGGACCGCCCGATCCACCAGTTGTCGGCAATGCCGGCGCCGCCGATGAACCCGACCAGGCCATCGACGACCATCAACTCGCGATGAGTGCGGTTGTTGAAGTCCGGAATGGCGCGCCAGCGCAGCGGGTGATACCACTCCACGCGGCCACCGGCTTGGAGCAGATCGCGGAAGTAATGACGGGTGATGCCCAAGCTTCCGATATAGTCGACGACCAGCTTGACCTGCACGCCCGCGCGCGCCCGTTCGGCCAGCGCCTCGATATATTTTCGGGCGATGTCGCCGCGCTGAAAAATGTAGGCTTCGAGATTGATCGTTTTCCGCGCGCCGCGGATCGCGTCTAGCGCGGCGGGATAGAAACGATCCCCGTTCGTCAGCACGTCGATGCGGTTGCGCGAGCGCCTTTGCGAGTCCGTCAGCGTTTCGAGAACCGCGGAGAACTCGGCGCTCCCGGGATCGGGGCGCGGCTTCCAATCGATGCGGTATGCCAGGCCGGGGCCGAACAGCGCGTTTAAGAGCGCCAAGCCCTGAAGGGCAATCGCGATAACCGCGATGACAATGAAGGCGGCGTGCACGGCCCTCCCCGCCGTTAGTGTAACGCGGGCCGCTTGCGCGGGCACGCTTCACAGCGAGACCTACTAGAAAAATGTTTACTCGAACTCACAACATACCAGGATTCAATAGCTTCGCGGAAACGGTTCAAGCTCAACCTCACGTCAGCTTTTACCGCCGTATCGAAGCAGACCTGCAGCGCCGGCCGGGCGTCGGCTACCTCCACTTTTCAAATGGGCCGCTAGTGGACGTTCCCCTATCAAGACGCGCAAATTGTTTTGAGTGGTGGGCCTGACAGAACTCGAATCTGTGACCTCTACCGTGTCAAGGTAGCGCTCTAACCAACTGAGCTACAGGCCCGCGATTTATACCGATTGTCGCATATCATCTTTCGCAAATCATCGCCGCACGGCAGAACCGCCGTCGAGACTCGCGAACGCCTCCGTCACCTTGCGGTAGGTGTCCTCCAACGCCTCCGGTATGACGCGCGTCTCTCCCACGGTTGTGAGGAAGTTCGCATCCCCGACCCAGCGCGGCAGCGCGTGCATGTGGAAGTGGCCGGCGACGCCCGCTCCAGCCGATTCTCCGATATTCATCCCGGTATTGAGCCCGTCGGGCCGGTATGCCGAGCGGAGGCAGATCACCGCCTTGCGTAGCAGCAGCATCATCTCGACCAGCGTTGCCTCGGGAGCCGTCTCCGGGGTCGGCAAGTGCTCGTACGGCGCGATCATGACGTGCCCGCTGGTGTACGGAAAGGCGTTCAAAATAACAAAATTGTGATTTCCCCGGTAGACGATATAATTTTCTTCGTCCTTAGCGGCGGCGGGCTTATCGCAAAAGATGCAGCCCGGCGACTGCTTGGCCGATGAAATGTAGTTATAACGCCAGGGAGTCCATAGGCGATCCATCAACTGTTGTGCGGCTCGCCGGCAGGATGCGGCGAACCGATAGTTGCGGCCGTCACCGGCGTGGCGCCGGCGCCGTTCGTGGACGCGGTGTTCACCAGGTCCTTGAGTTCCTTACTGGGCTTGAAATAGGGAATGCGCTTGGAGGGCACTTCGACGCGCGTCCCGGTTTTCGGATTACGTCCTACGCGCGGCTGCCGCTGCCGCGTCCGGAAGCTCCCAAATCCTCGAATTTCGATCTTATCCCCAGTGCGAAGCGAGCGAACGATGCTGTCGAAGATGGCCTCTACGATGACCTCCGAGTCCTTTCGCGTCATCTCCACGACGCGCGACACTTCTTCGATCAATTCGGCTTTCGTCATAATCTCTCCCGTGGTCCCCCGTTTTGACGCGAAATCCAGCGCAATTTACCGGCTCTCGCCCTTCGTTCTGGTATTCATTACCTCTTCTATTGTCAGAGTAGCGGCCGCCGCCTGGCGCTGATAATCGTCCATGCGGTTGCGCTCCTCGTCTTCGGAAAGCGCGCGCAGGCTCAATCCGATTTTCTTCTCGGCCTCGTTCATTTTTATCACTTTGAAATCCATTTCGCCGCCGATCGGGAGCGGAGATTCTTCTCCGCGCCGGTCCGCCGCGCCCGGAATCT
Organism: Bryobacterales bacterium; assembly: GCA_963838885.1. Lineage (GTDB taxonomy): Bacteria > Acidobacteriota > Terriglobia > Bryobacterales > Bryobacteraceae > JAICMB01. The sequence goes on along the minus strand of CAWITB010000007.1, from coordinate 77,669 downwards.
CGGAGCGGTGGCACAGCGCTTCCACGCCTGGAGCCAGTTCCACGAAGACGCCGAACGCCGCCGCGCGGCACACTCGCCCACGCACGATAGCGCCGATCTCATGGCCGCGGAAGAACGATTCCCAAGCGTCCGGCTGCAGTTGTTTCACGCCCAGCGAAAGCCGTCGATTGGGGGCGTCGATATTCAAAATCACGGCTGAAAGGAGCTGCCCTTTTTTCAGTAAATCGGAGGGATGCTTGATCCGTTTCGTCCAGGAAAGATCGGAAATATGCACCAGCCCGTCGATTCCTTCCTCGATCTCGATGAATGCCCCGAAGTCGGTAAGCTTGCGGACCCGCCCTTCGATTACGCTGCCGATGCTGTAGCGCTCCGCCACGGTGGTCCAGGGGTCCGGCTCCAGCTGCTTGATTCCGAGAGAAACCCGCCGCTCCTTCGGTCTGACTTCGAGCACCACCGCTTCGACCTGGTCTCCGGCGCGCACAACCTTGCTGGGATGTTTCATGCGCCGGCTCCAAGTCATCTCCGAAATATGAATGAGGCCCTCGACGCCCGGCGCCAGCTCCACGAAAGCTCCGTAATCGGTTACGCTCACGACGCGGCCGATTACGCGCGCCCCCGGCGGGTAATCGGTCCCGATCGTTTCCCACGGATCCGGAATGAGCTGCTTCAGCCCCAGTGAAATTCGCTCCTTCGACTTGTCGAACTTGAGAACTTTTACCGTAAGCTGGTCGCCGACGTTGATCACCTCGGAGGGATGGTTGACGCGCCCAAAGGATATGTCGCTCACATGCAGCAGCCCGTCGATGCCGCCGAGGTCGATAAATGCGCCATAATCCGTCAGGTTCTTTACCGTTCCCGTCACGATGGCGCCTTCCGCGAGATAGTCCAGCGCGGCCGATTTTCGCGCCACGATATCCTCTTCAATGGCGGCCTTTCGTGATACCACGACGTTTCCCCTGCGGCGGTTCAGCTTCACCACCTTGACGGGAATATCTTTGCCTACGAAGGCCTCAAGATTGTGCAGCGGCCGCACATCGGCCTGCGAGCCGGGCATGAAAGCGGCTACGCCGACGTCCACCATCAGACCGCCTTTGATGCGCCCCTGTACGCGGCCCGAGATCACCAGCCCTTCGCGATTGGCCTTCTCCAGATTGTCCCAGGAGCGCAGACGGCTCGCTTTTTCATGAGACAGCAGGATGTAGCCTTCCGGCGGCGGTCCGGAGCGGTCCACCATGACGTCGATTTGGTCCCCGACCCGCACATGAATGCCGCCGTCCGGGGTCGCAAACTGCTCGATCGGCACCAGTCCTTCGGACTTATACCCGAAATCTACGATTACGTCTTTGTCCGTGACGTTGAGTACCCGTCCCTGCAGCAACTCGCCTTCATGCGGAGGGGCAAAATGGCTGTAGCCATCGATGAGCCGCTCGTATTCGGCTTCCTCGGCTGGAACCGGCATCTCCAGGTTCTGCTCATCGGATTGAACGGCCATTGCCAAAACTCCTGCCAAAACTCCCCGAAATCATACTACAACGTGTCCTTGGGATACTAAAGCACTTGCGCGTTGGCAGTTCCGCGACGTAGAGGGGACGGCCAATTCCGTGATGCAGAAAATGTAGCTCCCGTTAGACGACAAACGGTTGGTAGCTCAGTGCTTTCAGAACTATACCGGACCATTACGCGGAAGTCAACCTGAGGAATTCTGCGGATTTTACCGTATGCCGCGCTAGGCGCAACGAGCGCTCCACGGCGCTGCGGCGCCAATCCTAATCGACGCGCGAGCTAACGCTCGTTCAGCCGATTATACTTTCTCAACAGATCGCGGAGACGATCATGCGGCAGCGCACTTACCTTGCTCCCCTGAAATCCGGCCATGTCTTCCGCCGCGACCATGGCGTTGACGATGGCCTCCTCCGCCGCCTGCACGGTCGCTTCGAAAATTGGATTTAAGGCCGCGTTCGGCAGCATCGCAACGTTCACGGCGCCGCTGCCCCCGGCAACGCCCGCGTTGGCGGTTGAGAACGCGATGAAAATGTCGCCCGAGCCATTGCCCGAGGTCGACCCAGTCCGCGCCAGTCCCAAAGAGGCGCGCCGCGCCAGCCGCTTCATCTGATGCGGTAACAGCGGAGCATCTGTGGCAATGACGATAATGATGGATCCGGTATCCTCTCGATACGGGGCCGCCGCGCTCGCCACGGGCGGATTCGCCGCGAGGTCCAGCCCTACCGGCGCGCCCGCAATCCGCAATTGCCGTCGAGACCCGCAATTGCACTGCACCAGCGCCGCCACACGATACGATTGCGGGCCCGCGGCGACGCGCGAAGCTGTCCCGATTCCGCCCTTGAAGCCGTAACAGATCATGCCCGTCCCTCCGCCTACGCTGCCCTCGGCCACAGGGCCGCCTGTGGCGCTGTCGAGCGCGCTGAAGACGTGCTCCGGCTTGACGTGAAATCCGTTGATATCGTTCAGAACGCCATCCCACGTCTCCGCCACGATGGGCAGGCTCCAGAAGCTGCCGCCAAAAGAATTCGTGCCCGGCTTGCGGCCGTTGGCAACCTGCCAATGAATATAGGAATCGCGCACCATGCCGACGCTGTGGGTGTTGGTGATCATGACCGGTCCATCCACGAAGCCCGACTCATCTACCCATGCCGTTCCCGTCATCTCCCCGTTACCGTTCAAAGAAAACCAGCCTCCAAATGCGGGATCGTCGGATTGCTTTCCTCGCGGCCAGATTGCGGTCACACCCGTGCGTACGTTGCCGCCGGCGATCAAAGTGGTCTGGCCGACCGCAACGCCCGCGATGTCGGTGATGGCGTCGAGCGGACCCGGCGTGCCCTCGAACGGCACACCGAGGTCGCGCGCGCGCGGCTTGTTCTGGCCGCTGATCGTAGCCGCAAAAAGCAGCAGGGCGCCCGCCGCGAGGGTGTATTTGCTCATGCCCGCTAGTCTACGCGGTCTCGGCCCGCGGAGTACCGTTACACTGAAAGTGCGTGGAAGAGGAGGTCTTAGGCAAGGCGTACGATTCGCGCATTATGCGCCGGCTTCTTTCATACATGAAGCCGTACCGGCGCACGGTGCTGGTCTCGTTGGCGCTACTGCTTGTCAACTCGGTGCTGCAGGTGATCGGGCCGCTACTGACGAAGATGGCGGTAGACCGCTACATCGCGCCGTCGCCGTCGCATTTCCGCACGCCGCTCGATTCTATTCTCTCAGCCGACCCATGGACTGGAATCGCGCAGATCTCGTTCGTGTATCTGCTGGCGATCATGGGCGGGTTCCTGTGCGATTTCGGCGAAACGTATCTCATGCAATGGACCGGCCAAAAGGCCATGTTCGATCTGCGGCGCGAGTTGATGACCCACTTGCAGCGGCTCGATGTGGCATTCTTCGATCACAATCCGGTCGGCCGCCTGGTCACGCGCGTGACCACCGACGTGGATACACTGAACGATCTGTTTACGTCGGGTCTGGTCACCATCGTCGGCGATCTGCTGATGTTGAGTTTCGTGATTTTTGCGATGTTGAATCTCAGCCCCGGCATGACGGGACTGCTGCTGGCCGTGATGCCCGCGGTAGTGCTGGTTACGATCGTGTTCCGGCGCACGGTACAGCAGAGCTATCGCAGAATTCGCGTCGCGATCGCACGGATTAATGCCTACTTGCAGGAGCACGTCAACGGAATCGCCGTGTTGCAGCTCTTCAATCGCGAGGCCAAGAGCATGCGCGAATTCGAGCGCATCAATCGCGTCCACATGGACGCGTATAAGGATTCAATCACGGCGTACGGCTGGTTTTATCCGGCGGTCGAGTTTTTAGGCATGTTGGCGCTTGCGTTCCTGCTCGCCTACGGCGGGTTCCGCATCCGGCAGGGGGCCCTCACGCTGGGCATACTGGTCGCGTTTTTTCAGTACGGCCTGCGATTCTTCAGGCCCATTCAGGACCTCAGCGAGAAATACAACATTCTGCAGGCGGCCATGGCGGCGGCCGAGCGGATTTTCAAATTATTGGACACGCAGCCGGAGATTGTGTCGCCGCCGAGAACGCGCGCCCTGCCGCCGCCGCCGGCGGCGATCTCTTTCGAGAACGTCTGGTTTGCATACCACGGCGACGACTGGGTGCTTCGCAATGTCAGTTTCCGCATTGAACCCGGCGAGACGATCGCAGTGGTAGGGCACACCGGGGCCGGTAAGACGACTTTGGCGAGTCTGTTGTTACGGTTCTACGATGTGCAGCGCGGCGCGATCCGCATCGGCGGCGTGGACATACGCGAGCTCGATTTGATGGAACTGCGGCGGGCCTTTGGCGTGGTTCTGCAGGACCCGCATCTGTTCACGGGCACAGTCGAGAGCAACATCCGCCTTGGAACCGAGGGCATTACGGATGAAGATCTGGTGCTGTCGGCCGAACGCGTTAATCTCCTCGACTTTATCGAGCGGCTGCCGGAACGCTTCGCGCAGCCGGTGCGGGAGCGCGGCGCCGGCTTTTCAACGGGGCAGAAGCAGCTGATCGGCTTCGCGCGGGCCTTGGCGCACGACCCTCGTATTCTGATTCTCGACGAGGCAACTTCAAGCGTGGACACCGAGACGGAGCTGCGGGTGCGCGCGGCGCTCGATCACCTGGTGGAAGGCCGCACCTCGATTGTCATCGCGCACCGCCTCTCGACCATCCAGCGGGCCGACCGCATTATCGTGATGCACAAAGGTCAATTGCGCGAGATCGGCACGCATCAGGAGCTTCTCGCGGCGCGCGGTATCTATTGGAGGCTGTACCAACTGCAGTACAAGGACCAGGAGACGGCTCCGGCGCGCGTTGAAGAGCCTGTCGCGGGAGACTGATGGGCAAGTCCCAAGTTCGTATCAGGGCGTTTGAGGGTACCGATGCTGCTGCCCGGTTCCTCGTGTTCGGAAACTACTCTCAACTGAAATGCAGCGATCGCTACGCGAAAGAATTCACGGCATTCATCGGCTTCGGGAAAACTGGCTCGGCTAGACATCCCTGGAATCCTCGACCCGCGGTTGCGGACGCTAACGTGACCGCGCTGCAAGGTGAAGGCTAGGAGAGCTCCCGTCCGGCTCGCATCTCGCAAGCTTTCAAACCGCAGAGAAGTGATTTTCAATGAAAATGATAAACGCTCCCGATTTACGGACTTCATCGTAGCGCTGGCGATTCGGGAAACCAGAACCTAATGCACAGCGCCGGGCGGGGGCCGGGAACTCGCCTCCCAGGCGCACGTTGTTACGCTGAGAGGAAGTTCGAGTCGGGTTATACGGCGATGGCGCGCATTGGGTGGACCACCGATCTTCATCTTAACTTCGTTCCAGCCCCCCTACGCGCCGATTTCTACGCGCGTCTGAGACGGGAAAGCCTCGATGCGCTGCTGGTCGGAGGAGATATCGGCGAAGCGGATTGTGTTGAAGCGTATCTTTCGGAGCTGGAACAGAATCTTCGGATTCCGATCTACTTCGTGCTCGGCAATCACGATTTCTACGGCAGTTCCATCCAATGCGTCCGAACCCGCATCCACCAACTCGCGCAGAATTCAACCTACATGCGCTGGTTGAGCGCGTCCGGAGTAGCGCCTATTAACGCAACTACCGCCATAGTCGGCCACGATTCGTGGGCCGACGGCAGGCTCGGTGATTTTTTCCGATCGGACGTTCTGCTGAATGATTTTTTCCGGATCGATGAACTCCGGGTTCCCAGTAAGGCACAGCTTCTCGCGAGATTGAACGCGCTTGGCGATGAAGCCGCGAAATATCTTGGAGCGGCGGTACGAAAAGCTTTTGAAAGCTACTCGAGGGTGATTGTTCTTACGCATGTGCCGCCCTTCCGGGAATCCTGCTGGCATGAAGGCCAAATTTCTGGCGACGACTATCTGCCGCATTTTGCATGCAAAGCCGTGGGGGAGGCGTTGTTGAAGGCCGCCGAGGATCATTCAAGTTGTTATATGGAGGTTCTGTGTGGGCATACGCACAGCGGCGGATTTGCGGAGATTCGCAAGAATCTCGTCGTGAGGACCGGCGGCGCTGAGTATGGCGAGCCTGCGCTGCAACAGATATTCGAATTATGACCAGGCGCTTTGTTTTCATTGTTGCCGATGATCGCAACGCTGGGGCAGGCGGCTGTGGACAGACTGCCCTGGCCAGCCTGTTGCCGCGGCGTACATCGCGGGAGCGACAGAAGGGCGGATTCCAGTATTGCCTGCCAGCTCAGCGGGTCCACGGGATTCCACCTCAATGTTCTGTGGGCGACAAGAAACGATCCGCTCTTCGGAGCAGAAACGGCGCGTTGTATACTGGCTACGCAAAAGCGAAAAGGAGCGGTAGGGTGAGGCTTCATAGCTTGCTACTGTGCGCCATGCTGGGCGCGGCCGGTGCGGCGGGTCAGAATTTTACCTGCGATCTTCAGCAATACAGACCAGCCGAAGGCATGAGGGCGGACGTTCGCGCTGGAGCGCTCGACATCCAATGGCAGGGCGAACGCGGCGAGCAGTTGCGCGCGTCATTTACCATTCGCGGCAGGATTCCAACCATCGTAGATCTGGCCGCACGGCGCAGCGGATCGAACTGGATCGTGTTGGGCCGCGACCTCGTACCCGAATTCCAAGTGACCAGTGGGAAACGCCGCCTTTCCGGCCAGCAGATCGCGCCCTTAAAGGAACTGGGCATTGCGTTAACGCCGGACGTCGTCGAGCGCGAGAAGTGGAACGCATTCTGGGACGCTCCTCTGATGATCCCCGGCCGCCCCGGCTCAAATATGGATCTGCCGCGCAAGCCCGAGGAGATCAAGCGCGCCAGGGCCGAATACCACGCCACCGGCTGCAGCGTAAAAACGGAAGGCGCGCGCCTGGAAGTGATTTTCCCGGGAGTGGTAATGGGTATTTTCTCGGGACAGTTGCAATACACCGTTTACCGCGGCGCCAACCTGCTGCGCCAGGAGATTCTAGCCAAAACCGAAGAGCTTTCGGTGGCCTACAAGTATGTGGCGGGATTGAACGGATTCGCGATCGCAGACGGCTCGCGCTTGGTGTGGCGCGATCCGGCGCGCGCCTGGCAAGACTACGAATTCGGCGGCGCGGTGAATCGGGACGATGTAGGCGTGCGCGCGCGAAACCGCCTGGCGGTTGTCGAATCGGGTGGCGGCTCGCTCGGTGTCCTGCCGCCCTCGCACAAGTTTTTTTTCGCGCGTGAAATGGAAACCAATCTTGGGTATATCTATTACCGCAAGGACAGCGAAACCTCGTTCGCCATCGGCGTAAGGCAGCCCGACCACGAGATCGGATATAAGCCTTACGGCTACTCCGATGCCGTTTGGAATCGGCGGGTCGCGGAATCGCGCGGGGAGAGCGATAACTTCGCGCTATACAATGCCCCGCCCGGAACGCTTCAGCGCATGCCCGTCTATTTCTATCTAAGCCCCGAGGACAGCCGCGCCACCGAGCGGGCCATCATGGCATTTACGCACGACGACGTCTATAAGGCCGTGCCCGGATTCAAGGTGCTGGTGAGTCATTTCCATTTTCACTTCAACGAGGAGCTTTCCGACGCCGGGACCATCGACTTTCAGCCTACCTGGGTAGCGGTGTTCCGGGCGCTCGGCATCAACATCGCCATCCTTGCGGATTTTCATGGCGATGCGCATCCGTCGGACACCGGGGCCACGCGATTGAACGAGCAAAAGGTCTACTTTGAAGGCTGCGAGCGTTTCTCGGATCGCGATTTTCTGCTGATTCCCGGCGAAGAGCCGGACGCCAACTTCGGCGGCCATTATATGTTCGCCTTCCCGCGGCCGGTTTACTACACTCACTTGCGCAAACCCGCCACGCGGCCCTCGCAGCCATATACCGAGTCCATTCAGCCATACGGCAAGGTCTACCATACGGCTTCGGCCGGCGATGAGCTGAAGTTGCTGAAGGACGAGCAGGGCCTGGTATGGCAAACGCATCCTCGCACAAAGGGCTCCGCCGGCTACCCGGACGCGGTGAAAGACACGGATTTTTTTAATAGCGATCGCTTTCTGGGCGGTTCGTTCCAATCATTGCCCGTGGATCAATCGGAGAAGCGCCTCTGCGAACACCGTTGTCTGGCGCTGCTGGACGACATGAATAACTGGAGCGGGGCGAAATACATGATCGCGGAAGGCGATACGTATATGAAGTACTCGGACGATGAGACCTATCCGCAACTGGTCGTGAATTACCTAAAGCTCGATCGCGTGCCGAAGTTCGGCGAGGGCTGGACGCCGGTCCTCGATGCGATGCGCGCGGGCGACTACTTCGTCACAAGCGGCGAGGTGTTATTCCACGACTGGAGCATCGAGGGGAGCGGGCCGCATCGCTTCTATAATGCCGACGTCGAGTGGACGTTCCCGCCCGAGTTCGCGGAGCTGGTGTGGGGAGATGGAAAGACTACCGGCCGCGAGATTATCTCGCTGACCCAACTGCCTCCCCTGGCCAGTCACCGCTTTCACGTGCCCTTCGATATAGCATCGAAGAAGTGGGTGCGCTTCGCGGTGTGGGATTCGGCCGGCAATGGAGCCTTCACCCAGCCCGTGCATTTGAGACCGTAAACGAAAAGGAGATTCAGATGACCCGCAAGATCGATATCAACCGCCGCGAATTCCTGACTCCGGCCGCCGCCGGTTTAGCGTTCACCATCGTCCCCAGACACGTGCTGGGCGGTCCTCAATATACGGCCCCGAGCGATAAAATCACTCTGGCCTACATCGGGTGCGGCACTCAGGGAACGCGGGAGATGCTACGCCTGATCGCGAATCCGGACGTGCACATTACGGCCGTATGCGATCCCGTCAAGGACGGAACCAACTATATCGATTGGAGCAAGACCGGCATTCGGGACAGCGTGCGCAAGACGCTCGAAGACCCCAATTGGGGAGCCGGCGTTAGCGGTATCCGCGCCGGCCGCGACATGGCGAGAGAAATCATTGAAACATACTACGCCAAGAAAAGGGGAGCGGAGAATTTCAAGGGCGTGGCGAGCTACAACGATTTCCGCGAACTCCTGGAGAAAGAGAAAGACCTCGACTCCATCAAGATCATGACGCCGGACCATCTGCATGCCACAATCGCGATCGCCGGAATGAAGAAGCGCAAACACGTGCTCGTGCACAAGCCGCTATCGAACCGCGTGGCGGAGGTTCGCATGGTGGTGGACACGGCCCGCAACACTGGCTTAGCCACGCATCTGCTGGCCTGGCATGCGCCGCTCACCTCGGTTCGGCAGATGATTCTGGATGGCGCTATCGGCAATCTCAAAGAAGTCCACAACTGGACCGACCGGCCTTTCTGGCCGCAGCAGCTCGCCTTACCCACCGAACGGCCGCCCATACCTCCCAACTTCGATTGGGACCTGTGGCTGGGGCCGGAACAGGAGCGTCCTTACCATCCCAGCTACACTCACGCGGTCTTCCGGGGCTGGTACGATTTCGGCGGCGGCAGCATCGCGGATATGGGGAACTACAGCTTGTGGCCGATTTTCATGGCGCTTGATCTGCCGGTCCCCTACAGCGTCGAGGCGCAATGCAGCACCAGCGCCGAAATCAACGACCAGGTGAGCGCCGTCAAGATGAACGATTTCGCATTCCCGTATGCCAATCGCCTGTGCTTCAAGTTCGCGCCGCATGGCAATTGGCCGGCCCTCAAATTGTATTGGTACGACGGCGGAATGCGGCCCTTCACGCCCGATGAGTTATTGGATGACGGTAAGTCGATTCCCGCGACCGGGACTCTCTTCATCGGCGATAAGGGAACGATCCTGAACAACGAGCTGATCCCCGCGAAGAAGATGCAGGAATATCGCGCCGCGAAAGGTCTTCCCGAGCCCCCCGCCGGCCGCGGTGGCCGCGGCAGTGGCGATGCCGAGTGGGTCGCGGCGTTCAAAGGCGGGCCGCCCTCGCCGGGGAATTTTGTCAACGCCGCGAACTGCTCGGAAACCATTGCCCTGGCCGGCGCGGCCATTCGCTACAGCCGCAAGATCTTCAACGAAAACCATTGCGCGCCGGCATTGTTATGGGACCGCGAAGCCATGAAGTTTACGAACGCTCCGGAAGCCAACCAGTACCTGACGCGCGAGTACCGCGATGGATGGAAGCTGACGAGCGCATAATCGGAGAGATTTGGAAAATGCGAATGACTGGAATGTCGAGAAGAGTGTTTCTGAAAAAATCCGCAGCCGATGCCGCTATGGCGGGGCTGCTCCCCATCGCCGCGCGAAAGCTTGCGGCGAATCCCTTGGGAATGCCCATCGGGAGCCAGACATATCCTCACCGGCAGCGAATTAAGGACGGGGACTTTGCGGGGCTGTGCCGGGACATGGCCGATCTTGGCATCGGCAACATCGAGTTGTGCTCGCCGGGATACGCCGAGTTCGCCAGCCTGACGGACGGAAAGCAAACCGGAAAAATCGTGGAAGATCACGGGCTGAAATGCCCCAGCGCTCATTTTTCGCTGCGAGAGCTCCGCGGCGCACAAGCGCAGGCGATCGCCTGGGCCCACGACATCGGCATGACACAGATGGGCACCGCGAGCCTCGACGGACACGTTGAGAACGGCGTCACAACCATGGACATCGTGAAGCGCGCGGCAGAAGAATATAACAGGATCGGCGAGGCCGCGGCCAAAGCCGGCATGCAGCAGTTTCTCCACGACGAACGCTTTGAGATGTCCAAGGTTGACGGGCGCCTGACTTATGAAGTCCTGCTGGAATTGCTCGATCCCAAGCTGGTGAAGATGCAATTCCAGATGTCCGCGATGCCCACCGTCGGCGACCCAATAATGTACTTCACGAAATATCCCGGGCGCTTTATCTCAATGCATTTGCAGGGCGTGGATTTGAAAGCCGCCACGGCCGGCGCACGCCCCGCAGGGGTGGCCGTGGGACACGACAGCCTGGACTGGCCCAAGATCTTTGCCGCGGCCAAGACCGGTGGTCTCAAGAACTACTTCGTCGAGCAGAATTGGGATCTCACGGTACAGAGCGTAAATTACCTGAAAACGCTGCAAGTCTAACCGTGCAGCAAGGTCAATGCCATTGCCACTGGTCAGTGCGGGAGAGATCGGCGGAGTCGCTGAGAACGGCGAGGGAGATCGCGGCGAACGTGAAGACGGAAGTTCCGGATTCGAGATGGCCGGCGACAACTTTTTGCGTGCTCGCGAGCGTGATGTGCGCGTGGACCCGGCCGCCCATCACTAACCCGGCGACGCCGGTCAGATCGAAGGGACCATTCTCTTTGGTAAACACATCCTTGGGCGGAAGAGTGGTGTTGCCGACTACGTGGACGTGGTAGCTGGTAACGGAACCGAATCCGCTTAGGATGACGGCATTCTGAATGTGTTCGCGGGCGACGGCCTCCTTGAGACCTGCGAGCATATCGGTTCCGTTCTTGAGCCGGACTACCACGATGCGCTGCAGATTCGAGGAGGTTATCGCTACGGCGGGAACAGGGGAGGACGGCGCCTGTCCGCCGGAAAGCGTCGTGGCAACGAGTGTTGCGGCGGTGAGGGCGCTTCGCAGAAGTTTTGTAATGGGCATATCCCTAAGATGTCGCAACTACACGCGCAAGAACCAACCGCGGCGGTACAACGCGTACGCGATGACATACATCAGCAGCACATAGGCGATCGCATACAGCAGCGAAGCATTAATCGGAGAAGCGAGCGGGGCGAAAAGGTGGCCGTAGAGCCAACCGTGCAACGTAACCTTTGCGCCGCCTGACTGCCACTGGATCGCGCCGAACACTTCGTCGAGAAGCTCCGACGCCATGTACACCGTAATCGCGTTCATGCCCAGAATCGCCAGAGGTCTCGTAAAGCGTTTCCAGCCGATTCCGTCGACGCACCACAGCAGCATTGCGAAGATCACGAAATCGAGTCCGGCCATGAACAGAGAGAATGAATCCGTCCACAGCTTTTTGTTTATGGGCAGCCACACATTGCAGATCAAGCCGGCGGCGATGAGCAGATTGCCCACGATAAAGAGCCACGTGGTGCGCTCGGCGAGCGATTTCCGAAGGCTCAAAATGTGGCCCGCCATGATGCCGAACAACGCCGTTGCGATCGCCGGCAGCGTGCTCACGATGCCCTCGGGGTCCCACGTCACGGTCCACCTGTAGTTGTGCGATCCGAGCACGATGCGATCCACATAATGCGCGAAGTTGCCCTCTACGTCCAACCGCCCGGCGCCATAACCAGGCACCGGCACGAGCGCCATTAAGAGCCAGTAGCCTGTGAGCAACCCTATGATCCACAGGATTTGCCCTCGCAAACGCGTCGTCAGGTAAATCGCCGCCGCGACGAGATAACAGATTGCGATGCGCTGCAGAACGCCCATGAGACGCTGCGTGTGGAGGTTAAATCCCGGATAGGCATAGACGATCAGACCCAGCGCGTAAAGGATGACGGCGCGGCGAAACACCTGTGCGAACAACCGCGCGCGCGAAGCTCCCGCCGCCATGCGCCGGCTGAGCGAGAGCGTCATGGCGACGCCGATAATCCACAAGAATGACGGGAAGACTACGTCCGTGGGGGTCCAGCCATTCCATTCGGAATGTTGCAGCGGGGCGTAAACGTGGCTGGAGTCGCCGGGCGTGTTGACCAGCACCATCAACGCCATGGTCGCGCCGCGAAATGCGTCGAGCGAAATGAGGCGCGGCGCCGCGGCGGGTTTCCCTGGAGGCGTTCGAGCCAGCGGTTCCGAAATCGCTTGTGCCATAAAAAACCCGACGTTCACTACTATATCCAGTTGAGCGGGAAACCGGCGATGTATACTGACGAGGAGATACTCGATGCGTACATTTGGGTTGAGCGCTGCAATAATATTTTTCGGTATGATCGGGTCGGCTCAAGACGGCGCGGGACCGTACAAGGTTCTGAAGACCGCCAAGGTGGGCGGGGCCGGCGGGTTCGACTACGTGTATGCGGACGAGGCCGGGCGGCGGCTGTATGTTCCCCGTATGGGTAATCCGGGGCGGATCACGGTGTTCAATCTCGACACGCTGGAGCCCGCTGGAGAGATCCCCAACACGAGCGGGCACGGCGTGGCGGTGTCCACCAAATCGAATCACGGTTTCGCCAGCAGTAAACCGGTCGCGATGTGGGATGCGAAAACTCTTGCGCCAATCAAGACCATTGATGTAGAAGGCGGCCCCGACGGCATTCTGTACGACTCGTTTAACGACCGCGTATACGTGTTCAGTCATCGCGCGCCGAACGCAACGGTGATCGACGCGGCTGACGGCTCCGTTGTAGGAACAATCGACCTCGGCGGCGCGCCGGAGCAGGCCGTTACCGATGGCAAGGGCCGTCTGTACGTCGATCTCGAAGACAAGGACAAGATCGCCGTCGTGGATGCCAAGACGATGGCTGTAACCGGCCGCTACGATCTGGCCGGGAAGGGCGGCGGGTGCGCCGGACTTGCCATGGACGTGAAGAATCAGATTCTGTTCGCCGCTTGCCGCAACCCGCAGACGATGGTCATCCTCAACGCCGCTGACGGGAACATCATCACGACGGCGCCGATCGGCATGGGCACGGATGGCGCCGTGTTTAATCCGAACACCATGGAGGCGTTCAGCTCGCAGGGAGACGGTACCCTCACCGTCGTAAAAGAGAACAGTCCCACAAGTTTCGCGGTGGAACAGACCGTGCAAACCATGCCCAGCGCAAAAACTCTAACCCTCGACAAGAAAACAAACCGAATCCTGCTGATCGCCGCCAAATTTGGGCTGCCGCCGTCCCCTCCTCCAGCGGGAGGACGAGCGCGCCGCGGACCGATGGAGCCGGATTCCTTTTCAATCCTTGCGGTCGGGAAGTAAGCGGGTTTGGACTCATAGGCCTATGTCTTCGTTCCAGAGATCGGGCCGATTTTTGATGAACTCGGCCATGAGCTGAATACATTCGTCGTCTTGAACGACTTCCACGCCAATGCCATTGCCGCGCAGATAATTCTCCGGCCCTAAGAAGTTTTTGTTCTCACCCACGACGACGTTTGGAATCTTGTACAGTATGATTGCGCCGCTGCACATCGGACAGGGCGAGAGCGTCGAATACATGGTGCATTCCCGATAAATCTTGGCCGGCAATCGGCCCGCGTTGCGCAGGCAATTCATTTCTCCATGATCGATGGGGCTGCCGGTCTGGACACGGCAATTGTGACCCTCGGCGACGATCTTGCCCTCGTGGACCAGGACGGCGCCGACGGGTATACCGCCTTCGGCAAGACTCTTGCGCGCCTGTTCGAGCGCCGCTCTTAAGAAGTGATCGTGTATCATAGTGTCTCGTCCTCCCCATGTTCGCTCAACGTCTTGCACGGTTCATCGTCGCGTGCCTATTCGCGCTTGCCATTTTGTCCGCTCAAACGGTCAAACCGAAACATCTTCTCTACCTCGCTAGTCCGGGGATTCGCAACTATACCCAATGGGGCGGCGTTGGAATCCTGGTCTTCGATATCGACAACGGCTATAAGTTGGTGAAGCGTTTTCAAACGTGGGAGTATGCGTCCGGGCAAAAGGTCGAAAACGTCAAAGGCTTCGCCGCCAGCGCCGCAACCGGCAAAATGTATGTCTCGAACATCAACCGCATGATGGCGCTCGACATCGTCACGGGGCGGAAATTGTGGGAGAAAGCGTACGAAGGTGGCTGCGACCGCATGGCCATTTCTCCCGATGGCAAAACGATGTACGTCCCACAACTGGAAGGTCCCGCGTGGCACGTCGTGAATGCGGATACGGGCGACGTGATCGCCACCGTTGAAACCAAATCCGGATCGCACAATACGATCTGGGCGCCCGATGGATCGCGCGTTTATCTCGCGGGCTTGAAGTCCCCGCTGCTCCGCATCGCGGACCCTAAGACGAATACGATCATGGGCACGGTGGGGCCGTTTGCGGCTGGAATTCGACCGTTCACGGTGAACGGAAGCAACACGCTGGTATTCCTAAACGTGAACGAGCTGCTGGGATTCGAGGTCGGCGATCTCCAAAGCGGCAAGAAGCTGTATCGAGTGGAAGTACAGGGCTATAAGCAAGGTCCCGTGCAGCGCCATTCCTGTCCGAGTCACGGAATCGCCTTGACTCCCGATGAGAAGGAACTGTGGGTCGTGGATGGGGCCAACAACGCCGTTCATGTTTTCGATGCGACCGTGATGCCGCCGAAGCAGGGCATAACGATCAAGCTGAGCGATTTCCCGGGCTGGATCAGTTTCAGCATGGATGGCCGCATGGCCTACGCTTCGACTGGCGATATCATCGATGTCGCGACGAAGAAGATTGTTGCCGCGCTGCGGGATGAAAAAGGGCATCGGGTGCAGAGCGAGAAACTGCTGGATCTCGAAATTGCCGACCAAAGAGTGGTCCGCGCCGGAAATCAGTTCGGCATTGGAATGAAGCTGAAGTGATCGCGGTGCTCCTCTGCCTGGTCGCAGTGGCGCGCGGCGGAGCCGTCCGAAGAGGGAGCGCGCTTTTTCGACGACCGGGTTGCGCCGATCCTAATGAAACATTGCCTCGGTTGCCATAATCACGAACTAGACGATGGAGATATCTCGTTTGAAGATCGCGCCACGCTGCTGAAAGATCGTAAGAGCGGCGGCCCGGCGGTGGTCCCAGGCAAGCCCGAAGAGAGCGCTCTCGTTCGAGCGATCCGCCACAATGGCGAAGTGCAAATGCCGCCGGGCCAGAAGCTTTCCTCGCGAGATATCGCGATCCTCACGGATTGGATCAAGCGGGGCGCTGCGTGGGGAACGAAGCTGCGGGCCGCGACTACTGCCGGGATTTCGCGTACTCGCTATAACGATTCCGCACGTAATCCATAGCGGCGTTGCCGGTCGCAAAATGGGGCACAAAATGCCGGTTTCCTACCTGCTCCGGCAAAGGCAGCCTGGCCGCAGCTTCGGCAAGCGTCATTTCCAGATGGTCCGGACCAGCCGGCAGCGCCGGCGCCGATTTGCTGACCGGCGGCGCCACCCCGGCCAAAGGATCGTCTGTTCGCGCCTTTGCTTGCGTAAGCGCGGCTCCCACGTCTGCTGCCGCCGCATCCCGCGCAGTGAGCGGCGCTAGGCCAAATCGTTTTTCAATGGTCGCGAGAATCGAGGTGTGGTCGAGCGGCGTAGCCAACGGCGATCGATACACCGTGCCGGCCGGAATAAGCGGTGACACCAGGACCGTGGGCACTCTCACGCCGAAGCGCTTGAAGTCGAATCCGTGTTCACCAGTTGAGTTGTCGGGCGCGATAGCGTTTTCCGGCGGGGGCACGTGATCGTAGCATCCACCGTGCTCGTCATAAGTGACGATCAGCAACGTTCCGGGCCAGATTTTCGAACCGTACAACGTGTAATAGATATCGTGCAGAAAGCGCTCACCGGCCGAGACATCGTAATTCGGATGCTGGCTGTTTCCGGCCGAACCCCATTGCGGCTCCAAGAATACGTAGCTGGCCAGACTGCCGGAAGTGACCGCTTTTTGGAAATCGGCAAACTGCCCAAAGTGGCTTTCCGCTGCTTGCGCGATGTCCGCCACCGAGCCGCGCGTGAGCGGCGGCGCGTTGTAACCGTAGACGCTCCAACTGACGCCGATTTTGTCGAGAGAGGCAAAGATACTCGGCGCGGTAAATACCTTGGCCGCGGAATCCGAGAGATGCCCCTGGGAAGTTCCCATATGCACAAACGCGCGGTTAGGAAGCGTTTCAGTGGGGGCCGACGCATACCATTGGTCGCATACGGCGTACCCTTTTGCAAGATTCGATAAAATCGGCAGCAACGCCGGCGTGTACATGCCCATGATCTGCGACGGCGTCGTCCCCGGCAGTACTTGATTCACCTCTTTCGATTCCCAACTTAGGGTGTATGCGAAATTTGCGACGAAGCCTTGATTGTTAGCGGGAACAATCGGCGACGGCGCGTTGGTCTGGCCGAATAACTGCGAGTTGGTATTCAGGTATCCTTCGCCAGGATTGGCTCCGGGGAAAAAATACGGATTCGGCATCGTGCTCTGAATAGGGAACACCTTCACAACTCCGCCCTTCCCATCGGGATTGCTTTCGCTTCCAGCCAGGCCGTCGTAGGGATGTCCAAGAGGAGACACATTCCCTCGGTCCGCGTAAAGATAACCGAGCATGTGGTCAAAGGAGCGATTCTCCAGCATCACAATGACTATGTTGCCGATCCGGGAAAGCGGCGTGCCGCTGGGCATAACTTGAATCTACAGCAAACTTCGCAGCGCGGACTCGAATCGTTCCAAATCCGATTCGTTGTTGTAAAAATGCGGTGAAATGCGGAGCAGACCGTGCCGCGCCGCCACGAGAACTCGTTTTTCCTTCAGCGATCTCGCGAGCGAGGATGGATCGACGCCGTCGAAGCGCACGGTGACAATGGGGGAGTTTTCCGAAACCGGCTCGCCTCCGAGGCGCCGCGCAATGGCTCGTACCTCGGCGCCGAGTTCGAGCACACGGCGCTCAATTGCCTGCGGGCCGATCTGGAGCAGCATCTCGAGGGAGGCCTCCATTGCGTACAAGAGGGCGATCGGGACGGATCCGCCCTCGTATTTTTCGGCGTTTTCGGAAAACTCGGGGCGGCCGCGATGCAGGTTATCGACGTTGCGCCAGTCGCGATGGCTACGCCAACCGACCACCACGGGATCGAGCCGTTTCCGCAACTCCGGCGCCACATACATAAATCCCGCTCCAAGAGGCGAATTGAGCCACTTGTAACCATGGATGGCGAGGATGTCCGGCCGTACATGCTGGACATCGAACTGAAGGGCCCCGACGGATTGCGTGCCGTCGACGAAGAACAACGAACCGCGTTGGCGCAGGAAGGCCGCTATTTCCCCGAGCGGCGGAACAAAGCCGGTCGAGTAATTCGCCGAACTCAGGATGACCAGTCGCGTTCGCTCGTCAATGCAGTCGTAGAAGTTATCCCAGGGAGTTTCGACGAGTTCCACGCCGCGGCGTTCGAGCGCGCCGGGAGCGTAGAGGTTGTTCGGGAATTCATTCTCCAGCGTGACGATGCGATCGCCCGCCTGCCATTCCATGCCGCCAATGATTAAGGCCAGCGCGGAGGAGGCATTTTGGATGAAGGCGACGTCCGCCGCCTGGCAGTGAATGAGCTGCGCGGCGCGGCCTCGAATGCGATCCAAGTCGTCGAACCAGTCCAAGAAATCCGAGCAGGCGAGTTCGTCGCGATGGGCGAAGTGGCGCGCGACGCGCTCCGTCACGCAGCGCGGCAATTGACCGAAGGTCGCGGTGTTGAGGTGCGTCCAGTTGGCAAGTGCTGGAAATTGCGCCCGCACGGCGTCCCAGTCGACGCTCATCGCATGTTATCCAGGCGGTCGCGGATATAGTTTGCGGCCTCGCCCGCCGCAATATCCGCGGGTCCGCGCGTGCGGCGTTCTACTACCTCGACGATGCCCTGCGCGAGTTTTTTTCCGACGGTGATGCGATACGGAATCCCGATCAGGTCGGCGTCTTTGAACTTCACGCCGGGACGCTCGTCGCGATCGTCGATCAAGGCATCCAGGCCGAGGTCGCGGCAGGCATCGTAGATTTCTTCGGCGGCGCCGCGCTGTTGTCTGTCGGCGTAGTTGACCGGAGTGACGACCACGGCGAACGGAGCAATAGTTGGCGGCAGAGCCATGCCGTCCTTATCGTTATATAGTTCGATCGCGGCGCTCAAAATGCGCTCGATTCCAATACCATAGGAACCCATAATGACGGCGACTTCCTGGCCCTCTTCGTTAAGAACGCGCAGCCCCATCGATTCCGAATACTTGTACCCGAGCTTGAAAATATGGCCGATCTCCACGCACTTGATCAGCTCGAGCGGAGCGCCGCAGTTGGAGCACGGATCCCCCGCCGCGGCCTGGCGCAAATCCAAAAATTCAGGCGTGAAATCCTTATCGGGAGTAACATTGCGCAAATGATAATCGTTCTTGTTCGCTCCTGCGATCATGTTGCGGCGGCCCCGCAACGCCTCATCCGCAAGCACGCGCATGTTCCGCACGCCGATCGGCCCGAGAGATCCCGCTTCGGCGCCGAACCATTCGCGGATCTCTTCCGGATGAGCGGGCCGGATATCGGGAGCTCCGAGCTCGGCCTGGAGCTTCGTTTCGCTGAGCTGGTGATCGCCCCGAAGCAGGATAAGAACGGGTTCGCCATTAGCGGCCATGACCAGGCTCTTGATCTGCGAGGTTTCGGGGAGCTTCGTGAACTCCGCAACCTCGGCGATGGTTTTCCGGCCGGGAGTATGGAACTCCTCGGGCGCGTAGTCGCCCTCTTCATCGGCTTGTTGAGGCGGCGTGGGCCGCGAAACCGCCTTTTCGAGGTTCGCCGAGTATTTGCAGTTGGGGCACTGGGCGACGAGATCTTCACCGGCATCGGACGGAACCATAAACTCGTGCGACTGTTTGCCGCCCATAGCTCCGGAGTGAGCTTCGACCACCACGTACTCCAGACCGCAGCGGTCGAAAATTTTGCAGTACGCGGCGTAGTGCTTGTCGTAGGAATTGTCGAGGCCCGGAGGCGCCAGATCGAAGGAGTAGGAATCCTTCATGAGAAACTGCCTAACGCGCAAGAGACCGGATTTAGGGCGCGGCTCATCGCGAAACTTGGGCGCGATCTGATACCAGATCTGCGGAAGCTGCTTGTAGCTGCGCATTTCGCCGCGCGCGATCGACGTCATCACTTCTTCTTCTGTCATTCCAAGGCACATGGGCCGGCCGTAGCGGTCCTTGAGACGGAACAGATTATCGCCCATGACGTCCCAGCGGCCCGATTCCCGCCAAAGCTCGGCGGGGTGCAGCGCCGGCAGAAGCATTTCCTGGGCGCCGATCGCATCCATCTCTTCGCGCACGATATTCGCGATTTTAAGAAGCGAGCGCTGCGCCAGAAAAAGATAGCTGTAGATCCCCGCCGCGAGTTGCCGGATATATCCGGCGCGCAGCAGAAGGCGATGGCTGATCACTTCGGCTTCGGCGGGGTCTTCGCGCAGCGTGGGATAAAGAGTTTGCTCCAGTGCATGGAATTTTTCAGTGTAACAGCGGGGTTGTGGAGCGCCAACCGCGATTCGGGCACAAACAATCGCGGCTCAGTTACACCGTCTATGCTTTGATTCAATGGTTTTGGTCGCGAAACCGTGACCAATTCCGGCACACGCCGAACTATGGAGGATGATATGAAATCCCCTATCGCGCGCTCCGCGTGAGCGACGTCGATATTGCAAGCGAGTCAAAGATCTCTTTGATTCAACCTTCACCACCTCGAAAAGCTTCTTTTCTTCAGCAAAGTAAACAAGCTGGTCAGCGGCAACACTAATATCCGGAAGCCGAAGGAAAGTGGCAGACCATACGGGAAAAGAGGGTGTCCCATCCGTAGTTGAAGGTCAGTAAAACCAAGCTGAAATATCGCAAGGGAAAGTAGCTTAAGATGAATTACCGCCGCTACTACGGTGGCGGTCAAGCTTGCGGAAATGCTTTTCCGTGAGCAGCCAGGCCGAAGCCACCCAACGCTCCACCATGTCCAGATCTCGCCAGCGCGTCACGTTGCCCGTGCGGCGGGCAATGCCGCTTTGCGGACTCTCGATCATGTTGGTCGTGGCAAGGCAATCGCGCAGACTGGCGGCAGCGGTCGCATTATCGCGCTCCAAGTAACGCGCTAATTGTTCCAAACGTTGTTCGCCTTCTTCGGCGGTAGTCACTTTCCAGACCTCACCCATTAGGTTCAGGGTCTGTCCCTGCTTCCGGCAGCTCATCGAGCACGTTGCGCAGTTTGTGATTCCTACACCGCCGTACGTGCTGTTGGGCGGCGAAGACCTCATCGTCGATGGCGCTAGGAGTAAAGACCGCTTGAATAATGTGGCGTATAGTGTACCCGGCAAAATGGCTCGCGTGCGCGGTGTGATGGCGCTCTCTGCCAATGCTTCATCCTGATTGAGCGTGTCCGGACGGATGTCCACGAATACCGCTACGCCCCGCGCAACACCACCGCGTTGGCGGTGCTGTCGAAGGCGAACGACGGCATAATCGCTTCGTCGCCCGGTCCAATGCCTGCCAGCAGCGCGGCCATCTTGAGCGCCGCCGCGCAGGAGTGTGTCAATCGCCATTGGTCGAGATCTGCAAATTGGCCACCGCTTCCTCGTAAGCGCAGTTCCTCGCCGGTCAGATGAGGGCGATTGTAAGGGATGGTCTCGCATATACCATCACTCCGCAGCCCGTCAAATGCGACAAGCCCGCGCGCAGAATAGCGGCGCGTGGGTCGCCGCTTCCCACTTTCAGCAGCGCGCGCAGCAACACCAGAATCGTGCTGTCCTGCCCTTCGAAAGCGTGATGGCGAAACGACGCTTCAAAGCATTCCCAGGCCCGCGGGTAATCACCGCTGCGCAACGCCTCATGACCCGCGCGATAACTGACCATTCGCGCAAGATCGCCGGAGTCCACTTCTCGATGAAGCGGCCCCTGCAGCTGATTCAGCAGGCTCCAGGCATTCCGGTAATCGCCCACCGCAGCGGCGAAATCGAAGACGCGGGCGCCGTCTCTTCCATTGCGCAGGTGTTGCAGACTGGCTGCCGCCTCCACCCGGCCACGGAAGCGATCGTCAGGCACAAACACAGCGGCAGCCGGACCGTAGAACGCGGGGCGCCAATGGGGTGTTTTCAGAAAAGAACGCCAGGCGCCGTCCTCCTGGAAATCGACCAAAGCAACATCGCCCGGATGCCGGTCGAGGAATGCCTGGAACTCTTTGGGATCCTGGGTTCGGGTGAATTGCTTCAGCTCATCGAACCATGCCACGTAGGGGAAACTGCGCGCATCCACCATCACCTGGTAGTGCGGAAACAGTCTCCAGATCAGATATCCGCCCGCATTGTAGGTGTTGTAGATGCGAGGACCAAAGTTCCCGCGCGCCAGGAACTCCGCTTCGTCCACCGGCTGCGAATACCCGATGCCGAATCCCGGCCAGGCGCCCGATTCCGGTTGCTCGATTGCCTGCACTATCGATCGCCCGCCCAGGAACAGGAACAGCACAGAGGCAAGCGCTGTGCTCAACCGCGGCCATTTGGCGTTACGCACTACAAAGAGAAATCCGTAGCCGAAGATCGCAGGCAGCAGAAACGTGGAGCGCACATAAATCAGATAGAGGGGCGTGTAGGCGAGGAACATCACGGCCGCGACGGCCCACTCCCGGATTCCTCGCCCGCGGTCTCGCAAGGCCCAGGCGGCGATGATGCCGAGCGTCATCCAAACCAGAAACTCGGGTAAACGGAAATACTGGCCGGCAGCTCCGAAAGTGGGTTGGAACTCGTTGTTCCAGGCGATGTCGGGACGGGCTGTCCGCCCCAACGCGAAGTCGAGAAGCTGCAGCGGATAACGTAAACCATAAGGACTCACCGCCGTGGCTAGCCCGCATAACGCCAATGCCAGCGCCATGTGCCACGCCGGGCGTCTCGGCAAGATAAAAAATGCAGCGGCGGCCGCAATGATCAGGAACGGCGCGGCCAGAATGAAGGCCCCATGGGTGTTGACCCACACCAGAACGATGCATGGCATGGCGTAAGTCCATGGCAAGAGATTGCCTCCTCGCTCCCGCGCGTCCAGCAGTTGGAACCAGCAGAAAACCAGCGCATTCCAAAGCACCAGCGACAGCATCTCCGGTTTGGGGAACGTGGCCACGACGCTCGCCAGCATGGTGATCAGCAGCACCAGCCATGTTTCCGGCCGCGCGAGCAATCCGCGGCGCCGGGCGTAGATTGCCAGCAGCGCGAGCACCCCCAGGACGGCCGCATAGCGCAGCGCGAACAGTCCCGCGATACCGAAGAATTTCCATACTGCCAGAAACAATAGCTCCCCGGTCCAGGCGCAATAGATCAGCTTATTCGAAGCCGGCATCCAGGAAAACAGGGAATGGTCGACGCGCAGTGAACCGTGCGCCACCATCTGGGAACCGTAGGCCATGTGCCAAAAGACGTCGCCGTCTTCAATGGGTCGGGCAAAGCGGACGGCGGCAAGCAGCAACAGAAACAACGCCAGGATCACGGCTCCCCACGGCCACCCGGCTACGCGTGACCGTTGCGCGATCACGGCCGGGAGAATCCGAATCGCCGCCGTCGCCACCACATCACCGCTCCCAAGCCGAGCAGCACCAGAGCCACGGACGCGGGTTCCGGAACAGCGGCGGGCCCGGCCGTGCCAGTGATCTCATACGTTTGAGTGTCCAGATAGGTGTCGGTAGTGACGACGTTGCGAGCGACTGAATACTGGAAATCGGTATTGACGTTGATGTCGGTCTGGCCTGCATTGATGTTGAAAATTTCGCTCTGGCAATCGCCGACCATAATCGAGCCCGGCCCGAAAGTTGTGGTAGAGGTTGTGTTGGTGACGCCTGTTAGGGATTGGCCAGGAGCCGGTCCCGTTGCGCAACTGTACGTCGGGGGCGTAGCAGTAACGCTGCTCTGGAGCACGGAAGTGTTCGAGATCAGAGCCGGGTTGCCGAAGCTGGCGCTATCTCCGGAGAGAATGCTATCGGCTTGGGAGACCGCCGCCTGCACGGTCGAAGCCGCTGAAAGGCGCCGAGAAAGTTTCGGAGAAGACCTGGTTCCCGTTGAGGAGCGCCAGCACAGTGGTGGAGTAATTGTCCACCCGGTCTGTCACCGGCGTATCCACATAAATGTAGCTCGACGTGGTGGAGTTCGTGACCACGATAGACCCGCCGGGGTTGGGCGCGATAATGGGGGCGGCCTGGGCGCGTGTGCCGAAGCAGATCGCCGCTCCCAAGCCGACGACTGCGATAAGAACAGCTTGAAAAGATTTCTGCATAATTCCTCCGATATGAAACCGAGTGAACCCGCTTGCTTATTTCCCGAACGCCTGAGATAGCCGTTCGCCATATGACCCATCCTAAGGCAATCGCTACTTAGTCCGGCAGTAGCACGGGGTTCGTGCAACGGTAGCAGAAAACTTCTAAGTTGTTGTACCTATAGTGTTTAATACCTGTCGTGCGTCTTTCAACACTGCGGCATCGAAGGCAGCGGCAATCTTCCGGCAAACCAGGCGCTTATCCCGCTTTGCGCCCTGAGCATCGCCAAGCCGCCACGCAGAAGCTCTCTATCCGGTTCAGCGCCAAAGAGAGCATTCTCCGGAGCCTTCTCGAGAATCGAATACCTGTACGACACGATAAAGCAACAGCTCTTCTGTAAATTTGCTTAGTCTTGCTCTGGCGAGGTCAAGTCATCCATTCTCAAGTAAATTTTCTCGGCTTCCCACTCCTCACTGATTTCCATCAACACAGCACTGACCAAGCGAAGCAGGAGGCTTCGTTTGGGAACAAAGTCGCGACTCGCGTTCGCCGCTTCAACTCTTTGCTGATTCTCTCCATGAGATTGGAGGTGCGCAAGCGGCGGCGATGGGCCTGCGGGAAAGCAAACACGGTGAAACTTTCGGCACACGTTGATCTCGATCCAGGCGTTCAGTTTGGGCGCCCGCTGGCGGTATTTTGTCCGCGGCCTGACGCAGGCGGCGGTCCGCCTCCAGCCAGCCGGTGGATTCGAAGATGGCGCGCAGATCGGCCGCCACCTCGCCGCGCATTTCGATGCGCGGCACGTAATGGCCGGCATTCTGCTGTAGGTGAAACTGGCAGCGTTGCCAGGGCACGCCGAGAAATGCGCTTCCCCGCGCCGCCTTCAGGCTTACCGGGCGGAAATACTTTCGTCCGATTTATCCCTGTGTCAGTAGCCCAAGCACCTGGACCAACAAATCCGCCCCAATAAAGCAACGGCTGGGTCCCCCGCATTAGCCTCCGGCGGAAGCTCGGACGCGCCGTTTTATTAATAAAGTCTACGCCGTGTCGTGATAGCGCACATCGAACCGCTGAAGCCCCAAACAACAAAAGGCAGAAAAGCCCGCGCGGGCGATCCTGCCTTTGTAATCCGGCTAAAAAGCAATTACGGCTGTTCTTCTTCTTCGCGCCCTTCTTTCATAGCCTTCAGCCGCTCTTCCTTGCGCTTGGCGCGCTCCGCCGCGCGCTTCACCAGCTCGGAGCCGACCAACTCGAGGATAGCCTGCTCGGCCCCGTCGCCCTTGCGCGGACCGAGCCGCACGATGCGGGTGTAGCCGCCATTGCGCTGCCCAAAACGCGTGCCCAGTTTATCGAACAACTTCTTCACCGTTTCGGGCTTTTCAATCACCTTGGCAGCCTGGCGGCGCGCATGAAGCGTGTCCGCCTTCGCCAGCGTGATCATCTTTTCAACCAGCGGCTTCACGGCTTTCGCCTTGGGCACGGTGGTGATGATGCGCTCGTGTTCCAGCACGCTCGTGATAAGCCCGCGAAAGAGCGCCTTGCGAGCGCCGATGTTGCGCTTCAGTTTGTATCCGGCTACCTTGTGTCTCATTTTTGCGCTCCGCCGTTGGAGTTTTACTCCGCGACCTCGTCGAGGTCCTCGTCCCCAGCATCGGATGCTGGAATATACGGCGCGGAACCGCCCGCCGGAGCGACCAGCCGGCCTTGCGGATCGAACTTCATGCCGAAGCCGAGACCCAGATTCCCCAGAATTTCCTTGATCTCGTTCAGAGATTTGCGGCCGAAGTTCTTGGTGCGGAGCATTTCCGCTTCGGTTTTTTGCACCAGGTCGCCGATGGTTTGAATATTGGCGTTCTTCAGGCAGTTGTAGGATCGGACGCTAAGCTCGAGCTCCTCGACCGAGCGGTTGAGAACCTCGTTCATCTGGTTCATGGCGCGCTCGCCCGGCTCTTCGGCGGCCTCGGGCAGCTCTTCGAAGTTGATGAAGATCGTCATGTGATCCTTCAGCAGCTTGGCGGCTTGGCCGATGGCGTCCTGCGGAGAAATTGCGCCGTTCGTCCACACTTCAATGGTCAGCTTATCGTAGTCGGTCATCTGCCCGAGACGGGCGGCTTCGACGGCGAAATTGACCTTACGCACGGGGGAGTGGACGGAGTCGATGGGGATGTATCCGAGAGGCAGATCCTCGTCGAAGTTGCGGTCGGCTGCGACGTAGCCCCGGCCGGACTTGAGGCGCATCTCGATGTTGAGCTTGCCGCCTTCGCCAATGGTCGCGATGTGCATGTTGCGATCGAGCACTTCGACATCGGAGTCGGTTTCGATTTGACCGCTCATGATTTCGCCGGCCGCGCCGGCCTTGAGACGGACCGTGCGGGAGCCTTCCCCAATCATCTTGAAAGGAACCTGCTTAAGGTTGAGGATGATATCCGTGGCGTCTTCTACCACGCCGGGAATGGGGCTGAATTCGTGCGCCACGCCTTCAATCCGGACGGCCGTAATGGCCGCGCCCTCGATGGAGCTGAGCAGCACGCGGCGCAGACCCGTGCCGACGGTGGACCCGAAACCGCGTTCGAACGGCTGGGCGGTGAACATGCCGTAGCGCTCGGTGAGCGTTTCGGTGTTGGCGACTAATCTTTTCGGTTTCTGAAAGCCTTTGAACATATCTACTCTCTCAATTCCTCACTTCGAATACAGTTCGACGATGAGCTGCTCGTTCAGCTGGATCTGCACCAGCTCTTCGCGCTTGGGCTGCGCGATTACGCGGGCGCGAAGCGCGTCGCGGTCCACCTCCATCCAGTTCGGCGCCGGCGCGTGCGCGGTGGCGTCGCGGGCTGACAGGATCGTCGGGTTTTCGCGGCTCTTCTCGCGGACCTCGATGGAATCGCCGACCCGCACGTCGAACGACGGGATATTGACCTTCTTTCCGTTCACGAGAATATGGCCATGGCGGACCAACTGCCGCGCCTGCGCGCGGCTGGCGCCGAATCCCATGCGATAGACCACGTTATCGAGGCGCCGCTCCAGAGTGTTGAGCATGTTCTCGCCGGTAATGCCCTTTTGCGCCGAGGCCTTCTCGAAGAGATTGCGGAACTGGCCTTCGAGCAGCCGGTAATAGCGGCGCGCCTTCTGCTTTTCGCGGAGTTGCAGCCCGTACCCAACGAGCTTCGGCTTGCGATCCTTGCCATGCTGGCCGGGAGCGAAGTTGCGCTTCTCAATGGCGCACTTTTCAGTGTGACAGCGCTCCCCTTTCAAGAACAGTTTCATGCCCTCGCGGCGGCAAAGCCGGCAGACGGGACCGATATAACGAGCCATGTTTTCCTCGACGGTACCTTTCGTTTTAGGCGGTCAGACGCGGCGCTTCTTGGGCGGCCGGCATCCGTTATGCGGGATCGGCGTACGGTCCTTGATGGAACGAACTTCGATTCCCGCCGTTGCCAAGGCGCGGACGGCCGATTCGCGCCCCGCACCGGGACCACTCACGCGAACCTCCACGGAGCGGAGACCATATTCTTTTACTTTGTTCGCCGCCGTGAGCGAAGCCTGCTGCGCCGCAAACGGCGTTCCCTTGCGGGAGCCGCGGAAGCCGAGCGAGCCGGAACTCGACCATGCCAGCACGTTGCCGCTGTGGTCAGTGAAGGTGATGATGGTGTTGTTGAAGGAAGCCTGAACGTGTACCAGCCCGGTCGGAATGACCTTCTTTTCCTTCTTCTTGAATGTCTTTTTCTTGGTTGTTTTTGCGGGAGCTTTTGCCATTCCGGGTTCCTGGACTATGTCTTGGCCGAGGCCTTCTTCTTGTTCGCGACGGTGCCGCGGCGCGGACCCTTGCGCGTGCGCGCGTTGGTGTGCGTCCGCTGCCCGCGAACGGGAAGACCGCGGCGGTGGCGCACTCCGCGGTACGAGCCCATCTCGATGAGTCGTTTGATGTTCATCGAGACTTCCTTGCGCAGATCGCCTTCAATGGCGCCTTCGTTCTCGATCAGGGTGCGGACGCGGTTGACCTCGTCTTCGGTCAGGTCCGCGACTTTCTTGTCGGGGTTGATGCCGGCCCGGTGCAAAAGAGAGAGCGATCGGGTGCGCCCAACTCCATAAATGTAGGTGAGGCCGATTGCGGCCCGCTTTTTGTTCGGCAAATCGATGCCCGCGATACGCGCCATGCTGTGTCCTTTTTATCCTTGCCGCTGCTTGTGTTTCGGGTTGGTGCAGATCACTCGCACCACGCCTTCGCGGTGGATGATCTTGCACTTGTCGCACATTTTTTTAACCGACGCTCGAACTTTCATAAATTGTCCCTTTCCCGCCTCTAGGGGCGCGTTAAAACCCACGGACCGTTATCCGTTATCGCGACGCAGTGCTCGAAATGCGCTGAATACGAGCCGTCTTTCGTCACTGCCGTCCACTTATCCGGCCTCAACTTCAAGTCGGGCTTGCCCAGGTTCACCATCGGCTCGATGGCCAGGACCATGCCCTCCCGCAAACGCGGATTTTCATTGCGGCGGTCGACATAGTTCGGGATCTGCGGCTCTTCATGCAGGCTCGTCCCAATCCCATGACCCACCATTTCGCGCACCACCGAAAATCCATTCCCGGTCACGTGTTTTTCAACCGTGCCGCAAATATCGAAAAGCCGGTTGCCGGCCCGCGCCCTCTCGATCGCCATTTCGAGCGATTCCTGGGTCACGCGCAACAACCGTTTGACGGGCTCGCTCACTTCACCCACCGGGACCGTGATGGCGGAGTCGCCAAAATACCCGTTCAACTGCACGCCCGTGTCGAGCGAAACAATATCGCCCCTTTTCAGCTTCCGCTTCGGCGACGGCATGCCATGAACGATTTCTTCGTTCACCGACGCGCACAGCACGAACGGAAACTTCGTGCCCGCCGCCTGCGTGTAATACCCCTTGAATGCCGGCCTCGCGCCCGCATCCTTCATCATCTTCTCGGCCGCCACTTCAAGCTCCTGAGTGGTTACCCCTTCCTGAACCATCGCGCCGAGCCGCTGGAGTATATCGTGGACCAGCAAACCGCTGCGGCGCATTCTCTCCAGTTCAGCGGCGCTCTTTCGTACGATCATCGATTCGGAGCGACGAGGGCGTGGATCTGCTTCGCGATCACCTGCGGAGTTCCACCGGTTCCGCTTACTTCGTGATACGGATACCCGCAACGCTTGAAAAAATCGAGCAAGGGCGTGGTTTGAAATTCGTATTCCTCCAACCGCTGGCGGATCACGGCTTCGTTATCGTCCGGACGCGTGACGAGCACGGTCCCGTCCAAATCGCAGAGAGTATCGACCTTAGGAGCTTTGGTGCTCAGATTATACAGCGTCCCGCACAGGGGACACTGGCGGCGTCCGCTTAAACGCCTTATAAGATCATTATAATCCACTTTCAAGTGGACCACCACTGGGGTCACTCCGCGGACCTCCAGCATCTTGCCGAGTTCGCTGGCCTGTTGCAGCGTCCGTGGATATCCGTCCAGGATGAAGCCATTCGCCGAGTCGGATCGCTGAATGCGCAGCTCCACCAGGCGGTTAACCAAATGGTCCGGAACCAGCATGCCCGCGTGCATTACCGCGCCAACCTGCAGCCCCAGTTCGTCGCCCGCCTCGATATGCTCCCGCAGCATGTCCCCCGTCGAGATCTGAGGCGCCTGGAGGCAGGCCTGCAGGAGCTTCGCCTGAGTGCCCTTCCCGGAGCCGGGAGCCCCGAACAGGATCAACGCCCTCGGCCCTGTGAGCGTCGGGCGACTTGGCCCGGCGGTGTTTTCCATGGCTTAGAATGTACTACGACGTCCGCGAATACGGCCGGCGCGAGGCGTGAATCCTTCGTAATGGCGCATGATGAGCTGCGCCTCAATCTGGTTGATGGTGTCCATCGCGACGCCAACCACGATCAGCAGCGACGTTCCGCCGAAATAGAAGTGAACTCCCAAGCCGTCAAGAAGCCAGCGCGGGAAATAAGAGTCGATCCAGTTTCCGATCAGCGGAAGCGTTTGCAGCCGGATGCCCGTGATCATGATTTGCGGAATGATCGACAGCACCGAGAGGTACAGGCCGCCCACCACCGTGATCTTCGTCAGGATCCGATTCATGTAGTCGGCGGTGTTCTTGCCCGGACGGATGCCCGGGATGAAACCGCCGTACTTGCGCATGTTGTCGGCCGCTTCGTTGGGGTTGAAGATGATGGAGACGTAGAAGAAGCAGAAGAAGATGATCAGCGCAACGAAAAACACGTAATAGAGCGGCTGCGCTCCTCCGATCGAGCCGAGAGTCGCGGTCATGAAGCGGCTGTTCTTGACCACCTGCCAGGACAGTAATGTGGTCGGAAACGCGAGCAGCGAGGACGCGAAGATGACCGGAATGACGCCGCCGGCGTTGACCTTGAGCGGCAGGTGCGTGGATTGTCCGCCCATCATGCGCCGCCCCACAACGCGCTTGGCGTATTGCACCGGGATGCGGCGCTCGCCGCGCTCCACCAGCACGATGAACGCGACCACCGCGATCATCACCGCCAGGATGATAATGACGTGCACCACCGTCCATTGATGCGTGACGACGACGTTGTTGTAGATTTCCTGAATGGCGCGCGGAAGTCCGATCACGATTCCGGTAAAGATGATCAACGACATGCCGTTGCCGATGCCGCGTTCGGTGATCTGCTCGCCCAGCCACATGATGAAGGCCGTGCCGGTGGTCAGGCTGAGCATCGTCATCATCAGGAACCCGATGCCGGGGTTGAGAACGAGGCCATTACCCGAGCTCTGCAGCGCGATCGCGATACCGAAAGATTGCACGATGGCCAGGATGACGGTCAGGTAGCGAGTCCACTGCGTGATCTTGCGGCGGCCCAGCTCCCCTTCCTTCTGAAGTTTTTCGAGCGTTGGAACGACGACCGTCAACAGTTGCAGGATGATCGATGCCGTGATGTAGGGCATGATGCCCAGCGCGAAAATCGTGAGGCGCCGCAGCATGCCGCCGCTGAACAGGTCGGCAAAACCGAAGATGGTGCCCTGGTTCTGCTCGAAGAAACGCTGTAGCTGGTTGGCGTCGATGCCGGGCGTGGGGATGTGTCCGCCCAGCCGGTAAATGGCCAGCATTCCGAGCGTGAACAGAATGCGCTTGCGCAAGTCCGGGATGCGGAAAATGTTTGCGACAGCCTCGAAAAATTTCATGGAACTCTACGTAGACTACCCCTGTTGCCGGCCCTAAATTACTTCCGCCGTTCCCCCGGCATTCTGGATCTTCTCCCGGGCGGACTTTGAAAACATATGCGCGCGCACGGAGATCTTGCGGTCGACCTCGCCCGTCCCGAGAATCTTCAGACCCGCGCCGATCTTTTTGACGATCCCTAATTCTATCAGGCGCTCCGGGTCGAAGTTATCTCCCTCCATCTTGGCGAGCCGTCCAATATTGATGACCGCGTATTCTTCGCGGAAAATGTTCTTGAAGCCACGCTTCGGGAGACGGCGGTGCAGCGGCATCTGGCCGCCTTCGAATCCGCGCATCATGCTGTAGCCGGAGATCGACTTGGCCCCTTTTGCGCCCTTGCCGGAGTATTTTCCGCGGCCTGTGCCCATGCCTTGGCCGACCCGCTGTTTCTTATGCTTCTGCCCCTTGGGGGGGCGCAGATTGCTGAGGTTCATTTCGCGTCCTCCTTCACGATCTCGAGCAGGTGCGGAACTTTGGCGACCATGCCGCGAAAAACCGGCGTGTCGGGCCGCTCCACCACGCGATTCAGCTTCTTCAGCCCGAGCGAGCGCACGATGGCCTTGTGCTTTTCGGGAGTGCAGATAGGACTGCGAACGAGACGGATCTTGATTTTTCCTTCAGACATGGCGGCCTAAGATCCCACTTTCTCCTGATTCAATCCTCTTAACTCCGCCACGTGCCGTTTGTCCCGAAGCTGCTCCAGCGCGTCGATGGTCGCTTTGACAACGTTGTGCGGGTTGCGCGAGCCGATCGATTTCGTCAGCACATTGGGGATGCCCACGGCTTGAATTACGGCGCGGACGGGGCCGCCCGCGATCACGCCGGTTCCCTCGGGCGCCGGCTTCAACAGCACCCGGCCGCTCCCGAAAACGCCAAGCACCTGGTGCAGAATGGTGGTTTCGAGCACGTTGACCTTTCGGAGATTCTTCTTCGCCGCCTCGATGCCCTTCTTGATCGCCGCCGGAACTTCCTTGGCCTTTCCGGTGCCGAAGCCCACGATCTTCGCTCCGGGGTCGCCCACGACAACCAGAGCCGAAAAGCTCAAGTTCTTGCCGCCCTTGACGACCTTCGTCACGCGGTTGATCGAAACGACCTGCTCTTTCAGATTCAGGTTATTCGCTTCGATGCGTTTTGCCGATACCGTTGCCATTAAAACTCCAGTCCCGCTTCGCGGGCCGCGTCCGCCAAAGCCTTCACGCGCCCGTGATAAAGATAACCGCCGCGGTCGAAGACGACTTTATTGATGCCCTTTTCCTTCGCGCGCTGCGCGACCAGGCGGCCGATCTCCTTCGCGCCCGCGAGATTGCCCCCGTCCTTCACCGCCGATTTCTTCTCCGCCGAAGACGCCGCCGCCACCGTGTGACCTTTTCGATCGTCGATGATCTGAGCGTAAATGTGACTCAAGCTGCGGTATACCGCCAGCCGCGGCCGCTCTTCGGAGCCGCGCACCTTATGCCGGATACGTTCGTGAACGCGAATGCGAACGATATTCTTCGAATCTCGCGACATTACTTGCCTCCCGCGCCGGTCTTGCCGACTTTTTTGCGCAACGCTTCGCCGGTGTAGCGCACTCCCTTGTTCTTATACGGATCGGGCGGACGTAGAGAACGAATATTCGCCGCCACCTGTCCTACCAGCTGCTTATCGTAACCGCTGAGAACCAGGTGCGTCTGTTTGTCAACCTTCAGATCCACGCCCTCCGGCAGCAGCAGCTCAATCGCATGCGAATACCCCAGCGTGAACGTAGCGATCCTACCCTTCACGTCGGCGCGGTAGCCCACGCCCGTGATATCCAATTCCCGCGTGAATCCGGTCGAGACTCCCTGAACGGCGGACGCGGCCAGCGCGCGCGTCAGCCCGTGCAGCGCGGCGTACTGGTCGGTATCGCGGACGATTTCAAGATTACCGTCCTCCTGTTTTACCCTGACGCCTCGCGGAATGGGCACCGTGAGCTTGCCCTTGGGCCCCTCGACCAACAATTCGCCGTCCATGGTGATCTTGACGCCCTTCGGGACCGGAATGAGTTTTTTGCCAACCCTCGACATACTCGAATTGCTCTACCAGATCTGGCAGAGCACCTCCCCGCCTACATTTTCTTTTCGCGCCGTGGAGCCGGTCATGACGCCCCGCGGCGTGGTCAAAATATTGATTCCCAGACCACCGAGAACGCGCGGCACTTCCTTGCTGCCGACATACACGCGGCAGCCGGGCCGCGAGACGCGCTCAATACGCGAGATGAGCGGCACGTTCCCGGGGGTGTACTTAAGATAAATGCGAATGCTCCGCTTAGCGCCGTCCTCGGCCAGCTTGAAGTTGGTGATAAAGCCCTCTTCCTTGAGGATGCGCGCGATGTCCATCTTCAACTTTGACGCCGGGACGTCAACCTTCGGATGACGCGCCAGTTGCGCGTTCCGGATGCGCGTCAGCATGTCCGCGACTGGATCGGATGTGTCCATAATTTCTGTCTCGCGTACTCCTTTCCGTTACCAGGAAGCTTTCGTCACGCCGGGAATTTCGCCCGCCAGCGCCAGATTGCGGAAACAGATGCGGCATAAATGGAACTTGCGCAGATAGCCGCGCGGCCGTCCGCAGCGGAAGCAGCGGTTGCGATGGCGGCACGCGAACTTCTCCTCGCTGACGGCCTTTCCGTCCACCGGTCTTTCATCCCTCGCGATTTTCGCGGTAGTTGCCATGATTTTCGTTTTCCTTACTGTCGGAACGGCATCCCGAGCTGCCGAAGCAATGCCAATCCCTCGGCGTCGGTTTTCGCCGTCGTCGTGATCGAAATGTTCATCCCTTTGATCTTTTCCACTTTGTTGTAGTCGATCTCGGGAAAAATCAACTGGTCCTTAACGCCCAACGTATAGTTGCCG
The DNA here is from genome assembly GCA_963838885.1 of Bryobacterales bacterium. Classification (GTDB taxonomy): domain Bacteria; phylum Acidobacteriota; class Terriglobia; order Bryobacterales; family Bryobacteraceae; genus JAICMB01. The sequence goes on along the minus strand of CAWITB010000007.1, from coordinate 43,798 downwards.
CGTCCATCGAACGATTTCGACGACACGCCGCGAAAATCGCGGACGCGCGGCAGAGCCACGTTCATTAGGCGATCGAGAAATTCGTACATGCGGTCGCCCCGCAGCGTCACCATGCTGCCGATCGACATCCCCTCGCGCAGCTTGAACGCCGCAATGGACTTTTTGGCCTTCGTGACCACCGGCTTCTGCCCCGCGATAGCGCCGAGCTCGTTCACCGCGCCGTCCATCAGTTTGGGATTCTGCGTAGCCTCGCCGAGGCCGATATTTATCGCGACCTTCTCCAGCTTCGGCACCGCCATCACGTTCTTGTACCCGAACTCCTTGGTCAGCGCGGGAACGACGTTCTTCTTATAATGCTCGCGTAATCTTGCTTCCGCCATTCCTGCCTCGTTACCTCTTGTCCAACTGTTCGCCGGTCTTGCGCGCGATCCGCATACGGCGGCTGGACGCGCCTTCGCCTTCGGACTTGAACCCGATGCGCGAGGGCACCCCGCCGCTCGTCAGAATCATGACGTTCGAGACTGCGATGGAGCTCTCGCGCTCGGCGATTCCGCCCTTGATCTGTTGAGACGGGTTCGGCCGCGTATGGCGCTTCACCATGCTGACGCCTTCGATCAGAACTCTGCCGGCGCGGCGGTCGATCGAGATGACGCGGCCGGTCTTGCCTTTGTCGCGCCCCGCGATCACCTTCACTTGATCGTCCTTCTTCAACCGGATCCTGACCGGCTCTTTCGGCTTCTGTCTAGGCGCGGGCATTTAGATTACCTCCGGCGCGAGCGAAACGATTTTCATAAAACGCTTATCGCGCAGCTCGCGAGCCACCGGCCCGAACACGCGCGTCCCGACCGGCTCGTTTAATTCGGTGACGAGAACGGCGGCGTTCGAATCGAAACGGATATAGGTACCGTCCTTGCGCCTCGTCTCCTTGCGCATGCGCACAATCACGCAGCGCACCACCTTGCCCTTCTTCACGTTCGAATCGGGGGCCGCCTCTTTCACGCTGGCCGTGACGACGTCGCCCAGACCGGCGTGCAGGCCCTTGTCGCCGCCGCGCGGCAGGATGCACTGCAGCTTGCGTGCGCCGCTGTTGTCGGCCACCTCGAGAATGGTCCTCATCCCGATCATGGGTTATTTTCTCCTCACCGGCGATTTCGCGCCCGCGACAGGCTGCGTGCCTTCGAGCTCCGCCGCTCCCACGGCGCCGACCTGCACCGCTTTGCGAATCACTTCGCCCAGCCGCCAGCGCTTCAGCTTGCTGATCGGGCGGCACTCGATGATCCGTACCACGTCGCCAAGCTTCGCCGCGCCCTCCTCGTCGTGGGCGTAAAATTTATTGCGTTTGTTGATGATGCGCTTGTAAACGGGATGCGGAACGCGCCGCGTCACTTCCACCACGATGGTCTTGCGCATGCGCGCCGAAACAACTTCGCCGATCTTCTCGTTCTTGTTGCCGATTGGCGCTGGATTGGTCTGCTCGCCGGCCATCGCTTACTTTCCTTTCTTCTTCTTGCCGGTCTTGGGAGCGGGCGCGAGTTCCGGGTTGATCTCGCGCTGGCGCAGAACCGTCAGCATGCGTGCGCGGTCCTTGCGCAACACGCGCAGCTTCTTGAGACCGTCGGTCTGTCCCATGGTCAATTGAAAACGCAATCGGAACATCTGGTCGCGCGCCTGGTGCTCCTGCTGTTGCAATTCGGTGTTGTCGAGCTCTCGAACTTTCTCGGCTTTCATGTCGTTTCCTTACTCGCCCGCCGCGGCCGTCTGCTGACGGTAGACCACCTTGGTCGGAATGGACAGCTTCTGCGCCGCCAGGCGCATCGCCTCGGTGGCGATGTCCTTCGTCACGCCTTCCATCTCGAACATGATCTTTCCAGGACGGATCACGGCAACCCACTGCTCGGGCGCGCCTTTTCCCTTCCCCATGCGCGTTTCGGCCGGCTTCTTGGTAATGGGTTTGTCCGGGAACAGCCGGATCCAGACCTTGCCGCCGCGCTTGATGAAACGCGTCATCGCAATACGGGCGGCTTCGATCTGACGGTCCGTCACCCAGCCGCACTCCATCGCCTTCAGACCGTAGTCGCCGAAGGCGAGCGTGGATCCCCGCCAGGCTTTCCCGGCCATGCGCCCGCGCTGCTGTTTTCTATATTTGACTTTCTTCGGCATCAACATAAATGCCAAATCTCCTTATGGGCCGCCGCTAGCCAACCGATACATCGAGGCCCCCTGCGTGGCTTCACAACAGGCATCCCAGCCTATTTCTCCCCTTCGCCTTCGCGCGGGGTCTCCGGCGGCGGAACCTCTTGCTTCAACTCCTGCTTCCAGGCCGGCTGCGGCGGAGCGAGCGGCGGCAAGATCGGCGCGGTCGTGGGACGCGCGCCTTCGACCGGCAGTTGCCCGATGGCAGGACCGGCCGGCTGATCGGAACTTATTGGAACAGGCGGCGGTACGCGCTCGCCGCGCTCTGGGCGGCCATCGCCGCGATCCCGGCGGTCCGGGCGGCGATCGCGCTGCGGCCGCCGCGGCTCGGGCTCATTACGCAGACCGGCGCGGTGAGCGGCCCCGTCCAGAATCTCGCCCTTATAGACCCAGCACTTGATGCCCACCACGCCATATGTCGTGTGCGCTTCAGCCGTACCGTATTCCACGTCGGCGCGCAGCGTGTGCAGCGGCAGCCGGCCTTGCAGATACCATTCGCTGCGCGCGATTTCCGCCCCGTTTAGACGGCCGGATACGCGAACCTTGATGCCCTTGCAGCCGAACCGCAACGCCGAATCGACCGCCTTGCGCATGGCGCGCCGAAAGGCCACGCGCTTCTCCAGCTGCAGCGCGATCGATTCCGCCACCAATTGCGCGTCCAATTCGGGCTTGTGTACTTCCTGAATATCGATGAAAACTTCGCGCTTGGTCTGCTTCGCGAGATCTTGCTTCAGCTTCTCGATCTCGGCGCCCTTGCGCCCGATGATGATGCCGGGACGCGAAGTGCGAATCGTAACCCGCAGCTTATTGCCCGGACGGTCCACTTCGATGGAGCTGACGCCGGCCGCTTTGAGGCGCTCCTTCAGCAGACCCTTTAAATCGAGGTCTTCCTTCAGCAGCCGGTGATAATCCTGCTTGGCGAACCAGCGCGAGCGCCAGGTCTTGGTGACGCCCAGGCGAAACCCGTAGGGATGTACTTTCTGACCCACTATTCGTTCTCCTCAACCGGCTCTTCGCCGGCCTTGCGGTCCCCCACCTTCACCACGATGTGAGCCATGCGGCGCTGATAGCGATATGCCCGGCCCATCGGCGCCGGCCGTACGCGCTTCATGCGCGGCCCTTCGTTGACGTACGCCCCGGTCACGAACAGCTCGTCGACATCGACGTTGCTGAAGCGATTCTCGCAGTTGGCGATGGCCGAGCGCAGGACCTTTTCCACCGTCGGCGCCAGCCGCTTATTCACCGAGCGCAAAATATTGATGGCGTGCCCGGCGCGTTCGCCGCGAATCATATCGATCACGAGCCGGGCCTTTTGCGGAGAGGTCCGGATGTAGCGCGCTTCCGCTTTAGCTTCCATTTCGTTCCCGCCGTTAAGCCGGCTTGGCCCCTTTCTCGGTCGCCGCCTTGGCGGCATGGCCCTTGAACGTTCGCGTCGGCGAAAATTCGCCCAGCTTGTGGCCCACCATGTTCTCCGTGATGTACACCGGGATGAACTTTTTCCCGTTGTGGACTCCCAGGGTGTGGCCAATGAAATCGGGCATGATCGCCGAACGGCGCGACCACGTCCGGATCACTTTCTTTTCGTTCTTTTCGTTCAGCGCCGCCACCTTTTGAAAGAGGTGTTCGTCGGTGAACGGTCCTTTTTTCAGAGATCTGCTCATGACTATCTCTTCTTGGCCTTACGGCTCACGATAAATTTGTCCGTGCGCTTGTTGTTGCGAGTCTTATAACCGCGCGTCGGCTGGCCCCACGGCGTCACCGGATGACGTCCGCCCGAAGTCTTGCCCTCGCCGCCGCCGTGCGGATGGTCCACCGGGTTCATACTCACGCCGCGGTTATGCGGACGCTTGCCCAGCCAGCGCGTCTTGCCCGCTTTGCCGTGCGCTTCGTTTTCGTGATCGACGTTGCCGACCTGTCCAATGGTCGCCATGCATTCCACCTGCACGCGGCGAATCTCGCCCGAGGGCAGCTTCAGCAAAGCGATGCCCCCCTCCTTTGAAACCAACTGCGCCTGCGCGCCCGCCGAGCGCGCCATCTGGGCGCCCTTGCCCGCGCGCAGCTCGATATTATGGACCACCGTGCCCGCCGGAATATTCTTCAACGGCAGCGCGTTGCCGACCAGAATATCGGCCTCCGGTCCGGAGCTCACCGTACGTCCAACCTCCAGCCCCACCGGCGCGATAATATAGCGCTTCTCGCCATCGGCGTAGTTCAGCAGCGCGATGCGCGCCGAACGGTTCGGATCGTATTCGATGGCCGCGACCTTCGCCGCAACGCCATGCTTGTCGCGCTTGAAATCGACGATGCGATAGGCGCGCTTGGCCCCGCCGCCGCGGAAGCGGCTCGAGACCCGGCCGCGGCTGTCGCGCCCGCCCGTTTTGGGCTTGCCCTCGACGAGCGATTTTTCCGGCGTCTGCTTCGTGATCTCTTCGCGAGAGACCACCGTCATGAAGCGCCGCGATTTCGTGACCGGCCTGTATGCTTTGATGGGCATTAGAAAATTCTCCGCTTAAATGTCCCCGTACTCGGGCATCTTTTCGCCCTCTACCAGCCGCACGTAGGCCTTCTTCCAATCCGAGCGATATCCCGCAAAGCGGCCGCGCCGCCGCAGCTTGCCTTCAATGTTCTCGGTGCGCACGCGCGCGACCTTCACCTTAAACAAATGCTCCACCGCGGCCTTGATCTGCGTCTTGTTGGCATCCGGCACGACTTCAAAACAGAGCGTGTTCTCGGCTTCTTTCTTGCCCACCGCCTTCTCGGTCACGATCGGCCGCTTGAGGACGTCGAATACCGTCATTTCTTCAGCGCCTCCCCGAGTTTTCGCGCCGCGCCTTCGCTCAGCAGCACCTGCGAGAAGCGCAACAAATCGTAAACCGTTACGTCTTTGGTCCCCACCAGCTTCACGCCTTCGAGATTGCGCGCGCCGAGCGTCAGGTTGCGATTTTCCGTTTCGTGATCGACCAGCAGCACGCTTTTCGAAGTCTCTAAGCGCGCAAGAACGGCCTTCACCGCCTTGGTCTTGTGATCTTGAAACGTGAAAGCCTGAATGATCCGCAGCTCCCCATCGCGCAGCTTGGCCGATAAGGCGGAGCGCAGAGCGCCAAGCAACATCTTACGCGGCAGCTTATAGCTGTAATCGCGCGGCTGCGGCCCATGGACCGTGCCGCCGTGGCGCCATAGCGGCGAGCGGATCGATCCCACGCGCGCGCGGCCCGTGCCCTTCTGCTTCCACAGTTTTCTGCCCGATCCCGAAACCTCATGGCGGGTCTTGGTCGCCGCCGTACCGGAGCGCCGCCCGGCGGTATAGTTCCGCACCGCCTCATAAAGCAGATTCTCGTTGACCGGCGCCGCGAACACTTCGTCCGCCAACTCCAGAGAACCAACCACCGCGTTGTTCAAATCGATTATGTTTACGGTTGCCATGGCGCTTACCTCTTCGCCCTCCGCACCACGACGTAGCCGCCATTCGGCCCCGGAATCGCGCCCTTAATCATCAGCACGTTGTCTTCGGCGTCCACCTGCACCACCTCAAGATTACGGATCGTCACTTGCTGCGTGCCCATCTGGCCCGCCATGCGCATTCCGGGGAAGACGCGCGACGGAAAGGACGACGCGCCGATCGATCCCGGAGCGCGGTGAAACATCGACCCGTGCGATCCCGGGCCGCCCTTAAAATGATGGCGCTTGATGATGCTGGCGAATCCGCGTCCCTTGCTGACGCCGATCACGTCCACCTTGTCCGCGGGCTTGAATGTATCGACCAGAATGCGGTCGCCCTGTTTCAAGTCGTCATCGCCCGGCCGCAGCTTCACTTCACGCAGGAATCTGACGCCTTCCGCATTGCTCTTCTTCAAGTGCCCGGCGGCCGGCTTCGTGAGCCGCGACGCTTTGGCGAACTCCATCAAGCCAAGCTGCACGGCGTCGTAGCCGTCCGTCGCCGGCGTCTTGCGCTGCACCACGACGCAGGGGCCGGCCTTGAGCAGAGTGACGGGAACCACTTGCCCGTCGGGCCGGAAGACCTGCGTCATGCCGATTTTTTTTCCGAGAATACCTGGGCTCATAGATGCCTACAACCTATTTCTTCCCGAACGCCTTGATCTCCACATCCACGCCGGCCGGAAGATCCAGCTTCATGAGGGCGTCCACCGTGTCCTGAGTCGGCTCGAGAATATCGAGAAGCCGCTTGTGCGTGCGGATCTCAAACTGCTCGCGCGATTTCTTATCGACGTGAGGCGACCGCAGCACCGTATAGCGGTTCTTGATCGTGGGCAGCGGAATCGGCCCCGCGATCTGCGCTCCCGTTCTCTTTGCCGTATCGACGATTTCGGTCGTCGATTGGTCCAGGATGCGGTGATCGTACGCCTTGAGGCGGATGCGAATGCGTTCTCTGAGGGGCATGATTTTAAACCGGCGAGGCGTTATTCGACGATTTCCGTAACCGTGCCGGCGCCCACGGTGCGTCCGCCTTCGCGAATCGCGAACCGCAAGCCCTTGTCCATGGCGACCGGCGTGATCAGCTCTACCGTAAGCTGCACGTTATCGCCCGGCATCACCATTTCCATTCCTTCGGGCAACTGCGCCACCCCGGTAACGTCGGTGGTGCGGAAGTAGAACTGCGGCCGGTAGCCCTTGAAGAACGGCGTGTGACGGCCGCCCTCGTCCTTGCTCAACACGTATACTTCGCCCTTGAACTTCTTGTGCGGCTTGATCGTCCCCGGCTTCGCGATCACCTGTCCGCGCTCCACTTCGTCCTTTTCGATGCCGCGCAGCAGCAGTCCCACGTTGTCCCCGGCGCGCCCTTCGTCGAGCAGCTTCTTGAACATCTCGACGCCGGTCACCACCGTTTTGCGCGTGTCCCGGAATCCCACGATTTCCATTTCCTCGCCGACCTTGCAGATGCCCTTCTCGATGCGGCCCGTCACCACGGTGCCGCGGCCCTGGATCGAGAAAATGTCTTCAATCGGCATCAGGAACGGCTTGTCGATGTCGCGCTGCGGAAGCTGTACGTAGTCGTCCACCTTCGCCATCAGCTCGTCGACCGTCTTTTCCCACTTCTCGTCGCCGTTCAAGGCCCCCAGCGCGCTCACCCGCACCACCGGCAGATCGTCGCCCGGAAACTGATATTTGCTCAACAGCTCGCGAACTTCGAGCTCCACCAGCTCGAGCAGCTCCGGATCGTCCACCATGTCGACCTTGTTCAGCGCCACCACGATCGAGGGGACGCCCACCTGGCGGGCCAGCAGAATATGCTCGCGCGTCTGCGGCATGGGGCCGTCCGTCGCCGCCACCACCAGAATCGCGCCGTCCATTTGCGCCGCTCCCGTGATCATGTTCTTGATGTAGTCGGCGTGGCCGGGGCAATCCACGTGCGCGTAGTGCCGCTTGGCGGTCTCGTATTCCACGTGCGCCACCGCGATCGTGATGCCGCGCGCCTTCTCCTCCGGCGCGTTGTCGATCGAATCGAAGGAGCGGAACTTTACCTTCGGATTGTGCTTCGCCAGCGTCTTGGTGATCGCCGCCGTCAGGGTCGTCTTGCCGTGGTCGATGTGCCCGATTGTCCCGACGTTCACGTGCGGCTTGCTGCGGTCAAATTTCTCTTTCGCCATGATTTGTTAAGCTCTCCTGACTCCTGTCTCGAAACCCTATTTCGTAACCTTGCCTTGAACTCTCGCCACGATCTCCTCGGCGATACTTTTCGGAACCTCTTCGTACTGGCCAAAGTGCATCGTGAAGCTGCCGCGTCCCTGCGTGCGGGAGCGCAGCTCCGTCGCGTATCCGAACATATCGGACAACGGCGCCATGGCCTTGATCAACTGCGTCGTACCGCGGACTTCGGTGCCTTCGAGACGCCCGCGCCGCGAGATGAGGTCGCCGTTCACGGAGCCCATGTACTCTTCCGGAACCACCACCTCGACCCGCATCACCGGTTCCAGCAGCACCGGCCTGGCTTTCCGGCATGCTTCCTTGACGCAAATCGAGCTGCAGATCTTGAACGCCATTTCCGACGAGTCGACTTCGTGATAAGCGCCATCGACGACGGCGACCTTCACGTCCACCACGGGATAGCCCGCCAGGATTCCGCCTTCGAGAGCCTCGCGCACGCCCTTCTCCACCGCGGTGATGAATTCCTTGGGAATGGCGCCTTGCCGGATGTCGTTCTCGAACTCGAACCCTTTGCCGGCATGCGGCTCGACTTCGAGTTTGGTGCGCGCGTATTGGCCGCTGCCGCCGGTCTGCTTCTTGTGCGTGTAATCGTACTCCGCCTTGGCGCGAATCGTCTCGCGGTAGGCGACCTGCGGCTTACCGACGTTGGCCCCGACCTTGAACTCGCGCTGCATGCGGTCCACGATAATCTCGAGATGCAGCTCGCCCATTCCGGCCAAAATGGTCTGGCCCGTATCGGGATCGGTTGAAACCCGCAGCGTGGGATCTTCCTGCACCAGCTTCTGAATCGCCATCCCCAGCTTCTCCTGATCGGCCTTGGTCTTGGGCTCGATGGCAAGCTGAATCACGGGCTCGGGGAAATCGATCGATTCGAGCAGAATGGGATGCCGCTCGTCGCAGATGGTGTCGCCGGTGACGACGTTCTTTAAACCCACGGCGGCGCAAATGTCTCCGGCCAGGATCTCCTGAATATCCTCGCGCTTGTTGGCGTGCATCTTCACCAGACGGCCGATGCGCTCGCTGCGGCGCTTGGTGACGTTGTAAATCGAAGTGCCCGCCGAGAGCTTGCCCGAGTACACGCGAATGAAGGCAAGCTGCCCGACAAACGGGTCCGTCATGATCTTGAACACCAGGGCCGCGAACGGCGCGTCGTCCGAGGCGGGGCGCTCCAGCACCTTCTCGGGATCGTTCACGTCGGTGCCCTGCACCGGCGGCACGTCGAGCGGCGAAGGCAGGAAATCGACCACGGCGTCGAGCATATTCTGGACGCCTTTGTTCTTAAAAGACGAGCCGCACACGACCGGAAAAATCTTCTGCGCGATGGTCGCTTTGCGAATGCCGGCGGTAATCTCGAGCTCCGACATCGGCGTCCCTTCGATGAATTTCTCGAAAAGGCGATCGTCGAACTCGGCGATGGCCTCGATCATCTGCTCGCGATAAGCCTTGGCCTGGTCGAGCAGCTCGGCCGGAATATCCACGTCGTCGAACTCCGCCCCCAGCGTCTCGTCGCGCCAGATGCGCGCCTTCATGGTGATGAGGTTTACGACGCCCTTGAACTGGTCCTCGGCGCCGACCGGAATCTGAATGGGAACCGGACGGGCGCGCAGACGATCCACGATGCTGTCGACGGAGTGGAAGAAGTCCGCTCCCACGCGGTCCATCTTATTTACGAAGCAAATGCGCGGCACGCCGTATTTATCGGCCTGCCGCCACACCGCTTCCGACTGCGGCTGCACTCCGGCGACGGCGTCGAAAATCGCGACGGCGCCGTCCAGGACGCGCAGCGAGCGTTCCACTTCGGCGGTGAAATCGACGTGGCCGGGAGTATCGATGATGTTGATCGTGATGTCGCGCCATTCGCAGGTGGTGGCGGCCGAAGTGATCGTGATGCCGCGCTCCTGCTCCTGCTCCATCCAGTCCATGATGGCGGTGCCCTCATGAACCTCGCCGATCTTGTGGGTGCGTCCCGTGTAATAGAGAATGCGCTCCGTCGTGGTCGTCTTACCGGCATCGATGTGAGCCATGATGCCGATGTTCCGCATTCTATCGAGGGGTGCTGTGCGAGCCATAAAAAACGGGCCCTATGCCCGTCGTGTTCCTCTTACCATCTGTAATGCGCAAAGGCTTTGTTGGCTTCCGCCATCCTATGCACATCGTCCTTCTTCTTAATCGCGCCGCCGCGCATGTTGGCGGCATCGTTCAATTCATTCGCCAGCTTATCCGGCATGCCCTTTTCCGGGCGCGAGCGGGCGTTCATTAAAATCCAGCGGATCGCCAGACTGGTCCGGCGATTCTGCGGAACCTCCACCGGCACTTGATAGTTGGCGCCGCCCACGCGCCGCGTCTTCACTTCGAGCAGCGGCTTGGCATTCTCGACGGCCTTCTTGAAGAGCTTCAAGGGATCGTCGCCGGTCCGCTCCCGGATCGTGTCCATCGACTGATAGAAGATCCTCTGCGCGGTGTTCTTCTTGCCGTCCCACATCATGGAGTTGACGAACTTCTCGGCCAGCGTCGAGTTGTACAGCGGATCGGGCAGAATTTCTCGTAATTCGGGTCTGCGTCTGCGTGGCATTTCCTAAAATCCTCTAATCTATTTGGCGGGTCCCTTGGGTCTTTTCGCGCCGTACTTGGAGCGGCTCTGCTGCCGGCCCGCGACCCCGGCGGCGTCGAGCGTTCCACGCACCACGTGATAACGGACGCCGGGCAGGTCCTTCACGCGGCCGCCGCGGATCAGCACGATGGAGTGCTCCTGCAGATTGTGCCCCACGCCTGGAATGTAGGTGGTCACTTCAATCCCGTTCGTCAGGCGCACGCGGGCCACTTTCCGCAAAGCCGAATTGGGCTTCTTGGGAGTCGTGGTGTACACGCGGGTACACACGCCGCGCCTTTGCGGGCACGCTTGCAGCGCCGGGCTGGCCGTCTTATAGCGCGGCGGCCTGCGCCCTTTTCGCACGAGTTGATTAAACGTCGGCACGAATGTCCTCTCTGTAAATCTGGTTGCTTCCGCTGACAGGGATTGCGCCCCGCCAAAAACGTTCCATGCGCTACGGTCTTACGCCGAGCACGGTGCTCCAGCGCCTGCGACCAATTGCGAGGGTTGCTGCTTTGGACTAGCCCATGCCCTGGACGGCTTAATCCGCCAGAACCTCGGGGCCGACTCCCGACCGGATTCTCTGAATAATTGGCAGCGCCCGATGCGGACCCGGCGCGTGCACAGAGAATGGTAGTGCGGGAATAGCTACTCGCTCAAACCTTCTCAGAATATCGAAACTCTTAAGCGCTTGTCAAATTGGAGCAATTCGCGAACAAACGGCGGAATCAGGCGAGGGTCGGCGTTCCGTCGGGATATAAGAGAACGAGGTCGTGATGGAGCGGCGTCTCACGGCCACTGCGATCAAACGCTCGCGCATGAATGGTAAAAGTGCCCCATCCGGACGTATCCAGCCGAAAATTGGTGGCGCGGTCGAATACGGTTCGGACGGGATTGTGAAACGTGGGGTCCAGGATATACATGACTCGGACGATGGAATCGAGTTCGTCAGCCGGCCCCGCGATCCACACGGACCACTCCCAACGATTTTTACCCACGTATTTCGCGCTTTGTTGGATGGAGAGCGCCATGTCTACTCCTTCACTTGTATATCTACAGTATCCACCGATTCGTAATTGGAGCGCCACGTTCTGCCAGCGGCCGAGATCGCAATCCGAACCAATTCATCGGAAGCGACGCCATGAAGCTGCACGAATAGCGCTCCCCGGATGGGGAAAACGGGAACACGACGGGACGGGAACTGGATGGCTCCGCGCAACACCTGACAGGAACAGGAGAATGTTGCATCGTCGACAAAGGGAATGATCTGGTCGACCACCAGCGACGGACCAAGCCGAATCGTCGTGACACTCGTTGCGTCCTTGAAGCGGCGCAGAGCTTGCGCGATCTGAACCAAGCACCTAGCGCGATCTTCCTCGCGGTAATCGATACGCTGCGCGTTGACGCCCTCGAGAATGCCGCCCGGTGAAATTACTTCCGCCTCCCGCACTTCGACCCAAGGTATGGGCGGATCCTGAGAATCCGCGGTGATGAGTTCCTGAACGACCCACTCATGAGTGCGGAAACGCTCTCCTTCGCGCTCACGACGGGTCGTGAAGCCAATCATCGAATCGGCGGTGCGAATCGTTTTTTTGACTTCCGCGGATAGCGCTCCGCCATACACCGCCTTCCCATGCACTACCTCGCAGCCAAACGCGACAAGAAGCGGCATGACGTACTCCTCGATCCATTTGTCGCGATCATTATAGCCGTATCCCACGAATACTCGCATCGGAACGCTTCGCTTCCTTTCTGGACATTGTAAGCAGTTTACAATCGCTCGTCCTCGGAGATTGGCCTATTATTTCGATTCAATTCGCGGGCGCCGTTCGCTTTTGGCCTCTAGTCGATTTTTGTGCTCCCACTATAGCCGTTATCGCCGCAAGCCATTCCGTGCTACTCTCGGGTTTTACCTTCCTGTCTTCGAAGTTCCATCTGTAACTCAATCAATATCGGGAGCGGAACGCGTAAGTTCTATGCCAAAAAAGACGGTCCTGGCCGTGGTCGAAGACCTTTTATTCACGGTGAAGATCAGCGATGCCGCGAAGCGCGCCGGACTTCAAGTGGAATTCCTGAAGTCGGAAGAAGACGTGATCGGCAAAGCCGCCGAGCGCCCGCTGCTCATCATCATGGACCTGAACTGCGCCTGCGTTGAGCCCATCCGCCTCATTTCCAACCTGAAGAGCAACCCGGCCACGAAGCCGATCAGCATCATCGGATTCCTGTCGCATGTCCAGGGCGAGCTAAAGCAAAAAGCGCAGGAGGCGGGCGCGAATATTGTTATGGCGCGCTCGGCATTTTCGCAGAATCTGCAGCAGATCCTGCGGCGGCACGCCGGCGTGGTCTAACCCCGCCGCGAACATTCCGGAATTAATCGGGTTCTTCAAGAGGCTCCGGGTCTTCTTCTTCGAGGACCTCGGAACGCGGAATATTCATGTCCGGCACCTCGGACGCCTCCGCAACCGCGGGTTCCGGGTCCGGAGCGAAGAGCTGCGGCAATGCTTTGATGAGCTCGGCTTGGCTGTCCGGTAATTCATCCGCCCATGCCCTGGCTTTGTCCGCCTCGCCGGATCGGTCCGCGAAAGCCGTCGGACCGGGCGTCTCAGGCTGTGGTTCCGTGCCCGGAACCGGCTCGGGAACGGTGGGACCAAGCGGCTCCGGCTCGGTGTGCGGCGGGGGCTCCGGCTCGTATTGCGGCAACGGCTCCGGCTGCGCGGGCGGAAGCGGCTCGGGCTCCCCCGGCGGCAGATGCGGCGCGGCAGCCTCCCTGCGCTCGACGGCTTCGAGCGGCACTTCGCATTCGCAACAATCGCTGCAGCGGCCGCAGCGGGCGCAGCGATGATTGGCGCATGCGTCCTTCGTGCAGTAGACGCAAATCTCGAAAGATGTCTCGCCGCAGATGCTGCAGACGAAGGCCGCGACTTCGGTCATTTGCTTTTCCTGGCGGCCGTGGGTTGCGTGACGGCGCTACGGCAGCGCTGCGCTTCCCGGTCCGCGATTTGGAATTCCTGTTCCTTTTGCGCCGCCAGCGCGCGGATATACTCGCGCAAGCGGTCGCGGTTGCCGTTCGTTTCATTGATGACGCTCTGGATGGTGCGGGCGTCCGCCGGGCTTTGATACTTGCGAACGCCTTCGATCACGGAGTGGAGCATCGTATCCATCGCCTGCATCCGGAAGTAGGTATCGAGCGCCAGCGGCAGCCGCTCCGGCTGCTTCGCGAAGGCATCGCTCGATTCGAGCGCATAACGAAGCTCCGTCTGGGCGCTCCGAAGTTGCTGGACGTATGCCGCCGGAGCGCCGTGCGCCATCCAGGCTTCCGGCTTGATGCGATCGAGTACGGGCCGCAGGTGTTGCGCCTGGGCCTGAAGACTCTGCACCATGGCGCGCACGTCCCAATCCTCTAGGACTCCGGGAGCCGTTTGCGGCGCCGCCGTATTTTGAGCCGCGGCGCATACGGAGCAGAGAAGCAGAACGCCGTACTTCATCTACCGTTAGTGTGACACGTGTCAGTGTGAGACGGCTGCGAGGTTCCTCCGGCTATAATACGACTTCCTATGAGAAGCGCGGCAGCAGTCTCGTACGCCGTTATGCTCGCGGCGGCGGCATACGGCGCCACGCCGGACGGCGAGACTCTTTATAAACAGCGTTGCGGCATTTGCCACGACGTCAAGGCGCAAACGCGCGTGCCAAGCCGCGACGAAATCGCGCAACGGACTCCCGAATTCATTTACAAAACGATGTTCGAAGGGGCCATGACGCCGCAATCGGCGGGGTTGAGCGCGGAAGAAAGCCGCGCCATTGCGCGCTTTCTGACGGCCAAGGATTTCAGTGCGCCTGCGGCAGCAGGCGTGACCGGGCGGTGCGCCGTCGTTTCGAAGCCCCTGCGGTTGACGGGCGCGAGTTGGAACGGCTGGGGCAAGGATATGGCGAATACTCGTTACCAGCCGAACCCGGGTCTGGATGCCGCTGCGGTTCCCAAACTAAAACTGAAATGGGCGTTCGCTGTCGAGGGCGATACGGCGCGCTCCTCGCAACCGGCCGTGATCGGCGATCGCGTCTTCGTGGGTAGCTCTAATGGGGCGGTCTATTCGCTCGATGCCGAAACGGGGTGTACTTATTGGTCGTATGACGCCGGAGCCACCGTTCGTACCGCCGTCAGCGTAGGCCGGATCGGCAGTGGCCGCTTGGCCGCGTATTTCGGCGATACACGGGCGGTCGTTCATGCCGTGGACGCGGCCACCGGGAAGGCCCTCTGGAAAGTTCAGGTTGACGATCACCCCGCAGCCCGGATTACCGGCTCGCCGGCCTTCTATAACGGACGCCTCTATGTTCCGGTGTCGTCGATCGAGGAAGCTTCGGCGATGCTCGCGGGCTATGAGTGTTGCAAGTTCCGCGGAAGCGTCGTCGCGCTCGATGGAGCGACGGGAAAACAAATCTGGAAGAGGTACAGCGTTCCCGATCCGCCTCGTCTGCTCCAGACGGCGGCGGGGCAACACTGGGCGCCTGCTGGAGCCGCAATCTGGTCCGCGCCGACGATCGATGCGAAGAAGAAAATCGTTTATGCCGCGACCGGAAACTCCTACACCGATGTTTCGCTCAACACCAGCGACGCGATTCTGGCCTTCGATCTCCAGACCGGCTCCATGCTGTGGGCCAGCCAGGCGCTCCCTAATGACAATTTCACGATGGGCTGCGGCCGCGGCGTGAATTGTCCGGAAGGGCACGGCCCCGATTCAGACTTTGGCTCCTCTCCGATTCTTCGCGACCTCGGAAACGGCAAGCGCATTCTGATTTGCGGACAAAAGTCTGGAATCGCATGGGGGCTGGACCCCGACGCTCGCGGAAAGGTTCTGTGGCAGACCCGCGTGGGGCAAGGCGGCGGCCTTGGAGGCATCGAGTGGGGCCCCACCGCGGATGAGTGCAACGCCTACATCGCGGTCTCCGACCTTACGAATTTCCGCAATGGCAATAAACCCGGAGGATTGCACGCCCTCAAGCTCGATACGGGCGAGAAGATCTGGTCGACGCCGGCCCCGGCGTTGGAATGCAAACCCGGAGCGAAAGGCTGCAGCGGCGCGCAATCGGCGGCCATCTCGTCCATGCCGGGCGTGATATTTTCAGGCTCTATTGACGGACATTTGCGGGCGTTCCTCGCAACCACCGGCGAGATCGTCTGGGATTTCAATACCGTTCGGGATTACCAGACGGTGAATGGAACGGCGGGCCGCGGCGGTTCGCTCGATTCCGCCGGTGCCGCCATCGCCAACGGAATGGTGTTCACAAATTCCGGTTATGGCCAGTGGCAGGGATTACCGGGAAACGTTCTGCTGGCCTTCTCGGTGGACGGCAAGTAGCGCCCGGGCAATACCGGGCATAACATATGTTTAGCGCCCTGTGTTTAGCGCCCTGCGCGCCGGCGTGTCTTCACGCGCGTTTCGTCAGCTCACAAATCCTCCGGCTCCATTCGTCTGCCTCGGTGCGACTCATAAGTCAGGCTTGGGCGTGTCACGACCAAGTGTTACTTGCCGGATCAGCGGTTAAAAGCCGATTTTCGAGGGCACATCAACACTATCGGGAAGGATTGCGCTTTTGGAACTTCCGACGCGCTAGTACCTTCCTTCGCTTCTCCTCCTGCCAGTTGTGATATGAGGCGATGCCTAGATGTACCTGCTGCGTGAAGTCACACAATTCCTGGATATCAGCGCGCGCATAGACCGCTTTCGCGTGTTGCGCCCTATCGCCCGTACGCATCCTGAAGCTGTTTATGCCAGTGAAATTGAGAAAAGAGCTCCTTTCCTGTGAGGACCAGAACGGGATTGAGAAGTTTGCCGGTGCGCAGAGAGCTCCGTCCACGCAGAACAACGCGTGTCAGTGCCCTGATCTCATCCGGGTTGAGTGAATCGCGGAAAGTGGCAAAACAAAGAACGGCTCCGGGAAAGAGGTTCGCCATAGAGCGGGCCCTCTCAAAGTCCTCGGGTCTGAATACATTAAAGGACTTGCACTCGCCCAAAATTAGGAACGGCGACGTCGCATGGCTAAAGGGACCCGGGCGCGCAAACATTCCGAAGTCCGCCTCAATTTCTATGCCCTGTTCGTTCCTCAGCCGAAAGCTTGGCAGCCACGTGGTTTCGCGAACGACCCTCGTCACCAGGAAGTGGAGAGTCGATGCCACACAGTACGCTCCATGCGCCAGGTGCTCCGCCGCGAATGGCCCGCTTACCCGGTAAGCCCAGTCTTCCTTCCGAGGTGGCGAGGCCGAGGGAAACGCGATGGCGGACAAACAGCGAGGACAAATCATCGAAGGAGCAAGTGAGTTTAAGGCATGCCAACTGGAGTGATTGCACTCTTTGCAGCGTAATGTAAGCCCTACAGTTAGTACTCCTTTGGTAACGAGCGCATTGAAGAAGTTCAATACGGCAACATCGGGTCCCAGAGTTGCACGTTTTACGACAGCAAGCGTTTGTGTATAGGGCGCGTAGGCCCTTCGCACTTTCTTGGCAGGTGTGGCTTCGGTCTCCACCTCGACGTTCTCGTGCGCCAGCCTGTCGAGGAAACGCAACAGATCCGGCGATCGCGCGACGATGTTGATGGATGACAAGCCACCCAGTGCTTTGACGATCTGTTGGCAGGTTTCACCTGCTGGTGACATCGCCAAGGTCAGCTTCTTGCTGCTAGCGAATGCGGCGAATACGTTTGCAGGGCTTGGTGTTCGCAGGAATCTTGAGCTGACGAATGCAGCTGCTGTAATTACAATCCCTTCCTGTGAAACCCATACCTCCTCGTCGGCGAATTCGTGGATCAAGCCACTCAACTCACTGCTGCCCCACGGAACTACCCGAGCACCGCCGGGGATGGACTCCAGAACGTTGACACAGGCGCGCTGCGAAGAGGCGAAGCAGTCGTCTTTGAGAAATTCCGGAATAGCAGTCGAAACGTGGAGGCCGGAGCCGATCAGATGAGAGTCAACCGTCGTCGTACTCTGCGTAACCGTCTGCGGCTCCGCGTGATCAGCGCTTCGACCCCATTCCTCCCATATACGTGGCACTCGCATATCGAGACTGACGCTTCGGTGCGCTTCATCATGCGGGGGCGATCGAAGCGCCGCAACGAACGCCTGCAAGTCATCTCGCGTATTGCTCGGGGAGCAAAGAAAAGAGGCGTGATGGTAGGCATTTGACGGCGGAGGGCAAGGTCGGAAGCTGCTCTGAATGAAGTCTTCACAGAAGCTCGTTAGCGCGGACGCGATCGATGCCGGAAGAGGCGTGATATCCCAACCGAGAGCGCGTAGGTTCCAGAAGTCAATGAGATCGAGCGGGGAACGCTCGTTCATGTAGTAAAGCTTGGAATCTATGTTCCAACTATTGCGCCTTGGTTCCAGGCCATCCGCCGCGATCCTTAGCGGGTACACATACTTTTCGTCCAACAACTTGGGATAGTCTAGCGGCGCGAACGCGTGCCGCTTGCCGTCGAGCGCGGCTAGGAAGTGCTTTGAACAATCTCCGACGGGACCTTCGCTTGGCAAACTTCCGAAAAGCGCCGCGAACATCAAATCGTAGTGACCGTTGGAACTGGATGGGATCACGACCTCAGGCGGGTGGCGTTGAACGAAACGGAACCTCGTATTGTATAAATCTGTGACCACGCTGCGCAGGTCGACACCGTAAACGCAGCGCCCGTGGTCATCTCGGCCAATAAGCTGGTCATAGGTTATGACGCGTCCGCGCGGAAACTTCAGAGCTGAAGTAGAGCCGGTCTCCATTTCGACAATGACGTCCGGCTGAAAAGCCTCAAGCAGTCCCTGAACGACAGCAGACGCCGTGATCTTTTTACGGTATGGCTCTTTATAGCGTTGAGGAACGCGCTTGAATAGCGGCAGGATGAAATTGTAGGGCCCACCCCAGAAGACGGAGTTCGCCTCAAACACGCGCATCAATATCGTCAAATCTCTAGGATCGACGGCGAAGGCAAATCGGATCGGGCGGATTCTTACGGTTGTTTTGTCCATTCAGACCAGTCATGTTTAGAACGCCGTTCTATTATTCTCCTTCACCGGTCCACATGGTCGGACAGTCGCCGATGCGTGGATTTGGATTCCGCCTTCTCGAGCTCGATAGTTCATCCTGCGGCGGGTGTGCGGGGTCCGCGGCCAAGTTTCGAATCGGCGATCCAACCCGAACTAGGGATCGGGGCATGATGCCGCGCATCCGCACCACGCCACGAAAGGCCCGGAATGGACATGCTCCGCGCATGTTTTATTATGCTGAGAGCATGTCGAAAATGATTCAGGTGAAGGACGTTCCCGAACAGGTGCATAACATCCTGAAGGCTCGCGCCGCTCGCGAGGGCATGAGCCTCTCTGAGCTCATAAAGCGGGAATTGGAGCGTGCCGCGGAGCGGCCGTCCATGCGCGAGTGGCTGGAGCGCACGCAGCAGGCCAAGCCGATTTCGACCAAGCGGAGCGCCGCGCAAATCATACGCGAATTGCGGGATGCCGGATGATTGTTCTGGATGCGTCCGTAGTTGTAGAACTGCTGACGAACGGCCCCTTGGCCGATTCCCTCAGACGCGATCTGGCCGCGCGCGACGATTCGTTTATTGCTCCGCATTTGCTCGACGTGGAAGTTGTAAGCGCGATAAGAACCTTGCAGCAGGCCGGCGCATCGACCCGCATCGAAGCGAGCAGGTTCTAACGGGACTGGCGATGCTCCCAGCGCAACGCTTTCCGCATACGCCTTTGCTGAGCCGCGTTTGGGAACTGCGGCACAACTTTACCGCCTATGACGCCGCCTACATAGCTTTGGCGGAAGCAACCAACTCGGTCCTATACACCAGTGATGAAAAGCTATTGAAAGGCCATCGCGCCCGCGTCGCGCTGTTCACCCCCTGAGTGTTGCGCCGCTACCCGAAACGACCTCGGCGCGAACCCAGCTATTTTCTCTCTCTTGGAGCCGGATCGCCTACGAAAAAACCGCCCTGCGTGGGCCCAACAACATGGGAGTGCAACTCGAAACGCGACGAACCGGTGGAGGTCCTCCCAGCGCTCGACATGTGACGTGCCGCTGACAGCGAAGCTTGAACGTGGCGCTTCTGGAAGCACATGCTAAGTCGTGGCTGGAAAGTCTTCATCCAATGCGGAAAATCGGGCGCCTCGGCCGGTCTGGTACGTGTGGGGCCTGCCGGGGGTCAAGCTGTTCTAAGGTTTCTCTGAACGTGCGCTGGAGCGAAGTGTGCCCGCCAAACCGAAAAGGCAAACGGTCCAGGAACCTCCGCCTTGCGCCCGCGCCCAGGCTCCCTTCTACGGCGAGTCGCTTGTGCGGCGAGTTCCTCAAAAAGGCACGGCGCGGCCACGCTGTGCGGCTTTGCCAAAGTGGGCCGTCGGTCTAGGGCGGCACTCCCTGTTGGCGTCAGTCCTTGTGCGCCTGTCCTTCAACCAGCTCAATACGCATTTTATCGGGACCCTCGATAAAAGCATATTTCACCTTGCCTCCGAGAATGCTGCGCGCCGGATCGGTGACGGTAATTCCCTCACCCTTTAACCGCTCGAGCGAAGCATCCAGATTGTCCACGCTCAGCCCGATGTGGTCGACCACGCGGCCCTTGGTCGGCTCCAATTCCGTGCGGTCGCCCCACAGTTTCGGCCACGCATCCTTGGCATACTGCAACGGATAGAAGATGACATTCACGTTGTCGATAGTGATGGAGGCCGAAGGACCGATATGAACGCCGCGATAGACGCGGCTTTCGCGCTGATAGCGCGCCGGGATCGCAAAGTGCTTGGAATACCACTCCGCGGCCGCCGGCGGATCGGCGCTCAACAGATGGATATGTCCGAAGCGGTCCGACCGCGATGTGTTCAACTCGATCAGGTTGCCGTCCGGCGCGATCACATAGGCAAAGAAGAAGACGCCCTTGGCGCTGCCGCCGCCGATGTCGCTGATGTCGGTGAGAGGCGTCTCGAACTTCGCGCCCATGTCGAGCTGGCGCTGATATTCCTTGGCCATATCGGGCGCCCCCCAGCCAAAATGCCAGATCGTGGACAAGGTTTCAGAAGGCGCCGGCGAGCTGACCTTGTTGAACAAAATCCAGGATTTCTGAGCCCAGACCGCGTCCATTGCGCCGGCGAACTTGGCGCGTTCACAACTGAAGTGCTTGGTGTAAAAATCGATGTCCCGTTCGGGATCGGTGGTGTTCAAGTGCAGATGATGGAAATGCGCGAGGGGTTCGGGAGGCGCTGCCGGCACGGCTCCCGCGGCGGTTTGTGCCGCGAGCGAGGCCGCCAGGATCCCGCAACAGAGGCTCGCGCGAACGATGCTCGCTTGAACAATGGTCGAAGGCATACGTCGGGATTATATAACGGCCCGGCGAGGCGGCGAGGGGTACTCTGGAGATAGATGCCTTTTGAACTCACAAACCGGGTGGCTTTGGTAACCGGCGGCGCAAGCGGCATCGGCGAGGCGATCTGCCGTGTTTTCAGCGCCGCGGGGGCAGAGGTTCTTATTGTCGATATCGACGCCTCCCGCGCCGAGGCTCTGGCGGCCGAACTGCCTAAGGCCCAGGCGGTCGTCTGTAACGTTGCGGACGAAACCGCCGTCAAACAAGTGTTCCAAAAAATACAGAGGCTGGATATTCTAGTAAATAATGCTGGAATAGGACTAGTCGGCGGCGTAGAGCAAACCGAGCTTGGTGACCTCCAGCGGCTGTTTCGCGTCAATGTAGATGGTACGTTCCTGGTGACGCGGAGCGCCGTGCCTCTCCTGATCGCTTCGCATGGGACGATTGTCAATATCGGCTCCGTCGCCGGGCTGATCGGGGTGAAGAAGCGGTTTGCGTACTGCGCCACCAAGGGCGCGGTGGTAGCAATGACGCGGCAGTTAGCAGTGGATTATCCGACGGAGTTCAGGGTAAACTGCATCTGCCCCGGTACGGTGGATACGCCGTTCGTGGAAGCGTACCTGGAGAAGTATCACCGGCACGAGAAGGAAAAGGTGCGAGCGGAATTGAATCAGCGTCAGCCGATCGGCAGAGTGGGACGGCCGGAGGAGATTGCCTTTATGGCGCTCTACCTGGCCTCGCCGGAGGCGGCGTTTGTCAATGGGTCGGTAGTAACGATAGATGGAGGCTGGACTGCAGCTTGACTCTAAACTGCCGATACTACATAATGTTAGGAACTTTGTTGCTAAACGATATCGACCATTTTCCCGAATCTAAACAACGCATAGGGATGGCATGCACTTTCAGAGGATTTCAAGGCTCTTACCGTTCTTACTGGCCGTTGGCCTGATAAGCGCCCCGCTGTTCGGGGCCACGACAAAACGAAAACGAAGCTCGCGCGCGTCCGTGCACGCCGCGAGACGGACGGTGCGTGCGCGCACCGGTACGACATCCGTCAGGTTTGTCGCCGTTGCGCACCACCCGGTTTCCCACCTTTCGCGCCTGTCACGGACGCGCTTCCTCCTGAGCCCCTGGACGGAGCCCACGTTCGGAGACTCGACGGCGGGAGATTTGGTCGATGGCGAAGACCTTATCGTCCGCCGCGCCGCCGTTCAAGCCTTGGGGCCATTCAACGGTACGGTTGTGGTGGCCGATCCCAGTTCCGGCCGCATCTTGTCCATTGTCAATCAGAAGCTCGCCTATAAAAGCGGATTCCAGCCTTGCTCGACGATCAAGCTGGTCGCCGCGCTTGCGGGATTGAAAGAGGGCGTCATCAACAACGACACGCTGCTGCAGGCGGCCGCTCCGCGCCGGATGACGTTGACGGAAGCGATCGCCCGTTCGAACAATCTGTATTTCGCCAACGTCGGAGTGCAGCTAGGGTTCGAGCGCGTCACGGAGTATGCCAAGCTGTTCGGTCTGGGCGAAAAGGCCAGTACCATCGACGAAGAGGAGCCGGGTACGATCGCGGCTGCGCCGCCTCCGCCGTCCGAAGGTGGACTCGGCATGATGACGAGCTTCGGAATGGGGTTCAGCCTTACTCCCCTGGAGTTGGCCGATTTGGTGTCGGCCATCGCCAACGGCGGCACCCTGTTCTATCTGCAGCATCCCAGAACGCCGGACGAGATCGCCCAATTCGTGCCTCGCGTGAAGCGGCATCTCGAGATTGCCCAATGGATTCCGGAAATTAGGCCCGGCATGATGGGCGCGGTCGAGTTCGGGACGGCGCGCCGGGCGGACTATAACCCTAACGAACCCGTTTTCGGCAAGACCGGCACGTGCACCGACAGCAGATCGCCAACGCACTTGGGTTGGTTCGGATCGTTCAACGAGATCGGGGCTAAGAAGGTGGTTGTCGTGGTGCTGCTCACCGGCGGCAGACCCGTCAGCGGACCCATCGCCGCCGGCGTTGCCGGCGCGGTTTACAAGAATCTCTCGCAAGAAAACTATTTCGGGCAGACGCAGGTCACATCGCCGTTGGCGCTAATCTCGACCCAGATGTGCTGCCGGTAACGGCTTCCGCCTCGGATTTGCCCCGCGACGGCCTATAATGGCTTGGGGGGATCCATGCATTTCCAGTCCGCTTGCTCCACGGCGGCGATATTCGCGCTTTCAATTTGCACTTATGCTCAGACTGTCGGCCGGCCCTCGAGCCCGTCGCCGACGCTTCCGAGTTCCAACACCGGCGGAATGGGCAGTAACAGCCGCTTTCCGACGAACACGCCCTCGACCACCCTCCCTAATGAGGGTGCGCAACGTCCCATCTTCCTTTCTGGAAAGGTGATGCTGGACGATGGCACGCCGCCTCCGCAATCCGTCGCCATTCAGATGGTGTGCCGGACCAATCCCCACACGCAGGGCTATACCGACAGCAAGGGGCAGTTCAGTTTCCAGCTCGGTCAACAACTCGGCGTGATGCCCGACGCCAGCGAGGACTCCCTCGGCCGCAACAGCAGCATGAACGGCGGGATGAGCGGCATGAACGGCGGCGGTCCGATGTCGTCCTCCGGCATCCAACGCACGACAGCGCTCATGGGATGCGCGCTGAACGCCGTTCTGGCCGGTTACCGTTCGAGTACTTTAGACCTTACAAATCACCGCTCACTGGACGACCCGGATGTGGGCACGATCGTCCTTCACCGTGTAGGAAATGTGGAGGGGACCACGGTCAGCGCTACGACCGCCCTGGCGCCCAAGGATGCTAGGAAGGCGTTCGAGAAGGCCTCTTCCGACATGAAGAAGAATAAGTGGGAGGAGGCGCACAAGGAGCTCGAGAAGGCCACCAGCATCTATCCCAAATACGCCGTTGCATGGTACGAGCTGGGCGAAGTAGAGGATCACAACCACAATGACGACGCGGCGAAGAAAGCCTACGAGCAGGCCGTCGCGGCCGATCCGAAATACGTCAATCCTTACGCCCAGCTGGCTGCGATCGCGATTCGCGCCCGAAACTGGCCAGAGGCGAAGGAGGCGACGGACCGGCTGCTCCGTCTCGATGCCGTAAACTTTCCTGAGATGTGGTACTACAACGCGCTCGCGAATTTCGAATTGAAGGAGTACGCGGCATCGGAGAAAAGCGTGCGCGCCGGTCTGAAGGCGGATAGCGATCACGCCATTCCGCGCATGCATCAACTGCTCGCGGCGCTACTCGCCGGAAAACAGGACTACGCCGGCGCAGCCGATGCGCTCAAGGCGTATTTGGCTGAGGCGCCGAATAGTCCCGACGTTGAGACCACCAAAAAGCAGCTCGCCGCGGTAGAGCAAAAGGTGCAGGCGAGCGCGGCGCCAACGCCGGACAGCGCGCCGCCCAAGCCCGACCAAAAGTAAGCGGATATGCTTACATGAATAGTTGACGACCAAGCGCATCACCGTCGCAATCGACGGGCCGGCAGCAGCGGGAAAGAGTACGCTGGCAAGGCGCATCGCCGACAAACTTGGATACCTTTATGTCGACACCGGCGCGATGTACCGCGCTATTGCCCTATGGGCATTGCGGCGGAACATCGCGCTTTCCGACATGCATCGTTTGGAGCAGCTCGCCCGGGAGGCGCGAATCGGCTTTGTGGCCGGCGCCCGGACAGTGGTTCTGAATGAAGAGGACGTTTCAGAGGCCATACGCGCGCCCGAGATATCCGATGCCGCGTCCAAAATCGCGCAAATCGCCGCGGTGCGCCGCGCGCTCGTCGAAAAACAGCGGGAGATCGGGACCGCCTCGTCCTCCGTCATCGAGGGCCGTGATATCGGCTCCATCGTCTTCCCCGATGCCGCGGTCAAGATCTTTCTAGACGCGCAGCCGGAAGTGCGGGCCGATCGCCGCGCACGCGAGATCCATTCGCCGGCCGGCATTGTGGCGCTGCAGATGGCGGAGCGCGACAACCGCGATCGTAGCCGCCCGGCGTCGCCCTTGGTGCAGGCTCCCGACGCGGTGTACGTCGATACCACGGCTCTGTCGCTCGAACAGGCTGAGGAGGCGCTGCTCAAGATTATTCGCGACCGGACCTCCAACGGTAAAGAAAGAACTCATTAGCGATCCATGCAAAACCTCCTTGTGATGAAGTTCGGCGGCACCAGCATGGGATCGGCGGAGCGCATCCGCGTGGCCGCCCAGCTCTGCGAGGAAGCGCGCCGCGGACGGCCGCTGCTGGCCGTCGTTTCGGCTATGTCCAAGGTCACGGATCTGTTGCTCGATACCTTGCGTCACGCCGAAGCGGGCGACGACCGGGGAGTGGACGCGAACCTCCGCGAACTCGCCGAGCGTCATCGCGAAACGTGCAGTCTTCTCCTGAAGCCGCAGCAGCGGGCCGCCGCAAGCTCTGCGGTGGAAGCTCTGATTTCGGATTTCCGTCGTATCGCTCATGGCATCCGCATGCTCGGCGAGCGGCCGCCGCGGTCGGTGGACGAAGCCGTCGCGATCGGCGAGCGCTTGTCGGCGATGCTGTTATCGGAATACTTGAACGCCAACGGGATCGCGGCGCGCGCCGTGAACGCGGCGGAGGTTATTGTGACGGACGCGGTGTTCGGCAACGCTACGCCGCTACTTGAAGAGACCCGCGCGCGCGCCAATGCGGCGATTCTCCCTCTGCTCGAACAGGGCGTCCTTCCGATCGTTACGGGATTCAATGGGGCGACGCTCGATGGACGTCCCACGACGCTGGGACGCGGAGGGTCGGATTTTTCGGCATCCATTCTCGCCGCCGTTCTCGACGCCTCCGAGCTGTGGATCTGGACCGACGTCGACGGAATCATGAGCGCCGATCCGCGCTCCGTGCCGAACGCGCGAGTGCTCGACGAGATCACCTACGCGGAAGCGGCCGAGCTGGCTTATAACGGCGCCAAGGTCTTGCACCCCCGCACGCTGGCGCCATTGGAGGAGCGGCGCATTCCGGTGTGGAGCAAGAACAGCTTCGCGCCCAATAAACCGGGGACTAAGATTGCTCCGGCGCGCAGCGATTCGCGCCACGGGCCGAAGGCTGTAACGTCTCTGAAGGATGTCGCGTTGATCTCGATTGAGCCTGCCAGTTCGGCTTTAACCGGAACGCGCGTGATGGCGCGGGCTCTCGATGCGCTCGCGTCCGCTAATGCCGAGGTGCTGGCGTTCTCGAGCTCGAGCTACCGGCAGAGTTTCTGTTTTCTGGTACGCCGCGAAGAAGTCGAGCGCGTGACGGAACAGATCGAGGCCGGGTTGACGCTGGAATTCGCGCACGGTTATTTAAAGCCGCTCGATGTCGATCGGCAGGTCGGATTACTGGCGGTGGTGGGCGAGGGAATGAGGGGAACGCAAGGACTCGCGGGTCGTATCTTCAGCGCCATTTCGCGACAGGACGTCAACATTATCGCGATCGCGCAAGGGTCCAGCGAAATGACGATCAGCATCGTGGTGCGGCGCGACGGGCTGGAAAAAGCGATCCAGGCGATTCATGAAGAGTGCGGTTTAGGAGCAATGGCACTCGCTTAAGGGCCCCTGCTCACACGTGACTCCCTCGGGCCGGCCTACCGAAGAACCCCGCCGCGAGGGAAGTTTGTTTCAATAGTTCCGGCGCCTCATCCGCACCCAGCATAGGAACGCCAACTCGGCGCGAATTACTCTCTGTGAGGATTCCGGCGAAGCCGGACAGCATTCCGCGATAACTCGAAGACCAACGGAGCGTAGTGACGCTGGCGCTTCGATTGGGCAGGAAGGGTTCGGCTTCATCAAGAGAAACTTGTCCGGAGAAGCGAAGAACAATGCTATTGGCTAGAATAGGGGCGCAAAAAAGACGACGACTAACTGAGGGGTGCGATTAAACGTGGACGACGCGCCGCCTCATCGGGAGGAAACATGTCGCGCGCAACGAGATCGACGGTCACGCTGCACGTAGTTTCAAGCCTTCATGGCTTCTGCCAAGAAGGACAACGGTGTTTCGTGGATGGACAGTTCTGGCGACGTCTACGAAAGAGGGGTTAGGTTCTCGCACCTATGGCGAACTCCGGCGGTCGTGATGACAAATAGACAACTGCCGTCCACGAGGGAGAGTGTGGGTGGGAGGGGCGATGTTAGGCCAGAGTTTTCTAAAGGCTCGGCTTGGTCGATGAAATCGGATCGATGATAGCGCCGGTCTATTGGGTGACGGACGAACGGCTTTGTTGATTATCGTACAGCGCGCCGATCCGCCGGCTCCCAGCCTGAAAGCGGTTACGTCAGGCGGCCTCCCCTGATATGCCGGGCCGGCAAGGGTACGCAAAGCGCTCGCGCTGGAGGGAACATCGTGTCGAGAGACGACGGGATCATCGGGGTATCGGATCACGGCGGTTGGGCGGTGCTGGTGACGGCCGCGGGCGACGGGACGCTCCTCGACCGCCGCCGCGTCGAACTGGTGGACCAGAACCTGCCGAAGATTCCGCACCACAGCGAAGGTCAGGCGCTTCCGCTTCATGAGGCAGTGGCGCTGGTGGAGCGCGTGCGGGTGTCGGCGGAACGGCACGCGAAGCTCGGCCTGGATGCCGTCGCGAAGGCGGCGCCCGGCCGCATCCTCGGCGTCGCGCTTCGCCAGTGCCCCGCGCTGCCACCAACCATTGCCGAGCGGATCAAGGACTACCGGGCGCAGAATGTCGCCGACTGGGTGATGTACCGCAAGGCGCTGGCCGCGGCGGCCGAGGCGCGCGGTTGGACCGTCCACTGGTACGACGCGAAGAAGGTGTTTGATGCAGCGAGAGAGGCGCTGCGCATCGAGGACCTCGATGCCCACTTCCTCCAGCTGAGGAGGTCCATCGGGCCGCCCTGGGGCAAGGATCACAAGGTCGCGATGGCAGCGGCGATCGTCGCGGCTAGGGCGCGCTAGAGAGAGGTAGGCAGCAGGCCCGACGGGAAGGGTGGCAAGTAACGCGCCTTGGGATCGTGCCCCATAAGTCGCGTAGTGTTTACTAAAGGTGCTCCTCTCGACCAGGGCGAAACGTACCGGCCCTCTTTTTTCCTGGAACCGTCTTCGCCAAGCGTAAAAGGATTTCTCCGTCAGTCCTTGCTCCTTGCAAAACTGCTTAACGGAGATGCTTGCGGCGCCGACCGGTACCTCAGGAAGAGCGGTTCACGAGACGCTTACGACGATCAGCATATCGAGGTGAAGGGGACCTGCAGAATCCCAGTGAGCTTAGACTACGGGACCGTAGCTACAGAAAACCGATTGAGTAAGGGCAGTGGAAGGCCCTTAGGGCTTTGCGGCCGGCTGCCAGAGCTCAATCTTATTCCCATCCAGGTCATAGATCCACGCAAAGCGACCGTAGGATTCATCCATTCGTTTGGCGTCAATCTTTACATCCTCTTGTTTTAAGCGGTCGAGCAAAGCATCCAGATCGTCCACGATGTAGTTGACCATGAACGGTTGCGTGGCTGGGATATAGTCAGTGGAGGCGGAAAAAACAGTCCAAACTGTAACGTGTTCCTTTTGCGGGTCGTCGTGTTCGCGCCACGGAAGCATCGCGCCTGCGCCTTTGTCAGCGAGTCCAAGATGCTTCGAATACCATTCGCGCATCTGATCGCGATTAGCGGATTTGAAGAAGACACCGCCGATTCCAAGGATGCGCCCGCGCTGCTCCATTTTGACAGGCGGCTTCGATTTTTCAGGTTGCGGAGATTGCACTTCCTGTCCTCCTAGTGAGCAGGCTGAGATGAGCAATAGCGAGCCGAGAGCAATGGTGCTCCAGGGTATTCCTTGCATGTGTGATTATACAACTTCGGATTCAAAGCAGAAAACGGTTCGCTCAAGGTTCGCCGGGATTCACCCTTTCTAGATCGCGCATGAGGTCTCGAACTAGCTTGGTAGCGCCCGTAGAGAATCGGGCTTGCGGGATCGCAAAGTATCCCAGATTGCCGGGGGCGGCGACGCCGCGCGAACGCGAACGTCAAATCACGCCGAAGACATCGCGACATGAAGCCTGGAATGAGAACCTCACGGGTTCGAATGTCAATCAAGCGGATTCTTCCCGCGCTACGTAACAGATTTTCATGCGCACTACGCTTGCGTGACGTCAGCGTAATCGAGCCACGCCGGCGCCGATCATCCGAGTCCCGCAAATTCCGCTCGCCGGAAAAAAACAGGCTGTTCAGTCTTTACCGATTTCCGCGATGAGCCACCCTCTCGCCAACCGCCAGTCCCGGGTGACGGTTCCCTCCGAAACACTCAGCACTGCCGCAGTCTCCTCCACGCTCAGTCCGCCAAAAGTAACGAAGCTCGACGATTTTCGCCTTGCGTAGATCGGAGTCTTTCAATTGATCGAGCGCGTCGTTCAAAACCAGGAGATCGCGGTCTTGCGGACACTCAAGCCGGGAACCTCGCTCAGTTCGATGCGGCCGAAGCCTCCGCCGTGCTTTCCGGTCGCGCGTTTGCGGGCCGCATCGAGGATCCTCTTGCCCGCGATGTGAGCGCCAGGCGTTTTGCTTCCCGCGATTCTTGCGCATGGCGTCGCCACGCATCTCAATGCGGCCCGTTGTGGAGCAGGCCATCCAGGATAGGTCTCCCGCGATTCGTAGTCGCCCTTCTGGATCGCGGCCCGCGGTCCGTGATGCCGTAAACGAACAGCATACGGCGCCGGTTCACGACACTTGCTGAACGGCGCGTTGCAACTTCGGCGCCGCCGCCGGACGATGCGATTCGATGCGCGCGAGGAGCAGCGCCACGAGATATAACGCGCCGCCGATCAGCAGTGCCATGCGGAGGCCAAGATAAATAGCGAGGAAGATCGCGCCTGCGGACCCGAGCACGCTCGATGCCGCGTTCAGCGCCCAGGCCCAGCGCACGGCGTGGGGATAGCGCGATTCGAGCCGCGTCAAACCGGTTGGAAACGGCATGCCCATCAGGAATCCGGCGGGGGCGATCAAGAGAACGGTGACGACAATCTTTACCGCAAGCGGAAGCCCTACGCCGTAGCGGCCGACGGGAGCGGCGGCGAAAGCAAGGACGGTTATGCATGCCGCGATGGCGGCCAGGACCCACATCAGCCGCGACATCGACCCATTCGACAAGATCCGGCGGCTGTAATAGCTGCCCAGCCCGCTCGAGATCAGCATCGAGAAAATGATGACCGTCAGCGCGTAGGTGGGATGCCCCAGCAGCAGAATGAATTTCTGAATCAGCGCGACTTGAATCATTATGTATCCCGCCCCAAGACACACGAAATACCAGATGAACGTACGCAATCCGCGCTCGACCGGTAAACGCGTCTTCAGCAGCAGGGGCGGCAGCGCCAAAATAATGGCCGTTGCGAGAATGCTCACGCCCACCAGCCCGAACAGCAGCGGCAGGGCGCGGTTGATTTTGTAATCGGCGGAGGCTTCGCGCTGCCTCCAAAAACTCCATAGATCGCGCGGCTGGACGGTATAGAAGAAGAACGGGCGGTCGTCGGAAACGGAACGCACATCGTACGGATAGTCGCTCCAGAAGCGCTGTGGGTCGGGACTGCGCAGGAAATCTCCGAAAGCGTTATTGGCTGGGGCATCGGGAGCGTAGATCAAATCGTCCTTGCTGTTTTTAAGGCCGAGGCGCAGACGGCCCAGATCCGCGGCCGTAACTGGCTTCCGGAAAATCAGCACGGTATCTTTCGAGCCCCACTTGGCGAGGAGCTCGGGATTCTCCCGCAGGATGACGACGTGGCTCGCAAGGTCCGGCTCGCCGATTTGCCGAAATGCTTCGTAAGCGAGCGAGAGCAGCCGCAGCGATTCACGCGGCGGTTGAAATCCCCAGCGCGTAAACGCGAGCATGCCGTCGTCCGTAAGATGGCTCAGGTAGTCGCGGAAAGCGTCGGAGGTGTACAGATTGTTCTCGGAGAGCGCAAACGCTCCTGCGGCCGTGGAGGCCCAGGTATCGACCAGCGTCGCCTGAATCACCTGGTATTTTTCGGTGGAGCGCCGCACGAAACTGCGGCCGTCCTCGACATGGATATGCACCTCCGGCCGCAGATAGAGTCCGTGGCTGAAGCGGGTCATCTGCTCCCGCATGATGGTGTTGGCGATGATGGGATTGATCTCGACGCCGGTCACGTCTTTGCTGCCGGAGGCGAGAGCGCGGGCGACGTCCCAGCCGCCTCCCGGACCGATGATGAGCGCCTTCGCGCCGGGGCGCACAAAATAGGGCAGGCCGGGAGCCTCATGCAGCAGATCGCGGCGATCCTGGTCCGATAACGGCCGGTTGAAATCGAATTGCGCGATGCCCGTGGCGGCGTCGGCGTCGATGATGATGTCCAGATTGCGCGTGATGCCGATCCGCGAAAAGCTGTTCCATTTGGAGAAGATCTCGCGGGGAATGTCCTGTCCCTTGGCGTATTTTATGTCGATGAGGCGGAATCGCCCGTTGTAGGCGATCAGCGAGACGAGAGCGAGCGCCAGGACGACGGCGGCGGCGCGGCCGTGCGCGTGCGGCGCGCAGTTGAACCAGATAGCGGACGACACCGCGAAGAACACGGCGGCGGCAAGCACCGTGTTGGGGCCGCCCAGGGTGTTGAGAAAAGGAACGAGAGCGAGACAACCGGCGGCGGCGCCGAGGAGGTCGAAGAAGTAGACGCGATCGACGCGCTCGATCGTCTCCGCGACGACCAGCGAAACTATTGTTCCAGAGAGAAAAAACGGCAACGCGCTCGCGAAGTAGATCAGCGCCAGCGTAAGCGCGCCGAAATCGCCGCGCCGCGTGATCAGGAACACGAGCGACCCCACGACCGCGACGGCGTTTAACGCCGCGAGCGTTCCGAGCTTGCCGAACAGCTCTCCTTTGCGTGCGGCGATTACATAGGAAAACACGCCCCCGGCGCCGAGTCCAAAAAGGGCGATGGAGATCGCTAAAAAGGCGAAATGATAATAGAAAACGACCGAAAAGATGCGGGTAAGCGAAAGCTCCAGAACGAGCGTGCCCAGGGTCGTGAACACGACCCCCAGGTAAATCTGCGGCCAGCTAGCCTTGGCTGCGCCGCCGGATGAACTAATGCGGTGCAAAAGACCATTTTAGAGCAATCGGCCGCCGCTCTCTTCGCCGAGCGATTTTTCGCGGAACGGCGCAGGCAATGCTGGTCTGTGTAGCGAACACGAATCGATGCCGAAGAAGGTATACCCGGCCGGTATTCCACCGTGATCCGGAAACTGCGCCGGCAGGCGCTTTATCGCTTCTGCGCCCGCGCCGTCGACGGCGGCGTGACGCCTTTGGTCCGCAAATATCCCACCACATTGCCGTAGTGCTCGTTCAAGGACGCCACCAGACTAATCATCGCCGTCACCGGATATTTCCCGCCCTTCTCGAGCAACGCCGTCTTATCGTCCATCCCCTTCAATACCGAATCGCAATACGTGAACGAGTCCCGCAGCGCCTTCACCAGGTCCGCCTTGTTCGTCAACCCATGCGCCGCATGGCTAACCTCCGGCGGCGGCTGGCCGTTGATGGCCGAGCACAAGCTGTAGTTCCCCATTGCCGTGTGCTCGATCCATCCGCTGAAGGGCCGCTGCTCCTTCGTAAGCTGATATCCATAGTCGGAATCCGGCATCGCCTCCGCCGCCTCCACCAGGTTCTGCTTCGCGGAGTTGTAGCGCGCCGTTACGGCCTGCGTGAGCGGATTCGTTTGCGCCAAAACGAAGGAGCTGAAGACTACGGCAATAAACAGGGATCGAGAATACATAACCCCAATTCTACGAGATGTCAGGACAAGAGGCGCGCCAGATTCTCGTGCAGAATCAGCCGCGCCGAAGCCTCGTCCACGCCGATCTCGTAAAGCGCCGTCGTCTGCGCCTCGAACACGGCCGCGTTCCACCCTCGCGGAAAAAACGAGGAGTCGGTCCCAAAGAGGACCCGGCTCGGCCCCGTCACGTCCAGAACCGAGCGGAACACCCCGCGCAGGTCGAGGCCGTGCTCGTAACGCATCCAGCTATTCGAGCTCGACGTCTCCAGCCAGACGTTGGGACAAAGATCGCATAACATCAGCGCCTCGCGAAAATACCCCGCGCCAAAGTGAGGAATAACAAACTGCACCTGCGGATAGCGCAGGGCGACGGCGTGAGTATCGACCGGATTTGAAAAGCGCATGTCGAACGGAGATGGCAGACCCAGCTTTTTCCGCACGCCGACGCTGAGCGCGCCGCAGTGCACGAATGCTATCGCACGCCGCTCCGCCGCAATGTCCAGGATCGCGGACACGCGCGGATCGTGCATGGAATAGCAATGCATCGCCGGGAAGAAACACAATCCCCGCAGGCGCCCCGTGTCGAGAGCGGCCGCGACCGCCGCGGGAGCGCCGCCGGCCGTGGGGTTCACCATCGCGTAGCCGTAGAACCGTTCGGGGAAACTCGCGCAAGCCGCCATGACGGATTCCTCGTCGCCGGGAACGCTCGCGATCAGGACGGCTCGATCCACCCCGCGGCGATCGAGTTCGGTCACCCATTCGCGAGCCGGCACGGCCGGATCTCGCCGCCGGGATGCGCCAATTCAGCAAAGGCTCTAGCTCTTCGACCGCAACTTTGCGCTGTTCCGCCAACGTTTCAAAGAATCGCCGCGAGAAGAAATGGACATGCGCGTCTGAAACCGGAAGTTGGCCCCATGGAGTGTGCATTCGCTCAACTCACGGCTTTTTTGAAAAAGCGCTGCAGCCCGAACGCGATGAACCCCGCATCGACAAACGCCAGCACGACGATTACAACCGGAACGGGCATATGCGGGGCCTGCGGAGCGAGCGCGCCGCGCAACCCCTCGCTCGCGTAAACCAGCGGATTGATCAGCACCGCCGCCTGCACCACCGGGAAGCTGTGCAGCGCGCTCCAGGGATAATACGCGCAGCCGAACATGATCATCGGCGCAATCACCAGACTGAACATGAGCCCGACGTGCGTCTGTCCCACGCTGCACCCCAGCGTCAACCCACCGGCCGCGGAAAGCAGGGCCACTAGAAACAGCACCACAGCGAATTCGAGAGGCTCGTGGAACGTGATTGCCACGTTCGTCCCCATCACCAGCCAGCCCGCCAGCACCACAATTAAACCCGAGACAAGCGCCTGGATCATGCCGGCGACCACCTTCTCGATAGCGAGCCACTGAATGTCCATGGGCGCCAGCAGCCGGTCTTCGATCTCGCGCGTAAATTGGAATTCCGCGATCAGCGGCATGGAGACGGCTTGAACTCCCGTCATGAGCATACTGATGGCCATGATTCCCGGTAGCAGCAGCGCCCGGTAATTCTCGGTCATGAAGCCACCGCGGATCATCACCTGCCCAAAGATAAATACGAATAGCAGTGGCTGCAGCATGGTTTGCAGCAGCAGCGGAACGAAATTCCGGCGCGCTACGTGGGCGTCGCGCAGCAGCATGGCCGTGAACGTTTTCCAGTTCATTGCCGCAGACTCCTTCCGGTGTGATGCAGAAACAGATTTTCAAGGCTGGGCTCGGAAATGTGAACGTCCAAAACTTCCACGCCGGCGGTGGCCGCCGCGCCCACGATGC
Organism: Bryobacterales bacterium; assembly: GCA_963838885.1. Classification (GTDB taxonomy): domain Bacteria; phylum Acidobacteriota; class Terriglobia; order Bryobacterales; family Bryobacteraceae; genus JAICMB01. Next base: position 9,481 of record CAWITB010000007.1, on the reverse strand, counting down.
CCGCCATCAACCCTCCACCACGGTCCGCATAGAGGTCTACGCCGTTCTCCCGCGCCTGCACTTCATTCACTCCCGGCAGGGCGCGCAGAAGCTCCCCGATCCCGTTTGCCGCCGCGCTGAATTTCACGCGCACCAGATATCCGCCCGGAATGGAATTCTTCAGCTCCGCCGGCGTTCCCAGCGCGATGACCTTGCCGTGGTCCACGATCGCGATGCGCCGGCATAACGAATCGGCCTCTTCCATGTTGTGCGTGGTAAGCAGGACGGTTTTGCCGCCGCGCGTTATACTCGCGAATGATCTCCCACAGAAGCAGCCGCGTCTGAGGGTCCAGGCCGGTGCTCGGCTCGTCCAGAAATAACACCTCGGGGTCGTGCATCATGGCGCGCGCGATCGCGATCCTCTGCATCATTCCACCGGAATAGCCCCGCACCATTTCGTCGGCCCGGTCCGCGAGTTGAAACCGCTCCAGAAGCTTGTTCGCCCGCCGCGTCCGCTCGCCGGCATCGACGCCGAAATAGGATGCATGAAACATCAGAATTTCCCGCGCGGTGAGCGAGAAATCGAGGTTCGGCCGCTGCTGCACCACGCCGATCAGACGCTTGGCCGCCACCTGCTCGCGCCAAACGTTGTAAGGACCGATCCAGGCCTCGCCGCTGGTGGGCTTGACGCGGGTCGTCACAATGCCGACGGTCGTCGATTTGCCCGCCCCATTGGGCCCCAGCAGCCCGAAAATCTCGCCCGCCGGCACTTCGAGCGAAACGCCGTTCAATGCCACGATCTCCGTTTTTTGTTTCTTTCCGCTTTTTCCGCGGCCGCTGAAAATCGCTCCCGCGGCCGCCAGCGGGGGAGGCGAGTGATACACCTTGCGCAACTCGTCGGTCCTGATCCCAATTCCCATCGCGTTCTTAAAGTCTACCGTCTACAATCTACGTATGCGATATTCTGCTTGCCGCCGTGGCGCTGCTGACGTTCTCCGCACAGCGCTCGTCAGGCCAAAACATCGGGATCGACAGCCATATCGATACCATCCAGCGCGTCCTGATCGACAACGCCGACCTGGGCCGGCGGTTGTCCGTCGGCCATGCCGATCTGCCCCGCCTGCGGGAGGGCGGCGTCAACGCTCCCTTTTTCGCGCTGTGGGTTCCGACCTATTATCACGGGGCCGAGGCGGTCCGCCGCACGCTCGACCTGCGCGACGCCATGCAGCGCGTCTTCGATCGGCATCCCGATCGGATCGAGCTGGCCGTGGACGCGGCGGCCGTGGAACGGATCACGCGCGCGGGGAAGATCGCGGCCATACTGTCGGTCGAAGGCGGACACCAGATCGACGACGATCTGGCCGTGCTGCGCATGTATTACCTTCTCGGCGTCCGCGCCATGACGCTGACGCATTTTCGCAACACCGATTGGGCGGACTCCTCGACCGACAAGCCGGCGCACAACGGACTGACCGACTTCGGCAAGGAAGTGGTCCGCGAGATGAACCGTCTGGGCATGATGGTCGACGTGTCGCACGTTTCCGATAAAACCTTCTACGACGCCATTGCCGTCAGTACGAAACCCGTGATCGCTTCGCATTCTTCATGCCGCGCGCTGTCCGATGTCCCCCGCAACATGACGGACGACATGATCCGCGCGCTGGCCAAGAACGGGGGCGTGATCGGGATCAATTTCGGTGAAGGTTTTCTGAATCCCAAGGACGCGAGCCTGCTGCGCAAAGCCGTGAATTCGATCTCATATACCGAGCCATCGCTCACGGGCAAGGCCCTCGACGACTACGAGGCCAAAGAGTTCCACAGGGACATGAAGAGCGCGGCGCAGACCTACGCCACCATCGACGACGCCGTGGCGCACATCGATCATGCGGTGAAAATCGCGGGCATCGATCATGTCGGAATCGGCAGCGACTTCGACGGCATTACCGCCCCGCCCCACGGCCTGGAGGACATCTCGAAAATGCCGGCGCTCAAAGCGGCGCTGCGCAAGAAGGGCTACAGCGACCAGGATGTCCGCAAGATATTCGGGCTGAACACGCTGCGCGTTTTCCGGGAAGTTGCGGGCCGATAACAGGTTGCGGTTAGGTTTGGCTGCGCTCCGATCGCGACACGTATTTCTCGGGGTCCATGTCGAACCTCCGCTTGCACTCCTCCGAGCAAAAATAATATGTGTCCCCGGCGTACTGGGTCGTCGCCGCCGCGCTGTTCTCGTCCACTTCCATGTCGCAAACCGGATCTCGCTTCATGAACCCTCCTGAATCGTCGGCCTTCGGACGATAGATGAGGCAGGTTGGCATTGCGTTACGCGCCTTCGAAACGCTTCGCTCGCGCGGCGAATCCAACAATGCGAGAATGTAAGTTCAAGGATAATTGGAAACGTCTGTGGTTCGAACTTCTACGCTTGCCGCGGCGCAGGAGCGCGGTGGATCCGCGTCCGCGCTGCCCTGGGTATATGTAAACCGGAATTCGCCGTATTTCGTGACGGAAGACGGCGAGAATTGGATGCCCATCGGCCAGAATGACGCTGTCACGTGGCCGGAATTCGCGGGCCTTTATGGCCGTAAAGATTTTGATTCGGCGGAGCGGTACATCAAAATGCTGGCCGCTCATGGAGTGACTTGTCTCCGGCTGATGCTGGAGTACAGTCAGGGCTCTCGCCACCATTTCGAGAAGCCGGCGGGCCGCTACCGCCCGCGCATGATCGAGCTGTGGGACGATCTGTTCGTCCTATGCGAGCAGTATGGACTGCGCATCCTGCTGACTCCGTTCGACACCTTCTGGCTGTGGATCAAGTGGAACCGGCATCCTTATAATGTGAAGAACGGCGGGCCGTGCGCCGACCGCAAGAAATTCCTGCTGTGCCGCGAGACGCGCGAGGCCATCAAGGCGCGTTTTGCCTTCTGCATCGAACGCTGGAGCGGCAGCGGCGCGTTGTTCGCCTGGGACCTGTGGAACGAGATTCACCCCTCCTACGCGCAGGACAGCGCGGAGTGCTTCAACGAATTCATCGAAGAGCTGAGTCTCTTCGTGCGCGCGCGGGAACTGGAAGTCCACGGTCGCGCGCATCCCCAGACGGTATCGGTGTTCGGACCGCACATGGTGTTGGACAAGCGCATTCCGGAGACCATTTTTCGGCATCCCTGCCTGGATTTTGCAAGCACGCACTTCTACGAGGAAGGGACCATCGATTGTCCGGCGAACACGGTGGACGCCGCGCTGAGCACCGGCCGCCTCATGCGCGAAGCGCTGGGAGAACTGCGCGACATCCGGCCGTTCCTCGACAGCGAGCACGGACCCATCCATACCTTTAAGGACCACCACAAAACGCTACCCGCCCCGTTTGACGATGAGTATTTCCGGCACATGCAATGGGCCCACCTGTGCGCCGGCGGCGCGGGCGGCGGCATGCGCTGGCCCAACCGCAAGCCCCATTCCCTCACGCCGGGAATGCGCCTGGCGCAACGCGGCATGGCCCTTTTTCTACCCCTCATCGAGTGGCGCAAGTTCGATCGCCGCAACTCGAACGAGGAGGTGCGAGTATCGGCGCCCGCGCTCAAGGCCGTCGCCTGCGGCGACACGGAACAGGCTATCGTATGGCTCCTGCGGACGGATACAATTGGCGCCAACGGTATGCTGCGGCGCGATGCCGAGCCCCTGACCGCAACCGTCGAGGCGCCATCCCTGCGTCCCGGCACTTATCGCATCACCGGCTGGAACACGTTCGACGGCGAGGCCGTCTGGGACGTTGCCGTTCTGAATACCCGGGAAAACGGCCTGGTCTTCGAGACCCCCGGCATCGCCACCGATCTCGCCTTCGCCATCCGCAAAGTCGAATAACGCTGAGAGTTTTTCGGGTAACACGGCACTACACCGATGTCCGCAAGAGGCACTCCGTGAGGGGCAATGGTGTTACGCATTTTCGTCCTGAGCATGGCCGTAATGCCCGCCCGCGCGCAAACGCCCGATCCGGCGTATGCTCCGCTCGCCAAGGCATACGAAGCCTTGCACTCCAGGAACTACGACCCCGCTGGTCTCGATCCGCAAAGAAGCATGTCGCCCTCGAATACCCTTCCTGTGCTACGAGACCAAACGATAGGCCGTGGCGCGCCGCGCCTTCGACCGTATCCGCAAAACCGTGCGGCACGAAAGCGATAACACGCAGGCCGACCTTGCAGACCTTCGCGGAGCTAGGTTTGTCATGACGTCGGAGACGGAGGACGGTCAGCGGCTTGCGGAAAGAAAACTAAAACGCATCACGCAGCGCATGGGAAAGATAAAGGCTTGCAGGAAATACGAAAACCCAATCGAGTTTACTGAGTCGGACAAGCTCTGGATTGATGCGAATCATCGCCCAATTGTCCCGGGGGGACGGATGCGGCGATTTGGAACCGGCTGTACTTCATCCCGTTCACGGTGACGATTCCAGCCGAAGAAATTGATCGCGAACTACCAGCGAAACTCATGGCGGAAGCGGAGGGCCTTTTGGCTTGGGCGGTAGCGCGTGGCGTGCGCTGGTATCGAGAGGGTTTGGGCAAGCCACCCGAGGTTGCCGATGCTATCCGCGAATACGCCAGGAATGGACAAAGGTAGGGCGTTTTGTCAGCGATTGTTGCATCGTCGGCGACTTCGCCTTGGCAAAAGCGCGCGAGATGTACAGCGCTTACAGGAAGTGGGCGGAGGAATTTGGTGAGCACTTCATAGCAGAGACCGCGTTCGGCCTCAAGCTGAAAGAACGCGGATTTGTGAAGCGGCATACAAAGAAGGGGACCGCGTACGACCGAATTGGCCAAGGAAACGGAAGGTGACGGGTTGTGACGGGTTTTCTTCAAAAAAGTACAACGCGCGTGTATAAAAACTGCCAAAATAGTTACAGATGCCGTTGAAGCCTCATCCCCAGATCTGGAAGGCGATCGAGCAAAAACGCATGATGCGGCTCGTCTATCACGACAAAGAGCGCATCATTGAGCCGCACGATCACGGAATCCTCAACGGCTCGGTCCAATTGCTGGCTTGGCAGGTTGCCGGATCCAGCTCCCGCCCGCTTCCCAACTGGACACTGATGAAGGTGGATGAGATCGCTGACGTTGCTACTCTGCCTGACAAGTTTCCCGGAGGTCGACCCACCGGCTCCGGCGGGCATGTCAAATGGCACAAGCTATTCATCCGGGTACAACCCGCTGATGAAGGCCGGAAAGCCGCCTCGATAGAAAAGATCAAACTCGCTTCGCTTTTTGACCCTCAAGAGTGCTTACGCACGTCTGCCGAAAACTCACAAGGCTAGATCAGGTGGGCGCCTGGGCCGCGATGTGCGTCAATCGCGCGCTAGGCGAGCAAGCACAGCATCGGAGGTCCTCGATAGCACGCTGCTCCACGATCTGCGCCGAACAGCGGTCCGGACATGATCCGATCGGGCATACCTGAAAAGCAAGCTATGCGAATAAGCGGCCATAAGACTCGAAGCATGTTCGACCGTTACGACATTACGGACGAACGCGATATCCAACTTGCCGGTCAGAAACTCGCCCATTTGGAGGAGAAGGCGAGAACAGCCGAGCACACTACGAGTAGCGGACAATCCGATGCAAATCGAACGCCGGCCTCTCTTTAGTGAGGCGGTGGGCTGTCAAGAGGAAAATCTTGCATAACGGGCTACGTTTTCACCGCCGATTCCATATCGACATCGAGATCACATTCTGTCGCCAATTCTTGAAAGCGGGCGCGCCATGATTCGGGTGGTGCCAAAGGTCGATCGTGAGGGAATGGGTCGCGCGGTGAGCAAACGTCTTCTCGATGCTGTCCCGAACACGGTGTTGGTCCATTTCGGTCTGCATCAGGAGCAGCAAATCCACAATCCTTCACGCGCGAGTTATCGCGATCGAGCGCGGACGCGTGTACGCGTGAAGTTTTTCGGCGAACTGCTGCTCTCACGAAATCATGCGGAAGTCGGGCCTAGGGAGACCAGCGAAATCAAACCACGCCTCCCCCTGGATTTATCGGTCGGCTCGATGAGTTCACCACCGATCCCGATATCCACATGAACCCTACGAATGGGCGGCCGGCCATTCTCGCCTGAACGGAAAATCGGCTGCCGCGCTGCGGTGTGGCGTCGAGGTCCAGAATGGACCCGCCGATTCGGAAAACGAACCCGTCTGGCAAATCGAGTGAGACTGCATCATCGACCCCGCGATGCCCTGACTCGGGAGTGATCGCCTCTCGCGCGGCAATTGAGAGGTCGATAACCTTGGTCGTACGGGCAGTCTCAATTCTGAGCTCTATCGCATAGCCTCCTTTTCAGGTACCAAGAAGGAGTGCGTACCGTCTCGGTGAACATGCGTGCGAGCAAAGGGTCGAACGCAACCCGGCCGCCGGAGCCGTTGCAGGTCGGTGCCTGTCCGTTTGGCAAGTACCAGCAGTCTCGCTTCACGAGCCGTTCGAAGCGCCTGTGGCGTCTCGTAAGCCTTACCGCTTGGCACCTGCGCCTTCCTCAATGAGTGAGTCGATCTCGGCGCGCACCGGGCCGCGGCGAAGGCCTTCGGTGATCGCTTGTTTCAGGATCGTGCGATCCGTTTTCCCTTGCAAATCAAATCCGAGATTGTCCGTAGGGTGTAGTGGCTCGGACCCCGAAGATGTCCCGCGAATCGCATGGCTCCAGGTCCGCTTTGTGGAGGGCGAGAACCTTAGGAATGGCCGAGTTCCGCCGGAAATGTTTGGGAACGGTCATGTGAACTTGCAGGATTTATGTCGGAGAGGTCGTAAAGAGATAGGGCAGTCTGGTGGCTATAGACTTGTGGTACGTCATCGCGGCCCGCGACCAGAGGAACCAAAGCATCAGGTCGGGGCGCTCCGGTGGCGGAAAATTGCGAAGCCGGTAGACCCCGCGGTGTTCCCGAATCCAGTTAGCGGCGCGCACGGGGTAGCCGTGTTTCGACTCGTCATAGCCCGCCTCAATGGCCTGCTTCGTCGTGAAGAAACCCGTACTGCAGCTCGGCGATCTCGTAAAGGTTTTGGCTCGCTTCTGTCCGCCTCATCTATTTGCATAATGCCCGAAATACTTACAGGGTGTATGCGGCTCTGCCCGAAGCCCTCCGCATTCCCGTCTTTTCATGCGCCCCGTTCTGGGCGCGTTCCCAACGTGTTTTGAGGGGTTGCTCGGCGAGCGGCGCTCCAGGTCAGGCACCGTCGCGCGCACTCGCATTGCGAGTGGTGACAAAGCAATGGCAGTGGACCTGCCAGTCTGGGGTGGTCAAGGAGGTTATCCGGAGTGGAATCAGTGATTTAATTTGGCTCCCCAAAGCGGTTCCGGCTCTCACTCTCCGGAGAAGGTTTTTGCCGAGTTTTTCCCGGTTATAAAAAAAGGAAGCGGGCCGGTAAAAACCCCCAACGAGCCGTTAACCGGGGGCACACTGCCGGGCCTTGCGGCGGCCGCAAGTCAATGCGTTCTCAGTCACTTACCTGCCCGGCTTGCGGAGGCGAACAACCGGCGATAGAGATTGAACTGCCCCAGTTACTGCCGAAACAAACGGTAAAGCCGGGAAAAACTCTCTTCCAGGCCATTAGACCGACTTGCTATGGGTCCCCCAGGAGAGCTATGGACTCTGAGGTAAACACGCCAGGTCTTTTCGTTTCTGCGACTTGGCGCACTTCGGAGGACAACCACATGGATGACGTTGTAAGGCGCGAGATCGAGAAGCTGCGCCTGCTAAAGGCCAAAGAACTGAAGCGCCGCTACCGGGAGCGGTTCGGGGAGGAATCGCCCTCCTCGAATCCGCAGCACCTGTTTCGGCGCCTCGCCTGGCGTCTGCAGGCGCAGGCCGAAGGCGACCTGAGCGAGCGGGCGCGGCAACGGGCCGGGCAGTTGGCGGCCGATGTCGATCTGCGCTTGCGAGCGCCGCGCCGTTTCTGGCAACAGCTCGTCCAGGGGAAAAAGGCAGCGGCGGAAGCCGCGCCCGTGCGCGATCCGCGGCTCCCCGCGCCCGGCGCCGTTCTGAAGCGCGAGTATCGCGGCCGCACCATTACGGTCACGGTGCTCGACGAGGGCTTCTCGCAGGACGGCCAAACCTATGGCTCGCTCAGCGCCATCGCGCATCGCGTGACCGGCACGCGCTGGAACGGGTTGCTGTTTTTTGGGCTGCTGAACGGCCCAGGTAAGGAGTAAGAATGATGGCGGAGACTGCACGGCGACTGCGGTGCGCGATCTACACCCGCAAATCGACCGAAGAAGGCTTGGAACAGGAGTTCAACACGCTGCAGGCGCAGCGGGAAGCGGCCGAAGCCTACATCCGCAGCCAGCAGTTGTCGGGCTGGGTGGCGCTGCCCGAGGCTTTTGCCGACGGAGGCTTCAGCGGAGCCACGCTGGCGCGGCCGGCGCTCGACCAACTGCTCGCGGCGATTGAAAGCGGCCACGTCGATTGCGTGGTGGTGTACAAGGTCGACCGGCTGAGCCGCTCGCTGCTGGATTTCGCGCGGTTGATGGCGCTGTTCGACCGCCACGGAGTGAGTTTCGTCTCGGTCACGCAGGAGTTCAACACGACGACTTCGTTAGGGCGGCTCACGCTGAACATTTTGCTGTCGTTCGCCCAGTTCGAGCGCGAGATCATCGGCGAGCGCACGCGCGACAAGCTGTCGGCGGCGCGCAAGAAAGGCAAGTGGATCGGCGGTATTCCGGTCCTGGGCTACGATGTCGCCGCGGCGGGCGGACGGCTGCTGGTGAATGCGCAAGAAGCGGCGCAGGTCCGAGAGATCTTCGCGCTTGCAGAGCATGCGCCCACGCTGGCCGGGGACGCTGCGCCAGGCGGAGGCGCGCGGGCTGCGGACGAAGACCTGGACCAGCCGCGGCGGGCGGCCGCATCCCGGGAAGATGTTCTCGAACTCGTCGCTTTCGCGCTTGTTGAGCAATGTCCTGTATACAGGGCAAATCTCGCACAAGGGCACGATCTATCCCGGCGAACAGGAAAGGATCGTGGAGCGCGGCGTGTGGGAGAAGGTGAACCGCAAGCTGGCTTTGAACGGCGCCGCGCAGGCGGGGCGCAGGCACGCCAAGCAGCTATCGTGGTTGGCGAGGGTGGCGCGGTGCGGAGAATGTGGAGAGCCGCTGCTGGCGACCTTCACGCGAACAAAGGGCAAGCGGCACTGCTATTACGTTTGTGCGGCGGCGAAGCGTCACCAGGGATGTCGTCAACGGCCGGTTGCGATGGAGGATCTCGAAGTCTCGCTCCAGCAGCGTCTGGAACAGATGCTGGGCCGCGACCTCAACAGGGTGGTGATTCAGGAGAGCGTGGAGCGGCTGACGTATGCAAGCAAAACACGGCAGGTGATGGCGCTGTTGCGCGATGGAGCGCGGGTGGAATACGCGCTGCCGGCTCCGAATCGCGCAGGCGTACGGAGGGAGCGCCCGAGCCGGCTTGGGGCGCGTTTGGCCGCTCGGCAGGCGCATGGCACTGGCCATCAAGATGGAGCGGCTGCCGCACGACGGCAAAGTGGCCGA
>CAWITB010000006.1:0-337237 GCA_963838885.1 Bryobacterales bacterium | reverse complement strand
CGTGTTACCGCAGGCGGGAGCACGACCGCGACGACGGGCACATTGGCGTATGGGAACAGCATCACTGAATTCACGTTCACCTCCGCTCCCGAGCCGGGCTCCTGGATCACGGTGGCTGCGGGCGGGGCCGCTCTCCTCTGGATGCGGCGAAGGCGGTTCAAGCCGGGACGTGGCGGCAGCGTTTGACCGCGCCTTTCCACGCGGCGTACAACTCCTCGCGGCGCTCCTCGCTCATTGTGGGTTCGAAAACGCGCTCGGCGCGCCAGAAGCGCTCGACCTCCTCCGGGCTTTTGAAAAAACCCGTCGCCAGCCCCGCAAGATAGGCTGCGCCCAGCGCCGTCGTCTCCGTATCGGTCGGCCGCACGATTCGCCTGCCAAGAATGTCCGCCTGAAACTGCATCAGGAAATCGTTCGCGGCCGCGCCTCCATCCACGCGCAGCTCTTTTAATTTTTCGCCGCTATCCGCCTCCATGGCTTCAACCAGTTCGCGCGTCTGGTATGCGATCGCTTCGAGCGCGGCGCGCACGATTTCCGCGCGGCCCGTCGCCAGCGTCATCCCGCAATCATGCCGCGGGCATTCGGATCCCAGTGGGGCGATCCTAGCCCGACGAATGCCGGCACGAAATGCACGCCGCCGGTGTGCGGCACGGATTCCGCGATCGAGCGCGTCTCCGGAGCGCTCGCGATAATCCCCAGTTTATCGCGCAGCCATTGCACCGCGGCACCCGCGATAAAGATACTGCCTTCAATCGCAAATTGCGCTTCGTTGCCGGTCGAGGCCGCCCGCGTCGCCAGCAGCTTGTGCTTCGAAACGGGCTGTCGCGCGCCCGTGTGCAGCAGCGCGAAACATCCTGTTCCGTATGTGTTCTTCGACAATCCCGGCCGGAAGCAGGCCTGCCCGAACAGCGCCGCCTGTTGATCGCCCGCGATCCGCGCAATCGGAATCTCCGCGCCCAGGTGTTCCGCGCCCGCCGTCCCCACGACCGAGCTCGACGGCGCGATCTTTGGCAGCATCGCCTCGGGAACCCCAAACACCTCCAGCAGCTCGCGATCCCACTCGCCCGTCGCGATGTCCAGCAGCATTGTGCGCGAAGCGTTCGATGGATCGGTTACGTGCACGGCGCCATTGGTCAGCTTCCAAACCAGCCAGGTGTCGACGGTGCCGAACAACAATTCGCCATCCCGAGCCCGCTCCCGCGCGTCCCGCACGTTCTCCAGGATCCAGCGTACTTTGCTGCCGGAAAAATAGGCATCTATCACCAGACCGGTTTTGCTCGTAATGGCCGCGGCGAAAGGCGACGCCGCTAATTCAGAACAAAATCCCGCCGTACGACGGCATTGCCATACGATTGCGGGAGCGACCGGCTGCCCCGTTTTCCGGTCCCACACGATCGTCGTTTCGCGCTGGTTCGTAATTCCCAGCGCCGCAATCCCGCCCTCCCCGCGCCCGTTTTGAAGGAGGCGCCGCGCGGCATCGATTTGCGCGTTCCAGATGGCATTGGCGTCCTGCTCCACCCGCCCGGCCGCGGGAAAATGCACTGGATCGGCGCCGATTCCATCGCAATCCGCCCGCCCCGCTCGTCGTACAGCGCCGCCCGCGCGCTCGTCGTTCCTTCATCCAGGGACAGGAGAAATGCCACTCTGGCATTATATAAGTGACGTGTTCTTTAATCGCGTGAAGCCGCATGAGCCGACGTTCGAGGAGCGCATCGCGAACTGAAACAGTGCGGATTCGAGATCCATAAGATTGAGAGGGGCGTGTTACGCATCACTCGGCGCGGTATCGGCGCGGTCATTCACGATGTGCCCGGCCAGCGGCCGCACATCGATAAAGCCGGTCTATCGTAGGCGATGAAATCGGCCTCATGGTCAACGGCGGATACCAGATGTTTTTCGTCACACCCAGCGGGAAACGCCGCCCCGCGCTCGCTTCGCAGCTTCAGGAGCTGCACGGGTTTGAGGAAGATCTGCGCGACGCGCTCGGTCTGACCAGCCTCTACAACCTCGGCCTCGGCACTACCGCCGACCTACATTTATACGATCGCCTCGCAGGGCGCGACCGTACAAGTTAATCGCGTTCTCCCGCAGGACCATCCGCGCCAATTCCATCGCACGCCTCAGATCGATTTCTCCGTCATCCATCATCCCGCTCAATGCCATCCCGAGCGCCTGGCGGCCTGACGTCTCCGCGATCCAGCCAGCTTCTTCCCAGTCCAACCGCGCTGAATAGGGATAGGCATCGGTCGCGAACATCACTTTTTCCGGCACGTACTCGAGCCATTCGCGAATCGAGAACGCGACCTCGCGCGGCGGCTGCAGCAGGGTCTGCTCCGAAAAATCGAGATAGGCGTTGGGCTTCGTCAGTAAGGCCGTAATCTCGCGCGTAAAGGGCCAGCCGCCGTGAAGCATCACGAAATTCGTTTTCCGCAGCTCAGGATCGTTCAACACCGCTTCCAGCAGCAGAGGATTCGCGCCCGCCACGTCGAAGTATCCGCCGCCACCCGCCGCCGTGTGAAAATGCACCGCCATCCCGAGCCGTCCGCATTCCGCGGCGATGTAGCGGAAGATGTAATTCTGCAGGATCTTGTAATCGGACGGCGGCGGCGAACCGGCTGCGTAGGCTCGGACGGCATCCTCTTTGGATACTTTTTCGAAATCCAAGGATCGCAAATAGGCCGCCTCGAACTTTACGGCGATGGCGCCGCCACGCTTCTGCCGCTCGAGCGTGGGCGTGACCACCTTCGCCAGATATTCATCCAGTGTCGCCGGACGCCCGCTCACGCCGCACTCGCCGTAATAGCGGGCGAGCAGCTTGTCCTCTAACCCGAAGAACGTCTTGCGATCGCTATTGGCGGCCGCGAGCTCGTTGTTGTCGAGCGGAAACAAAAGTGCATCGACGTACGAAACCCACCGGAACCTCGGAGGCGCGATTCCGCCACCCATCGCCACACGATTCGCCAGCATGATGTCGATGCCGAGACGGTCGAGCACCCATGCCGGATAGTTGCGGCCCTCGCGCTGTTTTACCGCCGCTTTCGAGTTGTGACCGTACAGCGCGCGCGAGGCCTGCGCGATCTCCGGATTGCCGGGCCGCTCGCGCACGGGGTCGGACTGCGGCTCCATGTTGTCCACCGGCAGCGCGTCAAACTCGCGGTCCGCACCGCCGGGGATGACGGGGTGAGCGTGATTGTCGATGGCTTTGATGCGCGCAATCGCGGCGGCAAGTTGTGGATTCAGGCGCTGTGCCTGCATGGCGGCGACGAAGACAAAAGCGGCGATAAGCGGGCGAATCGTCACGAAAACATAAGCTCCTCGAGCGCCGTTTCCACTTCGGGCCACGGGTCGATTCCCGCTTCGACCCTCACGACGCGAATTGGACCTGGTCCCGTCGGACGCCAGCGGTCAAACATGCGCTCGCAGGAAAATCCGGCGAAAATACTGAGCAGTCGCACGCCGCACGCCGCCGCGACGTGTCCCGCCGCGGAATCATAGCCGGCGAACACACGGCTGCGCTGCACGTGCGCGGCGAAACCCGCGAACGATCCCTCCCAGACTTGCACGTCGCCGCCGCAAGCCTCCACCGCGCGTTCCACCCGCTCGGCCTCCTCGCCACCCGCGCCTTTGTCGATCAACAGTGGCCGCGGCAGCCGCTTCAGCAACTCCGTCTCAAAGGGATCGGGAAGCCGTTTCGCTGCGTTCTCGCCGACACCAAAGCTCACGGTCGCGGCAAACTCCGGCAAATTCGTCGTCAGGGGCATGGGATGGATGTACGGCCGGGCGTCGTCAATCCCGAATGTCTCGGCGATCCAATCCCGAGTCAGCGATACGAGCGAGCTGCGCGAATCCGATCCGTAGGACCGGCTCTCGAAGAAATAGTAGTCGTCTTCGGGACACAACGGCAGAAGTCCAAGCTGGGTCAGCCGCGAATCCGGATCAATCACGATGCTCCGCCGCCGGCAGAGGGTTTCGCGCAGCTCCGGCCAGATCGACAGTCTCTCGCGCAAGGTGGCGCCGCGGCCGTACTGCACTGGGAAATGCTGCAACCGCGGATCGCCCGCGAACAGCTCCCAACTTTTTTGTGGTCCGGCGAAATAAATCTGGGCATGCGGGAAGGCTCGCTTGGCGGCGTCAAGCACCACGCTCGTAACGGCGACGTCGGCGCCGAGCGTCACGCGCGACAGCACGAAGACATTTCGGGGGATCGCGCGGAGTCGCGGCTCGGTTGCGGCTCGCGGGTCAGTTGGGAGGCGCGGGTCGGTTGCTAGGCGGGGGTCGGTTGCTAGGCGGGGGTCGGTGCGAGGCGGGGGTCGGCGAGGCGATGCTCGTGGGACGCGGCGGCGAATGGGCGCGACCGACGGATGCGATGATAGCGGGCGAGCAGGTGTGGGGCGTGCAGGTCGTCGGGGAGCACGCGAGCGATTACTTCGGAAAACAGCTCGGCGTAGACGTCGCACAGGCGCGGCTCGAACAGATCGGAGAGGCGTTCGACCACGATGCCGAACAGCGCGCGGCTAGCCTCATCTTGAATGAGGCTATCGACCAGCGCCTCGGGCCAATGCGTGCCGGCGAGGCAGTGCGCCAGCAGCTCACGCGCCTGCTCAACCGCCGATGTATTTTCCAACAAGCAGCTCCAGCTTCTTGCGCGTCGCTTCGGGCACGGTCTTCGGATCGGTGATGAGGGCGTGTTTGAGAGCCGAGCCGCACTTGCACTCGCGCGATTGCGGCATGGCCGCGACGGCGTTCGCGACCACCTTGCAAGCATTGGCGGCGTTCTCCCTCAAATTGGCGAGAATATCGGTCACCGTAACGGCGTCGTGCTGGGGATGCCAACAGTCATAGTCGGTGACCATGGCGACCGTCACGAAGCAGATCTCGGCTTCCCGCGCGAGCTTCGCTTCCTGCAGATTGGTCATGCCGATGATGTCCATTCCCCAGGTTCGGTAAACGCTCGATTCCGCTTTGGTCGAAAACGCCGGACCCTCCATGCAGAGATATGTTCCGCCGCGTTTCGCGGTGACGCCGACCCCCGCGCAGGCCTGCTCGACAACTTGCGCGAGCTGCGGGCAGATGGGATCAGCGAAACTGACGTGGGCCACGAGACCTTCACCGAAAAATGTTGACGCGCGTCCGCGCGTGCGGTCGAAAAACTGATCCGGAATCACGAAATCGAGTGGCTTGTGCTCCTCCTTGAGCGATCCAACTGCGCTGAGAGAAATAATACGCTCGACGCCGAGCTTTTTGAAACCGTAGATATTCGCGCGGAAGTTCAACTCCGAGGGTGAAATGCGATGGCCGCGGCCGTGGCGCGCTAGAAACGCGACGTCATGCCCTTGGAGCCGTCCGACGACATAGGGATCCGAGGGATTTGCCCCAGGGCGTCTCGACCGTCTTCTCTTCCTGGGCCTCAAAGCCCGGCATCGAATAGAGGCCGCTGCCCCCGATAATGCCGATGGTTGGTTTCATCGTCCTCCGGTTGCCATCCAATTCTCGATCAAAGTATACGGGTCGGCGCGGCGGCCCGCGACCTGGGCCGCGGCGGCGGCGAAGTCAATTTCCGCATATCGTTCAAGCACGCGCTCACGCAACATCTCGCGCAATCGAGCGCTCCAGTTTTCAACGCCGCGCCGTTTCCCGCGGCTAAACTCCCGGTAAGCGCGAATGGCCGCGAGCGTCTCCTCTATTCCCACACCGTCTTTTGCGACGGCGCGCACAATGGGCGGCTTCCAGCCATCGGGACGTTTCGCGAGGCTTTGGGCGGCTTTGATTTCGTGCTCCAGGCGATCGGCGCCGGGCTGGTCCGCCTTGTTGATCACGAAGAGGTCGGCGATTTCCATGATGCCCGCTTTGACAGCCTGAACGTCGTCCCCCATGCCCGGCGCGAGCACAACCACCGTGACATCCGCGAGCCGCGCGATCTCGACTTCATCCTGCCCTACGCCGACGGTCTCGATCAGGACCACGTCGCGCCCCGCGGCGTCGAGCAGCAGCGCCATTTCAGTGGTGGCGCGCGCGATGCCGCCGAGCGAGCCTCTCGTTGCCATGGAGCGGATGAAGACGCCCGGGTCGGCGTGGTGATCGAGCATGCGGATGCGGTCGCCGAGAATGGCGCCCCCGCTGAAAGGGCTGCTGGGGTCGACGGCGATTACGCCGACCTGTTCATTTTCGCGGCGCAGCGCGCGTACGAGACCGTCGACCAGCGTGCTCTTGCCCGCTCCAGGCGGACCGGTGATGCCTGCTACCAGCGCGCGGCCGGTGTGAGGGAACAGTTCGCGCAGCAGCGGCTCGGCCTTTTTGGGACGGTTTTCGATGAGCGTGGCGGCGCGGGCGAGCGCGCGGACATCGCCGCGAAGGACGCCGGCGGCCAAGTCCATTACGACCGGCTCCATTATGATTTGAGCAACTGCCGCGCAATCACCAGACGCTGGATTTCGCTGGTGCCTTCGCCGATGGTGCAGAGCTTGACGTCGCGGTAGAACTTCTCGACCGGGTAGTCCTTGATGAATCCATAGCCGCCGTGGATCTGGACGGCCTCGTTGCAGACTTCGACCGCCGCCTCAGAAGCGAACAGCTTGGCCATCGCGGATTCTTTTGTGACGCGTTCGCCGCAGTCTTTCATCGCGCCGGCGCGATAAGTGAGCAGACGCGCAGCGTCGATGGAAGTGGCCATGTCGGCGAGCTTATTCTGAATTGCCTGGAATTCGGAAATGGGGCGGCCGAATTGCTTGCGATGACGGGAATATTTCAGCGCCGCTTCATAGGCGCCTTGCGCGGTTCCGATGGCCAGCGCGGCGATCGAGATGCGCCCGCCGTCGAGCGTGCGAAGGCTGTCGACAAAACCTTCGCCCTGGCGGCCCAGCAACTGCGATTGCGGCACGCGGCAATCCGTGAAGAGGACCTCGCCGGTAGCGCTGGCGCGCATGCCCATCTTATTTTCCTTTTTGCCGACGCGGAAGCCTGGGGTGTCCTTCTCGATAATAAACGCCGAGATGCCGTGCTGCGAAGCGCCGCGATCGGTGACCGCCATGGCAACGCAGACGTCGGCGTACTGGGCGTTGGTGGTGAACGTCTTCCCGCCATTGATGACCCAGCACTCGCCGTGTTTAACGGCTTGAGTGCGGGTGCCGGCAGCGTCGGAGCCGGCTTCAGGCTCGGTGAGCGACCAGCAGCCAATCCATTCGCCCGCGGCGAGCTTGGGGAGGTAACGCTGCTTCTGCTCGCAACTCCCAGCCAGAAAAATGTGGTTCGCGCAGAGGGAATTGTGAGCGGCGACGATGAGGCCGACGGAGGGATCGACGCGCGCCAACTCTTCAACGATAATGGCGTATTCGATATAGCCCAGACCCGCGCCGCCGAGCTCTTCGGGGAAAATCGCTCCCATAAAGCCGAGCGCGCCGGCCTTTTTGATAACGTCCAGCGGGAAAATCTGCTCCTCATCCCAAGTCGAGCACATGAGGAGCGATTTCCGCCTCGGCGAATTCGCGGACCGACTTTCGAAGTTGGACTTGCTCCGGGGTATAAGAGAAGTCCATCGCGGGCTAAACGGTCGCTTCCGCGACCGGATCCCATTTCATGGTATGGCCCGTGCGATAGCTGTCCACGGCCATGCGGCAGGCGATGGAAACTTTGAAGCCGAGATCGAAGGGGCAGTTGGTTTCCTTGCCCGAGCGGATGCAATCGAAGAAATTTTGCATGTGCGCGATGGGCGAAGCGGTTGTTGTCCCGAGCAGCTCCTTGCCGTCCGGCTGATTGACCTTTTGGGGAGCGTAGCGGATCTGCTGGCCTTTTGAAATAGTCCCATCGGTGCCGAGCACGCTTTCGGTCGAACCGAGAGCGTTGTTGCCGAATCCGGAATCCCAGCTAATCAGCATTTCCTCGGGCTGTTCGAGGGAAACGTTCATGGTGTCGGGCACTTCGCGGCCGTCCTTCCAGAGATAGAGGCCGCCGGTCATGGTCACGGCTTTAGGGATCTGCAGGTTGAGCGCCTTGTACCAGAAGGAGATCTGGTGGCACATATTTTCGTATACGTTGCCGCCCGAATAGTCCCAGAAGAAACGCCAGTTGATGTAACGATTGGGATCGAAGGGATGTTTGGCGGCTTCGCCCTGAAAGGAATCCCAGAGGATATTTTCAGATGTCATGTCGGGATAAACGGGACGCGCCCACTGCGGTTTTCCATGCGGAGTATTGCGATACATGTGCATGTGGACGGCGGTGATTTTTCCGATATTGTTCGTGGCGAGGAACGATTGCGCGTCCGGCATCTGGCCCGAGGAGCAGGATTGATGCCCGACCTGGACGGTGAGCTTGCCATTCGAGGCGCGGTAGGCGGCGCGCATGCGCTTGGCGTGGTCCACCGTAAACGCCATCGTTTTTTCCTGATAAACGTGCTTGCCTGCCTGCATGGAGTGGACGAAATGCTCGCAATGCAGGTGCTGCGGCGTGGCGATCAGAACTGCGTCGATGCTTTTGTCATCGAGAAGGCGGCGATGATCGAGATAAGTGGCAGCGCCGGGAACGAGGGCCTTGGCGTTTTCGAGGCGGCGCGTGTATATGTCGGCGAAGGCGACGAAATCGACGTTGGGGCAGCGCAGCGCCCAGCGGGTGATTTCCGTGCCGCGGTCGCCAATACCGATGATGCCGGCGCGAATGCGGTCGTTCGCCCCCAGAACGCCTCGCGGATTGGCTAGCGTGGTGGCGAGGCCGGATGCGACCGTGCCGAGAAACTTGCGGCGTGAGTCCATGGGATAATCCTGTGTCTTCAGTGTATCAGCGCGCCTGCGGGCGCGGTTCTCCAGTCGATCTTTGTTACGCAGTTTATCCCGCACAGGGCGCCGTGCGATGCCATCGAAGCGAACCAAACGGACGGAACACAAAAATTTGAGGAGGCCTCCTAAAGCCGTCTTGTTAACCCGCTACGGCGCGGGACAGCTGATGGAGCGGCGGCCATTCGTCACTCGTGACTGGCGCAGGGGAGCCCGGGATTGCTTCTGCGCTTAGCGATCGCCTCTCCGACGAATGAGCGACGAACTCTTGACCAAAGAATAGCCGGTGGGTCCGCGTCTTCGCGAGCAGCCCTGCCGCGGATTCGGGCTAAGTCATTATGTACGTTGGAAATGTTTCTTGACAGATTTCCGTGAACGCAAGACCGGGTCGATTCGCGGCGATGAGGGCCGCGGAGCGAAAGCGGGTGACCGCCGCGAACGCGATGAGACCAGCTGAATTCACGGGCGCGCGAGCCTGTTGCGATCCGAGAGAATATAGGGCAGGACCGATGAATGGACAAGACCCTCGTCATTGCCAAACTGCGCGAGCATAAGCCGGAGCTTCGGGCCGCCGGGATCGTACGGTTGTCGCTTTTCGGATCGGTGGCGCGCGGCGAGACCGGCAACGATGTGGATTTGATGGCGGAGTTCGATTCGTCGAAGCAATCCTCGCTGCTCGATATGGTGGGGCTCGAGGATCGCCTAAGCGATATTCTTGGCGCCCCCGTGGACCTGGCGCCCGCGAGGGCCCTGAAGGATGGCATCCGCGAACGCGCGACGCAAGAGGCGATCCTTGCCTTTTAGGGACCCGGCCAGGTCATCGCTTCCTGCAAGCGGTGCTGGTTTCGTGACGTGCTCTCGCAGGTTCCGGCGCACTCCATCACTCGGCTAAATGAATTGTTCCTCAAAACTGGAATCCCTCGGTTTCGCCACGGGCAGCTTGATTCTCGCTACAGCACGAATTAGGGGCGTTAGGAACGCTCTTCACGAGACGCTTACGAATTCGTGAATCTGATTCTAGGCAAGTACCGCGTGACTTCGAAAAGAGCGCCTTCAAGCGTTTGATGCGCGACCAGGTTCAAGTGGAGGTTCAGGCCACGGTTCGCGACGGCCGAAGGGAAGCCGGCTTCAACCGGACGCGTCTCGGCGGAACCGACTCCGTCGCCGCAGATCTAGACGCGGTCGAGTGGAGGCAGATTCAGCGATTACGAGTGTGCCTCGGGAAGCCGGATTGAGAAAAACCCCTCGACGAGACGCCGCGTTGCCCCCATAAACGCTCCATTCCAGCTCGCGCGGACGACGCCGCCAGGAGCGACGACAATCGTCTGTGGCGTAGATCCCAACCGATACGCTGCGATCACATTTGGACTCAAGCCTCTATACACCGGGAAAGCCATGGAATGTGACTTGACAAACTCTTGCAAACCGTCATCCGAAAGAGACAAGCCGATAATCCGGTAGCCATTTGGCAATTGCCGGGTCAGTGACGCCAGATCCGCTGAATTGCGGGCACACCAACTACACGATGGACTGAAGACATATAGTACGGTTGACATGGGACCGGAATAGTCGATGGCCACACGACTGCCCGCGAGATCCGTAAACTTCCATGCTGGGTACAGCGATGCCAGAGCGTAGCTCGCCGGCGGCGGCCCGGTCGTCATCCTCCGGCGGTCGGAGGAGTCGCACCCCCTGCATTACGTTCACGGCAAGCGACGCACCTAGAACACTACTCAGCGCGAGCTTTGCCCTGTCCATATCATCCTCAACGCCGCGTGGAAAACATAGCCTACCGCAGCAGGGGCTAGTTACCCCCCGAAACGTTATACCAAGCGAACGATGACTCGCCGTTGTAAGCAACGAGGCTCGAACCGTCGCAACCGTACAGAACCGCGTGGCCCAAGGAAATGAAGGGCGGCACTCCACCACTGCTTGGGGTGACAGGAATCACTCCAAGGCTGTTCGCGTCGCGCGACAACGAACCGCCAAGTTTGGCTCCGATGTATGCCTTCCCATTGGCGCACATCGCCAACCCGTGAAGCATCATCTTTACCGCTGGTGTGGCTGTGGCCACACGATAAATCTCGGAGCCATCCAGCGCGAACACCACAAATAGTTGCGCCGCTTCAGAGTACCATCCGATATTGGTCGAGGATGCGGCGAGAAAGGAATTTGACGCCGGATCCACAAAACGCTTTGCATCTGTTGTCTTCAGACTCGCGCTCGAAATCATCGACCCTAGGAGTTTACCGTTGCGATCGAAGCGACGTATGAGATCATAACTGGATTCGGAGGGGGTTTCAACGCCACCGGCGGTCCAGATCGTGCCGTCGGAGGCCATCGCGATTGTATAAACCAAGTAGGGCGACAGGCGAACCACGGTCTGGCGCGAGCCGTCCGCGGAAATCCATGCCACAAACGAGGTGCCCCGGGCGTCGTTCGTGTATACATGGCCAGCGATAGCGAACGAACCATCGAAGCCTCTGACGAACTGGCCGCTATGCACCTTTATTAGGCTGGATCCCGGAATCGTTAAAGCAAACTCCGCAACCTCCCGACCGCTCTTATCAAACGCCCGGACAATCGGGGCCGCAGAGCGAGAGTTTTCAACTAGGACAACTGCGCTCCCGCTCCAAACTCCAACCGGCATTCCGTTGACCGCGAGTGGAACCGTCATCGACTTCTCCTGGGTGACCTGGGCGTTCTGCGCCAGCATCGATGGAACTAGCAAAAGCCACAGAACTAGTGGTAAAATCTTACGGCTCTCAAACATTATAAGCCTCCTTTTTGCGCCACCCATAAAAGCGTCGCCAGTCACGATTCGTTCACAAAACCATGCACAACGGGCGGTTACAAAGCCCACACGGGCAATCTATGCACCCCGTTCCGTCTTGCTGATCGCCCTGATTGAGTGGTCCACACTCAAAGTCCGGGTTAACAACCGTACCGTAGCAGGGATCGCACTCCGTGAAGTCGTAGCATTCATACTGGCCGGCACAATACGTGTACTCACACCCGCACCATGGCTGCGCGTAGGCGATCGATTCGACGCCCGTTGCAACGAGGATCCGATCCGGGCGTGACAATGCGCCCTGGCGCCCACAGGCCGGTCGTCTCTCGGTGGCCTTTGAGACTTTCTTCCACTCGTATCTCGCTGTCGCCGGGAGCCCGTCAAAAGGAGTCTTCAAGATCTCACCTCTCGGCGTAACGACACGGGTTCCGTCGGATCCGCTTGCCTTGATTGTGTGGGGCCGTGGTGAAAAAATTACTCCGCCAAGGCCAAGCACGACGAGAAATGCCAATATGAGCCAACGCTGGCTAATAATTCGCATCGCCTCACCTCCGCTTCGCGCATCGATTTTCCCTCCATTGGCAGAGGTTGTCAAGGCAAAACAGAAGGGGACTTTTGACGCGGGACTCCGGGCGAGACCCGCCAATAAACGCATTGCGCCAGGATTGGCCACCGTTCGTACTGTCAACTCAGCGGCGCCCGGAGCCGGCGCTATTCATAGCGCAGCGATTCGGCGGGGGCGATGCGCGTCGCGGCGTGGGCGGGGTATATGGTGGCCACAAAGCTGACGAAAATCGCGGCGCCGGCGATCCAGATGCCGTCCAGCCAGCGCGGCGCGAAGGGGACGTAGCTGACCGCGTATACATCGGGGTCGAGAGCGATCCAGTGATAACGATCCGCGAGAAACGACAACGAATATCCCAGCGCCAGACCGAGCGCCGTGCCGACTACCCCGATCAGGAGACCTTGATACATGAAAATACGGCGAATCTGCCGACGTTTCGCGCCCATCGACATTAAGACCGCGATGTCGCGATTCTTTTCCATTACGAGCATGACCAGCGTGATCAGAATGTTGAGCGCAGCGACCAATTCGATCAAGCCCACCGTAACGGCCGTGACGATCTTCTCCATGTTGAGCGCGTTCAGAACCGGGCGGAACTGCTCCATTTAGGTGGTCGCGCCCTGCTTCGTCATCCCGGGAGTTCGGCGCGGAGTTCACGCCGCGTCGGGCTGGTCCTGCTCTGTCGCGCAAGCCGGGCGGCAGCCCCTCATTTTCCGCACGTCCTCCTTCACCAGAGTCGTGTTGCCGAGAGCTCGCCGCGCGGCGTAGAAGCGCCTCTTCGGCCGAAAGACGGCGCTCTCGCTGCTCCGCCGACTACAGCTCGAGATCCGAGCGCAGCTCCCGCTGCAGATCCCGCTCACGCGACTTACGCCGCCGCCGAAACATCGCGTGACCTATTCGTATCTCAATGCCACTACCGGGTCGATCCGGGTCGCACGCACCGCCGGCACAAGACTCGCGACAATCGCGACCACAACGAGGATCGCCGTTACCGAAACGAACGTTACCGCATCGGTGGAACTGGTTGCAAAAAGCATGCTCGCAAGGGCGCGCGTCAGCAGAAGAGCGCCCCCATACCCCAGGGGCCACTCCAGCCAACGCCAGACCAGCTCCGTTGCCGACGATGTCTCGAAGTACGGCGCCTCGCTGCGCTCCCAGCGCCACTCGGATGCCGATCTCGTTCCTCCGCTGCTCCACTGAGTACGCTACGACCGCATAGTTTCCAATCGCTGAAAGCAGCAGCGCCAAGGCCGCAAAGCCGGAGTTCCAGAGCGCGCCCGCGTCGGAAGCGGCCGCCGCTGCCCACGCCGCCAATCCCGGTGCCTACCGCATCGGAAACGGCATAACCGCGTCGAAAGTCTTGTCCAAAATCGAACCCGAGTACACCGACGAGGCCCGCGCCGCGCATCTCCAGGGAACCGAAATGGTATACGTCGAAATCGGCGCCGACGGGGTGCCCCGCAACATGTCCGTCATTCGGCCGTTAGGACTGGGACTCGACCAGAACGGCCTCGATGCTATCTCGCAGTGGCGCTTCCAGCCCGGCGAGAAGGACGGTCAGCCGGTCACGGTCTCGGCTACAATCGAAGTGAACTGGAGGCTGATATAATCGCGGCGCCCTACTGCTCCCAGCCTCCGCCCAGCGCGATATAAAGCTGCACCAGCGATAGGCGCTGGTTCAATCTCGCGCGCGCCAGATTGAGCTCCGCCGAGAAATAATTCGTCTCGTTCGTCAGCACCTCGAGGTAACTCGCCGCTCCGCCCCGATAGCGGATCTCGGACAACCGCGAAGCGTCCTCGGCCGCGGCGGTCAGCAGCTCCTGATGATCGCTGTCGTCGCGATACTTGCGATAGGAAATCAGCGCATCGGCCACCTGCCGGAAAGCCGTTTGGATGGTCTGCTTATATACGAGCAGCGTCTGCTGCTGTTGCGCCTCGCTCAACTTCAAATTAGAACGCAGCCGGCCGCCGTTGAATATGGGTTGCGTCAGCGGAGCCGATGCGCTCCAGATACCGGAGGGCGACGTAAATAGAGTTACAAACCCGCCCGCAATTCACCCGCTGGCCGTTATCGGCAGGCTGGGAAAGAATTGCGCGCGCGCCACTCCGATGTTTGCGTTCGCAGCCACCAGTTGCTCGGCGAATTCCAGACCTGAGCACGCTGCAACGCGAGGTCCGCGCCTGGAACCGTCGCGTGAATCGCGCCCAGGTCAGAATCAACTGGAAATTCGACCGTCGAGCCGCCCGGCGCAAGTTCCACTACAAAAGGAAATCTTCTATGCGGTCAAAGACCTAGCAGCACGCTTTCCGTAAGCAACTGCCGTACCAGCCGTCCGCGCATGGCGCCAAGACTGATCCGTATCGCCATTTCCCGCCCTCGCACGCTGGAGCGTACCAGCATCAGGTTCGCGACGTTGACGGTTGCAGTGAGCAACACCAAAAACACCGCGCCGAACATGACTAGCAGAACCGGGCGGCTCGTCCCGGTCAAAGCTTCGCGCAATGGCAGCAGCGGCATTGTTATCGCGTGATAGTTGCCTGGATTCGCGAGTTCGATCTTTCGCCCGATAGCGTTCGTTTCGGCCTGCGCCCGTTCGAAAGTATTCCCGGCTTCAGCCGCGCGATTCCAATGAACGGGAAAGGGCCGCGCCGGTGGGAGGCCGCAGGCGAATATCGGTCCACAGCTCATCGCCCGCGGAAAGCGGAATGAGGCCGGCATGACTCCGACGATAATGGCCGGGACGCCGTTCAGATTCGTTGTGCGGCCAACCACGCCGGGGGCCGTGAAAATGTTCGCGCCAAAGCGGCTCGCTCAGCACCACGGCCGGCGCCGCTGCCGGCGCGCTTTCGCCAGAGCGGAAAACGCGCCCCAACATGGGACCACTCCGAAGAACGGAGAAGAAGTTGTCCGTAACGGCGCAGCCAGCCACCTCTATCGGCTCGCCCGTTCCCGTCAGATCGAAGCGCCAACCGGCGTTCGTGAAAATCGCAGGATCTTCAAACGCGTGGTTTTGGGACTTCCAATCGAGATAATCGGCGATTGACATGGTGCCATACTCTGTATTTTGCGGCGAAAAACGCACGTGTACGATAGCGACGCCGTCCGCGCCGGGATGTGGAAGCGGGCGCAGCAGCACCCCATACACTACGCTGAATATAGCCGTGTTCGCTCCGATTCCCAAAGCGAGCGTCAGAATCGCGGCGAACGTAAATCCTGGACTCTTTCGCAAGATCCGAAAGGCGTAGCGGAGGTCTTGCTCAAATCTTTCTAGCGACGCCCGTCCCCACATTTCGCGCACCTCCTCCTTGATCAGAGTCGTGTTGCCGAAGGCGCGCCGCGCGGCGTAGCGGGCTTCCTTCGCGGAAACACCTTCTCCACCAGCTCCGCGGCCCCCAGTTCCAGATCAGAGCGCAGCTCGCGCTCCAGATCCCGTTCGCGTTCTCTCCGCGGCCGCCAGCGCATGTCAGCTTTCCACGGCGGGCCACATGATCTGCGCAATCGCGGCGCTCAGTTGCCTCCACTTCGATTTTTCCGCGAGAAGTTGTCTCTTGGCCGCCGCGGTAAGCCTGTAATTGCAAGACTTGAATTGGCGCTTTTGATCTTTCCCCGGCTCCAACTTCGCCGCAACCCAGGCTTTGCGCTCCAGCCGATGCAGCGCCGGATGAAGAAACCCGTGGTCCACCTGCAGCGCCTCATCGCCGGTCCGCTGGATGTGGTTGGCGATCCGATGTCCATGCGCGGCGACAAACAGCAATGTGCGCAGGATCAACACGTCCAGAGTTCCCTGCCACAGCTCGACCCGCTCCGAGGAATTTTTCGGCATAGGCTTCGGTAGCCATTCTACCAGGATTGCCGCGCAGAGGCTGAGAGACGAATGGCGACCTCATGCCATCTCCGGTTAGCCGCGCGGCGCGGTTCCCTTCAGGAGATGGCCATGCACGCTCGCCATTGCTTCTCTGCAGGCGCCGCCGCATGCTTCTCAAATTGTTTCTACATTTGGAGTCCGCCAATCCGCCGCACCCTGCGAGGCCTGTACGAATGCCCGCGTGCGATTTGATCGCGGGACACGTCCTTCGCGCGATGAGATCCACCCCGCTGTCGAACCGGAGATCGCTCGATGTCGCACAATCGGCCGTCCTGAAGCTTTTCAGCCGCGCGGCTGTCGATAACTAAGGTTTCGCGATTGGGAAATTGGGCGTGAGCCGGATGGCCGCTTCGGCCTGCGCGGCCCTATCCTTCGAGGCAGCGTCCTCATAGAACGGCGGCCCTTTAGGGCCTTTAGGCGCTATTCATAACGCAGCGATTCGGCGGGGGCGATGCGCGTCGCGGCGTGGGCGGGGTATATGGTGGCCACAAAGCTGACGAAAATCGCGGCGGCCGCGATCCAGATGCCGTCCAGCCAGCGCGGCGCGAAGGGGACGTAGCTCACCGCGTATACATCGGGGTCGAGAGCGATCCAGTGATAACGATCCGCGAGAAACGACAACGAATATCCCAGCGCCAGACCGAGCGCCGTGCCGACTACCCCGATCAGGAGACCTTGATACATGAAAATACGACGAATCTGCCTACGTTTTGCGCCCATAGACATCAGCACCGCAATGTCGCGGTTCTTTTCCATTACGAGCATGACCAGCGTGATCAGAATATTGAGCGCAGCGACTAATTCGATCAAGCCCACCGTAACGGCCGTGACGATCTTCTCCATGTTGAGCGCGTTCATGATTTGCCGGAACTGCTCCATCCAGGTGGTTGCGCCCAGTTTCGGCCCGGTGATGCGCTCCGCTTCCTTCGCCACCTCGGGGGCCTTGTAAATGTCGTCTAGCCGCAGCTCGATGGTGTTCACGACGTCGGTAAGTCCGAACAGTTCCTGCGCGGATTTTAAGGACGTGAAGGCCCAGCCATTATCGATTTCATAGAAGCCGGTCTCGAAAAGGCCGTCGACGCGAAAGCGGTCGAATGTGAGATGCGGACCAAACGGGGTCAGCTCTCCTTGCGGGCTGATAATTTTCACGACGCTGTGGAGCATCATGCCGGTACTCTGCGCGAGCCGCGTACCAAGAATGATGCCCGGCAGCCCCCGCGAATCGCGCAGCCCGTTGAACGAGCCCTCCTTGAGACGGCGCAGCATCTCGGGAGTCGTGTCCACGGGAATGCCCTTGAGAACGGCTCCGGTAGACTGCATCGGTCCGACGACAAGCGCGGTCCCATAGAGGCCCGGCGAGGCGCTGATCACGTGTGGAATTTTTCGCAGCTGGGGGTCCAGTTCACGCCAGTTCTGTATTCCGAACTCCGGCTTTTTCTCGAGAATCGTAACGTGCGCCGTCGCGCCCAGCAGACTGCGCTGCAGAGTATTGCGAAAGCCATTATTGATGGCCAGCGCGATGACGAGGGCCATGACGCCCGCGGCGACGCCCAGAATCGAGATGACGGTGATGACGGAGATGACCGCCTGCTTGCGTTTGGCGCGCAGATATCGGCCCGCGACAAAGAGCTCGAATGCGCCGGTGGCCGCCATGAAATCTTTAGGGCGTTTGTGGATCGAGCGGCCGCAGGAGGGGAAAAAGAATAACGTCCCGGATCGACTTCGAATTGGTCAGAATCATGGTCAGGCGGTCGATGCCGATCCCTTCCCCCCCGGCCGGCGGCATGCCGTAGCTCAGGGCGCGCACGTAATCCTCGTCCATGCGGTGCGCTTCTTCGTTGCCCTTGGCGCGCTCGCCGAGCTGCATCTCGAAACGGCGGCGCTGTTCGAGAGGATCGTTCAGCTCCGTGAAGGCGTTGCCGATTTCCATACCGGCGGCGTAGATTTCGAAGCGGTCGGTGAAATCGGGATTCGCGGCGTTGTGCTTGGAGAGCGGCGAAACCTCGACGGGGTACTCGTACACGATGGCCGGCTGAATCAGGGTGTGCTCGAAATTTTTTTCGAACGCCTCAACCAGCTCGTGCCCCTTCATGTCCGGTTCGCCCACAATGTCGCGCATGGTGCGGCGCGGAATGGCGCTGAAATCGAGCTTCTGGCCTTGATATTCAACCAGCGCCGAGCCTGTCGCGGCGACGGCTGCCTCGCGCAGCAATTCCACCGAGAGATCCATCATGCCGTGATAATCCGTGTAGGCCTGATAGAACTCCAGCATCGTGAACTCGGGATTATGCTGCGTCGAGATCCCCTCATTGCGGAAATTGCGATTGATCTCGTAAACGCGCTCCAGGCCTCCCACGAGCAGTCTCTTCAAATACAGCTCCGGGGCGATGCGCAGGTAGAGGTCGATATCGAGGGTGTTGTGGTGCGTCACGAACGGCCGGGCCGCGGCGCCGCCATAGAGCGGCTGCATCATGGGCGTTTCGACTTCGAGGAAGCCATGCTCGTTCAGGATGCGCCGCATTGCCGCGATGATTTTTGCGCGCGTTTGGAAGACGGCGCGAACTTCGGGATTCGCGATGAGGTCTAGATAACGCTGCCGGTAGCGCGTCTCGACGTCTTCGAGTCCATGCCATTTCTCGGGCATCGAATAGAGCGTCTTGGCGAGAAAGTCGAGCTTCTCGACGTGCACGCTGAGCTCGCCCGTCCTGGTGCGGAAAAGATAGCCTTCGGCGCCGATGATGTCGCCGATGTCGAGCTGCGCGAACAACGCGTAATCCCGTTCGGCGACGGAATCCTGCCGGACGTAGATTTGAAGGCGCTGGCCGTTTTGCTGGAGATGCGCAAACCCAGCCTTCCCCATGCGGCGGATGGTCATGACGCGTCCGGCGATGCGGAGGTTGATGCGCGGTTCTAATTCAGCGGCGGTCTTGACGCCATACTCTGCGAGTATGCGCGGAATCGTGTGGGTGACGTCGAAGCGATGACCGTAGGCCTCGAATCCCAGCGCTTCGATGTCGCGAATGCGCTGCAGCCTCTGGTCGTAGAGGTCGTCTTCAAGCGACAATCCTATTCTCCCAAGTCGTCGGCGCTGATAGCGCCATCGAGCAGCATGGAAAACTCGCGCGCCTTCTGGTCCACGTTGTCGCGCAGCTTCGTCAAATCGTCCTGCACCGCTTGAAGCTGATCGGCAAGATGCAGGCAGGCCAGCACCGCGACGCGAGTGGCGTCGATATTTCCGCCGCGCGAGGCGATCGTTCGCATGAGGTCGTCGATCTTGCGCGCGAGCTCCTCAACCCGGCCCGGCTCTTCGCCCGAGGCGAGCAGCGAATAGGTCTGGTTGAAAATGGTTACGCGAACCGCTTCAGGCCGCGCCATGAGCCGGCTCCTACGCTCCGCTCAGCAGATCCATTTGGCCGAGAAGTTTTTCGATCCGTGAGCGGACCTGCTTGCGTTCGGCGCGGAGCTCCTCGAGTTCCTGGTTGAGACGCAGCGTCTGGGCTTTTGCCGAATCGGCGGCGGCGTGAGCTTCCGCCGCGCCCGTTTGCGCCGCGGTCAGTTCTTCGCGGGCCTCGTCGCGCTCCGACGTGACGCGCTGCAGCTCCGTCTCGAGCGTCTGCTTCTCCTCGCGGAGCTGCGTCACCAACTCGACCGCGCGAGTGATGCGCTCTTCGAGACTGGAGAGAGAATCGAGCTCTTCGGCCTGTCTTGCTCCTGCCGGCATGGCGCTATTGGGCGGGAGCGTGCGCCGTCTTGGCGCGCTCGATGAGCGCCACGAATCCCGTTTCGTCGTTCATGGCGATGTCGGCCAGAATCTTGCGGTTCAAGTCGATCCCGCCTTTTTTCAATCCGCTCATGAAGCGGTTGTACGAAATCCCCGACGCGCGGCAAGCGGCGCCGATGCGAACGATCCACAGGGAGCGGAAATCCCGTTTCTTGAGCCGGCGTCCTTTATAGGCATAAACCAGCGATTTCTCGACGGCTTCCTGCGCCGCGCGATTCAGCTTGCTCTTAGTAAGAAAAAAACCCGACGCGCGCTCCAGCGTCTTGTGGCGATATTGCCTTCTCTTCGTTCCTCGTTTGACTCGTGGCACGTTTTCACCTTCTAATAGGGCAACATCCGCCGCAGACTCGGTTGATTGGTGGGGTCCGCAATGACGGCCTCGCCCAACTTGCGCTTACGGGAGCGCGCCTTAGACGTCAGAATATGACGGGCAAAAGCATGGCGGCGCTTAACTTTGCCGCTGGCCGTCTTCTTGAACCGTTTAGACGCACCCTTATGTGTCTTTAATTTGGGCATTTTGCTTGTCCTGGGTGTGCCCCGGACTTTCCGAGGGCAATTGTTTTTGACCCTCTCAGCTTAACACACGGTGAATCAGGTATTCACGCCGGAGGCGAGAAAGCCGCCATCGACCGCGATGCATGGGCCGGTGATGAAGCTGGCGGCGTCGGAGGCGAGCAGGACGGCGGCGGCGATGAGCTCGCGGGGATCTCCGAAGCGGCCCATGGGAGTGCGCAGCAGAAATTCGCGGCCCCGCTGGGCGACGTCGAGAAGCGCGGCGTTCAAGTCCGTGGGGAAGACGCCGGGAGCGATGGCGTCCACGTTGATGCCGTGTTTGGCCCACTCGGCCGCAAGCGTTGAAGACAGGATCGTCGTTTGCGTCTGGCTCGCATTTCGCGTGGCCGGCTCGGGCGGCCATCCGCGTGCGGCGCACTGCAAGATATGAAACTAGCGCTCCGGCGCATTTCCTTGTCGGTACTCGCCTTTTGCGCGAACTGGTCTCTATCGGCGGCCGATCCCCCGCGCATTTCCGACGCAGCGGGTGTAGTAAAACGCCTCACCGTCGCTTCCTTGTCCGGTTCGGGCCAGGACTCCATCCAAGCGATTGCAACGGACGCGCAAGGTTACGTCTACATCGCCGGTACGACGTCCTCGCCCGATCTGCTGCAGGCTCGATTTGTCGGAGAAAGATGCGTGGCAGCCCCACCTTGACGATGCAAACATCATGCGATCTCTCGATCGCGGCGCGACTTGGTCGCGGCTCCCGGATCCACCGGCGCTTGCAACGACCATGGCGGCCGACCCTTCTTCGCCCCAGACGCTCTACGCGGGCAGCACGGCAAGCATTTACAAGAGCGTCGATGGAGGTCAGACCTGGAAAACGATCAAGACCTTCCCGCCGGTGCAGAGAGGAAGCGTAATCGGCATTGTAGTGGATCCCGGCAACCCGCTACGCATTGCCGCCGCCTACGCGTTCGGCTCTGGAATCGCAACGAGCGTCGACGGCGGACTAACCTGGGGCGAATCTGCTTGCCCAGACCGGTATTGCTTGCCCGTCCCGCATCCCCTTCTTGTCGATCCCCTCGGTTCGGGAACGCTGTTGTTGAGTATGACGGGCGGTCTTTTCATCTCTCGCGATTGGGGAAAAACGTTCACGCCCATCGGTCCCACTTTATGTTGCGGAAGCGTAACGGCAGCCTTCGATGCCACGCATCCGGGCTGGATCTACCTCTATACTCGCGACAGGCACCCAAGAACATTTCTTTGTCAGCATGGACAATGGCGCGACGTGGACTGAAAAGTCCACGCTTCCATCTTCCTTCTCAGGTATCAGCTATCTCGCGTCGGACCCTGGCCAAGCGAATCGGCTCTATGCGGTGAGCATTGTGGGCGCGTTGTTCAGAAGCGACGATGCCGGGCAGACTTGGAACGCTCTTGCCGGCGCGCCCGCGCTTTCGCCTTATTCCGAACTTGCGATCCTCAACCGCCAATGCGGACCGGGAGGCGCACTCGTCGCGATTTCGGGTTCCATAACGTCATCGCCAGCACCGATGCCGGCGCGACGTGGCAGATGCCGCAACTCGGCGGCGTGCAGCATCTCGTCACGGGGCCCGGCTGCGCCGTGTATGCCGTTAAGGCGATTTTGCCGGATGTTTTCATCGCGAAGCTATCGCCCGGAGCGCGCGACACGATCTGGTCGACATTCCTCGGAGGCTCCGGCCAGGACACGGCAACGGCGCTTGCAGTCGATGCGCAGGGGAACGTTTATGTCGCCGGCATCACGCAATCGAACGATTTCCCTACAACAAGCCCGCTTATCGGCGCTGCGTCTCTCTTCTCACATCCATTTCTCGCCCGCTTCGATGCCGGAAGGGAGGCTTAACAGTTCCGTCCTGATCGGCGGTTCCTCGCTGGTCATGGGAATCGCGGCGGACGCTCATGGTGATACGTATGTGGCGGGGTACGGCAGTCCCGGGTTTGCCGCCTCCCCGGGAGCGTTCAAGACGCAGCCGACCGTGAACTGGATCGCCAAAGTAGGACCGGACGCATCTCTCGAGTACGCCTCGTTCCTCGACAACGCCGTTAATGCCATAGCGGTAGATAGCGAAGGCGACCCCATCGTGGGAGGAGACAGCTTGGTGTTGAAGCTCGATCCGACTCTGTCGCAGGCGGTCGCTTCCGCTTCCATCAGCGGAGCAGACGGTGAAATCAATCGCGCTCGATGCGCAAGAGAATGTCTACGTGCTCGGCAGCACCCTTGCCAGGAATTTTAGCAGTTACTCCCGGAGCTTATACATCGCCCCGATTTTCGGGTCCATGCGCCACGGGAAAGCAACCAGCCGGACGCTTCCGCGAGCGATCTTTCCATCACAAAGTTACGCGAGTCCGATTTCGGACTCGTCTATGCGGCGTTGCTGGGGGCCGAATGCGGCAGTGGAAGCGGAGTGTTGGTGGTGGACCCGCAAGGCCGGGCGACTTTCTCACTCACTGCCGGCCCCGGATTCCCGTTGCGCAACCCTTACGTCGATCGGCCCGTATGCGATATGGGTCCCTATCCGCTGCTGACGATGGGCGCTGCAATCGCACAACTGAGTCCCGATGGATCGTCGCTCTCGTTCGCAACCTATGCGGGCGCATGCGGCAACTTTTCTCTGCCTTTCTACACTGGTCCAGCGCTGGCGACGGCTCCCGACGGCTCGGTCTACACGGCTGTCAACATTGACGGCCACGCTCGGATTCTCCGCTTTGAGCCGTGGCGAGATAACGCCGCGCCGGCCCGAGCCCGTTAGAGTTTACGTATTCACGCCCGAGGCGAGAAAGCCTCCATCGACCGCGATGCATTGACCGGTGATGAAGCTGGCGGCGTCGGAGGCGAGCAGGATGGCGGCGGCGATGAGCTCGCGGGGATCTCCGAAGCGGCCCATGGGAGTGCGCAGCAGAAATTCGCGGCCTCGCTGGGTACCGTCGAGAAGCGCGGCGTTCAGGTCCGTGCGGAAGACGCCGGGTGCGATGGCGTTCACGTTGATGCCGTGCTTAGCCCACTCGACGGCGAGAGAGCGGGTGAGTGAAAGCACCGCCGATTTTGACGCGGAGTAGGCGGCAACCTCGAAGAGGCCGACAAAAGAGCTGAGCGAGGCGATGTTGACGATGCGGCCGCGTTTGTTGGCCGCGAGCGGCTCGTAAAACGACTGGCAGGCGCGCAGCATTCCGGTGAGATTGGTGTCCATGATGGACTGCCATTCCTCTTCGGACACGTCTTTCGAAGGCGTGCGCTTGGTCCGGCCCGCCGCGTTCAATAAAATATCCACCTGGCCGAATTTTTTCAGGACGGCATCGCGGAGCCGGTCGATGGAAACGCGGCTGCCGGCATCGACGGGGCAGTTCAGAGTCTCGCGCCCAGCGGCGGTTATGGCGTTGCATGCTTCCTCGACCATTTCCGTCCTGCGCCCCGTGGGCACAACGGACGCTCCGGCCTCCGCCAAGCCCAACCCGATGACGCGTCCGAGCCCCGACGTCCCGCCGATTACGACCGCCACGCGGCCGGTGAGATCCATGAAGTTTTTGGCCATATTCACTCTCCGCTTTGCTGCAGCAGCTTGGCCACCAGCGCGGTCCAGCCGGTCTGATGGCTGGCGCCGAGCCCCGCCGAATTGTCGCCGTTGAAGTATTCGTAAAACGGAATGTAATCGCGAAAATGCGGGTCGGTCTGGAATTTTTCGGTTCCGCCGAAGACCGGCCGGCAGCCGTTCGAATCCCGTAAGAAGATGCGCGAGAGGCGCCGCGATAGCTCCGCCGCGCAGTCGCCGAGGTTCATCTTGCGGCCGGAATTCGTGGGAAATTCGACCTGCAGATCGTCGCCGAAATAATGGTGGAATTTCTGCAGCGATTCGATCATCAGGAAATTGACGGGAAACCACACCGGTCCGCGCCAATTGGAATTGCCGCCGAACATGTCGGTGCGGGATTCGGCGGGCTCGTAGTCGACCGTGCGCGTTTCTCCGTTGGTGTCGAGAACGAAGGGGTGGTCCTGGTGATAGCGCGACATGGACCGCAGCCCGCCGGGCGATAAAAATTCGTTCTCGTCGAACATGCGGGCCAGAACGCGAACCAATTTGGGCCGCTGCATGGCCGCAAGCAGACGGCGCTCGGCGGCTCCTTGACGCGTTAGAGACGCGATGTTGCCGCAGAGGTCGGGCCGATGGGAGACGAACCAGTCCATGCGGCTCTTGAAGCCGGGGAGCGAATCGATCACGTCCTGGTCGAGCGTTGCGACGGCGAATATCGGGATCAGTCCGACGATGGAACGGAGGCGCAGCGGCTGGGTGCGGCCGTCGGGGAGTCGCAGCCAGTCATAGTAAAAGCCGTCCTCTTCGTCCCATAGACCGTGGTCGCCGACGGCGTTCATGGCGGTCGCGATATAGAGAAAATGCTCGAAGAATTTGCTGGCGATGTCCTCGTAGGCGCGGTCGTGCGGAATCAGATCGAGCGCGATCTTGAGCATGATGAGGCAGTACATGGCCATCCACGCCGTTCCGTCGGCCTGCTCGATATGGCCGCCGCCGGGCAGCGGCTTGCTGCGGTCGAAGACGCCGATGTTGTCGAGACCGAGAAAACCGCCTTCGAAAATGTTGTTGCCTTCGGAGTCCTTGCGGTTCACCCACCACGTGAAATTCATCAGAAGCTTGTGATAGGCCGCTTCCAGGAACTCGTAGTCGGGCTTGCTCTTGCAGCTTCCAGTCGATTTTGAAGACGCGCCAGCAGGCCCAGGCGTGCACCGGCGGGTTGACGTCGCTGAACTCCCATTCGTACGCCGGAAGCTGACCGTTGGGCGACATGTACCATTCGCGCAGGAAGCGCGCGAGCTGGCGCTTGGCGAGATCCGGATCGACCAGCGCGAGCGGGATCATGTGGAACGCGAGGTCCCAGGCGGCGTACCAGGGATATTCCCATTTGTCGGGAATCGAGAGCACGTCGTCGTTGTAAATGTGCGTCCAGGAGCTGTTGCGCCCTTCTTTGCGTTGCGGAGGGGGAGGCGGATAGGCGGGATCGCCATCGAGCCATTGCTCGACGACGTAGTTATAAAACTGCTTACTCCACAGTAGGCCGGCGAAAGCCTGGCGCTGCACCGCGCGGCCGTCCGCGGACAGACTATCGGGAGCGAAGCTGTAAAACTCGTCCGCTTCCGCAATGCGCTGTTGGAAGATTCCATCGAAATCGGCGGCGCTGCCCGGATTTTCATGCAGCCGGAAGTACAGCGTCCGGCTGGCTCCGGCGGC
Organism: Bryobacterales bacterium; assembly: GCA_963838885.1. Taxonomy (GTDB): domain Bacteria; phylum Acidobacteriota; class Terriglobia; order Bryobacterales; family Bryobacteraceae; genus JAICMB01. The sequence goes on along the minus strand of CAWITB010000006.1, from coordinate 311,698 downwards.
GAGCTTGAGTTGATACCAGGCGCACGATTTGGTGCCGGTTGCGTCCGGCCGGACGGCGTCCTTGCGCTTTCCAATAATGTAATCGTGGAACGAATCCTTGAAATGAGCGCCGGGATCGGATTGATGGTAGAGGCGCTCGACGTTGGTGTCGTTGTCGGTAAACAGCAGTTCGGGGTTGCCGTCGAATTCGAAGGTATAGAACCCCAGCGTCGGCTCGGTGATTCCGATGCAATTCGCGTTCTCTCGATGCAAAGCCGGGCGGGGCGCGTGCGTGTAGCCCCAAGACCAGGTATTGCGAAACCAGATGGTGGGCAGAAGGTGAAGCAGCGCGGGATCCGGGCCGCGGTTGACGGCTGTCACCCGGATGAGGATGTCGTTGTAGTCGGCCTTGGCGTATTCGACGAAAACGTCGAAATAACGATTCTGATCGAAGATGCCGGTGTCGATTAATTCGTACTCCGGCATCGTGCGGTTGCGGCCGCCGTTCACTTTTACCAGATGCTCGTAGGGGTATTCGAGCTGCGGGTATTTATACAGACCCTTCATGTAGGAGTGCGTGGGCGTGGAATCGAGATAGTAGTAATATTCCTTGACGTCTTCGCCGTGATTACCTTGCGGGCCGGAGAGGCCGAAGAGGCGCTCCTTCAAAATAGGATCGCGTCCGTTCCAGAGCGCGATGGCGAAACACAAGCGCTGGTGGTTATCGCAGATTCCGAGAATGCCATCTTCGGTCCAGCGGTAGGCGCGGGAGCGCGCGTCATCGTGAGTGAAATAGTTCCAGGCATCGCCATTGGCGCTGTAATCTTCGCGCGGATTCGCCCAGGCGCGCTCGGCTAGATAGGGGCCCCAGCGCTCCCAATGTTTCTCGTGCCGCTGCGATTCGAGGAGGCGCTCTTTTTCGGCTCCCATTCGGTTAGCGGGCGGGCGCGAGCGAGTTCAACATGGCGTTGAACTTCGATTGATTGGCGGCGACGGTCGCGGCCGGCCCGGTGAATTTGAAAAACACGAGCCCTTCGGGAGCCTCAACGATGGCGCCAAGCAGGCGGTAATCGGGCTGCACGGTTTTCGCCGGCGCCATCGGCCCGCCCATGCCGCTATAGGCGCCGGAGGCTTCGACGGCGGTGACATTGAGGCCGTGAATGACGCGTTTCGCGGTTTTGGCGTTCTTCTCGCCGCCCTCGAATTGTCCGATCCAGCGCTTCACGTTGGCATCGACCGTGCCGCCCTGGTGGGGGCCGAAATAGTAGACCGCGCATTCGCCGTCTCCGCCGCCGGATTGCGCGCCCGGGACGGCGTAGGTGGCCGCTCGCATGGGGCGCTCCGGCTGTGGAGTCCAGGAGGGCGGTTGCGTCCAACGAATTCCGGCGGCGCTATCGGCGAACGCGGCGATGGAAAGCGCGAATGCGATCGCGACGGCGCGGGACATCATGCATCAATAGTATCGCCATGAACTCTTGCAGCCGCCGGCGGATGTTGTATGCGCGTCCGCGGGCGAACCCTCGGCTTCGCCCCACTATCGAGTTGGAGCAGGAGATCGCCGGTCAGCTTCGGCTGGCCCCCGCTATTGCACCCGGATCGTATAGGGCATCAGCTTTAGGAAGCCACCCTGCGCGAGCGAGTGGACGGGCAGCCCGCCCAGCGCCGCTTTCAACTTCATTTCGACCGCGGCGGTATCTTCGTTCCGGTTCATTAACATTTCAAGGAGGCTGCGTTTCGGCGGATACATTACCAGATTGATCTTCTCCGACGCGCCGATCTTCGCGCGTTTGCGGATCATTTCGATGGCGGTATCGATCCCGCCAAGCTGATCGACCAGGCCGTTCTGTTTCGCTTGCGCGCCAGTCCACACGCGGCCCTGCGCGATGGGGTCGATCTGATCCACCGGACGCTTGCGGCCTTCGGCGACGCGAGTGAGGAACGCGCCGTAGAAATTCTGGATCTCCTGCTGGATTTTGGCGAGGTCTTTGCCCGTGAGGGGATTGTAATCGGAGTAGAGGCCGGCATATTGGCCGCGCGTCATCTCCTGTTTTGTGATGCCGAGCTTATCGTATAAACCATGCAGGTCGAACTTGGCGAAGATGACGCCAATCGAGCCGGTCAGGGTGTTGGGGTACGAAATTATGGGATCCCCGGTCATGGACACAAAGTAGCCGCCGGAGGCCGCCAGATCGCCCATTGAGACGACCACCGGCTTGGCGCGGCTGAGATCCTTCGCGGCCTGCAGGATATCGTCGGAGGCGACGCCATCGCCGCCGGGAGAATCGATCCGGATGATGGCGCCTTTAATCGAGGAATCGTTCTTGGCGTCGCGCAGGAGTTTCGTGAATCCACCGGACGTCATCAGGGCCGCCGCGCCGAAGTTTTCGGACTCGCCCCTCGTGATCTCGCCTTCGCCAACGATGAAGGCAATACGTTGGCCGCCGCCGCCCGCCGCCGCCCGAACGTAAGACTTGATCGACACTCTATTGAGCTGCTTTTGGCCGAGACGCTTCTGTAAGTCCCCGACGACCTGATCGTCGAACCCGAGCGCGTCGACGAAACCGGCATCGAGCGCCTGCTTTCCGAAGAACGGACCGTTGTCGATGGCGGCGGCGACGGCGCTGGGCATTTTATTGCGTCCGCTTGCGATCACGCCGATAAGGTCCTGATAATACTGGTCCAGAATCTGACCCATCACCTCCTGCGTTTCAGGCGACATGGAGGTGCGCGTGAAAATGTCGCCAGCGTCCTTGTATTTGCCGGCATGCACGACGTCGACGCGGATGCCCAGCTTGTCCATGGTGTTTTTCACGAACATTCCTTCGATACGCAGGCCCTTCACGTCGAGCACGTCCTCGGGCGCCATATAAATCCGGTCGGCCGCGGTGGCGAGATAATATTCACGGCCCGAAGCGCCGCGCAGGAAAGCGACTAGAGGCTTGCCGGATTTACGAAATTCGAGCAGGTCCTGCCGGATCTCCTGCATCTTGCCCCAGCCGATATCGAGGCCGCGCGGCTCGAACACGATGGCCTTGATGCGCGAATCGGACGCCGCTCTGTGAAGCGTATCCCAGACTTGCTCGACCGCCAGCGGAGTCTGTTGCCGCAGGAACGGGAACGGATTTTCAGGCGGGATCCTCTCGGGGACTTCGCCCTCCAGTTTGAAAATCAGCGTGGAGGCGGCCGCGACTTGTGGCGGACGCTCGCTAAACGACGACGCGACGCGGATTACGACAAAGACGAAGATAAAGACCGCGAGCACGCACAGCGCCAGCCCGCAAAGCAGTCCCAAAAAGAAGTTGCGCATACGTGCTTCCTATTGTCCGTTGAGGATCAGGTCGAAGCGGTGGCTCACGTCGCGCAGGTAGGGGCCATCCCCGGGGGTCAGTTCCACGGTGGCCGAGCCGTGATAGCCGATGTCGCGCAAAGCGCGGTACACTTCCTTCCAGTCGATATCGCCCTCGCGCAGCGCCACGAATTCGGGAACGCGCTTGTGGATCTCGGGATTCATGCGGTAGCTGAAATCTTTCACGTGCAGCTTCGCGATGCGTTTGCCCAGGGTACGGATCCAATCTTGGGGATAGCCATAGAGAACGACGTTGCCGATGTCGAAATAGGATTTTAGCCAGGGGCTCTGAAAATCGTCGACATAGCGCGCAAATTCGAGGGGGCTCAGCAGGAACTTGTTCCAAACCTCTTCGACCGCAATGACGACCTGCAGCTCTTCGGCGAGCGGGAGAAGAGTGCGGATTTGCGTCTGCGATCTTTCCCAGGCCTGCTTGTAAGTCGTCTCGGGCGTGACGACGGCGGGGACCAGCAGAACCGTATCGGCGCCCCAAAGCTTGGCATTGTGGAGGCTGGTCTTCATGCACGCGATGCTTTTCGCGACGGCCGCCTGATCCGGCGAGGAGAGCGGAAATTTCCAGTGGTCGCGATTCATCACGGAGTGAATGCGGACGCCGGATTTTTTGCTGGCGTCGAGCAGCGCTTGGGCCGCGGCCGGATCGTCGGTTGTGCCGCACTCGATTTGTTCGAAGCCGCAGTCGCGGGCGAGCTCGAAACGCTCCAGTGGGCTGAGATTCTTCGGCAGCATGCTGTCAAGCACGGCCTTTTTGATGGGGAGCCGCTCGGGAGCGGCGGTTTCATCGGCAGCGGCGGCAGCCAGGCCGCCCGCCAGCGCTAAAGAGAAAGAACGGCGAGTCGTGCTCACCTGACGATTCTACATCGCCGGACGGCCTTCAACGGTGCGCTTATTCGAGTTTCTCCGTAATCGTCACGGGCTGCTGCACGCGGAAGCTCACGCGAGTTTCCACCTTAAGCTCGGCGGGTTTGCCGCGCGTCATCATGACGTCGCCCGCTCCCGCCGCGCCGCCGGCTGCCGTGCCGATGCCCGCGCCTCTGCCGCCTCCCGCGATGGCCCCGATGATGGCGCCCAGCGCCGCCCCGCCGCCGACCTTCTCCGCGTCCTGACGGCGGCTGGTATCGGCATCCTTGCCGAAAGCGGCGGTGCTGATCTTGATGCGCTGGCCATCGGAGGTGTGCAGGCTCGTCAACTCCACGCCGAGGTGCGCCACGCCGCGGACTCGTCCGCCGGGATCGGATTCCACCACGCGGCCTTCGCAGCGCGAGCCCCGCTCGGCGATGACGAAGCCGTCAATAACCAGCGGCTGATCGAGCGTCGCCACAAACGTATCCCCTGGTTTGTTGCGCTGCGTCGTCAACGTCTCGCCGATGCGGACCGAAAGTGGCGTGCCGGCCGTAAGCGTGACGCTGTGCGGCTGAGGCGGTTCCGGCTTGGGCGGGTCGGACGCGGGTGGCGGCGGAGCGGGGGAGGAGACGGGCTGAGCCGGAGTGGGGTCCGCAATGGCCGGAGTGGGCGGCGCGGACGCCGACGTCACGGGAGCGGGCGTTAGGGAGGGCGATGCCGGCGGGGTCGCCTGCGCGATCTGGAGGGGCTTGTCATTGTGCGCCTCTGGGCGCGCCGATTGCTTGTGTGAGTTGTGCCGTTCCTCTCGCATTTTTTCACGGCGCCGTTCCGGCCTGGTCACCTCGGAGACTACAGGCGACCTCTGCTCGGGAGCCGTGGCCTGCGCGTCCGTATCGGCGGGATCGGCCGGCGCGGGCTTCGATTTCGACGTATCGACGATGATCTTCGTCTCCGGTTTCGAGTCCGGCTTGACGGCCATGTAGACGATCCCCGAGGCCAGCAGCGCGCCGCCCAAAAACGCCAGTAAGATCTTCGAGTTCATGGACAAACCCCTAAAACGGTTAAACGTATCATCTTACCTTTTCGTTTCCGAACCCGACCAGTTAAAATAGGTTAGCAATGCGTTGTTTTCCCTGTGAATTCAGCATCGGCGGCGTCCGCGTGGCCCCCGCGACCGTGCTGGCGCCGATGGCGGGCGTTACCGACACGGTATTCCGCCGCTTAATCCGCGGCCAGGGCGGCTGCGGTCTGATGATGACGGAGTTCACCAGCTCGCACGGGGTGGTCGCTTGCATGCGCGCTCTCAACGGCCCGAACAAGAGGGTCACGCGCACGTTCCGGTATCTTTACTTCGAGCCGGAGGAACGGCCCATCTCGGCGCAGCTTTTCGGCTCCGACCCGGACGTTATGGCCAACGCCGCGAAGGCCTGCGAAGATCTGGGTTTTGACGTTGTCGATATTAATTTCGGATGTCCCGTCAATAAAGTCGTCAAATGCAACGGGGGCTCGGGTCTGCTGCGCGATCTGCCGTTGGTCAAGGAGATCCTGAGCAAGGTTCGCGCCGCGATCTCGATCCCGCTGACGATGAAGTTTCGCGCCGGGTGGAACGACCACGAACTGGTGCATGTGCGCATGGCTCGGCTGGCCGAAGATTGCGGTTTGCAGGCCGTGGCGCTGCATCCGCGCACGCGCGAGCAGGGCTATAGCGGCAAATCCGATTGGACGCGCATCGCGGAGGTGAAGGAGGCCGTGAAGATCCCCGTGATCGGCAACGGCGACATTCTAACGCCGGAGGACGCCGTGCGCATGGCGGAGGAGACCGGCTGCGATGCCATCATGGTGGGCCGTACGGCATCGTCGAATCCATGGATTTTCCAGCAGATCGCGCAGTACCTCGCAACCGGCTCCTACGAGCATCCGCCGGAGCGCAGCCGCTACGACATCATGAAGACGTACTATGGGATGCTCCACGAACAGGCGGCGCCGGACGCGGTCGGGAAGATGAAACAGTTCGCTACGTACTTCACCCACGGCGTGCGCAACGGCTCGAAGCTCCGCGTTGAAATATACAAGCTGACGGAGGCCATGCAGATCCTCGATGCAGTTGACGCTTTTTTCGAAGGTGAGCTCACCGCAACTGCCGCCTGACGAGCTTTTGAAAAAGGTCCAGCTTATTACCGATGGCGCCTGCAAGGGGAATCCCGGTCCCGGCGGCTGGGCGTGCATTTTGAGATTCGGAGAGCTGAAAAAGGAGTTGTACGGGTGCGAGCCGCACACCACTAACAACCGCATGGAGATCATGGCCGCGATTCAGGGGCTGAAGGCGATTCACGAGCCTTGCAGCGTCGAAATCGTGACGGATTCGAACTACCTGAAGAACGGGATTACGACCTGGATTCACAACTGGAAGCGCAAGGGCTGGGTGACCGGCGAGAAAAAGCCGGTGGTGAACCAGGATCTCTGGCGGGAGTTGGACGAGCTGGTTCAACAGCACAAGACCGAGTGGGCGTGGACGAAAGGTCACGCGTCGCACGCGGACAATAATCGTTGCGACGAACTGGCGACGATGGCCGCGGTAACGCAGACAACGAACGTGAAGCCGCGGCCACACCGTGCCGGCCCCGCTGCATCAAGCAAAGCGTAGAAACACGTTTTCAGGCCGTTTTCGTCGCGGAATGGCGCCTGCATGAATTGCGGTCGTGCCCGCCGCGAAACCGCAGTCGATATCGATCGCGCTGCATCTGCTTTGCGTTGCGCTGCTATTGATTCTCGGCTCGCGCACGTTTATGGCGCCGCCGCGCATTACTTCCGATATCGCGCACTCCATTCTGCTGGCGCCTCCTCCGGTTCATCCGCTCGCGGACCGCGGCGGTGGATCGAATACATCGGCCGCGCCGCCGCGCCGTGGCGTCGCGCCGCCGCGTTCCTATCGCACTTTTATTCCGCCGCGCGCGCAACCGGAGCCGCAGCTTGCGATCATGCCCGCGATTGACTTCGATGTGCCGCCGGCGGTGCTGGCGACGAGTGCGTTCGGCGATCCGATGGGCAAATATGCGATCGGGCTGTATGGCGACAAAGGCGGCATTGGAATCGGCGCGGCGCCGAATGGCCGCGGCATTGGAGACCTTGCGGGGAAGCCGGGTCTGTCCGGGAGATTCGGAACGCCAACGAAACCCGCCGAACTGATCTATCGCGTCGATCCGGAATTTTCCGAGGAGGCGCGCAAAGCGCGATTCCAGGGCATGGTCGTTCTCATGATCGAAATCGGCGTTGATGGCCGCGCGCACAATCCCAAGGTGGTCGAATCGCCCGGGATGGGTCTCGATCAAAAAGCGATGGAAGCGGTGTTGCAATGGAGGTTCAAGCCGGCGCGGCGGGGGGCCGGCGCGGTCTCCAGCACAGCGCGCGTGGAGGTTCACTTTCATCTGCTATGATCGCCGGCGCGTTACAATTCGCCCATGCGATTTGCCACTCTTGCAATGCTCTTCTGTCTATGTTCCCTCGCGCAGGAGCCCGGCTTCGTCGCGATGTTTGACGGCAAAACGCTGAAGGGCTGGGACGGCGACCCGCGGTTGTGGAGCGTTCGCGACGGGATCGTTATCGGTTCGACCGACAACGCGCCGATCGATCATAACGAATTTCTTATTACCAAGCGCACTTACTCCGATTTCGTGCTGCGGACCGACACCAAGCTGCGCAATCACAACAGCGGCATTCAGTTCCGCAGTGAAGTTCTCCCCAAATGGGGCGTCAAGGGATTACAGGCCGACATGGCCGAGGGCAACTGGTGGGGTTCCATCTACGACGAAAAGGGCACGCGCGGCACCATCGTGAATGGGTGGAAGGGCAAGGCCGAAAAGGTGGTGCGTCCGCACGATTGGAACCAATACGAGATCACGTGCGATGGCGATTTTATCCAGCTCAAGGTCAATGGCATGGTAACGGCCGAGTTGCACGACGCGTCGTCTCCGCGAAGTGGCGTGATTGCGCTGCAACTGCACATGGGTCAGCCTATGGAGGTCGAGTTTCGAAATATGCGCATTAAGGAACTGCATAAGTGAGAGCGTTGACGGTTCTGCTGCTTCTTGCGCCGATCGCGTGCGCGCAGCATCTCGGGTTTGGCATTCGCGCGGGCGTGCCGCTTACGGATGCATTATCGAGCGGGGGTCTGAACGAAACGGATCGCTTCGAAATTGGGCCAATGATCGAGTTTCGTTTGCCGCTCGTGAGCGTGGAGGCGGACGCGCTCTATAATTCCGATTCGTACCTGCCCCAGACGACTTCGACGTCGCGCGCCAGCGCCAGCTCCTGGGAGTTTCCCATCATGGGTAAGGTGAGGCTGCCACTTGCTCCCATCGTGAAGCCATACGGGGAAGCGGGAGTCTCGTTTCGCGCCTTCACGGGAGGAAGTTCGGAACTGAGTGGGGCATCGAAGAAGGGCTTTTTGCTCGGGCTGGGAATCGATATCCACGCGATTATCCTGCACATCACGCCCGAACTGCGCTACACACGCTGGGGCAGCGGTTCGGCCGCGGCGGCCAATCCATTAACGCTGTTGCAGGCGAACCAGAACCAGTTCGAATTTCTGGTCGGCATCTCGCGCTAACGGATAATAGGACGTTGCGACTCGCTCTCTTTGGGGGCACGTTCGACCCTATTCATTGCGCTCATCTTGCGGTCGCGCGCGCCGCCGCGGATCGTTTCGCGCTCGACCGCATACTGTTTATTCCCGCGGCGAACCCGCCGCACAAACCGGCCTCGCGCGGGGCCACGTACCAAGATCGTTTGCGGATGGTGGAGCTGGCGTGCGAGGACGATCCGCGTTTTGAAGCGTCGCGGCTCGAGGAGGGAAGCTCGAAGAGCTATTCGATTCTCACCATCGAAAACGTTCTCGCGCCGGGCAAGGAAATTTTTTTCATCATTGGCTCGGACGCCTTCGCCGAGATACGCACGTGGCATCGCTGGGACGACGTCGTACGCGCGGTCGCATTCATCGTGGTCACACGCCCCGGACACGCCTATGAAGTCCCGCCCGGCGCGCGCATCCTCGAGCTAAACGGCATTGCGCTGCCGATATCGTCATCGGAAATCCGCGAGGAATTGGCGGGGGGCGAGGTTCCGCCGGAGCTGCCCACCCGGGTCGCGGAGTTTATCGTCGAGCGGCGGCTGTACGGCTATTCTCGATAGTTCGCGCGCCGGGTCTGCGGCAGTACCACGACGCCGCACCAGAATTCATACGTCGTCGTCATGAAATTGATGAACTGGTCGAGTTCGGCCGGCTTGCGCACGAAACAGTTCGCTCCGCAGCGGTACGCTTTTCGAATCTCGTCGGGATTTTCCGAGGAGGACAGGACAATAATCGGAATGTGGCCGAGGTCATCGGTTTCGCGTATCCTCTGGATCACGTCCAGTCCCGAGACCTTGGGCATGTTGAGGTCCAGGAAGATCATTTCCGGTACGACCTTTCCCACGTGCTGGCCCTCCCCGCGAAGAAGCTCCAAGGCTTCTTCCGGGTCGCGCAGTGCCGTTAACGAGCAGCCCGCTCCCGACTGTTTTAAGACCTCCTCGGTCAGACGAACGTCTCCGGGATTGTCTTCGATCAATAGTATTTGAATCTTTCGGATACTTTTCTTCGCGGCGGTTTCCATTCGGTTGCACCCTGCCCCAAGCTGTCTGATGCCTGATGCGTGATCTTCAGCATAGCAGTCTGGGCGCGGACGCAGTTTTCCCTATAATATCGGGCAGTGGCGAGACTTGCCGTCTGGTTCTGTTTCCTTAGCGCGGCTGCCGCGCCGTCCATTACTAAAGTAGAGCCGCCAAGTTGGTGGGCGGGACACTCCACCGGCACAGTCCGGCTGCTGCTGCGCGGAAAGGACCTGGACGACAGCCAGGTTCACGCCGGGCGCGGTCTGGAGATTCTTGAATCGCATGCCAGCGAAAACGGGAATTATCTTTTCATCGATGTCAAGCCTCATCGCCCGGGGACCTACATGCTTAAGGTATCCAGCCGCGACGGAGAGGCTAGCGTCCGTTTCGATGTTTTGAATCCGCTGCCTCAGCGCGGTCGCTTTCAGGGCTTCTCCTCGAACGATATCGTCTACGCGATCCTGCCGGACCGCTTCGCCGACGGCGATCCCGCGAACGACAAGAACGGTTTCGATCGCAAGAATGCGCGGGCATTTCACGGCGGCGATTTGCAGGGCATTATCGACCATCTGAATTATCTGAAGGACCTCGGCGTTTCCGCGATTTGGCTCACGCCCGTGTACAAGAACAGCGCGGGCGGGCAGAACATTGGATATCACGGCTACCATCCGCTCGATTTCTACGCCGTCGACGAACATTTCGGAACTTTGGACAAGCTGCGCGAGCTGGCCGACAAAGCCCACGAGAACGGAATCAAGGTGATTCTCGATATGGTCATGAATCATACCGGCGCGACGCACCCCTGGGTTGAAGACCCGCCCTTGCGCGATTGGTTCCACGGCACTCCGGAGCGTCATCTGAACGAAACTTTTCAGATCTGGGCGATTCCCGATCCGCACGCGGGCCCGACTCTGCGCGACCCGGTGCTCTACGGCTGGTTTGCGAACAACCTGCCCGACCTTAACCAGGACGAACCGGACGTGGAGCGCTATTTGATCCAGAACACGCTGTGGTGGATCGCGTCCACCGGCATCGACGGAATTCGCGCCGACGCCATGCCCTACGTGCCCCGCAAGTTCTGGCACAACTGGAACGCCGCAGTCAAGAAAGAGTATCCGAACTTCAAGACCGTGGGCGAGGTGTTCGATGGCGATCCCGGCGTGGTGTCTTTTTTTCAGGGAGGCGAGGAGCGCTGGGACCGCGCGGATTCGCTGATGGACGCGCTGTTCGATTTTCCGCTCTATGGCGCAATTCGGCGGGCGTTTGCTCAGGACCGGCCGATTGCCGAGCTCGCGCTCGTGACCGGGCACGATTCGCTATACGAGAATTCGAACGATCTCGTGACATTTCTTGGCAATCACGATGTGCCGCGATTTCTGAACGAGCCTGGCGCGACCGTCGCCTCACTCAAGCTCGCGTTCACGTACTTGTTGACTACGCGTGGGATTCCGGCCATCTATTACGGCGACGAAATCGGGATGCGCGGCGGCAACGATCCCGATAACCGGCGGGATTTTCCAACCGACGCATTCGATCTCCAGACGCGCACGGCCGAGCAGCGCGATTTATTCGACACCGTGCGCAAGCTGGCGCGCGTGCGGCAAAGCAATCCCGCGTTGCGAACCGGGAAGCTCACGCAGCTCGGAGCAACGCGCGATGTTTTGGTCTATACGCGTGGCCCTCTCCTCGTGATCCTAAACAACGCCGCGAACCCCGTGAAGGTGGAAGCTCCCGCGTCGCCGGGCACTTGGAAGGACCTGCTCGATATTTCCATCAACGTGGCCGTGCACGACGATGTTCTCACCATGACCGTGCCGGCGCGCTCCGCCGCGATTATGATGCGGCGATAATATCGGCCGATTCGAGCATGGCGCGAAGCTTCTCGCCCGCAAGTTTCTTCACTTTGTCGATGCTGGCTTCCTTGATGCGTTCGTAGCCGCGGATCTGGCCGGGCAATGCCGCGATCTCGAGCGCCATGTCGAGATTCTCCGGAGTCAGCCGCTCGATAACCGTCTCAATCGTGGCGCGGTACCACGCGATCAGCTCGCGTTCCATGCGGCGGTGCGAGGAGTAACCGAAGATATCGAAAGTCGTGCCGCGCACGAATTTCAGCCTTTTCAACAGCAGCAGAGGATACCGGAACCACGGGCCGAGCGTTAGTTTCCGCTTCCAGCCGAGACTTCGCAGCAAGGGAGGATGCAGATTGTAGCCGATCGATTCCGGCGCTTCCCACATCTCGCGAACGCGCTGTTCGAACTCGGGTTTGGTCAGAAGACGCGCGACTTCGTACTCGTCCTTGTACGCCATCAGCTTGTATAGATTGCGCGCCACGGTTTCGCGGAGCTTCACGTTCTCGATTGCAGCGATGAACGCGGCGTAAGTACGCGCGTAGGCATCGCCCTGGTAGTCTCGCAGCTCGGCTTCGCGGTCCAATACAGCGCCGCCGGCGTCAGCGCCTCGCCCGGTGAGATGCGCCTCCACCGCGCGGGGATCTTCAAAATATTTGCGGCCCCACGTGAAGGCTTGAAGGTTACGCGCCTTTTCGGCGCCATTCAGCTCGATCGCTTCCATGATCGACTGCAGCGAGATGGGGATGAGACCCGCTTGCCAGGCGACGCCGGTAAGAAAGATATTCACCGCCATGTGGCTGCCGAACAAGCCCTCGGCGATCCTGCCGGCATCGACGAAAATATTGCGGCCGCGGTCGGTTGCGGCGTTCAGCGGCTCGATCATGTTGCCCGATCCGATTAAGGGCAGGCGGTTGCGAATCACGTCGATGGTCGGCGCGAGATCGGTGTTGACCACCGCGACGGTGTGGCCGGCGCGCGCGGTTTTGAGATTCTCGCCGCTTGTGGCGCCGATAATATCGAATCCCAGGATCAGGTCCGCGTTCCCGGCGTTCACCTTCGCGGGCGCATCGATCGGCTGGCCGCTGAGCAAGAGGTGCGATACCACTGCCCCGCCCTTCTGGGCCGTACCGGTCTGGTCGAGACTGGCCACATGGAGTCCGTCGATCCAGGCCGCGGTGGCGAGCAATGCGTTGATCGTGACCACGCCCGTACCGCCAATTCCGGGCGCGACGATGCGGTATCCCTCGGCGGCGCGCGCCAGAATTCCCGGGTCCATTTGCGGGTTTGGCACGTCCGCTTCGGGAAGATCCGGAAGGCGCTTCTTCTTGAGCCCCGTCCCCTGCTTGATTTTTACGGTCACAAACGACGGGCAGTCGCCGAGCGCGCAGGAATAATCCTTGTTGCAAGACGACTGGTGAATGCGCATTTTCTGACCCAGTTCCGTCGCGACCGGCGTCAGACTCATACAGTTGGACTGTTTCACGCAATCGCCGCAGCCTTCACAGACCTCTTCGTGAATGACGAGGCGCTTGCTTGGCTCTTGCAGCTTTCCGCGCGATCGCATGCGGCGTTTCTCGGCGGCGCATTGCTGGTCGTAAATGATTACCGTGACGCCAGGAATCGTTTCCATCTCGGCGAGCGTGCTGTGCAGATCGTCGCGGGAGCGAAGCTGCGCGTTCGAAGCGAACTCGCCGAGGAGATCGCGATACTTCTCGACATCTTCCGCCAGCACCACGGTCTTGCGAACGCCCTCCGCCTGAAGCTTCTTCGTGAGCCGCGGAATCGGCAGCGCGCCCGACGGCTTCTGGCCGCCCGTCATCGCGACATGCCCGTTGTACAGGATCTTGTAGGTGATATTTACGTTCGCGGCGACGCACGCTTCAATCGCGAGATAACCGGAGTGGAACAGCGTGCCATCGCCGATGTTCTGGAAGACGTGGGGGCGATCGACGAAGGGAGACATTCCTATCCACGGCGTCCCCTCGCCGCCCATCTGCGTCATAAACGCGAAATTCCGGTTGGGGTCGCCGAGCCGCATCGCCATGGTGTGGCAGCCGATGCCGCCTCCCGCGATCTGGCCATCCAGCAGCAAAGTCGAGCGGTTGTGAGGACAGCCGGAGCAGAACGCCGCGGCGCGCGTCAACGCCTGCCCGGTATTGCGACCCGTCTTGCCGGGCCGGCTCGTTATTTCGCGCGGAGCCTTGCCTAGCAGCTTTCCGATTGCCAGCGCAATGCGGTCGGGGTCCAACTCGCCCGTGGGCGGGAACAAATCCTTGCCATGGACCACCGGCCGGCGTTCCGCGGAGTACAGGGCGTCCTTCAACTGCAATTCCAGAAAGCTGCGCTTCTCTTCCACGACCACGATGGTCTCGAGGCCCGTGGCGAATTCGCGAACGTATTCGGGATCGAGTGGGAACGGCATTGCGACTTTGCCGATGCGTATCGACCCCGGCCTGACGCCGAGATCGCGCAAGGCTTGCGCCAGATCGTAATACGATTTGCCCGCCGTCAGAATTCCAATTGGCCCGTCGCCGCGATACCAGTTCAGCTCGTTCAAACGCGCAAACTGCCGCGCGGCTTCTAAACGGTGTACGTTAACTTCCCGCTCCAGCTCCAGAGTGATCGGCGCGACGATGCGGGCATCGGTGCGTTTCGCATAGCCTTCCGGAATCCGAACGGCCGGCCGCTCCGGATCGACCTCGACCGTCCCGCCGCCATCGCAGATGTCGGTGACCATCTTCATTCCCGCCCAGGCGCCGGAAAAGCGCGACAACGCGATCGCGTATTGCCCGTACTCGATAATTTCCTGCGTGTTGCCCGGATACAGAAACGGGATGCCGAAGTTCATCAAGCTGAAATCGCTCTGATGCGGGATCGTCGAGCTTTTCGAAATATGATCGTCGCCGCACAGCACCAGCGCGGCGCAGTTCGGCCCCGTGCCGGCGAGGTTGGCGTGCCGGAAGATGTCTCCCGAACGATCCACGCCCGGCCCTTTGCCGTACCAGATTCCGACCACGCCGTCGACGTTCGTCTTGGGCATCACGTGAATGATCTGGCTGCCCATCACGGCCGTCGCCGCGAGGTCCTCATTGACTCCCGGAACGAAGTGGATGTTGTGCTCGGTCAGCAGGGCACCGCTGCGCGTCAATGCCATGTCGTAGCCGCCCAAAGGCGAGCCTTCGTAGCCGGAAATGAAGGCCCCGGTATTGAGACCCGCGCGCCGGTCACGGCGCATCTGGTCAATGGGAAGGCGAACGAGCGCCTGAATGCCGGTCAGGTACACGCGTCCACGGTCGAGCGTGTACTTATCGGAGAGCTTCATGGCCAAAGCTGGGGTACCGAAGTATGCTAACACGCGCCCTTCCCACAGAGTGCTACACTGGCGAAAAGATGGCGAACAGCGACATGCAGCGGGAGTTGGCGCAACTGCGCCGCCGCATCGCTCGCATCGACCGCAGATTCGCTAAACCCGCAGCCGCCCCTGTCCCCGTGCCTCGCCGCGAAGCTCCCGAACGGTATTTCCCCCAGGAATGGCTCGACGGCAGCGAGGTCGAAAACGCCCACGGCCACCACTTCGAAACGGAGCGCCTGTGGGAGCGCCATCGCCGTCACGGCAGCATGGACATTGGGGATCTGGACGACCTGCCCGCCGATCTGCTCGCTTCCATTTCGAACGGCGAAATTGCCGCCGCGACCCCGCGCACGTGGGCCTTCCTCGACACCGAAACTACCGGGCTCGCGGGCGGCGCCGGAACGTATGCCTTCCTGATCGGCGTCGGCCGAATTACGCCCGAAGGCTTCCGCGTCCGCCAGTTTTTCATGCGCGAGTTTGGCGAAGAGGCCAGTGTGCTCCAGGCGATCTCCGAGCACCTCGCGCAGTTCGACGTGCTGATTACGTATAACGGGAAGACCTACGATCAGCCGCTGCTCGAAAATCGTTATCGCATGCAGCGCCTCCTGCCGCCGTTCACGCGTCTCGCCCACCTCGATTTACTGTGTGGCGCACGCCGCCTCTGGAAGCTACGCTTCGAGAGTTGCCGCCTCATGGAGCTCGAGGCCGAAATACTGGGCGTGGAGCGCGAAGGCGATCTGCCGGGCGAGCTGATCCCCTATGTTTACTTCGAATACCTCCGCACGCGCGAGGCTTTCCGTCTGATGCCGATTTTTCATCACAACGCTATCGACATCCTGACGCTCGCGTGTTTTAGCGGCATCGTCCCCTGGGCTTTCCATTCGCCCGAAAAGTGTGGCCTTTCGCACGGCGCCGAAATGGTGGGATTGGCGCGCTGGCTGCGGCAGGCCGGGCAGTCGAAAACGCGCTGACGATGTTCCGCCGCGCCCTCGATCGCGGCCTCCGTGACGAGCTCCTATTCCGGACCCTGTGGGATATCGCCGCTCTCGAAAAGAAGCTCGACCGCGTCGACGCCGCCGTCATCACGCTGACCGAGCTTGCCGCCTCGCGCAATCCCTTTCGCGCCGCCGCCCTCGCCGAACTTGCCAAGCACTACGAGCGTCGCGAGGGCAACTACGTCCTGGCGCTCGAAATGATTGGCGCCGCGATCGCAATCGAGGATTGCGCCGCTTTCCGCCGCCGCGCCGCCCGTCTTGAGAAGAGGCTCGATCGCGCGTTTGCTTCGAGCGCGGCTCGCCATCTCTCGTAAGCGCCGGAAGTATACACCCCCAGCGCGCGTCCTAAAGGAGCCAGATCGGGCCTTGTTTCGAGCTGCTCGCGCTAAAGTAAGCCTTTGAAGTTCGCGCCGGCCGCCGCGCGCCTCGGGGGATTCTATCGCGCGCTTGCCTGAAGTTCGGCCGCGCGCTTATCCTAGTCCTTGAAAACCGGTTTCAGAATCGCCGCCGCCGCCGCGCTGCCGCTCGCTATCGCCGCCTGCGCCAAGCCGCCGAGGCTTTCCGCTACCCTCGACGTTTCGCGCCGCGCCCCCGGCAGCGTTCTGCTGATGTTGCGCGTGAAGAACCTGGGCGAGCGAGCTACCACGCCGATAGCGCCGGTGGTCGTTGTCCAGACCCGTTCCGGCGCAGACTGGAGTAAGCCCGCCACCGAAATAAATCCCGCCGCCTTCGTCCTCAACCGCCACGAGCAGCGCGATATTTTCAAGGTCCTAAACACGAACGCGACCGTCATTCGGGCGACCCTTACCATCAGGGAGCAGGAAAACGGCCGCGTCGATATCAACCGGCGGATCGAGAAAACCGTGCCTACATCACCGCCGCCAGCTCCTTCCACTGCCGCCCCTGCGATTCCGCCACGGCGGGGTAAGTGATGTACCCGTGCAGGGTGTTGACGCCTTCGCGAATCGCTTCATTCATCGCGCAAGCCTCTTCCAGTCCCTTGTTCGCGATTTTTAGCAGGTACGGGAACGTGGCGTTCGTCAGCGCCAGCGTGGAAGTGTGCGGTACCGCCGCCGGCATGTTCGACACGCAATAGTGCAGCACGCCATCGACGAAGTAAACCGGATTGGTATGCGTGGTCGCGTGCGAGGTCTCGAAGCAACCACCCTGGTCGATTGAGACATCCACCATGACGGCCCCTTTCTTCATACCCGCGAGCATGTCGCGCCGCACCAATTTCGGCGCCGAAGCGCCCGGAATCAGCACCGCGCCCACCACAAGGTCGGCAAGCCGCAAGCTCTCGCGCACCGTCCAGTCGTTCGATGCCAGCGTCACCACCTGGCTGCTGTAGATATCATCCAATTCCCGCAGGCGGTTTAAATTCTTGTCGATGATGGTGACGTGCGCCCCCAGTCCGACCGCCATTTTCGCCGCGTTGTGTCCCACCACGCCGCCGCCCAAGATGACCGCATTCGCCGGCGCCACGCCCGGCACGCCGCCGAGTAGCACGCCGCGCCCGCCGTTCGGCGCTTCCAGATACTGCGCGCCCACTTGCACCGCCATGCGCCCCGCGACCTCGCTCATGGGCGTCAACAACGGTAATGAGCCGTCCTCTTCGCGAATCGTTTCGTAAGCCACCGCGCTGACCTTCGTCTCCACAAGTTTCTGAGTCAGCTCCGGAAGCGGCGCTAGATGCAGGTACGTGAATAGAATCAGGCCCGGCCTGAAATAGGCGTACTCGGACGGCTGCGGCTCCTTCACTTTTACCACCAGGTCCGATTGCGACCAGACCACCGCCGCGCTCGCCACAATCTCCGCCCCGGCCTCGATATACTCCTGGTCCGGAATGGAACTGCCCACTCCCGCGCCCGCTTCGATCAGGACCCGATGGCCCGCGTCGCGCAGCGCGGTGGCGCCCCAAGGCACGAGTCCAACGCGGGTCTCGTGATCTTTTATCTCTCTAGCGCAGCCCACGATCATGGCTGCGGTTTGGCCTCGCTGGGCTGCGCCTGAGCCGTGATCCGTTTCGGCCCGAGCCCCAGCGCGATCAGCGACAGCGATCCCAGCTTGCCGTCCGGCTCCAGATTCTGGCCCGCCTGGAAACGGCGCAGCGCATCGATCGAATCGGGTCCCCATGTTCCATTCACGTCGCCCTTGAAGTACCCGCGCGCCGCTAGCGCCTGTTGAATCTCTTTGTACCGCTCCGGCGTCGGCGCGGGCTGGACGTAACGTCGTGGTTCCACGAACGCGCGGCGCCGCGTGCCGTGGCGGGAGCGCGAGATCGCCGCTTTCTTTGCAGCGGTACGGCTCGCCGCCGTCGCAGAAGCATTTTTCGGCGTTGTCGCGAACGCATTCCCAATCAGCGCCGGCAGCGCCAATAGGATCATGAGTAGTTTGTGCACTAATCTATAGTGTAAAGCAGCTACACTCAACCCTACGGATAATGACCCGAATGCCGCCCATGCTGCTGTAAGGCTTGGAATGAGAAACCTCGAAGAGGCTCTATTCTGGGACGTCCTGTACCGCCCGGAGGCAATTCGCTCCGAGCTGGCGCGCTCGTTCAATGTGAGTTCCGCGACCATCTCGCGCTCCGTTGCGGTACTTCTTTCCAAGCGCTTGTTGATCGAAACGGGAGCTACGATTCCTCATCGCGGCCGGCGTCCGGCTCTTCTACGCGTCAATCCGGAGCTCGCCCATGTCGCCGGGATCGAAATCGACCGCGACCGGATTACGGCCGTCGTCACGGATCTGTCCGGCACGCTGCTGGGGCGCGGCGCTTCGCCGGGAAGCGCGCGAAGCAGCGTTCACAGCACGCTCCAGTCCTGCCGCAAAGCCCTCCGGACCGCTCTCGCCGATGCCGGACTGCGCACGCGCATCGCGCGCATCGGGGTCGGCCACACCGGCACTCTCGACGTGGAGAATGGCGTATGCCTCGATTGGGAAGGCGTCCCGCACTGGCGCGATGTCAAGCTTCTTCAAGCGCTGCGCAACACTTTTGAAAGCGATGTAACTCTGGACGATCGAGCGCGGGCCGTGGCTCTAGCGTTGCACCTGTTAATACCGGAGAATCGCCGCCACGGGTCTGCCATTTACGTTCAAATCGGGTCGGGCGTCGGAGCTGGGCTTTTCGTTGAAGGACGCATGCTCCGCGGCGCCACCCTGGCCGGCGGAGAGTTGGGCCACATGGTAATCGACCGCAACGGCCCGCTGTGCGCCTGCGGGCGGCGCGGTTGCGTGGAGGCCTACGCGTCGCTCCGAGCCACCATCGCGCGAATCGATCATGCCGTTGAAGCCGGAGCGGCGACGTCGTTGCGCGCGCTCGTCAAATCGCCGGCTGGGCTCACGCCTGAAATCATCGTGGGCGCGGCCCGGAATGGCGACGCACTTGCGAAAGATGCCATCGCCGTGGCCGGCGAAGCGCTGGGCCTCGGCATCGCAAATTGCGTGCAGCTTCTGAATCCTTCTCTGGTTGTGCTCGCCGGCAAATTCGCGAATGCCGCCAAAGAGCTCCTTCTCGACGGAGTGACGAAAATGATCCGCGCTCATTGCTTTGAAACCATGTCCCGGACGCTTGAGATCCGCATCGCTCCGGTGCGCAAAGACGTGGGGCCTGTTGGCTGCGCCCTGCTTGCCGCGCTCGACCTCGCGCCGGATCTACTCCAGGCCGGTCTTTTCGCGCCGGCCGCCTGACCCGGGCGGAGCTCAGCGCGATTGCCTGCGCAACTCCGCGTCGTGAAGCAGATGCGCACTGGCGACTAGGCGCGCGCCCGCCACGGTGACTTCACCGGGCGCCTCCCGTATCCGGCGATGTTCAGAACACAAATTCAGAACACAACCTTGACCGAGAATTGTAGGATCCGTGGCGGCCCCGACGTTGCCGTGATCTTCCCGAATGTGGCCGATGCGATCTTGTTTCCTGGATTAGCAAGATTCGGACGGTTGAACACGTTGAACGCCTCCGCCCGGAACGTAAGCCGGCCGCCTTCACCCAAAAACCGCAAAGGAAAGCTGCGAAACAGCGCCGCGTCGGTGTTCGCATAACCAGGCCCTACTAACACGTTGCGCCCCAGATTGCCATAGGTTCCGGGGTCGGCTTGTTGAACGGCCGCGGTGTTGAAATATTCCGCGATTTGCGCGCCGCGGCTGCGGGATGTAGGGAGCTGCAGCGTCCCGATCAAAGTTCCCATGGCCGTCCCCGCGCTCGCTATGGCGTCGTTTGAGCTGAGAATGCTAAGCGGGCTACCGGATTGAAGCGTTACGATTCCGCTTACCTGCCAATAGCCGAGAATCGCGCTCGCTATCGAAGAGTGGAGGGCATGACCTGCGTCCGGGACCTGATACACCACCGAATCCACGAAACGGTTGCGCCGGTCGAAATCCGAAGGACCCCGGAACGCGAAGAAGTTAAAAGGATCTGAAAGACTATTCGACGTGATTTGCGCGTTCGTCGAAAGATAGTCCAGGTTTTTCGAAAGCGTATAACTGAGCTGATTGCTCAGCCCCTTGCTGAAGCGCTTGTCCACCGAAACCTGCAGCGAATTATAAGACTGATTCAGTCCCGCGAACAGCAAATCGAGTCCCTGATACTGCTGCCGCGGGCGCCGTTGCTGCACGTTCTGCCGGTTGGCTGTGAGCGAGATATTCGGATTATAAATCGGCGCGTTCGCGTCGTAATCGCCCCATAAGTGCGTCCCTTTCGTGCCCACATAGCTCGCGCGCAGCAGCCAGCTTGCGCCCAACTGGCGCTCCACCGTCAGATTCCAATCCTGCTCGTAAGGAAGGGGCTGCGTCGATTGCAGCGCCGCCGCGGTAAAAGGAAGCTGAAACGCGGAGTTTTTCTGAAAATCGCCGGCAAAGGGGAAGACGTTGTACTGCTCGCGTCCGGCGTAGGGGTTGTCGAACGATCCGCTCAGAAAATTTACGGTGAAGCTGAACGGCGATTGATCGTTGATGTTGTTGTACGCATACAGCTCGGGACTGTCGTAAAAGATTCCGTAACCTCCGCGCAGGCTGGTTTTTCCATCGCCAAACAAATCGTACGCAAAGCCAAAGCGCGGTGCGAAGTGAGCAAATTGCCCGCTCACCACGCCGGCCGGAACAGTGGATCCCGACGGCGTCTTATCGCCGGGGTACAGCAGACCCGGCGGAGAATTCACGTAGACCTGGGACGTGACGCCTGCCGCGTAGGCTTGAGGAGAAAACTGCACGATGCGGTTGTTCAAATCCGTAATCGGGAAATACGGCTCGTAGCGCAACCCGAAGCTCAGCGTCAGACGGGGCGTCATCCGGAATGTGTCTCCCCAATAAAAGCCAAAATAGTGCAGCCGTTTGAACTCGATTTCACCGTTGCCTTGCGTGAAGCTGGAAAATTGACCGATCAGAAAATCGGCCTGATCGAAGCCGGTCCATTGTCCGTTGAACCCAAAGACGCCTTCGCCATTGAAGGTGTTGTATTCGTTGTAGCGGGAATCCTCGACGTCGCCGCCCCACACCATGCTGTGCCGGCCCTTGATCCACTGCCACGATTGGACGAACTCCAGGTTCGCTCTGGCGAACACCGCGGGCGTGCCCGAGCTCAGGCTGATATTGCTTGTGCCATTTATGCTCGCCCCAATCGCGTTTGAAGAGGGGTTGACGTTGACTCCGAGCGTGCGCATGGACCCCGGAAAGGCGTAGACCCGGTTACCGTCGTATTGATTGCCGGTGAAGTGCGTATCGACCAGCAGATTCGGCGTCACTGTGTACGTTTCGCCGATGCTGCCATTCTGCGCCGTCGCGGTAATACCCTGGGTGCTCGAAAAAATATTGTTCGCGACCATCTCGGCCGGAGTCACCGCGTGATTGTCATACAGCCTCACGTACATCAGATTTTTTTCATTGAAGCGGTAATCCACGCGCGCAATCCACTCACGCGCGTTCTGTAACGACGGCACCGCATACGTGACCAAGCCGTTGGCGCCCGGCAGCGGAGCATATTTCAGCAGATTCTGAGCCGCGGGCGAAAGCTCGGATGCGGGAATTTGATTGTTTGGGTAGGGAGCGCCGGTGGCTGGATCTATCAGCTGGATGGGCTTCGATCCGCTCAGCAGATCCGAGAAGTCTCCCTGGCGATGGTTCGCGGGCATGCTGATGGCGGAGCCGCTGCCGTTCAATTGGCGGATCCAGGTTTGCTGGTAGCCCCCGAAAAAGAATAGCTTGTCTTTTTTTACCGGACCGCCAAATGTGAAACCGCCCTGATTCTGTTTTAACTGGTCCGGCGTGTGCGAAAAGAAGCTGTTGGCATCGAAAGCGGTGTTCCGCACGAACCAAAAGACATCGCCGTGGAAGGAGTTGGTCCCGCTCTTGGTGACGATATTGACCGAACCGCCCAGGCTCTTGCCGAATTCCGCCGTGGCATTGCTGGTCTGCACACTGAACTCCTGGACGGCATCGGGAAACGGGAATGGAAGATTGTTGTTCTGAAGCGGATCTTGGTTATCTCCGCCGTCGAGCGTGAAGGAAAGATTGTTTTGCCGCGAACCGTCCACCGAAAAACGGCGCGCGGCGAACGCCATCTTGGCGCCGTCGCCCGTGCCGCCCGCCACGCCCGCGCCGGATTGGACTCCAGGTACCAGAAACGTCAAATCCGCCAGATCGCGCCCGTTCAGCGGCAAATCCACCACGCGCTTGGTGTCCACCGTTCCCTTGAGCGTTGCGCCGCTGATGTCCACGGCCTGCGCGCTTCCCTCCACGCTCACCGTGGTCGCTACCGTCCCGAGGGCGAGGGAGATATCGGCGCGGCGGTTCTCGTTCACCTGCAGAACGATTCCGCTTTGCTCGACCTTGCTGAAACCCTCTTTCTCGATCCGCAGACGATATTCGCCCGGCGGAATGGACGGGAACTCCCATTCCCCGGCATCGTTCGATTGCGCCGTTCGAGTGATCCCGGTTTCTATTTGAGTAAGCGAGACGCTCGCGCCCGGCACGGCCGCGCCCTGCTGGTCCGTTACCCGCCCGTAGAGCCCCGCCGTGTTTCGTTGTTGCGCACAGAGTTGCGGCCAGACGAAGCCCACCATGACGGCAATTAAAAGCGAGGATTGCAATAGTCGTCCAAAGCGTGGCATTTGTTTCGTTCCCGTGAGCAGACCCGTTCGGTCCGTTATACGGTCAAAAGGGCGCCGAATGCAATATGCTCGCCGGCGATTCGTTTCAATCTGCAACGAACGTCGGCTCTGCGGCTTGAAATCCCCCCCGCCAAGCCGTCTAATGGGGACTGTTACCAAGAGGACATGCGTGAGAGTCCCGAGCCAAAAAGCGCGAGTCGCGCCGATATTTTGTTTCGCGCTGAGCGTGGCGTGCGCCATGGGGGCCGAAACCGCTCTCGACGTGCACGACTTCGGCGCCAAGGGCGACGGAACTTCCAAAGATACAAAAGCAATTCAGAGCGCCATCGATAAGGCGGCCGCGGCCGGCGGTACGGTCCTGATTCCGCCGGGCAGTTATCCCAGCGGCACCCTTCACCTGCGTTCGAATATTACGCTGCGGATCGAGAAAGGCGCGCGCCTGATGTTCTCCCCCGACGACGCCGACTTCGATCCTTACGAAGAGTTGCCCTATCGTCTCGCGGCTTCGCCCGAGAAGAGAGAATCGCGTCCGCCGGCGAATGCTTCCGCGCCCGAAGTTCGCCGCCGTCTCGCCGCTCCCCCCGCCTACGACGACACGGAGACCAGTTATGCGCACTATTCGCTGCTTTCGGGCGATGGCGTGCGCAACGTCTCTATTGAAGGCGACGGCGAGATTGACGGGAATCGTCCCAAGCGGGGCGGTCCCAAACCCATCGCGTTTAAGAATTCCGAGTGGATCTCGATCCGCGGCATCACCATCCGCAACGCGCCCAACTACAACATCAGCCTGATGGGGACGGACCATGTCGAAGTGGAAGGCGTCAGGATTTTAAACGGCTTCGCCGATGGCATCGATCCCGATAATTGCCATTTTGTGCGCATCACAAACAGCTACATCGATTCCTGGGACGACGCGATCTGCCCCAAGGCGAGCTTCGCCCTGGGGAAGCGCCGCGGAACCGAACATCTCGTGGTTGCAAATTGCATTCTGCGCACCAACAGTAGTAATTTCAAATTCGGCACCGAAAGCGAAGGCGACTTCAAGAACGTTTCCGTCGCCAATTGCGTTATGCTGCGGCGCGATTCCGGACGGCGGCCGATATCCGGAATCTCGATCGAGTCCGTTGATGGAGCGCATGCCGATGGAATCGTGATCTCGAACGTATCCATGGAAGACGTCCTGGCTCCCATCTTTATCCGCCTGGGAAGCCGCGCCCGCGCCATGGAGAATCCAGCGGCCGGATCGCTCAAGAATGTCTCTATCAGAAACGTGACGGCCACCGGAGTATCGCTGGCAAGCTCCATCACGGGCGTGGCAGGCGGCCGCGTTCAGGATGTTTCAATCGATGGGCTGAACGTCACGGTGCTGGGCGGTGGCGCCGTGCGCGATCTCGATGTCCCGGAGGCCGCCGCCAAGTATCCGGAATCGAATATGTTCGGCGAATTCCCCTCCATAGGCGTATACGGCCGTCACGTGGATGGTCTGACGCTGCATAACGTCAGGGTCCACGCGGCGCAACCGGATCCCCGTCCGGCGGTCGTACTGGATGATGTCACGCGTCTCGATCTCTCCGGTTTCGAGTCGACGAACATCCCGCCGGGCCAGCCGTTACTCCTGTTCCGCAATGTCGTTGGCGCCCTGTTATACGGCAATCGCCTCTCTTCGCCGGCGGCGGCCTTCCTGAAGGTCTCCGGAGCGGACAGTGCCGACATCGCACTGCGCGCTAACGATTTCAGCGCCGCCAAGAGCCCGGTTCAGACAGCGTCCGAAGTGCCTCCCAATGCGGTTTCCCTGGAGGCCGGAGCAGTCCATCCATGAGTCCATTTAAGGTCGACTACGAGAATGCCGGACTTTGAAAACGAAAAACTTGCGATTGAGGGAGGAATGCCGGCGGTAAGGACGCCCATTCCCCTGCGCAAGCGCCACGGCGAGACCGAAAAGCGATATCTCAACGAGGTAATCGATTCCGACATTCTGTTCTTCTATCTCGGAACCAAGGTCAAGGAACTGGAGCGGCGCTTTGCGGAATTGTATGGCAGGAAGCATTGCGTTGCCTGCTCCAGTGGGACCGCCGCCGTTCATATCGCCGTGGCCTCGTTGGGGCTCCACCCTGGCGCCGAGGTAATTACCTCGGCGATTACCGACATGGGCAGTTTGACCGGCATCCTCTATCAGGGGCTCGTTCCGGTTTTCGCCGATGTGGAGCCGGACACTCTGAACATGGATCCGGCCAGCGTACGCGCCGCCATCACAGGCCGTACCGGAGCGATCGTCGCCGTTCACCATGCGGGGCTGGCGTGCGACCTGAACGCCATTCTCAGCATCGGCGACGAGCGGGGTATCCCCGTCATCGAAGACTGCGCACAGGCTTTTGGATGCAAGTATGAAGGAGAGTTGGTGGGCCGCCGCGGCGCGCTGGGATCCTTTTCCTTAAATCATTTCAAACACATTTCGACCGGATCGGGCGGCCTTCTTCTGACCGGCGACGACACCCTCCGGTATTTCGCGTCCCTGTACCTCGATAAGTGCTACCAGCGCGACGAAGCCATTCGAAATCCGTTCTTTCTTGCGCCCAACTATCAGATGACGGAAATGCAGGGCGCCGTGGCTCTCGCCCAACTCGAGCGCCTCGACGAGTTCGTTACAAGGCGAACGGAGTTGGCCAATCGCCTGGCCGCGCATCTTGACGTCATCGAAGGTATTTCACTGCAACGCGTCCCATCCGGATCGGCGCATTCTTATTTCCTGTTTCTGTTCGCGCTCGACTTGCGCCTTTTCGAAAGCGCGGAGGAGTTCGCAAAGGCCTTACAGGCCGAGGGCGTCAATGCCAGGGCGAACCTGATTACCGGCGGCCGTCCGGTCTACCTTTACGAACTCTTCCAGCATCGCTCTGCCTTCCCGGGCTCGCATTATCCCTTCCAGTCGCTCGATACCGGCATGGATCGTTCCTATCCACCTGGCTTGTGCCCTGTAGCCGAAGCTGCGTTTTCGCGTTGGATCGCCGTCGAGCTGCTCGAAAACTACACCCCCGCTAATGTCGACGAGATCGCTTTCGCGATCGCCAAAACGGCCTATCACTTATCGCGGCGCAACTGCGCATCGGCCGGCGCGGAGGATCGTGGCGTCTCGCGCGTCTGACCGCCGCGAATCTGGAACTCGAGTCCGCTGGGCCATCGGGACTCTCTTATTCGCCTCGACCGTAATCAATTACATTGATCGCCAGACGCTCAGCGCGCTGGCCCCCATCCTAAAAGCTCAGTTTCATTGGAACAATTCCGATTTTGCATCGCTGCTCATCGCATTCCGAATCGCGTACACCATCATGCAGGGCGCCGGAGGCCGCATCCTGGACATTGTCGGCACGCGCACGGGTTATGCGCTCGTCATCTCGTTCTATTCACTCGTGGCCATGCTGACGTGCTTCGCGCAAGGTCTGGTAAGCTTTCGCATTTTCCGTTTTCTTCTGGGCCTCGGCGAAGGTCCCAATATGCCCGCCGCAGCGAAAACCGTAGCCGAATGGTTCCCCAATCGCGAACGGGCTCTGGCGGTCGCGCTATTCGATAGCGGCACCTCCATCGGCGGAGCGGCCGCGCCGTTCATCGTTCTTTACGCTTATAAATCCTTCGGAACCTGGCGGCCGGCATTTTTGCTGACGGGCACGTTGGGCTTCTTGTGGCTCATCGTCTGGCTGCGCTATTACCGCGCGCCGGAGCGGCACACCGGCGTTTCTAAATCCGAACTTCGGGATATCACGGCGGGCCGGCGTCCGCTCCAATCCGAGGAAGCGCCGCCCCGCTGGCGCGACCTGCTCCGCTATCGCCAGACTTGGGGCATCGTGCTGGGCCGCTTTCTCCTCGATCCGTTCTGGTATTTCATTTCCGAATGGTTCGCTCTCTATTTATTAAGCAAGGGCTTCCGGCTGGAAGCCAGTATCCTTGGATTCTGGATGCCGTTTTTGGCTGCCGATCTGGGAAACTTCGTGGGCGGCGGCCTCTCCAGCTATTGGATCTCGCGCGGATGGCCGGTGGGCCGCGCCCGGCGAGGGGTCCTGCTCATCTTTGGACCGAGCATGATCGCGTTGCTGCTGGCGCTGCACACGGCGAATTATTTCGCCATGCTCGGCGTTTTCGCATACGGCGCGTTTGCTTACGCCGCTTGCTCCACCATGTTCACCTGTCTGCCCACGGACGTGTTCCGCGCCGGGGCGGTGGGGAGCGTCAGTGGAATGGCCGGAACGGGAGCCGGCATCGGTACTATGATTTCGACCTTCCTGATCGGCAAAGTCACGGACGCGTCTTCCTTTGCGCCCGTCATTGCCGCCGCCGCGATCGTCCCTTGCATCGCAACGGCCGTATTCGTGTTTCTGGTACGCTCCTCGGGCCGCCCCGATCCGCGCGGAATCCTACTCGATTTCTAGCCCTTATTGCCGCGGCTTCTCGGGCGGCTTCTCTTGCGTCTTGTCGGCCGGCAGCGGCTCCGGCGTATCGAATTTGATGGTGGTCTCGGCGCCGAACTTCCTGTACAAGCGGAACTCCTTGTCGTTCCTCGACAAATATTTCGTTGTCGCGGACGTGATCACGGCCTTCATCGGCACCAGATACTCGCTATCGCCGATCTTCGTGAAATCGAAATCCAGGATGTCCTCGACCGCCTGCACCGGATAGGTCGACGGAATATCGTACGGCGCCGTCACGATGCGCACGATCATGTTCGTGTCCTTATCGATGTAGATCTTGCCGCGATATGCGGGGCGCAAATCGAGCGAGCGGTCCCACATGATCTGGTACTTCGAATGCGGCTGGTCGATGTCGAAGGCGAACACATAGGCCACGCGTCCGCGCAACGTCGCCCAATGGTCCCATTCGAAACGCGCCTCCGAATCCGGCGCAAAGATTTCTTTCATCATGCTGCCGAACTCGCCCATGGACACCGTTCCGCCCAGGTTTTCCATCGACTTGTTTACGACCGAGGTATTGTTCACCATCTGCACTTCGTATTTTTCATGGCCCTCGAAGTAAGTCAGTTTGCTCGTGACGGTGTCTTCAAGCCGCCATTCGGCGTCCGGCAAGGTGCGCGTGCCGGTGTGACGCGGGTCGATAAAGCGCCGCGTTATTTCCGCGCAGATGAAGTTGGGCAGTTGCTTATCGTAATTCATCGCGTATTCCCGCGCGGCGTCCAGGATCTTCGCCTGCTCGATCGAGTCTGGCGGATCGGCCTGCTTGGGCGGCGCTTTCGGAACCACCACCGGAGGCGGCGTCAGGTTGGCCGTGGCGTCCCGCAGATCGTGCAGCGCGGCCACCGTCTTGGGCCCCGCCCCCATGCCCTGCAACTCCTCCACCGTGCGGTCGTCCAGCTTGTTGGCCAGCTTGACATGCTTCAAATACTCCGCTACTTCCTTGTCCGGAAACTTCTTCTGGACCGAGGACTTGATGAAGGAGCTAAGCTGCTCGACCGTCAACGTCATATCCGACCCGGCCACGGCCAAGCAGCTAATCGTCAAAAATAAAACCAGTTTCCGCATCGCTACCCTAATATCGCCACCCTGATCTTTCGTGAATAGACGGCGTTCGCGAGCCGGCCGTTACCGGACCAGCTCACGCCGCTCACGCCCGCGCCGCTCACGAATGCTCGTCCTTCTCTAACTCCAGCGTAATCGAGCCGATCGGAAACGGCATGCGCGCCCGAATCTGCACCGGCAGCCGCTGGGCATCGTCCGTTAGCCAGATCAGCAACCGCGCCTTTTTCGCATAAATCACGCCGTTGAAAATATAAGCCTCGTAGCGAATCGTCTTGAACATCCCTAAATGGTTCTTGATCTCCTCGCGTTCCTGCGCCTCGATGCGCACCTGCGCCGATTTCTTGCCGTCGCTGGTGGCAATCTGGACCGACTGCCCCGGCTCCAGATGCATCGTCCGCAGCTTGTAAAAGCCCCCGATTACGTCCGAGACGCAGGCCGGAATTTCCGTCTCTTTCGTGGCCGCGATGGTGTTCTTCACCAGATCGCGCTCGACATACGTAGCGCGCTTGCGCACTCCGTCGTACGTCACCTTCGTGTCGCGATGCTTCTTTCCCTCGAGCGCGTTCAGCTCGCTGCTCGTCGCGCAAAATTGATCTTGGAGCTGTACGGAATATTTATCGTCTAGCTTGTACAGCCTCGAAACCAGGCCCGCCGATTGAAGCTCTACCGTCGCTTGCCAGCTCGGCTGCTTATCTCCCGCCTCGGGCTGAATTTTCAGGAGCGCTTGACCGGCGTCGATCAAGCGCCATTCGATACTGTAGTGAAGCGCTTCTGCCGCGGCATGGTATCGTAGCGATCCGCCGTCGCCTTGCGCGCCACCCTGCACGCCCGTAAGAACCAACAAGGACCCCAGCGCGCTAACCCGCCGCACGCCACGGAAACAGCCTGGCATGAAATTCGAGTGTGGCACAAAACGCGCTTTGTACGCTGTTTGATGGACAGGTTACGCCTGTAACCGTTATAAAGCGGGAGGTATGTAAAAATGCTGTTAACACCTTAGCTCGTAAGTTATAATACAGATATGCCGCAGCCAGGGAACGTGGAAAACCGCACGGTCTGTGCTCTTCTTTTGGCCTTGGACGATCGCGAGATCACGATGGCTGAATTCGCCGACGCAGTCGAGCCGCTCACTCCCGAAGCTCTGCAAGTCATCGCGACCGCGCTACGGAGTTGCGTGCCGCTCGACTCCCCCGGTCAAGAACAGTTCTGGCGCGCCCACAGCATTTGTTCCCGCCGCGCAGCCGCTACCCGCGTTCTTTCATAAATTTTAACAACGTCCCCGAGCGCTTCCTCCTGACTCCCGTCGCCCTCGAATGCGACAATGGAGATACGCCGCGACAACGCTCGATTCACTCCGCGCAAACAACGGGGCGGAGGCGCCCGTGTACGAAAAACCTCCGGGCGCCGATTACACGAATTGTTAAAGGAGGCTTGGTAGTTCCTTGGGGTTGACGATTGGAGTTGTAAAAGAGACGGCGCCAGGCGAGCGCCGCGTAGCCATGGTCCCGCGCGCGATGGACGCGCTGCTCAAAACCGGAGCGCAGTTCTGGATTGAGGCCGGCGCGGGCGCTTCCGCCGGATTTCCCGATCGGGAATTTGAAGCCAAGGGCGCCGTCGTTGCCGCCTCCGCCGACGAGGTCCGCAAGAATGCCCAGGTTCTTCTCTATGTGCGCGTACGGGATTCACGGGCGCTGTCGGCGGACCACGTCGTGATCGGAATGTGCGACCCCTTATCGGACCCCCGTCTGGCCGCCGATCTGGCGCAGCGCGGCGTCACGCTCTTTTCCATGGAGCTTATCCCCCGCATTACGCGCGCGCAGAGCATGGATGTGCTCTCCTCCATGGCCTCCATCGCCGGTTATAAGGCCGTGCTGATCGCCGCCAACACGCTACCCCGGATGTTTCCGATGATGACGACCGCGGCCGGGACCATTCCGCCGGCGCGCGTCCTGGTTCTGGGCGCCGGAGTCGCGGGTCTGCAGGCCATTGCAACCGCGCGCCGCCTGGGCTCCGTGGTTAGCGGCTACGACGTCCGCTCCGCGGTCAAGGAACAGATCGAAAGTCTCGGCGCGAAGTTCGTGTCCATTGACGTCAAGGCGGAAGGCGAAGGCGGGTACGCGCGCGCCCTCACCGAAGACGAGATCCGCCGCCAGCGCGAGCAGATGGCAGGTATTCTGCGCGAAAACGACGTCGTCATCACCACCGCCGCCGTTCCCGGACGCAAAGCCCCCATTCTGATCACCGCCGAAATGGCGCGCGGCATGGCGCCCGGCTCCGTCATCGTGGACATTGCGGCCGAGCGCGGCGGCAATTGCGAGCTCACGCAACCGGGCGAAACCGTTGTCGAGAACGGCGTCTCCATCGTGGGTCCTCTTAACCTCGCATCGTCGGTGCCCTATCATGCCAGCCAACTCTACGCCCGCAACATCGCGACTTTCCTGAAAAACATGACGGCCAAGGATGGGCAACTCAAGATCGACCTCGACGACGAGATCGTTCGCGACACTTTGGTAGCGCGCGACGGCGAGGTCGTTCATCCCAAGGTCAAGGCGCTGCTCGAGTCCTTGGCCGGAGTGCCGGCGTGAACGGCAATACTGCCTTCGAGCTCGGCATCCTCAGCGTTTACGTTTTCTTTTTGGCGGGCTTTCTCGGCCTGGAGCTGGTGCGGCGTGTTTCTCCGCTCCTGCACACGCCTCTGATGTCGTTGACCAACGCCATCTCCGCCATTTCGGTGGTCGGCGCCATCATGATCGCAGGCGATAAGGCCGCTCCCGAATTAAGTCACATTCTCGGCTATACCGCCGTGGTCGCCTCCACCATTAACATCGTCAGCGGCTTTCTCATCACGGACCGCATGCTGAAGATGTTCCGCAAAAAGGAGCCTGGCAATCGAGCGTCCGCCCCCGCGCCTGCGTCCCCTACGCGCAAACAAGCTTAGATGGAGAATTTCTGGCAGTATTCTTATCTTTTTGCAGCCATCACGATTTGTTTTTCGATTAAATGGCTGAGCTCTCCGGCGACGGCCCGCCGCGGCGTCCTCGCCGGTGAGATCGGCATGCTCGCCGCCGTCGCCGGCACCCTGGTGCACTTCAACGTCGTCTCGCTCGCCGGCATTTGGGTCGCGTTCCTGATCGGAACCGCCATCGGAGTGCCGCTGGCGTACCTTATGCCCATGACCGCGGTCCCGCAATTAACCGCGCTCTCGCACGCCTTCGGAACGTTTGCCGCCGCTCTCGTCGGAACCGCCGAATACTACAAGTCACCCCAGCGGCCCACCGGATTCACCATGGTCGCCTTGGTCGTCGAAGTCCTGCTCGGTTTTCTCACCTTCACGGCCAGCATCATGGCGTTCGGCAAATTGCAGGAGCTGGTGCCGACCCGCCCCATGACGTATAAAGGCCAGAACTTCGCTAATTTGGCTTTGCTCGCTTTTGCGATCGTGTTGGGAGTCTGGCTGATCGTCGCGCCCGCCCCGCTGTGGGTTTTTCCCGCGTTCTGCTTGATGGCGCTCATCTTCGGCGTGCTTCTTATCATGCCCATCGGCGGCGGCGATATGCCCACGGTCATCGCGCTTCTCAATTCCTACGCCGGCATGTCGGCCGCGGCCATGGGCTTCGCGCTGAACAATAAATTGCTCATCATCGCCGGCGCCGTCAATGCCGCCTCCGGCTTTATCCTCTCGGTGATCATGTGCAAGGCCATGAACCGCTCTTTCACCAACGTCCTGTTCGGAGCGTTCGGGCAAGTGCAATCCGGGGGCGCCGCGGCGGGAACGCAGCGCCGGCCGGTTCACAGCGCCAGCGCCGAAGATGCCGCCGAAATTCTCTCGTCCGCGCGCAAGGTCATCGTCGTACCCGGCTATGGCATGGCCGTGGCGCAGGCGCAGCACAAGGTCCGCGAGCTCACCGACCAACTCACGCGGCGCGGAGTCGACGTGCAGTTCGCCATTCATCCGGTGGCCGGCCGCATGCCCGGCCACATGAACGTCCTGCTGGCCGAAGCCGACATTCCCTACGACCGTCTCCACGAAATGGAGGAGATCAACGACGAGTTCGGCGAAGCCGATGTCGCGCTCGTGATCGGCGCAAACGACGTCGTCAACCCCGCCGCCCGCCACGATACCGCCAGCCCCATCTATGGGATGCCCATACTCGATGTCGACAAGGCCCACACCGTAATGGTCATCAAGCGCAGCATGAGCCCCGGTTTCGCCGGCATCGATAACGAGCTGTATTATATGGATCGCACCCTGATGCTCTTCGGGGACGCCAAAGGCTTCGTCGGAGAAATCGTCAGAGAACTGCCCGCCGCCGCCCACGCTTGATTTGTCGAACGCGCAAATGCAACTCACGCTTGATGCCGAGGCCGTTGATCTCCTGATGGGCGAATTACGCAACGAAGTCAGAAAGGGCAACACGCTCCAGGACGCATCGCAGCGATTGATGGATCGCTTCCACAGGGAGTTCGCGGAATGGGTCGTGTTGGCCCGTACCTACGCGACGATTCCTTACGGAATGTTGCCTGCCCG
Organism: Bryobacterales bacterium; assembly: GCA_963838885.1. GTDB lineage: Bacteria > Acidobacteriota > Terriglobia > Bryobacterales > Bryobacteraceae > JAICMB01. The sequence goes on along the minus strand of CAWITB010000006.1, from coordinate 278,519 downwards.
GGATCGCGACTTTGTTCAAAAGGTTGCCCATGCCGGAAACATGGCTCAGTTGTTGAGCGCAGATACGCGCGTACTTTCGCTCTTAGGTACCGCCGGTTTCGAACCCGCCTGGCGCGATCGTTATACATCGCGCGACCATCTGGGAATTCCACTGTTATCCGAAGATGTCGTGGCCGAAATTCCCATGGTGGCCGCGCTTACGCGTCAGTTGGGCAACTCCTCCGCGTGGTACGAAAAACACTCCGCCACGCGGGCCGCCGAGCGCTTCGGAGTCTTCACGGAAAGCTTTTTTGTGCAAGACCCCTCCCATGCGCACGATTCTGCCGGACGCTTGCTCATCCCCGCTCAGCAGTTCGTTCACAAATATAGTGTCAACACTGTTTTCGGCATCGGCGGCCAATTCCTGGCATCGCGCATCGTTTTAGTCTCAATCTTCTTCAGCAGCGAGAGTCTGGAACAGACGCCACCATGGTTGTTGCGCGTTCCGCTCATGCTCGCCACCGCTACTAGCTCACTCGTTTCGCGAGGAAGCATCTACGAAGGGTGAAACGGATGAGCGCCGGGCCAAACCCCAAGTTGATCGCCACCGCGGGACCTCTCAAAGGCTCCGTGTTCCCGTTGACTGAAGGCGAGTGGACTATTGGACGGAGCGCCAAGAACCAACTTCGCCTGAAGGACAACGGCGTCTCCCGCGAACACTGCGTCTTCCGGCGCTCGGGCGAGCAGGTTACTTTGCGCGACCTCGGAAGCCATAACGGTACCTTCGTCAACGGGGAGCGAATCGGTGAGAAGGAGCTGCGTTCCGGCGCTGAAGTCCGCATCGGAGCATCCACATTCTTGTTCTTAACGGCCGGCGAGGATGTCCCCGCCTCCAGCGGCTCCCCCGACGGCAGCACCATCGAGTTAAGACTCGAAGACTCGCTTTACCTATCCTCTACCGGCGCTCCCTTGGACGCCAAGACATCGTTACGGGCAGGGCACGATATGCGCCTGCTGCTGCGGCTCAGCACGCTGTTGCACTCCTTCCGCTCTCTTTATGGCGGCCAGAATCAACCGGCTCAAAATGCGCTGTCGCGCCACCTCATGTCGCTGTTCATGGACATCATTCCCGCGGCGCGAGGCGCCGTATTCGCGCCCTCGCCGGACCCAGCGGCCCCCTATGTGACGTTGGCCGAAACCACCCCGCCGGTAGAAGTCGACGGTGAAATTTTCGCCCGCGTCGCGGCCCAGGGCGTGGCTCTCAATTCCAATGGCGAAGTGCTCGCGGCGCCCATCCGGGTTCGCGAAGAGGTCGAAGCCGTTTTGTATTTCCAGGCCGCGCGGCAAGGGGCATTCGACGAGGGCCATCTGCAAATGCTGACCGCCGTGGCCGGAATGGCGAGCGTCGCCTGGGAAAACGCTTCAATGCTGAAGTGGCTGGGCGACGAGAACGACCGCCTGCGCCAGGAGCTTAAAATCGAGCACGGGATCGTGGGGGGCAGCGTGAAGCTCCGGGACATTCAGAAACAGATCGCCCGCGTCGCTCCTTCCAACGCAACCGTGCTTATCCTGGGCGAGAGCGGCACCGGCAAGGAGCTGATCGCCCGCGCCGTTCATGGCAACAGCGCGCGTGCGGCCGCTCCCTTCGTGGCCATTAATTGCGCCGCGTTGACCGAAACTCTGCTCGAAAGCGAGTTGTTCGGCTATGAAAAAGGAGCGTTCACCGGCGCGCTGGCGCAGCGCAAAGGAAAGCTCGAAACGGCGTCGGGCGGAACCGTCTTCCTCGATGAGATCGGCGAATTGCCGCCCTTGCTGCAGGCGAAAATCTTACGGGTCCTGCAGGAACGCGAACTCCAACGCGTCGGCGGTACGCAAACCGTTAAACTCGATATCCGGCTCCTGGCCGCGACCAATCGGGATCTGGCGGAAATGGTCAAGAAGGGCGCATTCCGCCAGGACTTGTACTATCGCCTCAATGTCGTTACATTAAACGCGCCGGCATTGCGGCAACGTCCCGAAGACATAGTCCCGCTCGCCGAACACTTCGCCGCGAAATTCGCGCGGCAATGCGGGCGCAAGATTGCCGGTATTTCGCCGCAGGCGCGAGCGTATCTTCAAAGCTACTCCTGGCCCGGCAACGTGCGCGAATTGGAGAACGCCATCGAGCGCGCCGTGGTGCTCGGCATTGCGGAGACCATTCTGCCCGAAGATCTGCCCGAGAACGTCCGGGAGGAGCGTCCCGCCGGAATCTCGGCGAGTCTTTATGAAGAGGCCGTCGAGTCCGCGAAACGGCAAGTGGTATTGCGCGCCTTCGAGCAGGCCGCTCATGACCACGAGTCCGCGGCCAAGCTGCTGGGTTTGCACCCCAACTATCTTCACCGCCTGATCCGTGCGCTCGACCTGCGTACGGCGCTCAAGGCCGCCGCCCGCGGGCGTTAGGGCCGTCCACTCACCAATTGGTTAGTGAAACTCACCAAGTGCTTCTCAATTTAGCGTCGTTAGCCTGTAACTCTCTGATTACTATATCGCTTGCGACTGGTTCCCGAGATGCATCTCTGATGGCGTACTTCAAAAAACGCCTATAGGAGGGCAACATGAAAAACCAAATTCGCCGTTTCGTTACGTCCCTTGGACTGACCGCAGTGCTGGGGGCTCCTTTCCTGTATTCCGAAAGCATGCCGACCGAGTCCGCTACGGTCCCGTTTGCCTTCCACATCCAGCAGCGGGATCTGCCCGCCGGCCGGTACATGCTTACTCGCGTGGGCAGCACCGGCGGCGTGGTCCTGATCAAAAACATGGCCACCGGGAACAGCATTGTTTTTACCGTGAACCAGGGATTCGCCGCCCAAGCCGGCGCTGCCGATCCGAAGCTGGTCTTTAATCGCTACGGCGATCGCTATTTCCTCTCGCAAGTGTGGACGCCCGATGCCACCAGAATCGACGTCATTAAGAGCGCGCTCGAGAAGGAAACCGCAAAGGGCGCCGGCCTTGTAGCCATGACCGTAGTGCCGGCCGACCGCTAAATCCCCGGCCGCTGCACGACCTTCGAATAAATGGTTCTGCCCTCGCGTGGGATGGGGCGTTGTGGAGAAAACGCCTCATCCCGCGGCGTCGCGGAAGTGAGCCGTCCTCACCGGGCGGCGACCGACTTTGGCAGAGACTCGTTCCCGCACCCACCAGTCTGCGTTTTATCGTTGCGAAGACGACGGCGCGCGGCCGCTCTCCTCTCGAAACGGCCCCGCCCGTTGGCCGACTCGATGTAACGCCGCCGACCGCACGGGAGCCGATTTCATGCTCGACGTCCTCAAGACCTTGAACTTCGATTACGTCTGCGTCATTCCGGCTTCAGTTCCCGCAGTTTACCGGAGCCTTTAAAAAGGCAAGCAAGGCGCGGTATTGGTGAAAGCTCCACTGATCTCGTGAACGCGCGGACCACCGACTGAGAGGTCGGTTTAAGCGCCTCCGGAGTGACTACGACGGGCCCCTGCCCTGATCCGCAAAACGCCGTAAATCTTTCCAGTACCCATCCGGAGATGGTGGGTTTCGTGTCCTCTGCCATGCTCTCTCCTCCGGACGAGCGATGGTGAAACGGCGGAGACACTACCTGACCCGCGCCCGCCCCGCTCGCGTGGTATGCTTTCGCTTCAGCCGTGTTGAAGATCGCGAACGTGACGTGGAAGGGCCGCTGCGGAACGCATCCCAAGTACAATCCCAGAGAGGACGGCGAGAGTGGTATTCGCGGCGGCTGCCGGCGCTGCCAGGCGCTTCTCGAGATATACGACCGGCATCGCAAGCTGATGGGCGCCCTGCGCGAATTCGGATCGAGCGCGGAGCGAAAACGGCCCGAAGAGGTTCAGCCGGACAGGCAGCCCTCGCTATTCGATTAGTTCGCCGGCCCATCGCGGCGAAAAGCGGCGCGCGCCTTCAAGATTCCAGCAGCCGTTCGAAGCGTTGCGACACGGCTTCCCAGGAGAATTGGGACGAAACCGTCTCCCATGCCGCGTCCGTCATGCGGCGGCGCGCGGCGGCATTCTCGAGTAGCTCGACGCAATGGGCCGCGAACGAGGGCGGGTCGTCGGCAATGTGAATCTGCGCGCCGTCTTCGAGCGGCAGACCTTCGGCTCCGATTGTGGTCGACACGACGGGAACGCGCGCGGCCATGGCCTCGAAAATCTTGAGCCGAGTGCCGCCGCCGATGCGCAGCGGAACGATAGACACAGTCGAACCCCACAGATGCGGCCGAATGTCGGGCACGGTACCCGTCACCACGACGCGCGCGTCGTTCTTCGCCAGCTCCTCGAGAAGCGGCGCTGGCTTGCGCCCCGCAAGGGCGACTGTGCAATCCGGCCGCCGCTTGCGGATCAGCGGCAGCACCTCGCGCAGGAACCACTGCGCGCCGTCGATGTTCGGCATCCAGTCCATCGATCCTACGAAAATCAGATCCGAGGCCGCCACGGACGGCCCCGGCGGAGCGAAATAATCGAGATCGACGCCGGTGGGCACGGCGGCAACCCGCTCGGCGCCGTACTCTCCGCGCATTCTGGCCGCATCCACGTCCGAAACCGCGATGATGCTCTTCACGGCGCGGCAGACGTGGCCTTCATAATCGAGCATGCGCTTGGCCTGAAGCCGGAAATACAGCGCGATGGGCCGGGCTGGCGGCGTTCTGGACGTGGCGCTTCCAGATGGTCGCCTCGACGTTGTGCTGAAACAGGACGCAGCCAGGAAGATCGGGGATGTTCGGCGCGGGAAACAGAAAATCGCACACAATGCGATCGAATTTTTCCGCTCGCGAGAGCTTCTCGATGCGCCGCTTCATGGCGGCCGATTTGTAGCGGCTTACGGCCACGGGCAGCGGCGAAACGAGACCCTTGGCCAACTGGCCCGCAAACGCGAGGCTGTTCTTCTCCGGGACATGGTGCGGAATGGGGTAAGCGTGGGAGCAGTATTCGCCGCTGCGCGCGAGGCCTTCTTTGTTGGCGCCGTCGAGCGCGACATAATGCACCTCATGGCGGCGGTGCAGCCTTTTCAGCGTTTCGAGCGTGCGGATTTGCCCGCCGCGATTGGCCGGATGCAGAAAATCCGCCTTCACCCACAGCAGCTTCATATCGCGGTGTAGGCCGCCTGCCGTTCCCCTACAAGGCCCTCCCAGCGCTGCCGTTTCCCGGTCAGAAAGACGTCGCCCCAGATCTGAAAATTGAGAAGACGCCAGATACGGTCGGTGGCGTCGATAAGACCGGAGCGATGCCTCGCCAGCAGCGAATCGAGCTCCCCGCGATTCACGTAGCCGGCCAGCAGACCGTCCGGCGCCGTGAGCGAGGCGAGCAGCGGGGCCGTGCGCGAGTCCATAAGCCACTGCCGCAGAGGCGTCGGGAAACCCATTTTCTTGCGATAGACGATCTCGCGCGGCAGCAGATCTTCGACCGCTTTCTTGAGCACGTATTTCTGCTCGGATCCGCGGATCTTCAAATTGTCCGGAACGCTCATGGCGAACTCGACGAAGTGATGGTCGAGGAACGGCACGCGGCTTTCGATCGAGGCGGCCATGCTCATCTGGTCCTGCTTCATGAGCAGTTCTACGAGATACGTCTTCTGGTCGGCGTACAGCATGCGGGGAAGCAGCGGGGCTTTGGAGCGCGATTGCCAGTAGCGCATATAATTGGCGTAAACGCCGCTGGACTGCGCGTTCAAAAGCCGGGACTGCTCGCTTTGCGAAAGTCCGCAATAAAAATTGTCGAGGAAAAGCGCTTCGACGCTGTTTTCGCGCCCTATAAACGTATGGGCGAGTTTGCGCCGGGCGCCGCCGTGGAGCAGCTTCGTGGTTGCGACCGTATTGCGAATCCACTGGCGCAGCGGGCCTGGGACGGCTCCGTACAGGCGCGCATAGCGCTGGTTCAGCATGTTCCAGCGATACCGTTCGTAGCCTCCGAAAAGCTCGTCGCTGCCTTCACCGGTCAGGACCACTTTGACGCGCTCCGCGGCGAGTTTTGAGACGAAGTACAGCGAGACACTGGAAGGCCACGCGATCGGCTCGTCCTCGTGCCACACCAGATCCGGCAGCGCTTCGAAGAAATCCTCCATGCCGATCACGACTTCGTGATGCTCCGTTCCGATGGCCCGGGCCACCTCGGCGGCATAGCCAAGCTCGCTGAAACGGGCCTCCTTGTAACCAACCGAAAAAGTCTTGACGGGGCCATCCGCCATGCGCTTGATAAGGGCCGCGATGGCGCTCGAATCGACTCCGCCGCTCAGGAACATGCCGAGCGGAACATCGCTCATCAGCCGCATGCGAACGGTCTCTTCAAGGCGCCGGCGGGTCTCGGCGATCCATTCGGAGTCGGAGCGGAAAGCGGCGTTCTGGCGATTTTCCCCGGGCTCCGGGACTTCCCAGTAGCGCTCGATTTTGAGCTGTGGACGGCTCTCGCGCAGGTCGAGCCGCAGATGATGGCCCGGCATCAACTTGCGGATGCCGCGGAATAGCGTTCCTTCTCCGCTGGTGTAGCCGAAGCCGAGGTATTCGCCCAAAAGCGAGTCGTCAAAATCGGCCGCGATAGCGGGGTGCGCCAGCAGCGCCTTGATTTCAGACGCAAACGCGAACAGCCGGCCGTCCCAGTAATAGTAGAACGGCTTGATCCCGAGCCTGTCTCGCGCGCAGAACAGCGTCCGCGCTTCGGAATCCCACATGGCGAACGCAAACATCCCGCGGAATCGCGTGACGCAATCGGGGCCGTACTCTTCGTAGGCGTGGATGATGGTTTCGGTGTCGCTGCGGTTTTTGTAGAGATGCCCGGCGCGCTCCAGGTCGGGGCGGATCTCCGCGTGGTTGAAGATCTCGCCATTGAAGACGATCGAAAGATTGCCGCGCTCGTTGAACATCGGCTGATGGCCGCCTGCGACGTCGATGATGCTGAGGCGGCGGTGACCGAGAAACGCAAAGTCGTCGATGTAGGTATCGCAATCGTCGGGGCCGCGGTGGCGGATGCGCTCCGTCATGCGGCGCAGCACGGCTTCAGAGGACGCGTCGCGGGTTGTCGTTACGAACCCGGCTATTCCGCACATAGGGTCATTCTATTTCCAGGCCATGCGGCGGCGGCTGGTCAAGGCGTGATACAGGCCGAAGAACGTAGCGGCGTTGATCATGCAGAAATAGAACGGCAGCAGCAGCGTCTTGGGGCGCATCTGGAACACCGTGCCGAGCAGGGCCATGGTGTAGAAGACGGCTTGCAGGCAGAACAGCGCGGCGTAGAAGGGCGATTTCAACAGGAAAACGTTCGCCGCCAGCGAGGTGACCATGGCGAACGGAACGAGCAGGCGGCTGGCCTTATGGGAAAGAAAGAAGAACAGCGGCAGCGGGCGCAGCGGCCACAGCAGTCCCTTGATCTCGCGCAATTGCTGCAAATTGCCGGCCATGATGCGGACGCGGCGGCCGAACCCCGCCATCTCGTGCGCCTCTTCATAGACGATGGCTTCGGGCTCATAGATCGCGCGATAGCCCTTGGCGAGCACCGAGACGGGGATGATGTAATCGTCGTTGATTGTTCCGGGCGGCGGGTAAGGGTAAAGGTCCTTGCGGATGGCGTGCAGGTGTCCGTGGCCGCCGAGAGTGGACGCGATCTGGGATTCCTGGACCTTTAGGTAGGTCTCATACTTCCAGTAAAAGTCTTCCGACTTTCCGATGTCGACCTCGTCCGCTTTGACCACGGTGTAGCGTCCGCTGACCGCACCGACGCGCGGATCCGCGAAATTGGCGACCAGTTTGCGAACCGAATCGCGGAACAGCATGGCAGCAGCGTCGGAAAATACGACGATTTCGCCGCGCAGCTCCGGGACGCTCGCATTCAGGGTCGCGATCTTGCCGCGGTTCACGGGAAAGGCGAGCACGCGGATGCGGTCGCCGTCCTCAAAGCTCTGCGCGGTCTGAGCAGTGTCGTCTTTCGATCCGTCCGAGGCCACGACGATTTCCATGCGCTCCGCCGGATAATCGAGCGCCAGCGAATCGCGGATTTTGCGCGCGATCACATCGCCTTCGTTGTAGGCGGGGATCAGGAGCGAAACGAAGGGCTCGACGGGCGCTTTCCTGACGCCGCGATGGATGAGCGAGCGCAGCGCCAGCAGCACGACCGGGTAGCCGAAATACGCGTAGACCGGGACGGCGATCGACAACCAGAAGATCGGTTGCGCCCACATGCTAGATGGGGCGCGCTTCGACGCAGAAAAGCTTGCCGATGCTCTCGCAGGATTCGACCTTGAATCCGGCCTCCTCGAGCATCTTGTAGACCTCGTGCTTCTTGAAAAAATAGACCGGGCAGCCGCGTATGTATTGCAGGCGCACCTTGCGGACGGGCCGGCGCCAGGTCCAGTAGCGCGGCCAGGCGCTGAGGAATTTCTGAGTCGTGAACTGGCGGATGAGGCGCAGGCGCTCGGGCGGCTCCATGATGTAATCCCAGAAGCCGATCGCGATGCTGAGGTCGTACTTCTCGTCCGTTTTCCAGTTGAGAACGTCGGAGTGAACGAAATCGCAGCGGTCCGCGACGCCGTCTCCCTCCACCACGTGGCGCGCGATCTTCAGCATTTCAGGCGCGACATCGACGCCGGTAATATGCTCCGCGCCTTTCTGGGCGAGCGCCGTGACAAAGCGCCCGGACCCGCAGCCGACGTCGCAAATGCGCATCCCGCGGACGTCGCCCGATTTGCGCATCACCCAGTCGTAGCGCTGGTACATGTCCTTGCGAAAGATGTGGTCCAGGGTGCGCGAAAAAGCGCTCTTTCTTTCGCCGGTATAGATGGAATCGAATTCGGCGGCGATATCGTTCCAAAAACGCGCCACTTGCGGCATATTGTCTTGTTTCATCAAAGCGTTACGTTCTCCGTTCGCGGGTATTGTGAGTTGAATGTTCGCGTGGAATTCCAGGTGAAGGCGGCCGGACCGGGCTGCAGTCCGCTGTCGCGGAAGCTCGAAAAATGGCCCAGGCCGAGCAATTTGCGCAGGCGCTCGCCGGTTTTCGCGAGATTGGTGTAATGGCGCAGGCGCGATTTCAGTTTTGCGTTCATGCGAGGCTGCTCCGGATCCATTTCCCAGGGGTGCACGTAGGTGACCACGGGCAGTCCCTCTTTCCAGACGCGCCGCACGCCCATCGCGGTGTACCAATAAGGAAAGATGCGCAGGTAGCCGCCGCCGGCGACGGGCATGTTGGGCCCGGAGCCGAAGCGGAACGTCGTCATGGGATATTCGGCCAGGGGACCGGAGGGCGTTTCGAGGAGAAAGGGTCCGCGAGGCGCGCGCGGAACGCCGTAGACGTCGTGCTTGACCGGGAAAATGCTCGAGTCGTAGCGGAATCCCAGCTCCGCGAGAACGTCGGGCGCCCAGGAGGATTTATCGGTGATCGAAAAGGTGGGCGCGCGGTAGCCATGGACCGGCTGGCCGGCGGCCTGCTCGATGCAGTCCTTGGCGCGGCGGGTATCTTCGCGAAATTCTTCGGGCGTGAGGCGGAAAATGAGGCGATGCCAATAAGAATGGCAAGCGGGCTCGTGGCCGCGCGCGACGATCTCGGCGACCAGTTTGGGGTGGCGCTCGGCGACCCAGCCGAGGATGAAGCAGGTAGCCTGGACGCCGCTCTCGTCGAAGAGATCGAGAAGGCGATGCGTGTTGGCTTCGACGCGGCTGGGGAAGGATTCCCACTCGCGGCGGTCGACAAGCCCGGCGAAAGCCTCAACGTGGAAGTAATCTTCGACGTCGACACTGATCACGTTGCGGTCTTGCGGCATTTCCAAACATGGCGCCTCCCCTGGCGCTCACAAGCTAATTATCGCCCAGTTAACGGGTAGCCTCAATGGACCGCGCGTACCATAGCGAGCGTTCCATTTGAGCCAACAACTTGATAGCGAGGGACTTGGTGGATTCGAATCGCTTCGGCGCACGCTATAAGAACGAAGTATGTGGCGCGCCCGATTATTCTCCAAAATTTCTCTCTACAGCGCACCTTCTTTCGCATGGAAGAGTCGAATGGGCCTTCTATCTTCAACAATCGAAGCGAGATCCAAGCGCGAGTGGCCGGGAAGTGGGGGAGCGTCGCGGCGCTCCCGCCGATCTCGATGAACGCGGTTTCCCACCGCGAGAGCGCAAGCCGCACGGGATTTAGTTAAGTTGGTGGAGACCCGGCCTTACCCCGGGTTTGCGGGATGTTTCCACGCGCCCTGCGTTTCAGCATGCGCCCAAGCCGCTCTGGAGCAACGCGGGACCAAGCAGCACTCCCTCGGTAGCCGTTCAGAGAACGAGCTCGCCGGCCGGGGATTGTTGCGCTAGTGAAACGGATATCGTGACGCCGGCTCGGCCGTTCACCACGCGACGCTTTCGCCGTTATACCGCATAATCCTGAAGGTAGATAGATTTAACGCCCTCAGCGCAGTTCGGCAAGGTCCGGCGCCGGTGGAACACGACGTGACCGCCTTTGATCAGAAGATCGTATTGCGCCGTTTGCGCGAACGCCGCAGCCGCAAAAAAAGAGCGCCATGAATCTCTTAGCGCTCAGTTTATCGCGTTGACTCGAGCTTGGCGGCGGATCACGAAAGCGGAAGCTCGGCGATGCCCATCGCGAGGCAGGTGGCGCTCCATGCATCGCAGTTCATTCGACCGCTGAGCAGTTCGTCCATGAGCTGGAATGGCTCGATTGAATTCCCGTCCTTTGTGAAGGCGACTGGAGAGTTTTGCCCGGCGACGAAAATTTCCCACCCGGCGCGGGAAAGAGCGACCGAGAGCGCCATCGCGAGCAACGATGCAGTCCAGGACCGCAGTTGCCCCGGATCATACAGTCGACCCGGCCGCTGAAAAAGGCGGCGTCCGAAGGGCACGGCATGATTATGCACGATCTCGCCGATCTGAACGGCGCGCAAGCGCGACAGCGCGGGCGCGAACGGCGCTATTTTCGCGCCCCAACTGGACGGCAGAACTGTTCCCGTCTGCCCCCACGATACAGGTTCGATGTCTGGAGACCCCCGGCGGAACGCGGATGTGAACCTCGCTTCAATCGCCGCGGGGCTGCGCAACAGTGAAAGCGCGGATTGCTCCTGCCCTTGAGCGCACTCGCTTCGAAAGGGATCGGGAACGTGAGTACGCCAAAAGCGTTCGAAGCCTTCGAGCAAGGGAGCGCTATGTCCCGTCTCCTGTAGCATCTTCACGGGACCCTTCCAGAACATGAAGAACTCGCGTATGACCTCCCTATACAGTTCGAAAATACGATCAAACTGCCCTGCCTGCGTCTCGGCGGCGGCACGCGCGCAACGATTCCTGGCCCGCAAAGCGGCATCACAGCAACGCAGGAACGGCGTGAAATAATTTATTTGCTCGCCCAACGAATACGTATTCCGCTCCGCGCGCGCTACGAAGCCCGATGCGATGTGCTTCATTAAAGCGAGCTGCGCCACGATGCCCGGCCACAAATTCAACGTCATCTCATACAGCAGCATCGCTTCGAGTTGTTGAGGCGTCAGCGCGGCCATGAGGGGTAATCCAACGACTATGGGATAACTCCCGCGACCAGAGCCGCGAATTGAACGAGGGAAGATTTCGCCGACGAAGGGCAACATAGCAGTCCTGACTTCAACGGGTTTCCGCAGCCCGGCACGCTTTCGCGTGCGCTCGATCAGTTCGAACAACTCCGGCGCTTCGCCTTCATGGATAGGGAGACTAGTTTCGCGCGTTGCGTGGCGCCTCCGGCAATAGGACCAAAGACGCAGAACTCTAAACGACAAATAAAGAAACGGAATTAGGAATACGAGGGAGAGGGTCATGCCTAAAGCCGGCATTAAGCTCCCGAGTTCTTGGTGGGTCAGAGATAGCCAAACGAGCGCGATCGCGGCGGCGAGTGGCGCAAACCAAAGGACCCAAAAGCCGAGCAGCGTACCAACCAGACATATCGGTAACGCAGCCCAGCGCATTACGCGCCCACAGATATGAATCGGCTGCCGCGCCTCCGACATAGCCCGTGGCGCTTACTGAACTTACGGGCGGCCCGCTGCGCTTAGCTGAACTTCCAGCCCTTGCGCAACGCCGGCTTGATGTATTCGTTCGCTTCGTTGTTGTTGGTGAAGCGGGTCTTGGCGCCGTCCCATTCGAGTTTGCCGGGGCAATGCAGCGCCACCACGCCAAGCAGAATCCACTCGGTAAACGGTCCGGCGATGCTGAAATTCGAGCAGGACGGCTCGCCGCCTTTAGCCGCGCGAATCCAGTCGCGATAATGGCCCGGCGAGCGCGTCAGCAACTCGGGCGGGAATTTGTAGTCCTGCATCTTCTCGACCGGAAGCAGGCGCGCGTTCTCGCCATAAGTACCGCACGTGATATATCCTTTGTCGCCGACGAAGAGACTGCCGTTGCTGCCCTGGCTCACCAAGCGGTTCACGCGCGCGTCCAGGCGGGCGTTGCTGTCCTGCGCCTGCGAGGATGCGGCGCGTTCGGATTGCTGCTGCTGTTCTTGCAGTTGCTCGTCCGATTCGATTCCGCGCTGCCATTCTTTCGACCAATCGGGCTCCGGGGTGGTCGCGCCGGGAAGGAAGTTGGGGTTGGGCCGCCGCTGCTGCTGGCCCGTTCCAGCCGCCGCATTGGCGGGACGCCTGCGCGGCAGATCGCCGAGGATCTCATTCTTGGCGATCCCTTCGGGACGGAATGGCGCTTCCTTGCAGGCGTCGTACCAGAAAATCTTGACGGCAGGCATATTGTTGCGCGCCGGAAAATCGAAGCGGGTCACCGATTCCTTCGGATACATGAAGGAGCTCTTGCCTTCTTGTTTAATGCACTCGACGCTAGTGGGCGAGCCGAGCATCAAGGCCATATTGGCGGCGCCTAGAATATGACAGGCCATGTCGCCGAGCGAGCCGCAGCCGAAATCGAAGAATCCGCGCCAATTGAACGGCAGGTAAGCCTCGTTGTACGGGCGCTCGCTGGCAATCCCCAGCCAAGTATTCCAATCGAGCGTTGCGGGAACCGGTCCACTCGGCGGCAATTCCTGCAAACCCTGCGGCCAAACCGGGCGATTGGTCCAGGCATGAACTTCCGTCACGTTGCCGATCTCGCCGGCCCAAATCATTTCGGCCACGCGGCGCGTGCCCTCGTTCGAGTAGCCCTGGTTGCCCATCTGCGTCGCAACCTTATACTTCGCCGCGGCGTCGGCGAGCGCGCGCGCTTCGAAAATAGTGTGCGTCAGCGGCTTCTGGCAATACACGTGTTTGCCGCGCTCCATGGCCCAATTCGCCGCGGAGCCATGCATGAAGTCGGGAATCGCGACGATGACCGCGTCGATGTTCTTGTCTTCCTGATCGAGCATCTTGCGGAAATCGGCGTACTTCGGCGCGCTGTCGTATCGCTTGAACATGACCTCGGCGCGCTTCTGATCGGGATCGCACAGTGCGACGATATTTTCCGTCTGGCACGCCATGATGTCGCTGGCCGCCTTGCCGCCCGCCCCGATCGAGGCGATGTTCAGTTTTTCGTTGGGCGATTTGTAGCCCAGAGCTTTGAGTGAAGGCGTGCTGCCGAAACCGGCCGCCGGAACCGCGCCCGCGAGCAGGGTGCCGTAGAAGAAATGACGTCTGGAGAAACCATCGTGTGCCATAGTCGACAAGGACTCCCGCTGGAAATTTGTTGCCATATACGTTATATCAGATCATGATGAGCCCCGCGCGAATGCCGCGCGTGACCGCTTCCGTGCGGGAGCCGGCGTTCAGCTTCGCCAAAATCGAGTTGACGTGAAATTTGGCGGTGTGATCGGAAATTCCCAGACGCGCCGCGATCTCTTTATTGCCGATCCCTTCGGCGAGCATTTCGAGCACTTGCATTTCGCGCGGCGTCAGCGGCTCAGGGGGCGGCTCGGAGCGTGTCTCCGGCATTGCCTGCGGTATCGCGGTTGCGGCCTCTTCCGCCGGCACGACCGCCAGCCCCGCCGCAACGGCGTAAATGGCCGCGATGATCTGCGCCGGAGTTGCGTCTTGCGGGAGCACAGCCCTGACGCCGTTGCGCAGCAGACCTGCGATGGACCGAGTTGCGTCTCCGGCCAGCAGCACGATGGGCGCGGACGTATGCTCCGCGCTATGGCGCACCTCGCTATCGTGGACGACGACGTCGGCCACGTCGTCCTCGCCCACTAAATCGAAATCCCGCTCGGTGCGAACGACCGCCTCGAGACCGGCGCGCGCCACCGGCGTCGAAGCGGCTACGTGAACGCGGATCATGCCGCGGCCAGTTTGGGTTCTTTGAGCTGGACCGTCACCTGTCGTGCCGCCTGGCTGCCGCGCAGGAACTTCAGAACGAAAGAGCCGCCGCTAGCCGCATCGATGGCGTCGCTGAGATCGTCCGGGCTGGTGAAGGCGCGTCCATTGGCCGCGATCAAAATATCGCCGGGAAACAAGGATGCTGCCGCGGCCGCACTGCCCGCCGCAATCTCAAGGATCATGATTCCGAAAGTGGAGCGCTCCCGTGTGCGGACGGGCCGGACCGTCACGCCGAGCGAGATCCCAGGTCCCCGCTTGAGAAACTCCGCTACCGTATTGCTCGGCACGGCGAGCGCCAGCCCGCCGGCCACAATCATGGTGTTCAATCCGACGACCCGCCCCTGCGAATCCGCCAGCGGTCCTCCGGAATTGCCAGGCGCAAGCCGCACATCGGCCTGCACCCAGGAACGCCTTCCCAGTCCCCTCAACGGCCCGACCGCATGAACCACGCCGGTGGTCAACGCGCCCGTGAATCCGAACGGATTGCCCACGGCAATCACCATTTCACCGGGCCGCAGCGCCGCGGAATCGCCTTGCCTGGCGGCCGTCAATCCGCGCGCGTCGATACGCAAAGCGGCCAAATCCCGGCGGTCGTCGCGCGATTCGACCTCGGCGTGATAGCTTCGTCCGTCCCATAGCTCGACTTGCGCGGAGCGGCCTTGCGCCACATGCGCGTTCGTCAGAATGAGTCCAGCCGAATCCCACACGACTCCGGAGCCACCGCCGTCTTCGCGCCGATGTCCCGCCGCGATCTGGACCGTCGAGCGGCGCAGCTCCTCCGCCATTTCGCCAAAGCGCACGGGTTTCATCTCAGCAACTCCTTCGCGGCCGCTGTCCTATCGTCACCTGCAGGTCTATAGGCGAACCTCCCCGGATCACGCGCGCCGCTACGTTCGTGCCGACGGATCCGGAATCGAGCGCCTGTTGCACATCTTCGGTATCGCCCACCGGCTTGCCCGCGAGTTCGACCAGCACATCGCCAATCATGGCGCCGGCAGTTTCGGCCGGGCCGCCCGGATGTACGCTCACCACGATCAGGCCTCGGCTCTGCTGCAGGTTCAGCTTAGCTTTCAGATGATCGGGAAGAGCGATCGGTTGTAGTCCCAGACCGATAAAACCACGCCGGACGGTTCCATGAGCGAGTATGCTATCGACCACGCGATTCACGGTCTCGAGCGGGACCGCGACCGGCGCGGTCCGTGAAAGAGCGGCAGTGGCAATGCCGATCACCCGTCCCCCGGCATCAATCACGGCGCCGCCCGACGACCCTGGATAAACCGTGAGATCGAGGCGCACATGACGGTCCAGTCGTCCACCGCGCCAGGTTTGCCACGGTCCTTGAACGCTGCTGACGACGCCTAGCGATGCCGTCAACGCCCCACCGCGGGATCGTCCGATGGCCAGCGCGAGATTGCCGGGCCGCGCCTCCGTCGCGAATTGCTCCACCACGTCGCCGCCGTTCTCCGGTATTTTCAAAACCGCGATGTCGGTGCCCGGATCGCGGCCGGCGACCTCGGCCTTGACCTGCTCGCCCAATGGCGTTATTACATGGACATCGTCGTCGCGGCGCAGCGCATGTTCGGCGGTGACAATTAAGCCTGGCCGCCACAGTACCCCGCTCGACGCCGCGCGGGGGTGGGATTGTATGGCGAACACCGCCGGACCAAAACGTTCCACGACGGCGGCTAGTTCATTCGAAAACGATAATAACGGGTTTTCCAATTTATGTCTCCTGCATTTAGAATGCGCCGGAGACGCGGGACCGCACATCGGCGGATCGGGTAGGTTGCGTCCTGCCCGATCGGGCAGCCAGGACACCCTGCCGCGCCAAATCGCGGGACACGTGTCGGTGAACCTTCAAATTGGCCTCGCCGCCGTCACATTTCTCGCGGGATGCAATTCAGGTCCGGTTTACGCCGCCGGGGGAAATCGCCGCCGAGGTACGAATGGCCGATCCCAATACCCCTTCAGGGCGGGACACCAAGTCTTCATATCGCACGATCAAGGCGCGTGACACAACCATTCGGCGCTGACCGCCAGGAGTGCGGAGACTCTTTTACTCAATGCGTATTCCAGAAATTCCGGACTGGCGGGATTTGCATTGATCAGGAGGCGCTCATCTCCGGCTTCTCCGGAAAGCCATTTCGCCGTCGGCTCGTGTTGGGAAAAGTGCAGGATTGACAATAAAATATCAAGCGGGTGACGTACCGTAACAATTTGCACGAAAGCTTGGGAGCGCAAAAAATCCGCGAACTCATCGCTGCGGCGCCAATGCATCGCCACGATACATTCCGGCGGGAGCTTCGCCACTCGATTTCGGCCGGCGAATGGGCCGCCGTCTCACGGATGCCGAGCGAGCCACGCTCTTTACGGCAAATTTCGTGTCGTGGCGACCCCAACAAAAATCGCGTTGAAAGAGGGTCTGGAACTCATAAAAGATTTGAACCCGATGAAGCCGAATAGTTCTTCGGCCAAAGCTTCGATAAAGCCTCGCCGGACGCTGCGGGCCGCAAAATGCCGCCAAACTTTTCCCGAGGCGCAACGTTATTACAGAAGTGGCTGCTTTCGTTCAGAGCTTCTGGCAGGATCTGCGATATGGCGCTCGTCTGCTGCGGTTGAGTCCGGGGTTCTTCGCGGTCGCGGCGCTGTCGCTGGCGCTTGGCATCGGCGCCAACACGGCGATTTTCCAGTTGCTGGACGCGGTGCGTCTGCGCATGCTTCCGGCGCCTCACGCGGAACAGCTCGCGAGCTTGCGAATCGCGGAGAACGAGCACTGCTGCTCCGGCAATTTCTCGGACCGCCACTCGGATTTCACCTACCCGCAATGGGAGCAAATCCGCGATCGTCAGCAGGCGTTTTCGAGCCTGTTCGCCTGGGGGAACACGCAGTTCAATCTGGCAGGCGCGGGCGAGGTACGTTTCGCCGATGGGTTGTGGGTCACGGGGGATTTTTTCCGCACACTGGGCGTGCAGCCTTTGGCCGGGCGGCTCATCGGCGCCGATGACGATCGCCGCGGCTGCGGCTCGGCCGGAGTTGTCGTCAGCTATCCCTTCTGGCAGCGCGAGTTTGGCGGCGCGCCGCAAGCGATCGGCGCGAAGATTTCGCTTGACGGACATCCCGCCGACGTCATTGGCGTGACGCCCGCGAATTTCTTCGGAGTTGAAGTTGGCCAGAAGTTCGATATCGCCGTCCCCACCTGCATGGAGCCGGTAATCAATGGCGAGAACAGTCATACGGCCAAGCGCAATCACTGGTGGCTCGCGATCGCCGGCCGCCTGAAGCCGGGTTGGAGCGTGGCGCGCGCCGCGGCGCAATTACAGGCCATCTCGCCACAGGTGTTCGCGGCCACGGTACCCCAGAATTACCGGCCGGACCAAGCGAAATGGTATGCCCAATATAAACTCACGGCGCTGCCCGCCGGCACGGGATATTCGTCGCTGCGGCGCCAGTATGAGCAGCCCTTGTGGCTGCTGCTGGCAATCGCGGGCCTGGTATTGTTGATCGCCTGCGCGAACCTCGCGAACCTGATGTTGGCGCGCGCCAGCGCCCGCGAACGGGAGATCGCGGTACGGCTGGCCCTCGGCGCCGATCGCGGACGCCTCATTCGACAGTTGCTCGCGGAAACTTTGCTGCTGACGGCGATTGGAGCCGCGGCGGGCGCGGCGCTGGCGCAGGGGCTGAGCCGCTATCTGGTGTCGTTTCTCACAACGTCGAACAACGGGTTGTTTATCGAATTGGCTCCCGATTGGCGGGTGCTTGCTTTCACCGCCGCGGTAGCGATTTTGACCTGCATTCTATTCGGACTCACGCCCGCGTTACGGGCCACCAGAACCGCGCCTGCCGCGGCCATGCGGGCCTCGGGGCGCGGTCTGACAGGAGATCGCGAGCGCTTTGGGCTGCGGCGGACTTTGGTTGTAACTCAGGTCGCATTATCTCTCGTGCTTTTGGTAGGAGCGCTGCTGTTCGTGCGTACCCTGCGCAACCTGCTCACGCTCGATGCGGGATTGCGTGAGGATGGACTGCTGGTTACAGGTATTGATGCCTCACGCTCGGGATTCACCCCCGCGCGCCGGGGCGGACTCTATCGCGATCTGCTCGAACGCCTCCGCGCCACCCCAGGCGTGGAGGATGCGGCCACAGCGAGGATCGTGCAGCTAAGCGGCAACGGCTGGAACGACATGGTTGAAATTCCGGGCGCGCCTGCTCAGCAGCGCATGGTTCCCTGGTTCAACCGCGTCAGCCCCGGATACTTTCGAACGATGGGTACGCCGCTGTTGGCCGGCCGCGATTTCGACGAGCGCGATACTACTTCATCGCCCGGCGTTGCGCTTGTAAATCAGGAGTTCCGCAGAAAGTTTCTCGGCGGCGCGAATCCCATCGGCAAAATAGTCCGCGATATGCCCGGTCCAGGCGAGCCGCGGCATGAGTACGAGATCGTGGGGCTGGTCAAAAATTCGAAGTATCAGAACCTGCGCGACGATTTCAAGCCCACCATATTTCTTGCGGAGGGTCAGGAAAAAGAGCCGGGGTCCGATATCAACTTTATCGTTCGCTCCAACGAATCGAGCGGCGCGCTGACGAGCGCCGTGAAGAAAACCGTGATGGAAGGAAATGGCTCGCTCTCGTTGCAGTTCACGGTGTTCAAGACTCAGGTGCGCGAATCGCTTATGCGCGAGCGGCTGATGGCGGCGCTGTCGGGCTTCTTCGGATTCCTTGCGGCGGTACTGGCGACCGTGGGCCTCTACGGGGTCGTATCCTATATGTTCGCGCGGCGGCGCAACGAGATCGGCATCCGCATTGCGCTCGGCGCCGGCCGCGCGCGAGTGATCCGGTTAGTGCTGCGAGAAGCCGGGGCGCTGTTGTGCGCGGGGCTGGCGATCGGCGCCGTGCTGGCCATTGCGGCTGCGCGAGCCGCGAGCTCGCTCTTGTTCGGGCTGCAGTCCTGGGATCCGTTCACGATGTGCGCGGCGATCGCGTTGCTTGCGGCGGTGGCGTTGGCCGCCAGCTTCTTCCCGGCGCTGCGTGCGGCGAGATTGGAACCGATGGCGGCTTTGCGGGAAGAATGATGCCGCCCATCGGGCCCGCAGGGAAGCCATACTTCTCCTGAAGCGGCTGGGCTTCTAGCGGCGGTTAAGGCCGGCAGCGAGTCTCTTGCCGGCGCTGCATGCGGTGAGGCTGGGCCCATCGCGGCTTTGTCGGAAGAATGATATCGCCGCCGCCCGCCCCGCGACCTTATACCTTCCTGAAGTAGGCTGGTTTGGAACGATTCGTGACTACGTCCTCGGCGCCCTCGCGCGCGCGATTTCCGCGTTAGGCGCAGAATACGAACTACGACAGCGAACGGGCGTACAACCGAGCGAAGGAGCCGAAGAATCCGATCGTGATTCCGGGCATCGCCCCTTACGGCATCTATTACATTTTGAACGCGCCAGGCCGCTAGCGCCGGCCGAACGGCGACGTGCTATGTTAACGTCAGCTTCAGGAGAATCATGAAAATTCAATTGATCGAAACCGTAGCGCGCCTTTCCGCGTGCGCGGCCATGATTACCATGTTGGGCGCGCAAAACATTACGCCTCCCAAAACACATCTCAAAGTTGGCGACGAAGCGCCCGACTTTACGCTTTCGGACACCAACAACAAGCCTGTCAAACTGTCCGATTTCCGCGGCAAGAAAGCCGTCGTGCTCGCCTTCTTCCCGGCGGCGTTCAGCGGTGGTTGAACGAAGGAAATGCTGGCGTACCAGGCTGGTATCGCGAAATTCAATGGAATGGATACGCAGGTTCTCGCCATCAGTACCGACTCCACGTTTGTACTGAAGCATTGGAAAGAGGAGTTGAAAGCGGATTTTCCGATGCTCAGCGATCATATGCGGAAAGTATCGGAGTTGTATGGCGTGCTGATTCCGCAGGTCGGCATGGCGAACCGCGCGACCTTCGTGATCGATCCGGACGGAAAGATCGCCGACATTCAGGAAGGAAGCGGCGCGATCGATCCCACGGGCGCGGAAACGGCGTGCAGCCGTTTAGGCCATAAGCTGCCAAAACAATAGAGCTGCGGTCGCCAAAGGCGGGATTTTACGTGGACGCGAACGGCAATATGCAGGGATTCGTGCACTACGTGACGACCGGGACCTTCAGCGCCATCACGCCGGGGAAGGCCACCGGCCGGCGGCATCCGGCATCAATAATGCGCGTCTTCTTTCAGGGTTTTCACGTTGGCCAACGGGAACACGGAAGGCTTCCGGGGCAACGCCGGCCACTTCCAATCGGTGGACGATCCGAACGGGATCGGGACCAAGAGGTTTAACGGCGTCATGTCGCTCGGGCTTGCAGAATCGGCTTGCTGAGGTTGCAGTGGGGCCGGCTCCGCGGACGTCGTAAGCGCGGAGGACCGAATCGAAGCCGTGTCCATCCGCGATAAGGTCGAGAAGCTGATCCAACTTGCGGAAGCCGGTAAATTTCTGGAGGCCATCGAAACGTTCTATGCGCCGGACGCTTCGATGCAGGAAAACAATCAACCGGCGCGCCTGGGGCTTCCCGCTCTGCTTGAAAACGAGCGTCAGGCGCTGGCGCGTTTCAAGATCATACATACGAAAAAAGCCGCTTCGTATGTTGTCGATGGAGAGCGAACCGCTATTAACTGGATCTTCGACATCACGGACCAAAGCGGCCGGCGCTTCCGTCTCGACGAGATCGCATATCAGGAATGGCGGGACGGCAAAATTGTGAAGGAGCGGTTTTATTACGATCCGGCGCAGCGGCTGGGCGATCCGGTGTAAGCTACTACCATGGAGCCGCTTGAAAATCTGGAGCAGTGGGACGACTTTGTCCGCGATCGCTACGATCCGGAAAAAAAGGCCGAGGACTTCCGTGTTTACGACGAGACGACGCCGCCGGGAGTACGTGAATTTTATCGTCTAAACCACACCCTGCAGACGCGCGAGTTCGCTTTGGGCAAGCGCGAAGAATACCTTCCCAAGCGGAAAGCCCGGATGAGTATTTGGGAGGCTCTCGATTTTCTGAATACGCTGGTGGATGACAGCGATCCCGATACGGACCTTTCGCAAATCGAGCATAATCTGCAAACGGCGGAAGCGATTCGCAAGGACGGGCATCCGCGCTGGATGGTACTCACGGGCCTGGTCCACGATCTCGGAAAGGTGCTGTGCCTGTGGGGCGAGCCGCAGTGGGCCGTGGTTGGCGACACGTTTCCGGTGGGGTGCGCGTACTCCGATAAGATCGTGTTCCCGGAATTTTTCCGCGACAACCCGGATGCCGCGACACCGGAGTATCAGACTAAGCTGGGCGTGTATCGCGAAAATTGCGGACTCGACCACGTCGATCTGTCATGGGGACACGACGAGTATCTGTACCATGTCGTGAAAGATTATCTGCCGGAGCCAGCGCTGTACATGATCCGGTATCACTCCTGCTATCCGATCCATCGCGAGGGCGCTTATGGTTATCTGATGGATGAACATGACCGGGAGATGTTCGAGTGGGTACGTAAGTTTAATCCCTATGATTTGTATTCGAAGAGCGCGGATCGTCCCAAGCTCGAAGACGTGAAGCCGTACTACGAAGAATTAGTCGCGGAATACTTCCCCTCGAAGCTCGCATTTTAGAGGGCTCGTGTAAGCACACTTCGACGCCGCGAGTTGCCGAAAGGAATTTCTAGAAAAGCTTGACCCCCGGCCGGCCGTTTCCGGACCGGCCGAGGCGCCCTGTTATCCGCATTGGACGAAGGCGTACCCTCGATTCCAAGCTTCTTTGTCAGCGTCCCGTTTCACAACGATTTCGCCGGGAGGTTCCTCCACCGGTTCTCCGCATTGGCTTCCATTGTTAGTGAGAGCCACGCGGGCCGGTTTTGCAGTAGGTGAATTCGGTTGGCCAACCTATTTTTCCCTCACCTTAAGGGTTGGGCCGGGCCTTTCGGCCTTCCCAAACTCAATTCTACTATGACGCGCTGCAAGCGAATAGGCGTAAGTTATTGAAACCTATCGCGAAAATAGTTGTTAACGGGATTTTGCCGCGGTTCAGGCGAGCAGGCCCAGCGGGGATTTGCTTTCTTTCGCGACTTGCGCCATTACGCATTGAAGCGCGGCTTTATCGGGCCGCCAGCGGAGAAATTTTGTGCCGTGGCGGAATCGTCCGCCGCTGAAGTGGTCGTATTGCACTTCGCAGACGAGCTTGGGGGCAAGCGGTTCCCAAACGGTCGAGCGCTCGGTGCTCCAGCGGCTCGGTCCGCCGGGGGCGCGACCCGTAAATCCAGGCGGCTCGATCAGCTTTTCCATTTTCGCGGTGACGGCGGGCTTATCGGCGGACTTGATAGATGACGTGAAGCCGACGTGGTCGAGGAGTCCTGCGTCGTCGTAGAGGCCGAGCAGCAGCGAACCGACCAGCTTCCCTTTGCTCGCATAACGGAAGCCGCCGACAACGCAGTCGGCGGTGCGCATATTTTTGATCTTCAACATGGAGCGGTGGCCGCTTTCATAGGGGAGCAGCGTGTTCTTCGCGACCACGCCGTCGAGGCCGCCGCCCATGGTCTTGAACCAGCGCTTGGCCTCGGCGATATCGAGCGTGGCGGGCGAGAGGGCGACGGAGCTGGATCCATTGAAGTACTTGGACGCGAACTTTTCAAGATGAGCGCGGCGCTCCGCGAGAGGCGTTTCAGCGAGCGACCTGCCGTGCTCGCCGACAAGAAGATCGAAGGCGACGAGCATTGCGGGATGCTCTTGCGCGAGCTTGCGTATGCGGCTCTCGGCGGGGTGGATGCGCATCAGAAGCTCGTCGAAGGAGATGTTGCCGCCTTCGGGAATGACAATCTCGCCATCGAGAACGAATTGCTTTGGCTTGAGGGCGAGCAGGCCTGCGACAAGCTCCGGGAAATAGCGCGCCAGCGGCTGGCCCGCTTTCGATTGCAGCTCCAGGCTATCGCCGTCGCGAAAGGCGAGGCAGCGGAAGCCGTCCCATTTGGGCTCATATTGCCATTCCGGGCCGCTCGGAATTTCGTCCGCGGTTTCGGCCTCCATGGGCAGATAGGGGGGATGGAGAGGCAGGCTCATGCAACGGCGCCCTTACGCTCCTTGCCGGAGCTTTTGAGAAATTTTTCGAGTTTCAGGCGGCCGGTCTTGAGCAGCAGCGGCCGGAAGAGGTCGCCCAATTCGCGCACGCGCGCAGGCACGTTGTCGAGGCGGAAATCTTCCATCTTAATGCCGCGTTCGATCTCTTCCCAGGCGACCGGAGTCGAGACGGTGGCGTGGGGCTTGGGACGCGCGGAATAAACCGAGGCCAGCGTGCGGCCCCAAGCGTTCTGGTTATAGTCGACCAGAACGTGATTCTTGGGGCGCTTCGCGACTTTGTATTCGGCGGTGATGAGTTGGGGGTTGCGCGCCGCAAGCATGCGGGCCAGCTCCTTCGCGAACACCCAGACTTCTTTCTGCAGCGGGCCTCGCACGATCGGCACATAGATGTGAATGCCCTTGGAGCCGGTGGTTTTCGGATAGCTCGCGATTTTGAGCGCGTCGAGCGCTTCTTTGACCAGCAATGCGGTTTCGAGCACGCATTCGAAGCCCGCGGTGGGAACGGGGTCGAGATCGAAATGGAGGTAATCGGGGCGGTCGACGTCGTCACATTTCGCGTACCACTGATTCAGGTCGATGCAGCCGAGATTGACGACCCACAGCAGCGAAGCGAGGTCGTTAATGACCGGGAAATCGACGATGTTGCCGGAAGAGTGCGTGATGGAACAGATGGGAATCCATTCCGGGCGCGGCGAGGGCGCGCGCTTTTGAAAAAAGAACTCTCCGTAGGCGCCGCCGGGATAACGCTTCATCACCATGGCGCGCTCGCGGATATGGGGGATCAGCCATTCCGAGATCTCGGCGTAATACTGCAACAGGTCGCGCTTGGAGATGCCGAGGTCGGGCCAGAAAGGCTTGTCGAGGTTGGTCAGTTTGATGGATTTCTCGCCAATTGAGACGACGGCGTTCTTCTCGCGAGGGATTTCGACGGCGGCGGCCATGCAATTTTATAGACGCGGTGGGGAGGTAACATCGTGACTCATGGCTTTCGATTTTTGCCGGCTTCAGGCGTTATTGTGGACTGCGCCACTCGCTGGCGCGACTCCGGAGACGGGCTTTTGAATCGCGGGCGAGCGACGACGGCTTGGCGCAAAGCGAGGCAGGGTCGGGCGCGGCCATCCGCAAATACCCGGACCGGTTTCCGGCAGCGCGCGCCCTCGGCGGAAGCGGACATAGTCTTCGTTGCCCTTGAGCGGCAGGCCGCGCTCGCCAATGATTGGAGTTTATCGAGGCTGAAGCAGAGCGCCTGGGGTCGATTGCGCAGCTCGGCACGGGCGCCCAGACGCACGCCTCGGGCCCGCTCGTGTGAGTCGGCAACGCGGCGTCGGCGACCGGCGACGCCATCGTTGCGATGCCGCAGTGCCGCACGAATATATGGTGGTATCTTGCGGCCAGGAAGCGCGGCGCTCGCGGCCCTGTAGCCGCGTCGAAGAAGTTTAAGGGCGATCCCGAGCGGGCTTATCTGACAGGGCGGTTACGGGTCACGGGATTTTGCGCGTTTGGGAGTTGAGCTCGGCGGATCCTTACTGTGCGCTACACCGCATACGATGGCGCGGCCCACAATACGTGGGACAAGGCATGTGCCGATCCTGAATTGCCCACGTGGTGTCCGGGAATACGCCGCGCGTTAAAGCGGCTTGAGGAAACAGACGATGCGGTTGACTTCGGCATAGCCCAATTGCAGGTGCGCGCGAATGCCCCCGATATTATCGACTTCCGCGTCGGAGGCCATCTCGGAGCAGCCTTGCTCTCTCGCCCAGTTTTCGCCGGCTTCGACCAGCATGCGTCCGATGCCTTTGCAGCGATATTCCGGCTCGACGTACCAGCCCTCGAGATAACCGACCGGGGATGTATCGGCGCCCTCGGCGTACTCGCGCAGCCAGACTTCGAGGAAGCCGACGCAGGCGTTTTCGAAGCACGCGATGAAGATGGCCCAGTGCTCCTGGTCGCTGAGTTGTCCTTGTACTTCCTCTTCGTTTTTCCCCGGATCGATTTCCCACATTTTGGAACGCAGACGAGCGTAGCTGGGGACCGTGGAGTCGCCGGGTTTGAGATGAGCGATGGTGGTTTCGGGCACGTTGGTCAGATTTTGGAGGGCGGAGTAGCCGGCATCGCGGAGGATGTCGCGGGCGACGGCATCGGCTTGGTTTTCGTTCTCTCGCGCTTTGCCGAGGACTCCTGCCGGAAGCATCGCTCTGGCACGATTCGTAGCGAACGCATGCGAGAAATACGGTTGGAGTTGGGGAAGCCGTCTGGAGCATGGGACGGCGGGTGGCGAGGTGCCCGATTTCATGGGCGAGAACGGCGGCCAGTTCAGGCTCCGTCGCGTATTTTGAAAGCAGCCCCGTGCTGACGAAAATAACCCCGCCGGGGAGAGCGCCGGCCATGATGTGGTCTGTTTCGAGCACGACTACCCGGACCGGATACGGCAGAAGCGCGACTTTTTCCAAGCGGTGCGCGATGCCGTTGACATATTCATTCAGGTGAACATTCGCCGAGGGGGCGGGCCCGTGGCGCTCAATCTGCGCCAGCATCTCGTCGCCGAGCGCGGTTTCACGCGGGAGCCATGCCGCGTTTGCAGATGCATCTCCGGCGGGAAGATTGTATTTCATCAGGAATTCGCGAATGGTGGTGAAAATTCGCACGCGCTCTTCGGGCGTGAAGCCGCCGTGCTTGCCGCCGGGAATAGTCAGTAATTGATTAGGCGTCGCCGGCCTTATCGAGGGCTTCCTTCAGACGCAGCGCGTGGGTATAAGGAACGGTCGGGTCGGCGTCGCCGTGAATCGTCAAAATGGGCGGCAGCCCCGGCCGGACGTAAGTGAGCGGCGAGACGCGGCGCGCGATCTCTTCGCGATTGGGCAGACTGCCGAGCCAGGCGACGGCATAGTCTTGCGGTTGGGGCCGTCCAGAAGATCGGCGACATCGGTGATGCCATACCAATTGATGATGGCCGCGACTTTGGGCAGCGGCGCCCCGGGGCATTCGCGGTCGAGTCCAGCGCTCTCCGGAATCATGCCAGTCGTGAGGGCGAGATGGCCGCCGGCGGAATCGCCCGTGACGACCAGACGGCTGGTGTCGATATGATATTCGTTGGCATGCGCGGCGACCCAGCGCAGAGCGCACAGGCAGTCCTCGACGGCGGCGGGCGCGAGAGAAACGCGCGCCATCCGGTACTCGACGTTGACCACGTTCCAGCCCATTTCGAGATACGGCATGAAGGACATTTGCGCCGCTTCCTTCGTGCCGCCGACCCAGCCGCCGCCGTGGATGTAGATGAGCGTAGGCTGCGGAGCCGTGGCGCCGCGGCGCTCCCAGACGTCCAGCTTGTCCTCGTAATTATTCGCGACCAGGTAGGTGATATTGGGAAAGATCTGGTACTCGTTGGCCGCGTGCGCGGCCCAGGTCGCGGCGGGCGGCAGTTGGGCGAAGGCGGAGGCGGCGAGGGTTAGAGAGAGCAGCGGGAGGCGTGAGCGAGTGAACATACGCGTGGATACCTGAGAATTATGATAGCCGCTCGCATTATTCCGAGCGCAGGATTACGGCCGGGTCGATGCGGACGGCGCGGCGCGCGGGCACGAGGGTGGCCGCCGCCGCCGCAATAAGGAGCAGTGGGACGACCACGGCAAACACTGTGGGATCGAGCGGCGCGGTCCCGTACAACTGCGATTTCAACGCTCCGGCGCCGGCCATCGCGGCCGCCACGCCGAAGGTCATGCCGGCGATGACGGGACGCATACCGAGGCGCAGAACGAAGCTCCGTATATCGTGGGCCGTGGCGCCAAGTGCGCCGCGAACTCCGATGTCGTGCCTGCGTTGCGTTACCGAATAGGAAACCGACGCGAAAACGCCGCTTATCGCCAGCAGCAGCGCGAAGGCCGCGAAGATCTCCAGCAGCGTGGTATGGAAGCGCGGCTCCGTCGTCGCTTCGCCGACCCAATCTCGCATCGTTTTTACTTCCGTGACGGGCTGGTCCGGAGCGATCGCGTGAATGCGCCGGGCGACCGTTTGAGCGATGGAGAGAGGATCGCCGCCGGTGCGAACCACCAGCGAGGTTGCGCGCGCGGCGGTGGTGTCCTGCGCGAAGGGGCGGTATAGCTCGGCGCCCGGCCTCCACGCCGAAGAAAGATCTCGCGAGCTCTCGACCACTCCGGCCACCGTGAACCAATCGCCGGGCTTGGGATTCTTGTTGCGCGATACATGTTTCCCGATGGGATCCTGGCCGGGCCAGAAGTGACGCGCCAGTTCATCGTTGATGATCGCGACGGGAAGCGATGTCGTCGTATCCCGGCCACTGAAACCGCGGCCTCGCAGGATGCGAACGCCCATGGCGTGGAAATAATCGGGACTGACGGAGCGCAGCCGCACCGAATAGGTCGAATCCGGACTGCGCGCCGAGCCCTCGGCGTTGAACGTGGTAGTCGCGACGAGGTTGCTCATGGGGAGCACGGTTACGATGCCCGACGAGCGCACGCCGGGAATTGCGTTGACCTGCTCGAGCAGGCGGTCGAAATATGAATTGAGCTGGGGTATCGACTTCAGCGCCGGCGGGGCGGAAACGCGAGCGGTCAGAACGCCATCGGGATTGAAGCCAAGCGGAGCATCGAGAATTCGGATCAGACTTTTCAGCATCACGCCGGCGCCGATCAGCAGCATTACAGCCAGCGCGGCTTCGAGCGCCACGAGCGCGGCTCGGGCGCGGTTTGAAACGCGATCGGAGCCGGCATTTCGCGAGGAGGCGTGCAGCGCAAAATTCAGATTCGAGCGCCACAGGTCCCAGCACGAAGGCAGGACGCAGAGAATAGTCGTGGCAAGGACGGCGGCAAGCGTAAAGAAGAGCGACGCGGGCGTGAGCGCCGCTCGGTCTGGAGCAAGGAACGACAGCGCCAGGAAGACGCGCAGCAGTGCCCACGCGATGACGATTCCAACGGCGCCCGCGGCGATGCCGAGCAGCGCGCTTTCCGCGAGCAACTGGCCGGCGAGACGCAACCAGCCGGCTCCGAGCGAGGCCCGGACGGCGAACTCGCGCCGGCGATAGGAAGCCCTTGAGAGCAGCAGATTCGCGGCATTCGCGCAAGCGATCAGCATGACGAATAGCACGGCGCTCCAAAGGGTATAGAGCGCGGGACGGGCCGCGGCCGTGTAGGCGGCGGCGTAGGGGCGCAGCAGCGCGTGCCAGCCCGGCGGTTCTTTGGGATCGCGCGGCATGGCGGGCGCGATGGCGTCCATCTCACGCTGCGCTTGTTCGAGACTCGCGCCGGGGCGGAGTTGGGCGATCGCGCCGTAGCCGTGCTTCAGATCTTCCTTTATGGCGTGAAACGGATTCAGCGGAGTCCAGATTTGGTATTCGGGGTTGGTGAAGAAGAATCCCGGTCCCATGATGCCGACGACCGTATAGCCGTCGCCGTCGAGCAGAATCTGGCGGCCTACCAGCGACGGATCGCCATTGAAGTGATACCGCCAAAACCGATAGCTCACGATGGCGACGGGCGGCGAATCGCCGCGGAAATCGCCGGGGCTAAAGAGGCGGCCGCGCAGCGGCGGGATTCCAAGAATATCGAACGCGCGCGAGCTGACTTCGAGGTCCCACAGGCTTTCCGGATTTTCCACGCCGGTGAGCGCCAGGTCGCGCCAGTGCCAGATGACGGATTGCTCGAAGGCAGGTATGCGCGTTTGCCAGAATTTGAATTCCGCGGGCGAGATGCCGGCCGGCTGCCCTTTGGCGGTAAGGCCGGAGATATCGACCAGCCGATCGGGCTGGGGATAACGGAAAGGATGCAGAAGAACGCGATCGACGATGCTGAACAGAGCGGCATTGGCGCCGAGGCCGATCGATAACACGGCGATCACCAGCGCGCAAAATCCCGGCGATCGGGCGAGCGAGCGCACAACCTGGCGCATCGTTGAGTAAGGTATCACGTCCTATTCGCGTTCGCCGCCCGGGCCATCCCCGCGATCGAAAGCGTCCACACTGCCGGTCTGAATCCCCAACACGCCTCGCGGCATCAGATATCTTGATGTCAAGGTTTAACGGTCTTCCCAAAATTTTAGTGTTCGCCGGGAGCGCCCGCGCCGATTCATTCAATCGCAAGCTGGCGCGCGCCGCCGCCTCCGCGCTTGCGGCGGAAGGCGCCGAAGTGACAGTGGCCGAACTGCGCGATTACCCCTTGCCGTTGTACGACGGCGACCTGGAAGCGGCGCAAGGGCTACCGGAGCGGGCCAAAGCCTTTCAGGAGTTGTTGCGCTCTTATGACGCCCTGGCCATTGCCACGCCGGAACATAACGGCGCCTATCCGGCGTTACTCAAAAACGCGCTCGACTGGGCCTCGCGGCCGGATGCGAACGGCCGGCATTCCACGGCCTTTCGCGGAAAAACCGCGCTGCTCCTGAGCGCCTCGCCGGGACCGGGCGGTGGCCGTCGCGCGATCCAGCATTTGCGGGCGCTGCTCGAAGCGCTTGGCGTCACTGTGATCGCCCGGCAGGTCGCAGTTGCGCGCGCCTTTGAAGCGTTCGATCGTGAAGGCAAGCTGACGAGGAGCGAGGACGCCGCGGCAGTCCGCATGGCGGCAGCGGAGCTGGCGGCCGCGGTCCGGCAGAGCAACGGGAACGGCATGGCTGCCTGAGGCGCTCGCACCGGTCCCCGGGTAGGTCACAATAGGCTCTTGCGGCGATTACTCATCCGTCCCGGCGCAATCGGGGATTGTATCGTCGCGTTGCCCGCCCTCGAATTTCTGCGCGCCGCCTATACCGAAGTTTGGGCGCCTTCGGTGGTACTGCCGCTCATACGGTTTGCCGACCGGGCGCGACGGCTTCCTTCCGCTATAGATCGCCTGGGAGTGCCCGGCCTGGAGCCTCCTCCGGAATTGCTCGATTATTTGCGGACGTTCGACTCCATCGTGTCCTGGTATGGCTCCAATCAACCCGAATTCCGCGCGCGCATCGCGGAGCTGCGCCTTCCTTTCCAGTTCTTCCCCGCCCTTCCGCCCGGCGCTTGCCGCACCCACGTGGTCGATTATTTTCTGGAACATGCTGGAGCCCCGTTGGGCGGCGAGCCGCGAATTCCGGTTCCTCCGGTGGCCGTCGCGCCTCTCGAGCGGCGCTCGATCGTCTTACACCCTTTCTCCGGAAGCGCGCGCAAGAACTGGCCCATGTCCAAGTTCCGCGCCTTAGCGGAGCGCTTGCCAGGGCCGGTAGAATGGTGCGCGGCCCCGCACGAGCAACTTCCCGGCGCGAGAAAAATCGAGAATCTCTATGAGCTGGGCCGTTGGCTCGCCGGCGCGCGCGCCTTCGTGGGCAACGATGCCGGGATTGCGCATTTGGCCGCCGCCGTGGGCGCCCCGGTGGTGGCCATCTTCGGACCGACGGACCCGGGAGTATGGGCTCCTCGCGGCCGGCAAGTACGAATCGTCGCGGGAGAGTTGGATAATATTCCCGTCGACGAAGTGGCCGCTGCCGTGGAATCGCTGTTGTCCTAAGGCGTTCTAAGGGCGCACGCTTTTGATTCGCATGCCGGCCTGTTAGTAACCTGATAGCGTGGCGAGCGGTTTGGAAACCTACGATCTCGAACTGCTGCGCCAGCGCATCGGCGATCTGGAACGCGAGATTCTGGAGCTGAAAGGCGAGGCTTTCCTCGGGGCCGCCGGCGATACCTATAAATCGGTCCTGGAATACGCGCCGGTTCCGCTGTGGATCAATCGCGACGATTGTATCGTTTTCGCGAACTCCGCCGCGGCCCGATTGTTTGGCGCCACGCGGGCCGGCGATCTCACCGGCCGTAGCCCGCTAGATCTCATTCATCCCGATTTTCATCGCTTGGTGGAATCGCGCCGCAGACAGGCAATCCTTCTCAACCGGCCGGCTCCCGCGATCGAAGAGCGCATCGTGCGCCTGGACGGGACCATCGTGGATGTCGAGGCAACCACGCGCGCCTTCCCATTCGAGGGCGGCACGGCGGTAATCACGACCTTTGTCGATCTCACCGAACGAAAGCGCTGGGAGGAAGTCCTCCGCATCAGCGGCGAGCGGCTGGAGCTGGTGATGTCGAGTATCGAGATGGGCTTGTGGTACTGCGATCTCCCCTTCAGCATTCTGGTCTGGAACGATCGTTGCAAGGCCCACTTCGGACTGCCGCTGGATACCGAGGTCACCATCGATACATTTTACGAGCGGCTGCACCCCGACGATCGCGCGGCCACGCGCGAGGCTATCGATCGCTCGATCGCGGAACGCGGCGTTTACGACGTACAGTACCGTACGGAGGGGCTTGATGGCGTGGAGCGCTGGATCCGCGCTATCGGACGCGCTTTTTACGATACGGCCGGCGCGCCGCTGCGCTTTGACGGCGTTACCGTCGACATCTCGGACCAGAAAAGAATTGAGAGCACGCTGCGGCGCAACGAAGAAAGTTACCGCGAGTTGCTGCAGCGCGAGGGCGCCGCGCGCACCACCGCCGAACTGTTAAACCGCGTAGGTCCGCTGCTGGCCGCCGAGCTGGATCTTTCCAAACTGCTACAAGTGGCCACCGACATCGCGACCGCGCTCACCGGCGCCGAGTACGGCGTGTTCTTCTATGACGCGGTGGACAATGGCGGTGAGAACACGCTATACGCCTGGTCGGGCGCAGTGCCACTGGACTTCGCCCCCGGAGCCATGCCGCGCGCCACGGAACTGTTCGCTTCCCTGTTCCGCGGGAAAGAAATCGTGCGAATCGACGACGCCTCCGCGGATCCCGCATTCGCGGACGATCCGCTGCAACGCGGCGTCTCCGCGGGGCTTCCCCGCGTGGTCAGCTACCTGGGCGTTCCAGTAATTTCGCGGTCCGGGGAAGCGGTCGGCGGCCTATTTTTCGCCCACTCCGGGCCGAGCATGTTCCGGGTCGAGCACGAGCGCATGGCGGCGGGCATTTCCGCCCAGGCCGCGATCGCGATCGACAACGCGCGCCTTTTCGAGCAAGTGAATCGCGAGCGCGACAAGGCTCAGGCCGCCCAACGCGCGCTCGAAGCATCGAACGCCGAGCTGCAGCAGTTTGCATATGTGGCGAGTCACGACCTGCAGGAGCCTCTGCGCACCATCTCGAGCTTCACGCAATTGATAGAAAAGCGCCTCGCGCCACGTCTCGACTCGCAGACGGAGGAGTTCATGGGCTATGTCGTGAGCGGCGCGCAGCGCATGAGCGATATCATTCAGGACCTGCTGACCTACACCAGACTGCAGGACGGCGCCGCGGCGCCCTTTGCAGCCGTGGACATGAATCGCGTCGCGCGGCAGGCCGTCGAAGGATTGCGGGCCATGGCCGACGATAACGGCGCGGAAATCTCCTGGGAGCGGCTGCCGGCCGTATGCGGGGATGAGATGCAGCTTATCACGCTGACGCAAAATCTCGTCGCTAACGCGATCAAGTATCGAGCCGAAGCGCCGCCGCGCATTGTAATCTCGGCAGCCCGCGAGGGAAATCGTTTTGTCATTGCCGTTCGCGACAACGGCATCGGCATCGACCCGCTATATCACGAGCGCATCTTCGGCATCTTTAAGCGGCTGCACGGCAAGGAAGTGCCCGGGACCGGCATTGGACTTGCGATCTGCAAACGCATCGTGGAGCGCCATGGCGGCGGAATCTGGGTGGAGTCCAAAGTGGGCGAGGGATCGACGTTTTACTTCACGCTGCCGGCCGCCTGAATGGCAGCGGCCGTGCGCGCGTCTTTCAAGATGACGCGCCATCCTGGCTCGCCTCGGGCGGCCCCGTAGGAATCCTCTTCGATGCGGATCGCGACATCCACCCGATTTGCCGCCGCGAACTCAGCCGCGCGCGCGGCGAAGTTCCACGCCGTGGCCGTCAGACCGCGGCCGAGCTGCCGGATGTTGACGCGTAAGTGTTTTTCCTTGAAAATTCCGGGAGGCCCGAAGCATTCGACATTGCGGGCGGCGAGTATCGGCGCGGGATTGCCGCACCCGAAGGGAGCCAGCGCGAGCAGTTCTTCGACCGCCGTCTCATCGAGTTCCGGAAATGAAAGCACGGCGTCGATGCCAATGCGAGGCACGAAATCGTCCGGAGTCAGCCGCGCCGCCGCATATTGGTTGAAGCGGCGCCGGAACTCCGCGACGCGTTCGACCGGCAGGCTCAATCCGGCGGCTTGGCGGTGGCCGCCGAAGCGCGTCAGCAGATCGCTCATCGATTCCAGCGCTTCGAGTAGATGGAACGCGGCGATTCCCCGCCCCGACCCCTGCGCCTGACCGTCTTCCTCGCTCAGCACGAACACGGGACGGCAGAAGCGCTCGACCAGGCGGCTGGCGACAATTCCGGCCACTCCGCGATGCCAGTTGGCTCCCGAAAAGACGAGCGCCGCGTCGCTCTCTGAAACCGGCGTACACTCGCAGAATTCCAGGCAAATCCGCACCATTTCGGCTTCGGCGCCGCCGCCGCTCCTCGTTCCACTGATGCAGCTCTTGCGCGAGTCCACGGGCCGTTTCGAGATCGCCGGTCAAGAACATGTCGATTACTTTGCGGGCATGCGCCATGCGTCCGGCGGCATTGATCCGCGGCGCGACCCGGAAGGCGATCTCTTCAGCGGTTGGCTGCGCTCCGGCGGGTAGGCCGGCGACGTCCAGCAGCGCGCGCAATCCGGGATTCGCGACGCGATCGAGACCCTCCAGTCCATACGTCACGATGACGCGGTTTTCGCCCGTCAGAGGCACCACATCCGCGACCGTCGCGATCGCCACCAGCTTCAAGAACGAGCGCAACATGCGATCGCGCTTCTCGCGCGGCCAATCGAGCGGTTCGAGAATCGCCTGCACCAGCTTGAACGCCACGCCGGCGCCGCATAGGTTCTTGTCGGGGTAATCGCAGCCAGGGCGATTCGGATTGAGAACGGCAAGCGCCGCCGGCAGCTCCGCCTCGGGAAGGTGATGATCCGTCACGATGACGTCGATGCCGAGCTCCCGTGCGCCGCGCACCACTTCGAGCGATCGAATGCCGGTGTCGACGCTGACGATGAGATGGACTCCGTTGCGCGCCGCTTCCTCCACCACCTCGCTGCGCATGCCGTAGCCGTCCTTGAGACGGTGCGGCACGTGAAACTCCGCGTGGCCGCCGGCGAGCTCGATCGCTTTCTTGAGGATTACGATTGCCGTCGTGCCGTCGACGTCGTAATCTCCATAGATCAATATTCGTTCGCTGTTGGCGATGGCGGCTCGAATGCGCGTGGCGGCATCGCGCATCCCGGCCATCAGAAACGGATCGTGCAGATGCTCTAGCGACGGGCGCAGGAAGCGCCGGGCCGTTTCGGGATCGCCGAGGCCGCGGTTCACCAGCACGCGCGCCGTGAGCGGGCGAATGCCCAGCGCCGCGGACAGCTCGCGGACTTGGTCCGCATCGGGATCAGCGATTATCCAGAGCAAATCGTTAAGCGCGATCAGTTCTTCGAGAAGTAGCCGCTCATGGGGCTGTCGTCATCCTCTTCTTCACCCGGACCGGAGACGAGCATGTGTATTTCATCCAGAAGATCCGATAACTCGTCGTACCATTCGGTGCGTAAATCGAACACATAAATGCGCCCCTGATGATCGAACGACAATTCCAGCGCGCAGGTGAAGCCGTCGTATACGCGCATCTCCTTCAAGCGGCGCTCCATGATTCGCGACTCGTCGCGCGGCAGCTCGCATTCCGCCAGTTTGTCCAGTGCGCTGTCCACCTGCTCGGCGGAAAACTCATGCTGGTGATAAACGACCAGCTTCGCTCCGGCGGCCTTCGCGGTGGCGAGGAACGCTTTGTAATCGGGGTAGCGGTCGCAATCCCAATAGACCAGCGGAAGCGTGTCGAGCGTGCGGGGAAAGCCGCGAAACACCGCGAATTGCTGCTCTTCGAGGTAATTGTCGATCTCGCCCTTGAGGGTGTCGAGGTTGGGCATTGCGAGTCTCGCCGAAGGTCGGACGCCAACCGCGCGATAAACGTTGCGCGGGCCGCTCCGGGCGCTTTGCAAACTGAATCGGATGTTCAACGGTAGCACACCGCGCTCTGATGTTCGCGCGAGTGATGGCTGGGATCCCAAAGACGGGGCCCGTGGGGCGTCGTGCTCACCGCGAATTGTCGTCACGGCCAGGGTTTTCATTTGGGTTCCCAGATCTGCCCGAACGACGTACCGGGGGAACCGATATCGACGATACGTTTCGCATGGCGACGGACTGCTTGGCCGAAGCGATCGCCGGCCGTATTGCCCGGGTTGAAGAAGATTCCGCCGCCATCGAAGCCGAAGCGCGCCAACATGCGATCGGCGTTCCGCTCCACATTGCGCCGAAGCTGGCGTTCGATCTCGCGATGCGTGAACGTCGCGTGCCGAACACCGAGATTGCCAAGCGCCTCGGCGTAAGCGAGACGGTTGTCCCGCGGATGCTGAACCTGATGCACGACACCTAACCCGAGAAGATTCAGGCTGCGCTTGCGGCGCGGCAGGCGCATCGTCGTCACATGCGAGGAAGCGGCTTAACAGGCGCACAAACGCCCGCGAAAATTGCGCGTCTACCCAAGACGGCCTTTAATCTACATCGATTTAAACGGTACAGCGCCGGCGCTTAGACTAGTGACTCGTCCCTGAGTAACTATTAGTAAGCCAGCGGCGCCTCCTAGCAGTCCGTGTCTAAACCGCCAGTTTTGACGAGCGAGTCCGGGCAGGCTCAGGGAGGCGTGTGGAATGACGATGCCCTTTGAAATCGGACGATCGGGAATCTTTGCTTGGGATCGGCGCAGCATCGTTCGAGTGGGCCTCCAGAGCCGAGAATAAGCAAAGAGCGACTCGAAAAAGCGTCAAATGCCGCTCGGCCCAGCCCCGCGGGGTTCCAGCTTTCGTAAACGAACGCAGGATCAGCGCCAGATTGAAGGCGACTGCTTGCAGCAGCACTCGCTTGGCGACGTTTTTCAATCCGCGCACATGCACTCGGCGCAGTCCGCCGGTTTCATACTGATGCGCAAACGGCCGCTCCAGGAATTCGCCGCGGCGCTTCAGGAGCCGCTTGCCGCGTTCGCCCGTTACGCGCCTCTGATTGGCGAGAAATGCGGCCTTGGCGTCCGGCTTGCCTTCCCAATTCCGTTTCTGCGTGGGAGCCGGAACGTAACTTCGGACTTCCAGCGATGCCATGGTTTGCAGGCTGGCGTCGCTATGGTATCCCTTGTCCGTCACCACCTCCTGCAGGCCCTCCGCGTGAACCTTGTACTGACCTTCCGCCGTCGGCGTATCGATCTGGTTGGCTATCGCCAACCCCGCTTCCGGCAGCGTGGTTTCAACCGATGTGGTGTCGCCAGTAGCTCCGCCGTGTGTTGTGATCGCCACGATCGCGCCGGTGTCGAGGTCGACCGCCTGCTCGGCTTTGTAGGCAAAATGCGTCGCGCCGTCCTTCATCTTGGTGACTTCCGCGTCCGGGTCGTGCGGGTTCTTCCATTCTTCATTCGATGCTTTTTTCTTGCGCTTCCGATCGGCCCGCCGAAGTTCCTCGTCACTGGCTTCCACGCCCGCTTCTTTGGCCAGCCGCCGCAAATACTCCATGTAACTTTCGCCCGTGTCACGCTGCACGATCGACTTCATCGCTGCATTGGCCTCCAAGCTCGTTGCGTCGATGCCGATTGTTTTCCCCTTCAGCAGTCCTCGTTTGGCGACTTCCCCCAGCACGAACGTGAACACCGCCTGATGGGTCTCCTCATCGATCAGCCGCCGTGTCCGCGAGATAGTCACGTGATCCGGCGTCGCTTCCGCCAGACCGTACTTCAGAAAGCGCCGCAAGCTCAGACTGTCGCGCACGCGCCACGCAATGCCGCGCTCGCTGCCGATCCCCTCGAAGAACCCGATCACCAGGGTACGGAAGTATACGCCCGGCGCCATCGACGGTCGCCCCAATTTGGAGTGATAGAACTTGGCGCACGCCCGTTCGCAGAACGCATCGAACCCAGCTCGGTCCAGCACCTGGTTCAGCTCTTCATAAAACGGATGCCCTGGCGTCTCGACCTGTTCGGTCGCGTAGAACAGCTCTTCCTGCTGTTCCCGGTCTTGCCTTGTCCCCATTGCCATGTCTGATTGTATGCCGAAACATTTCTGGTGGGAAGTGTTTTTAGACACGGGCTGCTAGGTATGCCGTTTAGCGCTGACCCAATAGCCTTGACCGAAGAAGAAAGGCGGGAACTCCAGGGCATGACTCAGCCGCGCATACTGCCCGCTGCCGATGTGCAGCGGCGCACCTGATACTTCTGCTCGCAGAAGGTATCGTACCAGAAGATCCAAACGCTTTTACATACCACCGCGCCTAGTATCGTGGAAAGAACGGTTCCTGAAACATCGTGCGGCCGGTTTGATGGAGGAGCGTCATCCCGGTCAGAAGCGTTCGGTGAGAACTCCTAAACTGCAGGCCAAGGTGTTAGCCGCAATCAAGGACGGTCCGAAGAATGGGTCTACGCACTGGTCCTGTCAAAAATTGGCGAAGCATTTAGGCGTCAGCAAAGATACGATCCAGCACATATTGGTCCAAGCCGATGTACGCCCGCATCGGATGGAACGCTATATGGCCAGCGATGATCCCGATTTTGAAACGAAGGCCGCTGACGTGATCGGATTGTACCTGGCTCCGCCCCAGCACGCCGCCGTGTTCTGCGTAGATGAAAAGACCGCCATTCAGGCGCTGGACCGCCTCGACCCGGTGCTCCCTTTGTCGCCGGGACGCCTGGAAAGGCACGGATTTGAATACCGGCGCAACGGAACGCTCTCGCTATATGCGGCATTGGACGTCAAAACAGGGAAGGTGCAGGGGAAGACGGCCGAGAGGCACACCAGCGCGGAGTTCGTGGGCTTCCTCACACAGGTTGTCTCCAGTTGCAAGCCGGGCCAGAAGATTCACCTCATCCTCGATAACCTGTCCGCGCACAAAACCAAGAATTCGACGAGTTTCTGGAGCACAACCCAAACGTCAAACTGCACTTCACTCCGACCTACTCTTCATGGTTGAACCAGGTCGAGATCTGGTTCGCTCGGCTGGAGCGTCAAGTCATCGCTCGCGGAGTATTCACTTCGGCCCACGATTTGGCTCGCAAGCTCATGCGATACATCCGCGCTTACTCGAGAACCGCGAGGCCGTTCAGATGGAAGTACACAGACGTTCGCCGGAGAATATTGCCATGCTACGAACTCACTGCGACGGGCCACTAGATCCCATGTATCCGGAACCAGACGGGCATCCTTGGCCGCAACCGCGGCGCAAGGTCGCTTCGTTAAACGGCGTTCGCGGACATTGCAGTGGAAACGATCTATGATTAGACTTCACTTCCCTCAGGAGGGACTTCGGGTGCATGTCGGGGATTTCACTCCTACGAGCTGGTCGTCATAGGTGATTGGTCAGACCATCTCGCACTATCGCATTCATGCCAAGCTCGGCGAAGGCGGCATGGGCGCGGTATATCGTGCGCAAGATTTGACCCTCGGCCGCGAAGTAGCGCTCAAATTTCTTACAGCGGACATGGTAGCGGATCCGCAAGCCCGCAGACGCGTTCTGAGAGAAGCACAGGCAGCCTCTCGTTTGAACCACCCGAATATCGCCACCGTCTACGAGGTGAATGAATGGGCAAACGCGCCGTTCATTTCCATGGAGTTCGTGACCGGGCAGACCCTGAAGCAAATACTGCCGCGCGGCGGCCTCCCACCAGCCCAATTCTTAAGCATCGCTCGTCAAATTGCCGAAGGACTGCAGGAAGCTCATCGCCAAGGCGTCTATCACCGTGACATCAAACCCAGCAATATCATGCTGGACTCCCGATCGCAGGTGAAAATCCTCGATTTCGGATTGGCTGCCATGGCGGCGCCCGAGCGTGCCGCGGGCGAAACTGAAGAAACGTTTTCTACCCCTACCTTGACCCAAAACGGCGTGGGCGGCACCGTTCCCTATATGTCTCCTGAGCAGCTTCGCGGCGAACCGGCCGATGCACGCACTGATATTTTTTCCTTCGGAGTTCTGCTTTACGAATGCCTCAGCGGGCACTTGCCCTTTCGCGGTGAAACTTCCATAGACGTTCTTCACGCCATCCTGCGCGAGCCGCACAAACCTCTGCCCGAGCTCCTGCCCGACATCTCTCCCGAATGGGAGCATCTGGTCAACGGCTGCCTAGTGAAATCTGCGGGCCAGCGCTGCGCCTCAATGGATGAGGTTCTCGAAGCGCTGCGCGGCGTTGCCGCTCCGGCGCTGCGGCCGGAGAAATCTCTCGCCGTGCTCTACTTCGCGAATTTAAGCCGCGACAAGGACGACGAATACTTTCGCGACGGCATGACCGAAGACATCATCACGGAGCTCACGAAGATCAAGGAGCTCCAGATTGTTCCAAGGTCGGCGGTACTCCCCTTTCGCGACAACCCACTTACCATTGCCCAGATTAGCCAGCGGTTGGGCGTAGCCTATGTACTCGACGGCAGCATTCGCCGCGCTGGCAGCCGTTTGCGCATCACCACCCAGCTCGCCGAGACCCGTACAGGTCACTCCGTCTGGGCGGAGCGGTATGACCGCCAACTAGAGGACGTCTTTGCCATCCAGGACGAAATCGCGCAAAACATCGCGCGCGCCCTGCGCGTCATGCTCACCGAAAAAGAAAAACGGGAAATCGAGAAGGTGCCCACCAGCGAGGTACAAGCTTACGATTATTACCTCCGCGGCCGGCAATTCTTCAATCGATGGAACCGTAAGGGCCTGGAATTCGCGCGGCAGATGTTTGCTCGAGCCCTTGCCATCGACCCTGGCTACGCGCGCGCGTATGCCGGCGTGGCGGATTCTTGCTCCTTCCTGTACATGTGGTTTGGCGCCAGCGAAGACAATCTAAGAGAGGCCGACGCCGCCAGCCGCCGCGCCGTTGAGCTAGACCCCGAATCGGCGGAAGCCCACGCTTCGCGCGGCCTAGCCGAATCGCTCGGCAAGAACTATGAATGCGCTGAAAAAGAGTTCGAGGCATCCATTCATCTGAATCCCGAGTTATTTGAGGCTTATTACTTCTCCGGTCGCGCCTGGTTTGCTCAAGGCCGGTACGAAAAAGCCGCCAGCCGCTTCGCCACTGCCAGCCGGGTGAATCCGGACGATTACCAGGCTCACGCCATGCGGGCTGGCTGCTTTCGCGCACTGGGCCGCGAGGAAGAGTCCCGCCAAGCGCGTCGGGATTCTTTGCGAATGGCGGAACGTCACCTGCAGCTTCACCCCGATGATGTGCGTGCCATTTATTTGGGAGCCAATGCCCTTTACGAACTCGGCGAACGGACGCACGCCCTCGAATGGGCCGGCCGCGCCTTGTTTATGGACCCCGAGGAACCCTCCGTTCTTTACAACGTCGCCTGCGCCTACGCGCTCCTCGGAGAAATAGACAAATCCATCGACTGCTTGGAGAAGGCCTTTGACCACGGCTTCAGCCACAAGGAATGGATCGAGAACGATCCCGACTTCGCCTCCCTGCGCGACAATCCACGTTTCCAGGCCTTGATGCAGCGTCTTTCCGCCGGCCGCACAAACTCCGCACCGTAGTGCAATTTGCTTGGGAGGGACGCGGCCCGCTCACGGGCGGGCGCATGCCCGATAACGATGTTTGAGCTTAAGCTACCCCGTGGCGCGTCGAGATTGCCGCCAAAAGGACTGCAAGGTAACGTGCTGGGCATCGGCGAACAGCCCAAATGCCTCACGTGTGGGCACCGTCGGGACCCGGTGTCAGGAGGTTGTTAAACGGCGGCGGAAATGCCCGGCGATGGACTCTAGCCGCGTGCTAGTCGCACGTTCCGTTTTGCGGAGGTTACGTGATCCACCAGTCGCGATCGACCTGCTGCGAAATTGCGCGTCTACCGAAGACGGCCTTAATCTAAATCGATTCAAACGGTACGGCGCCGGCGCTTAGACTAGTTCGCCTTCACCTCCACCTTGCGGGGCGTCCCGCTCAGGTTGCCGGTCGCCTTCTGTTTCGCGTCGTCGCTCACTTTAATGTTGTTGACCACCTGGACTGCTCCGGCGGTCTTGGCCATGCGCGTAGCCGCGCCTTTATGTTGCATTACGGCCGTACTGCCCTGCCATGTGGCAATACCGTTCTTAACGTGAACTTGAAAGCCGTCCTTGCCGATTTTGGACTTGGCCAGCTTGGTCTTAATAGCCGCTTCGATTTCGACATCGCTGCGGCGCGCGCCGCTCGAAGCCGTTGGCTTGGCAGCAAACAGGCTGGCCGCGCATAAGAGAACAATAATGAGAAGCTTCTTCATACTGTAGTAGTGCCGCCGGGAGCTATAATTCGCATATGAATTCACAGAAAGTGGCGCGCCGCGCATTTATCGGCGGCGCGGCGGCCCTCACCGCGGCCTCCTATTCGCGGGTATTCGGCGCGAACGACACGATCCAGCTCGGGGTGATCGGGGTGGGCGACCGCGGTACGCACGACATGACGCAATTTATGCTCAACCCCACGGTGCATGTCGCGGCGGTCTGCGATATTTACAGCGAGCATATCGACCGCGCCCGCCAGAAGGCCACGGACGCGCGATCTTTCAGCGATCACCGCAAGCTGCTCGACGATAAAGGGATCGACGCCGTCCTGATCGCCACTCCCGATCACTGGCATTCGCGCATTGCCATCGACGCGCTTAACGCCGGCAAAGACGTCTATGTCGAGAAGCCGCTGACGCGCACAATCGAAGAAGGGCCGCCCATCGTCAAGGCCGCGCGCGTCAATGAAAGGGTGTGCCAGGTTGGGATGCAGCAGCGCTCCGG
The DNA here is from genome assembly GCA_963838885.1 of Bryobacterales bacterium. GTDB lineage: Bacteria > Acidobacteriota > Terriglobia > Bryobacterales > Bryobacteraceae > JAICMB01. The sequence continues at coordinate 236,451 of CAWITB010000006.1, read as the reverse complement.
CATCCATTACCTTAAGGCCAAACGCGAATATTTCGAGACCGGCAGGCTCGGTAAAATCACGCTCGCCCGAACCTGGTGGCATGGCAACACCTATCACCTTCGCAAGGCTCCGGCATCGCTCCAGAACAAGCCATCGAACCTCGACTGGGCGCACTTCCTTGGGCCGGTGAAGTGGCGCGACTGGGACCCGCAGCAATACTATAACTGGCGCGCTTATCTCGATTTCGGCGGCGGCCAGGTGACCGATTTATTTACGCACTGGATTGACGTCGTGCATATGTTCATGAACCAGGACGTGCCGAAATCCTCCGTCGCCGCCGGCGGCGTTTACGCCTATAAAGACGGCCGCACCGCCCCCGATACCATCAATGTTCTGCTCGAATATCCGGGCGAGTACACGGCCACGTTCGAGGCGACGCTAGTCCCGGGAATCACCGGCGCGGCCATCGAGATGTGCGGAACCGAAGGGCGTCTGCTGATCGACCGCCAACACTACGAATTTCATCCCGCTGGGCCGCAACGCGCAGCCGGTGGTCGTCAAGGCCGAGCCTCACGACATGACGCTCGACCATGTCAACAACTTCCTCGATTGCATGCGCACGCGCAACCGCCCCAACGGGGACGTGCTGATCGGCCACCGCTCGGCGCAGGCCTCGCACCTCGGCAATATCGCGTACGAGGAGAAACGCAGGATCGATTTCGATCCGATCCGGGAAGAGATCCTCCCGTTATAAGCTTGTCTTGCGGGGTTACGCGGCTTGCTGTTGGGCGCTGTGATCCAGACTGCCCGCCAACGCGTCCGTGGCGGCCGCCAGCAATGCCGGCGCCAGCCAACTGTAATCCTGCTTGGCATACAGACGCGACAACTTTGACGTCCATGACTTGCCGCATTCGGCGGCCAGCTTCGTCCGCGCCTTAGCATTGGCTGTGCCGCTGCCGGCGAAAGCGATCAAATCGTTGACCAGCAGCGTTTCCGCCACGAGCAGCGCTTCCAAACGCCGCCGCGTGATTTGCAGCTTGACGACCAGGTCCACGATGCGCCGCGCGCGATCCGGACGATACTCGGCCGCAACGTCGTCCATTCCAGCGGCCCGCAGCCGCTCCGCTACCTCGGCCAGCAGGACGGGAAGATTCTGGCCGACCGAGTAATAGAATTTGCGCATCAAGGTCTTATTCAGAATGTCGTAAGTGAAATCCGTGCGCGGCTGCCCCGCAAACGGCCTGCTAGCGGCGTAGACCAAGAGCGGATATGCCATGCGGGTGTCGCGAAACTGCTCCAGATCCGCCAAATGCGTTTCGGGGATAGCTTGCCGCAGCAGGGTCTGCATTGCAACCGAGATCCTCATGTAAGCGGGAAAAAATTGTGGCGAGCGCTCCCCGGGGGCTTCGAACCAGGAGGCGTCGAAAGGGAGCGCGAAGGCGTGTGTTTCCGCAAGGGGGGTAATTTGCGTCATGGTTTGATCCGGCTTCAAGCTTAAAGGCTCCCCTGTCCGTTTCCGGTTCTGGCGGCGCCCTTACATGAGCCCATAGCAGGTCAAACCAGGCGTATTTTCAGAGACTTACGATTTTACAAAAAAAGGTGAGAATTTCCGTGAATGCTCTTTTTGGGAAATCCGAATTCCCTACCGCTTCGCGCCCGATACGACCGCATCGAGTTGAGGCGCCGCTTCGACTACGGGGCCGTCGAGGAGAATCGGTTCGGGGAGAGTGTTGCCCCAGCGGGTCCCTGGGGCGTAAACCGCGGCGGCGTCCCACAGGATTCCTTTGCGGTCGCAACAATGCGGGCGAAGCTTGCCGTGTGCTTCCGCTGTCTTGACGGCCGCCGCCACGCTATGGCCGGGATCCCAGAATTGCCGCACGCCGCTGCCCGGCAAACGCGCCAATGCGCTGCTGCCGGGCCGGCTCCAATCGGTGGGCAGCATCGGCTCCCATACCGCGAAGACAAGGATGCCGTTATGAGTGTGGCTCTTCAGAACGCGCTCGACCGCGGAGGCCCCCCGCAGACATGTCGGTCAAGTGGGAGAGAGCAGCACGATGGCGCGAAGCTTGCCCGAGGCCGCGTTGAATTCCGTCTGCAAAGCCGAAAGATCGGCGTTCTTGATCTCGACAAGCGCCGCTTGGCCTGTTGGAGGGTGGCCCGCTCTGGTGTTCCAGAAGAACGCCACGGCCAGGAGCGCAACAACCGCAACTGCTGGAGCCCAATAGCGCTTTTCTCATCAGGGAAGATGATCCGCCATCAATGCGGCGATCGTCTGCGGAAACAGGACGACGGCGAGCACCACTGCCGCGGACAGGCCAAAAACAACGAGACTCATGCGGCTCCGCCGCCGGCAAGTGCGGCCGCCGCGATGTAACTGCCAGAGACCCACGGCGAGTAGAACCACGGCCGCGCCCAGTAGCCAGGGGCGCAGCGAAGCCAGAGGCACGCTCAGCCCCAGCGCCCCCACCGCTCCCGCGATTCCCAGCGGCAGACAACACGCCATGGTCGCGAGAGCGCTGACCACGGCGGCCGCCGGCGCGAATTTTTCAATGTGTCTCATTTCCGAAGTTGTCTCAAGTCAGACGTTGCGCCCTATCGCCGCGCGCAGCACAATCCCCATCTTCTCCCAAACGGGCAAATGGATGCGCCGCTCCAGCACGCGGTAATTCGACCGCTCGATGCGGTCCAGCAGGCGGCGGTAAATCTCGATCAGCGCCCATAAGGAGGCCCGGCTGCGCTGGTCGACCATTCCGATCAGCGGCGCCGAGTCTTCGTAATAGCCGCGCGCCCGCTGCGCCTCGAACTTCATCAGCGCGCAAAAACGCTCGTCGTATCTCCGCACGTCCGCGCCAAAGCGCGCGACGTCTTCAGCGGGAATATACACGCGACCCTTCTCCGTGTCCTCCCGTACATCGCGCAAAATGTTAGTGAGCTGAAACGCCACCCCGCACTTTTCGGCCAATTCCAGCGCTCGCCGGCCGTTGAAGCCGAAAATGTGAATGGTGGTCAGTCCCACCACGCTCGCTACGCGATAACAATACTGGTATAACTCGTCGAAGGTCCCGATCGTTCGCGGCTCCAGATCGCTGCGCACGCCCTCGATCATTTCCTCGAAATATTCGTGCGGAATTTGAAACCGCCGCACGGCATCGTAGAACGCGGGCCACAACGGGTTCGGGCCGAATCGCCCCGCCAACGCCTCCCTGGACTCGGCTCGCCACTGCTCGATCGCCGCCGCCGTCGCGCCGCTCTCGTCGCTCAGATCGTCGCAGTAGCGCATGAAGGCGTACATCGCGCACATGGCGTCCTTCTGTTCCTTCGCGAGCAGCACGAAGGAATAGTAGAAATTGCGCGCGCGGGCGCGAGCGACCTTGCGGCAATGCGCGTAAGACTGCTCGAGCGTTACGGCCAACCTACAGGATGCCCCAGGCGGCCCGCAGCATCAACCCGACTCGCTCGCTTTTCGCAATCGCCGGCCGCTCAGACAGAACGTCGTAATCCCGCGCCGCGATCTTATCGAGCACCCGCATACCTCCCAGGCTGAACAACCGCAGGTCGAACCCCAGGCGCCGGTCCACCGTTTTCGCCAGCGGAAGGCCTCGCGTGAACAGCTCCCGCGCGACCTCCACCGCATCGCGCATCACTTCTCGAAACGCCGCCGAGAAACGCCGCGCCTCCAACTCGGCCAATGTGTACCCGTGCTTCTCGAACAGGTGCAGCGGCAGATATACTCGGTCTTTTTCCAGATCGACCGTGACGTCCTGCCAAAAATTCGCAAGCTGCAGCGCCGTGCACGTTGCGTCCGACATGCGGTCCCGCTCCTCGTCCGCATATCCGCACAGCCGCAGCACCAGCCGGCCCACCGGATTAGCCGAATAGCGGCAATACTCGAACACCTCGTCCCAATTCCGGTAACGCGTTACCGTCTGATCCTGCTCGAAGGCCCGGATCAGATCGTCGAAAAGCTGCAACGGCAGCCCGTGCTTCCGCGCCGTACCGGCGAGCGCCACGAACACCGGATGTCGCGCGTGGCCCGCTTCCATGGCGTGAGTTCCTCGCGCCACCACGCCAAAAGACGCAGGCTCTCCGCCGGATCGCCGATCTCGTCGCCCAGATCGTCCGCCCAGCGGCAGAACGCGTAGACGTTGTAAAAATCCTGGTGCAACCGCCGCGGCAGCAGAAACGTGACCACGTGAAAATTTTCGTAGTGATGCGTCGCCAGCCAGCGCGTGTACGCCTCCGCTTCGGCCGGCGTGTAGGAAGCGGTCAGCGCGGCGGGGAGACCGAGAAATTCCTTGGGGCAAAGCGCGGGCGCGGCAGGCATGCGCCGCTCACGGGATAATGGCCGTCTTCATGTGGCCATTGTGACTCATCAGGTGCTGCAGCACTTGCAGCAGATTCGCGAGCGGCTCCTCGCGGTTCACGAAATCCTTCGACGAGATGTCGCCGCGGCTGACGAGCTCCAACGCCTTGCGGATGTGCTTCGGCGTATGGTGGAAGCTGGACGTACACGTGATCTCGGAATAATGCATCAGCGACGTATCCAGATTGATGCGGCTGTCGTTCGGGCAGCCGCCGAAGAAGTTCACTGTGCCGCCCCGCCGCACCAGCCGCAGAGCCGTCTCCCAGGCCTCGGGTAATCCCACCGCTTCAATAACGGCATCCGCGCCATGGCCCTCGGTCAGCTCCCGCACGCACGACGTTACGTCGGCGCCGTCTTCGGCCAGCAGCAGCTCGTCAGCGCCCATTGCCGCGGCTCTATCCAATTGCGACCGACGCCGCCCGATCGCGATCACGCGCGTCCCGTAAACTTTCGCCAGCTTCACGAACATCGTCCCGATCGGTCCCAGACCGAGCACCGCGACGGTGTCGCCGGCCATCGCCCGAACCTCGTCCAGCCCCCGCAGCACGCACGCCAACGGCTCGATCAGCGCCGCATCGCGATAACTCACATGCTCCGGAATCTCGTACAGATTGCGCTCGACGATGCGCGTCGGAATGCGGATAAATTCCGCGTACGCGCCGTTGTTGAACAGCAGATCTTCGCACAGATTTTCATTGTCGCGGCGGCAATAAAAGCATTCCCCGCAAGGGGCCGAATTGGCCGCCACCACGCGCTGTCCCACGCGGAACCCGCGCACTTCATCTCCGGCGCGCACAATATCTCCGCCCAGCTCGTGCCCAAATAAGGCCGGCGGCACGATCATTCTGGCGTGATAGCCGCGGCGAAACACCTTCACGTCGGTTCCACACGTCAGCGCGGTTTTCACGCGCACCAACACATCTCCCGGCCCGATCCGCGGAACCGGTACCGCCTCTATCTTCAAGTTTTCTTTTCCGTAGAGGACGGCGGCCATCATCTCTTTATTCACGCTATGACCACCTCATCAGGACAACCTCTGAGGTTGAACCATTATTTTTAGGGACGTAGGCTGCGGCCGCACCGCCAGCTCGATGCCCTCGCCGATGCGGTCCAGCGGAAGACGATGCGATATGAGATCTTCGAGCGGCAATTCACCGCCGAAAACCAGCTCCGCCGATTCTTTTTGCAAATCGACGGAAGCGCTGTACGACCCGAAAATCGTGCGCTCTCCCACGCAGATGTCCGCCCCTGAAATCTCCACACGCTCCTTGTGCGAGGTCTGCGCGAACAGCAGAATCCGGCTTCCCGGACGCGAATAGGCCACCGCCTGTTCCACGATTCCTGGGGCCGAAGCCGCCACAATCACCGCATCCGCCCCGCGTCCATTCGTCATTTCCTCGATGCGCGCCCGCAACCCGGGATCGCGCGGATCGTAAGCCGCAGCCGCGCCGAACCGTACCGCCAACTCCTTGCGGAACGGCATCGTGTCGGTCGCCAGGATGGTCGCGCCAGTGCGTTTCACCAGCATCGTAAAGAGCAGCCCGATCGGCCCCTGCCCCAAAATCGCCACGATCTCGCCGGGGTTCAAATCGAGCTGCGCGACGCCCTTCAAACAGGTATTCAACGGCTCCACGAACGACGCCCGCTCGTACGGCACGCCGCGCGGGATCTTCTCCACACCGCGCTCGACGATCCAGTCCATGGCCCGCACGTACTGCGAAAATCCGCCGCCAGCCGGCTCGTAACCGGCCGTCACGCCGACTCGCTTGTATACCGGGCATTGCGCATACAGCTTATGCCGGCAATAAAAACATTGCAGGCATGGGATGTGGTGGAACACCACGACGCGATCGCCGGCCTTGTAGCCGCGCACGCCCTCACCCACTTCCGCGACCTCGCCCGCCGTCTCATGCCCGTAAATGCGCGGGGGCGCCAGCAGGTTGTACTCGATCTTCTTCAGATCCGTGTGACAAATACCGCAGCTATGCACCCGGATCAGCATCTCGCCGCGCCCGATTTCCGGCACCGCTACGGCCTGCACGCGGATTGTGCTGTCGCCCGTATAGACGGCCGCCCGCATCGTTCCGGGCGCTCCGTGTTCCATGGTTCCGGACTGAACTTCAAAATCGGCAGTTGGCAACAAAATCTCCCAACGCAAGCGACGCGCGGTTGCACGTACGCCGCAGCTTCATCAACTCCCCAAAGAGCGCCGGCCGGCGCAGCGCCGCGCCGAGGATTCGAGTGCGGCTGAAGCGTCCGGTGGCATCGCGCATGGCATTGAAATCGATCGGCAGCGTTTCCTCCGCGGTGTCCGTTACCACGCGAACGCAGTAGAACACAACGCCACCACTTGCCGCGGCCTCCGCGATGCCGGCCGCTTCCATATCCACCGCGATTGCCTCAGCTTCCCTCAAACGCCGCTTCTCCTCCAACGTCCAAGCCACGCGGTCCCTCGAAACCAGAGCGCCCCGTGAATACGCGCCATCAAGCACTTCCGGCGCGTTTACCGTAAAGTCATTGACGCTATCGGCGACGAAAACATCGCAATGTTTCAACGCCATATCAAGCGCCCCGCAAAACCCTGTGCTGATAACCGCTTCCACGTTGTCCACTCGCTTGAGCGCTTCACGCGCCGCTTCACCCGCCAATTTCGGACCTGGCCCGTTGGCCACCAGCACCGCGCGCCGACCGCCCACTTGCACGCTTCTTGCGAACTTCAGCGGCCATGCCAACTTTTGGATGTTGGAGGAGTGGCGCAAGATACCATCGAACTCTCGCCCTTCCGCCGCGACGAACGCCAAACTCACACATACCCATTAGCGCGCAACGCTTCGCCGCTCGCGAGCAACCGCTCACCACGGAGCCCGCCGCCTCCCTCGGCCCGTCCTTCTGCCAGCCAACGGCGCCTCACACATACCCGTTCGCGCGGAACCACTCCACCGCTCTCCGCAGCGCTCCATCTACCGGCGCGGGATTGAATCCCAGCTCACGCTTGGCCTTGTCCGACGATACGAACATTTTTTTGCGCGCCATCTTCACCGCATCGAGCGGCGCTCGCGGCTCGCGGCCCGTCACGTTGGCCCATGTGGTGCTGGCCACGCCCGCCATGTAAGCGAGCGCATAAGGAATCCGTAAGTGCGGCGCCTCTCGCTCGCCAATGTCGCCCAAACGCTCCAGAATCTGCTGCAACGTCAAATTTTCGCAGCCTAATATATAACGCTCGCCGCTCCTGCCGTGTTCCGCCGCTAACAGATGGCCTTCGGCAATGTCGCGCACGTCCACCAGATTCAGCCCCGTATCCACGAACGCCGGCATGCGGCCGCCCAGAAAGTCCGTCACGATTTTCCCCGTCGGCGTAGGTTTGAAATCGTGATCGCCGACGGGCGCCGTTGGATTCACAATTACGACCGGAAATCCCGATCGCGCAAACTCCAGCGCGACCTGCTCGGCTTGAAATTTCGATCTCTTGTACGCTCCGGTCATTTCGTCGAGACCCACGGGCTGCTCTTCGTTCCCCTCTTTGCCGCCATGAACGCCGATGCACCCCACCGTACTCGTATATACGACGCGCTCCACTCCGGCGTTTCTCGCGGCCGCAAGAATATTGCGCGTCCCCTCGACATTGGACTCGTACAACTCCCCGGGGTGTTTCGCCCACAAGCGGTAATCGGCCGCGATGTGAAACACCATGCGGCATCCCGCCACCGCGCGCTCGAGCGATTTCGGATCGCGCAAATCGCCGGTAACGGTTTCGACGCGGAGCTCCCGCACCTGGCTTCCTGGCCGCGCCAACGCGCGCACGGCGCAGCCGCCATCAACGAGCTTTTTCGCGACATGCCAACCTATAAATCCAGTAGCCCCGGTTACCAACGTTATGCCGGGGTATGCCCCACGGCAGTTGTACGCTTCACCGCTCATCGCGTAACGGACGCCGTTGCGGTGCGCCCTGGAGCGGCCATCGCGCGCACGAACGCGTTCAGAGCGAGGAGCGGGAACGAATGCCGGTAGAGGTGATAGCAGAGATAGAAAACCCGCGGAAACCCCGTCCCCGTGGCCAACTCTTCGTTCCACGTGCCCGCGCTCGTCTGGGTCTTCAAAAGATATTCGATGCCATCGTGCAGGCTCGTGCTGGTTGTATCGCCGCCGGCCAAGAGAGCCAGAATCGCCCAGGCCGTCTGCGAAGGCGTGCTCGGCGCATTGACGTAAGTGTTGTTGTCGTAGCTGGCGCAGCTCTCACCCCAGCCGCCGTCGAAATTCTGTATGGAACGTACCCACTCGAGCGCCCGCTGCACGTGCGCCTCGCGGTCGTCCTCGCCCGCCGCCTGCAATCCGCGCAGCGCCAAAAACGTCCCGTAAATGTAGTCTACGCCCCAGCGTCCATACCAACTTCCGTCCCGTTCCTGCGTCCGCAACAAATACGCGATGCCGCGCTGCACGGCCGGATGCGAACGCTCCAGACCGCACGCACAGAGAGCTTCCAAAACACGGCCCGTGATGTCCGGGCACGTGGGATCGAGCATCGCGTTATGATCCGCGAAGGGCACATAGCTCAACGACGTCCAGTTGTTATCGACGTCGAAGGCCGCCCAACCGCCGTCTTTCGATTGCATGTCGAGCAGCCATTGGAGGGCCCGCTGCCGGCAGGCCTTCTGCTCACCCGCGTTGCTCGCGCGCGAGCGGCACAGCGCCAGCAGCACCATCGCCGTATCGTCGATGTCGGGATAAAACTCGTTCGCAAACTCGAAATACCAACCTGACGGCTCCGTGTTCGGCCGCTTCACCGACCAATCGCCTCGCCGCCGGACCTCCTTCGTCAGCAGCCAGTCCGCCGCGCGCCGCAGCGCCTCTTGCGGCGCGTCTCTCTGAGCATCCTCGCATTCGCCTAGCGCGAAGGCCGCGATCGCGGTGTCCCAAACAACCGAGAAGCACGGCTGGAAATAAAACCGTTCTCCCGTGTTCACCATCAACCGGTCGAACTGCTGCTGCGCTTCCACGCGATCGGGATGGTCCGGCGGGTAGCCAAGCAAATCGAGCGCCATGATGATGTACTGCATCGGCGGATAGATCGCGCCCAGCCCGTCGGTATAACGCATGCGCGCCAGCATCCACTGCTCCGCGCGCCGTATAGCGCGTTGCCGCACGCTCTTGCTGCCCCACCGCTCCCAGCCCTTCAGCGAAATGTCAAGCGTGAGAAAAAGATTGCGCCACGTGAACAGCTTCTCGTCGCGCCGGAATGTCACCGGCACGCCCGGCGCGAACAGCTCTTCCAGATTGAAGCCTGCCGGCACGGGACGCCCCGGGTTCATGGCGTGAACGATCGACAGCGGCGTCACGATCGCGCGCGTCCACGACGACATCTGGTACATGAAGTTGCCCGGCAGCAGCGCCATCTCCGGGGGCAGAGCCGGACAGCCCGCCCGCGGATAAAGATCGAACAGGCTCAAGTTGATTTTGGTGTAGCTGTTCGCCGATTGAATGCCGCCCAGAGCGAGAATCCGTTCTTTCGCCCTATTCAGCGCGTTCGCGAAATACTCCGCCGGCACGCCCTCCGCGCCGCCCGCCAGTTTCACAGCGAAGTACGCCTTCACCGTCGCGCTGATCTCCGACGGTCCTTGCGGGTAAATGTTGAATCCGCCATCGGGAAGCTGCCGCTCGAGAATGGCGCGCACCGCCTTGTCGATCAGCGGACGCGTCGGAGGTTTCCAGACGCCATCGACAGGCGGATGCAGCCAAAGCTGCAGTAATATCCAGTCGGATTCGAGCGTGCTGTCGGCGGTGAGGTCCGCCCACCAATAGCCCTGCTCGTATTGCGCTTCCAGCAGCCAGTCCGTCGCCCGCCGCGCCGCACGCGCGCTCCCGGAAATCAACGTCTCTTCTACCTGAATGCGCTGACTCATATCCTCATTGGAGCCGCCGGCGCGATCGTGGTCAGCCGGGGCAGCGATTTTTCGAGGTTGGACGGCAACTGGAATCGCACGTCCTCTTCCTTCAGCTCCATCTCTTCCACCTCATCGAAGCCGAACTTCGCCTGCAGGCTGTGAATCAGATCCTGCACCAGATTCTCCGGCGCCGATGCGCCCGCCGTCACCGCCACCGTATGGACGCTCTCGATCCATTCCGCTTTCACTTCATTGCTATCGTCGACCAGGTAAGCAGGCACTCCTTCGTTATGGCAAACTTCCACCAGCCGCCGCGAGTTGGAGCTGTTTTGCGAGCCCACAACCAGCAAAACCTCCGTCAACGGAACCACCGCTTTCACGCCCAACTGCCGATTCTCAGTCGCGTAGCAGATGTCCTGCGTTTTCGGTCCAACGATGGCGGGAAAACGCTCCTTCAGCCGCTCCATGATGTCCTTGGTTTCGTCGAGACTCAGCGTCGTCTGCGTCAGGTAAGCCATCCGCTCTGGGATCTCTAATCTCCAGGCGGTCTACGTCCTCTACGTTCGAAACCAGAATGGTCGATTCCGGCGCTTCGCCCAGCGTTCCAATCACCTCATCGTGACCCGCATGGCCGATCAGAATAATCGTGTAATTCTGACGCGCGAATCGTACCGCCTCGAGATGCACCTTCGTGACCAGCGGACACGTTGCATCGATCACCTGCAGATTGCGCCGTTTTGCTTCCTCGCGCACCGCTGGAGAAACGCCATGCGCGCTGAAGATCACCCGCGCGCCTGCGGGAACCTCCGCCAGTTCCTCGACGAAAATCGCTCCGGCCTGCCGCAGTTCATCGACGACGTGCCGATTGTGCACGATCTCCTTACGCACGTACACGGGCGCGCCGTACACATCGAGGACGATCTTGACCACATCGATGGCCCGCACCACCCCGGCGCAGAATCCGCGAGGCCTCAATAATATAATCTTTTTTCCAGTAGCATCCAGAGTAGATCCGTGCATGGAAGACTCATTATAACAGTATGTTAGACGGAAACAGTTATGTTTAGTTGCTTACGCTTACTGTTACAGAACGCGGACCCGGCGTGAAGTGTGGGATATCATACCGCTATGCAAAAAAAATCGCGCTTTATGTTGCTGGGAGCCGCCGCGCTCGGGCTTCTAGCGCCCCATGCCGCGCGTGGCCAAGCGCCCGCCGCCCCCAATCACAATCTGGGTTTCGAAGACACGCCCATGCTCCCCGGCTTGCCCTGGCACGTGCACGACGACCGCCGTCCACACCCTAAACTGGTCACCCCAGCGGACCACTGCGGAGGAGCTCCCTCGGATGCCATCGTGCTCTTCGACGGCAAAAATCTCGACGCCTGGACCGCGCACGCCAGCTCCATTACGCACGCGGGCGGCGCGGGCGCCCCGGAGTGGAAAATCGAAAACGGATATTTCGAAGTCGTGCCTCATAGCGGCGACATCGCCACCAAAGAAAAGTTCGGCAACGTGCAATTGCATGTCGAGTGGAGCGAGCCGCCGGACATCCAAGGGACCAGCCAGTCGCGCGGAAACAGCGGCGTAATTCTGATGGGCTTATACGAACTCCAGGTGCTCGATCCCTGGAACAATCCCACCTATGCCGACGGGCAAGCGGGCGCCATTTACGGCCAGTGGCCGCCGCTCGCGAATCCGGCGCGCAAGCCCGGCGAATGGAACGTCTACGACATCGTTTTCGAAGCCCCGCAATTCGACGGCGATAAGGTCTCGAAGCCCGCCTACTTCACCGTTTTTATGAACGGCGTGCTGCTGCACAACCACAAGGCCTCGATGGGACCCATGGTGTACCGCCAAGTGGCCCACTATCACCCGCACGACGCCGAACTGCCGCTGGTCCTGCAGAATCACAACAGCCCCGTACGTTTTCGCAATATCTGGATCCGGCGGCTGGGCAACTACGACGAGGCCGAGAATCACTGAGCCGCTACGGCGTTGCCGTCGTCACCCGCAGACCAGAGCCAAAATAAACACGCTCCACGGCCTTCTTGAAATCCGATTCCTTTGCCGTTGGGATGTTCACGAACGTTTGGGGGTTGCGGTCGGTCAGAGGAAACCAGGAGCTCTGTATCTGCACCATGATGCGGTGGCCGGGCCGAAAAACGTGGCACACGTCGGGCATGGCGAACTCGATCTTGTCGGGTTGATTCGGCGTGAATGGCTCCGGCCGCGACATGCCGTGACGGAAGCGTCCGCGGAAAGGCTCGCCGCGCACAAGCTGCTGATAACCGCCCATGTGAAGATCGGACGGGTTGGGATTAGGGTTGGGATAATCGTTCGGATACACGTCGATCAATTTCACGACGAAATCGGAATCCGTGCCGCTGGTGGCAACCGTGAGCGAAACGTGAACCGGGCCGGTGAACATGACGTCGTGGTCGAGCGGCTCCGTCCGGTAGACGAGCACGTCGGGGCGCTGGGAGGCGAAGCGCTGGTCGTAGGTCATATAGTCTCCCGGCATGCCCTCGCCGATATCGCCGATCACGGGCACCGGCCGCGCCGGATCGCTGGTGTACTCGTCGTACCCGTTGGAATTTCCGTCGGGCGCGGTGAACGACAGCGTTCCGTCTTTCTCGAGATATACCGACAGTGGCGCGCCATCTTTGGGCGGCCAGGAATCGAAGCGCCGCCATTGATCGGTCCCGGTTTCAAAAAGCCATGCCTTGGGCATCGGCTCGGCATCCGAGCCTTTCAATTCGCCCTTCTTCCCTTTCAGGTTCTGGATAAAAAAGGGCAGCTCGATGTGCTCGCGAAAATACTCGCCGGTGTTGGAGTTGAACTCCAGATTCCCGAGCTTGTTGCCCGGACCTCGCGACCATCCGCCGTGCCGCCACGGTCCCATCACAAGCGTGTTGGGCGCGGTAGGCCCGTTCTTTTCGAGCGTGTGGAAGAGCTTCAGCGGACCCGACAGGTCCTCGGCATCAAACCATCCCCCGACGAAGAGCACCGCCGGATGAATATTCTTCATGTAGGGCGCGAGCGCCCGCGCCTGCCAGAACTCGTCGTAATTGGGATGCGCGAGATTGTCGCTCCAATAGGGATTCTCGTTATGAAGATACTTCGCGTTGGCATTTGCCAGCGGCCCCATGTTGAGGTAGAACGAATAGGCGTCGGAAGTTCCATAGTCGAACGGAACAGTGCGCCGCGGGCGTTCCGGCTCGGAGCCGCGCGGCTTGAAGAAGCTGTAGAAACCGAAATTCGCGGCCAGATAAAAAGCCCCGTTGTGATACGAATCGTCGCCGTTGCCAACGTCTCCCATGGGCGCCTGCGGAGAAACGGCAACGAGCGCCGGGTGGGCTTCTATCAAAGCGAATGCCGAGTAAAAGCCCGGATACGAAATCCCCCACATCCCTACTTTGCCGTTGTTATTCGGGACATGTTTCACCAACCAATCGACGGTGTCGTAGGTATCGGTGCTCTCGTCCGTGTCGCGCGGCCCGCTGAAACGCGTCTTGTGCGTCGGGACGTCGATAAACGTGCCCTCGGAGAGGTAGCGCCCCCGCACATCCTGATAAGCGAAAATGAACGCTTCCTTTGTGAAGAGATCTGAGGGCCCCAGGCTGCGCGGATAATTGTCCACGCCGTAAGGCCCCACGGAGTACGGCGTCCGCTGCATCAGGATCGGATAACTCCGCCCCGCGTCTTTGGGAATGTAAACGGCCGTATAAAGCCGAGCCCCGTCCCGCATCGGGATACGATACTCATATTTCGTGTAATGGCCCTTGGTGTAAGCAAGCTGCTTTCGCGCGGCATCATCGGGCCCCTGCGCGAGCGCTACTGCCGCAAGTAGCGCAAGCAGCCCGATTCGGATAATCATTTGATGCAGAGTAACAGCATCGCGCCGTAAAGTAAAAATCAAGCGCGAGCCACGCTGGTACAGTGTAGCGGTGGATATGACCAAGCGCTTTATTGTGAAGCCGGGTGAGCGGGTGCGACTCGCCGACCGGGACCCGGGCGAGACGTTGGGGACGCGCAAGGACCCGGCCGCGGTGAAGCACAACAGCGACAAATTGCGCAAGCTGCAGCAGGTCCTCTACGCCGATAGGCGCTATGCCCTGCTCATTATTTTGCAGGCGCTCGACGCCGGAGGCAAGGACGGAACGATCCGGCACGTGATGTCCGGCGTGAATCCGCAGGGCTGCGAAGTGACATCGTTCAAGGCCCCGACATCGGAGGAGCTCGACCACGATTTTCTATGGCGCATCCACAAAGCGACGCCGCGGCGCGGCGAGATCGGCATCTTCAACCGCTCGCAGTATGAGGATGTGCTGATCGTGCGCGTCCATAAGATGGTTCCCAAGCCGGCCTGGTCGAAACGGTACGGGCAAATCAATCATTTCGAGGAGATGCTGACGGAGAATGGCGTGAAGATCCTCAAATTTTTTCTGCACATCGGCAAAGATGAGCAGCTTAAACGATTTGAGAGCCGCATTTCCGACCCGGCCAAAAACTGGAAGCTCTCTATGCCCGACTTCAACGAGCGGGAGCACTGGGACGAGTATATGGAGGCCTATGAAGACGCGTTGAGCGAGTGCAGTACCAAAGACGCGCCATGGTACGTGATTCCGGCAAACCACAAATGGTTCCGTAATTTCGCGATTTCGCGAATCATTATCGACGCTCTCGAAGGCTTGAAACTCGCATACCCCAAGACCTCGATCGACTTGTCGCAAATAAAGCTCAAATAGGGGCCTTTAACCCGCGACGGGGGCCAACTCCTCGACTTCGGCGGCGGTGAAGTAGGCGCAGTCGGGGTGATGGAACACCAACGCGCTGACGCTGGCCTCCGGCTCCATCATCATGCCCTCCGTCAAGTGGACGCCGATGTCTTCGGGATGAATAAGGCCCCAGATGCCCTGCTGATCGTCCATGTTGGCGCAGGCGCCGTAGCCAAAGCTGTAGCGCTTGCCACGGTAGCGGGAGGTGAAGCGCTCCTGCATGCTCATGCCGGGCGAGTCGGGGAAGCCCCAATCTTCGCGAATGCGGCGGTGCAGCCATTCGGCGGTGGCTTCCGCGGTTTCGGTGGATAGGGCGAGCAGCGCAATGGATTTGAAATATTCGCCGGCTTGTTTCGTTTCTTCAGCGCGCTCGCGGATGCCGCCACCCGCTGTTACGACGAAGAGGGCGATGTGGTCGCGTCCCCGCTCGTCGCCTTCCAGGACATAATCGCTGAGGCAGAGGCCGTCCGATTTCGCCTGGCGATTGAAATGAAATGTATGCAGCGGCGAAGAAGCCCCCGGCGCGAAGAGATGGATGGAGTTGCCGTCGCGCTCCGTTTCGAAGAACTGCCAGACCGCCTGTGGCTTCATAAAACCGGCGGCCCAATGTTTGACTTCCTCCATCTTGTGAAAGAGGTCTAGAGCCTTGTCGTCGTGTTCGTGCAGCAGTTTTTCGAAGTTGCCCTTGAATCCAAGATTCTTGCCGTAGAGCATGTACGGATTGATATAACTCCAGACTTCCGCGAGGTTCGGCACCTCGCGGACTTTGCGGTCGAGATAGGGGGCGGGAGGAATGGGAATGTCCGTCCGCACCTTGGGACTGCGGCGGGTGTGTTGCTTCTCCTCGCGAGCTTCGATTGATGGAGCCGCGGCCGCCGGCGCCTCTTTGTACACGTGCGCCGCAAGCGTCGTCTCGCGTGTGGCGGGGTCCATGATCTCGTTCATGATGCGCAGGCCGGTCATGGCGTCCTTGGCATAGAACGTGGGCGAGCCGTAGTTCGGCGCGATTTTGGTGGCGGTGAATTTTTCGGAAAGCGCCGCGCCTCCCACCAGCAGTGGAATGCGAACGCCATGCGCCTTCAGATCGCCGCCGGTGATGACCATCTGCTGCGTGCTCTTGACCAACAAACCCGATAGACCGATGGCGTCGGGTTTGTGATCTTCGTAGGCCTGGATGAGGGCGTCCGGCGGGACCTTGATCCCGAGGTTCACCACCGTGTAGCCGTTATTTGAAAGAATAATTTCGACCAGGTTCTTGCCGATATCGTGAACATCGCCCTTAACCGTGGCGAGCACGATTTTTCCGCGCGCGGCGGTCTCGGATTTTTCCATGAACTGCTCGAGATGGTTGACGGCGGCTTTCATCGCTTCGGCCGATTGCAGCACTTCGGCCACAATCAGCTCGTTGTTGTTGAAGAGCCTTCCAACTTCCGTCATTCCGGCCATCAGTGGACCATTAATGATGTCGAGGGGCGCGGCGGGCTCAGCCAGCTTGCGGTCGAGATCGGCAATCAAACCGTCTTTCGATCCCTCGATGATGTAGTTCGCCAGACGCTGATCGAGCGGCAGAGCGGCGGCCTTGGCCTTGTCTTTCTTTACGGCGTGCCGGAAGTGCGCCGTGATGGCGGCGATATGAAACTGATTGATGGCGATCTTCTGCTCGCGCGATTGCTCGCGCCAATCTTCGGGCGCGGTTTTGAGCAGATCGGGATCGGGATAATCGGCGGGAATTTCGGCCGGCGGGGTGTTGAATAGGAGATTTTCGGCGAGGCGGCGTTCGTCCACCGGAATGGACGCGAACCGCTCCAGCTTCTCGGCGTTCACGATGGCAAGATCGAGGCTCGCTTTGGTGCAGTAATAGAGGAACACCGAGTTGACCACTTCGCGGGCCGCGGCGGGCAGGCCGAAGGAGATGTTCGAGATGCCCAGAATGGTTTTAACGTAGGGGATTTGCGCCTTGATGAGCCGGATCGCCTCGATGGTCTCGACCGCGCCGCCGATGTAGTTTTCGTCTCCGGTGGCGCAGGGGAAGACCAGCGGATCGATGATGACGTCCTCCGGCGCGATGCCGTATTTGCCGGTCAGCAGCGCGACGGAGCGCTCCGCGACGGCCAGTTTTCGCTCGCGCGTGAAGGCCTGCGCCTGGACTTTGTCTTCATCGATGGTCCCGACCACGAGAGCGGCGCCGTAGGCCTTGGCAAGCGGGCAGACGCGCTCGAATTTTTCTTCGCCGTCTTCCAAGTTGATGGAGTTGATAATTGACTTGCCCTGGCAATAGGTCAGCGCCAGCTCGATGCCTTTCGGATCGGTGGTATCGATCATGACGGGCGCTTTGATTTTGCGGATCAGCTTTTCATAGAACGGCGGTATATCGTTCAATTCATCGCGATCACTCGATTGCAGGCAGACATCCACGATGTGCGCGCCATTGCGGATCTGCCAGCGCGCGATTTCCGTGGCCTCCTCCCACTTGTCCGCGGCGACCATGTTCTTGAAGAGGCGCGATCCGATGACGTTGGTGCGCTCACCGACGATTAGGGGGCGATTGCTTTCGTCCGCCTCGACCAGCTCGATACCGGAATAGAGCGCGCGATGCGCCGAGGCTCTGAGCGGGCGCGGGGCCTTGTCGCGCACCATGGCGGCGATGGCGCGGATGTGGTCCGGCGTGGTCCCGCAACAGCCGCCGACGAGGTTCAGCCAGCCATTGTCCGCGAAGCGTTCCAGTTGCGAAGCGAGCGATTGCGGCGTCTCCAGATACTTGCCTTCGTCGTTGGGCAGACCGGCGTTGGGATAGCATGAGATCCGCGTCGCGGCCATTTCATGCAGGGTGCGGATACGATCGGTCATGAACTCCGGACCGGTCGCGCAATTCAGTCCCACCGAGAGCAGGTTGGCGTGCTCGACGGAGGCATAGAGCGCGTCGGCGGTCTGGCCGGCCAGCATGGTCCCAATGGCTTCAATGGTGCCGGAGACTGATTTCAGGATGGGATGGCCGAGCTCCTTCTCGAGTTCGCCGACGGCCAGCAGCGCGGCCTTGATGTTGCGCGTATCCTGCGCCGTTTCGATCAGCAGAAAATCGGCGCCCCCTTCGAGCAGCGCCTTGGCCTGCTCGTAATAACCGGCCTTCAGCCGCTCGAACGTGACATTGCGCGTGACCGTGACGGAGCGCGTGGTCGGTCCCATGGAGCCGGCGACAAAGCGGGGACGCTGGGGCGTGGAGAATTCTTCGGCGGCTTGACGCGCCAACGCCGCCGCGGTGCGGTTGATGTCCGCGGTTTTCGATGCAATGTCGTACTCGCCGAGCGAAACTTCGTGAGCGTTGAACGTGTCTGTCTCGACGATATCGGCGCCGGCTTCGAAATAGGCTCGATGAATTGCTGCGATGACATCGGGGCGGGTCAGCACGAGGTAATCGTTGCAGCCTTCGAGCGCCGCGCCGCCGAAATCCGCAGCCGTAAGATCGTGCTGCTGAATCATGGTACCCATGGCTCCGTCGAGCACAAGGATACGGTTCTGGAACGCTTCGAGAAGCGCCTGTTGGCGGCCGTTCATGCTGCTGTTTTCAGTGTAGCGGGTCGGGTCGCTTCACCGCGCTCTCCCGCGACTTGATGGCCGCTAAGGCCTGGCGCGCCGGCTCGAAATTGGGATTGATGCGCAGGGCGGCTTCAAACTCCGGGCGGGCGGCTTCGAGACGCCCCATTCGCGCGAGCGCCACGCCGAGGCTCATATGCAACTCCGGGTCGGAGGGTCGATACGGCAGCGCCTCTCGATAGCGCGAGGCCGCCTTCTCGTAATCGCCGGCCTTCGCGAGCCGATCGCCAATCATGAAGAGCGCCTCGCCGAGATGCTGCCGCGCCCGAGCGTCGTCCGGCCGCTCGCTTAGGACCTGTTTGAAGCCGTTCGCGGCGGCCTCAAGGTCGCCATTTTCCGCCTCCACGCTCGCCAGGTCGAAGCGCGCCTCGGTAAACTTCGGATCGACGTCGAGCGCGCGCCGGAACTGCGCGGCCGCTTCTTGCAGTCTCGAACAGGAGGCGAGCGCGATTCCCAGTTCCACCGCGGCGATGGTATTGCCCGGCTGCGCCCTTGCCGCCGTGTCAAAATACGGCGCCGCGCCGGCCGCGTCTCCTTTTGTAAGCAGCAGGTCGCCCAAATTGAAGTTGGCGCCGAAATCCGCAGGATCGCTTGCGATTCTCTGCCGCACTAACGCTTCCTCCAAGGTTGCCCGCCGATCGCCCGTTCCAACCGGCAAGACCTGGAGCCAAAGATTACCCATCTCGTCATTTGCTTGACTGCCTCCATGCACGCGCTTGGGCGGCCGGTTCGGGTTTCGTATATTTTCAGCGGAATTATCGTAATGGAAGCGCATGGAGATCACGGATCCCGCAGGCGCCCGGAGCGGCTCTTTGAAATGATAAACGCCTTGCCAGTTCAAGTCCCAATCCGGAATCCGAATGAGCCATTTTCGTGCGCCATTGGGCAGCGTCACATAGCCTTCGAGCAGCTTGCCCAGATAGTGCGCATGAGGATAAACCGCGAGGATATCGACATCCAAGGGGCAACGGAAGTCATCTTTGACCACGTAGTCGCGATCTCCCGCGGGAATATCGATCGATGCATCGCGCTCCAGTTCCACGAGCATCGGAAACTTCGTTTGCGGCTTATTCGTAAAATAAATCCCGATCCGCGGGTTCACGATTTCGGGCTTGCCCGTCGGGCGCATGTGTACGTTAAAGACCAAGTCCATGCCGGGATCGGCGCGCCACGCCATGCCCTGCGGCTCCTCGCGCGGCGGGTTGCCCGGCTTCCAGGCGAGGAACGCGCCATCGGGATCGAACGTCGTCTCCTCGATCATGAGGTCCATCCCGGGGAAGCCGGAGCCGGGAGTTTTTTCGCGTCTGCGGGCCGAATGGGAGCGATCGAGTATTATGCTGGCGTGATGAATGGCGCGCGGACTACCAGGGCGTATCTCGACCGCACGCACCCACCGCGTGGTTGTGATGGGTACGGGAATAACAAAATTCCAGAAGACCTCCGGTCCTTGCGCCGCGAGTTGGTACGGCTGGGCAACATGCAGCACGAGATCCGGCCGCCCCAGTTGCCATTCGGAAGTAAACTTCGGCGCAGGCGGCGCTTCTGACGGCAGTCCCGCCGGCGCGCCTTGTTTGACCCATTCCTGGATAGCGTCGATTTGCGTATCGGTCAGCCTGCGCTCCTCGACAAAATCGCCGTGGCCCGGCTCGGGAAGCCAGGGGGGCATGAAGCGCCGTTTGGTGACAGCCGCAACCTGAGCCGCGCGTTTTTTCACATCTTCGTAAGTGAGCAGCGAAAAGGGCCCCGACTCTCCAGGCCTATGGCACGTCGCGCAATTGCGGTACACGATTGGAGCGATATCGCGATAAAACGTTACGCTTCCGACGGGGGCGCCCTGCGCCATTGACCAGATCGCGGCCGGGATGAGCAATCGAATGGCCAGCGTGAGGTTCCGATACGGCATTTCCATCAACAGCGTGAACCCACCATCGTACCGCGCGCGGCTCGCGGCCGAAACGCATAAGGACGCAAGAAAAACCTTGACTCCGTTCGCCATCTTCGGATATAAGTAACGAAAGTCTGCTCTCGGTCTTGAAGGGGGATTTGGATATGAAAACGCGAGTAGCTGTCTACTTCGCCGTCCTGGTCTTGGCCTTTTTCGCGGGCGCCTCGCTCGCTTCCTCGCAGGTCTTATACGGATCGATGGTTGGAACCCTTACGGATCAATCCGGCGCCGTGGTTCCAAATGCAACGGTGACCGCTACAAACGCCGCGACCAATCAAACGTATAGCGGCGTCACCGATGAGGCGGGCCGCTACAACATCCCCGACGTTGTTCCCGGGAGTTACACCGTTAAAGTAACTGCGACCGGGTTCCATACGCTGGTCCAGACCGACGTCGTTGTGACCATAAATAACGTCACACGCACCGATCTGAAGCTCGAAGTGGGCCAGGTTTCCGAGCAGGTGACGGTGCAAGCTCAGGCTGTTCAACTGCAGACGGACAAATCCGACGTTCACTCCGAGATCGGCGAAGTCGCCATTGAAAATTTGCCGTTAACGACATTCCGCAATTACCAGCAACTGATCAATCTGGTGCCGGGCGCAACGCCGGCTTCGTTCCAGAACTCGATTACGGATACGCCGGGCCGCGCTTTGCAGACGCACATTAACGGCGCCAACGCGCAGGACAACAATACGCGTTTGGACGGAGCGCAGAACATCAATGTGTGGCTGCCGCACCACGTAGCATATGTGGCGCCGTCGGACACGATTGAAACAGTCAACGTGTCCACAGACGCGTTCGACGCCGAACAGGGTATGGCGGGAGGCGCGGCGATCACGGTCATTACGAAATCGGGCACCAACGCCCTTCACGGCACCGCGTTCGGTTTCTACGACGACCAATATCTGAAAGCGCGAAATTTCTTTCAGCAGCCGGGCACCTCCAAGCCTTTTGGCGCCACCAATATCGACGGGGGCACCGTGGGCGGACCGATCGTGAAGAATCGCCTTTTCTATTTCGGGGGATGGGAGCGGACCAATAATCGGAACGGGGCGGTAGTGCTGACGACGGTTCCGACGCTCGACCAGCGCGCCGGCAATTTCAGCGCCTACAAGACGACCCTCTACAATCCGTTCACGGGTAATCCAGATGGTTCGGGGCGCACGCCGTTTGCAAACAATATCATTCCGGCCAGTCTGCTCAGCCCGCAGGCGCTGGCGGTTGAGAACCTGCTTCCTCTGCCCAACCTTCCCGGCGCGACAAACAATTATTTTATTTCCGGGACGCCGAACATCGTCCGCAACCAGTACGATCTCAAGATCAATTACCAGCGCACGGACAAGCACATGATCTGGGGGAAATACAGCGTCATGGACGCCAATGTTACGGCAATACCATCTCTCGGACAGGCGGAAGGCGCCGGCATTGGCGGAGATGCCGGGACGGGACATACCTTCCAGCAGCTCGGCACGATCGGCCATACCTGGGTGCTCTCGCCCAACCTGGTGCTCGACGGCACCATCGGCTACGCGCGTCTGAGCCAATACGTGCTCGGTACCGATTATGGCAAGAACTATGGCACGGATGTGCTGGGCATCCCGGGGACGAACGGTCCAGATATCCGGCAAAGCGGGATTCCGAGTTTCAGCTTCAACACTTACGCCGAGATCGGACAAATCAACACCTGGATGCCGGTATGGCGGACGGACGAAACCTATACGCACACGGATAACCTGAGCTGGACGCATGGCGCCCACGAGTTCCGGTTCGGCTTCGACATGATCCGGTACCACCTGAACCACTGGCAGCCGGAGCTGGGGGGCGGACCGCGCGGAGCGTTCACATTCAGCGGAAGCACGACCGCGACGCCCGGCTATTCGCCGAATCAGTTCAACTCCTACGCCTCCTTTCTGCTCGGTTCGCCGGACGACGTCCAGAAAAGTTATCAAAACATTCTGATGACCGGAAGGGAATGGCAGTTCGGCTGGTACGCCCGCGATCGTTGGCAAGTGAGCCGCAATCTGACCGTGAATATCGGGCTGCGATATGAATTGTATCCGCTGATGACGCGCTGCTGCGGTAAAGGTCTGGAACGGTACGATCCCTCGACCAATCTGCTGTATCTAGGAGGACGAGGTAACGTTCCCATCGACGACGGCTTCTCGGTCAGCCACAAACTTTTCGCCCCGCGCCTCGGTTTCGCGTACCGCTTGGGGGACAACGGCGTGATCCGGGCGGGATATGGCATCAGCTACGATCCGATTCCATTCTCTCGCCCCTTGCGCGGCTTCTACCCGCTGACCATCAATTACGATTACGTAGGCGCCAGCAGCTACCTGCCGGGCGGGAACCTATCGACGGGTATTCCAGCTCCCAACTTGCCCGACCTCAGCACGGGCGTGGTATCGTTGCCCGGCAATGTGACGGAACGCAGTCCGTGGGGCGGAGAAATCAAGCGCGGATACATCCAGTCGTGGAACCTCACGATCGAGCACAAACTGCCAGGCAACATGGTGGGTAGCGTCGCGTATGTGGGTACCCAGACGACGCACCAGCTTGCCGACTTCGATATCAACTCCGGCGTGCCGGGCTCGACCAACGCGAATCTGCCGCTGGCGAAATACGGCCGCACGGCCGCGCTCGATATGTGGGGCGGCTATCTGAGCTCGCACTATCACGGACTGCAAGGGGCTTTGAACAAGCAGTTATCGAGCGGGCTTTTCGTGAAATTGGCCTATACATGGTCAAAAACGATCGATTACGTGGACGACGACGGCTGGGCAACGCCCGCGCGCATGGACGATTTTCAATGGAACCGCGCGACGGCGGGTTACGACCGCACACAGGTTTTTCAGGCGGGGTGGGTTTATGAACTGCCGGTAGGGAAAGGCAAGGCTTGGATGGCCAATGGGCCGGGGTCGTACATATTGGGAAATTGGAAGTTGAATGGGAACCTGTCCGCTTATACGGGATTGCCTTTTACGGTAACGGCGTCGGGAACTTCCTTGAACGCAGGTCCCGATAACCAGCAGACCGCCGACCAGGTGAAGACCGATGTTCTGAAGCCGTACGGGGTGGGGCCGGGACAATTCTTCTACGATCCGACGGCGTTCGCGCCGATCACGGCGGTGCGCTTCGGCAACACCGGCCGCGATATTTTGCGCGGGCCCGGGATCTTCAATACGGACCTGAGTTTATTCCGCGAATTTCCGATCAAGGAGCGTCTGCGCCTCGAGTTCCGCACCGAATGCTACAACCTTACGAACACTCCGAAATTCAGTAATCCCTCGGCGAGCGTGAGCAGCGGGACATTCATGCAGATCACGAGTACGCTCTCGAATAGCACGGCGGTGAACACCGAACGGCAGTTCCGTTTCGGTCTGCGGCTGACATTTTAAGAAGCGCGCCGGGCGGGTGTGCGGCGTCTGCCGCGGGGCAGTTCACTTCCGCTCGGCGATAACGCGCTCGGGTTCGAGCGCTTGGTGCAATAACGACTTAATATAAGTCTGATATGGCAGGCCCTTTGATCGGGCGAGCCTCTGCGCGAGTGCGATGTCGGGTTCCGGCAGCAGGATCGACTGTCGCGGCATTACCTGACGAGCGCATCGATACCAGCGATATTCCGGAAATGAAGGACCGCGATGGATGGGTAAGAGTGCACGAGCACCCCGAACATCCCCTTCATCACGCTGCGTTCCGCTTTCGTAATTCTCCGGTTTTCGACCTGCTCAATGGTCCTGGTTATTAGTCTGCGGGCCTTCCCTTGCGAGCTGAAATGATGCGGAGGATCGCACCGAGACCTTCTTGCCGGACCGTATGGACCACCAGCAGAACACGGTCTACATAGCCGATTGCATGCAGGCGCTCCTCACCTCGACGACGCGGTCTTCGCGGATGATCCCGTGCGGGTCGCTGAAGACTTTTCTAGCCTCGTCAAAGCCGACGCCGTGCTTCACAATATTCGCGCGATGCTTGCTCTCGTTCCATTCGAAGGGTAAGGTTGTGCAAGTTCGGTCTAGTATATATACAACGTAGCTACGACGATTCGGCTGGGGTGCAGCACCGGCGCTTGGAAATCCGGCAGGAGTTCGCTTGCGACCGGGAGCGCCCCATGCGCCTCTATGCCGCTGGCGGCTTCGTACCTGATAAAATTCCAGGGCGGACCCGCAAGGGGATGCTGTTTTATGTACTGGCGGATTAACGCACTGCTCTGCGCGTCGCTTTTAGTGCAAGGTCAGACCACCCCCAAGGCTGTTTATGAGCGCGGGAGGCATTACGGCGACTTGTGCGTGGAAGCTTTTAACCAACTCCTGAAAACGGAGCCCGAATCGGCCTACGTTCTGGCGCTTCTTGGCGACGTCAAATCGAAGGAGCGGCAATACACGGCTGCGCTGTACGCCTATGGCGAGGCTGCCAAGCGCATGCCGGGCCTGCGCGGGGTCCACGCTGGAATGGCCGATATTTATGTCGCGCTTGGGAAGCCGGAGGAGGCGTTCGCGGCCCAGACTAGCGAGCAGAAGCTGGGTCCGCCGGACTGCGCCACTGAAAAAATGCAATGCGACTTCGACGCCGGACGTTTCGAGGAAGTGGTTAAAGCCGCCAAATCAAAAAACGATCCCGAAGGCCTGTACTGGCTCGCCCGCGCGTACAACGAACTCTCCTTGCGGGCATTCGCCGAGCTCGGGGGGATGCCGGAATCATCCCAACTGCACCAGGTGAAAGCGCAAATTCTCCAGGACCAAGGCGAGTTCCACGATGCCATCGAGGAATGGCGGGCCGTGCTCAAGCTCTCGCCCGGCGATCGCGACGCGCAACATGAGCTCGCCACGGCTCTTTATCTCAGCCACGACGGGAATGTTTTGCCCGAGTTGCAGCGGTTGCTGAAGGCGGAGCCTGGCTCCGCCAATCTTAATTTCTTTGTGGGCGACACCCTGTTGCAATCGGAACAGGTCGAACGGGCGGTTGGTTATTTGGAAACCGCCGTAAAGCTCGATAGCAAGCTTCTTCCGGCGCATGCCGCGCTGGGTCTTTGCTACGCGCGGCTAGGTGAGCCGGAGAAAGCGATCCCGCACCTCAAGGCTTCTTTGGAAACGGACAAAGACGGCAGTTTACATTACCAGCTCGCGCGCGCTTATCAGGCCACGGGACAAGCCGCGCTTGCGAAAGCAATGATGGACAAATACCAGCAGCTTCACAAGGAAGCGGCTCCTCGAGCGCCGGCTCCATAACCGGCGCGATTAGAGGCGGGCTTCAGAACCACACACGAAGAGCGACCTGCACGCGGCGCGGCGGACGAGCGGCGTTCGATATACCGAAGGCGGCGTTGACCTGCTGTCCCGCGGAGTTGAATTGCGCTGCCGTGTTGTAGCTCTCCCACTGCGTGTGGTTGAAGGTATTGTAGCTTTCCAGCCGGAGCTGACCCGTGACGCGCTCGCGGTAAATCCGAATATTGCGATAAATCGAGAGATCCCAGTTGTTCATGCCGGGGCCATACCATGTATTTCTGCCGAGGTTACCGAACTGCGGCGTATTCGTCGCGATGGCCCACGGCACACTGGCCAGGTTGGCCGCGTTCCGGCGGCGGCCCGAAGCGCTGGGTTACCGGCGCATCGGGATTGATCACCTGCATGCGGGCGCCTTCCGCCGGCGTGCCGGTGGGGCTGGCGATTCCGTTCACCAAGCTATAGCTGGGAGTGACGGGCGCGCCGGTCTGCATGCGCACGACTCCGGAAAGCGCCCAATTGTCGGCGATCCATTTTAGGGGCTTGATGCCGGTAGCCTGATCTTGGCGCTGGGAATCACGGCGCCGGCCGAATCCTCGACCGTGCCGGAAAGCGCGGCGGAAGTAACCTGGGCGTCGAGCCACACTGGCAACGCGCAAGCAGCAGAAGACATACGAACAAACCCTTTGGCATGAAGACTCCCTTTTCCCGGGAGACATCATAGCTCACTACGCGACCGATTGGGGACTTACGGTTCCGTAAAATCCCACACGCGATTGGCTCGCAAATGCCCCAGGCGCTGCACTCGTCCGCTTGGCCAGCGTATCTCGACGTTGTTCAGCATTTCGGCCTTGCCAACGCCAAAATGCACCGGAATCAGACTGGAGGAGGCATAACTGACGGCGCTGGTCATCTCGTTCCACTGCGTGCCAACGCGAATGCGGGCGCCGATGCCGTCGCGATTACTCTTCGTTCCAGTGAGACGGAATGCAATCCAGTTCCCCGCCCCGGCGGTCGTGTTCTCCCATAATTCCGCCAGCGCCCCGAGCGCCGATACGACGATGTCCATGCGGCCATCGCGATTGAAATCTCCGAAGGCGGCGCCGCGATGGGCCGCGACATCCGCGTTCATGGTGGATGGGGTAGCGTCGCCAAATTTGCCGCCTGTGTTTAAGAAAACACTGTTGGGCTCTTTATATTTGTGGGATTCGAACTGCTCCACGCGATCATTGACGTGAGAGTTAGCGGTGAACAGGTCCTTCCACCCATCATTGTTGAAATCCACCAAGCCGTTGCCCCAGCCGCTATGCGGGGCGCTCAATGGACCGAGGCGGCTGGCATAGGTCGCATCGGTGAAAAGGCCTTTGCCGAGATTGCGGAAGAGCGGAAAGGTCTCGCCCGCGAGCGCGGTGACGCTGATATCGGGAAGGCCATCGTTGTCGTAATCGCGAAAATCCGCGCCCATGCTCGAGACCGGCTGGCCGCGATCCGTGAGAGCGACTCCATCTGTCAGAGCGACCTCTTCGAACGTTGCCGTTCCCGAGATTGTGAAAGAGAAAATTCGGCATGTTGTCGTTGGTGACGAAGACGTCCATGAAGCCGTCGCCGTCGTAGTCGGCGAAGGCCACGCTCATGCCGCGGCCGGCAACCCGCGCGATGCCCGATTTTTCGGAAACATCCTCGAAAGTCCCGTCGCCGCGATTATGATACAGCGTAGCGGGGAGAGGATCGAAATATTTTGGATGGCAGTAGATACGAATGCTGCGCTCGCGGTCGCCGCAGAAACGGTCTTGCAAAGGCGCACTCGAATAATGGATCACGATGAGATCTAGCTTGCCGTCGTTGTCATAATCGAACCAGCCCGCGGCGACGGCCCATTCGCCGCTTTTAATCCCGGCCTTCTCCGTGACGTCTTCGAAAGTCCCATCGCCGCGGTTGTGGTACAGGGTGTTGCGATTCACGCCCGCGACAAAGAGATCGGGATGGCCGTCGTTATCATAATCGCCGGCCGCCACGCCCATGGAATATCCTTGCCCCGCGACGCCAGCCTGGGCAGTCACGTCGGTAAAGCGCATGCCGCCGTCGTTGCGGTACAACCTGTTCCAGAACTTGGGATCCGTCTTATCGAGCGAGGGCACGGCCGCGCCGTTGGTGAAATAAATATCGGGCAATCCGTCGCCGTTGTAATCGAACACGGCGACGCCGCCGGGCATCGTTTCGATCATGTATTTCCGCGGCGTGGGGCTGTTCTCGAGCACAAAATTTATGCCGCTCTTCGCCGCAACGTTTTGGAATGCGAAAGGGCCTTCGCGCTCGCCCGCGGCGAGGAACAGCAACGCCAGCGCACATGCGCCGCCCGCGGCCACATTTCGCCCAAGCGCGATCATCAGATTTTTTCAACTCCCGGGGCGTTCGACAACGCCACGCGCATTTCCGCGGCGGCATAGGCCTCGAGCAACGCTCCGGCCGCCGGATCGTAGAGCGGAGGCGCGACGGTGTTTCCTTCTTCCAGTTGCGTCAAAAAGCGGAATCGTTCGAGCAGCGGCGCGCTGCGAAAGGCGCCGCCGATATAGGAGGCGCGGGCCGCCGCTCCGGGCGGGAATAGCTGCCGGCGGACAGCGCTCGCGAGCATGGCAAGAGCCTGCGCGGCGGCTTCGAGGATTCCGATTGCCACCTGGTCGCCATTGACGGCAGCTTCGTTTACGGCCGGGGCGATGCCCGCGATCCGGTCGCGCGGGAAATCGGCGGTGTAGAAGCAGTGGAGCGCATCGTTGATGTTGCCGGCGCTGGTGGCGTCGAGAAAGACCTGGCGCAAGGACGTGGGCGGTCCCCAACCTTCCTCAAAGCGCAGCGCGGCGCGAAGGGCTTGGCGGACAATATCGAACGCTCCGCCTTCGTCGCCGAAAAGATAACCCCAACCGCCGGCGCGGGCTGTTGTGCCGGCCGCATTCCTGCCGAACGCGATCGACCCCGTGCCTGCGATGACGATGAGACCGGGCGCGCCGCCCGTTGCTCCGGCTAGCGCGATGAGGGCATCATGCGTGACCGTCATGCGGTCGCAGCGGAGAATCTCGTTGAGAATGTCCTGTTTATCCGCCGGTCCGCCGCTGAAGCCGAGGCAGGCCGAGGCAAAGCGAACGGAATTGGGATCAAGGCCGGCTTGCGCGCATGCCTGCGAGAGGCACGAACGAATGGCGGCCGTAAACCTGGCGCGTCCCGGCGCGGCCGCGGCGTGATTACAAGGTCCGCCGCGGCCATATCCCACAATTCGGCCGCCATCGTCGCCAATGAGCGCGGTGGTGCTCGATTGTCCTCCATCGACGCCCAGAAACCAGCCGGCCATCGCCGCCCGGTCTAGGCCTTATACATGTACTTGATGTTGGGTTTGAAAATCAGCAGATTCGGCGCGCCTTCGCGATTTACCTTGAGACAGCTCTTGTCGTACCACTCGATGATGCCCTCGAGCGTCTCGCCATCCTTCAGCACGAAGACCATGGGCGTCTTCGTCTGCATCTGCTTCATGTAATAGAAATTTTCGGCGTTCGTCTGATCCGGGGGGATAGCTTTCTTCTGTGGCGGTTGAGCCTGATGGTTGCGGCGGTTCATGCGATCCTTCAACTCATCTAATGAGGGGCGGATTAATTTGCGGTTAGCAGTCTCCACGACTAAGACTCCCATTCGAGGTGTACTACGGCCCGATTTGAAGAGCTTGCGCCGGGGCCGCTTGAAACCGATTACGGATTAGAGATGCAACTAGAGATTATTCAAGCATACCGGGGGGGTTGGGGCAAGTTTGACGAGCGCGGTCCGGGAGCGAGCGGGAGCGCGGTCGAGGATTTTCGGAGCTCGATCGCGAAGGCGTCGAGCGCGATGCTCTTCTGAATATTGCGGCGCGACATTTCGAGGATTTCGTCCGCTCTCTTCACGGCCGCGCGAAGCCATGCCAACGATACTCGCGACGCGATGGCCTCAAGCTCGGAGCGGATGTCGACGTTGCGGATCTCGCCCGCTCCATGAGCGAGGAGGAGAACGTCTTCGAGCAGGACGTACAAGACTCGAATAAGAAGGTCCAGGCGCTCGGTCTTGCGGGCGCCCAACGATTCGGAGTGCGCGGCCCAGACGGCGAAGGGGGCGCGGCCGACGGCGACTTTGAGGAGATCGAGCATGGCGGCGCGGCGCTGGTCGTACGTTTCGAGATCCAGCGAGAGCGCGAGGCCGGGGCTGCCCGCGGCGAGAGCGGCGCGGCGGAGGGGATCCGGTAGCCCGCGATCATGCACAAAGGCGAGCATGTCTTCGTTTGGCAGCGGCGCGAGGTGGAAGGCGACGGCGCGCGAGCGAATGGTGGGCAGCAGATCGTAGGGATTCTCGGCCGTCATGATCACGATGAGGTGCTCCGGCGGCTCTTCGAGCGTCTTTAGAAGCGAGTTGGCCGCCTGCTCGTTGGCATGCTCGATGTGATCGATCAGAAACACTCTGCGCGAGCCGCGCAGCGGCTTGAATTGCGCGCGCTCTCTTAGCAGGCGCATTTGGGGAATCGAGATTTGGCGCAGCGGACCGTCGGGCGGGAAGGTTACGAAATCCGGATGCGTGGCGAACAGCAGCGGGTCTTCATTGCGTTTCTCGGCCGTCCATTTCTCGCGGTCCGCGATGACCTCGCGGTTCGGGGCGAGGCTCAAATCGTCGTTCTCGATCTTGAATCCTTGTCCGAGCAGCGCGGCCCCAAAGCGGCGGGCCAGGGTGGATTTGCCGACGCCCTCGGGGCCGGAGAAAAGAAGGGTTTGCGGGAGGCGCTCCTGGATCGCGAGTTGCTCGAGAGATTGGGCGACGGGCGCGTTGCCGTAGAAATCGGGAAACATCCGATGCCATGGTAGCGGGTGGCGCCGTGACCGGTGTGGATGGAGCGGCGCAGGGCGCGCAGGCATTTAGGAACGAGGCGGACGGGCGACCGCTCGCTGCGTGGCGGCCCGAGCGGGACGCGCGATGCCATGATAACGGGTAGGCGCCGTGACGCAGTGTGGACGGAGCGGCGCAGGCGCGCGTTGCAGACATTTAGGAACGAGGCGGACGGGCGGATGCGGCTTTGCGTGGCGGCCCGAACGGGACGCGCGTAGAGCTTGAACAGAGACGCGAAGCGGGGATGCGCGCCGTATACTGCCGCAAGCGATACGGTGAGCGTAGAGATGGAGGAGAGACGCGAGTTGGACGTGCGCGGCGCGGGCGCCTGGCATCGCGGGATAATTGGGCCATGACGCGGAGAGAAATTTCACGGCGGGCGTTGTGGATTTTGCTGGCGCCCGGCGCCGTCAGCCTGCGCGCGGGTGGATTGAAATCCGGCAACGCCGGTGAGATCGTTGGACGGCCCGCTCCTCCGTTGTGCATTAAGGCCTGGCTGAATTCACGCCCGCTCGACATGGACGATTTGCGGGGCAAGGTTGTCCTGCTCCGGTGGTGGACAGAAGGTTGCCCGTTCTGCGCCGCGACGGCTCCAGCGCTCAACAAGTTTCAGGCCGGCTACGCCGCGCGCGGCCTTCAAATCGTCGGTGTTTATCATCCCAAGCCGCCGGGAGCGGTGAATCCCGGCGATGTTGCATCCTATGTACGGGAGAAAGGCTTCACGTTTCCGATCGCGATTGACGCGGATTGGTCGGCGCTGCGGCGGTGGTGGCTGACGCGGGATCGCGATTTTACGTCGGTGTCGTTTCTCGTGGACCGCAAGGGCATCATCCGTTATGTGCATCCGGGTGGGGAATTTCACGAAGGGTCGCGGGGCGGATTCGCGACGCACCAGAGTTGTAATCGGGATTTTCACGCTATCGACACGGAGATCAAGAAGCTGCTGGCCGAATGACAGTTCGGGCGTTTGCCTATCTGGTATTACTTTGCACTGCGTGCTGCGTTAGCGATGGCCAGCCGCAAATAACAGCCGTCACCAACAGCGCCGACTTTAAGGCGGGTTTCCCGCAGAAGGGCAGCCTTGCATCCATCTTCCTTACTGGTCTGCAGGGGCCTTCCGGCGTGGTAGTGAACACGCAAAATCCGCTCTTAAATGGCTTCCTGGATGTCGAGGTCTGGATCAATTTCATGCCCGCGCAGTTCTGGCCATCGCGTTTGAGAACGGATATCAGCAGATCAACGTTCAAGTACCATGGGAGGGTCAGAGCGCGACCCTCTTGACGTGGAAGTTTTCCAGGGCGCCAATCGCGCCCGCTTCGAAACCGCCTACACGAACAACGGATTTTACCCCAGCCCTTTGTCCGGTTGGAGCGCTCTTTTTGTGGATATCGGCGGCCATGCCATTGTCCAACATGCATCCGACTATTCGCAGGTCACGCCCGATAATCCGGCGCATGCGGGCGAGGATGTAATCGCTTACGGCATCAATCTTGGTCCTGTCACGAACACGCCGCAATCGGGTCATCCCGCTCCCTCTAATCCGTCGGCCGTATTCGACCCGGCGGCGATCGCGATCGAGGTTTGTGGGGGTTACGATACGGTCATGGTAGGCAATGCGTCCGCCCTGCCTGACTATGACGGGCTCGCTCCGGGTCTGGTGGGCATCTATCAAGTAAATTTTAAGGTTCCGGCGGGGATATCCGGCGAACTGCCACTGGCGATTCAACGGACTCTGACGGTGTTCCCTCTCGGTCAGTGCCATCCCGGCCAGCCGGAACAGCTTACTGAAACGACCACGAGCGCGAGCGCGTTGATCAGCGTGCGCTGACTCCAAGCGCGGGGTGCGCGTTACCATCGGGTTTCGCATCGGAATTATGGCCAAACTTTCAATTCGCGATCTCGATCTGAAGGGCAAAGTTGTTTTCATTCGAGTCGATTTCAACGTGCCGCTCGCGCCGGGCGGCAAGGAGATTACGAGCGACAAGCGCATCCGCGCGTCGCTCCCGAGTATCCAGTATGCGTTGGAGCATGGCGCGGGTGTTGTTCTCGCCAGTCATCTCGGACGGCCCAAGGGGAAACCGGATCCTGAAATGAGCCTGCGGCCCGTGGCGGAACGGTTGCAACAGCTTCTCGGAAGACCGGTCAAGATGGCTCCGGACAGCATCGGCGCGGAGGTCGAGAAGATGCGGCCGAAGCCCGGCGAGGTTCTTCTTCTCGAAAACCTGCGGTTCCACGCCGAGGAGGAAAAGAACGATCCCGCTTTCGCGAAGAAGTTGGCGTCATTGGCCGATGTGTACGTGAACGACGCGTTCGGGTCGGCGCATCGCGCGCATGCCTCGACCGTAGGCATGGTCGCGTTCATGCCGCAAGCCGCGGCGGGGCTGCTGATGGACAAAGAGCTGGAATATCTTGGCAAGGCGACGTCCGATCCCGATCGCCCGGCAATCGCGATTCTGGGAGGCGCGAAAGTATCCGGAAAAATCGAGGTGATCGAGAACCTGATGAAACTGGTCGATCGCCTCCTGATCGGCGGAGCAATGGCGTATACGTTTCTGAAGGCCAAAGGAGAGTCCACGGGCAGATCGCTGGTCGAAGACGACAAAGTCGATCTCGCCACGGACCTGATGTCGCAGGCCGGCGATAAGCTGCTGCTGCCCATCGATCACGTAGTCGTGGGGGAACTGAAGGAGGGCGCGCCGTTCGAAGTCGTTGACACGATCCCGCGGGACAAGATCGCGGTCGATATTGGGCCCCGCACAATCGAGCGCTATGCGGACGCGATCGCAAAGGCCAAGACGATTATTTGGAACGGGCCCATGGGCGTTTTCGAGAAGCCGCCCTTCGACAAGGGAACGGTGGCGCTTGCCAAGGCCGTGGCCAGTTCGGGAGCCGTCTCGGTGGTAGGCGGCGGCGATTCGGAGAAAGCCATCAAGTCCGCCGGCGTCGCGGACAAAATATCGCACGTATCGACGGGCGGGGGAGCTTCACTGGAATTTCTTTCCGGAATCGAACTGCCTGGAGTGGCGGCGCTGACTGAAAGGGCGGCGCTACAGGAACAACGCGGCCGCGCAAACTCCCGCGCCCAATAGCGCCCATTCCTCCAGCCAGAGGCCATTAATGAGCAGGCCGGCGATAAACGGCGCCACGATCTGCGACGCCGACATCAGCGATTGCGTCAGACCGAGAATCGTCCCTTGTTCGGAGCGTGCGGCTTTCTGCGTTACCAGGCTCGTGAGCGCAGGACGCACGGCGCCGATGCCGAGCCCCGCTAGCGCCGTCGTGACGAGCATCAGCGGAATGCGATACGCGAATCCGAGGACTGCCAATCCAACGACGGACGCAAGAAATCCGGCGCGTGCCAGCTTTTCTTCGCCGAACTTTTTCACGAGGCGTCCGATCAGCCCGCCCTGAAGAATAATGCCGAGGAATCCGACATACGCGTAGACATAGCCGACCTCCTTCGGTCCAAACGGTTTGCCCGCCCAGGTGAAACGGCGCTCGGCAAAAAGCGCGAACCCCGACATAAACAGAGCGAACGCGAATGTGAACGCCAAGAACTGCCACAGCAGGCGCGCCAGCCCCGGACGCCTGAAGAATTCGCCGTAGCGTCCCCAGGCCAGCAATGTGAACTTGCGCGGCGTGCTGGGGTCGGCATGCGGAGCGTGCGACGGCAGCAGGAAATAGGTGCACAGGATGCTGGTCGCAGACAGCGCGGCGGCGGCAAAGATAGGATATTGGTAATTGAAGCCCGCCAGGTATCCCGAGATGCCCGGCCCCACCAGAAAGCCCATGCCGAATGCGATGCCGATGAGAGCGAACGATTTGGCGCGATCCTCCGGCTTGGTTACGTCGGAGATGTAGGCTTGCGCGAGCGATAGATTGCCCGCCGTCAGTCCGTCGATAATGCGGGAGAGGAACACTAGCCACAGTGTGTTCGCCCACGCCAGAATCAGGAACCCAATGAAGGTGCCGAGCTGGCTGACCAACAGCAAAGGCCGCCTCCCGGCGTGGTCCGACATGCGGCCCAGTATCGGGCCGGCCAGCAGTTGACAAAAGGCGTAGGACGAAATCAGCAGGCCGACAACCGTGGGATTGGCGCCGAGACGCTCGGCGTAAAAAGGCAGCAGCGGCAGGATCAGCGTGAGGCCCAATACGTCGACGGAAACGATGAGAAAAATAGGGAGTAGCGGCGATCGGCGCAAGCGGCAGTACGATGTTAGCATGGCCGATCAACTTTACCTGTCGTATTGGCTGAACGGTTTTAGCGCGCAGACGATGCTGCGGAAGTACGGAAAAATGCTGCGGCTGTTTCCGTACTCGCGGCTTCTCTCCGGCGCCGCCGTGTTCAAGATCGTTCCTATTTCCTATAGCGAGCCGGCGCGCATCGAAGAGGTTTTTGCAATGCCGGAGGCTATCGACGATTTGCTTCGATCGGCGCAGGAGTTCTTCGACGCGGACTCCTGCTACCGTCTCGAAACTTCATGGGACCTGTGGCAATTCGAAGGTTCCGAATGGAAGCTGGAGCCGTCGCGCGTCGCCCTGAGCTGCTTCGGCCCGGAGTTTCAGGATGCCGAGGAGCACTTGCGCATCGAGTTTGGCATCGACGCGCTGTTCCTGCCGCAGCGCGGCTTGCCGAAAAACGTCAAGATGGCGCAGTTCAATATTAAGAGCCTTCTCAAGCTGGTGCACGATCTGGATGACGCGCTGAACGTCGACAAGCGGCGGCTATGGTCCGAATCGGGGCAGAATTTTCCGGAGCGGTTGCAGACGGCTCTGCAGGGAATCGATTGACCGCCGCGCGGGGCGGCGTCACCAAATGGGCAATGGCCGATCGCCCGGGCTAAACGCAAGTCCGATCGAAATGCGCTGGCTATTTTGCAGATATCCAGTGCTTCCGGTGTCGTAGTGCCGGAAATCATAGCGCGCCGTCAGGAATGCGATACGCGTGATCTTATAGGTTAAACCCGCGCCGAAGTATTCGCCCCGAAAAGCCCCCAGCGTCTGTCCGAGGCTGGTCAGGCTCGAGTATCCTCCGCTGGCGTTGAAAGTAATCTTGCGGATGCCTACATAGGAGTAATCCAATGTCGCCGCCGTCTGCCGCGAGGTTAAATATACGCCATTGCCGGGACTGAACGACTGGTTGTACGCGGCCGCGATGGAAGAGCGTTCGAAGCGGCGCCTGACCTGCGCCTCGTAAATGGGAACGTACGTGACAGTGTTAAACGAGACGATTGCTTGATTTTGGCCGACAATGGCCGCGATCGCGGGATCGATATTGACGATCGTCAAGCCCGCGAAGTTCACTCGCGCCGCGCCAACTTGGGATCCAAAGTCCCAGCGGCGTCCTAATCCGATGCTGTATCCGGCTGTAAGCTCGTTGATATTGGCACTGCCGAACTGGCGAAGATAGTCGAAAGCCGTGTATTGATAGCTCAGCGTCACGGTCTGCCGGCGGTTGAGCCTGTAGGAGACGTCGCCGTGGGCATTGTAGCCGTTGACGCTCGCAAGATCGATAGCCCGCTGCCGGACTAAAAAGCCTTCGCCGCCGAAATTGAACGAGAGCCGCAGGGATTGCTGGCGGGTGAAATCGAGGCGCGATTCGAGAAACTCCGTGCGGTTATCGAAAAGCTGGTTTGTCGGAACCGCATACAAGTCGGTATTCTCCAGCGGGAGAAAAGTATAATATCCGGTCGTGTAATCGGTGGAACCGGCCGTCTGGCGCGTCTGCATGAAGAAACGCCGGGAGAACACATGCGCGTACGACATATTCAGAAACTGGTCGGTACCGTCGAAATAAGGCGCGTTCACATAGTGGTAAAAGTCGCCATGATATTCGACGGACAGCTTGTCGTGCTTCCATATCTTAGTCCCCGCGAGTCCGCCGCCGGCCGAGATGCCGTAGGCGCCGCCCGTCGTGTTTAAGCCGCCTTGGGGTGTTACGGACACGGGTATCAGCGCGGTGTCGTAGATTCCGGTCACCTGGGCATAGAAGCGGTAGTCCAGAAGCTTGCCCCCGCGCTCGCCAATAACGCTGCGATCGCGGCTCAAAATAGAAGGCCCTTCATAACGCGACGGTGGCTGTTGATCCTCGCCGGTCTGGGCGTCCTCCTGGTCCTGCTGGCTGGCGCCTGTCTGGGCCGGCGCCGGTTGCGCCTGCAAGGGCTGCGCCGGCGTGGGCTGGGCTTGCGTGGGCTGAGCCTGTGTGGGCTGCGCCTGCGTTGGTTGGGCCTGTGTTGGCTGGGTCTGGGTGGGTTGGGGCTGAGCCGGTTGGGGCTGTTGCGGTTGCTGCGCGCGGGCGGCCGCAAGCGCGGCGGCGAACGCCACCGCGACAAACACACTAATTTTCAACGTCCGCCGTCCATACCAAAGTCTGACGTCTCCGCTCGGGCCTTGTCAAGCCGCTGTTATCATCGGCGCGTATGCGTTTCCACACCGAATACCTCACCTTCAACACAAAGGAACATCGTCAATACATCAACATTACTTCACGAGTGGAGGGCGCGCTCTCGAAAAGCGGCATTCGGGACGGCATGATCCTGGTATCGGCCATGCACATTACGGCCGGCATATGGGTGAACGATGCGGAGGACGGTCTGATCGCCGATATCGACGAATGGCTGGAAAAGCTGGCGCCCTACCAGGAGAATTATCGCCACCATCGCACGGGCGAGACGAACGGCGATGCACACCTGAAAAGTCTGCTGGTGCACCACGAAATCATCGTGCCGGTCACGAACGCGAAGCTCGATTTCGGCCCTTGGCAACAGGTGTATTATGCCGAATTCGACGGGCAGAGGCCCAAACGCGTGATTATCAAGGTTATGGGGGAATAGCCCCGTTCGAACGCCTCAATGTCACAGCCGGGGTGCGCGGGAGTCAAACAGAAAGATATGAAATATCGCGTAACGTTCGTGGAGCGGACCGACGGCCGCGGCAATCCGTCCGAGAATCCGCCGGAATTCGTGGAACCGGAGTTGACCGACGGCGTTGTCCTCGACGCCGTTTTTGTGGAGCGCTTTGAGCCCGACAACCTCCACAACGAGGAGGTCATGGAAGAAGACGACAGTTTCCTCAGCGTCGGAACGGAGGTTTGGGAATACGATATCGCGGAGGGCCGCGACCGCGAGTTCATCGATGCCCTGAAGAACTCGCAAATGGTGATCGACTACGAGGCTCTCGAAGACGAGCCCAGCACACAAACCCTGTCCTGAACGCCGTCAAGCCTCGATGGCAGCTTCGAATTTAGCGAAGTTGCGGTGAAAACGGTCCAGCAGCTCGCGGGCGGCGGCATCGTAATCCGCTGCGCTGGCCCATTGTCCGCGCGCGTCCAGAACGCCGGGCGGAACGCCCGGACAAGCCAGCGGCACGGCCAGGCCGAAGATGGGGTCGACGGTGGTTGCGATCCTATCGAGTTTACCTTCCACGACGGCATCGACAATGGCGCGCGTATACCCCAGGCTCATGCGTTCCCCGGCGCCGTAACGGCCGCCTACCCAGCCGGTATTTACGAAATAGCAAGGAACTTTGTGCCGTTGCATTTTCTCCCCCAGCATCCTGGCGTAGGTCAGCGGCGAGCGCGGCAGAAACGGCGCCCCGAAGCCGGCGCTAAAAGTCGCAACAGGCTCCTTGCCCAATCCGCGTTCCGTACCCGCGAGTTTCGCCGTATATCCGCTCAGGAAGTGATATGTGGCCTGGTCTGGCGTCAGGCGCGCCACTGGCGGCAGCACGCCGAAGGCATCGGCGGTGAGAAACAGAATATGCGACGGATGGCCGCCGACGCTCGGGATCACAGCGTTTTGAATGTAATCGAGCGGATACGCGGCGCGCGTGTTCTCAGTCAATTCGTCGGAGTCGAAATCCAATACGCGGGTGTGCGGTTCGACGACGACGTTCTCGAGTACCGTCCCGTAGCGGATAGCGTTCCAGATCTGGGGCTCTTTTTCGGGCGAGAGATGGATGCACTTGGCATAACAGCCTCCTTCGAAATTGAAGATGCCGCGATCGCTCCATCCATGCTCGTCGTCGCCGATCAGTCCCCGGCGGGGGTCGGCCGAGAGGGTCGTTTTACCCGTACCGCTGAGGCCGAAGAACAGCGCCACATCGCCCGCGTCTCCAATGTTTGCCGAGCAGTGCATCGGCAGGACGCCGCGCTCCGGGAGCAGATAATTGAGCACGCCGAAAATCGATTTTTTGACCTCCCCGGCGTACTCCGTTCCCGCAATGACGATGACTTTCTTTTTGAAATTCACGGCGATGCAGGTCGGCGAGCGCGTCCCGTCTTTTGCCGGATCGGTATAGAACTCAGGCGCGAACAGCACCGTGAATGCCGGTTTATGGCGGTCCGTTTCGAGCGGGTTCGGGCGGATAAATAACTGACGCGCGAAGAGCGAATGCCAAGCGCGCTGGGTGACGACTCGGATCGGCAGTCTGTACTCGGGATCCGCTCCGGCGAAGCAGTCCTGCACGAACAACTCCTCGTTTTCGAGAAAGCGCAGAAGGCGCGCGTACATGTCGTCGAAAGCGGCCTCCGTCATGGGTTGGTTCACTTCACCCCAATCGATGGTGGATTCCGTCGCGCTCTCGCGTACGATGTATTTGTCCTTGGGCGAGCGTCCCGTGAAACGGCCCGTTTTTACGACCAATGCGCCGACGCTTGCGAGCATCCCTTCGCTGCGCTGAATCGTTTTTTCAATAAGCTGCGAAACGCCCAGGTTCCAATTCGCCAACTGGTAAGCGGCGAGGCCCTGCTCTTTTAGACCATGGCGGCTCGGTAGATTGCCAATGTCGGTCATAAAGCCTGCAAATGCTGGCATCAGTGTACCAAGGCGTTCGCCGTGAGTGGGTCAAGCACTATGATGGTAAGAGACTTATGGTCTCTTGCCGTTCCGTTCTGCTGGGCTTGGCGTGTCTGAACCTGAGCGCACAGGTAATTGAGTTCGAATCGAACGGCTTGCATTACAAGACGCTGACGAAAAGCGGCGTAACCGTGATGATCGCCACGCTTCCGCTGCACATACGCGACTACGCCGTCGTTCAGGTTGCCGTCTCGAATGGGGCTCCGATTTCGTGGACCGTAAAACCCCAGGATTTTAGCTTCCAGAGGGCGGACGGCGGCGTGCTGCAGGCCTCTCCGGCGGTCGATGTGGTCAATTCATTTATCGCCAAAGCGGGACGGCATGATGTCATTAAGCTGGTTGAAACCTATGAAGCGGGGCTGTACAACAACATCAACATGAGATCGACAAATGGCTATGAAGCTCGGCGGCAGAGCGCACTGGCGGAGGTATCGTCGGCGCGCCTGAAGGCCGGCGCGGCGGCTTCCGCGATCATACTCGCTCCGGTGAAGCTAAAATCCGGCGATTCGACCGACGGTGCTATCTTTTTTGCAGGAGCGGGAAAAGCGCTAGGGCCTGGCCGTCTGCTCGCCCACATTGCAGGAGACACCTTCGAGTTCGAGTCCGCCGAGTGATCGATCTCCACAGCCATACGAACGAGTCCGACGGAAGCTACACGCCTTCTGAACTGCTAGATGCGGCGGAGGGAGCGGGACTTACGGCGCTTGCGATCACCGATCACGATACGTTCGCGGGTTACGACCAAGCCGCGCCATTGGCGCCCTCGCACGGCATCGACCTGGTCTGCGGCATTGAAGTGAACACGCGTCTGTCGCGCTCCGGCGATGGACGCGAGCGAACTTGGGACGTGCATCTGCTTGGATATTTTCTTCGCGAGCCGCCGGCGCCATCCTTTCGTGTCTGGCTCGCCGAGGTGCTCGCATCGAGGCGTGAACGCAATCGCAAACTGATCGAGAAGCTGCAATCGATCGGCGTGGATATCGAGCTGTCGGATGTGGAGGCGGTAGGCCGTACTCTCACGGGGCGTCCTCATTTCGCTCGCGTGCTGGTGAACAAAGGGTACGCCGCCGATACCGAGGAAGCTTTCCGCAAATACCTGGGCGAAACGGCGCCCGGTTTCGTACATCGCGAAAATCCCAACACAATAGAGGGAATACGGCGCATCGCCGCAGCCGGCGGACTGCCCGTTTTGGCGCATCCGGTGCGGCTGGGGATCCGCGACGCGCGGCAGGAAGAAGAAACCATTGCATCGTTGCGCGATGAGGGACTGCGAGGCATTGAGGTGTATCATTCCGATCATCGTCCGGCGGATGTGGCGCGTTACGGTGCGCTGGCGGAGAAGCTGGATCTTGCCGTGAGCGGCGGCTCCGACTTCCACGGCGCGGCGAAGCCGAACATCCGCTTGGGCCACCTGAATATTCCTCGAAAAATCCTCGAAGGTTTGAGAGCTAGGGCCGCCGCAACGGCTCCGGGCTGAAATCGTATACTCTTACCCAGTCGACCAGCATCGTCTGCGGGAAGGCGGATGTTCCATTTGGGTTTCCTGGCCAATTCCCGCCCACGGCCACATTCAGCAGAATGAAAAAAGGGTGATCGAAGACCCAGGGCGTTGGGGCTTCAAGCTGCTTTCGCGTTACGCGGTAATATTCGTGTTCATCGACCAAAAAGGCCACCAGATCCGGAGACCATTGGACGGCGAAGACGTGATAATCGTCCGCGAAACGTTGGCTCGCGGGCAATGAATAGGCGGCCGTGAACGGCGAGCTGCCGGCGTAACCGGGACCGTGCAGCGTGCCATGCACGATGTCCGGCTCGCGTCCGATGTTTTCCATAATGTCGATCTCGCCGCAAGCGGGCCATCCAACGGTGGCGATGTTGTCGCCGAGCATCCACAATGCAGGCCAGATGCCCTGTCCATAGGGGATCTTGATGCGCGCCTCGATGCGCCCATACCGCGTCGTGAACTTGCCCTGAGTTTTCAGCCGAGCCGACGTGTAAGAGCCGCCGGACGTCTGAAGGGCATGGATGGCGAGGTTTCCGTTGCCGTCCTGCGAGACGTTGGTGGGATCCTGCGTATACGTTTCCAATTCCCGATTGCCCCATCCGCCCCCGCCGAGATCGTACGTCCATTTCGCGGGATCGGGCGGCGCGCCGACTGGTCCGTTGAACTCGTCGCTCCAGACGAGCTGCCATTGCGCGTGGACAGGCCAAGCGGCCGCCGCAAATATCGCAAGCAAGAGCAGTCTTTTCATATGATGGCCATCGATGATAGTATCTAACCGCTATGCTCAGTTTCGGTGAGTTCCTTGCCGATGCCGCACGCAAAGGAGAAGCCGTAAACACGTTCTTTGAAGAACGCCTGTTCGAGCTCGTCGATATTTTGCGCAAAGATCGCGGACGCGCTGAGCGCTGAGAACATCATCCACGAACTGATCGGCGGCATGGCTGTGCTGATTTAGGTCGAAGAGGCCGACCCGGAGCACTCTGTACTGACGCGAGACATCGATCTGTTGGTGCGCCGCGCCGATCTGGAGCGAATCGAAGCAATTGCCGCCAAGGTCGGCTTCCGCTTTCGTCACGCCGCCGGAATGGATATGCTCTTGTACGGCCATACCAACAGCGACAGAAATGCCGTGCATCTGCTCTTTGCCGGAGAGAAGGTCCGTCCGGAGCAGGCAGCCCCACACCCCTCGATCAATCCGGAACGAAAGCGAATTCACGGAAACGAGGTGTTCGTGATCCCACTGCCCGATCTGGCGGCGGATGAAGCTAAGTTCTTACCGCG
Source organism: Bryobacterales bacterium (assembly GCA_963838885.1). Lineage (GTDB taxonomy): Bacteria > Acidobacteriota > Terriglobia > Bryobacterales > Bryobacteraceae > JAICMB01. Next base: position 194,160 of record CAWITB010000006.1, on the reverse strand, counting down.
ATAAAGACCACGTACACATCCGCGCCATGGATGCCGCCGGGCTGATTACGCCCGAAGTCGAGAACAAGCTCACGCCTGAGTTGCGAGCTCGCCTAAAGGTTGTTCGGGAAACGGAATAACGCCTCACACCTGCAATCCCACCGAGCGCATCAGCTCGAGCGCGTTGCTGTGCTCGACGACGCCGGGCCGCAGACGAAAATCGAAATTCAAGCGCCCGTCGGCGATGGTGTCGGAGAAGTGCACATTCAAGGCGCGCGCCCCCAGCCCCTCTGCGATGTGGGCCAGCGCCAGATCGTGGGTCGTGACGATTCCAATTGCTCCGCGCTCAACCAGCGTCCGCACCAGGGCTTCGGCCCCGATGCGCCGGTCGTGAGAATTCGTGCCGCTCAGCATCTCGTCCACCAGAAACAGCAGCGTGCGATCTCCACCCGCAAGGTCCATGATCTGGCGCAGGCGCGTGATCTCGGCGTAGAATTTCGAGCGGCCGTCCTGGAGCGAGTCGACAATCCGCAGCGACGCTCCCACTTGCAAGGCCGAAACTTCGAACCGCTCCGCGCGCACCGGCGCGCCTGCCCACGCCAGCACTGTATTGAGTCCGATCGACCGCAGCAGCGTGCTCTTCCCCGACATATTCGACCCGCTGACGATCAAGAGCCGCAGTTCGCCGCCCAGGCGCACGTCGTTTCTAACGAAAGTCGCTTCGGGCAGCAGAGGATGACCCAGACCTTTAGCATCGAGCCAGGCTTTGCGATCATCGAGAATGGGGAACGGATCGTTGGGATGCTCGAAACTGTAGGCCGCGAAAGAAGAGAGCGCCTCGAACTCGCCGGCCGCATCGAGCCAGCGCCTTATAGAGCGGCCCGAGCGATCCCGCCATTTCTCGACGGCCATCGACAACTGCGTTCCCCACAGCACTGCCGCCGCAATGGGAGCGAAGAACTGGTTGCCCCGCTCGTCGAGCCGGCGCATCAGCGTGTGCAGACGCCGGATCTGTCGCGAGGCCGGCTCACCCTTGGTCTCTAGCTTCGCTCGAATAGCGCGCAGCAGCGGCGACGCAAACTTGTGCACTTCGATACAGCGCAAAACGTCCGAGAGCAGATCCAGATCGCGCGCGGGACGTTCCGCGGCTTCGATGATCTGTTTCACCTTGGGCCGCAACGCGAAACCGATACAGCATTCAATCAGGATCGCGGCCAGGAAAGCCAGCCTCGATGTGACGTCCGCCATATACAAGGCGAAAGTAATCAGGACCGCAGCCACTATGATGAGCGCCAGCGCGCGTGTTCCGCGAGCGAACGTCACGCGCGGCTCTTCGCCCCAAACCGCAAGCGCCGTATCGTCGACATTCGACCGCACCGCCTCCGCCACTCCCGCCAGAGCTTCGCGAAGATCGAGCTGATCGCGCAATTCCGCAACGGCCTTTTGTCGCGCTAGCGCCTCTTCGCGACACGCGGGCGCTTTGAGCCAGCTTGCCAGCGTAGCTTCACCGGCCTGTGTTCGCGCGGTCGACAGAAGCTCGAACAGTGAGCCGCGGCCGAACAGATCGAGGTCGTCGGCATACACATGGTCCGGCTCGCGGTAGCGCTCGCCCGATTCTCCATTACCCATCCAGCGATTCTCGATTCTTTCGATGCCCTTTTGATAGAAGCGGGCCGCCCGCCCCGCGCCATCGCGTCCGTGGATCACGCGCGCATGCCACCACGCCAGCGCGACGAACACGACGATCGGAATGACTATCCACAACGGCGAGATCGTCGGCTTCCCGAACACGAAAAACCCGAGTACAACGGCCACGACGCCGACTGCCAGCCGGGCGTTCCCGATTCGGTGGTGAAGCGTGTCAAACCGTTGTTGCGCCGCGTTCCGGTCATTGAGTCGCCGCGCGTACTCGGCCGCTGGATTCACAATACTAGTCTCCTTGATCGAACGGCCGCGCGCTGTACGGGCCTGTCCGCTCAAAACAGCTGCAAAAAAATTGTCACATCCTGTCGATTTTCGTCGTACTCATTCGTTATTAGAGTGCAAGACGAAAGGAGACCCAATGAAAACCAACCTTCTTCTCACCGCAACTCTGATTCTGGCGCCGCTCGCAAGCGTGGCCGCCAGCCGCAACAACGATCAACTTAATGATGCCTCGGCAGCTTTCGCCCGTCTCAAGACGCTAGTGGGCGAATGGGAGGCCGACACGGACAGAGGCAAGGTCCATACCAGCTTCGAGTTGATTGCCGGCGGCTCCGCGCTGGTCGAGCGCGACGCCATTGGCGTCATGCCCCCTATGATGACCGTCTATAGCGTCGACGGCGACCGCCTGCTGCTTACGCATTACTGCATGATGGGCAATCAGCCCCGCATGACGGCCCGCGGCCTCGATCCCGCAAGCGGGGAAATCGCCTTCGATTTTCTCGACGCCGCCAACCTGCCCACTCCCGCTTCCGGCCACATGCATAACATCGTCATCACGCCGCCCGATCATGGCCGCTTCACGAGCCTATGGTCGTTTTATGAAAACGGCAAGCCAAAAATGAACGTAACATTCCAATACACTCGCATCCGATAAAGGAGAAAAAACAATGCCTCAATACATACTTCTGCTCTACGAAAATCCTTCCGGCTTTGAAAAGCTAAGCCCCGAGGAAATGCAGGCGGCGCTCGAGAAATACATGGCCTGGACCAAGAAGCCGTTCATGATTGGTTCGCGCCGCTTGAAAGGTGGTCCGGGCCGGGTCATCCGTCCGAACAAAAGCGGTCAGGCCCGCGTCACCGACGGCCCTTTCGGCGAATCGAAGGAAGTCCTCGGCGGCTACTATGCTATCGAAGCCGCCGATTTCGACGAAGCCGTCAAGCGTACGCTCGATCACCCGCACCTCCAATATGGCGGCACAATAGAGGTGCGTGAACTCTGGAGCATGTGACGTCTCTCGAAGATGAGGACGCCGCGCCACGGGTCGGCGTCCTTCTTCAACATTTATTCCGTCACCAGGCCGGGCGCATCGTTTCGCATCTTGCGGGCGTGCTCGGCCCGGCGCATCTCGATCTCGCCGAAGAGGCCGTCCAGGAAGCCATGCTGCGAGCGCTCGAATCCTGGCCGCTCAACGGAGTGCCCGAAAACGCGCCCGCCTGGCTTTTCCGCGCCGCCCACAACGCCGCTATCGACTCCCTCCGCCGGAGCCGCCTCGCCCGCGACAAAACCGAAGCCATTGCCGCTGAACTCTCCCGCCATTCCGAGTCCGCCGGAGCCTCGCACATGCAGGACCGCCTGCGCGACGACGAGTTGCGCATGATCTTCATGTGCTGCCATCCCGAGATCCCGCGCGACGCCAGCGTCGCTCTAAGCCTGAAGACCGCCGGCGGCTTCAGCGTGCGCGAAATCGCTCGCGCATTTCTCTCCGATGAAGCCGCCATTGCGCAACGGCTCGTGCGCGCCAAGCGCCACATCCGGGAGCGGCGGATCGTTCTCGAAATGCCTGCCGGGGCCGATCTCGCGCGCCGCCTGGATTCCGTACTCGATGTTGTGTATCTGATGTTCAACGAAGGTTATGCCTCGCACGAAGGCGAACAACTCATCAGGCAGGATCTCTGCATGGAAGCTTTGCGGCTAGCCCGTCTCATGGCGTCGTCCTCGATCGCGACGCCGCGCGTCCACGCGTTGGTTGCTCTTATTGCCCTTCAGGCCGCCCGCCTGCCCGCCCGCGTCGATGAATCGGGCGACCTCGTGCTGCTCGAAGACCAGGACCATGCGCGCTGGGATCCGCACCTCATCGCGCTCGGTTTTCAGCATTTCGACCGGTCTATGGCCGGCGATGAAGTATCCGAATACCACGTCCAGGCAGCTATTGCCGCAACCCACGCCCGCGCTCCCTCGGCTGCCTCCATCGAGTGGCCCCTTATCCTGCGCCTGTACGATCAGCTTCACGCCCTCAACCCATCGCCGGTCACGGCGTTAAACCGCGCCGTCGCCCTCGCGAAAATCCACGGACCTGCCGCGGGTTTGACGGCTCTCGAACCGCTGGAGAACGACCCCAAACTCCGCGACTATTATCTTTTCCTTGCCGTTCGCGGCCACCTGCTCCTCGAGCTCGGCCGTGCGCCTGAAGCCGCCGCCTGCTTCCGCGACGCGCTAGAGCTGCGCTGCTCCGAGCCGGAGCGCCGTTTTCTCCGCCGCAAGCTGGAGGACTGCGCCGCGGCTGAATAGGCGCACGGCGTTGTTACGAGATAAATGTTACGAGATCAATAAAATTCGCACATCCATTACGTTCGTACCCGTCGGGCCGGTCTTCACCAGGTCGCCCAGCGCTTCGAAGAAATGGTAAGAATCGTTCGCTGCGAGCGACTGCGCGGCATCGATTCGCACTTCGCGCGCGCGGCGCAGGGTCGCTCCATCCGCGACCGCGCCTGCGGCGTCGGTGGGACCGTCGCTGCCATCCGTACCCCCGCTGAGAACAGTAATTTCGTCGAGGCCATCAATGTCGATTGCGGCGGCGAGTACAAATTCCTGATTGCGCCCGCCCAGACCTTCGCCGCGGATCGTAACCGTCGTCTCGCCTCCGGAGATGACGCAAGCAGGCGGTCGCAGCGGATGTCCGCTCGCCAAGACTTCCTTTGCAACAGCCGCATGAACGCGCGCCACCTCCCTCGTCTCACCTTCGATGAAGGTCGACAGTAGCATTGTCCGGTAACCCAGCCGGCGCGCCTCGCTCTGGGCCGCCGCGACCGCCAGCGCATTGCTGCCCACCACGACATTCTCCACGCGCTCAAATGCGGGGCTCGACGGTTTAGGCGTCGCCGTGAACGGCGGCGCGGGGATTCCGTAATGCTCGACCACACGTTGCGCATCCGCGATCGTGGAGCGGTCCGGGACGGTCGGTCCGGAGCCAATCACGTCGAGATCGTCCCCGATCACGTCGGAAAGAATTAGCGCAAGCACCGTCGCAGGAGCCGCAGCTTCCGCTAAATGGCCCCCCTTAAACTCCGAAAGATGCTTGCGGACGGTGTTGATCTCGTGAATATTCGCGCCGCAACGCAACAGCTCGGACGTGATGCGCTGCTTCTGCTCGAGCGTGACCGGAGGCGCGGGGCACGGCGTCAGCGACGATGCTCCGCCGGAGATAAGACAGATTACAAGATCTCTCACCTCGGCCGCTCGCGCGATCTCGAGCATCCTCTTCGTTCCGCGCACGCCGTTCTCATCGGGAACGGGATGTCCGCACTCGTTCAATTCGATGCGGCGCAAGAGCGCCGTGTGGCCGTATTTGACATTGATTAGCCCCGCGGAGATACGTTTTCCAAGGAGCCTCTCGACGGCCTGCGCCATCGTGGCGCTCGCCTTGCCCGCGCCGAGAACATAGATGTTTTCGTAACGATCGAGCCGATAACGCCGGCGACCGGCGATTAGCGTTCCGTTTTGAACCCGCGCGCGGCGCAAGACTGCCTGGCGTGCGTCCGCGGCCTTCAATGCGGCGCGGAAAATTTTTAGCGCGGCCACGCGGGACGTCGCGACCCGGCGGCTGGCCATTCAGAATATCGGCAGAGCGAGAATGCTCTGTACCACCGGAGCCGGATCGTCCCCGCCGATCTCGATGCGGAAATCGGCCCGGGCGTAAGCGTCCCGGCGGGCGTCGTAAAGCTCTCGAAGTTTTTTCGGATCGCGCGCCAGCGGCCGATGCGAAGCTTGCCCGATACGTTCGCGGATGGTCGCATAGGGGCAGTCCAGCCACACCGAAATGCCATTGTTCTCGATAATCTGATAGCTCTTTTCATGGGTGAACGTGCCCCCGCCGAGCGCCACGACCATGGGACGGCCCCGCTCGATCAGCCGCACGCGCTTCATAATGGCAGCGCTTTCCATCACTCGAAACTGCTCCTCGCCCAGCGATTCAAAAATGTTCGCGATGGTCGTGCCCTGCTCGGCCTCGATATCCTCGTCGAGATCGCCAAAGTTCCACCCCAGCTCGTCCGCGAGCAGGCGCCCGATGGTCGTTTTGCCCGACGCCATGAAGCCGACCAGGTAGATGCCGGGCGTGCGCTTCAGCTTAAGAATCATGGTCAATTGGAGGAGCGGTACAGGCGTGTCATTTGCGCGTCCACGATGCCCGGGAGCAATCGTTCCATCATAATGAACAGCCAGCCGGCGCGGGGCGTAACCACGGTACGGGCATTTCGCTCCACTCCACGCGCAATCGCGTCGGCGCATTGGCCCGCCGTGATCTTAAAGGTACGGCTGCGGCGTACGGCGGACGGAGGCTTGCCTGCAAGGACGTGTTCTTGAAAGCCCGTCTCCACGTACCCCGGACACACGGCAATGGCGTGGATGCCATCGCGCTTCAACTCCATCCGCAGCCCGTCGGTGAGCGATCCGAGAGCGTATTTCGAAGCGGAGTACAGAGTAAACCACGGCAGCGTCACTTTGCCGGCGATCGATCCGACGTTCACGATGGTCCCTTGCCGTTGCCGGCGCATTACCGCCACCGCGAGTTGCGTCATTTCGAGCGGCGCGAAAAAGTTCAACTCGAACATGCGCCGCACATCCTCCATCGGAGCCGACCATGCCGGAGCGTACAACCCAATGCCCGCATTGTTGATCAGAATGTCGATCCTTCCAAAGCGCTCGAGAGCGCCTTCGATCACCGCTGTCCGGGTCCCGGCCGACGTAATGTCGCCCGCGATGGTCACGGCGCCCTGGCCGCCGGCGCTCGCGAGCTTGCCGGCCGATCGCGCCGTTAAAACCAGCTTGGCCCCCCGCTTCCCGAATGCTTGCGCGCACGCGGCGCCGATGCCCTCCGACGCTCCCGTGATCACCACAACCTTACCGTCGATCCGCATTATTAACACCAAAACGGCGACGCTTGCGCGCTGCGCCGTGATGTTCCGCAAAAACGCCATAATAGTACACATGGAACAGCAGCTTCTGCCGCTTTTCCCGTTGAACGTCGTATTGTTCCCGCGCACGCCGTTGCCATTGCACATTTTCGAGGAGCGCTACAAAGAAATGATTGGCGAGGCGATCGCAAATCAAAGCGAGTTTGGCGTGGTGCTGGCGGGCGAAAAGGGCATTGTGAACACCGGCTGCACGGCAATCGTGGACAAGGTGCTGAAACAATACGACGACGGACGCATGGATGTGCTCGGCGCCGGCCGGCGCCGCTTCGAGATCATCCTGCTGAACGACGACAAATCTTATTTGCGCGGCGCGGTGGAGTTCTTCGACGACGAGGCCTTCGAGCCGATTCCGCCCGGCATCAAGGAACGCGTTCTCGACGGCTACAACGACCTGTGCCGCATCGATCCGCCGGAAGAAGCCGCGGGTCCGGAGCTGACCGACCCGCAGCTTTCATTTCAACTCGCGCAAGCGCTTCCGGACCTGAACTTTCGTCAATTACTGCTGGGCACGCGATCGGAATCGGAGCGCATGAAGAGGCTGGCCGAGTTTCTACCGTCGTTCAACGTGCGCCAACGGCGGATCGCGCATGTGAGAAGCGTGGCGCCGCATAACGGTCATGGAAAGTGGCCGCCAACACCGTAGCGGCGGGCGCGCGCCGGAATCTGCTGATCGACGCCGACGACACGCTGTGGGAAAACAACATCTATTTCGAGCGGGCCTTTGAAGACTTTTGCGAATTTCTGGCGCACTCCAGCCTGTCTGCCGTGGAGGTGCGGGCCGTCCTCGATAGCATCGAGGCCGTGAATGCCCGGGCCCATGGCTACGGATCGAAAAACTTCGGCCGCAGCTTGAGGGAGTGTTACGAGCGGCTCGTCGACCGCGAGATCCGGCCCCAGGATTTGGAGTGCGTAGCCGACTTCGCGGCGCGAATCCTGGAGCAGCCAATCGAAGTTATAGAAGGCGTTGCCGAGACTCTTGAGTATTTATCCGCGCGCCACGATTTAATCCTGTTCACGAAGGGAGATCCGGAAGAACAGAAACTCAAGGTCGACCGCTCCGGTCTGGGCCTCTATTTTGGACATACGGCGATCGTGAAGGAGAAAAACGCCGCGGCCTATCGCGAGCTGGTGCGCGAACGCGGCATTGCGCCGGAACTCACCTGGATGATCGGCAATTCTCCGAAGTCCGACATCAATCCCGCGCTCGAAGCCGGACTGAACGCTGCGTTCGTGCCGCACGCCCATACCTGGACGCTGGAGCGTGAAGCGCTGAAAACGGGTCCCGGCAGATTTCTGCGAGTGTCGCGGTTTGCGGAGCTGCGGCTGCACTTTTAGACCTGGAGCCGTCCTTGTACACTAAGAATCATGCCAATCACTACCACGCGCCGCTCGCTTTTTGGCGCCGCCGCGGCCGCATTCGCCGCCTCGCGGGCGGGCCTTGGCGCCACCGAAACGGAACCGGGCGAGGTGAAGCTCGGGGTTGCCAGTTACTCCTTCCGCGACTTTCAGCGCGACCTGGCCATCAAGGATACAAAGAAGCTCAATACTCCCTACATCAACATCAAAGACGTTCACCTGCCGTTGACCAGCACCCCCGCCGAGATCGCGAAAGCGCGAAAGGAGTTCGAAAAAGCCGGTCTCATCATCGTCGGCGGCGGCACTATTTATTTCCGCGACAACGAAGACGAGGATGCTATCCGAAGCAAATTCGAATACGCCAAGCTCGCCGGCATGCCGCTGATCGTGTGCATGCCGACGCATGAAGCTCTACCCAAGCTGGAGAAGTACGTCAAGGAATACAACATCAAGATCGCGCTACATAATCACGGACCGGAAGATAAGAATTTTCCGACGCCTCAGAGCGCGCTCGAAGCCGTCAAAAACATGGACCCGCGCTGCGGCCTTTGTATTGACGTCGGCCATACCGCTAGAACGGGCGTGGACGTGGTCGAGTCTATCCGTCAGGCCGGCCCGCGGCTGCTCGACATGCATATTAAGGACCTCAAGGACTTTCACGCGAAGGACAGCCAAGTCGCCGTCGGCGAAGGCATCATGCCCATACCCGCGATCTTCCGCGAGTTGAAACGCATGAATTACCCGGGCTATGTGAATCTCGAATACGAAATCGACGCCGACGATCCCCTGCCTGGCATGCAGAGAAGCTTCGCCTACATGCGCGGCGTTCTAGCTGGGATGAAAGGGTAAAGTCGGAAGCGGGGACCTGATGCGGCCCCCGCGCCGCGTCGTTCAGATTCGACCCTGGAATGGTATTGTCTTGGTCCCCTTCTCATCGGGGTTAGCCGTTCCGGCCGAGCTGAATTACGAGACCTTTTCCGCGATGGATTTGGCCTGCACGAATTGTAACAGGTAGTCCGGCCCGCCGGCCTTCGAATCGGTGCCGGACATATTGAAACCGCCGAAGGGATGCGCGCCCACCATCGCTCCAGTGCATTTGCGGTTGATGTATAAGTTCCCGACGAAAAACAGCCGCCGCGCTTTTTCGATCTTCTCGCGGTTATTGGTATAAACGGCGCCCGTCAATCCGTATTGCGAATCGTTCGCGAGCTCCAGAGCGTGATCGAAATCGCGCGCCTTCGTCACAGCGAGCACGGGGCCGAAAATCTCCTCCTGAAAAACGCGCGCCGAAGGAGCGACGTCGGCGATAACGGTCGGCTGTACGAAATAACCCTCGCCAGACGCCGCGTTGCCGCCCGAAATCACACGGCCTTCCTGTTTGCCGGCGTCAATGTAGCCGAGAATCGTCCGCTTGGCGCCTTCGTTGATAACGGGTCCCATGTAGTTGCCGGGATCTTCGGGCGGGCCGACCTTCAGCTCCGCGACCGCCGGCTGAAGCTTCTCGAGAAATTTGTCGTAAACGGCGCCATCCACGATCGCCCGTGAGCAGGCCGAGCACTTCTGGCCCTGAAAGCCAAACGCCGATACCAGCACGCCCTTCACGGCGCTCTCCAGATCGCATTCGCGGTCCACGACGATGGCGTCCTTGCCCCCCATCTCGGCGATGACGCGCTTAATCCAGATCTGGCCATTTTGCGCTTTTGCCGCTAGTTCGTTAATGCGCAATCCAACATCGCGCGATCCCGTAAACGATACGAAACGGGTCTTCGGATGCTGCACCAGAACGTCGCCCACCACGGCGCCGCTTCCTACCAGCAGCGAAAAACTGCGAGGCGGAAAACCGGCCGCAAGCAGAACCTCGGCGAATTTCGCCGCGATGGTTGGCGTGTCGCTGGAAGGTTTAACTACGACGGTATTGCCAGTGACCAGGGCGGCGGTGGTCATGCCCACCATGATGGCCAATGGGAAATTCCACGGTGGAATGACGACGCCCGCGCCGAGCGGCAGATACACCATCTCGTCCTTCTCGCCGGGGAGCTGCACTACCGCATCGGGATGCGCCAGGCGCTGCATCTGGCGCGCATAATATTCGCAGAAATCGATGGCTTCGCAGACGTCCGCTTCCGCTTCCGGCCAGCTCTTGCCGGCTTCGTAGACCAGCCATGCGTCAAACTCGAATTTCCGCTCGCGAAGTATTGCGGCCGCGCGCAGCAGCATGTCAACCCGCTCGGATGCGGGTGTTGCGCTCCACGCCGGAAAATACGCATGGGCCTCTTCAACCGCGCGACGAGCCAGATCCGCCGATGCCTTATGATGTACGCCGACCACTTCGGCCGGGTGCGAAGGGTTCACCGATTTCAGCAGATCGCCGGTCTTGATTCGCTCGCCGGCCAACACGATTTCGTACTCGCGCCCGAATTGAGCGCGCACGCCCGCCAGTGCGCGTTCCATCGCCTCGCGGTTCACTCCATCGGAAAAGTCTGCCGTGGCCTCGTTGTGAAACGGCGGAGCCATCAACTAATAAGATGCCCGCGTGCCGCCCGGAGATGCTTCCGCGGACGCCGTTGATCCCTCGCCGCCTCCCGCGCCCGTGACGCCTTCCAGCAGTTTGCGGCCGCGCTCGAAAATTTCCGCGGTGTCGTCGGCCAGTTGGCGGCCGCGCTCGTAGATGTCGCGGCCTTTATCGATAAGATCGCCCCAGCTCTGGTTGGCGAATGCCTGCCGCCCCTCCTCCGCGATCTTCCGGCGCGTTTCCTGCCCGCTCGCCGGAGCGTACATCAAACCGACCGCTGCCCCCAGCGCCGCACCGGCCACAAACCAGATCCAGCCGCCCCCGTTGTCTTCGTCAGCCATCCTGTTTCCTCCGGCCTCATTGTAGCGCCACGGCCTTCCGCGCTCATTCCGTGACCGTGATATAACGATCTACCGCTAAATTTGTCATCCGCGTCACGCGCGAACTAGGAGCGGGCCAGCGGATCTCGACGGTATCCAACTTATTTGCCGTCCCCAGACCCAGCACGATCCGCGGATCGTGCGAGGACAAGTAGCTCCCCCCGCCATTCTTCAACACCGACCTCTTCACGCCGTTGGCGGACCATGTCACGCGCGCGCCCACCGCATCGCGGTTGCACGTTTTTCCTTCGAGCTTCAACCCGAGCCAATGATTTCCCTGCCCCGCGTTATTCCGCAACAGTACCGGCGCGCCGCCGTTATTTCCGATCAGAACGTCCAGGCGCCCATCGTTGTTGAAATCGCCCACCGCCAGACCCCGCGCCGGAAACATGCGCGTAAAGACCGGGCCCGCTTCCGCGCTAACGTTGCGAAGCCTCCCGTCCTCCTGATGGAAAAGCAACAGCGGTTCCTTGTATTTCACCTGCGGCGAATACAGCTCGATCATGTCGTCGGGATGCCCGTTGGCCAATATCAAGTCGATAAAGCCGTCGTTGTCGTAATCGAAGTACTTCAGCCCCCACCCGCTCAACAGACGCGTCGATTGCGCCACGTTGTGTGTATGCGCAACGTCCGTGAACGTCTCGTTGGTATTGTTCTTGTAAAGCGAGAACATCTCTTCGTCGACATTGGCCACAAACAGATCCTGCCATCCATCCCCGTCCAGATCGGCGGCGTCGACCCCCATGCCGGAGCGCGCCTGGCCGTTATCGCTGAACCCCACTTCGGCCGCCAGCGCGATCTCTTCCCACTTCGTCTTGCCGCCGGAACCCGCTCCGCGATTGACGAACAGGAAATTCTGTACGGTGTCGTTTGCGACGAACAGGTCCATGCGCCCGTCGTTATTGATGTCTGTCGCGACCACGCCCAACCCTTTGCCCAGCGCCTTCTCGATATCCGTGCCGCGGCTGGTCTCCGTAAACGTCCCGTCGCCATTGTTGTGAAACAGAAAGCTGGATGTCGGCTTAAACATTCTCGGAATGCAGTAATAATGCCGGCCCAGCTTGTTATCGCCGCACGAGAGATGCTCGGTCGCGCCATAATCCACGAAACTACACACGAATAGATCGAGCTTCCCGTCGTTGTCGTAGTCGAACCACACGGCGCTCGTCGTCCAGCCGCGCATAGGCAGACCCGCTTTTTCCGTCACGTCCGTGAACGTGCCGTCGCCGTTGTTGCGATAGAGAATGGTGCGGCCGTACGACGTCACGAACAGGTCGGGGAACCCGTCATTGTTGTAATCGCCCACCGCGACGCCCATTCCGAACGTCCCGCCCGCGGCTCCCGCTTTTTCGGTAACATCCGTGAATGTTCCGTCGCGATTGTTCCTATAGAGCGCATTGCGAAGAGGCGTCTTGGGCTGAAAGAAATCGCACGGGCCGCTGTTGACCAGGTAAATGTCCATCCAGCCGTCGTTGTCGTAATCGAAGAACGCGACGCCGGGCCCCAGCGTCTCCGGAAGATAGCGCTGCGGCGACATGGCATTTTCATGTACCCAGGTAATGCCGCTTGCGCTTGCCGGAATCTCTTCAAAGAGCGGGCCCGGCAATGTGGATGCGCGAAGTCCCAGACCCGCGCTGCCAAGCATGCCGAGCAGATGACGGCGGCTGTAATGCATCATGGCTTCTCCGCCCCGGCAAGCTGTTTCAGTTGCTCGCGCGCGGCATTCGCGTTCGCGCCCTGTGGAGCGAGCTTCAGGTAAGCCTCCATGTGTTGTTTGGCCCCTGCCGGATCCACTTTATCGATCGACAATAAACCGAGCACGTATTCCATGTCCGGATAGCGGCCTTCGGTATCAAGGCGTATCGCCTCGCGCGCGCTTTTCTCGGCGGCATCGACGTTGTGCAGATTCATGTTTGCCCAGGCATTCGCGGCGTAAGCGGCAGGGTACGCGAGCGCATCGGCGTGGATCACCTTATCGGAATCCTGCAGCGCTTCCTGCCACTCCTGCCGCGCCACTTCAATCGGCAGGACGTAAACGTAAGGAAGCAGCCAACCGCTATCGATTCCGATCGCGTCCTTGAACGCCTTCTTCGCGGCAACTGGATCTCCTTCGCGCTGCTCCATAAGACCCACGCAAAACCACGCCGGACTCGCCCATACGAAAAAAGTGACAGTATCGCGAAACGATAGCTCAGCATCGCGCAGCTTGCCGCTAGCCGCGAAATCGAGACCCGCCTCGAAGGCTTTTCGAGCGTTCTTAATGTTTAGCAGCTCGGCGTTTTTGCTCGATCGCGCTTGCGCGTCGTCTTTGCCGCGCGGCCGCAAGATTAGAACGCCGAGACTCACGTCCTCGGTTTCCGATGCGGCCGGCAACGGTACATTCTGAGAGCGGTACCCGGCAAGATGGGCGCGAATCTCGCATCCGGGAGCTTCGCCCATTGCGTCACGGTCAATTGTGAACCGGCCTTCGTTGCCGGCATAACCGATATTCCGCGCGGCGCCCTTGCAGAGGCGTTCCAACTCCACTGGCAACCACGAGAACGAGCCGTCCGCGAGAACGACTCTGCCATGGACGGTTGGCCGATCTTTCTTTTTGAAGATCTTGGGCACGGCAGGCGCGGCTTGGGCCGCGGCGATGAGCGCCACGCCCGCGAGCATAACGAAGCGCCGGCAAATACTGAACTGCATTCGTTACCAGAGTATCGAACGAAGCGCCGGACTTGCGCCCATGACGCGCCGCTCCCGCTGCTTCTTCATCCCGCCGATCCGGCCCCGACCACAACGAATTTGCCGCGACGACTTCGGCGTTCCGCACATCTTCGGACCGGCCGGCGCGCGCTGCGTCTTCGGCTATGGCGAGCGCACGCCCAAAGATGATGACGATCTCATGCGCGCTCGATGTTCCGCGTTTGGGCCGGCCGCCTTCATCAGCGTGGTTAAGTTCAGTCCCGAAGTGAAGGCCCGCTCGATCCTGGTGCTCGGAGAGAATTCGGACCCGCCATCAAGATTCACGCCGAAGAGACGTATCATGCAGGGGAGCGCACGAACTCACCACGCCGATATGCAATGCGACGGAACCGCCGGTCATCAGCTCGTAGCGGACGTCGCCAAAGCCGGCCTGACGCATCTCTTGCGCCAACTCCGGCGGCGCGGGAAATTTGCTTACCGATTGCGGCAGGTATTCATATGCCTCGCGCGAGCCTGAAATCATTCCTCCTAGCAGCGGCAGGACATGCCGCGAATAGAACGTGTGCAGGTTGCCGAAGAGCGTGTCCGGAGGAGGCGCAAATTCCAGGATGGCCGCCGTACCGCCCGGCCGAAGTACGCGAAACATTTCCTCGAGTCCGCGCTGGTAACTCGCGAAATTGCGGAAGCCGAACGCGACGGTGATCAGGTCGAGCGAGCCATCGGCCAGGGGCAGAGCCAGGCCATCGGCCTCGAAGAGCCGCGGCGCTACGCCGCTCCGCGCGGCCTTCGATCGCGCCGCGACCATCATGGGATGACAGAAATCGCTGCCATAGACGCGCGCTTGGGCCTGGGCGGCCATCGCGAGCATGACATCGCCGGTGCCACAGCATATGTCGAGCGCCCGCGCGTTCGAATCCCCGAGAATTGGCGCGACGCGGCGGATCATGCGCGCTCGCCACGTGCGATCAATGTTGAACGACAGTAGATGGTTCAGCAGATCGTAGCGCGGGGCAATGCGCCCGAACATCTCGCGCACCCAGCGGGACGCCTCCTGCTCCGTTTGAGCGCCCACCGGCGTGGTTCCGCGGATCATCCTGATTCTGATGGCTCGGTAAGTGTGGTGCGGACAGCGTCTAAGACGCGCTCCGGCGCGACGCCCGCAATTACTTCCACGCGGCCGATTCCGCGCGCGAGAACGAAATGTACGTTGCCTCGAACAGTCTTCTTGTCGTTGACGAGCCGCGCCGCGAGCCGCTCGGCGGAAATGCCCGCCGTTGCCGGAAGCGGTCCATAGGAAGCGATGCAGTCGAGCATCTCGCGCGCTTCCGGCTCGTCAATGAGAGCTTCAGACCTCGAAAGATGCAGCGCCGCTTTCATGCCCCAAGCCACCGCCTCGCCATGCAGAAAGCGTTCGTATTTCGTCTCCGCTTCCAATGCATGGCCGAACGTATGTCCAAAATTGAGGATCCGGCGCCGGTCGCTCTCTTTCTCGTCTTCGGTGACCACGGCGGCCTTGATGCGCACCGAGTCCGCGATCATGCGTTCAACTATCTCGGGCGCGCGGCGCTTCACCGCTTCCACGCAGCGCCGCATGACCCAGAAAAGCTCCGCATCGGCGATGATGCCGTGCTTAATCACCTCGAAAAGTCCAGCGCGGTATTCGCGCTCCGACAGAGTATCGAGCACCGCCGGATCGATAAAGACGGCGAGCGGTTGATGAAAGCTGCCGAGAAGGTTCTTGCCGCGGGCGAGATTGACGCCTGTCTTTCCGCCCACGGCCGCGTCGACTTGCGCCAGCAGTGTAGTTGGGATCTGGACCACTGGAATGCCGCGCATGAAAATCGCCGCCACGAAGCCCGCGACATCGGTGACGATGCCGCCGCCGAATGCCACGACGACGCTATGGCGGTCGCCGCCTCTTGCGATCATTTGTTCCGCTAGCGCTTCCACTTCGCGCAAACGCTTGCGCGTTTCGCCCCCCGGGAAAAGAAGAAGCTCGAAGGGGCGGCCCCCCAGACCTCGCTCGAGCGCGCTCCCGTGCAGGTCCCACACGTCGCCGGTGGAGACCACGAACACCTTGTCCGATCCCGCCGGCATGGCCTGGTGAACGCGCGCCAGGCAACCGCGTTCGACCATCGCCCGATACGTGCGCTGCGCCGTTTCAACGGCGAAGGACGGCATACAATCGTTGTACCATGTGGATATTAACGGCCTGCCCGATCCCAGCGAGTTTGCGCGCCCGCTCTCCAGATGCATTTCGTGATTCGCAAATCGATCGAGGCGCGGTTTGCATAAGGCGCTGCTCTTCGCCTTCTTGTTCGCAGTAGCGGCCGAGCCGATCCGTGAAGTCAGCCCGCTGACGGCGCTGTGGACCACGCCCTGTATCCTGCTGGCTTCGCTTTTCATCGCATGGGCCGCCGAGTCGGCGCAATTTTTCATCGCGCAAGGATTCGCGCTCGCCATCCTCGCGTGGATGCAGACGCTACCGGAATTTGCGGTCGAAGCGGTCATCGCCTGGCATCGGCAAATCCCTTTTCTCTTAGCCAATCTCACGGGCGCCCTGCGCCTTCTGACCGGCCTGGGCTGGCCGATGATCTATGCTTCCGCCGCGTTCTTTCATCGGCGAAATGGAGGACAGCCGCTGCGACGAATCGAGCTCGAGGGCCAGCACAGCGTTCAGGTGATCGGCCTCCTCGCCGCCATAATCTATGCCGCATTCATCTGGTGGAAAGGCACACTGCACCTCTATGATGCTTTCTTTCTTTTTGCGATCTACACGGCCTATCTGCTACTGCTGAGCCGCATGCCCCCTGAAGAAGAGGAAGGAATCGACGATCTTGAGCGGGTGCCGCGCGCCATCGTGCTTTCGCCGCGCCCGCGCCGCATCGCTTTCATTACGCTTTTGTTCATAGCGGGCGGCGCCCTGATTTATTTCACCGCTGAACCGTTCCTCGCCAGCTTATTCGCGTTGGCCGCGTTGACCGGCGTCTCCAGTTTTATCTTCATTCAGTGGGTCGCGCCGTTCGTGTCCGAATTTCCCGAAATGGCCTCGACGTTTTATTGGGCGCGTACGGTAACCGGCGCGCCGATGGCCCTGATGAACATGGTCTCGAGCAACATCAATCAGTGGACGCTGCTCGTCGCCATGCTGCCCATCGTCTACTCCGTCAGCCGCGGCGTAGTTTCCGGCATACCATTCGATTCCCAGCAGGAACTGGAACTGTTGATGACCATCGGCCAAGCGCTCGTCGGCATGCTCTTCCTAGTCAATATGGTGCTGGAGTGGTGGGAGGCCGCGGCGCTCTTCGCACTTTGGGCGTTTCAGTTCGTATTTTCAGCATCGGGAGCGCAGTTGACCATAGCCGGTCAGAACCTCGACATGAACTGGATCGTGACCATCGTTTATTTTGCCTGGGCCGGGTGGGAAATTGTACGAATGGCCCTGGGCCGCCGCAAACCCGCCGCCTTCGTCGCCTTCGCGCGCATGTTGCGCGAGTACGTTTAGCCCGGCATTGCGAGGTCGATTAATTCTTCCACAAGCCTTCGATCGTGGAGCGATAGCGCGAGTACAGATACGACGTCGCGAGCAGCAGAAGACCAAGCGCGACAAACGCCAGGATGCGAAAGACGCGCGCCAGTTGCCAGACATCGTAGATGTAGAGCTTCAAAACCACGATGCCGATCAGGATGAGGCCGAGGAGGCGGTTGAGAACGAAGCGCAGTCGTACACCGAGGGCTACCAGGAGCACGGCGTAAAAAGCCCACAGCACGGAAAGTGAAACGGTTTCGACGCTCGCGAGATTGGCTACCGCGGAAGTGCGTTCCGCCCAGCCGGCAATTTCCATGCTGAGGGCGGCGAGCATGACGGCATGACCGGCGATGTAATAAGCGGGCGCGGTTACGCGATCGCGGCCCCAATATGCGGCTGCCCACAGCGCGGCAGCGGAAATAGCGAACGTAAGAAAGCGCGCGTTCAACAGCAGAGCATAGGCGTCGGGAAGCGGCAGAATCCACGCATCGAGCCCGAGCAGGCGGACGATCACGAGAACGAAAATAGCGAGCGCGCCCCAGTGCAGCCTTTTCTGCGCCGCGCGTACGGCAATCCAGGTGAGAGCGGCGCCTTCGACGGCCCAGGCCATGGTGATGCGATACCCGGCGAATTGAATTGGGATTGCGAGAGCTCAAGAAGCCGAGCGCAAGAGCAACGGCGAGGTCCACAGCGGGTTTCTCCACCTCGCGAATTAAAAAGGCGAGCGCCAGATACACGCCCGCGATCGCGATGGCCAGCGCGCCGAGCCAGGCATGGTACCCGGGTCTGAGGAATCCATAGCAAGCTCCAAAATAGGCCACGCCATTGACAGCGATGATTCCCAGTTCCACGGAACGAGCCTGTTCACGCCGTCCGAGCGTCCACCACAACACCCAGGCGATGAAAAGGGCGAAGGTGCAGGTCAGGCCCGTAAGTAATGTCCGAAGCGGGGCGGAATATGGGCCGAGCGTCCAGACGGCGAAGCAGATCCACGCGCTCGCGAACGCAACGGCGGCCATTGCGGCGGAGCGGCGGATCTCCGCGATGGCAAGGCCGGCCAGTGCTAGAGCCAGGCTGAAGGTGAAGTATAGTCCGGCATCGCGCGGCCAAATGGCGACGACGGCGGCGGCCGCGGCAAGCTGCGCGAGCAGGAACACCGGGGACGCTGCTAAGGGCGCGAACAGGGCATAATAGAGAAAATTAAAAACCGTCCGCCGGGTGTTCCTTGTGCGGCTCGAACCGGCCGGCGATCCATGCCCAATAGAGCAGCATGGTGGCGGCGAAAGCGAGCCGCTCCAGCAATCGCCAGGATCGCAGGCGCGTAAGGCGAGCGCGCCGAGGTCGAGCAGAAGTACGTAGGTAAGCAGGAACCAGGGGCGATCCTGTCCGGTGCTGAGCATCAGCGGCGTGAGATATCCGCCGAAAGCTCCAACGGCCGCGATGGCCACCGAATTGTAACGCAGGGATAACGCGGCGGCCAGGAACGTGATCGCCACCAGCGATCGCAAACGCGAGCGCCTGCGGGATGAGGTGATAGAAGCCGAACGCCGCGTAAAGCGAAAGATAGAGGATCGCGATACCGGCGCCGGTGACGCCCTGGGCGAAGATTCTCTGATTACGTCTCGCAACGAAATCGCCGGCCGCAAGCGTAGCCAGACCGGCGAGAATCCCGAGCGCGACGCGGCCGACGGGCCCGATCCATTGATTGTCGACGGCCCACTTGAAGAAGAACGCGACGCCCAGAACGAGCGTGATGACGCCGATACGGTTGACGAGATTGAGGCCGATGTTGGTCTCAAGACGAGAGCGTTCCGGCGCGGGCGGGATTGCGGTTGGGAACGGTCCGGGGGCGGCTGTGGGCGCCGGGAGTGGGGGCGCCATGGCCGACGATGGCACCGGCGTGGCTGGCGAGGGCGGTGGCGGAGCGGGCGGCTGCGGCATGGCGGACGGCTGCGCCGGAGGGGTCAGCGAGAGAGCCGCTTCGATGCGGGCCAGCCGCGTATCGAACTCCCGTTGTTGGCGCAAGACGCGAACCATCGCTTCCGACAGCGCGTTCATCCGCTCATCTGGAGGAGGTTCGGGCAAAGTACATCATGTCACACTGAAGCTTGGAACCAACCAGCCGCCTGGCAACGGAATTGTGCGGGATTCGACTCGCCAATCCCGTGCTGGCCGCCTCGGGCACGTTTGCCTATGGCCTCGAGTTCGCCACGGTTACCGACCTGAACGGCATCGGCGGAATTGTTGTAAAGGGGCTTTCCCGGGAGCCGATGTCCGGCAACCCTCCGCCCCGTCTGTGGGAGACCGAGGCGGGCATGATGAACTCCGTGGGCCTTCAGAACATCGGAGCGCGGGCGTTCGTCGAGCGCAAGCTGCCGCAGTTGCGGCGCTTCCGGACGGCAATCTTCGCGAACATTTTCGGGTATGCGCCGGACGATTACGCCGAGGTGGTTCGCATTCTCGAAGACGCCGGGGGACTGGCCGGATATGAGCTGAATGTTTCGTGCCCTAATACGAAGCACGGTGGAATATTTTTTTCTAATGACGCGGGCTTGTTACGGGAACTTATCGCGCTGGTACGGCCAATCGCAAAGCGGCCGCTGCTGGTGAAGCTCTCGCCGAATGTGACCAGAATCGACGCGCTGGCGAAGGCGGCGGAAGAGGCGGGGGCCGATGCCGTGAGCCTGGTGAACACCTTCGTGTCGCTGGCCATCGATGCCCGGACGCGAACGGCGCGTCTGGGGGCTGGATTCGGCGGATTGTCGGGTCCAGCGATCAAGCCCATCGCCCTGCGCATGGTGTATGAGGCATCGCAGGCAGTGCGGATTCCAGTAGTCGGACTGGGCGGAATTCGTTCGGGTGAAGACGCGGCGGAGTTCATGATCGCGGGCGCCGCGGCGGTGCAGGTCGGCACGGCGACGTTCTGGGATCCGCGGGCGCCGGGCCGCGTCGCGCGGGAGTTGGATGAATTTGCTAAAAAGGAGAAGCTTCACAATATCCGCGAAGTGGTGGGAACACTCAAATTATGAAAAAAGTGGTGTCGACGGAGCGTGCTCCAAAAGCTATCGGGCCATATTCGCAGGCGGTGATCCATAACGGACTCGCTTACCTGAGCGGGCAGATTCCAACCGACCCGGCGACGGGCGAAATGGTCGCGGGCGGCGTGGCGGAGCAAACCGAGCGCGTCATCGAAAACCTCAAGGCTGTGCTCGAAGCCGCTGGAGCGTCGCTGGCATCCGTTGTGAAGACCACCGTATTCCTCAAGGACATGGGCGATTTTCCGAAGATGAACGAGGTCTACGCGCGTTACTTCGCCGGCGAATCCGCCGGCGCGCTCGACGGTGCAGGCGGCGAAATTGCCGCGCGACGTCATGGTCGAGATCGACGCCATCGCGGCGCTCGATTGAAGAGCGCTTACTTCTTGGCGTCTTCGGAATACTACGCCTGCCGGCGCGCGCGAGCGATTCAGATTTATGCGCCGTGTTCCTCAAGGACGGGGCGATTCGCCGCGGCGCTGGATTGACCCGATCGCCTATTTCTTGATGGCGTCTTCGGAATACTGTGCCTGCGGGGGATTCAGTTTGATCTGAATAGTCTTTTCGGGCTGGTCCACATCGAAGTTGTTACCGAAAGTCTGGTAATTTTTTGCGATCACCTGCACCAAAATGGTGCCTTGCGGAATCGGCGGAATAGTCACGCGGCCTTCTTGGCTGGTCTTCATTTCCCATTGCATTTTGTCGGCTTTGCCAAGTTTTACGACGGAGTGGCCTTTGATGAAACGGACGATCACGCTGGCGCGGTCGATGGGCTTGCCGTCCCTGGACAAGACCTCGATCGTGAGCGTGGTCATGGGCGGCCGGGCGGCGAGGGGCAGCAGGCAGAGAACAAGGCAGACTAAGGCGCGGCGCATGTATCTATAATAAGCCCCGCTCGAAAATCAGTCCCATTCGACGCGGTATTCCTCGATCACGGGGTTGGCCAGCACTTCGTGCGCGATCTGCTCGATCTCAGCGTGGGCCTGGTCGCGATCTGTACCCGGCTCGAGATGGATTTCGAAAAATTTGCCCTGACGCACGGAGGCGATCGAATTATGACCCAATCCGGCCAGCGCGGACCGTATGGTTTGTCCTTGCGGATCGAGTATGGTGGGCTTCATCGAGACATAAACGCGCGCGATCATGAATATTTCCATTTTACAGGCGAGCGCCGCGAGTGTTTGCGCTAGTATGACGATATATAAAACAGGGGGACGATGTAACGACCGTGATTGCATTAAAAGCCGTGAGCGCGATGTTTCTGTGTTGCTGCGTGTTCGCGGACGAGCCCCAGCTCAAGCATCGCGACGCCCTCCCGGAAGACGGATCGCCGGGCTATCGCGTCAGGCAAGGGCAGCGTATCCCCGTCCAGGTCTTGAATACTTTGACGACGCGCGGCGCATCGGATGGCGATCGGCTGTATTTGCAAACGGTGTTTCCGGTGCTCGTCTCCGGGCGCATCGTCATTCCCGTGGGAAGTTATATCGACGCTCGCGTGACGGAGATCCGCCGGCCCGGCCGCGTGAAAGGGCGTGCGGAGCTACGCGTACGACTGGAAGAATTGACCCTGCCGAATGGAGTGCAGCGGCCCTTGCGCGCGGATCTGGCCAAGGTGGGCGCGGAAAATCCCACAATTTCCTCCTCCGAAGGATTCGTGAAGGGCGCCGCGAAATCTCTGCCCTTATCGTGCCCTTCCGGTTTAATCGCAACCGCGCTGATCGTGCGCGGTCCCGACGTAATACTCGTCCCCGGCACCACGGCCGAGGTGGTATTACAGGACGCAATCGTATTTTCGGAACAAGATCTGGAGCAGCGCTAGACAGGGGGGCTCATCGTCAAGGTCTGCATTCTGGGCAGCGGCAGCGCGGGCAATTCGACGTTTGTTGCCACGGAGCGGACCCGAATTCTGGTCGATGCCGGGTTGAGCCGCAAGGAAATCGCCGCGCGGCTGAATGCCATTGGTGAGAGCGAGGAGAACCTCGACGGCATCGTCATCAGCCACGAGCATTCCGACCATGTCTGCGGCCTGGTCTCACTGGCGAAAAGATGCGGGAAGCCGATTTTCATTTCACGGCTAACCGCGCCGGCCATTGACTGGGCCGAATTCCAGCCGGCCCTCGATTGTTTTCAGCCCGGTACGACGTTTGTGGTCGGCGATATCGAGGTCGATAGCTTCACCGTGCCGCACGACGCCATCGATCCGGCCGCATTCCGCATTCGCGCGCAAGGCATCAAGATCGCAATCGTGACCGATCTCGGCTATGTCACGGAATCGATCAAAATACATTTGCGCGGCGTGGACCTGTTGCTACTCGAGTCGAATCACGACACCGAGATGCTCAAGGTGGGGCCGTATCCCTGGTCGGTGAAGCAGCGGGTGATGGGCCGCAGGGGACATCTGTCGAACGAGCTAGTCGCGCGTTTCATTCGCGACGATCTGGACATCTCGATAAGCACGCTGGTACTGGGACATTTGAGCGAGCACAACAACCACCCCGAGATCGTGCGCAACATGGCCTGGCGCGCTTTGGACGGACGCGCCCTCTTCACTCGTCTGATCGTGGCGCATCCGCGGGAACGGGGCGAAGTCTTCCTGTACTGATGATTCAGCGCTATACGCGGCCCGAAATGGGCCAGATCTGGAGCGAAGAAAATAAATACCGGCAGTGGCTCGAGGTGGAGCTGGCGGCGGCCGAAGCGCTGGCGGAGATGGGACAGGTCCCCGGGGACGCAGCGGGGCTGCTGCGGCGCCATGCATCGGTAGCGGCGGAACGGGTCGGCGAAATCGAGCGCGAAGTAAAGCACGACGTCATCGCGTTCACGACGGCCGTCGCGGAAAGCATGCGCGCCGCCGATGCCGAAGAGGCCTCGCGCTGGCTGCATTACGGCCTGACGTCGAACGATGTCGTGGACACCGCGCAGGCCCTGCTGGTGCGGCAAGCCTCCGAGCTAATCGAGAAGGGTCTTGCCGATCTGCTCGAAGTTCTGAAACGCCGCGCCTTCGAGTTTAAGGACACGGTTCAGATCGGGCGCACGCACGGCATCCACGCCGAGCCAATTACATTTGGCCTTAAGCTCGCCTTGTGGTACGACGAAGGGCGCCGCAACTTGAGACGGTTTCGAGAAGCGGCGCGGGAAATGCGCGTCGGCAAGATCTCGGGCGCCGTGGGCACGTTCGGACATATTGGGCCAGAGGCGGAAGAGCGCATCTGCGCGCGTCTGGGCCTCGAAGCGGCGCCCATCGCATCACAAGTAATTTCGCGCGATCGTCATGCCAATTATGTCGCGGCGCTGGCGTTGATCGCCGCCCTGCTCGAAAAGATCGCCCTGGAGATTCGCCACCTGCAGCGTACCGAGGTGCGGGAAGCGGAGGAGCCGTTCGCGGCGGGTCAGAAGGGCTCCTCCGCGATGCCCCATAAACGGAACCCGGTCACCTGTGAGCAGATCTGCGGGCTGGCGCGAGTGGTCCGCTCGAACGTCCAGGCGGCGTACGAGAATATCGCGCTATGGCATGAGCGCGACATCTCCCACTCCTCGGTGGAGCGCATTATTCTGCCTGATTCCACAATTCTGGTGGACTACATGCTCGCCAAATCGAATTGGCTGCTTGCTGGGCTGCGCGTCTCGGCGCAGCGGATGCTGCAGAATGTTGAACTAACGAAAGGGCTTATCTTTTCAGGGCAGCTCCTGCTCGATCTCGCCGCCGCCGGAATGTTGCGCGAGCAGGCGTATAAGGTAGTGCAGCGCCACGCCATGAAATCCTGGGAGGAATCTAGCGATTTTCGGGCGGCCGTGGAGTCCGATCCCGAAATTCGCCGCCATCTCAATTTAGAGCAGATCGCCTCCAGTTTCTCGGTTTCGCGATACTTATGTAATATAGATAACATCTTTGCGCGTGTATTTGGGGGTACCACACCTACCGAAGGACCTTAAACTTCTACCTAGACCGAAATCTACCCTTCCATTTTCTTAAGGTTCGATTAGAATACTCTTAGGAGAGGCATCCCGCAATGAAGATGACCGAGAGAACCGGCTTCGAAGTGGCCAGGGTTCTAGTTGTCGACGACGACCCGGCATCGCGACTGACCCTCCAGACTGTTCTCGAGGCGGGGGGGTACTGGGTCGATGCGGCTGCTTCGGCGGCGGAAGCCGTCGGAAAGCTCGATGAACAGGAATACGAGCTTGTTTTGAGTGATTTGCAGATGGAATCCCCGCAAGCCGGCCTGAAAGTCCTGGCGCATGCCCGCATGATGGACTATAAGCCCGCAACCGCCTTGGTTACGACGACGACCTTTGAGGACTCGCAGCCGCACGGTAAGGCCTCGCGGACGCTAATCGAGCCGGAGGATGTTCCCGCCCTTCTAGGAAAAGTGGCGAGTCTGATCGGGGTGCGCGCGGCCCGCCGCGTAGAGCGCGAAATGCGCTTGGGGAACGCGAACTAGTACTACTTCCATAACTCAGACAGCACCGCAAAGCGGACTTGATGAGTTGGGCCGCCTCCACTTTGTGCGGATCGTCTACGCCTGCGCCTGCGCCAACTCCGTCGCTTTCAGCCCAGCCGCTGTAGCCCGCTCA
The DNA here is from genome assembly GCA_963838885.1 of Bryobacterales bacterium. GTDB lineage: Bacteria > Acidobacteriota > Terriglobia > Bryobacterales > Bryobacteraceae > JAICMB01. The sequence goes on along the minus strand of CAWITB010000006.1, from coordinate 169,209 downwards.
CCAGAATGTAGGCCATGGCGGATAGACAAAGCCGCATCTGCTTGGCTCGCATTGTCTCCGCGCTCGCGCGGTCGGCGAAGAAGCTGGGCTGTTCCTTATGCGATTCCCGAAGTCGCGCGCGCAACAGAGTTCTTCGTACAGCGCCCGCGCCGCCCATTGTTCGCTCCTCAGCGAGGTCGCCACAAAGCGCGGATTCTCTTTCCCGTCGATGTTTTCCGCCTTGGCCACCACGCGCCGCTCACGGTCCCAACCACGCTTCTTTCCCTTCCGGATGGCTCTCGGCCGGAGCCCAGCATCAGCGTGGCCGAGAAATTCAGGAACTCGTGCCCTGCGCTTGCGGTAAGTCGGCCGGTTGGGGGCGCCGGGCCGGCTTTCCCGACCGGCATTCGGGATTTCGACTGTTGTTCCAAATGGGAAACCTATGTTTGTCAATCAGAACGAGGAGTGATAGGATAGCGGCCATGCCAAGCAGGAGAACGTCAGTTGCGCGTTGCGTCGCGCCGTGGGAGTCATTGTATGAGTGATAGCGGGCCAAGGATGACGCGCCGCACGGCAGCGGCACTGGCCGGCGCAATCCCGACGGGCGGATTACTTGCCCAGGAAGCCCGGCCACCGCGGCCGCGAATCGGCGCTGTGGTGAGCGAGTACCGCTGGTATTCCCACGCGGACGTGATCTGCGGGCGCGTTATCTCCGGCTACTCCGCAAACGGAGTCTGGACGCCTTCACGGATGCAACTGGTCGCAATGCATACGGACCAGAGGCCATCCAACGACATGAGCCGGGACATGGCCGCGCGCGCCAATTTCCGCAATTATCCCGGCATCACGGACCCACTCACATTGGGCACCGGCAAGCTGGCCGTGAACGGCGTTCTCTTCATCATGGAACTGGGCGATTATCCTCGCAACGCCGACGGTCAGAAGCTGTATCCGCGCTACGAGCAGTTCAGCCAGATTCTCGACGTGTATGAGGCCGCGGGTCACGGCGTCCCGACGTTCTTCGATAAACATTTCTCGTATGACTGGACCAAGGCCGACAAGCTGTTCCGGCGCGCGCGCAGTTTGAAATTTCCGCTGCTGGCAGGATCGTCGGCGCCTACGGGTCCGCGGACGCACGATTATCGTCCGGAGATGGGGACGCCGATGACGGCCGCCGCGGCGGTTGGAAACGGCGCGATCGAGGATTATGGATTTCACCTTCTGGAAGTAGCGCAGTCGCTGGTGGAGCGCCGGAGAGGAGCGGAGACCGGAGTCGCGGAGGTGGAGTATATCGCCGGACCGGACATCTGGCGCTGGTGCGATTCCTCGCAAGGCTCGTGGGCGAAACCGTTGCTCGAAGCCGCCCATCACGCCGCGCCGAACCCGCGGCCGGAAAGGCTGGAGGACGCGAAAGACGCCGTGCTGTTTCGGTTGCGCTACAACGATGGGTTTCAGCTCGCCGCAGTGCAAGTGCCCGAAGCCGATCCGGCGCGCAAGGTGGCAATCGCGATTCCCGGGCAACCTGCGCCGGTGAGCACCGCGTTCGATGTACGCGTCGGCCGGCCATTACCGCATTTCGACGGTCTGGTGCATTGCATTGACGAGCTAATGAATACGGGCAAGGAACCGTATCCGCCGGAGCGGACGCTGCTCACGACGGGCGCGCTGGCGCTGTGTTTCGACGCGAAAAGGGCCGGGCGGGCATTGCAGACTCCGCAGCTCAGCATTAGTTACCGTCCCGCTAAGGACGCGTACTTTCAGACGCATTAAGAAAGGAGAAAGCGGCGCAAATGAAATTTGGGACGCGATTCTCTATCTCGATGATCGGGGCTGTTGCGATTGCTTGCGCAGCCGATGTTCGTTTTTTGAACGAACGGCATGGGTATCGACGCGGCGAACGCATTGTCCTGCGAATACAGACAGGCGGCGCCAACCAATTGGGAGTGAGTGTGGGCGGCTGGTTTCCCGAACGCCTCATTGTGCGCGACGGGCAAGCAAGCTACACAATCGATAGCGGCGTGCTGCGCGCAGGCGATTACGATGTTGTCGCGCAGCCGATCGCCACAAACAGCAACGCCGGCAACGCGGCTGTGTTCCGGATCTCAATCGCGCCGGCCCGCGATCCGCAGAGGTTTCCGGTGTGGAATCGTTCCGGAGCGAGATCGCCCGATTATTCGTACTGGAAGGCGCGCGGTTTCACCTCGCTTGAAATGCCGGTAGTTATCGAGCCATTGAGTCCGAATTCGAACATGATCCCTGAATATGTACACGAGCTCGAAGAGGGGACGCGCGCCGGTCTCGAGATGGGCGCGTATTTCAATCCGCTTTATCACACGACGGAGCGTCATTTTCAATTGGGGCGCGCCGTGCTTCCCGACGGCAAAGAGGATCCGAAGCTGGTTTATCCGAGAGACCCTTCAGTCATGGACCTGGCGCGGCGCACGGCCGAAAGCTGGACCGCTCGGTTTGGAGAGTATCCGTCGTGGGGGAACGTGCTTCTGTCGTCGGAGTACCAGACCCCATTCAGCATCAACGAGTCGGCGCGCAAACTGGCGAAGGAAGAAGCCGGGCTCGATCTCACGGCATTGCTGAAACCCGAGTGGATCGGTCCAAAGGCTTTCTCGATTCGAGTCGAGGCGCTGCCGCCGGAATGGCAGCCCAAGAACGGCGTGATCGCGGACGACAACCCGATGTACCGGTTTTTGAAGTGGTGGTGGGAACGGGGCCATGGGACGAATCTGGCGAACGCGGAGATGTCGAGGGCGGTGAAGGCGAAGCGGCCGGACGTGTTGACGTGGCACGAGCCGTACCGCCTCGCGCCGGTAAACAATTCGCACACCGGTCTGGATTTTGTTTCGAGTTGGACGTATGGGCATCCGGACATTAAGCGGCTGCTCTATGAGACGGTCCTGCAGGCTGCCGCGCGGCCGGAACATCAGAAGACAATGCAGACGATCACGTTGTGGATTTATGGACGCTTCGTGATCCCCATTGGCACGCCAACGGCCGACTTGATGAGCGATCGTCCTGGCACGGACCCGCACTTCACCCAGGACGCCGATTACGTCAGGGAAGCGATGTGGCTCGTGATGTCGCAGCGCCCCGACGCACTCTTCTTTTACTACAGCGGGCCACCCGATGACCCCACCCTGGACCCCTTCCTGACCTCGCCGGAAGCCATCGACGCCATCGGCGAGATTAGCCACACGCTGATTGAGCCGTTCGGTCCAGTCATTCTCGCCAGCCGTCGCGTGCAGCCGAAGGCGGCGGTTATGATGAGCGCGGCTTCCGTATGGTTTCCCGGGTGAAAGCTCCTTGCCGGCATATCCAAATGAGCAGGTGATGCCGTTTATCACGCTGCTGGCGCGGGATCATGTGCCGTTCGATGTCCTGCTTGACGACGATATTGCTTCGGGAGCGCTGTCGAAATACGACGCGCTGATCATCACGCGAGGAGATACGCTGACGCGAGACGATGTACCGCCGCATCGTGGACTTCGCGAAGTCGGGCAAGAAGGTGATTGCCGACGATACGTTGCGCGCTTCGATTCCGGGATGCATCAAAACCGGCTTCGATTTCAGTTTTGAGAACGACGAGGATGGCCGTGCGCTCGCTGCCGGACATGCGATCACCGCGGATGAAGCGCGAGCGCGCATGGAGGGATATGCGGCCAAGCTTGCGCCTATGCTCGCCGACGTGCCGCGTCCGGCGGATAGCGACAGCCAACGCGTGATCGTGAATACGATCGAGAGCGGGCCGATCCGCTATGTCTTCGCGGTGAACGACGATCGAAAGTACGGCGGCCGATTCGCCGAATGGAAGCTGGAGTTCGACACGGGCGTGCGGCAGACCGCGAAGCTGCGGATATCGGTTACGGGGAAGCCTTCGATTTACGATGCGATTGCGCGCAAGCCGGTGACGTATGAGGTCCGCAACGGCATGGCCGAATTCCTGGTCACTCTGCCGCCATCGCGCGGCAAGCTGCTCGCAGTCCTTCCTGAAGCGGTGGCCGGTGTGGATGCGAAGCACGCGGCCGAATGCCGCCGCGGCGAGGCGTGTCCGATCGAGATCCGCGTACTGGGTTCATCGGGGAAAGCTTTCGAGGGCTCGATGCCGATCCAAATCGAGATCACGGATTCTTCCGGACGCGAATCGGAATTCGACCGGTTCGCCGCGACCGTTGTTCCTGCTTCGAACGCGCAAGGCGGCGCGGCATACGTTCTGCCATTTCGGCCGGCGATCAACGATGTGCCGGGCGCGTGGCAGCTTCGCGTGACGGACCTGGTGGCGGGCAAAGAACTGGCGCAGATGCTGCAGATCCAGTAACGAAGATCAGTGGCGCGGAGCAAGTTACGGCTCGCGCGCGCTTACGCCCTTCTATCGCGCTTTTGCGATCAACGGCCCGTTGGACATTACCCTCGAGGTGGACGGTTGTCGCGAGTTGCGGGGCGCTGGTGCAAGTGACGTGACATCTGGGAAGCGCTTTCATCAGCGATACAAGTATAGGCGGTTCTTTCGAGGATTGAACCGGCAAGCGGACCCCGAGATACTCATGGCGGCAATGCTGCTGCCGTCCGCTCCAAGGATCGACGCGGCGATGCAGGCGGCGAGCACGGAGGTCTCGCGGCGGTCGAATGCGTAGCCTCGCTCCCTGGTACGGCGCAGCTGATTCATCAGCTTGTTCAAATTTACGATTGTTTTTGCTGTCGGGATGGGGCGGTCGTGCGAACGGATAACGCTATCGGCGAATTCCTCAGCGAAAATGCAAGAATTCATTTCCCGAGCGCGCTGGCGTGCACTGAAACTTGACCTTCGGGACGTTCGGATATTCGCAGAGCGAAGCCGCTCAGGTCACTTCGAGATAAGGGCAGCGCGGCCTGGCTGAGAATATCCGAACTTGCTTCATCGCTTACCAGGTTCGCGAGGTTCTGGCTGACATGGTAGTTCCGCTCTCCATCCCGCACGACATATCCGAAATGATGGAGCGTGGCCAGGGCAAAACACGGTGGATTTGGAAATACTCGTTCGGCCGGTCAGACCGTTGAGCGAGAGCGTGCCCGCCTTGGAGAGTTAATGCCAGTCCGCGAGGCGCTGAGCAGCACTGGAACCAGGTACTTTTCGGTGTTCTGGCTCTGTTTGCGAGTGAAAGTCGGAACGGATGGCAATCCTGCATTGCCGGCCCTCATTGAAGCAAATGGCGGCACGGGCTGGAGGATCAGGCCTTTGCTGTTGGCGTAAGCTTCAGCGGGTTCAATAGAGAGATTTGCGTGCTGAATGCAAATTCGCGTGATATGATCGCAGCATCATGTTAGACCGCAGGAAGTTCATGCAACTGGCTTCCGCCGTTGGGCTCTCCGGCGTTTCGGGATTGACCACGGATGCGCTCCCGGTTTATAAGGTCGTTGGCGCGCCGCCCCGGACAGGCAACTTCGGGATGCCGGGCAGCTTTGCCGGGCAAGTGGTGAAGATCCATTGCGCGAAGTCGTTCGACGAAAGCACGGAGAAGATCGACCCGGCGGCGGTGAGAGAGATAATGGATCGCGGCATGCGGGAACTGACCGGAGCCGCGAGCGCAAAAGAAGCGTGGCAGGTTTTCTTTCGTCCTGACGATATCGTCGGCCTCAAGCTGAATTGTGTTGGATATCCGGGCGTATATTCATCAACCGAGGTGGTGGCCGAAACGGTTCGCAATCTCCGCTTGATTGGAATCCCTCCCGATCATATCTATCTTTACGAGCGGTTCCAAACCCAGTTAGATGCAGTTAACTATCCCGCCCACCTTCCAGCCGGCGTTCATCTCGTGGGCGCCGAAGTGATTCGGGGCGATGTGCGCCCATACGATCCCGATCTGTATGTCGAGGTCAATTTTTTCGGAGAAGACGACACGCGCTCAAACATGATGCGAGTGGCTTCGCGGACGGTCACCAAGATCATCAACATCCCGAACATAAAGGACCACGGCTCAGCGGGTGTTACGGGGTGTCTAAAAAATCTCGCGTACGGAAGCTTCTCGAATGTCGCCCGCTCGCATCGCGCAGCGAAGACGAATACGTATTCGTTTATTGGCACTCTCGCGAGCGTAGAGCCGCTCCGCAGCAAGGCGGTCCTTCAAATTATGGATGGGATACGGGGCGTGTGGCATGGCGGTCCGTTCTCGAGAGACAAGCGGTTTCGTTTTTATCCGCGGGAGATGATGTTCGGGACAGATCCGGTGGCTATTGACAGGCTGCTGCTGGACATTGTCGATAATGAGCGAAAAGCTCACGGCGTGATTTCGATCTGGGATCGGTCGCCGCGGTACGTTCGCTCCGGCAAGGCTTACAGGGCCGACGATCCGAACATAAACATCAATATCCGGGAGCCGGGACACGTTTCGTACGCGGGGACGCTCGGTTTGGGCACGTATGACTTGGAAAAGATTCGAGTGCGGAGTTTTGAAGTGTGAGGGGGATCTGAAGGGCTGCAACGATTTCAGCCCGCGCTCCAGGGCTGTCGGGCCGCGCAACAGCCGGGACGGCACCACCATTTCCTACAATGAGCTGGACCGGCCGACCAGCACGACGTACCCGATAATTCCGTTCTAACAGGCTGCTACAGCAACAATGAAGCGGTGACGTAGGCCACGCAGGCAAGTTCCGCAGGAACCTGACGGCGCGCTGGGCCGCTTGACGCAGGCGCAAGGTCCCGTCACAACCTGCGGAACCGGAAATCCTTCAGGGAGTGCGGTTCCCCCGAACACTCGGGTCCCCGCGCATGGCGTTCTCACGAGGATGAGGAGAGGTTGAATCGAAATGAAATGAATTGGTTTTGGAATTTTAGGCGGCCCTCTTTGCAGGATCAATAGAGGTATCACCCAAATACGATAAATCGACTCAGAGGCACTCCTGCCCAGGGGGCCCAAATATTTTCGGTCCACTCTCCGTGCTTCACACCGACTGCGCAGGAACTCGTTGGCATCCGAGCCTGAGAGCCTCTGGCTACGCACCGCGACTACGAGTTTTGCTCGTTATCTTGAGAGGAACCGAGGTCCTGGATGCGCACGGGTATAGATATTCATGTCGGCATTAATGGCGCGTATCGAATGTCGCCATTACTGGCGATTAGGGAGACGAATAGCGCGTACCGGACCACGCGGTCATAGCGTTTCTGGATCGGAGTCTCTTTCCACCAGCCGATCGGGTACGCTCCGATGGCGGAGACAGCCTCGCACCTGGATGTCATCGCGAACTTTCTTGCGCCGACTGCCGTTACCACACACCCCGGACTACTCGGTTGATGGGATCTTCAGCATGCGGTCCGAGGTCCCTGCCCAGCAAACAGCGGGTTCTGCCTGATAGCGGGGCGGGACGGTGACATTACCGCCGAACTTCGGGAAGCGTCACCGAATTCGTCGCCAAAATAAAGCTCGAAGAGAGGCGTCGCACCGGAGTAAATTCTTGCCGAACGCGCCACGCGCTAGGGATTTATTCGCACAGGAGAGCAAACAGGAGCGTTCCCGAATCATTGCGGCAAGCCCATCCGCCGCGTGAGATTCTTGAAGCGCGGATCGGTTCGAATTTTGTCGAGCGGAGGGTCGGGAGCATTCACAAACAGTTCATGGGACGTTCCGGGACCACCTTCTCGAACCGCTGCAATGCCGGTCGACCGGGGAACACCCGAACTCGGCGTTGGTTTCGTGTCCCTGACTGAAGCACTGGATCTGACTGCCCACTGATCATGCGATGGCGGGACTGCTCTCAGTATGCGCGGAGTTCGAGCGCGAAATCCTGCGTGAACGCATTCGGGCCGGAATCGTAGAAGCCGCCGCAAGGGAACAAAGCTGGGCCGGTCGCTCACAGCGGCGAAGAAGGCTCAATAAATCGGAAGCCTTCACCGTGCCGGAATCAGCAAAGCCGAGGTCGTCCGCCGCCTCGATATCGGCTGTACTTCCGTGGACGCAGGGGTTGGCGAGGAAGATCCAACCACTGGCGATCGCTCCCGAGCCGGCTGACACAGAAACGGAAATCTGGGCGTCCATTTACATATGAGAAGACGAAAATCGATGCCGGCCCCGGCCTCGGATCGGAGCGCGCGGGGCCGTGACCTGGAACTGCAATCGGAAGTTAACGAGAGCCCACTCGAAAGCCTCGCGGACACACAAACTTCGGTCAAATCGGGCAAGCATTCCACGGTAGAAAAGCTCGCGGCGTCACGATCCGATTTTTCGCCGCGATCTTCCGCTGGGCCGGTCGCGGGCGCCTTCGGAGATGGCGAGCCGATGCCGGCCGGAACCGGTGAGTTCCGCTGTGGCGCGTGCGGACGGTATTTTGATAGCGAGTCCGACTTGCGAAATCACGAGACTGAATGCCGGGTTGCGAAAATCGCGACGGGGGCGGGGGCCGAAGAACTCGAATCGGAAGATCGCGCCGCGCACGCCCCGAACGACCGCGACAGATAGGCTCGGGAATAAAATGGTCAGGATTCGGCTTGGCCCGAGGCGGAGCGGTTCGGCTCCCACAAAATTTCGGGGACATTAAGGAAGCGGTTGGCCCAGCGGCTCCACACGAACAATGCGTCGCTTAGCCGGTTGAGATAGCGTAGCGCGTCCGGCTCGAGACTCTCTTCGCGCGCCAGACGCACCGCGATTCTTTCCGCGCGGCGGCAGATGGTGCGGCAGGCGTGCAGCTCGGTCGAGAGGCGGCTGCCTCCGGGCAGAACGAAGGAGCGGAGCGGCGCAAGCTCGGCGTTCATGGCGTCGATCTCTTTCTCGAGTTGCCGTATTTCGACCGGCGTGACGCGCGGCTGGCGGGGATGCGTGTCCTGGGGCGCGGTTGCGAGGATGGAGCCCAAATTGAATAATTCGTGCTGCACGCGCCGGAGGATTGGAACAAGCGGCGGAACGGCATCGGCGGCCGAAACGGAGGCCATTCCGATGAAGGCGTTGAGCTCGTCAACCGTACCGTAGCACTCGATGCGCAGCGCATCTTTGGGCGTGCGCTGGCCGCCCACGAGGCTGGTTTCGCCCCGATCGCCCGTCTTCGTGTAAATACGGTTCAGGGCGATGCGGGGCTCGTCGAATTTCGCGTCATCCACGCCAGGAATTCCGGGGATCACTCCACGTTCGACACCTTGCCGTTCAGGAAGGTAATTTTCATGTCGTCGTAGATGTAGATCTTCTTCATCCCCAGATCCACGGTGCGCTTAGGATTTCCTAAATGCGAGGTCACTTCGTCGATGCTTTGCCCGAGCGCAATGGTGACGGTGCTCGATCCCGGCGCCGCTTGAGCGGGAGCGGGCGAATAGGCGGTGGTATCCGGACCCGCGTTCGGGCCGCCGCCGGCCGACGCCGCGCCGCTGTCCTGCATTACCTCCTGCTCGGCGTTGTTGGCGGCCACTTCCTGCTGCGTCAACTCCGTCGCGGTGTTGGGATCGGCGGGCGGGGCGGAGGCCAACGCGGGCGATTCGATATGGCCGCGCAACGCGGTGGCCGGCGCCTTTGGAATGCCGTCCTGACCCTGTTTTGAGGCCAGAAGGCCCATGCCCTTGTCGATGGTTTCCCGCATCTGGTTCTGCATGTCCATTAGGTCCTGAAGCTGCACCGCAACGGTGCTGTTCATAGCGCAGTCCTGGCCTTTGCTGAACATCACGCGGACGGTTGCCGACGTGGCGTCCGGAGGCGGAGCGCCGTTCATTGCGAGGATGTCGCCGGGCGTTACGGAGCATTCCTGGCCCCCTGCATCCGTAACATCGAGCGCGCTCGAAACCAGAAAGGCGTGCGGGCCGTTATCGAAAACCGGAGGAGCGCCGCCGGCGCCCGGATCCGCTTGCGGATTCTGCTGCAAGGCCTGCGCTTCGGTTCTCTCCTGGGCAATCTGGCGCTGCACTTCGTCGGCGATGTACTGCTTCGTTTCGGGCGTCAGCGGCTGCTGGGCGGTGTTCGCGGCAGGATCTGGCGCGCCTTGCTGTTGTTGCTGCTGTGCCGCCAATTGATCCTGATAGGCGCTCTGCAGCGTTGCGGCCATAGCATAGTCGGTCAGCCATAGCGAGGGACTGGCGTAAACGGGATAGGGATTGAACCAGCCGCCATAGGCGCCGTACCAGGGAGTCCCCCCCCAACCCCAGGAATATGCGACCGGCACGCCCCATGGGGCGTAAGCCCAACCATAGTAAGCAGGGCCGTAATAGTAAGGCGGGATGTAGCCGTAGTAGGCGACTCGACCGTAGTAGTACGGCCGGTAAACGCGCGAGTAGGCGACGCCATGCGCATAATACGTGCGGTGATAATATTCATGTCCACCGTAGCGATAGGGGCGCTCGACATAGCCGTGACCGTGGCCGACCAACACCACGCGGTGATCGCCGCGCTCCGAGATGACGCGGCGCGAGCCGCCCGGTCCGTGGCGGATATCCATGCCGCGGGCATGCACCTCACGGAGATGGCCGTCGGAGCGGAAATTGGCTCTGGTTCCGTTGGCGCCGTGATACTCCATCCCGTGCGGTCCTCTGGCGACGTTGCCGCCGTGGGGGGTCATTCCCGGCCGTGGGCCGCCATGCGCCATGGAGCCCGCGCCGCGCATTCCGCCCGCCTCCGGATGCATGCCGGCAGCGGGACGCCCGCCGGCGTTGGGCATGGTACGGCCGCCCGCGTTTGGCATTGTACGTCCTCCTGCGTTTGGCATCGTACGTCCTCCTGCATTTGGCGTCGCCCGGCCACCGGCGGCCGGCATCGTGCGCCCGCCTACCGCGTTGTGCGGAGCGGCGGTGTTGGGGTGTGCCGTCGCGGGCGCGTGGATCGCGGCTGGAGCGTGCGCCGCCGGAGCGGGCGCGTGGGGCGCGGGCGCGGACGGCTTTTTGTTATCGAAAGCGCGCAATCCGGCGGTTGAAAAGAGCAGCGCTGCGAAGACGGCGGCGGAGGTCTGTAAAGCTCTCATAAAGGTTCTCCAAATCTTATCGGACAGGCGGCGCCGCGCTACTGAACATCGGTTACGCGCCCGTTCACGAACGTAATTTTCATGTCCTTGTAAATGTATTTCTTGGTCGCCCCGAGATCGATGATTTTCGAGGGCGCGCCCAGGGCCGCGACCACTTCGTCGGTGGTCATATTCATTGAAACCGTCGGACCGGATGGCGCGGGCGCGGGAGCGGCGGGAGCGGGTTCCGCGGCCGGGGCCGGGGCAGAGGCGTCGGTCGGCGCGGGCGCGGCCTGCTGCTGCGAATCGGGCGCCACGAACGCTTCGATCGCTTGCGCCACTTGCTCAGGCGTTGCCGTATCGAGATAATTCTTCGGGAACTTGAAAGTTAAATCCGCCGCGTAAAGCTTCTGATCGCCGCCCGCGTCCGACGGATCGCAGGTAACAAGCTCCACGCGCAAGATATCGTTCTTCGATTCGCCCTTGGCCTCGAACTTCAGCACATAGACCTTTTCGCCAACCGCCAGGGGGCGCTCGTTCTTCACCATGGAGCCTTTCATGAGGCTTCCGAACCTGCCGCCCTTCTGCTCGATGGCGCCGTTCGCAATCGTGTTGTTGACATTCACGAAGCCGCCCGCGGCTGCGGCGCTCAGTCCGACCTTCTGAACCGTAAACACGGTCCCGGCGGCAGTGACGGAGCCCCGGTTCATACCGGTCTTGGCAACCTGGTAGCGCGTTTGGAGCGATTGCACGAGCGTATCCCGGCTGGGCGAAGCGGAAGCGGGATGCAAAAACAAGAGCGCTAATGTAAGCAATGGCACAGCACTAATGAGGTGATCTTTTTTCACAGAACGTTGCACGACCTCTCGCTCGATCAAGTTATTATGGCGTGAACTGTTGTTAAATTCAAGCCAAATATGTGATGTCAGGGATGGGCGTGTACTGTATTACCCTGATTCTTGATTTAGCCGGGGTGACCCGGGGAGGTGCTTCTGTCGAACTGGGGACTGCTCTCAGCTCTGGCGGCGATGCTTTGCGGCGCCCCGGCGTGCTACGCCGATGCGGCAGGGAAGGATAAGCCGGAGGAGCTGAAAGAGGAGGGCAAATATTTTGTCGAACTGATCCCGGTGAATCGGCCGGCGCCGGGGCGCATGCAAAGGATCACTTTGGCGTTGGAGTGCGTCAATGCGGCCGGGAACGCGGCACCGTGCAGAGGCAATCCGCCGTACCCCTTGGCAGTGGGGGCGCCATTCGCGGTCAGCGCGAGCTCCGATCAGGGGCTGCCTGTAACCCTGAACATTTTGGCCGTACCTGGAGGCGCCGCGGCCAACCCCTCTCCCGGGCATCCCAATGTATATATCCCGAGGGCGCCGGGAAAGCTTGTTTTTGAAGCGGTGCAGGCCGGTGTTGCGGGAGCGGGTATCGCGGGAGGGTCGCGGGGGATAGCTGCCGCACCTACGATGACCCTGGAGCTGGACATAACTATCGATCCCAGCAGTACCCCGTCCGAGTGCGCCGAGTTCACGATCCCGCGGGCGCGGGAAGAGGCGCCGGGTATGGAAGCCGCGGCTATCGTAAGGCTGCTGGGAGATCCGGCCCCCTTCATCTTGGAAGCGCAGGGGAAGAATGCCATCGCCGTTTATTCGAAGAGAGCCGCGGGGCCGAAGCCCGATGCGGTCCTGGCGGATATTCGCGCCCAGGTTGCGCAGCTTGCGGCCATGTCGCCCGAACAGCTCGGAATTGCGCCGTCTTCTGAGCCTTTCACTCTCGAGATCGCCGTTCCACATGCCGCCGCCTTAGGCGATCTAAAGGACCGAGTCGCGGCCTTGGGCTATTCACAATTCCCCGCGCAGAGCGTTGGTCCCGATAAAATTCGGATCACGGCGCCTTCCCGTCCCAACTGCGAGGATTGGCGGGCCTTTCTCGCCGACCTTCGGCACGTGGTTTGGCAACTCCACCCGGAGCCCTCCTCCGTACGGTTGTTTTATCTGAATGCGGCCGATGCGAGCGCGGCCCTGAACGCGGGCGGGACCGCTCCGGCCGCCGCCAAATCTCCCGCTGCGCCGACAGCCGCCGGAGCTCCAGTGAAGGATGGCGGCGCGGGTCCCGCGAAGTCCGCCGCCAGCGCGGCGACTCCCCCGCCGCCAACGGGTAAACCGGCGCCCGTGACGTCGACCGCGGCGCCAAGCCAAAGCGCGGGCGTATCCATCGCGCCACTCAACGCGGATTGGCTGGTGCTCTCGGACAGCCATCCGGGCGACGACGCCGCCGTCGCCGAAAAAAGGCGAGTACTGGCCGCCTTGGACATTCCCAAACCGGAGATGATCATTAGCGCCTGGGTGCTCCAGAACTCTTCAACCGATCCCGCTTCAGTAGGCAATTTCAACGACATCGTGCAGCGCCTGGTGGCGCAGAATAACGAAGCATTGCAGAGCGGCATCTTGAGTGCCTGGCGTTATCTGAAGGGCCAGATGACGCCGCAATATTTCGACGAGCCGTTCTATCGCTATGTCGTAAACCGGTACGCCGCCGACCTGCCGCGATTGGGCGAGAGCACGGCTGCCGCGGCTCGCGACGTTCTCGAAGATCGTTCCCTCGCGCGGAGCGAGCCCGTCGAGCGGCGTAAATTTGGTTTCTGCGGCCGCGAGGAGTATTGCCTCGGCTATGTGAATCTTTTCCTTCCATTACAGCCGCGGTTGACGGATCTTCTGCTCGCCGTAATCGCCGCCAAATATCCGCTGTGCCAGGCCGAAAACGCGGCGGAACAAATTGAAGGGACCGCCACATCGAAGACAGCATGCACGGATAGCGCGGAAACACGCGCGGAGGAAAGGGAGGTGGCGGGGAACGCTCCAATGCCCGCTCCGGCGGATGGATTCCAGAAGCAGCTTCTACGCCGCTTGGCGCTCGATGATGCGCGGCTCGTCACCGAGAGCTGTGAAAACCGGGATTTGACGGATTTGATCGCGGCCGCTTCGCCCGGCGGCGCGGCGCATCTGCGGTTGAACTGTTTCCGGCAGGTGGCGCGGCAGTGGCTCAATTCCGGCGCCGCGCAGGATTCGTCCGCGCCGCCGTCAGGCTCGCCAACGCCCGTGGGTCTGATGCGCGCCGCGATCGCGGACTTCTTATTTCATTACAAGCTCAGCCAACAGTATCCGCACGAGTATTCCTCCTACGATCTGGGCCGTAGCGCCGACACACTGAATTCCGCACTGCGGCCCGTCATCGACGCGTTCAATCTCGATGTCGGGATCTTCCAGAGTTTCCTGGGGGCGGAACTGCAGGTTCAGGTGGACGCCTTCAACTCCGACCATAAGAGCTGGGCGCGCCTCTTGAAAGACAAACCGAAATTCTTAAACAACGGACTGGTCACGGTGCGTACCATTTCGGGCCAGGAGAGCTCGGTCGATTCCGTGTCGCAAAGCTTTCTAGATGCCAGCAGCGCTCCCGCGATATCGGATTTGGCCAACTCAATTCTGGGCGCCTCGAGCCCTATGGGGACGAGCGGCTCTGGTTCCGCGGCGGTGGGGAGGATTCTCGAAAACCTTTCTCCGAATCAGGCCCAGGCGGCGCTGGGAGCCTTAGGCGCTTATCAATCTTCGAAAATTCAGATCGGCCGCGAGCTGTTAGTCGATGTCACGCCGCGCAGCTTGAATGGAGCGGCGGCGGCGGAAATCGCCGTGACGCTGCGGGCAGGCGAACCGGCCACCCCCAACTACTACGGCGGAAGCCGGAATGGAGCAGCGGCCGATCTTTCGCGCGTGGGCGCCCACCATACGACGAGTCGAATCCGCGTCGATTCGATTCGCATCTTCGACGTGTCGTCGTATGCCGCGGTGCTCGAACGCGCCCACTCCCGCTTTCCGCTGTTGCCGCCCTTCGTTGAAATTCCTTATATAGGGACCCTTCTCGGCATTCCGCTGCCGCCCGCGACCGAGTACCACAGCAGTACGGCGCTGTTGAGCGCCATGATCGTGCCGACGGCGGCCGATCTCGCGGCGGGTCTGGTGTTCCGGCAGGACCAAGTGGTGGACGCGTTGAACGCGGAATCCTGCATCTGGCCGGGCGAGCCAAACGCGCCGCGCGGCGCGCCGGACCGCAGACCCTATTGCGGGATCCGGGCGGCCGTATCCCTGGGCGATTTGAATGGGGAACCGATTACGGAATTTCACCGCGCCAAGATGCAATGTTTTGCGACCAACGGCCGGGCCTCGAACTGGACGGCCGAGGGCGCGGCGAATAACGATTGCGCGGCGTTAACCTTCGACCAGGTATTGCACCCGGCGCCGTAGAGAATGCCGGCGCGGGGGAGCGCGCCTGCGAGAGATCCAAACCGCCGTTGCTACAATACAAGCAGTAGCTCGCCATGCTAGCCGTCACCAGCATCACGGAGGAGATTTTAGACCTCAAGCGCGCCCGCAAGGCGATGATTCTGGCGCACCATTATCAGGATTCCGAGATACAGGAACTGGCCGATGCCGTAGGCGACAGCCTGGAGTTGGCTCGTGAGGCGCAGCGCTTCGAGGGCGACGTCCTGGCATTTTGCGGCGTTTGGTTCATGGCGGAAACGGCCAAGGTGTTGAACCCCGAACG
Organism: Bryobacterales bacterium; assembly: GCA_963838885.1. Lineage (GTDB taxonomy): Bacteria > Acidobacteriota > Terriglobia > Bryobacterales > Bryobacteraceae > JAICMB01. The sequence goes on along the minus strand of CAWITB010000006.1, from coordinate 153,747 downwards.
CATTGTGGTGGTTCCGGACCGCGAGGCCGGATGCAGCCTGGTCGATAGCTGCACGGCCGAGCAGGTGCGCGCCTTTCGCGAGCGGCATCCCGATTATGCCGTGGTGAGTTATATCAACACCTCGGTCGAGGTGAAAGCGGAGAGCGATATCCTTTGCACCTCGCGCAACGCGGTACAGATCGTCAACTCGATTCCCAGCAGCCGGCCCGTGCTCTTTCTGCCCGACATCAATCTCGGAAATTATGTGAAGCGTCAGACGGGGCGCGAAAACATGGCGATCTGGCAGGGCGCCTGCATAGTGCACGCGACATTTCCCGCGCGGCGCGTGACGGCCGCGCGCGCGGAGCATCCGAGCGCGCTGGTGGCGGCGCATCCGGAGTGCCCGCAGGACGTGCTGGCGATGGCGGACTTTATCGGCTCGACGAGCGCCATCATTCAGTGGTGCGTGTCGTCGGAGGCGGACGAGTTTATCGTCATGACCGAGAGCGGCGTGTCGCATTCGCTGCACCGGCTGGCGCCGCACAAAAAGTTTTACTTCGTCCCCAACGAAAACTGCAACTGCAGCGAGTGTCCCTACATGCGCCGCAACACGCTCGAAAAGCTGCGCGATTGCCTGGCCAATCTGACGCCGCGCGTGGAGCTATCGAACGATATGATGCGGCGCGCGGCGCTGCCTATCGAGCGCATGCTGGCGGTCAAGTAGGCGCGCCGTGACGACCCTTCCCGCCGGACTGACCGACACGTTCGGCCGCATCCACGACAATCTCCGCATCAGCGTAACGGACCGCTGCAACGTTCGCTGCTTCTACTGCATGCCGGAGGACGGCGTGGAGTACATGAAGCGCGAGGAGATCCTCACGTTCGAGGAGATCGAGCGTTTCACCCGCATCGCGGTGTCGCTGGGCGTGACGAAACTGCGCATCACGGGCGGCGAGCCACTGGTGCGCCGCGACCTGCCGGCGCTTGTGCGGAAGCTGCTGGCAATACCGGGTTTGAGGGACGTGGCGCTTACGACGAACGGCGTTCTGCTTGCGCGCGACGCCGCGGCTCTTTACGATGCCGGTTTGCGGCGCATCAACGTGCATCTTGACACGCTCGACCGGGAGCGCTTCAAACGCATTACGCGGCGCGACGATCTGAACAAGGTGCTGGAGGGCATCGAGGAGTGCCGCCGGCTCGGCTTCGGCCCGATCAAGATCAATGCCGTGGCGGTAAAGAATCTGCTGGAGCCGGATATCGTGCCGCTGGCGCGCTATGGCCGCGAGCGCGATATCGAGATCCGTTACATCGAGTTTATGCCGCTCGACGCGCAGGGTCTGTGGGACCGCGGAAAGGTGCTCTTGGCGGACGACATTATCGCGACTTTATCGCGCGAAATCGCGCCGCTGATCGAGGTTCCCGATCGCGATCCCAGAGCGCCTGCGACGCAATATCGCTTCGCCGATGGCATCGGACGCATTGGCGTGGTGGCTTCGGTCAGCCGGCCGTTTTGTCTGAATTGCAATCGCATTCGTCTCACCAGCGACGGCAAGCTGCGTTATTGCCTGTTCGCGATCGACGAAACGGATGTTAAGGGCCTGCTGCGCTCGGGCGCCCCGGACGAGGCGATCGCGGCCGCGATCCGCGGCAACGTTCTTCAAAAGTGGATCGGGCACCAGATCAATACACAACATTTCGTGCCGCCGCCTCGCCCCATGCACGCCATTGGCGGTTAAGCCGCCCCCGACGCGCGCGAGGATGTTTCGATCTCCTCAAACGAAAGTGGAGATTACCTCCTGCCCGCAGCGTGCATCGATCGCAACGTTACAATCGTAATTGTGACGCGCCTCTCGAGTTTTTCCGCGATTTTCATCTCACTCACATTGGCCGTCACTGCCGCGCATAAGGACCGCTTTGAGCCGCTGGATTTGAGCAAGGGCGTGAAAATCGCCAGCCGCCTTGCTTGCGACGGCATCACGGCGCCCGAGGATCATATTGTTCTGAAGGCGGCCTTCTCGCCCGCCGGCTTCGAGAAATCGTTTATCCTCGACACCTTCGAAAAAGAACGCTGCAAAGTGGATGTCAGGGTAAAATGCTTCGACAAGCAGAAGGAAGGCTGGCGCCGCGCCTGGTCGATAAACAGCGCCGCTGCGCCGGCTCCCGCCACGTTCGCCCTCGCGTCCTGTTATAAGTGGGGCGAAAACGAGCCCGCGCAATACGTCCTCAGCGGCTGGTATAAGGACAGCGCCACCGACCCTAAATTTCCGTGGAAACAGGCCGCGCTCAAGCAGGTTTCGACCAGTCCTGACATTTATGCGTTCGAGGACCCGAACGGGGGCAGCGGCCGTCTCGAGATCGATCGCCGCTAGGGCGGGGCGCTCTCCAGCTTCACAGGTGATCTCCCGGCGGGGGCGCTACACGTTGCAGGAGCACGAGCGCCTCGCGTTTGGGGCGCGCCAGGGAGGAGTGGTCGACCTTCGATGAAGCGGGAGGAGCGCGGCTAGCGCTCAGGGTTGATGTGCAGACCCTTGTGAATGGCGTAAAGCGCCAGTTCCAGGCGGTCCGAAACGCCGAGCTTGTCGAAGATGTTGTGCAGGTGGTTCTTCACGGTCTGCTCGCTGATGAACATCTTCTCGGCCATTTCTTTGTTCTTGTAGCCTTGGGCGACGAGTTGAACGATTTCGCGCTCACGGGTGCTCAGGGGCGAGCGTTCGCGGCCTCCTTTGCCCGGGCCGCCGGATGCAATTTCACCGGGGACTGAGAATTGACGCATGACCGCGGCCGTGGTGTGGGAATCGAGCCAGATCTCGCCGCCATAGACCTTCCGGATGCTCTTCACGATGAGCTCCGGCGCGGTCTGCTTCAGGACGATGCCGGAGCAGCCGTGTTTCATGGCCTGGACGAACTCGTTCTTGTCCTCAGAGGCGGTGAGCACGATAACCTTAACGCGCTTGTGGAGCTGGGTGAGCGCCTGGAGCGTGGAGAGGCCGTCTAGATTGGGCATGCGGAGATCGAGCAGAAGCACGTCGGGGTCGAGTTCCTGAACCAGATCGAGGACCTCGCGACCGTCATTGGCCTCGCCCACGATTTCGAAATCGTCCTCCAGGCTTAGCAGCTTGCGGAGGCCGTCCCGCACAATGGGATGATCGTCGGCGATCAGAATGCGGACCTTTTTTACCCCAACCGGGGTCGTGTCTAGGTGGTTTTCGCCGCTCATCTCGGATACTTCGTTCATGAACTCTTATCGGCGGAGATGCGCGGGCCCACATCAGGGTACTAGGACTAAGTTAGGTTGGGGGGCGCTCTTAGAGGCCGTGGTACAAATTGCTTAGTCTGGGTATATAGGCCATGTCTACCTTTCAAGCTCTTGGTTTCGTGATACTCGCGGCCAGCATGGCGCGGGCGCAAACGCCTTCGCCGGCGTTGCTGGTTCTCGATAAAGAGGATGCGGCGCTGGCGATCGTGGATCCGGCGACGGGCAAAGTGGCCGGCCGTGTGCCGGTGGGGTATCAGCCGCATGAACTGGTGGCTTCATCCGATGGGAGGTTCGCCTTCGCGAGTAATTACGGAGACGGCCAGAAGCCCGGAAGCACGATCTCGATGATCGACTTGGCGGATCAGAAGGAAACGCGCCGTGTGGATGTGAGCCCGATGCAAAGGCCGCACGGGCTGGCGTTTGCCGGCGGAAAATTATACTTCACGGCGGAGGTGAATAAGCTGATCGGCCGCTATGATCCAGAGGCGAACCATGTCGACTGGCTAATGGGGACCGGGCAGAACACCACTCACATGGTGCTGGTGAGCAAGGACCTGGGGCGGATTTTTACGGCGAATATAGGCTCGAACAGCATTACGGTAATGGAACGCGGGCCGAATCCGTTGAACTGGAGCGAGACTGTTGTTGCGGTGGGCAAGGGCCCGGAGGGGATCGATCTCTCGCCAGACGGCAAGAAATTATGGGCGGCGCATTCGCAGGATGGGGGTATTTCGGTTATCGATGTGGCGGCGCAAAAAGTGACGGATACGATTGAGGTCCATACGAAGCGCTCGAACCGCATCAAGCTGACGCCAGACGGCAAGCTGGCGCTGATCTCGGATCTGGGCGGGGGTGAGGTTGTGGTGCTGGATGCGGCGACCCGGAAGGAGATCAAGCGCATCCCGATGGGGCGCAACCCGGAGGGCATTTTGATGGCGCCCGATGGATCGCGGGCGTACGTCGCGGTGAATGGGGATAACTACGTCGCCGTGCTGGATCTGAAGACTCTGGAAATCAGCGGCCGGATTTCGGCGGGACGTGGTCCGGATGGAATGGCGTGGGCGGTACGGTGAGCGCGACATTTCGTTTGCGAGAATCGGCGGCGGCGCTGGCGATCGCGGCGGCGCTGCTTGGAGTTGCGGCCAAGCCTGCCCGCAGGCGAGCGCCGACGTTGAGCGCGCGAGTTGATGAAGCGATGGCGCGGTCGCGGATGGGCTCGGCGTTCGTGGGAATGCGCGTCGTCGCGCTGCGCGACGGACGCGTGCTGTACGAGCGCAACCAAGACAGACTGTTCGCGCCGGCGTCGAATACAAAGCTGTTTACAACGGCGCTTGCATTATCGACGCTGGGTCCGGAGTATCGCTTCACGACGAAAATCGTGGTCGAACAGCCGGTGGATGCCGCTGGACGTCTGCGCGGGAACCTGGTTTTCATAGGCAGCGGCGATCCCAGCATGTCGACGCGGAAGTATCCCTATCAGAAGCCGCCGCATTACGCAGACCCGCGAGAGGCGCCGCGGCCGCTGCCGTTTCAGACCATCGCGGCGATCGAGGATTTTGCGGATCAGATCGCGGGCGGCGGGGTGACGTCGATCGACGGCGACATCGTGGGCGACGACCGGAGGTATGTGTGGGATCCGTATCCTGACGGTTGGTCGATCGACGACGCAACGTGGGGCTACGGGGCGCCGGTTAGTGCGCTGATCGTGAACGATAACGCGTTCACATTATGGCTGTCGCCGGGTGAGCAGCCGGGCGATGTGGCGCGATTGGCGACGTCGCCGGCGTTGAACCTGTTTAGCATCGACAATCGGGTGGACACGGTCGCGGCGGGGGCGCGCGAGATCAAGGTGAGCCGTGCCGCGGGATCGCCGGAATTGCAGGTATGGGGCGCGCTGCCGATGACGGATCGCGGCTGGAGCGAAGATCTCGCCGTAGACGATCCGGCGGTGTTCGCCGCCGCGATGCTGCGCGATGCGCTGGTACGGCGCGGGGTTGTGGTGCGCGGCGGCGCCGTAGCGAGGCATCTCTATGCGGACCAGCAGGATGCGGCGGTTGCTCCGGGCAATGGCGAGTTTGGCGGTGTGGAATTGGCGCGGCGCGTGTCGCCGCCGCTGGCGCAATTGCTGCAGGTGACCGACAAAGTGAGCCAGAACCTTCATGCGGAGGTGATGCTGCGCGAAGTGGGGGCGGTGGCGCGCGGCGTAGGCAGCCGCGCCGCGGGTGAGCAGGAGATGAAGGCGTTCCTGGCCCGCGCGGGCGTGGAGGAAGGCGAATATCATCTGGTAGACGGCTCGGGATTGTCCAGGCTGACGCTGGCGAGTCCGGCGGCGATCGTGAAACTGCTGCTGTTCATGTACGAATCGAAGCTGCGCGATAATTGGATTTCGCTGCTGCCGGTGGCGGGCGTCGATGGCACGTTGAGTACGCGGTTTGAAGGCCATCCGGAAGCGAGCCGGATACAGGCTAAGACGGGAAGCTTGAGTCACGTACGCACGATGTCGGGCTACGCGGAATCGGCGGAATACGGCGAACTGGCGTTCTCGATCATGGTGAACGACTCCCTCGCGGCGCCGCGCGACATTTCGCGTTTCCTTGATACCATTGGATTGAAACTGATCGAGTGAGGAAATTTCGAATGCCGATTTACGAATATAGCTGCGAAGATTGCGGAACGAGGTTTGAGAAGCTGGTGCGCCGCGCGGCCGACGACATTGCTTGCCCCTCGTGCGGGGAGCGTCATTTAAAGACGGAGCTGTCGACATTCGCGGCGCACGCCAACGGCGCGGCGAAGCAATCCCGCGAAATGCCGCAATGTCCCGGCGGGATGTGCCGTACGCCGGATCTTTGCGGCATGAATTAGTCAGCTCGTTTTCAAATACCAGGGGATATTAAGAACGGAGATGCGGTCATTGCCTTCGAGTAGCAGGCGCGTCTTCAATAGCGTGGCGCGCTGCTCGTGAAGAAAGTAATAATACCAGCGCTTCTCCATTAGTTCCGGGATCATGGTGACAACTCGCCGGTGCGGGTTGTCGCGGGCGAGTCGAATAACATAGTTGACTATGGGCGTGACCACGAAGCGGTAAGGCGATTTCAAAACTACTAGTTCAAGCGGCGGAAGACCTGCCTTCCCGACGGGCGACGCGACAAACTCATCCCAGTGTTCGCGGAACTCATCGGGTTTGTCTTCTTCGACGACGTGCAGGACTTTGATTTCGTTCGATAATGTCATGGCAAGGCGCAGCGCCGCTTTGCCCACTCTGGTCCAACCGGTCATCGCAATCACGATGAGCGGTTGCGGCTCTTTTGCAGGCTCCAGTGGAGTCTTGGATTCAATTTCGCGCCGCATCTTATCGTAGTGGCGCCGGATGCGGTACATCAGCAGGAGGAGCGACGGAATCGCGATGACCGTGATCCAAGCTCCCTCCTTAAACTTCGCCGCGATCACGATCAGCACCGTCGCGCCGGTAGCGATAGCGCCAAGTCCATTTACGATCATGTTTGTGCGATGGCTTTTGCCGCGCTTTCTCCGCCAGTGCGCCACCATACCCGCCTGAGACATGGTGAAAGCGAGAAAAGCTCCGACGGCGAATAGTGGAATCAGGCGGTCCGTGATGCCGCCGAAGCCGATGAGAAGGGCCGCGGTGATAACGGCCAGCACGATGATTCCCTCCGAATAGACCAGACGGCGGCCGCGGTTGACGAAGGACACCGGCAGGTAACCGTCTTCCGCGATGAAGTGACACACGCGCGGGAAATCCGCGAAGGCGGTGTTAGCGGAGAAGATTAAGACCAGCAGAATAGACGCGATCCCAACGTAATAGAACCACCCACGGCCGACGACCGCGCTGAGCAGCATGGACAGCACGCTTTGATAACCATTTCCATTGGGATCGGTTGCGACGATCTTATATGCCTGAACGAGCCAAGCAATGCTCGCCAACATAATGGCCAATGCGGCAATGATTACGGCGAGCGTGCGGCGTGCGTTCTTCACCCGGTCGGAGCGGAACGCCTGAACACCGTTACTTACGGCCTCCACGCCGGTCAGCGCGGTGCATCCACTGGCGAAGGATTTGAGCAGCAGCCAGGCGCTGACGGCGGTAATTGCCGCATGCGATACCGGAGGCGGCGCAACCGGCGTGGGGTGACCGCCACTGGCGATTGTTTTGGCGATCCCGATACCCAGCGCCGCGAACATGCAAGTGAGGAATAGATACGTGGGGACCATGAAAATCGCGCCGTTTTCGCGTAGGCCTCTAAGATTGACAATAGTGAGAAGCAGCAGGGCAACGAGGCATAATGTCAGAGTTTGAGGATGCAGCGAAGGGATAGCCGAAGTAAGGGCGCCAATGCCGGCCGAAATTCCGACAGCCGCATCGAGGGTATAGTCGATCAGCAATGCGGCCGCGGCAAGCAAACCCGGAAAGGCTCCTAAGTTCTGGCGCGCGACCGTATAAGATCCCCCGCCGCCCGGATACGCCGCGATCGTCTGGCGATAGGAAAAGAAGACTATACCTAATAAGACGATGATGGTCAAACTTAGGGGCAAGATGTAAGTCAGGCCGGCCACGCCCAGGGGAATTAAGAGCGTAAGAGCCGCTTCGGGCCCATATGCCGCGGAACCCAGCGCGTCGAGTCCGAACACGGGAACGCCTTTCGCGACGCCAATCTGCTCGTTGGATTCCTCGTAGGATGCGAGGGGGCGGCCGAATATGAAGTTCAGGATTGACAATGGACCTCCAACGCCAGTCTCGCATCCCATACCCCAGGATGGCGGCGCGGCTATGATGGAGATTAGGACGAAACTCCATGTCTCCGCTGCCCAGCCCCAGTGTCTCGGCGCGCCGAACGGCAAGCTCCGGCGTCCCGGTGCTTGCGGCGGCGGCGGTTGTCGCGCTGCTTTATTTCGGGCGCGTATTCTTCATTACCATGATGATCGCCGTGATCATCGCGTTTTTACTCGACCCGCTGGTCGGCGTCGCAATGAAGGCAAGATTGCCGCGCTCTCTCGCGAGCTTTCTCGTCTGCAGCGTCGCGCTGCTGATTCTGTACCTTCTCGGCCTGGGCATCTATACCGAGTTCGCGAGTTTGGTGGAAGATTTGCCGATGTATAGCCAACGCATCAACTCGCTCGCCGATAACATCGGGTCGCGCGTGGACGCGGCGGAGAAGAAGACCTACGAGCTCGTGGTACCCAAACGATTTCAGGATCAGGCGCCGCTTCCGGCCGTCATCCCAAGCGGAGTGCGCCAACGCGGGAAACGCAAGCCCGCGGCGCAAGAGACCGCGCCGCAGCCCGGCGTCATCCAGGAAGTCCGCATCCATAGCGACCCGAAACCGCTTTATACCTACGTCGCGGGTTATATCCGTTCCTTTTACGACATTCTCCTGATGGCGAGCTTCATTCCGTTTCTGGTCTACTTCATGCTGAGCTGGCGCGATCACCTGCGCGGCAGCTTTTTGCGGCTGTTCAGCGGCGAGGATCGGCGTATGGTAGGACGCACCTGGGAGGGCATCGCCGAGGTGGCGCGCGGCTACGTGATCGGCAACTTTGCTCTCGGCCTGGTCGTCGCGCTCTTTAGCAGCATTTTCTTTTTCGCCATTCGCCTCCCCTATTGGCCGTTAATGGGCCCGTTGAGTGGTTTTCTCAGCATGGTTCCGTATGTCGGGCTACCGCTGGCGATGGCGCCCCCACTGCTAGCCGGGCTTGCCGTTTACGACCGTCCCGGGATTTACGTGCTAATCGCCGCGGTTGTCGGACTGTTGCACCTGACCGCTCTCAACGTGCTGTATCCCAAAATGATCGGCGCGCGCGTACACCTCAACCCCTTGGCCGTGACCGTCGCGTTGATGTTGTGGGGAACGCTATGGGGCGGCGTCGGTCTTCTGCTCGCGATCCCGATCACCGCCGGTATTAAGGCCGTGTGCGATAACGTGAGCGGATTCGAAGGGTACGGCAAATTGTTAGGAGATTAACGGCTGAAAGCATGTCGAAGACGGCTGCCATCTTCTTCGGAGTAGGGCTAGCGATCGTAGCCATCGCTGCCACTCTGATTTTCTATGGCAATCGCGGCAACCATCTGGAGCTCCAAGGACAGATCATCAAGATCCGCACCGGAGCGATCGACGAACATAACAGCGCCGCGGTCCTCGATTTCCGTCTGCAGAACGTTTCGGACGTGCTGTTTGAAGTGCGCGACTTGAAGGTCACGGCAGAGGAGCCGGACGGCGTAAAGGTCGCAGGCGATGTCATCTCGAAGTCCCAGATCGGAGAGCTGCTCGAATACAACAAGTTTCTGGGGCGGCAGTTCAACGCCGGATTGGGGATCAAAGATAAGATCGAGCCGCATCAAACCGTGGATCGAATGGTAGCGGTGCGCTTCGATATTCCGCAGTCGCAGCTCGATAAAGTGAAACAGGTGCGGCTTTGGATTCAGGACATGGACGGCACGGAATTTGAGACCGTTAAGCGGATGCAGTAGGGCGTGCACGCCGGCTGCGCCGCGAAGCCGGAGGACCTCAACGGGGCAATCATGCGAAGCGGTTTACGACTCGCACTTGTCCATACCGCTGTCCGGCATTCAGCTCCTCGGAATAGACGGTATTACTTCCCAGCGACTCAGCGGCTGCGAGAATCGCCGCGTCCCAATAGGAATTGACCTTGTCCCTTAAAAATGAGCCAATCTAAGCTGGAGTTTCCCGGCGGCGGAGGAAGCCGCGGAAAGGGGGACAACGGTGAAGAAGGGACGGTTTTCGGAAGAACAAATTGTCTCGATTCTGAAACAGGGCGAGGCAGGGATTAAGACCAAGGAGTTGTGCCGGCAGCACGGCATCAGCGCCGGGACGTACTACGCCTGGAAAGCGAAGTACGGCGGGCTGGAGGTGAGCGAGGCGCAGCGGCTGAAGCAACTGGAAGAAGAGAACCGCAAGCTGAAGCGCATCGTGGCGGACCAGGCGCTGGACCTGGTCATGTTGCGGGACGTCGTATCAAAAAAATGGTAGAGCCTGTGGCCCAGAGGGCGGCGGTAGGGTATATGAGACAGGTACAGAAAACGAGTGAACGCCGTGCCTGCAGGCTCTTAGGAGTAGCGCGGTCGACATGCCGCTACACAGCGCGGGCGAGGCCGGATGATGGAATCCGGCAGCGGATATGCGAGCTGTCGAGAGCGCGGCAGCGATTTGGATATCGGCGCCTGACGGCATTGTTGCAGCGGGAAGGGATGCGAGTGAACCACAAGAGAGTGCATCGTATATGCCGTGAAGAGCGCCTGCAGGTTCCGCGCAAGCGGCGCAAAGCGTTAAAGCGCCCGGCGGTGGAGTTGCCGGAGGTAACGCACGCCGATCAGCGCTGGGCGATGGATTTCGTGCAAGATAGCCTAGCGGATGGGCGCACGCTGCGCTGCTTGACCATCGAAGATGTATACACGCGGGAATGTCTGGCGATTGAGGTGGACACGAGTCTGGCCGGTGGGCGGGTGAAACGTGTGCTGGAGCGCCTGAGCCAGGAACGCGGCAGGCCGGAGGAGATACGAGTGGATAACGGGCCGGAATTCGTGAGCCAAATAGTAAGCGCCTGGTGCGAGCAGAACCAAGTGCGGCTGTGGCATATCCAACCAGGCAAGCCTAGCCAAAACGGTCATATCGAGAGCTTCAATGGGCGCTTTCGCGATGAATGCTTGAACGCAAACTGGTTCACCAGCTTGCATGATGCGCGATGTAAGATCGCGGTGTGGCGAAAAGACTACAACGAGGAGCGCCCACACAGCGCGCTCGCGTACCTGACGCCCTCGGAAACAGCGGCGATTGTGCGTACTGGCGGCATATCAAAATCGGGTTTTGCAAGCCTGCCATTCGCTGTGCAACAAATTTTACAGCATCGCGGCCAACCCTCAAGGCTTCCCTTCGGCTCGCTTCGCGAGGCCTTGACGGGTCCTCTCCGCGACGCCGGGGGAAATAACGGAGAAGAGCGAATGGCAGGCTTTGCTTAGCAAGCTTGCAATTTCGATCCGCCTCCCGTTGGTCGGCACCGAACGGGTGCCATAACTTGGGGTTTAGGACTCGGATACTTCAGTTATGATTGGTACAGCTCGAGGGGGCAGGTCAGAATCGCGTATCGCTCGGATTTGTCAACAGCGATGCGAACGAGTTGATGGTCGAGGGTTTGACAAGGAAACGCCGTCCACTGCTCGATCCATTCCAATGCTTTTCCAGCGGAGAGCGGGCGCGACGCCTTTCTGACCACGGTCACGAAGAATTCCTGTAAGACCTAAGCCGAGATGCCGAAATCCTCCGATTCAATTAGCTCAAGGGCGCGTTTACGTTTCTGTTCGTCCTTGCCCGTCCCAACCGCCGCGTAGACCAGAACGTTGGTATCGAAGAAGACCCTTGAGCGGTCATGCAACTCTTCCCCTGACCATGTTTTCCTGCCAAGTCGCGCCTAGGATTGGTTGCTCAATTTCCGCAGTCGCGCCCGGCGCGATTAGCCCGATCCTTGTGCGCGGCGAAATTTGTCAAGTATTCGCGGACCAAGGCGTTGATCGTGGAGTTACGCTCGGCGGCATGGCGGCGCACGGCGGCCAGGACATTCTCGTCTACGCTGAGCGTCATATTCTTCATGAACACGGGATCTGGGTAACCGTGTCATATAGGGAGCAACTTTGGCGCCCATCCTGGCGAACGGCTGTCGCCAACAGAAATCCAAATTCACGAGCCGGCAAAGCAAGCGCCCGGACACGGGTTGAGAAACGCCCGTTGCTGGATTGCGATGCCAGTCGTGACGTCCGCCTGCGCCGAACGATGATGCAGCCTGTTTTCCAACTTGCGAACCAAGCCGGTCCGCTTCATCCGACGGACAAATTCGGCCCCACTACCCATACCTGGAATCATCGCTCTCTGAGATCCCTGTAAAAGTCGCTTCCCCACGGGCTTCCTCTCCGAGGCTTTCGCGTGGCGGCTGCGGCTGGGCATCAGCATCCAACGTATTCGGCGAGGACATCCCCACAGAATGGGCCCTGAGCGCATGCACCTCAGCCTGAAGATGGACGCAACCCGTCCGGTCGGCCCACATTCTGCAGCAGCACGCGCTTCAGATGAAGTGTCCGGCGGCGGTCTACTCACCTTCTACCAGGCAGTATCAGGACATTGCCGACCCGCATTACCCGTTCCAGCACAGAACTCTCGTCGTCACCAGGTGCGGCCGCCTCCGTCTCTATCGCAAAAAGATCAACTTTGGCACCTCTCGCCGCCAAGCCGCAGGCGTCGAAGAAGTCGAACCCGGCATCTGGCTTGTCAGCTCTGGCTGTACGATTTGGGTTCGCTGCAGTTCCTCAAAAACCCCTACCGGCCTGGACTGTAATGTATGTATGCGGACGACCTGCTGCCTATGTGTCCGGAATGGACAAGGAAAAGTTGGTTGCGGGGGAAGGATTTGAACCTTCGACCTTTGGGTTATGAGCCCAACGAGCTACCAGACTGCTCCACCCCGCATTCCCATCGTAGCCTACGCGTCCGAGGGCGTCAATATCGAGTCTTGTTTATCCAGAATGAGCCTGGACGGAAGGTGTATTTTTAGCGCAGAATGAGCCTGAGCGGGGGCGAAGTCCCCATGCTGGGATCCCCATGCTGGAATCAGCGTGCGAAACGTAGAACTTCTGATCCTGGAGCAGATCCGGGCATTTCTCGAGGGCCAGCGATGAGATGGAGTTTGAAGCGGTCCATCGCAAAGCGGTTCTTCTCTGTTCCTATTTGCTGCAGCAGAGGCGGTCGCTGGCTTTCTTGTTCAAGGACGCGATTGCGCTTCTTGCCAGCGGTGGAGAGGAAGCCGCGCACGTTGTGGGCTGCCAACCGGTGTCTCCATGACCTCGGCGAGGGTGGCCTTTGGGCCATCCTAATATCCAGGGCTTTCGCGCCTTGCTGCCAGCGCGCGGGTATTGCCTTGCGTCCTCCTTACCATCCTTTTTGCTCGCCTCGGCTTCCTTGGCGGGCGCGGTGGCTCCGGCATTTTTGTGGGCCTTGGGCGCGCCCTTCTTTTGCCTGCGGTCCTCCTTCGCGGGAGCTTCCTGCGACGCGACGTGCGTGTGCTGGCGCAATGGCGGCGGCTTTGCCCTTGATCTCCAGGTTCGTCATGGCTGTTCTTCTCATCCTGTGCTGCGCCTGTTTTAGGGCATGGATACATCACTCCGGTTGCCCACAAAAGCAAGGGAAATGCGATCGCTTCCGCCATTCCAATAGGGTTCGCAGCGAGCGAATGCGAGCTTTCGTCAGCGATCTGGCTCAGTGTGTGGCGCACCGTGCCTGGCGCCGGTTCGCGTACACTCATATGGGCGTAGTGCTAAAGAAAACCGTACCGTGGGGCCCACCCGTTAGCAGGATAGTTAGTTCTGGCAAATCACTCGGGACCCGAGTGTCCGAACCGCTCTCTTGCTCAACCAGTTAATGCTGAATGTCGATCCAATCGCCCCCGCAAAGCGCAAACTTCGAGACGGCAAATTCATGCTATCGATTCCGAAGGCGAAGCGGAAAGCGACTGGTTCCGGTAAGGGCGCGGGTTGAAAGGAGGAGCCGCCCGCCGATGCCATCACTGGAACCGCGACGGGGGGCTATATTTGATTGAGAGGCATCGCTTCGCTTGTGCCGAAACGCTGGGAAACCGCTCTAACATTTCGTGATTTCGGGACGAGCGGCGGTTGGCGGCGCTTCGGGTGGGCGTGGGCCGCAGCCGCGCTTTTTTTGTCGATAGCGGGCGTATTTGGAATGGCGCGCCTGTTCCGGCCGGTGCCACAAAGCTTCCGCGTTACGCCCTCCTCCCTGTCGTTTGGACGCTGCGCGCAAGGGGCGGCAAATCCCGAGCCGCAATTGGTTTATATCTCGGGAATCTCGGGGACTGGCGCGGACTTCACAGCCTGGACAAACGATCCGTGGCTGCATGTGAACCCGCAAAAAGGCACGTCGCCGGCGATGATTCGCATTTCGGTGGACGCTTCCCGCCTGCCCGCAGGCCGGCACTCGGGGTATATCACGATTTCCGGACCTCACCAAAGTTCACGAGTACCGGTTCGCCTGGCCGTGGATGCGCCTGCCCCGAAAGTTGCAAATGAAAACGCCGGCGTGTCTCCCGCCGCGCTCTCGTTTGGGCCTTCCCAGCAAGGAGGGGCGAATCCCGCTCCCCAATGGTTGAACATTACTGGATATGGCGCCGATTTCACGCTCTCGGCGAGCGATCCGTGGTTACACATGAGCCCGCAACACATCAGCCCGCAACAGGGCAGACCGCCTGCCAGGGTCAGCGTTTCGGTGGACGCTTCCCGGTTGACCGCCGGCCAGTATTCCGGTTACGTCTTTATCACCGGACCCCACCAAAGTTCACGAGTGCAGGTTCATGTGGGCGTAAATGCGCCGTATGCTTCCGGGCAGGCCGACAGGCGATCGCCTCCGGTGCACGCTACGCCGGCGCGGCTTCAGTCCCCGGTCTCCTTTGTGCCGCCGCCGGCGCCATTCATTAAACTACCGGCGCCTCCCGCGGAGCCCGATTGCGGGCCCCTCCCCGATCTGATATCTCCCGCGTTGGCGGAATTACATGGCGATATTATTTGGACAAATCCTGGAGGTCATGCGGATCGCGTGACGGTTTGCACTGGCCGGGCCTTCCCAGGCAAAATCATCAAAGGCAAACTGCCTGGCGGCGTTCCAGTCACAATAGCCCCGGGAGCTAATTACACAATCCTGCAGCAGCCCTCCGAAGCGGACCATTGGTCCCGCTTTACGTTTCAATGCACCGAACAAAACGCAAGCGTCACATTGACATGGAGTCAGAAGCGGAATTGAGCAGTCCGGCGCCGAGGGCTGGCCGGGGGCCTTCTCCAGGCCGATTCCAACCGTTGTAATATCGAAGGGTTGCAATCGACTATAACCCAGATAACTATTTTCGTGCTGTTCGCGGCTGACATCGCCGTGCTGGGCCAAACTTCGCGTCCGGTCCCAATTCAGCCGGGTAAGCATGCATTACTGGTGGGAAATGCCGCCTACTCAGAGCTACCCGCATTACCTGCGGCGCGCAATGAAATTCAATTGATGAAGGCGGCACTGACCGGGGCCGGTTTCAAAGTGATGGCCGTTCAGGATGCTGCGCTTCCCGGTTTCGGCGAATCCGCCGTTCCAGAGTTTCTCGCCGAAATCCGGCCGGGCGACGTGTGTTTGTTTTACTACTCGGGTTATGCCGTACAGACTGAGGAAGACAATTTCATGTTGCCCGTCAACTTTGACCCGGCAACGAAATCGCGGATACTCGGCAGAGCATACCCGTTTGGGCGCCTGGCCCAGGAACTTGAAGACCGCAAAGCAGGGTTGACGATTTTTATGATCGAAGCTTCCCGGCATTTGGACCTTGTCTCCGGTATCACGGGGCCGGGCTTGAAAAGTCCAGATGCGGATATCAAGGAACTGCTGTTCACTTCCGCAGGACCGGCCAACCAGATCGTTCCGGACGCCCCGAACGGGGGACCCGGCTGGTTTACGCGCTCCCTTGCCGGGAATATTGCCAAGGTCCCTGGAATCTCTCTCGACGAGATCGTTCGACGAATGCGAGCGGACGTGGAGGCGCGCACGGGCGAGATTCCTGATGTTCGCGACACGGTAACGCGTCCGTTTTTCTTTCATCCTCCCGAGCAGAACGTTACTATCTTCCAAAATCACCGGGACCGCCTCGATTACGCTTTGATCCATGCGGGCGAGTTTCAGATGGGCTGCGTACCGGGCGACCACCGCTGCCAGAAACACGAGATGCCGCGGCATTCCGTCACAATCAGCAAAGATTTCTGGATGGCAACGACCGAGGTCGATGTGACCGCTTACGAGCGCTACGTGGAGGAGAACAGGCGAGGGAGCGCGAAGCCCAAAATGCCCCCAGCCCCGAACTTCAACAAGGGATGGAAAGCGACCAGCGAACCGATTGTAAATGTGTCATGGGAAGATGCGGATTCCTACTGCAACTGGGCGGGGGGCCGCTTGCCGACCGAAGCCGAATGGGAGTACTGCGCCCGCGCCGGAAAGGAAAACGAGATTTACCCCTTAAACAGCGAGAATAGCCGGGATAAGGCGAATTTCTACGGCAAACAAGGAAACGACATATTCGATTGGACCGCTCCGGTAAAGAGTTTTGATGCCAATGCGTTTCACTTGTATGATATGGCCGGCAACGTGTGGGAATGGATGAGCGATTGGTACAGCCCAGACTACTATGCGGTTTCACCGGCCGTGGACCCGCGAGGGCCCTCGGGGGGAAAGCTCATGTGGCGCGCGGCGGTTCGTTCGATAGCGATGCCAAGGAGCATCTCCGCCTGTCTTTTCGTAACTATTCGTCGGAAGCGCAAGACAAGCTTGGGTTTCGGTGTGTACTGGAGGACACCCTCCTAACCCGGCGGAACGTTCTGCAGATGCCATAAGGTCCGCCCGTGATCGCCGCTTCGCCGCCTGGCGGCGCTACTGGAAACGGCTTTTCACGGAAATTCACCAAATTCAGAATAAAACCGAACAATTGCGGTTATTTAAGTGCGAGCGCGACCACGCCGCCGGCCGCCGTGCCGGGGCGGTGTTGCTTCCGTGTACGGGCTGTGCTATAAATATCTGACCAAACGGCGATGAAGAGCACGATGGTGTTATTCCGTGGCTAGCAAAGGGTTACGAACCACAGGACTTCGTTTCGCGTTTGCCGCTCTCGTTGTTGTCGCCTTTTCAAGCCCCGCTCCCGCCCAAGTCACAACAACCCCATATGTTCACCCTAACGGCTGGGAAGTCGGCGGCTTTGCCGGCGCAAGCTACGGGGTCTTCGATTTTCGGGCCATGGGCGGAGGAAACGTTACATATGCGGTTAATAACTGGCTGCTGCCATACATAGAATACAGCTATTTTCCGGCGATCGGCACCACCGTGAGCGTTCCCGCAATCGGCGCAAAAGCGAGTTTTGGTATCCCGCTCTCGGATTTTCATGGTGGAGTCCACTTGCGATTTCGAATTGGCGAAAGCCACATCGCGCCGTACGCAGTGTTCGGCATTGGCGCTTTGACGCATTTCAAGACTTCTTATAACGCCACCTACATTGGGGCGGATAGCCTGCCGCATACTTTGTCCGGGTCAATACCGGCGGGCTCGGATTTTGCCATAAACGCGGGCGGAGGCATCCGTTATTACATTACTGAGAAGTTTGGCGTCCGCGCGGAGGCGAAGGTCTATAAGGCAAATAGTTCAATAACGCAGGTGTTCGGGAAGGTGGAGGCGGGCTTCTTCTTTCAGCTTAGATGATTTGGTCTGCTATGTGGCGCCGCAGTAGAAAGCAACTTATGTCCCGCGTTGTTGCGTTTATTTTCGCTCTTTTGTCTTGTGCCCTTTGCAGTTCCATTTTAGCCGGTCAGAATTTAACCATTACAACTGAGTCTTCGCTACCTTCCGCGTGCCCCGGCGCGGAGTACTCGTTCACGTTCACGGCGTCCGGCGGCGTTCCTCCGTACGCCTGGAGTTTAACTGCTGGTCACCTTCCGCCGGGCCTCTCGCTGAGCGATGCCGGCGTACTCAGTGGAAGTTTGGCAAGCGCCGGCGCGACTCCATTTTTAATATCGATTGGAGTTTCCGGGCAAGATGGAGCGGCCACCTCGAAGGTTTTCTCGATCGGCGCGGACACATGCTCACCACAGACCGGCGATATGAGTGCGCTAGGGGGCGGAGCGGGGGCGAAATATTCGGCAACGCCGAAGGCGAGCGCGCCAACAGTTACTAATGCGGGCACGCAGCCTAATGGTTTCGTTGGCACGCCGTATTCGCTGCTCTTGGGGGCAACGGGGGGAACACCGCCCTATGTCAACTGGGCGCAAGTTTCCGGACAGCTCCCTCCGGGGCTCAATTTGAATCACTCGACAGGGGAGATCGGCGGAACTCCAACCAGTGCGGCCGCAGGCAGCGGGTCGTGGTGCTTCGTGGTGACGGTGAAGGATAGTGCCGGTGCGATCTCATCCACATTTGCGCCGGGAATATGCATATATGTTAGCAACCCGGCCCCGGCTGTTAAGGCGGCTACTTTGCCTAATGCTGAAGTTGGCGTGCTCTATCCGTCCTTTACTTTCAGTGGGACAACGTCGGCGCCCCCCTTAAAGAATTGGGCAGCCAGCGCGGGAATACCGGCGGGGCTGTCGCTGAATGCTTCAGGTACAATCAGCGGGACGCCCACAACGGGCGGTTCGTTCACCTTCAGCGTGACGGTGCAGGACGGGACCGGACAGACCTCGGCGCCGCAATCGTTCACCATCAACGTCGCCCCTCGCGTGATCGTTACCGCTGCCTCGCTGCCGAATGGGACCGTCGGGGTGGCATATTCAGCGGCGACGCTGAGCGCCGGAGGCGGGACGCCACCCTACGGCAATTGGACCGTGTCCGGCACGCTGCCCGGGGGCTTGGCGCTGGACCCATCGAGCGGGATGATCGGCGGCACGCCGACTACGGCGGGCAAATTTAATTTCAGCGTGACGGTAAAGGATAGCCTTGGCGCCACCTCGACGCCGCAGCCGTTTTCCATCACGATTGCAGCGCCGCAACTGACGATCACGGGCAATCCACCGCCCGGCGTTGTTGGAACACCTTATTCGGCGACTTTGACGC
Organism: Bryobacterales bacterium; assembly: GCA_963838885.1. Lineage (GTDB taxonomy): Bacteria > Acidobacteriota > Terriglobia > Bryobacterales > Bryobacteraceae > JAICMB01. The sequence goes on along the minus strand of CAWITB010000006.1, from coordinate 134,868 downwards.
CTGGCGGCGGCAGTCCACCCTACAGCAATTGGACTGTATCCGGCGCGCTGCCGGGGGGGTTAACGCTGAACGCCTCGAGCGGGATGATCGGCGGCACGCCGACTACGGCCGGCAAATTTAATTTCAGCGTGACGGTGAAGGACAGCAACGGCGCGGCTTCATCGCCGCAGCCCTTCTCGATCACGATTGCAGCGCCGCAACTGACTGTCACGGGGAACCCCCCGTCTGGCGTTGTTGGAACACCCTATTCGGCGGCCCTAACGGCAACCGGCGGAACCCCGCCCTACGGCAATTGGACCGCTTCCGGCGCGCTGCCCGGGGGCTTGGCGCTGGACGCCTCGAGCGGGGTGATCGGCGGCACGCCGACCACGGCCGGCAAATTTAATTTCAGCGTGACGGTGAAGGACAGTAGCGGCGCGGCTTCATCGCCGCAGCCGTTCTCCATCATGATCGCAGCGCCGCAACTGACCATCACGGGGAACCCCCCGTCTGGCGTTGTTGGAGCACCCTATTCGGCGGCCTTGACGGCAAGCCGGCGGGACGCCACCCTACGGCAATTGGACCGTTCCGCGGCGCGCTGCCCGGGGGCTTGGCGCTGGACCCATCGAGCGGGATGATCGGCGGCACGCCGACTACGGCCGGCAAATTTAATTTCAGCGTGACGGTGAAGGACAGCCTGGGTGCGACCTCGACGCCGCAGCCGTTCTCCATCACGATTGCAGCGCCGCAACTGACCATCACGGGGAACCCGCCGTCCGGCGTTGTTGGAACACCCTATTCGGCGACTTTGACGGCCAGCGGCGGGACGCCACCCTACGGCAATTGGACCGCTTGCGCGGGCGCGCTGCCCGGGGGCTTGACGGTGGACCCGTCGAGCGGGATCATCGGCGGCACGCCGACTACGGCCGGCAAATTTAATTTCAGCGTGACGGTGAAGGACAGCTTGCGGCGCGGCTTCATCGCCGCAGCCCTTCTCCATCACGATTGCACCGCCGCAGTTGACTATCACGGGGAACCCACCGCCCGGCGTTGTTGGAACACCCTATTCGGCGACTTTGACGGCCAGCGGCGGGACCCCACCCTACGGCAATTGGACCGCTTCCGGCGCGCTGCCTGGGGGTCTGGCGCTGGACCCATCAAGCGGGGTGATCGGCGGCACGCCGACTACGGCCGGCAAATTTAATTTCAGCGTGACGGTGAAGGACAGCCTGGGTGCGACCTCGACGCCGCAGCCGTTCTCCATCACGATCGCAGCGCCGCAACTGACCATCACGGGGAACCCGCCGTCCGGCATTGTTGGAACACCGTATTCGGCGACCTTGACGGCAAGCGGCGGCACGCCGCCGTACAGCAATTGGTCGGTGAGCGCCGGCGGGCTGCCTCCGGGCTTGATACTGAACGCGTCAACCGGCGCGATCAGCGGCACGCCGACGAGCGCCGAGGGCAGTCCCTTTACTTTTAGCGTGACCCTGAAGGACAGCGCTGGCGCGACTTCGCAGCCACAGCCGTTCTCTATCGCGATTGCATCGGTGGTGACCATCACCACCGCGAACCCGCTGCCCGCCGGCCTTGTTGGAACGCCGTATTCGGCGACCTTGGCGGCAACGGGCGGAACACCGCCTTACAGCAACTGGAAGATCAATTCCGGAGGGCTTCCGCCCGGGCTGAATTTGGATCCCGCGACCGGGGCGATCAATGGAACCCCGACCAGCAAAGCGGCAAGCCCGAATCCGTTCTGCTTTGTAGTGAGGGTAAGCGATAGCGCCGGCGCGACCTCATCCTCATCGGCGCCGGGGCTATGCATAAAGATTAGTTCGGGCGTGACGATTACTACCAACTCGTTGCCGGGCGGGGAGGTTGGCGTGCCATATGCAGCGACGTTGGAAGGAAGCACCGGAGCGCCGCCGTTAAGCAACTGGGTTATCAGCTCCGGAGCGTTGCCGCCCGGGCTGTCGCTGGATGCCGCCACGGGCGCAATCAGCGGGACGCCGACGAACGCCGCAGGCACTCCTTTCAGCTTCAGTGTCACGGTGCAGGATATCAGCACGCTGACCTCAGCCCCGAAATCGCTCACCGTAAACATAGTGGCTGGCCCAATCGTCACGACAACCTCGCTGTCAAGCGGGAGCGTGGGGACCGCGTATTCCGCGACGACGTTGGCGGCCAGCGGAGGGACGCCGCCTTACGGCAATTGGGCTCTTAGCGCCGGCGCGCTGCCCCCGGGCTTGACGCTGAACGCATCGAGCGGGGCGATCGGAGGCACGCCCACCAGCGCCACGGGCAGTCCATTCAACTTCAGCGTAACCACGAAGGACAGCGCCGGGGCGGTTTCGCCGCCGCAGCCGCTGTCGATCGCGATTGCAACGGGGCTGACCGTTACCACCACATCGCTGCCCAGTGGCAGCGTGGGCACGGCGTATTCAGCCACGCTGGCGGCCAGCGGGGGGACTCCCCCCTACGGCAGTTGGACGGTGAGTTCGGGCGCGTTGCCGCCGGGCTTGACGCTGAACGCTTCAAGCGGGGCGATCGGCGGCACGCCGGCAACAGCCAGCGGCAGTCCATTCAATTTCAGCGTGACCGTGAAGGACAGCGCCAATGCGACTTCGGCGCCGCAGTCGTTATCGATCGCGATTGCAGCGCCGCCGCCGCCATCACGATCACGGGGACCCCACCGCCCGGAGTCGTGGGGACGCCCTATTCGGCGACTCTGGCGGCCAACGGCGGAACGCCTCCCTATGGCAGTTGGACCAATGTAGGCGCGCTGCCGCCAGGCCTGACTCTGAATGTTTCGACCGGAGTTATCGGCGGCACGCCGACCGCGGCCGGCACTTTCAATTTCAGCGTGACGGTGAAGGACGGCAATGGCATTACTTCGGCGCCGCAGCAGTTCTCGATCGCGATTACGCCGCCGCCGGTCACCATCACTACTGCCTCCCTCCCCAACGGAATAACAAATGTCTTCTATCCAACGACGACGCTCGCCGCCCAAGGCGGCACGCCACCATACAGTTGGACTGCCAGCGGGTTGCCGTCCGGACTGAGCTTGAGCTCCTCCGGAGTTTTGAGCGGCACACCAACCACGGCCGGAACCGCCAGCGTCACTGTGGTGGTGACGGATGCGTCCACTCCAGCCCTCTCCGCAAAGCAGACGTATACCCTGACGATCGGCCAAGGTCTGAGCGTCAGTCCGGCAGTGAACGCGCTGAGCTTCAGCTATGCTCAGGGGGACAGCAACCCCGCAAGCCAAACTGTCGGCATATTCGGCAGCCCAGCGGGCGTAAATTTCACGGGAGCCGCTTCCACGAACAACGGCGGAAGCTGGCTCGCTGTGCAGTCGAGCGGTACCGCGCCGGGCAACATTACCGTTTCGGTTAACCCGAGCGGTCTCGCGCCGGCGACGTATACCGGGCAGATAACGATAACGGTCAGCAGCGGGAGCCTGACGCCTGCGACGGCTACCATCGGCGTGACCCTAACCGTGGTCGCGCCCAAGCCGGTCCTTGCGCTGTCGAAGAATGTCCAGAGCTTCGCGTTGCCGCAGGGGAGCCCGGCGATTCAAGGGCAATTAACAGTGATGAATTCGGGGGGTGGGACTCTCCATTACAGCGCTCAGGCCGTTTGTGACCCAAACAGCGGATGGATGACGCTGACGGGCGGCGCTACCGGAGCGGTCACATCAAGTTCCCCTGGAGCGGTGGTTTTTGCAGTGGATCCCACCGGATTCAATCCCAGCACCACGAATTGCCGCATAGTCGTGACCGACACCGATTCCGGCGCTCAGGCGACGTTTACGGGAACGCTATCCATAAATAAGTTATCGCAGATCATGAGTCTCTCCCAGACTGGCATGACCTTCACGGCAGTCGCCGGGGGATCTCCGGTACAGCCGCAATCGTTCGCGGTATTCAACCAGGGGCAAGGTAACCTGGCTTGGACAACGCAAGCGCAGACGATACCCGCAAATCTGAGTTGGCTGCAGGTCTCGCCCGGATCGGGCGCGTCGACCGCCGCGGCGCCGCAGGACGTGCAGGTTTCCGTTAATCCGGCGGGGCTGCAAGTTGGACAGCAATATTACGGAAGCGTGAACGTGATTGCGCCGGGCGCGGCGAACACGCTTCAAAGCGTATCCGTGCTTCTGAATGTGATTGCGGCCGGCCAGCTAGGATCGGCGCCCCAAGCCTCAACGGGCGGCGTAATTCTAAGTGGCGTAGCCGGGAGTTCCGCGGCGGCGCAGCAAACTATAAGCCTCTTCAGCTTAACGGGAAACGCTGTGGGCTATAGCACGGTCGTGTTTACGGATGACGGGAAGAATTGGTTGACGGCGAGCCCGGCTAGCGGCACAGTGACCGGGACGACTGCGCTGACGCTCAGCGCGAATTTGGCGGGATTGGCTGCGGGCGTTCACAACGGGAATGTGGGAGTAGGATTTGCCGATGGGACCACGCAGACGATTGAAGTGGCCGTTATTGTGACCGCTGGGGCGGGGACGACGGCCAGTTCGGCCTTCAAAACGGCTACTCCGAAGGCGAGCTGTAGTCCGAGTCCGCTCGTCCCATTATTCCAGCAGCCAGTAGCGGGGCTGGGGCATGCGTTGCAGGTCGCGCAGTCGCAGCTCATACAAGTTCTGATTCGAGATGGATGCAATAATCCGGTTACGGCCGGCAATGGCGGCTCGGCGGGGGTATCATTTTCTACCGCGGACCCCGCCGTGACCCTCTCCTACAAACCGGCCACGGGCTTCTGGGAAGGTACCTGGACGCCGCGAACCTCACCGTCGCCATCGCAGGTCACGGTGGAGGTTACCGCCCTTCAAGGCTTGGCGAGTGGAGCTATTGGCGGGCAAGCTTCGTTGCAGGTCAGCGTTTTGCCCGCCGGTAACGACGCGGCGGCCAAACCAGAGGCGGCTTTGAATGCAGCGAGTTTGTCGGCGGGACCGCAAGGACAGGTCGTGCCCGGAAGTTACGTGACTATCTTCGGTGAGCGGCTGGCAAGCGCGGTCCTGGGCGCATCGCAAGTGCCTTTGCCAATTAGCCTGAACAATACGAGCTTGTTATTGGGAGGACAACCTTTGCCGCTATCGTACATAAGCCCGACGCAGGTAAACGGACTGATTCCTCAAAATCTGGATATCAATGCGCAACCTCAGCTTATCATCCAGCAGGGGAACACTGTATCGACGCCCATACCGGTGACCGTGACGGAGCTGCAGCCCGGCATCTTCACAATACCTTCGGGCGGGCAGGGGCAGGGGGCGATCCTGATCAACAATACGGCTCTCGCCGCGGCGCAGCCCGGTCCGAATACTCCCAGCGCGAGACCGGTACAACGCGGTGAGTACATACAGATCTTCTGCACTGGCTTGGGCGCCGTCCAAGCCGCGGATGGTTCAAATAAAACGCCGCCGGCGGACGGAACTGCCGCGCCCACCGGCACTCTTTTCCAAACCCTAGCGGCGGCCAGCGTTACGATCGGCGGCGTCGACGCTCCGGTGTCATTTGCAGGATTGGCTCCTGGGTTCGTGGGACTATATCAGGTTAACGCCCAGGTTCCCCAGAACGCGCCTTCAGGAGATTCGGTTCCGGTGGTGCTGAATATGGTGAGCGTTAATGGTGGAACGCCCGTCGCGTCACCACAGGTAACAATCGCGGTCCAATAGTTGGAGTTGGAGCGATCGGATACGGCTGCTGGGCAACGTCACCGGTTTATCTAGACGGGATCTGCCACATCGTCCACGCCTCCATAAAATCGCTGCCGCGGTAACGAATCGTCCGGGCGTCTAACACCTCGGCGCCACGAATCAGCCTCGCAGTGACCGGAAGCGCGTTTCGTGATGTGTATTCTATCTGGAACGTAACAGGGCCTTCGATTTTGTAGGGGCGGATGGAGCCGATCTTATCCATCGCGCGCTGCGCTTGCTCGCGAATGAGCGCTTGCGCCGCCTTCGCCGACAATGAAATACACGTATAATTCGCTAGTCCTTCCTTTACCACGGCAGTTTGGGTTTGAGGAACAATGGCATGCATATCGCGAGCTGCCGCTTCGTCTCCACTCAAGAAGATGACCGGCGTGCCAAACCACCCCGCGAGAGCCGTACGAGTTTCAATCTCACCCACGGGTTTATCGTTCATCAGAATAGTTTGAATTCCAAGCGAACTGTAGCTATGCGCCATCACCCCGCCAAGCGAATTAGCCCTGGCGTGCTGCCCGACGAAGGCCACGGCAGCGTAATGGCGGTCGAGCGTCATCGCCGGACCGAGATTCCCTATAATTAATTTGGCGCGCGGATCAATGGTGAGCGCGGAAAGCGTCTCACTGCCGTCGTGCCCGTCCCAGACCAGTACTTCGTCGGCCCCGCCCTTCATGAACCCATCTACAGCGGCGTTGATCTCTCCCGTGAGGAGCTGGCGCATTTCCGGATCCTTGGGATCGGTTTGAGCTTGGCGGCAAACCCCCGCCACGCCTTCAGCGTCGGTGATCATGAACACTGTTTTCCTGGCCTGTGCTCCGAGGTGGGAGGAGGCGAGAAGCAGTATGGCCGGCAAGCAGAGAGCGCGCCGCGGGCCCATCCTCTTCAGGTTCATTGCTGGACGCGCTGCTATTGACACTTCAATTCTCCTAAAATACCATCACAGGTATATCCGGTTGTCAACACCGGCCAACGCTTATGGTCAAACGTGCTTACACCCTGATCTTTGTGGTGATCTTTGTCGCTTGTGCGTGCGTTACCGCGCAGGTCTTCACGAACGGAACACTTCTCGGAACGGTCGAGGACGCCAGCGGCGCCGTAATCGAAGGAGCGTCCGTGCGGATCTTCCGGGAGGGTACCGATTTTCGGCGCGAAGTCACCACCGATGCCGAGGGCGATTACCGTCTGCTGGATGTCCCAATCGGCACTTACAGGCTCGAAGTCGAAAAACCGGGATTCCGCAAAGTTGTGCGAACCGGAATCTCACTGAGCGCAGGGCAGTCTTTACGCGTGGATACTAAATTGGACGTTGGATCGGTCAGCTCGACCGTGAATGTCGACACCAAGGTGTCTCAGGTCGACACCGACACTGCGAACGTAGGGAACACGGTATTCGGCTCTCAGGTGCAGGATCTGGCGCTGAGCACGCGAAGCTTCAGTACGTTGGTCATTCTGGAGCCGGGTGTCTTATCGAACGAAGTGCAGCAGCCGACCGTAGGCAGCGGATTGAGTTTCTCTTTTAATGGGGCTCCGCAAAGTTCGAATAACTGGCTGCTGGACGGCGGACGCAACCTGGATCCGTATAACGGGAATAATCAGACTATGGTTAATCTGGACGCCATCGCCGAGGTGCATATTGAGCGCAATCCTTATTCGGCTGAGTTCGGCCGCGACGGCGGCGCCCAGATCAACGTGATTATCCGCTCGGGCACGAACAACTTCCACGGTACATTATTCGAGTTCTTCCGGAACGACGTACTGAATGCTCGAAACTTCTTCTCCAGGAACGTGCCTGAGACTCGCTATAACAACTTCGGCGGCGTATTCGGCGGACCTATAAAGAAGAATAAGCTGTTCGCCTTCGTCTCAAACGAGTACAGGTATATCAGGTCGGGCAGCACCCTGACGGCCATCGTTCCGACCCCACAGGAACTGGCCGGCAACTTCAATGGCGTGCGCACCATTAAAGATCCAATGACGGGTCAAGCGTTTCCGAACAATACTATTCCCGCAGCGCGCCTGGATCCGAACGCCCTGAGCCTGTTACACGCCTACTATCCGCCGCCGACCCCAGGCTTCCAGCAGGGAGCGCTCAACTTTACCAGTTCGGCGGCGAACGCCATCAATTACCGGTCGGCGCTTGGAAAGGTCGATTATTACATCTCTCCAAAGTTGACTTTCGCGGGGCACTACAATATCGACGATACTCCGCAGGACTATCCATTTGCATCCAGCAGTATTCCGTATATCGCGGGATACCACGATGATGAGATCTTCTACACAGCATCCGGTACGCTGAATTGGATCCCGAGTCCGCACCTGCTGAACGAGTTTACCGTGGCCTATTATCATGGCTCGATCGGAATTGAAACCTCTCCGTTGGCGTTGCGGTCGCGAGATCCTTCTTTCAATGTGCCGCGCTATTTCAGCACCATCACCGACTCAAGCGCCTTCATACCGTCGATCATCCCTTCGCAGGGCTATGCCGGCATAAATATTGTGAATCAGCAAAATATTTCCCATTTCAGCTTTGAGATGGTGGATCATGCGAGCTATATAGCGGGCAACCATACGATCCAGTTCGGGGGCGGTCTCGATCGGGAAAGCAAGACTCAGGATAATAACAGTCCCAACAATAATGGGACGTTTTACTTTAACGGCTCCGCGACCGGCGATTCGTTGGCGGACATGCTGCTGGGCGCCGCATACGAATATACGGAGTCGTCCACGCATCTGACGGGAACCGTCGTATTCAACGACCCTAGCGCTTATGTCCAGGATCGCTTCCAAGTACTTCCGCGACTGACGGTCACGTATGGCGTTCGTTGGGAGTATTTCCAGCCGGAGCGGGACTATGCGGGTACGATGTCTTTCTTTGATCCCACCAAGTTCAACTTCAGCCAAGCCGCGACTGTCCTATCGAACGGGCAAATCGTGCCAGGCACCCAGAATTTCATGAACGGAATTGTCGTCGTTGGAAAGAACGCGGAATACGGCTACGGGCTTACCAATGCGGCGCACGATGCGTTCGATCCGCGCGGGGGTTTTTCTTATGCTTTGACCAAAGATAACAAGACCGTTATTCGGGGTGGATACGGAATGTTCCACGATCGCTGGGCCATTTACGCGTCGCAAGCCCGCCGCAACTATCCATTTAACCAGAGCATCTCGATCTACAATACGAGCTTCAGCGCCCCTACGGCCGGCAATTTGGAGATTCTTCCGATAACGCTCAGTAACTTTTATTCGCCCTGGCAAGTGCCGTACATCCAGAAATGGTCGCTCGATGTTCAGCGGCAGTTACCGGGGGAGTTTTTGCTGGACGTTGGTTATGTTGGATCGCGCGGGATCCATTTAGTGCGCACAATCGATGTCAACCAGCCGCTGGCCAACGTTGCGGTCGCGAGCGGCGCGGTCAGCGCCAACGCGGTTCGCCCCTACCCGGGCTTTAGCGCCATAAACAATTACGAGACGAATGCGAACTCTTTATATAACTCGCTGCAGGTCTCGGTCGTAAAACGATTCGGTCATGGCTTTTCGGTTCAAAGCGCCTACACGTACAGCAAATCGATGGACGATAACGTGACGCCCATCAACTCCTACGCTGCTTCGCGCCCGGAGTGGGCGCTTTCCAGCTTTGACCGCACGCACGTTTGGATTTCGAGCTTTGTTTGGGAGCTGCCGTTCCGCGCCAACGCGAGGGCTTGGGAGCGGCGCCTGCTCCGTGGCTGGCAAGTATCGGCAATCGCCAATTTTGAATCGGGGAATCCGTTGAACATCACCATTCCCGGCGATAACGCCGGGACCGGCGATCCCGGCAGTGAGCGCCCCAACATAGTGGGGCCGCTGCAGCGGCTTGCGACAATATCGCAGTGGTTCACGACCAGCGCCTTTGCTTTGCCCGCTGCGGGGACGTTCGGGAACGCCGGACGGAATCTGGTACGAGGGCCCGGCATTAATGACTGGGATACCTCGATCAGCAAGATGACGCAGTTACGGGAGAACGTGTCCTTGCAGTTTCGGGGAGAATTCTTTAATCTGTTCAACCACACGCAATTTAGCAGCGTGGGAACGGTGGTTGGTTCCGCTACCTTCGGCCAAGTGACAGGCGCGCTAAATCCCCGCATCGCTCAGCTTGCGCTCAGACTTGTGTTCTAGTTCTGGAGCGCCCCGCCCGCGAGGGAATTGTCGTTTCGACGAACAAGTCTTTCCACGATTCATCGAGACCGCGTCCACTGGTTTGGAGTCGTGCAAGACTTCGGAGACAATCAGCGCGCGATGACCGGCGGGGCAGACGTATTCTGATTCCGGCGCGGACGTTATGTTTTCCTCGGCGACCCCGGTTATAATCTCGTTCAGGTCATGTGGTTTTCAGCTTGCAGCCGGTCGCGATGCCTGCCGCCACCCGCAAAGGGGGTCCGAGCGATAAGACGATGCCACTACGCCTGCGCCAACCTTGCTCAATCAGTTTCGCACTGTCTTCAGCCGCCAGCAGCCCAATGGGCTTCGTCTTCCCGGTCCCGGACATTGGCGCCGCCTCTGGCAGGACAAGGTCGCCCACGGCTCGATTTTGCGCCGCGGAATGGTTGAAATTGAAGCGAATGGTGATTAGGTGGCTTTCCGTGAACTGGTGCGTGATGGAGGCGAAGATCTCGGCGGTCGGCTGGGGGAGCGGCGGCGGTCTGCTGGAGCGCGCCATCAAGAGTGACGTCACAGACGATCGCCTGCACGTCCAAGCAGGCTGCCCTCGTAGATGGTGCGTTGTTCGGGAGGCGCGTAGCGGCGGGTATCGCTGTCTCAACGCGGCCTCGGCCGGACGGTTTCGAGAGCGCTCGCGATCGGCCGAATCTCGGCAGAGCTTTCGCTCTACGCGGAATCGTGTTCTCCGCTCTCGTCAAGAACCTGCGATTTCTCTCTATTTCAACAACTCAGCGATACCTACGGATCATGAGAGTTTGTCATTCAAATGCCTGTCTGCGCCGGTCCACCGGTGAACGCTGACCCAGTTGCGCCAGCATGGAAGTATGCTCGCCCTTTCGCCCAATTTGCCGGAATCGCCGCACGCCTATCTGGCCCCAAACGTGATGCGCGACGCATCATAGACGCCTTCGCCGTAAACAATGCTGCGCATGGCGCGGATCTTCGAGCACATCACGAAAGGTGGAGGACGGAGCTGAGCTTGGACGATCAGGATCCTAAAAGGCGTGATCTGGAGAGGGCCCTCGAAGATTATTTGCGTCTGAAAGAGGAGAACGCCGCGCTTCGTCGGCTCCTTGTTGAACACGGGATCACGATACCGGCGCAGCCGAAGCATGGCTTGTCACCCGAGGCCAGGCCGGATGCACAAGATGCTGGTGTCGATGAGCACGCAGGTAAGGACGCCAAGATCGCCTTGTTCCGTGGTCTGTTCCGCGGACGGGAAGATGTTTATGCACTGCGCATGCGATTCAAGAGTGGCGAGTGGGCTATGCCCCAGTCTCTATCCGCGACTGGAAGGCGGTCCTTTCCACAAACGTAGCCCTCCGGAAGAAGGTGGACCAGAAGACCAGGAAACTGTTGCCTCTGACCGATGATGTTCTGCGGCAGCACTTCGAAGGGAAGCAGACCATCGGCATTTATCCGCTGCTTCTTAAGACTGGGCCCGCGAACATCTCTTTCGCGCGGGCGGCGCGGCAACATTCACGATTCCGCCGTACGTGCTGCTGACGCTTCCCGCGAGCAACTTTGCCGATTCGTTTTGCCGTCCCCGACGGTGGCGCCGTTCACGGCAACGGGTCTAGCCGCTGGGATCTTCCAGATCTACATGAACGAAACTGGCTTCGGCTACGGTTGGCTGGCGGAAGGTTCGCCCAGAAGCGGTAGCAGGCGGCCAACCATTCACCTCTTGGCGGATCACTTTGGCCCGGAACAGCGCCGCATCCGCGGACTGGGTCAGCGCATCGACGTCGGCCCGCGGATCTGGCGCTGCTATTCTGTCCTGATCCCTTCTTCAGCGGCGATCCTCGCCAACACGGAATACAGCTTCTTCGAATTGCGGCAGCGCCCCCGCGAAAAAATGGTCCGCGGCTTCGACCCAAATAAGCTCTTTGGGGCCTTGCAGGCGCTCGAAATAGGCCTCCATGGCGGGACGCGGACCGAATTCGTCGCTGGTGCTCTGGATGAAAATGCGCCGCAGCGGGCAATCGCCCAGCCCGGCGATCTCGGCCTGGGCAGAGGGCACGCCCACGGCGATAAGGCGCGCCGGGGTCGCGAGATCGCAACCGAGCTTCAGAACGATGCGCGACCCGAAGGAAAATCCGGCCAGCGAAAAAGGTAAAGCCGGAAAGCGCGCACGCAGGAATTGGAGCGCTGCGTGCGCGTCTTGAATTTCGCCCACGCCTTGGTCGTAGACGCCTTCGCTCAAGTTGACGCCGCGAAAATTGAATCGCAGGACGACGGCTCCGGCGCGGCGCAATCCGCGGGCGAGGCGATAGACTACTTTGTTGTGCATGGTGCCGCCGTGCCGCGGGTGAGGATGGCAGACTAGAAACGCTTCGCGCGGCTCGCCTTCTTCCGGCTCTTCGAGCACCGCCTCGAGTTTGCCGGCCGGTCCGGCCAGCATCAAGGATTCGATTTTGCGCGGCATCACACCGAGCGATAGTTGGTGAACTGCACGTCCAATCCGAAATCGCGCCCGCGCAGCAGCGCAATAACTTCTTGGAGAGTATCGCGATCCTTGCTTGAAACGCGCACGAAATCGCCCTGGATGGAGGCCTGCGCTTTCTTCTTGCTGTCCTTGATGGCCTTGACGATCTCGCGGGCTTTCTCGATCGGAATGCCTTGCTGTAGAGAAATCTCCTGCCGCACGGTGGACCCGGCGGCGGGCTGCACCGCGCCGTAAGTGAAATTCTTGAGCGGAACCTTGCGCTTCACCAGCTTCTGCTGCAGCACTTCCGTGACGGCCTTCAGCTTGAACTCATCCGCGCTTGCGAGCGTAATCTTGTTGTCCTTCTCATTCAGTATGATTTCGGACTTGGAATCCTTCAGATCGAAGCGCGTCTGGATTTCCTTGATGGCCTGCTGGATGGAATTGACAACCTCCGGCATTTCGATTTTCGAAACGACGTCAAACGTGTTTTCGGGCATCTCTTAGTAATAACGCCGTCGCGCGTGAACGCCTCCGCCGCCCCAACCGGAAATATCGATAAGGGCCGCGATCACGAGCCATAGCAGATTGATGCCCGCCAACGGCAGCGCGTTGTTGATCTCCCAGGCATACACGATGGTCGTGAGCGGCAGGAATATGAAGCCCAACACCGGCACTATGATCCCGTGGTGAAAGGCGCGGCCGAGATAGCCTGTCAGCCACATCAGGATCAGGACAACACGCGGAAAGAACGCGATGAGAACTACCAGTAAGCAGGGCATTTTTCAGGGTACGGCATTTCCTCCGGCGCTTAAATTAAAGTCTATCGCGCCCACTTTTGGACGCAATCCAGCTAAGTAGGTTTCCGCAATGTAAAAGGACTCGTTTTCGGGAGCGATGTGGCTTAGAATCGTGGGGAGAGGATCGGTATGAGGATGCAACACACGTTTTCTATCGTTATCGCGGCAGCGGCGCTTGTATGCGCCGTTGCAGCGCAAAACATGGTCAGCATGAGGAATGGGCCGGGGGAAATGTCGGCCACGTTCCGGGCCGGAGGGTTTGCCGGGCCGGTAATAGCCGGCGCCCCGTACTCGGCGGAGCAGATCTCAGAGCACACCCAGACGTTGAGCGATGGAACGCATATTGTTCAGCCGCAGCGGCGCCATGAGACGATGTACCGCGATTCGTCGGGCCGCACGCGCGTCGAGCGCCCATTCCTGTTTATGCCGGGGATGAGCGGGAATGACTCCGGCGTAATCCTTATTGAGATTCGCGATCCTGTGGCCGGGTATTCATACACTTTGGATACGGTGAACAAGGTCGCGCATCGCGCGAAGTTGCTGCCCGCAGGCGCCGCGCGCGCCTCCGGCTTTGGCGGAGGCGGCTCCGGAGGCTGGAGTCGCGTCCGGAGGAGGCGGGGTCGTCTCCGGTCGCTTATCGGCGTCGTCCCCGGCCCCGCAAGCGGCCGCTGCTTCGGCCGCGCCGGGCGCCAACATGGTGCGGCCCGAGACAACATCCGAATCTCTGGGCTCGCAAACAATCGAGGGCGTCGTAGCCGAGGGGCGGAGAATGACCAGGACTTGGCCGGTCGGCAGTCAGGGCAATGACCGCCCCTTGGTCGGCACAACTGAGATCTGGACTGCGCCCGATCTGCGGATCACGGTCTTGTCCAAGAACGACGACCCACGCAATGGCGAGTCGATCACCAAGCTCATCAACATCAGCCGTGCCGAACCCGACCCCTCTCTGTTTCAGCCGCCACCGGATTATAGCGTCGTCGATGAGGAGGGCGAGTTCACGATTCGCGTCGCCCGCCCCTGAAACCTATTTCGCGGGCTTGGCGAAGATCTCGGGGCTTATCCCGACGTTGATTTTTCTTTCCGTATAATCGCGATCCGCGAACTTCTGGCCGTTGGCATAGAGAGTTTCGTGGAAGGGCAGATAAATGCCGCCGGATTGGCGGTAGTCGCTGCATTCGACGTCCATGTCGGCGGGACCCTGGAAGCTGATGCCGCGATAGGATAGCTTGGCGATGCGCTTGGAGGAGGGATCGAACGCCACGGTGACTTTGTTGTCGCCCATCGTCCAGACTGCGGAATTATCGCCAGTCGCGACCAGATCGGCTTTGCCCTCGGCGGCGGCGCGCAGGAGTCCTACGGAGCCGACCAGTAGAAGGTCGCGCTCCGCCTCCTTGGTCATGGCCGCGGGGGCCTCGCGAGTTTGGGGGCCTTGCTGCACCCACATGCCCTTGCCGTCATAGGCTTGCACGATGGTCATCATCGGAAGCGTGATCGACGATTTGTACTTGTCGGGAAAGAGGACGACTTCGTCGATATCGGCCTTGATGCTTTGGCCTCCCATGCTGATGGCCATGGGGCCTTTCGATTCGATGTCTTTGACCCCATCGAGTGCCGTCTTGCCGCCGACGGCCTCAAGGGCCTCTTCGAAGAGCTTGGCGCCGCGAGCTTTAGTCTCGCCGGTTGCGACGGGAGTGGGTTCGCGGGCGCGGCGGAGGTTGGCGGCGGTCACGTCGAAATCGGCGAGCGGGATCACATCGACCGTACCGAGGGCGCCGAGGTCCTTCGAGAATTGCGAGGCGTTGCCGACGGCGACTATGTCCATGTTGGCGGGCGTGAGGTGGCGCTGGACGGCGGCGGTGACCTGATCGGCGGTGGTCGCGAGGATCTTATCGCGGTAGGTGTTCCAGTAGTCCGGGGGAAGGCCGTTGACAGCGAGGGAGAGCACGCGTTGCGCGACCTGCGCGGGCGTTTCGATGCCCAGCACGAAGGAGCCGGCGAGATAAGCCTTGGCGGAATTGAGCTCGGCTTCCGTTACGGGATGTTCGCGATAATCCGCGAGCAGATCGGCCATCATTTTGACCGCGGTGGCGGTCTTATCGGTGCGGCTGAAACTCCGCGCGGCGAAGACGCCGGTCTGGCGCATGCTTTCAAGAGCGCTGGAGGCGCCGTAAGTGAGGCCTTCGTTGGCGCGGAGCTTCATATTCAAGCGGCTGTTGAAGCTGCCGCCGAAAATCTGATTGGCGACTTGCAGAGGGATGTAATCGGGGTCGTTGCGTGGAATCGCGACTTGCATAATACGGTACTGCGTCTGGACGGCATCGGGCTTGTCGATGATAATGATGCGGCGGCCGTTGGAGGCCTGCGGAGCCATGGTTGCGGGCGCGGCCGCGGTCCCCTTCCAGTTGCCCAGATACTTTTCAGCCATGGCGAACGCCTCGGCGGGCCGGAGGTCGCCGGAGATGGCGAGATAGGCGTAAGTAGGCGCGTAATGGGCCTGGTAGAACGCCACGATGTCGTCGCGTTTCAGCTTGCGGACCGTATCGGGACTGCCGCCGACCGGCATTCCGTAGGGGTGGTTTCCAAACACGGCGCGGCGCGCGAGGAACTCGGCTAACGACTGCGGGTTGTTATAGGCCACCTGTAGACCGGAGAGGGTCTGGCGCATCAAACGGTCGACCTCCGCCTGCGGAAACGATGGATTTACGATTACATCGGAGAGCAGATCCAGGCCGAGCGCGGCGCTGGATTTCATCATGGTGCATTCCGCCGAGGCGGTATCGGAACTGGCGCTTGTGCCGAGGCTGCCCCCGCTCGAATCGATGGTTGTGGCGATCTGTTGGGCGGTGCGGGTTTTAGTGCCTTGGCGCAAGAGCTCGGCCGTCATGGTGGCGAGGCCCGCTTTCGAAGCTTCGGCGGCGCTGGCGCCGGCGGTCGCGATCTCGAGGCGGTATGAGACGAGAGGCTCGCGGTGATCCTCGATCGCGAAGATCGTCAAGCCGTTCGCAAGCTTTTTAGTTTCGTATTTCGGAAAGAGGAACGGGCGCGCGGGACCGGGCGGCGGCGGGCTTTGCTTTGCGATTTGGGTTTTCGCTGCGGGATTTTGCGCTTCTTGCGCAAAGCATGGCGCCAGCAGAGCCGCGCACGCAAAAGCTATGGATTTATGCATGAAATTGGGTCCTACTTCTTGGCCTGTTCGGGATAGACGAAAACCCTCGTCTCATTCGACGTAGGCAGATACTTTTCGCAGACGCGCTGCACGTCGGCGGCAGTGACGGCTTGATACTTTTCGATCTCGGAGTTGGCTAGCTGAGCATCGCCGCGCAGGACCGCCATCTTACCGAGCAGGTCGGCTTTCTGCTGCATCGACTGGCCTTCCACGATGAAGCCGGCGGTGGTCTGGTTTTTGGCTTTAGTCAGCTCTTCGCCGGTAACGGGCTGTTTGCGCATCTGCTCGAAAACGTAGTCCATGCTGGTTGCGATTTCCTTGACATTCTTGCCCTGATTGGCGATGCCGAAGCCGAAGAAGAGCGAAGGACCTTCGAGGAAAAAGGATTCGCCCGCGGCTTCGACGGCGGCCTGCTCGTCGTAGACCAGACGCTTGTAGAGGCGCGAGCTTTGGCCATGGGAGAGGATGTCGGAGGCGATGTCGAGCGGGTAGCTGTCCGGGTTGGCCATCGGCGGCAGGTGAAATAGCTCGAGAACGGCTGGTAACGGGACGTTGGGATAATTCTCGGTGAGCTCGCGGACTTGCGTTTGCTGAGGCTCCGTTGCGGTGACGCGCGGAACAGGGTTTTTGGAGTGCGGGATCGGTCCAAAGTATTTTCTGGCATGGGCGACGGCGTCTTTGGCGTCGAAATCACCGACGATGACGACCGTTGCGTTGTTCGGGACGTAGAAGGTGTTGAAGAATTCCTGGACATCGGCGATGGTGGCCTTGTTCAGGTCTTCCATGCTGCCGATGGGCGGGTGCTTATAAGGATACTGCTGGTATTCGATTTGCCACAGGGCGTCCTGCATGAGGCCGTAGGGAGCGTTGTCGACGCGCAGGCGGCGCTCCTCCTTGACGACTTCGCGCTCCTTGGTAAAGTTCTCCTGACTGATGTCGAGCGAACCCATGCGGTCGGCTTCAAGCCACAGCATACGGTCGAGATAATTGGACGGGAACGTTTCCCAATAGACGGTCTGATCGAAGCTGGTGTAAGCGTTATCGACGCCACCCGCCTCGCGGACATACTTCATGTGGTCTTCAGGGCCGACATTCTTGGAGCCGCGGAACATGAGATGTTCGAACAGGTGGGCGAATCCGGTGCGGCCTTCGCTCTCGTTTTTCGAGCCGACGTGATACCAAACTTGCAGGTTGACGACGGGCCGGCTATGGTCCTCGTGCATGACGATGTGGACGCCATTGGGCAGCTCGGCCGTGATGATTTTGAGCTTGGGCGGACGGTCCTGCGCGGCAAGCGCGAGGGCCAGGAGCGGAGCGATCCAGAGTTTCATTTCAAATCCCCGTGTGGCGGAATAAATCGACGGTAACACAGGATTTGTGGGGTGGAATCAGGTATGAAGGGTTGGAAAGTCATATGGTGCGGCAATGCTATACAAGTTGGGGCGCCGAATCCGTATCGCGGCAGAGTACCTCGATTCCGCGTTCGTTGACGAGAAGTCGATCAAGTTGAAGCAGTCCTCCATCCGTCGAGACGATTAGGTCGGCATCGATGCAATCGCGGTTGCAGCGTGAAGGGCGTCTGCGGCCCGCACTCCACCCGTCTGTAACTCGAGCTGCTGACGCTGGAGCGGATCGTTCCCGGCGTTAAATCGAGCATTCCGATTTCGAATAAATCGACGACCATTTGTACTGGGCTGTTATTGACCGCGCTGCGGGAATGAGCATTGTACCGGCGTGAGATATACCCTTGCAAACTGTGCAAGCAGCAGATAAAGCGCTTCTTCTATCTCGTAATACGTTAGACATGAAGTGGCCCCGATGTGGGCGCGGCCAACTGTTTCGAAGAGCCGTTCCGCGTTCGCGGCGAGTGCCGCAGGCTTCGTCCGCGCCGGTCTACTGTCCTTAAAACCGTATTCCCATGTGAGCCGAGGTAGTCTATGAAGACTCCTGTATCGTAGTAGACGCGCACTACGCCGCCCGAAGGCGCGCGACGAGTTCTTCAGGACTTACGACCCGTGGCTTCCCGGTTCTCACCAAGCCCTTCAAGCGTTCATCTCTCGTAACCAGAAACTCACATTGATCGGCGCTGCTCAAAATCAAAATGTCATTAGAGTGGACTAAACGATTTCTTAGAGCGCGTACGCTTGGGAGCAGGGCTTCAGCTTTTTCAAGGTCCACCGGAAGGACTCTCAAGTGATCCCTGATCCGTTCGAACTAAAGTCTAATGGCGGCATCCGCAGTTAGCAGCAGTTCCTGCAGCATTATGGGATTGATGGCAAACCGAGCGCGACCATCCGCTTCAGCGGCAAACAACTGGACGGCTACGGGATCGCCTTGCAGATAGCCGACGATCACGTTTGTGTCCAGGAACACGAGTGGTAGCTCTTGCCCTGCAGGTCGTTCGCTTTTTCGCCGCTCGGACTCGACTAGACGTTCCACAGTTCATTATTTCATGCTGCCGTTTTCGGCGCTAACGGCGGCTACCGCGGCGTGGCGACGCGTTTAGCAGCGCCGTCGAGGTAGGTGGTGAAGCCTTTGCCTGGCGATCCGATTTCGAACTTCAGTCTTAGCGTATCGGGGCTGGTGTGCGTATAGGTGAAACGGTACTGTGGACCGCCGCTTTCGGGATCGGTGGCGAACACGATCTTATCGCCGAACATGGTGACGCGGTAGCGAATGACGTGGCCTTCATTGTCGAAGTAAATGGCCCGCAGGGCTCCTTCGGCGCGCTCGGAGAGCTCGCGGTAGACGATCATGAGGTCGTCGTGGACGGCGGGTTTACGGTCTTTCAAGGCGGGATATTCCGCGTGACTTTTGCGGACGAGAACTTCGCCCTGCAGATCCGGCTCGAAGGAGAACGTTCCCGTTCCATTGCCCGGCTCGCCAGCGCCTTCGGCGGTCCAGGTTCCAATCAGATATTGCAGCGCGCCCCAATCTTCGGCGGCGTTCAGGAGCGGGCAGAACGCAAGAGTGGCGAGCAGTAGAAAGCGCATGAAATTTGGACCAGACCCTGAATACGGCTTAACACATCGCCAGGATTGATGTTGCGGCTACAATTGTGCGTGGCTCTGCTGCTGAGCTGCCAAAATATTTCGAAGACCTTCGGCTCGCGCACCTTGTTCGAGGGGATTTCGCTAGCGATTAACGAAGAGGACCGCATTGGGTTGATCGGTCCGAACGGCGCGGGCAAATCGACGCTGCTCGAGATCATGGCGGGGCGGATTGCGCCCGACGATGGCATCCTGGCGCCACGAAAGTTGTTGCGCCTCGGCTATGTGGCGCAGGAGGATTCGTTTGATGACGCCAAGTCGATTCAGCAAGTCATGGACGAGGTTCCTCTTGTTGAAGCGCTGACCGAAACGGAGCGCGTGGCGCGCACGAATACCGTGCTGGGGCGGGCGGGATTCACGGACGCGAGCGTCAAAACGGGAGCTTTGTCGGGCGGTTGGCGGAAAAGGCTGGCAGTGGCGCGGGAGTTGTTGAAAAAACCGGAGCTGTTGCTTCTCGATGAGCCAACGAATCACCTGGATCTGGAAGGCATTCTGTGGCTGGAGCGCCTGCTGACGGCGGCGCCGTTCGCGTCGCTGGTGGTGAGCCACGACCGCTATTTCCTCGAGAACACGGCGACATCCATGATGGAGATTAATCGCGTCTATCCGGAAGGGCTGTACCGGGTGAATGGGAACTATAGCGCATTTTTAGAGAAGAAAGAGCAGTTTCTGCATGCGCAGGCGAAGCGGCAGGAATCGCTCGAGAACAAGGTGCGGGGCGAAATCGAATGGCTGCGGCGCGGAGCGAAGGCGCGGACGACAAAATCAAAGGCGCGGATCGAAGCGGCGCACGAGCTGATGGCGGAGCTGAGCGAGGTTTCGTCGCGCATGACCTCGCGATCGACGGGGATCGATTTCACTGGAACGGAACGGCGGACCAAGCGGCTACTGGAGGCGGATCATATCGCAAAAACGGTCGGCGGCCGGGAGCTGTTCCGCAATCTGTCGTTCGTGCTGTCGCCGGGGACGCGACTGGGGTTGCTGGGTCCGAACGGAAGCGGTAAGACTACGCTATTGCGGATTCTCGCCGCTGAAGTGGACGCGGACAGGGGCGAGGTGCGGAGGGCGGAAGGCGTGAAGGCGCTGTATTTCGATCAGAGCCGCGAGCAACTCGATCCCGCAGTGTCGTTGCGACGGGCGCTGGCGCCAGAGGGCGATTCGGTAATCTATCGCGGGCGTCCCATCCACGTGGCCGGGTGGGCGGCGCGATTTCAATTCAAGGCGGAGCAGCTCGAATTGCCGGTGGGACGGCTTTCGGGCGGGGAGCAGGCGCGGGTTTTGATCGCGCGTTTGATGCTGCGCCCGGCGGACGTGCTGCTTCTGGACGAGCCCACCAACGATCTCGATATTCCGACACTCGAGACGCTAGAGGACAGCCTGCTCGATTTTCCGGGCGCGGTGGTGATGGTGACGCACGATCGCTACATGCTGGACCGGGTCTCGACGGCGATTGTGGGGCTGGATGGGCGGGGAGGCGCGGAGGCGTTTGCGGATTGCGAGCAGTGGGAATCGTGGAGAAGAGGTCTGGAGCAGGCGGACCGTAGCCGTGAGAAAACGGGAAACGGCCGCGTGCGCGAGGCGGGCAAGGGGCGCAAGCTTTCTTATCTCGAGAACCGGGAATATGAGGAAATGGAAGCGCGCATTGCGGAGGCGGAGCAGCGATTGCGGCAAGCCCAGGAGGGGATGCAGCAGCACGAAGGGAGCGGCGACGCCGCGATCGTGCAGGCGCGCTATGACGAGATGCTTCGGGCGCAGGAGGCCGTGGATGCGCTGTACGAACGCTGGGCGGAGTTGGAATCGAAAGTCGCGGGTTGAGCGGCCATGTCGAGCGAAGCACCGCGAGTTTTCGTCGTCCAAGCACGAGCTTGGGAGCGGCTGTGGGGATTGCTGCGGCAGACCTTCATCGCGGCTTACGAAGACAACTGCTTTGGTATCGCGAAGGGGATCGCGTACTCGGGCCTGTTGTCGTTGTTTCCGATCCTGACATCGATTGCGGCGATTTTGCTGCGCGCCAATGCCCAGGGAGTATCGCGGATGCTGGCGCGATTCCTCTTCGTCGTGGTTCCTCCGGGTTCGGAAGAATTGGTGCGATACCAATTCGTGGTGCGCGGGCAGCGGCCGGTGTGGCTGGTAGTGGTGGCGAGCTTGGTATCGTTATGGGCGGCCTCGGGCGCGATGATGAGCCTCATGGAAGGGTTTCAGGCGGCGTACCGGCTTCCCGGCGGACGTTCTTTTAGTAAAACAGCGCGGCATGGCGGTTTTGCTGGTCTTGATCGGCGCGATTCCGGCCGTAGCGGCGTCGTTTCTGATTGCCTTTGGAGCGCGGCTGGAGACG
Source organism: Bryobacterales bacterium (assembly GCA_963838885.1). GTDB lineage: Bacteria > Acidobacteriota > Terriglobia > Bryobacterales > Bryobacteraceae > JAICMB01. The sequence goes on along the minus strand of CAWITB010000006.1, from coordinate 113,206 downwards.
CGCTGGTTTAAAGCTGCGGGGATCGGGGTTCACGACGCGCAGTTGCGAGGTTGGGCGGAGGTGTTAAGCATCGTGGCGCGTTACGTGGCCGCCGTAGGCTGCGTGGTATTGGTGACGGGACTGGTTTATTATTTTGGACCGAACCGGCCGATGAAGCTGCGGCGCGTGTGGCCGGGGGCGTTTCTTGCGACGGGATTGTGGGTGGCGGCAACGACGGCATTCGGCTGGTATGTTCGCCACCTTGCGAATTACAACGTAATGTACGGAAGCATCGCGGCGGTGATCGTATTGCTGGTCTGGATGTATTTGCTTTCGGTTATCGGTCTGGCGGGGTGCGAGTTTAATGCCGAGCGGGAGCGGCTGGCGGCAAGTTGGCCTATTGGCCGGGAAAGAGCGTGAAGGGCACGTCGACTTCGGTGACGACTTCAACGGGAGCGCCGTTGAGCAGCGTAGGCTTATAGAGCCATTGCTTGATGGCTTCGTGGGCGGCTGCGACAAGCAGGGGGTGGCCGCTGACGAGTTGGAGATTGAGGACGGTTCCATCTCTGCCGATGGTGGCGATGAATCGGACCGTGCCCGTTACTTGCGCTTGCTGCGCGAGCGGGGGATAGATCGGATCGACTTTGCGGACCAGGTTAGCGGCTGCAACGTTGGCGCCGACTCGGATGCGTTGCGGTGTTGTTCCTCCCGCGGTCCCATACGGAGGCGGCGGGGGTGGAGGCGGGGGCGGCGCTATAAGGGCGCTGAATACGCCGCTACCCCTGGATTTCATCCTCTTGGCTTCGAGAGCTTTCTGGACCCATTGATCGGCGGCAGCGATGTCTTGCTTGTAATCCTCTGGCGAGTCGCGGAGGTCCGCGCGCTCGCGGATGAGCAGGTTCATGTAGGCCATGGCGTCGCCGTATTGCGGGTCGATGTCCAGGGCTTTTTCCAAGTTTGCGATTCCATCCGCAATGATGGCGCCATATTTCGCGTTCAAGTCTTGCCGCATGGCCGGGTCGGCTAAGGGACCGGGATCGGGCGGATTCATCCCGAGTTGCCTTCGGGCGGCCATGAGGGCGGGATAGAATTTGGTCCAATCGATGACTCCCAGCGAGTAAAACGCCTCCTTGTCGCGGGGCGCGACTAATAGAAGTCTTTGGTATGTGTCGCGGGCCTCATCGAGTTTACGGAGTTTTTGCTCGGCCGAGAATGCTCCTTGGGCCTCCTGATAGCTCAGGGATGCGAGCGATTGGAGGGCGGGCACATTAGAAGGATCGATTTGCAAAACGCTCTCAAATTCGGTTTTGGCGCGCTCGGCAAGGGCAATGTTTTGGGGATCGTTCGAGCCGGGAATGTAGCGGACCATGTAGGCCGTCGCAAGATACAGCCGGGCGGTTGCGTTGTTGGGATCGAAATCGACGGCCTTTTGAAAGTCCGCGACGGCTTCGTCGTATCGCGCGCTGCGATATGCCTGGACGCCTTGATTCAAGGCGGCATTGGCATCGCTGGGCGTAGGTACTTGGGCGAAGGCGGCGGCAAGGGCGATCAGAACGAGAGCGGAGAAACGCATAAAGCCTCCGTTGGGATTAGACTACACTTCAACGCCGCGAGTTCCCGGCGTCCAAATCGCGGGCGGCTTGGTCGTAAATCTCGTAAGCCTGCGCGGGCGGCCGGCGGTCGGCGCTGTTTACCACCGCCAGGACTACGGCAAAGCGCCGGTTCACGCCGGAGAGAGCGGTTTTTGCCGAGCCCGCCTGTGCCTGGCGCGCCAGTGCGGCGGATCGTTGCATTCCCCGCGAGGCTTTCATACCTAGCTCGAATTGCGCGGCGAGGGCGGCGGGTGTTTCATCCGAGCGTGGGTCCATTTTGACGGTCAGGGGCTGGGTCAGGCTACGGCCCGCGGCGGTGAGGCGAACCTGATAGTTTCCGGGGAGGGCCATGGGGCCGGCGGCTTCGCCTTCCTCTTCGTCTCCGCCACCGCGGCGGCGGCCGATGGTTTCGGGCGGAGTGTACCGGAGATCCCAGACAAAGCGGTTCAGACCGGCGTTGGCGGTCAGATGCGGCGGCGTTGGGATCCAAGCGTCGGCGATGGCGAGACCGGCGCGGCGCACGGGAGGATGGTCGTTTGTGGAGTAACGGCGGACGAGTTGGCCTTTAGCGTCGAGAATTTCGAGTTTGACTTCGTCGGTCGCCGCGGATGGCAGATAGTAATCGATCACGGCGCCGGCGGGCGGATTCGCGGCGCGCGGAACCTCGAAAGGAAACGGAGTGCCTTGAAAAGCGGCGCTGATCAGCCGGATGGCGGTTGCCGGCTTGAAGAGAACGGCGTCGTTCGCGGCGAGCTTGGCGCCGGCTTGGCGCAGCGGCGTAACATCGTCGAGAATGTAGAAGCCGCGGCCGTGCGTCGCGACCACGAGATCGTCGCCGTGAACGATCAAGTCGCGTACGGAAACGACGGGAAGATTGCGCTGGAGCGGCTGCCAGTTGTCGCCGTCGTCAAAGGAAACATAGACGCCGGTCTCGGTGGCGGCATAGAGCAGGCCTTTGCGCGCGGGGTCCTCGCGGACGGCGTTTACAAACGCGGGCCGCGCGATGCCGTTATCGAGCTCCGTCCAGGTCTTGCCATAGTCGTGGGTGCGCAGGATGTGCGGGCTGTAATCGTCCAGGCGATGGCGGTCGACGGCCGCATAGGCCACGGCGGGATCGAAGCGGGAGGCTTCGAGCTGCGCGATCTTGCTCCAGTCGGAGAGGCCTTTCGGGGTGACATTGGTCCAAGTTTTCCCGCCCGTGCGCGTGAGATAGATCATGCCACTGTCGCTGCCGGTCCAGATCAGCGCGGGATTTAATGGCGATGGTGCGATGGAATAAATAACGCCATAGCCGCGCGCCTTGGCGTTGGCGGTGGTCACCGGTCCTTCGACCGGTGCGCCTTTTTCGGCGCCGGTGAGATCGCCGCTCATTTCGGTCCAGTGGAGGCCGCCATCCGTGGTCTTGAGCAGGATCTGAGAACCGTAATAGAGAGTAGGCGGACCGGTTTTCGAAAAGATCAGCGGCGCAGTCCAAGGGAAGCGGTACTTGCGCTTAGCGATGTCCGTGCCGAAAGCGGGCAAGGGCCACGGCGTGATGTTCTGGCTCTGCGCGGTGCGCTTGTCCCAGCGCGCCAGCGACCCGTTGGTGTCGCCGACGTAAACGATATTGGGATCTTTGGGATCGGGGGCAATGTAGCCGCTTTCGGCGCCTCCGACCCAGCCACGATCGTATTCATTGATCTGGCCGTGATTCGTCCGGCTGGGCAGCGCCACCGTGCCGCTGTCCTGCTGCGATCCATAAACCCAGTAGGGGAATTGATTGTCTGTGATGACGTGGTACATCTGCGCGGTCGGCTGGTTGTACCAGGGCGTCCATGTTTTGCCGCGATCGACGCTGATATTCGTACCCTGGTCGCTGCCGAGGATGATGCGCGTGGGATCGGTGGGATCGATCCACAGAGTGTGATAATCGTCGCCGCCGGGCGCGCCTTTGAGAACGTCGAAGGTCTTGCCGCCATCGGTCGAGCGATAGGTGGCGACATTGGGTATGTACACAATATCGGGGTCGTGCGGGTCGATGGCGATCTGTCCGAAATACCATCCGCGGCTCGTGATGCGGGGGTCGTTCGAAACGCGCGACCAGGTCTTTCCGGAATCGTCCGAGCGATACAGGCCCGCGCCGCTTTTGGCGTCGATCAGCGCGTAAACGCGGTGGCCTGCAGTCCCACGCGCGATGGCGATTCCAGCGTGACCCCAATCGCCGTCCGGAAGGCCATTGCCCGTAATGGCGGACCACGCATCGCCGCCGTCGGTCGATTTATACAGACCGCCTCCGGGACCTTCGATCGGTCCATATTGGCTCCACGGCGGGCGGCGCGCATTCCACATGGCGGCGTAGAGGACGCGCGGATTTTCGGGGTCGATGGCCAGGTCGATGGCGCCGATGCCGGGACCTTTGTCGAGGACGTGCGACCAAGTCGCACCGCCATCGGTAGAGCGGTACACGCCGCGCTCGGGATTGGGGGCATAGGCGTGGCCCAGGGCGGCGACGTAAACGATTTCGGGGTTATGGGGATCGATAACGACGCGACCGATCTGTTGCGAATCGCGGAGGCCGACGCTACTCCATGTTTTGCCGCCATCGGTAGACTTGTAGACGCCATTGCCGAAACAAATATCGGAGCGCATGTCCGCCTCGCCCGTGCCCGCGTACAAAATATTGGGATTCGAGGGGGCAACCGCGACAGCTCCTATTGACGCGACCGGTTGGCCGTCGAAGATGGGCTTCCAGACAGTACCGCCATCGGTGGTTTTCCAAAGTCCGCCGCCGACCGCGCCGAAGTAGAACGTACGCTCGTCGCCGGCAACGCCGGTTGCGGCGATGACGCGGCCTCCGCGATAGGGCCCAATAAAGCGCCATTCGAGCGCTTGAAACAGATTTGAAGGAAGGGGCTGGGCGACGGCAGCCGTGGTGATGCAGAGGAACAGCGCTACACGCGACGGCGTGGCGGAAAGGAGCATGAACGAATCATATCTAAACGAACTGGTAGTTCCGGAAGGCGGCGGCCTCGAAACCGCGCTTCACTTCGGGAGCTTGCATCATGGCGCGCCAGGGGGACTCGGTGCGGAAATTCTCCGCCATGAGCAGCATGATGCCGAGGTCGATACCGATGACGTCGGGCGAGGACCAGTCGGCCTGCGGCTGAAAGGCGTCCACGAAGCCGTATTTCGTCCAGACATTCTTGCCGTAGCGCTCCAGCATGGTTTCGAGAACGCGGCTGCATTCGTCGGGAAGAAAGACCAGCGATCCACCGGCGGCGCAGGGTACCAGCGTGCCGTCGATTTTCGAATTGGTGGGATCTTGCGGGCCGCCCCAAGCCACATACCCGAAACGCGAATCGGATGCCGTGATCCCCCACATGTCGGCGCCATACCAGGGAAATTTATCGCGCAGAGAAACGCAAAAATCGCGGTGGCGGATGGTGGCGAGGCGCGAGTTCTCGAAGTAATCAGCGTAGTTGTCCCGCTTGTTCCGGAAATCGAGCCAAGCGTGAGAATACTGATGTACGAACAGCGGAGCGGGAGATTCAATGAAGGGCCGATTGCCGGGACCAAAGGGGATTTCGGGACGCTTCCAGTTATCCCATGCCTCGGCCGGGAGGGGATGCGTGGGAGATCCGAGGGCGAGCAAATACATCGCCAGCAACTCGCAATAACAGTCCCAGCGGTAGGGAAGAAAGCCGTGCTCGGGCGTCCAGCCGTGAGAGAGGGTGGGGCCGCCGTCCCACATCCAGGTCCAGTCCACGCGCTCCACGATCTGGTTGGCGAGCCGGGCGATTTCGGGGCTGTCGAAATACTCCCGCGCATGGATCACGCCGCACAGCAGCCATGTGGTGTCGACGGAGGAGACCTCAGATTTGTACGCTCGTCTACCCGACGCAGCGTCTAAGAAATGATAAAAGAAGCCGTGTTGGCTCTGGGCGCGGTGGGCGAGATATTCGAGAGTTCTGACGGCGCGCTGGCGGGCGGCGCCGAGCGGAAGATAGCGGCGCTGGTCGGCGATGCACAGGGCGCTAAGTCCGAAACCCGTGGCGGCGATGCTGGCGACGCGGCGAGAGGGGCCGCCGTCGACCGGGGCGCGGTCCAGGACCAAGCCACTGAGGGGATGCGCCTGCTCATAGAAATATTGGCAAGCGCGCCGTTCCAGTTCGTCGAGCATCGGTTCACGGCGCGGAGGCGCGGTTAGAAAATTGCTGCCGGAACGATTCCAGAACACGACAGGGATAACGGCGGCGGCCGACCTTAATACGTCGCGCCTGCTGATACCCGGAGTACGCGTGACAGTATCGGCCATTTTTCCCCTAATCAGATGGGATGCCCTCTCCTTAAGACTACCTAAGAATTATCCCGTAGGAAACTATTCAATTGCAAGTAGCATCTCTTTCCTGACAGCGCGGGATCTCGCGCCCCTCACCTTAAGCGGCATCCCTCGCCGCGTTCACTCGTACATTCATGCCTGACGGCTCGAAGACTCTTCCCGGCACTTGGCGGGAGCGCGTCAAGGCGCTGCGCAACATCCCGCCGCTGCTGTCGATCGTTTGGAAATCGGGACGCGGCGTTGTCGCGGCGGGCCTGACGTGCCGCATTGGCGCGGCGCTGATCCCGCTCGCGATGCTGGCAGTATCGAAGCGCATTCTCGACGGCGTGCAAGCGCGCTTTAGCGGTCATCCTCTCCCGACGGGCTTCTGGTTTCTGGTTGGCGCCGAGTTCGGGTTGGCGGCCTGCGCGGGCGTCTTAGGGAGGGCCATCGGATATTTCGATGCGCTGCTGGCGGACGGCTTCACGCGGCACGTCAGCATCCGCGTAATGGAACACGCTTCGCGGCTGGACCTCGCTTCTTATGAAGACCCCGTGTTCTACGACAAACTGGAGCGCGCGCGCGTACAGGCCACCGACCGGATTGCCATGATCCAGGCGATGGGATTGATGCTGCAGCAGTTCGTCACGGCCGCGACCTTATCGGCGAGCATCCTGTGGTTCTCGCCGTGGCTGTTGGCGGTTCTCATTCTCGCGGTTGTGCCGGCGTTTTTGGGTGAAAGCCATTTTGCCTTTCAAGGTTATGCGTTGAATATCGGCCAGACGCCGGTGCGGCGGCAGCTCGACTATTTGCGCACGCTGGGAGCGAGCAAGGAATCGGCCAAGGAGCTGAAGCTCTTTGGTTTGAGCGGTTATCTCGCGGGCGAGTACGCGCGGCTGTCGAACGATATCTACAACCAGAACGTGAAGCTGGCGCGGCGGCGTCTGGTGGCGGGGGGACTGCTCTCCCTTTTGAGCACGGCCGGTTATTACGGCGCCTACGCATACGTAATTTACCGGACTGTTACGGGCGATCTGAGCTGGGGCACGCTGCAGTTTTTAGCCGGCTCGCTGGCCGGTGCGAGCACGAACATCCAAAGTATTTTCGCAACCTTCTCGAGCATCGCCGACCAATCGCTTTTCCTGACCGATCTGGTGCAATTTTTCAAGGTCAGTCCGAAAATTCAATCAAAACCGCAAGCGATTCCAGCGCCGCGTCCCATTCGCGACGGTTTTGTATTCGAGGGCGTTGCGTTTTCCTATCCGGGCAGCTCGCGGAAAGTGCTGGAGAATCTGGATCTGCGCATCGCGCCGGGCGAGCGCATTGCGTTGATCGGCGAGAACGGGCAAGGCAAGACGACCATTGTGAAATTGTTGACTAGGCTGTACGATCCCACGGAGGGCCGCATCTTACTCGACGGGGTGGATCTGCGCGACTACAACATCGAGGACCTGCACCGCGAAATCGGCGTGATTTTTCAGGATTTCATGCGCTATGAAATGAGCGCGCGGCAGAACATCGCGGTGGGACGCATCGACGTGGCGGACCGGAATGGCAACGTGGAGCATGCCGCCGGCAAGAGCCTGGCGGACGCTGTGATTAAGCGCCTGCCGCGCGGTTACGAGCAGCTTCTGGGGCGGCGCTTCGAAGGCGGCGTGGATCTTTCGGGGGGCGAGTGGCAGAAGGTCGCGCTCGCGCGCGCCTATCTGCGGGACGCGCAGTTGCTGATCCTGGACGAGCCGACGGCCGCGCTCGACGCTCCGTCCGAATATGAAGTGTTCCAACGCTTCGCGGAGCTGACCGCCGGGAAGATGTCGCTGCTGATCTCACATCGTTTCTCGACGGTCCGCATGGCCGACCGCATTGTTGTCCTGATGGACGGCCGCATCGGCGAGTGCGGAACGCATGAGCAGTTGGTCGCGCTGGGGGGGAAATACGCCGCGATGTTTGAAATGCAGGCATCGAGCTACCGATGATTGCGCAAGAAAAGCGGGAAGAGGCCGGGAGCGAGCCGCGGGCGGCGGGAACGGCAGCCGCGCGCGCCTGCCGTATCGCCGACCAGGTGGGCGCTTCCATGCCGGCCCATAACGGGCGCGATTTGCAGAAAAGGATCGCGGCAGCGGCGAACGGCGCGAGCGACGAGCGCCGCCGCTGGTTGCTCGACAACATGCGCCTGATCCGCGCGGCGGCGCGGGAGACTCGCGGGATCGGCCGGGCGCTGCGCGAAGAAGCGAGCGTTATCGACGCCGCAGGCGTGATACGGCCGCGCGCTTATGCGGTGGCTTGTCAATATCTGGATTCCACTGGCGGGCGATTCTCGGAAGAAACCTTGGCCGCATTTCTTGAGGGCTACCAGGAAACCGCTGAATTGAGCATGTCCGAGATCTGGGCGCTGAAGCCGGCGTTGCAGCTCGCATTGCTGGAGCGCATTGCGAGCCGTGGGCCGGATTCATGGGAAACGCTCGTTACCAGTCTGCGCCACGCGGGTGAAGCGCAATGGAAGGATCTCTTTGAATCGGTAAGTGCCGTCGACCGGGTCCTGGCGCGGGATCCGGCGCGGGCATACTGCGCCATGGATTACGAGAGCCGCGACGAGTACCGCAAGGTGGTGAGCCACATCGCCAGGCATTGCGATCGCACAGAGCGCGAGGTCGCCGAAGCCGCTATCGAGCTCGCGGAAGCGGCGGAGCGGATCGGCGATGGAACGCGAGCGGCGCAGCGGCGCGCGCACGTGGGTTTTTATCTTCTTGATCGAGGATTGCCGGGGCTGCGCGCGGCTACGAATTACCGGCCCGGCGTGATGACGCGGCTGCGCGATGCGATTCTGGCGCATCCCAACGCGTTCTATCTGACCGGCATAGAGCTAGTCACGCTGATCATCGTCATTGGACTGCTGACGGAGCTGGACGCGCTCACGCCCGTGGTGGCCGGCTTCCTGCTATTGATATTGCCCGCAACCCAGGCCGCGGTGGAGTTCATGAACCACCTCGCGACATCGCTGTTGCGGCCGCATGCGCTCGCGAAACTCGATTTTTCGAAAGGCATTCCCGCCGGCTGCGCCACTGTTGTGGCGGTTCCGACGTTGCTTCTCAACGAAGCTCAAGTCCAGAACCTGGTTCTCGATCTCGAGATTCGATTCCTGGCCAATCGCGATCCCAATCTCTATTTTGCGCTGCTGACCGATTCGCCCGATTCCGATGCGCCGTCGGGCCAACCGGACGCGCTGGTGGAGTTATGCCGGGCGCGCATTGAGGAGCTGAACCGCCGCTATGGAACGAATGGCCATGGGCCTTTCTACATGTTGCACCGGCATCTCGTGTTCAACGCATCGGAAGGGCGCTGGATGGGGTGGGAGCGCAAGCGTGGAAAACTTCTCGATCTGAACCAATTCATCCGCGGCGGATTCGACAGCTTTCCGGTCAAGAGCGGCGATCTCGCCGCGCTCACCGGCTTGCGTTACGTAATCACGCTCGATTCCGATACCCAGTTGCCGCGCGGAACCGCGGCGCGCCTGATCGGAGCAATGGCGCATCCCCTCAACCAGGCGGTGGTCGATCCGGCGACGAAGATGGTGGTCGAAGGCTACGGGATTCTGCAACCGCGCATCGGCATCAGCGTGGAATCCGCGGCGCGCAGCCGGCTCGCGTCGCTGTATTCGGGACAAACGGGATTCGATATCTACACGCGGGCGATCTCGGACGTTTACCAGGACCTTTATGGCGAAGGCATTTTTACGGGCAAGGGGATCTACGACATCGACGCCTTCCGCGAAACCTTGCAGGCGCGTTTTCCGGAGAACGCCCTGCTCAGCCACGATCTAATTGAAGGTTCGTATGCGCGCGCCGGACTGGTTTCCGATATCGAATTGATTGACGATTACCCGTCGCACTTTAGCGCTTACAGCCGCCGCAAACATCGCTGGATGCGGGGGGACTGGCAGATCCTGCGCTGGCTCTCGTCGCGCGTGCCGGACTATCACGGCAACATCGTTCCCAATCCCATTGGCTTGATCGCGCGGTGGAAGATTTTCGACAATTTGCGCCGCAGCCTGATCGAGCCGAACACGCTGCTGCTGTTCCTCGCCGGATGGCTCTACCTTCCCGGCGGCGCGCTGTACTGGACGTCGGCGACGGTGGCGATGCTGTTCATGCCGGTATATGCGGACCTGCTGTTTTCCGTACTGCGGGTGCCGTGGCGTGGCGGCCGCTTCGGACCTTGGGCCAAGGACACGGCCGCGGCATTCGCGAAAGGGAACGTCGTAACCGCGCTGGGCATCGTGTTTCTGCTGCACCAGGCGTTGTTGTCAATGGACGCTATCGGGCGTTCGATGCTGCGTGTGTTCTACACCCGGCGGCGGCTGCTCGAATGGGAAACGGCCGCCGAAGCCGAAACGGCCGCGCGCCGCAGGGCCACCGTGGACCGCTACCTCGATTGGTCGCCGTGGATCTCGATCGCGCTGGCATTTTTGGTCTGGTTTGCGCGCCCGTCGGCGATCATGGTTGCCGCTCCGGTGCTGCTGGCGTGGTTTGTCTCGCGAGGAATCTCCGATTGGCTGAACCGCGCACCGCGCACGGCAAATCGTAAACTGGACGCTGCGGATGACGCCTTGCTGCGCGATGGGTGCGAGCGCATCTGGCGCTTTTTCCACGATTGGAGCACGGAGGCGACGAACTGGCTGATCCCCGACAGCGTTCGCGAAGATGGAACCATCGCGGCGCGTCTATCGCCAACCAATCTGGGGCTGCTGCTGAATGCTCGAGTGGCCGCGGTTCATTTCGGACTTCTTCCCTTACAGGAATTCGTTTTTGAAACCAAACAGACACTGACGCGCTTCGACGCGCTTCCTAAATACCGCGGGCATCTCCTGAACTGGTACGACCTGGATGCCATGGCGCCTCTAGAGCCGCGTTTTGTATCGACTGTCGATAGCGGGAATCTGGTGGCCTGCTTGTGGACGCTAAAGCAGGCGGCGCTTTCATTCGTGAAGGGAGCGCCGGCGGAGCTTACGGCGGACTTGAATGAAATTGCCGGCTTATGCCAGCGCCTGGCGGGAGACATGGACTTCAGCTTTCTGTACCAGCCGCGAAAAAAAGTTCTATCGGTGGGCTACAACGTCGCGCAGGAACGTCTGGAGGAATCGAGCTACGACCTGCTGGCGTCGGAATCCCGCATCGCGAGCTTCGTCGCGATCGCCAAGGGCGACGTTCCACAGGAGGCTTGGTTTCATCTCGGCCGTGCGCACACCGTTTTTCGGGGGGAGCGCGTCCTGATTTCCTGGACCGGGACGATGTTTGAATACCTAATGCCCGTCTTGTGGATGCGGCACCACGCCGACACGATCATGGAGCAAAGCATGAAAGGGGTGGTCGGCGCGCAGCGCGAATTCGCGCGCCGGAAAGGCGTGCCATGGGGCATTTCCGAATCGGCGTGTCAAGGCCCGGGCGAGTGCGATTATGGGTATGCGGCGTTCGGTATCCCGGAGCTCGCCATGAAGCGCTCCGAAATTAACGCGCTGGTAGTCTCACCGTACTCCACTTTCCTGGCGCTATCCACCGATCCGCGCGCGGCCTTGGGGAACCTTCGGCGCATGGAGGAATTCGGGTGGTCCGGGCGCTACGGCTTTTACGAGGCGATCGATTATACGGGCGCGGGCGGTAACGTGATCCGCTCGTGGATGGCTCACCACGAGGGCATGAGCCTGTTGGCCGCCTGCAACCTGCTTTTCGACAACCCCATCCAGCGATACTTTCACGCCGAGCCGCAAGTAATGGCGACGGAACTGTTGTTGAATGAGCGCGTTCCAAAGGGGATTGAGGTCGATCGCGATGAGGCTGGTGAGGCGCCGCAACCTGTCGCGGCGCCGGTCTGAGATATGCTTTAGAAGGCGAGAATGAGTCCCGAACTGGTCGAGTTAAAGGAACAATTGGCTGCGCTGATCGTAGACACCGCCGGCTCGCTGCATACGCAAATGCAGCAGGGCTTCGAGCGCGTAGAGGCGCGTCTGGGTCGCCATGGTGGCCTGATACAAGGCGGCTCCAAAGCTCTCGCGCGGCTGATCGAGTGGTCCGAGCGGATGGACGAGATCGTGCGCGTGCGGGACCGGGAAATTGCCGATTTGCGGAGCAGGGTGCAAAAACTCGAACAAGAGCGCGAAAACCATTCCTAGAGCGGCCTAATTGCCGCCGCGCAGTCCAATTCTGCTCGCTTCCATGCGCTCGCAACGGTGGTGATCGCAACAATCCGGCGCCGGCATAGACGCCGCTGTCTGGCAGCGATGAGGCCACTAGTGTCGCTTAGCCGCTCGATGCGCGCGCGGATGCCCGGGATCGGCTGGAAGGGCGGCTACGGTCTATTCTTCTTGGACGCTAGGCGATGCGGCGAACCAGGCGCAACGGCAATGTCAGCAGCGCCCAGGTCAGTTCCAGAACGCCTCCTACGGCAACGCCGACAATGCGGAACGGGAGCAGGAGTAGCCACACAATCGGATAGAGAACGAGGGCCAGGAGCGCCAGTGGCCAACACAAGATAAAAAGTAAGACCCACAACAGAAATTTAATCATAAGCCGCTCAGCTTACATTACGAATCGTGCGGGTCCGAAGTTCAGATTCAGAGGAGGATGGAGCGGGAGACGGGATTCGAACCCGCGACATCAACCTTGGCAAGGTTGCACTCTACCAACTGAGTTACTCCCGCGTCGCGGAAATTTCATTGTCTCTCCACAGCGCGCCACTGTCAATTTCAAGTTGCCGCTGTTCCAGTAGGTTAGGCCGGAATGGGGGCGTTGGCAGAGCGTCACTCCGTTACATTTTCATGTCAGAGTGTTTGAATAGATTCCCGCTATGTCACTGAAAATGCGGTCAAAAAAAACAACGAATCGATGGATTGCCGGGCCTTGAAACTGTGCTAGACTGACTTTTCCGCATAACGCAAAACGCCGCTGAAAATCGTCGTTCTGCCCAAGCCCGATCGGTCCCCAACTGAATCGGAGGAGATGTCCTATCCTTTTCCACAGGTGTGGAAAAACGTGTGCAAAATTGTGTCCCGAGACACCGAATGAATTGCTGGGAACAGATCAAGCAACATATACGGGCCAGGAGCCGTGGCGCCGCCTACGAGAACTGGCTTACAAAAACAGAGTTCCGCCGCCTGAACGGAACCACATTGCACGTCTCCGTGCCCGACGACGTGACACGGGAGTGGATGCAGCGGGAGTATGCAGCGGAGGTGTGGTCGGCGATTCGGGATCTGGATCTCCCCACAACGCAAGTGCTATACGAGACCGGTTGCTCTCAAGAAAACACGAGTTCCACCGCCGGCTCGGGCGATGGGGGTTTTTCACCTTTCATGAACCTGAACCCGAAATACACCTTCGAAAATTTTGTGGTGGGGTCCTGCAATCAGTTCGCGCATGCCGCGGCGAAAGCCGTGGCCACCATACCGTCGAAGAAGTACAACCCGTTGCTCCTGTATGGCGGCGCGGGCATGGGCAAAACGCATCTCATGCACGCCATCGGCCGCTCGCTGCTGGAGCACTACGCCGGCATGAAGATCATCTATACTTCGAGCGAGCTGTTTATGAACGAGATGATCGATTGCATCAAGATCGACCGCATGCAGTCGTTTCATCGTCATTACCGCTCGGCCGATGTGCTGCTCATCGACGACATTCAAACCCTGGCGGGCAAGGAACGCACCCAGGAAGAATTTTTTCACACCTTCAACACACTGTTCGAGCACCAGAAACAAATCGTGGTTTCGAGCGATTCGCCTCCCAAAAACATCACCAGGCCTGGTGGAGCGTCTGCGTTCGCGCTTTGAATGGGGACTGATGGTGGATATCCAGCCTCCCGACCTCGAGACCAAAATGGCGATCCTCGACAAGAAGGCCGAATCGGAAGGCGTGCAGCTTCCTGAAGACGTTCGCATCTATATTGCGACCAAGGCGAAATCGAACGTCCGCGAGTTGGAAGGCGCGCTGATCAAGCTGTTGGCGTTTTCTTCCGTCGCCGGGGCTCCCATTTCGCTCGCAATGGCGCAGCAGGTCCTCAAACACCTCTCCAACGGCGTCGACAAGAAAATCAATATCGAGAGCATCATAAAGACCGTGGCGGACCATTTCTCGATGCAGCCGGGTCAGCTCAAACAGAAGACCAACGCGCAGCAGATCGCGTTTCCGCGGCAAGTGGCGATGTACCTGATCAAGGAGCTCACGACGGCATCGCTGCCGGAGATTGGACGCGCCTTCGTCGGCAAGCACCATACGACCGTGCTGCATTCAATCCAGAAGATTGAAAAGCTGCGTCAGAAAAACGCGGATTTCAACAGCGAGATTCAGAGCTTAATCGATTCATTCCATTAACGTTGTTCGAAGCTTTCCACAGCAGTGCCGACCGCGCCGGACGGCGGCCTTTTGGAGACCCCGGAAGGTGCCTCCGAGTGGCGAAAAGTTTCTGAGTTTTGTATAATTTAGAGAGAAAACATCCAATTCACGCCCGGGCGCGATTCCGTCTCCGGAACGATTTTCGCCAGGGCTCAAGGAAGCCGAGCATGAGCACGGAAACAGGTAAGGCTCACCGGAGCGCCAACACCATGGAATTCACAGTTACCAAGGCCGATCTCGTACGCGAATTGAACCTTTCGCAAGGCGTGGTGGAGAAGAAGACCACCATCCCGATTCTGTCCAACGTGCTGCTGGAGGCCGAAGAGGGCCGCATTAATCTGACCGCCACGGACCTGGAGATTGGGATCCGCTGCTCCTGCCCGGCGCGCGTCAAGAAACAGGGCGCAAGCACCATTCCGGCCAAGCGTCTGCTCGATTATGTGCGCCTGCTTCCAGACGCCGACTTGGACGTGAAGCTGCAAGAAAACCAGTGGGCCAGCCTCGTTTGCGGCCGCTCCCGCACGCGCATCGCGGGCATGTCGCGCGAGAGCTTTCCGGAGCTGCCGGAAATGCCCGAGGTTCTGGCCATGATCCCGGTCAAGGTTTTGGCCTCCATGATCGCCAAGACGATTTTTTCAATCTCGGCCGAGGAATCGCGCTTCACCTTGAATGGCGCGTTGCTGATACTGAAGAGTAACGGTTTGACCATGGTCGCCACCGATGGACATCGTCTGGCGATGGTGGAACACGCCATGGAATTTGCGGACCTCACGGTCTCGTACCGCGCCTTGCTGCCGCGAAAAGCCATGGGCGAGATTCTGAAGCTCGCGGGCGAGAGCTCCGGAGACGCGGCAATTCAGTTCTCCGGCGACGAGAATCACCTGTTTTTCCGCATGGGCGAGCGACTTTTGCTTAGCCGTAAGCTGACCGGCAATTTTCCCGATTTTGAGCGCGTCCTGCCGAAGGATCACGCTTTCTCGATTGAATTGCAGCGCGATGAAGTGCGGGGCGCCATCGAGCGCGTCGCGCAATTTTCGGACGAGCGTTCCCGCGCGATCCGTTTCCGCGTGCTGCCGGGCGAAGTAAAGATCCATTCTTCACTCTCGGAAACCGGCGAGAGCGAAGAGAGCATTCCGGCGGATTATGCCGGCGATGCGGTCGAGATCGGATTCAACGCGCAATACCTTCTCGAATTCTTGAGAGCCGTTCCGCAGGACAGCGTGACATTCCATTTCCGCGACGCTCAAAGCGCGGGGGAACTGCGGCCGGGCGCGGAAGAGAACGGAGATCAATACCGTTACGTTGTAATGCCCATGCGCATTTGACGATTGGACGCCCGGAGACAAAGGATTTTTATGGCTACCAACGAAATCGCGCCCCACGACAGCTACGATTCGAGAAATATCAAGGTTCTGGAAGGACTCGAGGCCGTCCGGCTCAGGCCGGCCATGTACATTGGGTCCACCATGGAAACAGGGCTGCATCACCTTGTCTATGAGGTCGTCGACAACTCCGTCGACGAAGCCTTGGCCGGCTACTGCGACCGGGTTGAAGTCACGATACATATTGATAATTCCGTGACTGTGGTCGACAACGGCCGCGGCATCCCCGTGGATATTCACGCCGAAGAGGGCGTTTCCGCCGCTCAGGTGGTCTTGACGAAGCTGCACGCCGGCGGCAAGTTCGATTCGAACAGCTATAAAGTATCGGGCGGGCTTCATGGCGTGGGCGTCAGTTGCGTGAACGCGTTGTCGGAATGGCTACGCCTGGAGATCTGGCGCGAAAAATTCACCTGGGAGCAGGAATACCAGCGGGGCGTTCCGAAGGCGCCGCTTGCGCGCTCCGGCAAAGCGGGAACGAAGACCGGCACCAAGATTACGTTCAAGCCGGACGCAACGGTAATGGACGCGACCGAGTTCAATTTCGATACGCTCTCGCAGCGGTTGCGCGAGCTTGCCTTCCTGAACAAAGGTCTGACGATTTCGCTGACCGATGAGCGCGTGGAACCGGCCAAATCGCACGAGTTTCACTATAGCGGCGGCATTGCCGAGTTTATCCGCCATCTCAACAAGGGCAAGGGCGTCCTGCACGACAAACCCATCCACTTCGAAGCCGAATGTCCGTTGAATGGCGGAATTCTGACCATGGAAGTGGCGCTGCAATATAACGACGGCTACTCGGAGAATCTTTTCAGCTTCGCCAATAACATCAACACCGTTGATGGCGGGTCGCATCTCAGTGGGTTTCGAAGCGCGCTGACGCGAACCATCAATAAGTATGGGCAAGACGCGGGCCTCTTTAAGGATGTTAAGGAAAACCTCACCGGCGACGACGTGCGTGAAGGCTTAACGGCAGTGATTAGCGTCAAGCTGCCGCAGCCGCAATTTGAAGGACAGACCAAGGGGAAGCTGAACAGCGACATTCAGGGCAATGTCGTGCAGTTCGTGAACGAGAAGCTGGGCGAGTTTTTCGACAAGAACCCGGCCGTGATGAAAAAGATCGTGGGCAAAGCGATCGACGCCGCGCGAGCCAGGGAAGCGGCGCGGAAGGCCCGCGATCTGACGCGGCGCAAGGGCGCGCTCGATTCCGGCGGGCTTCCCGGAAAACTCTCCGATTGTCAGGAAAAGGATCCCGAGCGTTGCGAGCTCTACTTGGTCGAGGGCGAGTCGGCCGGAGGCACGGCAAAATCCGGCCGCGACCGCAAATTTCAGGCGATCCTGCCGCTTAAAGGGAAAATTCTCAACGTCGAAAAAGCTCGTTACGACAAGATGCTGGGACACGACGAAATCCGGTACATGATCACGGCGATCGGCACCGGCATCGGCAAAGAAGATTTCGATCCCGCGCGGCTCCGCTATCACAAAATCATCATCATGACGGACGCGGACGTTGATGGAGCGCACATCCGTACGCTGCTGCTCACCTTCTTCTTCCGGCACATGCAGGATTTGATCAAGCGCGGGAACGTATTCGTGGCGCAGCCGCCGCTATACCGCATCAAGAAGGGCAAATCCGAAAAGTACATCAAAGACGACAAGGAGTTTACGCGCGAGATTCTGCGCCGCGCCACCGAAAATCTGTCGGTCGAGACGGCGTCGCACGTGAAGCTCGAAGGGGCGGAGCTGCGGGCGTTCCTGATGACGCTCGATGAATTCCAGCAGATCTTCCGCCGCCTGGAGAGGCGCCTGCGCGATGGCCGCGTCGTGGAAGCGATCTCCAATGTCGGTTATCACATCGATTCCAAGCAGGATTTCAGCGAAGAGCAGAACGTCGCGCCGGTCTTACAGGCTCTTCGGGACCGCAAGATCGAGGCGCGACTGGAGCGAGACGAGGAGCACTCCACTTGGAGCGTGATCTATCGCGATCCGACCAACGCCGAGCGGGCCATCGGCATCGATCTGGCAATGCAGCCCGAATACCGCCGCCTGCGCGCCATGGCCAAGCAGGCCGCCAAGAACAATCAGGCGCCGTTTACCGTCACGCGCGATGGGAAAAACGAGATTCAGCCCGACTGGGGCGCTCTGCTCGACCACGTCAAGGGCGAGGGTACGCGAGAGGTTTCCATCCAGCGTTATAAAGGCCTCGGCGAAATGAACGCCGAACAGCTTTGGGACACCACCATGAATCCCGAGAAGCGGACGCTCCTGAAGGTGAATCTCGAAGACCTCACCGAAACCGAAACGATTTTCTCGACGCTGATGGGCGAGGACGTGGAGAGCCGCCGCAAATTCATCGAAGAGAACGCTCTCGACGTCCGCAACCTGGACGTCTAAGCGGCGACGTCAAAGCCTACTCTCAATCCCCCGAAATGCGCCCGCCCAGCGAGCGTCCAACCGCTGAGGCATCAAATATGGCTGACCAGTTGAGAAATCATAAAGTCGCAATTGTCGTCGAAAACGGCTTCGAGCAGGTGGAAATGACGGAGCCACGCAATGCCCTGGAACAAGCGGGCGCGAAAACCGAGATTGTTTCGCCAGTGAAGGGCAAGGTGAAGGGCTGGAAGATGAAGGACTGGGGCGACGAGTTCCCAGTCGATAGGTCGATCGAAGAAGCGCGGCCCGATGATTACGATGCGCTGTTGCTTCCGGGGGGCGTCATGAGTCCTGACAAGCTGCGCCGCAACGAAGACGTTCTCAATTTCGTGCGCGCGTTTTTCGATGCGGGCAAGCCCGTAGCCGCCATTTGCCATGGCCCCTGGACGTTGATCGACGCGGGCGTAGCGCGCGGGCGCCGCATGACGAGCTGGCCCTCGCTTCAAACCGACCTGCGCAATGCCGGGGTGGATTGGGTGGATCAGGAGGTTGTAGTCGACAGCGGTCTGGTGACCAGCCGCAAGCCCGATGACATCCCCGCGTTCAATCGTAAAATAATCGAGGAGTTCGCGGAAGGAGTCCAGGGTGGTCAGAAGGTGGGCGGCCGCGAACGCATCCATGTTCCGCAACCGGAGGAAGAAACGGTCCCCAGGGATTAAAACTCCGGCTAAAAGCTGTATCGCAGGGCCAATATCCCGAATGAATTTCGATGATATTGGCCCAGGAAATCTCCCTCATCTCCCCGCAGCCATAGGAAACCCGCCGTTGCTCGCCAATGCTGCCCAAGAAGCCGCGAGTACTCCAGGCGCAAGAGGCTTCCCTGCCCGTTCTGCCTCACATCCATATCCAAAGACAACGACTGATTCGGATCGATCTGATAACTCGCGCGGCCTAGAAATGCGCGCGCAAATCCACGTTCGGGAGATATCTGCGAGGAGTTGGCGTGCGCCGTTACGACCTCGCCGGCGTAGCCGCCCAGCAATGTAAGCTCGCCGATTTGCCGTTCAAGCTGCACAACGTAGAGAACGTATTCGTCCTCCTGTTGTGTAGGCGACGAGAACCAGGCGGCTTCGGTCTTCACCGTGAACCAGCGCAGCGGGACCGCGGCATCGCCGCCGTATAACCGTAAAGCGGGATAGATACGCCGGATATCAATCACGGGAAGCGCGCCGCTCGTCGCCAGACTTCCTTCGAACAGTGGAAAATAATTGAATCCGTCGAAATAGCTCAACGAGAATTCGTAACCGTCGCCCACGTGGTTCCAGCGCGCTCCGAAGGACGAGCGGCCCGGGAACGCGGAGCCTTCGTCCTCGACAGCGAAGCCATTCAGCTCGGAAGGAAGTACTGTCCAACGTTGGTTCAGCAGCGGCGTGCGGCTAGGCGTAAAGCGCGGTTGCCACACCGCATCGAACGAATTCGACCCGCTATCGTAGGTGAGGCGCGCGGCGCCGATGCCCAGGATTTCCGGATCGACCACGGTCAGGTAGTCTTTCGGCGCGAAACGGTCCGTGGGATTCAGAAGATCGGCCTTGCCCCAGCGCACGAATTGCTTTCCCAGCTCGGCCGTAAATTTCCCGTGCGTCAATATCGCGCTGAGGCGGCGGATGGAGAGCGCTGGCCGGCGCAGCGAGCGGTCCTGCCAATCGAGATGTAGCGCGCGCTCCACCTGCTCGTGCGTGTCGAAGCGCGCATCGAACGAGGCGTTCAGTTTCAGCCAGGGCTTCGGCGTCCACGATGGCTCCCAGCGCAGCAGATTCTCAAACACGGCGTGCCCGCTGTCGTTCGGGGCCGTTTGCGGGTAAAGCGACAGATTCGTTTCGATGAAACCGCGCTCTGAAAACGTCTGCGCTTGGGCATGGGCCGCAAACACCGCGCAGACGAGCACACTCGCATTAACGGCGCAGCGCGTCACGCGTGAAGTTCTCTTCCTTCATGGGCACGTTATATTCGACCTTGTCTAGCTTGAGGACTGTCCGGCTATTCTTCGTTGCATCGACGACGTCTATATCGCGAGGCGTCCAGATATCATCGAGGTTCTGAATATCCGTGTATGTGATGCGCCGGATCAGCCGGTCCTTGTTGAAATTGTCGATCCTGGCGACGACATAGTTATCCTGGCGAACCCACAGAATGGAGGAAGTGTACTGCGACGACTTCGACTGCTTCGGACGCGACTCGATTTTCCAACACGCCGCGCCCGCTTCCGCCTCATCGCCAAGCAGTTTGTAATCGTACTGGCCGACGTCGCGCTCCTCCAGGTCCTCAAAGCTGAAGTCCGTTCCGAAGAATCGCGTCGAGCGGTCCTGCAACGCAATGCGCCGGTCGCGCTCCTCCGCCGGAATCCACATCCACTGGTCCGATGCCCGGTCAGGATGATTGATGACCAGCAGCGCCACGCCCTTCACCTCCGGCGGCGCGGTGAAGCGCAAAATCGCCTTGCTCTCGCCGTAGGAGCCGAGCCGCTCGAAAATCCACTGTTTCGTGCTCACCTTCCGCTTCGAATTGATCACCTGCAGCGTGCCCTCGTAGCGTTCCGATTTCGAGAAGCCGCGCTTCTGGGCTTCCGCCACGATCTGGCGAGCGTCCTGCGCCGCCCCAATCGTGATTGCGGCGATTAACCCCGCGAAGAAGCGCCTATTCATATTCCAAAGCTTCCACTAGCGATCCTCTGACCGCCGATTCCGCCGGACCCAACGCCGAGATGAACGCGGCCGCGAGAATCACCGGCAGCAGCAGCAGCGCGATCTGGTTAGGGAACTCGTACTGCAGCCGCAGGCCCGCGATATCTTGCGCTGAAATTCCGAGACTGTAATAAAGCTGCACCGCGCCCAACGCGAGGCCAAGTAGGAAGCCTACAGTCCCAATGGTCAGCGCTTCGAGCCAGATCGTGCGCCGGATCTGGTTGCGCATTCCACCCACGGCCCGCAAGACGCCAAGCTCGCGCCGCCGGTCGGTGATCGACACCGTCAGCGTATTCACGATGCCCAAAATCGCCACCAACACGGCCACCGCGATCTGGATGTACGTGATGCCGAACCACTGGTCGGTCAACTTAGTGATGAACGCGCGGACATCGCGGTTGGTTAGCACGAACAGGCGCCGATTGTTCGCGAAGCGGTCGAGAATCGCCCGCTTTACGTTCGCCTCCAAGGCGCCCGGCGCGAGATAGACGCGAAACACGTTCACAGTAGGGTCGCGCCAGTATTTCATGTACACACCGCGGTCGATTAGGATGCTGCCCTGCTGGTCCGAGTAGTCCACCGCGATACCCACGATCGGCAGCCGCACATCGCCGCCTGGCGCCGGGAGATCGAGCATGTCGCCTAGCTTGTAGCCGCGCAGCGCCGCAAAATTTTCCGACACCAGAACGCCCTTGCCTTCCGCCGTGAGCCGATACATTGTTTGTGGGTCGCCCGCCACCGGCGGTACTGTGGCGCGTTTCTCGAGCGATGCGAGATCCACCGCGACCATCATTACCGGGGTGCCCCGGATCGGAATGCGCGCGCTGCGCACTGCTTGGACTTCGCCCACCCCGGGAATCGCTTTCAATTGATCCAGCATCGACAGAGGGAACAGGAAATGGCGGTCGGTCAGGCTCTGTGAAGGCGCGATGAACAGGTCCGGATTCAAGGCCACCTTCATCCAGTCGCCTATGGAATCGTAGCTGGCTCGCGCCAACCCGCCGAGCGCAATTACCAGGGCGAGAGACAGCATCAGAGCGGCCACCGCCCCCGACATCCGCCGCGGCGCTTCGAGCAGACTGTCGGCGGCCAACTTCCCTTCGACCGGCCTCAGCCATCCCAGAGCCGGCCGCAACGCCCGCGCGATCAAGATCGCCATCGTTGGCGCGAGCAGCAGCGCCGCCAGCACGGATAACGCGTCGCTGACGTAGAACAACGGCCTGTAATGACCAAAAACGGCCAGCGCCAGGCAGGCCATTCCAAGCGCCAGGGCGATGATTCGGCGCAGGCGGTTTTCACCCGCTCCAAACTGCTGATATTTGCCCTTCTGTAGGGCATTCACAGCATCGACGCGCGCGGCGTTGCGGGCCGGAATCCAAGCCGCGATGATACTTGTGAGGACGCCCAAAAGCAGCGCCGCGCCCAACAGCCGCGGGTCCGCCGAGATTTCGTCTGCCTTTTGCGCGATGCCGTAAACCTCGCCCAACAGACCGCCGATATAAGCCGTCATGCCGCGCGCCAGCAGCATGCCGGCGGCAATGCCAAGGGCCGATCCGATCAGGCCCGCGATGGCGCCCTCAGCCAGAAACAGCGCCCGGATCTGCGTGCGCGTGGCCCCCAGCGCGCGCAAAATCCCGATCTCCGGCCGCCGCTGCGCTACCGCAATCTGGAACGTGTTGTAGATGATGAACATTCCGATGAATAGCGCGAACGCGCTGGTGATGTCCGCCGAGATTGAATAGGCGCGCGACATCGCTTCGAACTGTTGGCTTCGCGCCGCCGGCTGCTCCACTTGAAAGCCGGGCCCCAGCATCGCCTGCAGCTTTTTCTGAACGTCTTCGACGCGCGCGCCTTCTTTCACCGCCAGGTCGATGCGGTCGAACTTGCGCCCGCGTCCGAATACTTTCTCGGCCGCGTAAATGTCCATCACGGCGAGATTCCCGCCAAACGCGCTCGCCAGACCGCCGGATTTCATGATGCCGCGAACCGTGAAGAGCTTCTTACCCTCCATGGTGCTCATGGGAAGCTTACTGCCGGCGCGCAGTCTGTTGTCGCGCGCGAACGTACTCGTCACGATAACGGAATCCGGCTGAGCGAGAAAAACAAGCGGATCGTCAACTACGTCTTCATCAGCGCCTTGAACCTCGTAATCGCGCAGGCCGCGGTCGCCCGTCATATCGACGCCGAGTATCAGGAGGTTGCCCTCCCCTCGCTTGCCCGTGTTTGCGACCGCCTCAATCACCGGCACGGCAACGCGCACCTCAGGCACGCCCTGCACGCGATCGAGCACGTCTTCGTCGAACCCCGTTTCTCCGCTCGTAATCTGAAGCTGCGTCGCGCCCGCAATGCGGTCGACAGTCTGATGAAAGGCGTACAGCACGGATTGATTCGCCGTGTGCATGCCGACAAATACCGCCACGCCGAGCACGATTCCCAGTGCTGTCAATGCCGATCGCAGCGAGTGCTTGCGGATATATGGCCAACTGATCAGGCGCAGAAAGATCACCGCGCGTGCACCTGTTCCGCCGTCACGCGCCCACCTACGCGATCTTCGACCACCCGCCCATCGCGCAACGCCACCACGCGAGGGCAGCTCTCGGCGATAGCGCGGTCATGGGTCACAATAAGCACTGTCGAGCCCAGCCGTTGATGCAGATCGTGAATCAGCGCCAGAATGCCGGCGCCCGTGTGCGTATCGAGATTCCCCGTCGGCTCATCCGCGAGCAAGATCGGCGGATATACCGACAGCGCGCGCGCAATCGCCACGCGTTGCCGCTCCCCTCCCGAAAGCTCGTCGGGCAAATGGTCGAGGCGATTCCCCAACTGAACCAGATCGAGAAGCTCTCTAGCGCGCTCCTCGATCTTTTTCCTCGGCCAGCCGCGAAGGTGCAGCGGAATCGCGACGTTTTCAAAGCAAGAAAGCGTCGGAAGCAGATTGAAAAACTGGAAAATGAATCCGATCTTGTCGCGGCGCACGCGCGTGAGCGCATCGTCCGAAAGGCCTGCTAAGCGCGCCCCGTCAATCGCGATCTCGCCGGAGGTGGCATGATCGAGACCGCCGATCAGGTTGAGCAGCGTCGATTTCCCAGACCCGGACGGACCCACAATGGACACCAGATCGCCGCGGCCAATCTCGAGATCGATTGAATCGAGAGCCGCGACACGGCGCTTCCCGGCGTATTCTTTAGAAACTCGCGCGAGCGTGATCACTCATTAGATATGATGTCGTAACGCGCCGCTCGGGCGCTATTTTCGCGCCATGTCCGGCACTCTCTACATCGTCGCGACTCCCATTGGAAACCTGGAAGATATCACCTATCGCGCCGTTCGCATTCTCCAGGAGGCCGATCTCATCGCTTGCGAGGATACGCGCCACACGCGCAAGCTGCTCGATCATTACGGCATCCGCAAGCCGCTCGTGAGCTACCACGAGCATAATGAGCGGGAGCGTTCGGACGAGCTCCTCGGCGTACTCGAAGCGGGCAAAAACGTCGCGCTCGTTTCAGACGCCGGTACGCCGCTCATTGCCGATCCCGGCTATCGTCTGGTCGAAAAAGCGCGGGCTCGCGGAATCGCCGTGTCGCCGATCCCGGGACCATCGGCCGTCATCGCCGCCCTCAGCGCCGCGGGTCTGCCGTCCGATTCGTTCGAATTCCATGGATTCTTTCCTTCTAAGTCCGCGGCGCGGCGCCACGTTCTCGAGCGCCTGACGCACTCCGAAAGCACTCAGGTTTTCTACGAAGCGCCACATCGAATTTTGCAATCTCTCGCGGACATCGCGCAAATCCTGGGTACTCGACCCATCGTCGTCGCGCGCGAGCTGACAAAAGTTCACGAAGAATTCCTCGCCGGCTCGGCCGCCGAAGTCCGGGCCGCACTCGAGAGCCGCAATGGCATCAAGGGCGAGTTCACGGTGCTGATTGGCAGAGGGTCCGGAGAGCCCGTGAACCAACGCTCCGTCGAAGACGCCGTCGCGGAATTAATAGCTCAAGGCATCCCCCGCATGGAGGCCTATAAGCGCGCCGCCCGCGAGCACGGCCTTTCGAAACGCGAGGTCTACAAGAAGCTCGAATCCAAATGAGCCCGAATGAATACCATTTCGTTACGCATTGGCGCGTCGAAGCCACCATCGAAGAGGTCTTTGCGATCCTCGAACAACCGCTCGATCTGGTTCGCTGGTGGCCATCCGTATATCTTCGCGTGGCGCAGGCCGGCCCCGCGGTTTACGAGCTGCGCACCAGGGGTTGGCTTCCATACACGCTGACGTGGAGCTTCCGCATAACGGAATCGCGGCCGCCGGCCGAAATTTCGCTCCAAGCCTGGGGCGACTTCGAAGGCGCGGGCGTCTGGACGCTCGTACAAGATGGCCGCCATGCCGCCGTCATATACGATTGGCGCGTTAAAGCCGAGAAGCCGCTATTGCGATACTTGTCCTTCTTGCTGCGCCCCATCTTTTCCGCCAACCACCGTTGGGCCATGGCGCAAGGCGAAACATCGCTTCGGCGCGAGCTCGCTCGCCGCCGCTCAGCGCAAACCACGCCGCCGCGCCATCTCCTCGCCGATTGAAGCGATCTCGTCACGCCGTAGCGCGCGCCTGGCCGTCCGGAAACAGTTCGGTATCTTCGATCCCGATATGGCGCGCGTACAGCTCCGATAAAGATTCCAGCAGCATCGTCAGCCGGGCCGCCTCCGTTTCGCTGAGCTGTCCTTCTTTAAGCCATCGCGATCCCAGGCCGTCTACCTCGGCATGAGCGCGGTCCGCGACGATATGATCCCCGTGCAACGCCTCCACACGCTCTAACGCCTCGCGCGCCGCTTCGCACGCGCGCACGCGCGGAAACAACGATTCCTCCTCATCCGCCGTGTGCCGCGGACCGGAGGTCTGGAAATATTCGAGCGAACTCTGCATCGCTTCGCGCTCCGCGGCATTGAGAGTGCCGCCCTTTTGCTCCCGCGCTATCTTCAACAGCGCCGTGAGAAAGCGCTCGATCCGCCGATGGCAATCGCTCAACATGCCCAGCGGATCGTCAAATCCCGCTTGCCGTTTCTCGCCGATCTGAATAGGCATTCTACTTCGATTCTCGCGCGATACGGGTAGGCGCGGGGCAACAATTCACCGCACACTCCGCCGCACAATCCGCGGCTTCGCTCGCTGTTCGCGCGTTCCAGAATCAGCTCGCGGATCGTTTCAACCAGCTTCGGATGGACGCCAACGGTTCCCGCGCGAATCATGTTGAGTCCCAGCTCCTCCGCGAGTGCCCGCGCCGCCGTGTCGAGGTCGTATACCACCTCCATGTGATCCGAGAGAAACCCGATCGGCGCGATCGCCACATCGCGGTTCTCGCCAGCCGCCGCCACTTCTCGCAGCGTCTCCAAAATGTCCGGTTCGAGCCACGGCTGTCCCGGCGCGCCGCTGCGGCTTTGATAAACCAGTCGCCACTCCCGCCGATTCACTCCCTCGGCCACGAGGCGGCACGCCTCTTCGAGCTGCTCGACATAACGGCTGCCCTGCGCCATCGCGAGCGGTATGCTGTGCGCTGTGAACAGCAGATGCGCGCGCTCGCGCCGCTCCATCGGAATGAGCGCCAAGGCCTCCGCAACACGCTCGCGCATGGCCCCGATGAATCCCGGATGATTGTAGAAGACCCGCAGTTTGTCCACCTGCGGGGCGCCCGCGACCTCAGCCCTCGCGGTTGCGATATCCTCGCGGTACTGCCGGCATCCGGAATACGAGCTGAACGCCGAAGTCGCGAAGGCTAGCGCGCGTTGCCGCCCGTCGTCGCGCATTTTCCGCAGCGTGTCGTTGAGGAACGGATGCCAGTTGCGGTTGCCCCAATAAACCGGCAGATCCGGACCTTTTTGCCGCAACACGCTCTGGAGCGCCGCAACCAGCTCGCGGTTTTGATCGTTGATGGGACTCTTCCCGCCGCAACGATAATAATGCTCCGCGACTTCGAGCATCCGCTCGCGCGAGACATTCTTTCCACGCAGCACATTCTCGAGAAACGGAATTACATCCGCCGCGCTCTCCGGTCCGCCGAAAGAAAGAATCAGAACGGAATCGTACGCCTCAGACATTGGCGCTGCTGGCCCGCTGACCCGCGACGTGATTGCGAAGGCGCAGATGTCCCGCTCCCGCGATCAGGCACAGCAGCGCCGCGCTCGCGAAATAGAGATTGCGGATTCCGATCACGCCAGCTACCGGCCCCGCCACTGAAAGACCCACCACCTGCGATGCCATCATCACGGACGTCATGCTGCCGCCCACGCGCCCCAGCAGCTCCGGAGGCGTTTCTTCTTGCAAGAGCGTCTGCGATGGCACGATCAGAAACGCGGCGCAAAAACCCATCATGAGCATGCCCGCGATCGCCGCCGCAACCGTCGGAATCGCCGCGATGACCGCGATAGCAATCCCAATGCCGAGCAGTCCGCCGACAACCACGTGCGCTTTCGATCTGTTCCGTCCGAAGCGATGGATGAACTGCGTCCCCAAAATCATACCGACGCCCACCAGCGATCCTAGCGCTCCGAAAAGCTGTGTCCCGCCCTTCAAAATGTCGCGCACGTAAACCGCTACCAGCGCGCTGAAACAGCGGATCGCGAACATGCCCGCCGTGATCGCCGTCACGACAAATGAAATCGCGCTGTGCGTCACGATAAAGCTTACGCCCGCCTCGAGCTCGTGAATCACGGACCCCAGCCGCTGAGCTCTCGCTCCCTCGCGCGACGCCGGAATCTCGCGCTCGATCGCAATGCCGAAAATCATCCATGCCGAGACTGCAAAGCTTCCCGCGTCCAGCCAGAAACACGAGCCCGGTCCGGTCCAGCCCACTAGCGCCCCCGCCACCGCCGGACTGACAATCTGCATGCCGTAAAATACCTGCTGCATCAGCCCGTTCGCGCTCATCAACCCCTCGCGCGGCACGATGGTCCGAATCGTCACCTGCTGCGCCGGCATGAAGAACGACGAGACCGCGCTCATCGTGAATAAAATGGCGTAAATCTGCCAGATGTTCGAAACGAACAGCAGCAGGATGCACAGCGCCGCGCGCGTGAGGTCGCTTGCGATCATGGTCCGCTTCACGTCCCAGCGGTCCACGAAGACGCCCGCGATGGGAGATATGAACGCGAACGGAAGGAGATATGAAATTAGGACCAGGCCGACCTGAGTCGGACTGCCGTGCATGCGGAATCCGATGATGGCGAAGATGGCGTAAATCGCCAGAAAATCGCCGAATACGCTAACGATCTGGCCGATCCAGAGGCGCCGCAGTCCCCGTATTTTGAGGACAGCCCCAAACGATAAAGCTGTGGTTGCGCTCGCCATGACCTTTGAATCCGAATCAGGAGTGTTGCCCCCGGCAGGTTCCAATATAATACCTCATTCCCGTGGCGCCGTGGCCTGGCATGGCGATATCATCGGGTTCGATGACACCCACGCGCCACCGTCCCTTCGTGCCCGAGCACATCGAAATGCGCGAGTTCACCTGGCGCGCTCTGCTGCTCGGCCTGATCCTCTGCGTGGTGCTCGGCGCGGCCAACGCCTATCTTGGCTTACGCGCCGGCATGACCGTCGCCGCCACTTATCCGGCTGCGGTCATTTCCATGGCGGTTGTGCGCCTCTGGAAAGGCTCCCTGCTCGAAGAGAACATCGCGCGTACCGCCGGCTCGATCGGCGAATCCGTCGCGGCCGGCGCGATTTTCACGTTGCCCGCGTTTCTGATCGCCAAGGCATGGCCCTCCTTCGCCCCCGCAGACGCCTATTGGAAATCGACGGCGCTCATGGTCGTGGGCAGCGTCCTCGGTGTTCTGTTCGTGTCTCTGGTGCGGCGCATCATGGTCGAAGATCCCGATCTGCCCTTCCCCGAGTCCATCGCCGCTTCGCACATCCACAAGGCCGGGCAACTTGGCGCGCAGGCCGCGAAATTTCTCTTCTGGAATATCGGCATCGGCGCATTCGTCTATTTTCTGGGGGCCATCCAGCTCTTCGCTCCGGATAAGGATTTCCTGCTGCGGATTGGCCGCATCGGCAGGAGTTTCGTCCGCCTTGGCGGACCGCAGCGCGCCCTCGGCGTAGGCGGCTTGAGCACCATCGCCGGTCCCTCGGTCAGCCCCGCCTATCTTGGAGTCGGTTATGTTATCGGCCCGGAGCTCGGCGCGCTCAACTTTGCCGGCAGCCTTCTAGCCTGGGGCCTTCTCGTTCCGCTTCTCATCTTCTTCCTCGGCCCCACGCTCGCTGGGTTTCTTCCGCCCGGCCAGCCTGAAGGCGACTGGCCCGCTCTCGCCGACGCTGTGTGGCGTTACATCGTCCGCCCCATCGCGGTGGGCGGCATGATCTCCGGCGCCGCCTATACTTTGTTCCGCATGCGCAAGAGCCTTGCCGGCGGATTCAGGCGAGCAATCACCGACCTGAAAGTAAGCAAAGGGCAAATGATGAAGCTCCGGCGCACCGAACGCTACATGAGCTTCCGTACCGTCTTCGGCCTCATCGCCATCGTGTTCGTCGCGATGATTTTTCTGTATATCTATCTCTCGCACCAATGGGTCGGCGGCCTCGTGGCCGCCATCGCGATGCTCATCGTCGGATTCTTCTTCGCAACGGTCTCCGGAAATCTCGTCGGCCTCATCGGCTCGTCCAACAACCCGGTCTCCGGTCTTACGCTGTGTACGTTGATCATCGCCGCGCTGCTCATGGTTTCGCTCGGCGTAGGTGGACCGGGCGGCGTCGCGGTGGTGCTCGGAGTGGCGGCCGTCGTGTGCGTATCGTCGGCCGTCGCTGGCGAACTGCTGCAGGATTTCAAGGTCGGCTACATCCTCGGCGGCACGCCGCGAACAATCCAGATCGCCGAGCTCATCGCCGTTCTATGCGCCAGCCTCATCATGTATTTCCCGCTGTTCATCCTGAACGAAGGCAACATACGCGGCGGCGGCACGGGTTTCGGCGGCAAGGCCCTCCCCGCTCCGCAAGCCGGTCTCATGGCGACGCTTGCTCAAGGCATTGTCGGCGGCGACATGCCCTGGCCGCTCGTAGTAGTCGGCATCGTGTTCGGGATCGTCATGATCATGTTTCGCGTTAAAAGCCCCATGCTGGTCGCGGTTGGCATGTACCTGCCGTTCGGAACCACGTTCGCGATCTTCGTGGGCGGCATTTTTCGCTGGATCACGGATCGCCTGCGCGACCGCCGCGGCCTGAATGAAGCGCAAAGCGCGCGCGTAGAGAACGCCGGCGCCCTTACTGCATCGGGTCTCATCGCCGGTGAAGCGTTGATGGGCTTGGTCAACGCGACATTCACGTTCTTCGAGCACCCCTGGACAAAGCTGTTCGCCAACGCATCCTATGCGCTGGGATTCGTCTTCCTGCTGGCCCTCGGCGCGCTCATGGTGTGGCTCCCGCTGTCGAACGCCGGTCGCCCCGAAGATCCCGCCCCACCGGTCGCGATGATGTAGCCCACGTCAGCGCTGTCTGAGGTGATCTCGATTTTGCGAGCGGCGGAGCACGGTTAGAGCGAGGCGGCGCCGCGAGGCGTCGGACGACTTCCATCAGCGCGTCACATATTTCAGCGTGGTTTCTAGAAGTCAAGTTTGGATTGGCTTCGCCCTTCCGGTACCTGAATCGATGGCCCACTCGACAGGACGGACGTAAACCTCGGCCACCTGCACCGCGCTTGTGAGTTCGCGAGCTCGGATATGGTGCGAAACATTGGGCAGTGGCGTTTCCTCTTGTCCGAAACATTCTGTTACAGTTTTGTTGTGGCTGCTGAATACGACGAGATCGGAATCTGGTCGGAGGTCAAACTGGCCATCATCAAGGAGTACGCCTCCGCCTACGCCAGAATCATGGAATCCAAGAGACGCGAGGAGATTTCGCGGCTGTGCTGGATCTATATCGACGCCTATGCGGGACCGGGGTATCACCTCTCGAAAACAACCGGCGACCTGGTGGAGGGAAGCCCTCTGATCGCGCTGAACACCTACCCGCCGTTCCACGAGTATCACTTCATCGACACAGAACCGGAGCGCTCTGAGCTCTTGCGTCGATACGCTGGCGACCGAAAGGACGTGTTCACATACAGTGAGGACTGCAATGAGGTGCTCCTAAGGCGTATTTTCCCCCGAGCGCAGTTCAAGGATTACCGGCGCGCGCTGTGCCTGCTAGACCCCTACAATATCGATCTGACGTGGGAGGTGATAGAGGCGGCCGGGAAGTCACGATCGATCGAGATTTTCATGAACTTTATGATTATGGATATCAATCGAAACGCTCTGCGAAGAGACCCGAACAAGGCGGTCTCGTCCAAAGTGGCCCAGATGACGCGGCTTTGGGGAGACGAAACATGGCTGAACGCGGGGTACGATCAAGTTCCAACGCTCTTTGATTACAACGTGCCAGTCAAGGTGTCCAACGAACGGTTCGCGGAGGCTTTCCGTGAGAGGTTGGAGAAGAAGGCGGGATTCAAGTACGTGCCTGAGCCGATGCCGATGAGGACCAAGACTAACTCGGTGATCTATTACCTTTATTTTGCTTCCCAAAAGGAGGCGGGCATGGATATCGTAAACGATATATTCAACAAATACCGCCAAAAGCAGGGGCTTTAGTTATGGCGACGAATTCGCATATTGAGTGGACGGACTCGACCTGGAATCCTGTGACGGGCTGCTCGAAGATCAGCCCCGGCTGCAAGCACTGTTATGCCGAGCGGCTGGCAAATCGATTGAAGCTCATGGGCCAGAAAAACTATCGGAACGGGTTTGAAGTCACGCTTCAGCCGCAGATGTTGGAGCTACCATTGCGGTGGAAGAGCCCAAGGAGAATTTTCGTTAACTCCATGAGCGACCTGTTTCACAACGACGTTCCCCTGGACTACATTCAGCGGGTCTTCAAGATTATGTGCATGGCGGACTGGCATCAATATCAGGTGCTGACGAAGCGCGCTGAGAGACTGGAGGAGTTGACCGATGACCTTCCATGGGCGCAGCAGATCTGGATGGGTGTGAGCGTCGAGAGCGCTAACTACATGGAGCGAATCGATCGCTTGCGCAACACTGGCGCGCATGTGAAATTTCTCTCCCTGGAACCGTTGCTTGGACCGCTCGAAAAACTGGACCTTCGCCGAATCGACTGGGTGATAGTCGGCGGCGAGTCCGGTCCCGGAGCGCGTCCCATTGACCCGGCCTGGGTGGCGGATATTCGGGACCAGTGCAGGCGTGCCCATGTGGCGTTCTTCTTCAAGCAATGGGGGGGGCTGAGCAAGAAACGGACCGGACGAACGCTTGAGGGGCGGACGTGGGATGAGATGCCGAAACGCTTGTCACCATCCCTGTGAGAAACGCGCTTTGATGGAAATCCCCCCTCTCGTCGCGCTCGCCCCACCGGAATCGCCAGCCGCTCAGACTGCGAATACCGATCAGAGTCGCGAATCGCTCTCAAATCCCCCGCAACGCCGCCCGAGCCTCCGGAATTGCCAGCGGCACGACCGCGAACGTCGCCCCCGCCGCCACCAGACACCACAAACAGAACGCCCGATACTTGGTCCACGAATCGTACGTGAACTTGCCCGCCTGCGCCGCGTCCACAATCGCCTTCCCCGCCATCGCGATCGGATACCACGGCTGCGTCCGCCACCGCTCCCGCGAACCCGCCGCCGCCAAACTCGCCGAAACCGCGTAACTCGCCACGCCCAGAAAAGCGTCCGGAATGCCCCAATAACTATAAGCCTGCGCCGACCCGTTGACCTTCGGCGCGTCGAACCACTTCGAGCGCGGCTCCGGGATTTTGCGCGTCACGCCGAGCTGCCACAACGCCACCACGCCCAGCGACGCCATTGACGCGAATTCCAGCGCCGCAATAGCCCGCCGCTTGGTCAAGAACCCGCTCGACGCCATCGCGCAAATCCCGGCCCAGCTCCTCGGGATTCATCGCTTCCCCAAGAATCCCAGCGATCACGACCGCCGCGATTGCCGCGCCCGCAAGCGACAGCCAGGGTTTGTGCAGCGAGCCCCACGTCTCCACGCTGTAATCCTGCGAGCGATTGTCGAAAATGCCATGCGCCCCGAAATCTCCCGGCAGCGGCTCGAATAAATTCGCCGGACGATTCGGGTCGATGGGCTGATCGGTCTGCTGCGAATCGTATCCCGTGTCGGCCAGATATTTGTCCAAATAATGCGGCGCGATTTTATTCGCCCATATCGCGAACAGCGTCGGAGCGCCCACGTACACCTGCCGCCGCTTATGGTGCGCCGCCCACACGATGGCGTTCGCCGCCACTTCAGGCTGAAAGATCGGCGGTACCGGCTGCGGATGGCGCGGCAGCCGCGTCTTGCACCACGTGAATTGCGGCGTGTTCATGGCCGGCAACTGCACCATCGAGAGGTGTATATTCTTGTTCTCGTGCATCAGCTCCGAGCGTATGCTATCCGTAAATCCCGCGATTCCGTGTTTTGCGCCGCAGTACGGCGATTGCAGCGGAATCGAACGGTATGCCAAGGCCGAGCCAACCTGCACGATCGACCCTTCGTTTCTCGGGTACATACTCTTGAGCGCCGCCATGGTTCCGTAAACCGTTCCCAGGTACGTCACTTCCGTCGCGCGCTTAAACTCTTCGGGCGTAATCTCGATGAAGCGCGAAAAAATCGTGGTCATCGCGTTATTCACCCAGATATTAATCGGCCCCAGCTCGCGCTCGATCCGGTTCGCCGCGGCCTGCACCTGCTCGGGATCGGCGACATCGGTTGGAACCGCGACCGCTTTCCCGCCCGCCTTCTCCACTTCGCGCTTCGCATTTTCCAGCCCCTCCGTGCCGCGCGCGATTAATCCAATGTGCGCCCCATTCGCCGCGAACGCGCGTACGGTGGCGCGCCCCAAACCGGCGGACGCGCCCGTGACGACCACAACTTCAGGCATTAAATTTAAACCTCCACTCCGTAGACGCGCAACTGAATCGAGGTGCTACGATCAACCTTTGGCCGCACCGAAAGAGTTGCGCGCACTGCCGCCGGTGGATCAAATCGCGTCCGGCCTGGGGCGCCTCGAAGGCCGTTTTCCGCGCGCGCTGATCATCGCCGAAATCCGCCGTGTTCTGGACGTGACGCGCGCCGAAATCCGCGCCGGAAACGGTTGCGGCTCCGAATCGATCGAAGCGCGGGTCGAAAGCAATCTCGCGCGACTCGTGCAGCCCTCGTTGCGCCGCGTGATCAATGCCACCGGGGTAGTCCTGCACACTAATCTCGGACGCGCCCCGCTGCCTCGCTTCAAGCCGTTCTTCGGCTACTCGAATCTTGAATACGACCTCTCGCAGGGCCGCCGCGGCAAACGCGACGTCCACGTATCCGAGTTGTTACAGCGCCTCACCGGCGCGCCTGCGGTGGTCGTAAATAATAATGCCGCCGCGGTTTATCTCGCTTTGAACGAACTCGCCGCCGGATACGAAGTCGTCGTCTCGCGCGGCGAGCTGATCGAAATCGGCGATGGCTTCCGCATCCCCGATATCATGCAGCGCTCCGGCGCCATTCTGCGCGAGACCGGCACGACCAATCGCACGCGCATCGAAGATTACCGCGATGCCATCACGGACCGCACGCGCCTGCTCCTGCGCGTCCACCCCAGCAATTTCCGCATAGCTGGATTCACCGCCCGCCCCGAGTTGCGCGAGCTGTGCGCGCTGGGCCGCGAGCGCGGCATACCGGTCTACGAAGATCTGGGCAGCGGCTGTATCGTCGACCTGCGCCGCTTCGGCATTGAGGAGCCGCTCGTCACCGATAGTCTGCGCGCCGGAGTCAATCTCGTCTCGTTTAGCGGCGACAAACTGCTTGGCGGACCTCAGGCAGGCATCCTTGCCGGTGATGCCGCGCTGATCCAGCGTCTCCGCCGCAACCCGATGTTTCGCGCCTTGCGCGTCGACAAGCTGATTTATCAAGCGCTCGAAACAACGCTGCGCAGCGTGCTGCTGGAGCACTGGGACGACGTTCCCGCGCTCCGAATGATCGCCCAATCGAATACGGAGCTGCGCGAACGCGCCACGCATTTCGCCGCGCGTCTTAACGGCGTCGAACACGAAGTGCTGCCCGGCGAATCGGCGATCGGCGGAGGCTCCACGCCCGAGCAGCCGCTTCCCACCTGGATCCTCTCCATCCGCTGCGGCGATGTCGTCGAATCCGAGCGTCTCTGCCGCGAAGGAGAGCCGGCCGTGGTCGCGCGCATCGCAAACGATCGCCTGATCGTGGACCTGCGGACGGTGTTCCCCGAGGAAGAAGAAGAACTACTGGAGCGAATTCAGGCCTGCTGTCAGGCGCGTTCCTGATATGTGCCTTCGGCCGTGCTAACGCGGATCTTTTCGCCCTCGTTGATAAATGCCGGGACCTGCACCACCAGTCCTGTCTCCAGCTTCGCCGGTTTGGTCACGTTCGAGACTGTCGCGCCTTTCAGCCCCGGCTCCGTCTCAACCACCGTCAGGTTCACCGCCGGCGGAAGCTCCACGCTCATCGGCTTGCCTTCGTAAAATTCCACGTTCACGTGAAGTTGCGGGATAAGGTAGTCCACAGCGCCGCCCAGCAGCTCTCTCGTGAAATGCATCTGATCGTATGTCTCGGTGTTCATGAAATAGTAATACTCGCCGTCATCGTACAAGTACTCCATCTCCTGTTCATCGAGCTGCGCACGCTCCACGCGGTCTTCCGAAGAGAAGCGATGCTCCGTCATCGATCCCGACCGCAGACTTCGCATCTTCACCTGCACGAAGCCGCGCAAATTGCCCGGCGTGCGGTGTTCCATCTTGAAAACCGAGTACAGTTCGTTGTTGAACTTGATCACCATACCCGGACGCAGTTGTGTCGCTGAAACCATTGTGTAAACTTCATTCTATGCGATTCGCCTTCTTGTTCGTTGCTCCCTTCGCGATTTGCGCCTGCGCGCAGACGCTGCCGGTCCGCTGGGAAGAGCTCACGGCCGGAGATTTTGTCACCGCCCTCCAGCGCTCCCGAGGGACCTGCCTGCTTCCCTTCGGCATCGTCGAAAAGCACGGTCCCCAGCTCCCGCTCGGCACAGACCTTATCAATGTCCGCTACGCCTCCGAGCACGGCGCTAACGAAGAATACGCGGTTGTGTTCCCGCCCTACTACTTCGGCCAGATTTTTGAGGCGCGCCACGAACCCGGAACGCTCGCCTATAGCCCCAAGCTTCAACTGGCGCTACTACAGGAAACCACCGATGAAATGGCCCGCAACGGCTGCAAGAAAATTTTGATCGTCAACGGTCACGGAGGCAACAATAGCCTGCTGCCGTACTTTGCGCAAACGCAACTTGATGCCCCGCGAGACTACGTTGTTTACGTCTACAGCGGTTCCTATCGCAACGCTCCCGGACGCCCCGCTCAAACCACGAAAACGGACGCCCATGCAGGTGAATCCGAAACCGCGCACACCTTGATCTCGCGTCCAGACCTTGTCCACATGGACCGCGCTAAAACGGAATCGGGCGCCGACCTGAACCGCCTCGATTTGCCCCAGGGCGTCTACACGGGCATCTGGTGGTACGCCAAATTTCCCGAGCATTACGCTGGAGAAGGCGCCGCCGCCACCCGCCAGCTCGGCGAGTTCGACATGACCGCCTGGGCCAAGTCCATCGCAGCCGCCATCCGCGCGATCAAAGCCGACCAGACCGCGCCGCGGCTGCAAAAAGAATTCTTCGAAAAAGCCCAGCATCCGCTGGACACAAAACAGTAACGCTCGATCGTTTTTACGGCTGTCTGGTTTCGAAACAACTGCGGATTTTGCGCCTTTCTCTAGGCTACGGCCGCTTCCACCGGCATCGTCTTCCCGACATACTCGACTAGGTCGATGATACGCAGCGAGTAGCCCCACTCGTTGTCGTACCACGAGACAACCTTGACCATGTTGCCGTCGAGCACCTTGGTCATTCCGGCATCCACGATGGAGCTGTTCGGGTTGTGCATCATGTCGGACGAAACCACCGGATCCTCGGTGTATCCGAGAATGCCCTTGAGCTCGCCGTGGGAGGCTTCGCGGAAAGCTTTATTAACCTCCTCAGTCGTGGTCGGCTTATTTGTAATCGCGACGAAGTCCACCACGGAGACGTTGGGAGTGGGCACGCGCATCGCATAGCCGTCCAGCTTGCCTTTCAGCTCGGGAATAACCAGACCGATCGCCTTTGCCGCCCCGGTAGTCGTCGGAATCATGTTCAACGCGGCGGCGCGGGCGCGGCGTAAATCCTTATGAGGAAAATCGAGGACATTCTGATCGTTGGTATAGCTGTGAATCGTCGTCATCGATCCTTTCTGGATACCGAACTTCTCGTTGAGAACTTTTACGATGGGCGCAAGGCAATTGGTAGTGCAGGAGGCGTTGGAGATGATATTGTCCTTCTCGGGATCGTACATTTTTTCGTTCACGCCGAGCACGACCGTGATGTCTTCGCCCGTGGCCGGCGCCGAAATGATGACCTTCTTGACCGTTCCTTTCAGGTGCTTCGAAGCTTGCTTCGCATCGGTGAATTTGCCGGTCGATTCGATTACGACTTCAACGTCCAGTGAGCTCCAGTCGATTTCCGCCGGGTCCTTGATGGCGAAAATTTGGATGCGCTTGCCTCCCACCACGATGGCATCCTGTTCCGCTTTGACGTCTTCGTGAAGCGGGCCGAGAATCGAGTCATACTTGAGCAGGTGCGCGAGAGTCTTGGTATCGGTGAGATCGTTCGCCGCGACAAATTCTATGCCGGAGCGATGCAGACCGGCGCGCACGACATTCCGCCCGATACGGCCGAAGCCGTTAATGCCTACTTTAATTGCCATATATCCTCATTTTAGCCGATGAACAGCTCTCGCCAAGTTCTTTCCAACGCGCGCTCCGCGGCGGAACATTGCGGCGATCGTATCCTGCAACTCCTGAAGGGCGCTCTCGCCAAAAACGGGATCGCGGCCCTGGCCATCTCGGGAGGCAGCTCGCCGCGACCGATGTTCGAGCACATGGCCACCGCGCGTTTTTCCTGGAATGCCGTACATATTTTCTGGGTCGATGAGCGCGGCGTGCCACCCGAAGATCCTCAGAGCAATTACGGGCTTGCTCGCGAAACCTTCCTCGACCGCATCTCGATTCCGGAGGCGAACATTCACCGCATCGTGGCCGAGATGCCCGCCGAAGAGGCCGCCCGGCGCTATAGCGACGATCTCCGCCAATTCTTTTCGTTATCTGCCGGCCAGATGCCGGAATTCGACGTGATTCATCGCGGCATCGGGCCCGACGCGCACACCGCCAGCCTCTTTCCCGGCGAACCGCTCATTGCCAACCGCAAAGACCTCGCCGCCGCCGTGCGGGTCGAAAAGTTCCGGCAATGGCGCATCACGCTCCTCCCCGGCCCCTTGCTTGCCGCGCGCGAGACGGTCATGCTCGTCGCCGGAGCCGATAAAGCCGCCGCTGTTCAACGCATATTCGAGGGTCCCGCGGATTCCATGCTTTATCCGGCGCAATTGTTCGCTCGCGAAGGCCGGAACACAACCTGGTTTTTCGACGCCCCTGCCGCCGCGCTGCTCCGCGCCGGCGTCACGCCAGCGCCGTGAGCCTATCGCCGAGGTAGTCGAGCATCCGCGCCGCGCCATCGGTCCCATCCAGCGGCAGGCGCAGCACGCCCGCGGGCGTGAACTGCGCTCCGTTGGTTCCCGCGATCAACTGCATCAGCCGGTTGGGGTCGATTCGCGATTCTTTGTGAAACTTGATGTTTAGCGCTCCCTGACGGCGGTCGATCGCTTCGATACCGAGCCGCTGGGCGCGGCTCTTCAGGAGTGAAAACTTGAGCAGGGTGGCCACGGCCTCGGGCGGCGGTCCGTAACGATCGGCGAGCTCGGAGAGAATGCGCTCGGCGTCCTCGGCGGTATTCACGTCCGCGATCCTTTTGTAAGCGCGCAATCGCTGGTGCTCGTCGGCGATGTACTCCGAAGGGATGCGGATGTCGAGGCCCAGGTTAAGCGTAGAATGGATCTCGAGCGGCACTTCCTCTCCTTTCAATTCGTGCACCGTCTCCTCCAGCAGCCGCACGTACATGTCGAAGCCAACCGCCTCGATGTGACCGTGCTGCTGGCCGCCCAGAATATTGCCGGCGCCGCGCAGCTCCAGATCGAGGGCGGCGATCTTGAACCCCGCCCCGAGGTCGCTGAATTCCTTAAGCGCGGCTAAACGCTTGCGCGCCACCTCGCTGAGCTCCGCGCCGGCGGGGACCAGCAGATAGGCGTAAGCGCGGCGGTTCGAGCGGCCGACCCGGCCGCGCAATTGGTACAACTCCGAAAGCCCATAGCGCTCGGCATTCTCGACGATCATCGTGTTTGCGAGCGGAATATCAAGACCGTTCTCGACAATGGTGGTGCAGACGAAAACGTCATATTCGTGGCGCATGAACCCGAGCAATACCTTCTCCAGCTCGGCGTCGCCCATTTGACCGTGTCCCACGCCGATGCGGCATTGCGGAAGCAGTTCCTTGATCATGGCCGCACGCTGGAATATGGTGTCCACGCGGTTATGGACGAAATAGACCTGCCCTCCTCGGCTTAATTCCTGGTCGATAGCCGTCCGGATCAGGTCCCGATCGAAATGCGCGACCACGGTGTGGATGGCGAGCCTGTCTTTGGGCGGCGTTTCGATTACCGACATGTCGCGAATGCCCAAGAGCGACATGTGCAGCGTGCGCGGAATCGGCGTAGCGCTCATCGTGAGCACGTCGACGTTGCGCTTGATCTGCTTTAGCCGCTCCTTGTGCCGCACCCCGAAGCGCTGCTCTTCATCGACGATTAACAGTCCGAGATCGCGAAATTCGACGTCTTTCGAAAGAAGGCGATGAGTGCCGATGAGAACGTCGATTTTTCCCGCGATCGTTTCTTCGAGAATCTGCTTGATTTCCTTGGCGTTGCGGAAGCGGCTGAGCATTTCGATGCGCACCGGAAACGCGGCGAATCGCCTTTTGAAGCTCTCGAAATGCTGGAACGCGAGGACCGTCGTGGGCGCGAGCACCGTCACCTGCTTGCCGTCGCCGAGCGCTTTGAAGGCCGCGCGCATCGCGACTTCCGTTTTTCCGAATCCGACATCGCCGCATAACAGCCGGTCCATGGGCTGCTTGCTTTCCATGTCTTTTTTGATCTGCCGAGCGGCCGCAAACTGGTCCTTCGTTTCGGCGAACTCAAAGGCGTCCTCGAACTCGCGTTGCCAATTGCTATCCGCCGAAAAGCTGAATCCTTCGGTCATGCGGCGTTGCGCGTAAAGCTTGAGAAGCTCGTCCGCCATGTCGCGCAGTTTGGCCTTCACGCGAGACTTGGTGCGCTCCCACGTCACGCCCCCGAGGCGATCGAGCGGAGGCGTCGCCCCCTCGCCGGCGCCGCGGAATTTCTGCACCAGATCCATGCGCGCGAGCGGAACGTAGAGCTTCGATTCACCGGCGTACTCCAGCAGCATGAAATCGCCTTCCTGCTCGCCGTGAGTCAGCTCGCGCGTTCCCAGAAATCTCCCGATCCCGTGGGTCGCGTGGACCACGAAATCGCCCGGCTTCAGATCCGCGATATCCGCCTGAAATGCCGCAAGCTGGGAACGTGAAGGCCCCGGCTGCGCCACGGCATCGGGCGTTTCAAAGAGGTCTTCGCTTCCGAAGATCGCGACTTGCGAATCGGACAACACCGCGCCGCGCCGGATGTTGCCTTTGACCAGGTACGTGCTGGCGACCGCGCCGGCCATGTAGGAGCGCTCCGCCAAATAGGGCCGTGTTCCGTCGGACGGCTCAATCCCGAGCTGG
Organism: Bryobacterales bacterium; assembly: GCA_963838885.1. Taxonomy (GTDB): domain Bacteria; phylum Acidobacteriota; class Terriglobia; order Bryobacterales; family Bryobacteraceae; genus JAICMB01. Next base: position 72,684 of record CAWITB010000006.1, on the reverse strand, counting down.
AACGGAACGGTGTATTCCTGAAAAATGTCGGCCATGCGCTCGATTTCGCCATTCGAGCGCGCGAAAAAGACGACACGATTGCCTTGTTCGACAAGGTGACGAGCTTCCGCCACCGCAACCTGCATGTTGCCATGAAAGGTCATGGAGGGATGCGTGGAAATGTGGCCGCTGGCATCGTGCCCGGCGCCGAGATCCAGCTCGCGCAGCTCCATTTCCGCCTTGTCCTCGACATGCGCGCGGAGCTCGTTCCATTGAAAAAAATTCTTCTCCGCCGGACACGGCGAGGGGCGTTCCGCATCCTCGAGCCTTTTCCACAGCCGCTCCGCCGCGGCTGAGATCTGCTCGGGTTCGTCGAAGACGATAACGGGGTTCTCGACCAGAGTAAACAGCGAATGCGCGCGCGGGCGGACCAGCGGAACGCAGAATTCCCAGCCGGCAAACGAGTCTCCGGGACTGGGGACCTCCATTTGTTCCGAAAGCGAATGGAACACGGCGCGCGATCTTGGATATTCGATCAACGGGAGCACCGTGACTTCGTTCACTTTCATGATGGAACGTTGCGTATCGACGTCGAATCGCCGGATGGACTCGATCAGATCGCCGAACAGCTCAATGCGAACCGGCTTGGCGCTCTCGGCCGGAAAAAGATCGAGGATGCCGCCGCGAAGGGAATATTCGCCGACCATCTCGACGGGCTCCCGCTTCTCATAACCGATGCTGTCGAGATGCGAGATGAGGTCTTCCAACGGCAGTTCCTCGTTTACCCGCAGCGTAAGCGCGAGCTGGCGGTAAAAATCGGGAGATTCGGTGCGCAGCAGCGCCGACGCGACGGGCGTCACGGTAATCGGCACGCGCCGGCTGGAAAGCCGCCACAGACCGATGGCGCGCTGGGCGGAAATCTCACCATGGGGAGAAAGACGCTGCGCCGGAAGCACGTCGAGCGCGGGGACAAGCTGCGGCCGCGGAACATCGGAGGCCACCAGCAAGTCCCAGAACGTTTCGATGGATTCACTCAGCGACTCCGCCCGATTATTGCCGTCCACCACGATCATGAGCGGCTGCTCGGTAGCTTGCCAGAGCAGCACTGCGTACAGCGCCTTCGCGGTCGGCGTCAACCCAGCCAACGAAACACGGGCGTGCGGCTCGTGTATGAGCCGGCCCACGGCGTCCTGAAACGCGGCGTTACGGGCAAGACTCTGGAACAGGTCTCGGATTGCGGGATGCGTCACCCTGGGAATCCTGGCGGAGGAGAGCTTCTTTTCTTATCTTAGCGTCCAACCGATGAATGGCGGAAACGTTTGACGTAGTGATCGTGGGCGCGGGAGTTGCGGGGCTTGCGGCGGCAGGCGAACTGGCCCGTGCGGGCCTGAAAATTGTGATGTTGGAAGCTCGCGACCGCATCGGCGGACGTATTTATACGCGCCACGACCCGCTGTGTCCCGTACCAATCGAGCTCGGCGCCGAGTTTGTCCATGGTCCACAGGAAGAGATTTTCCGGATCGTCCGGGCGTCCCGGCTGTTGGCGGTGCAGGTGACTGGCGGCCACCTGTGTTATCGCAACGGCGGTTTGACCGATTGCGGCGACTGGTTTGGGAGCGTCGAGGAGCTTCTCGGGAAAATGGGTGACGCGAAGGACCGCGAAGACGAATCGTTCGAGCAATTCCTTAAGCGAGTGGATGCCGATGAGGGGACCAAGCTGCGCGCCTGCGGCTTCGTCGAAGGCTTCAATGCCGCGCGGAAGGACCGAATCAGCGTAAACGCACTGGTGCGGCAGCAGGAGGCCGAGGAAGCGAGCGGCGATCGCATGTTCCGCTTGGCGGGCGGTTACGACGCGATCGCGAAGGAGCTTTACGGCGCCATTCCGCGCGAGTATTTGCGTCTGCATCTGAATACGCCCGTCGAGCGCGTGGAGTGGCGTCCAGGCGAGGCGCGGTGCGGCCCATTTCATGCCAAGCGTGCGGTCGTCACCTTTCCATTGGGCGTGCTGAAGAATGGGCGTGCCGTGATCGACCCCGAGCCGCCTGTTTTTCGCGCCGCTCTCGACGCACTGGAGATGGGCAATGCCGCGCGCGTCGTGCTGCGGTTTCGCGAGCGATTCTGGAATAAGCGCGAAGAGCTCGCGTCCATGAGCTTTCTGCACGCCGAACGGGAGGCGGGGTTCCCGATATTTTGGTCGTCCACCCCGCTCGAAGCGCCCATATTCACGGCGTGGGCGGGCGGCCCCTCAGCGGAAGGATATGTCGCGCCCGATACCATCAAGACGCTCGCGAAACTGCTTGGAATGCCTCGCGCCGAACTCGAAGACCAGCTCGAAGCGATGGTTCACCACAATTGGGCGGCCGATCCCTATGCATGCGGCGCGTATAGTTACGTCCGCGCGGGAGGGCTCGACAAGGCCGATAAGATCGCCGAGCCGATCGAGAATACGCTCTATTTCGCCGGTGAACACACCGACATCACTGGGAACTGGGGCACCGTACACGGCGCTATCGCCAGCGGGCGAAGGGCGGCGCTGCAGATTTTAGAGGGTTACTCCGGAACGGGCACGGGTTGCTGACGCCGCCTATCGTCGTGCGCCTCGCGTTAGCAACATTGGCTCAGTGCGGCCTTCCGGCAGCGCGGGAAAGACCGAGTGGGGTTTGGCCGCCGTTGTCCCGTACGGCGGCGTTGGCGTGGCTGACCCCTACTCCGGAACGCGCACGGGCTGTTGATGGCCCTGATGACACGTGAAGCAGCGCACTTCCGCACGGCCCTTGAAGTTGGCCTCGTTGATATTGTGCGTCATTGCAATCATCATTCGAGCCGTGCCCTTGGTGCGCTTCTCGTCCGAGGCGAAATCCTGCGCATGGCAGAACTGGCAATCCACGCCCAGGGAGAACGTGAAGTAGCGCATGGTGTCGATAAATTCCGAGGCCGGCATCTCCTTCATGACGGTCGTGACGTTCTTATATTTTTCACCCGCGGTCTGCTCGGGCTTATGCAACGCCGCGGCCGCCGATTCCGGCTGTTTATCGAACACGAGCGTGGACGCCATCTCTCTTCCGTTCATCGAGCGCGTGGAATCCACGGTCAGCGTGTTGCCATCCGGCGATAGCGTGTACTTATCGTGAATCTCGGCCGGGTGCGCGCCCGCGACCCGCTCGTCCACCATCAGCGTATTGCCTTCCCACGCCGCCTTGGTCCGCATCGGCACGCCGCGAACGCTGTTAATGCCAGGGCGCTGAGTGTTAAACGTGAAGGAAGAACGTTCCTCGCCGTGCATCCCCGTTGTGCCGACAGTTCCGGCGATGCGCGAGTCCTTCTGCTCGATAATCATGACCATGTTCGCGGGCGGCTGCCCTTGAACCTTGCTTTTTTCCGGGTTCGCCTTCCACACGCCGCTGAGATCCGGCGTCTGGGCCGACAGAATGCAAATACTAAACGCAAGGGCGCTGAAGCGGAGTTTCATATATGAAGTGTAGTGTACAACGAAAGCGCGCGGTGAGGCCAATTCATCTCCGCCATATTGACATGCCGCCGCCTATGTCGTGGTTTTTTTTGACGACCGCGACAGTACTAATTCAGCGCCCGTGGTAATTGCAACTTTCTCGCGCCTAAGCATTGCATGACGGCCAGGCGGTCGGCGGTTGAGAGATTTCGGGTCGCACCCGGCGGGTCCGTTTAGCTTCGCGCAGCGTTCAGTCTCGCGGATTCAAGGCTGTTTCGAGTGGAATTTCTATAATAGGATTTTCCGTGCGCAGGACGGCAAGGGATTCCCCGAGAGGGTTTTGCTTCGAATACACGAGTCCGACCCGCTCGTCGGGATCGACGATCCAGACCCACTCCACGCCCCACTGGAAGTACTCCTGTATCTTGGCTGCCACACGGGACATGCGATCGTCGGGCGACAGAATCTCGACCGCGAGGAAGGGCGGGATTCGCGCATAGCCGCGGACGAGATCGTCGGAAGCGCGCCAGATAGCGATATCGGGAACGCGGAAGCGCGTCTCACGGGTGCGCACCCGGAGCTCGATGCGGACTTTCGCCGCATGAGGTTTGGCCTGCTCGCGAAGCAATTCGTAAATCCATCCTTGCAGCCATGAGTGCAGCGATTCTCCCACGTTTCTCTCCACAATTTCGCCGTCGACGTATTCCTGGTCGGGGCCGTCAAAAGACATGCTCAGGTATTGTTCGACGGAGATTAGCGTCTTTGTGGCCATACTTCATTATGCGGCGAACGCCAGTGCTCGTTATGTTGTTATGGATCCGCTTCTGCGAGCGACTGCGCCGGCGGATACGGCGATCTTCGGAGCTTTGGAACATGCGGACAAAACGTTGACGCATTTTGCCGTATTGCAGCGAACGGCGTTACGGCGGAACTCGACCTGGTCCTCGCGATCGGAACTCCGGCGAAGCTTGCGATCTTGCAACCGCAGTAGATCTGGAGCGCAAAGCGAAGGATAGGCTTGTTCCTTCAAGAAAACGCGCGCCCCGAGCGGGTTATTTGCTGGGAACTAAAGCCCGGTTTTCAGGATTGCCGCGCGCGAATTGAGCGCGTCACCGCAACCGATGCGATCATTTCTTGCAAGGACGGCAAATGCGAGCGCTATGCGAACCAGAAATGGGTTTACAATGTGCGGGCGAAAAGTCTGGTCGCACAGTTTTCCTATCAGCCCGTGGCAATGTACCGTGTTTTTGCGGACCGGGATGGGCGGTCTTCGTCGGCAGCGATACTCAACGGCTGGTCGCCGCTCGAGTCGATCCGGGACACGATCCGGAATTTCAGGTATTGAACACCAACGAATCGCAACAATGGTCTCGCCGAGTCAGGATCTAGGAAGGAACGGTGAGCATCGAGCGAGAGGCCGTTCTGTACATCGAACCGGAACCGTTTCACTCGGTTCGCTTCGCGCCTTCGGGATCATTCAAGCTGGTCAGAACGGGATAGCCGGAGCGGTATGAATTGAGGAGCGGTCCGAAAATCGGATGCGCAGCGGCTCGCCCGGGGAGAGCCGAAAAACGCGTACGTCCGAGGAGTGCACATCAAGAGCGGATCGGCCCCTGGCAGCTTGAGCAAGACAAGCTCTGGTTTGGCAAGGCTTTGGCAAGATCTTTTATGATGCCGAAGGAACAAACTGGCGTGGGAGGCTTCGGCTACTTCGGAACGAGCGATCGAAAGTATCATTTGTTCCCTCCTACATTGGATGACGCTGGTGCAGAACGGCGAATACGGAGGATCGAGCCGTGGCATGCTTCAAGCCGTGGCATGCTTCAATATGATCGGCAATCGGGCGCCTACGCCGATTCGAGTGCCCGGAAATCGCGGTTCAGTTTATTCGAGTCAACCGGACAATCCTGGCAGCGACAAACATGTGCCGGGCCCAGGAAAAGAACGGGACGATCGGAGCCGATGCCATTGCGGCGCGCAGGCCATGTCGGCCGCCAAATACGCCTTAGCGCCTACGCAGGGCGCATTCGCGGGCGTCCGTACGTTCGCCGAACACATTAACACGCAGCCTGCGTCAATTTCGCATTTTGAACGAAATCGAGGGCAAGCAGCCGCCCGCCGATTGCGCTGACGGTGGACCCCGAAGCGGAGCTAGTGCCTTACCTGCAAAGCTCGTTTGAATATGCCGACAAGATCCGGGCGAGCATCAATGCGGCAAACGCGCTAGAGAGCGCGCGACGGCCCCTACGCCGCTCCGAGCACGAAGATCGGGCTCTTTGTCACAGCTGTGTGGCACGCCTCCGATCACTACGGCCAAATCGTCGAATACCTGCGGATGAACGGAATCGTACCTTCCGCCAGCAGAGAATCGAAGCGGTCGCAACCAGCGCCAAAAGCGTCAGCGGCAGCGTGGACGGCTCGGGCACGGTAAGGGCTGAAGGAAGCGGCGGATCGACCGGCACGGCCCCGAAGAAAGCGTCGTTCAACGAAACATCGGTCGGGATGCCCGGCTCCCCATCACCAATCGTGAAATAGAACGGCTCAAAGGGCGTCATCGGCAGATAAGATCCGATCAGGAATTTCGAATTGAACCCTGTGGGATTCATTCCAGCCCCATATGTCTCGCCATTCGTGCCAGTGACCTGGAAGGTGAGGTATGGAATGTACGAGTTCACTTCAGCCAGATCGGCCGTGTAAGTGCCGTCGTAGAAGTCCGCATTCGGCGCTTCTTGAGGGTTGGCCCACGCTGGGTTGGCGAATTGATAAGTAATTGTCTGGTCGACGGTTATGGTCGACGCGATAGCGCCGCTGCCTGCCAAGAGAACAGCCCCGACCAATAAACGCATCAGCCCCCCTAAGGTAAGAAGCTCCAACAGCATCCATTGTTTCCCTTTTATATTCAGGCGGGAAGGGGCTAAGGTACCGGTACCGGTTCGCTAAATGGGCGAGCGTACCCGCAAGTAGCCGCTTATGACCTTTTCTCAAAATCGAGCGAGGCGGAATTCATGCAATAACGCAATCCGGTGGGACGGGGGCCGTCGGGAAAGAGATGCCCCAAGTGCGCGTTGCAGCGGCTGCACACGACTTCGATGCGCCGCATTCCGTAGGAGTTGTCCTGTTCAGCCTGGACGGCGTCGTCCGACTTGGGCGCATAGAAGCTGGGCCAGCCGCTTCCGGATTCGAATTTGGCGCCTGAATCGAAGAGCGGGTTTCCGCAGCAAACGCATTTGTACACTCCGGATTCGTGATTGTCGCAGTACTTGCCAGTGAAGGCCGGCTCGGTGCCTTTCTCGCGGGTGACGTGGTACTGCTGGGGCGTCAATTGCCGCTTCCATTCCTGGTCCGGTTTGTCGATTTTATCCACGTTTCCTTCCGCTTTAATGGTCGCACGAAAGGCCCTTCCAGCAGCCGTACAATTAAAGAATGGAACTGTTAGTGAACGGCGAACGACGGCGGGTCCAGAGCGATCCCGAGCGGCCGCTGCTTTACGTTCTTCGCGATGAACTCGATCTCACCGGAACGAAATACGGGTGCGGCGAAGGCGCCTGCCGCGCCTGCACGGTGCTGCTGGATGGCGCGCCTATTCGCTCCTGCATCACGCCCTTGAGCAAGGCCGCGGGCAAGCGCATCACGACCATTGAAGGCATCGCTGAAAACGGGCGTTTGCATCCCGTGCAGCAAGCCTTCATCGAAGCCGACGCCATGCAGTGCGGCTATTGCACGCCCGGCATGATCGTGGAGAGCGTGGCCTTATTACGCAAGAATCCGGACCCGCAGGAGTCCGATATCGCGCGCGGTCTGGAGGGACACATCTGCCGTTGCGGGACCTATCCGCGTATCGTTGCGGCGGTGCGCATGGCGGCCCGGACGACAAGCGGAGGACATCATGCCTGAGACGTTCGACGAAATCGAACTTGAACGCTATGAGCTGCGCGGCGGGCCGGCTTATCATTTCGCGCCCGGGCGCCGCGATTTCGTAAAGTTGCTGGGCGGTGGGATTGTTTTGTTTTTGGCGCTGAGCCCGGAATCCGAGGCGCAGGAATCGGGCGGACGGCGCGGCGGATTCCGCGGCGAGCCGCTCCCAGAAAATCTGGGCGCGTGGCTGCACATTGGCGAGGACGGCTCAATCACGGTATTCACGGGTAAGGTGGAGGTCGGACAGAACAGCAGAACATCTTTGACGCAGGCGGTGGCCGAGGAGCTGCGCACGACGCCAGACCAGATCCGGCTCATAATGGGCGATACGGATCTAACGCCTTACGATATGGGAACGTTCGGCAGCCGCACCACGCCGACCATGGGGCCGCAGCTTCATAACGTGGCGGCGGCGGCGCGCGAGACGCTGCTCGACTTGGCGGCGCAAAAATGGAATGCCGACCGCGCGGCGCTGCGTTGTGAAAACGGCCGGATTGAGAACGGGTCGAAGAGCATTCCGTTTGGCGAGCTGACAAAGGGCCAGGCGCTGACGAAGACCATTGCGGCGGACGAGCCGGTCACGCCGGCGGCGCAATGGAAGGTCGAGGATACCAGCGTTCAGAAAGTGGGCGCTCGCAAAATGGTCACGGGCGAGCACCGCTACGCTTACGACGTGACGCGGCCGGGCATGCTGTACGGCAAGGTGATACGGCCGCCGGCTTTCAATTCGAAGCTGGTTTCGGTGGACACGGCGTCGGAGCCGATACCGGGCATCACGCTGGTGCGCGACGGCGATTTCATTGGCGTGGCGTGCGCCGATCCACGGAAGCTGGAGGTCGCGGCGGATGCTATTCAGGCGAACTGGCGGACGGAGCCGCAGATTGGCTCGAACGAGCTGTTTTCGTATCTGAAGAGTCAGGCTCATGGCGGGAGCTCGAACGCTAACGACGAGGCGTTTCGTAGCGCCGACGCAAAGGTGGAAGCGACCTACACGATCGCGTACATCGCGCATGTCCCGTTGGAGCCGCGCGCGGCAGTCGCGGAGTGGAATAACGGCAAGCTGACGGTGTGGACGGGAACGCAGCGCCCCTTTGGCGTTCGCGACGAACTGGCGCAGGCCTTCGGAATTCCGAAAGAGCGCGTACGCGTCATAATGCCCGATACCGGCGCGGCGTACGGTGGCAAGCATACCGGAGAAGCCGCGATTGAAGCGGCGCGTCTGGCCAAAGCGGCCGGAAAGCCGGTGAAGCTTAACTGGACCCGCGAAGAAGAAATGACCTGGGCGTACTTCCGTCCGGCGGGCGTGATCGACGTACGAGCGGCGGCGCGCAAGGACGGCACAATCGCAGCGTGGGATTTCGACAATTACAATTCGGGGCCATCCGCGGTGAAAAGCTCGTACAATATTCCCAACGAGCGGGCCGAGTTTCACGCTACGAAATACCCGCTGAAGCAGGGATCGTATCGCGGGCTAGCCGCGACGGCGAACCACTTTGCGCGCGAGTCCCACATGGACGATCTGGCGCGCGCAATCGGCATGGAGCCGCTTTCATTCCGCTTCAAGAATATCGCCGATCCGCGATTGCGCCGCGTTTTCGAGACGGCGGCCGAAAAGTTCGGCTGGGGCAAATCAAAGACGCGCGCCGGGCAGGGGTTCGGCATCGCGGGCGGGTTTGAGAAGGGGAGCTATTTTGCGTGCTGCGTGGAACTCACGGTCCCGGCCGCGGGCGCGCCCATAAAGATAGAACGGGTGCTCGAGGCGTTCGACTGCGGACCGGTAGTCAACCCCGAACACCTGAAAAATCAGGTTGAGGGCGCGATCATTCAAGGCCTTGGTGGAGCGCTTTTCGAAGCGATCGATTTTGAAAACGGACGCATTCTGAATGCGCGGCTCGCCAAGTACCGCGTTCCGCGTTTTAGCGACGCGCCGGCGCAGATCGAGAGCGTGCTGATCGATCCCAAGGACGTACCGTCGGCCGGAGCGGGCGAGACGCCAATTATGGGCATCGCTCCAGCGATTGCGAACGCTATTTTCGACGCGTCCGGCAAGCGTATACGGTCGATGCCATTACGCGTGGCGTAGCTTATGAGAAGCGCTCTGTTGTCTGGCGCTGCTGTACGCGCCCGTTATTGGGCAAGTTGCGAAGCCGGAGGTCAAGCCAGAGGATAAATGCGCGATTGAGGGCAGGGTTGTGAACGCGCTCACGGGCGAGCCGCTGAAGAAGGCGCAATTGCACCTGCGGCCGATCGGACAACAGGACGGCGTCGCCTATGGGACCACCACGGATGCGGCGGGGCATTTCTTGCTCGATCAGGTAGACCCGGGGCGCTACTCATTGAGCGCGGACCGCAATGGATTCGCTACGCAAAGTTACTCGCCGCAGGGGAACACGAAACGTAGCACGACGCTAACGCTTGCGAACGGACAAAAGATCGAGGAGCTTGTGTTTAAGCTGACGCCGCAGGGCGTGATCGCGGGACGGGTTCTTGGACCAGGACGGCGATCCGCTGGCAAACGTCCAGATCCAGGCGATGAGTTGGACCTATATGCAGGGCAAGAAACGATTGATGCCCGGCAGCCATGGGCTCCACGAACGACTTGGGCGAATTTCGGCTTTTCGGCTTACGACCGGGTAAGTATGTTCTGAGCGCAATGTATCAGCCAGAGCCAATACGTGCAACAGGCGGAGCGCAAGGTCGGCCAAGACGCGGGCGCGGAGGAAGGATACCTGACGACCTACTATCCGGGCGCGACAACTCCAGAAAGCGCGACGCAGATGGATGTAACGGCCTGGGGCGCAGCTTCAGGGAATCACGATGACGCTGGTGCGCACGCGCACGGTGCGCATCAGAGGGCGCGTCGTTTCCGGTCCCGCCGAACGAGTCGCTCAAGAACGTGATGCTGATGCTGATACCGCGCGAGAGCAACGTTTTTGCGATTCTTTCCGCGCAGCCTCATCCGCGTGTGGATGCGAAAGGCAATTTCGAGATGCGCGGCGTCGCGCCGGGATCGTACTATCTATCGGGCAATTCCATGAACGACGATCAGCGCTACAGCGCCCGCGTTCCCATCGAAGTGGGGGATTCGAATCTCGACGGCGTGGAGGTGACTTTCCATCCGCCGGCGGAACTTTCAGGCCGCTTGTGATCGAGGAGAACGGCAATCTGAACGGCGCGACGCCGAATATATTTTTACAGCCGAAATCGGAGGCTCCCATGATGGGAGGCGCCTTCGGCGCGATGAAGAACGACCTCACGTTCAAGCTCACGAACGTGACGCCCGATCCATACGATGTCAATGTCGCTTGGTCTGCCGGAGGGGTTCTATCTCAAATCCGTGCGCGTGGGGGATCAGGACGTCACCTTTACCGGCGTCGATTTCACGCAAGGCGTTCCTAGCGGCGAGATGACCGTGGTTTTGAATCCGAACGGCGGGCAGATTGACGGCAGCGTTCAGAACGCCAAGGGCGAAAATGCCGTTGGCGCGATGGTCACGCTCATTCCCGAAGAAAGTCGTCGCTCGGTTTCATGGCTCTACAAGACGGCGAGCACCGATCAGAATGGCCATTTCACGATGAAGGGCGTCAGGCCGGGCAAATACAAGATCTATGCCTGGGAAGAGATCGAAATGGGGGCGTACCAGGATCCCGATTACGTGAAGCCGCACGAATCCGCAGGCCAGGATGTCACGGTTGACGACAAAGGCCATGAGACGGTGCAGTTGACCGCCATCGCAGCAGAGGAGCGCTGAAGGTTACGGCGCGCGCGCCGGCAGCAACTCCGCCATATTCTTGATCATCTTTTGCTCTTCGGAGTTGAAGCGGCTCTTGAAATCGGGGCTGTTGAAATAGCTCTTGCGCTCCTTGGCGGCCATGCTCTCGAGTTGCTGAAATTGCGCGTTTACGGCGCGTTTCCTGTCCTGCGGCAGATCGCTGAAATCCTGTATGCTTTTACGAACCTGTTGCCGCCGATCGGGCGAAAGCGCCCATAATCTCTGAAGCTGCTCCTTTTGCCCGGGGGAAAGCTGGTCATAACGCTGCAGTTGCTGGCGGATCTTCTCCTGACGCTCCGGCGGCAGCTTTTGAAGCGCTTTCTCGCGCTGATCGGGAGACATGCGCTCGAACTCTTCGACCGGAGCGGGCCCTTCGGCCGACCTGCCCTCCCGCGCGCCAGCTCCTGGAGGACGTTCTACTTTCGCTCCACCTCCACCTCTGTGCCCTTGCGCCAGCCCGTTGCCGCCTGAATACACCACGGCCATGAGGAGCGCGGGTATCACGATGGACTTAGGCGGACGCACTTGCGCTTTCCCTAGATTCTCTTTGTATCGGCGACGCTCGGAGCTTGCGGCGAAGCTCATCTGCTTCAACATATCCATGTCGTCGAGCGCGCGCTCAACCTGTTCGATCGAAACCTTCTGGCGATCGTTATTCTGAACGCTATACCTCATAGCCGGTTCTTTGACGAGAAAAGTGACTGCGAGGGCCGTGCAGGCCGCCGCCACGGGCACAATCGAACGGAACGCAAATGACGGATTCGCCCGGAGAGCGCGCCGCCACCACGGCAGCGCCGCCTCGCGCGCGATCCTGGCATACAATCGCTTGTCGAATTGCTGTGCGGCGACCGGGGTTGGCCGCCATTCGCCGAGCGTCTCCCAGACGGCCTGCTGCTCCGCCTCAAGATCGCGGCATTTTTCGCAAACGCTCAAATGACGCTCGAACTCCAGTTGGGCTTGCGGCTGCAGAGTTCCGGCGGAATAACCGATCAGCACTTCCGCGCCGCGCTCGTTCTGTTGTGGACACAGCATAGCGATCTCCTCTAAATAGAACTTACGCCATATGCGCCAGCCGCGAACGCAAAGTTTCGTAAGCTCGAAAGAGCAGCGACTTTACCGCCGACTCCGAGCAGCTCAACACGCTCGCGATCTGCGAATATTCCATTTCTTCGTACTTGTGCATCAAAACGGCGGCCCGCTGTTTGGGCGGCAGAACGTCGATCGCCTGCCGCACCTCCGCGAGTCTCGCGCGATACAGCAATTCCTGCTCCACGGTCCGGCCGCGGTCGGCAACCTGCAGCGTGGCCCCCTGCGCCACCTCCCGATCGAGGCTATCCTGGACCTTTTCGTTGCGGCCGTCCCGGATCGAATTCAGCGCCAGGTGGGTTGCGATGCGGAACAGCCAAGTCGTAAATTTCGCGGTTGGCTCGTAGGTAGTTCTGGAACGATAAACGCGCAGGAAAACCTCTTGCGCCAACTCCTCCGACACCGCCTGATTCTGCACCATCCTGTAAAGGAAATGGATTACCGGAGCCCGATGCCGATCGAGCAAAACCGCGAAACTAGCCTCGTCGCCTTGCCGCACCCGCAGCATCAATTCGGCGTCCCTTTCGAGGGAAGCCACCGCCGCCATACTTTCACTAACCCGCTCTTGTGGATAAGGTTGCGGAGAGGAGTTCAGGGCGGGCGCTTCTGTAATCCGTAATTTCATTCGTCCTTCAGCTTGCGGTCCATCAGTTCGCGGATTGCGTCGCGAGGCGAGCGGCCGCCGCGCAGAATGGAATCCATCTGTTCGGTTATGGGCATGTTAACGCGAAACCGCTCGGCCAGGCCGATGGCTCCCGGTATCGTTTCGACGCCCTCCGCGACCATGGTCATGGAAGAGACGATCTCCTGGAGCGGCCGGCCTCTGGCCAACTCGACGCCGAGCGCGCGATTGCGGCTGAGCTCGCCGGTACACGTCAGTACGAGATCGCCCAGTCCGGCGAGGCCGGCGAGAGTCTCCGGCCGGGCTGCCATGGCAACCGCCAAGCGCGTGATTTCAGCGAGGCCGCGGGTGATCAGAGCGGCGATGGAGTTATTGCCCAATCCCATGCCGTGACAGATGCCCGCCCCGATGGCAATGACGTTCTTGAGAGCCGCTCCGATTTCGACTCCGATGGGATCGGCATTGGTATAGAGCCGGAAAGTTGGACCGGAAAAGGCGCGTTGAATGGCGGCCGCAAGTTGACGGTCCTCCGATGCGATCACGACGGCGGCGGGCGCGCCTCGCGCCACCTCGCGGGCGAACGTGGGACCAGAGAGGCAGGCCACGCGAGGAGCGAATTTCGCGCTCAGAACTTCGCCAAGTACCTGCGACATGCGCAGCAGCGTGCCGTGTTCCAGGCCCTTTGTAGCGCTCACGAATACCGTTCGCTCGCAGACGAACGGGAGCATGTTGCTATAGACTTGGCGCGCGTGGCGGGACGGCATCACTCCGAGTGCGGCCGCGGCTCCTTCTACGACGGTTGCCAGATCGGAGAACACCTGGACGTTCGGGGGCAGCTCGAACCCCGGAAGAAAGGCATCGTTGACGCGATCGGATTGCAGGCGTACGGCGAGATCCGCGCTGTGAGACCACAGCCGGACGATCTCGAAACGAGGCGCGAGAACGATGGCAAGCGCGGTTCCCCAGCTTCCCGCGCCGACGATGGCGAGTTCTTTCACCGCTTTCCGCTGAACGTGAAGACGTATTCGTTGCCGGCGCGAATGCGCGCGATATTGGCTTTGTGCCGGTACACGATAAACGCTCCGGCCACGGCCGCGGCCGCGACTTCGACCGCTGGCGGATGCAAGATCAGCCAGACAGCGAATGGAAATGTGCCGGTCGCGACAATGGAGCCGAGCGAAATGTAACGCGTCGCCGCGACCACGATCAGGAACAGCAGCAGTACGGCCAACAGCGGGATGGGGGTGAGGTAGAGGAATGCGCCGATGAAGCTCGCCACTGCCTTGCCACCATTGAACCTGAGAAAAATTGGGAAGGCGTGACCGGCCATTACAGCGAGCGCAGCCGCGCTCATCCAGGGAGGCGAGTTCGCCGTGAAACGGGCCATCAGCCACACCGCGATAAAGCCTTTCGCTATGTCGAGCAGCAGCGTTAAAACAGCGACGGCGCGTCCGGTAGTGCGCAGAACATTAGTCGCGCCGATGTTGCCGCTTCCCAGAGAACGGACATCGCGTCCGCTGATCAAGCGCACCAGGATGTAGCCGAAAGGAATGGCGCCGAGCAGGTAAGCAGCGATAAGCAACGCTAGGGGGATCATTGCGGGACGCTGGTTCGATCGGGAACATTGCGGTCCGGCGCGTCCGCAAAATGGAATTCGGAGAGCTTGGTATATATGGAGCCCGCCGATCCCGGCTGGCTGCGATAGAGATAAAAGCTGCCGGCCGTGAAGGAGGCGAAATCCGTGTTTTCCATGTTGTCGACGAGGCCGTGCAGGTGTTCCAGGGGAACGGGCTGCTTGATGCGCGCCAGAGTGAGATGCGGCGAGAATTCACGCTCTTCTTTCGCCAGCCCGAGCGGTTCTAGCGCCGCGTCGATGTCATGAGCTAGCGATTTCAGTTCGTTTCCGCCTTCCACTCCAGCCCAGAAAACGCGAGGATGTCTGGCGTGGGGAAACCAACCGAGCCCGCGCAGTTCGATTTTAATGGGAGCGCGCGATGCTACTTTGGCCAACGCGGCGCTCATTTCCTCGAGCCGCTGCTCCGGCCACTCGCCGATGAAGCGCATCGTAATATGCAGGTTATACGCGGGACTCCATTTCAGGTGCGCCGCCGGCCGCAAGTGCGCCAGCAGCCGCTCGAACACGTCGATGGCCTCTTCGGGCAGATCGATTCCGGTGAACAGCCGCATGCTAATCTCCTAGCATACAGGACGTTTTCTCGTTCCCCGCCCTACTCTCAGCTTCTCAGTTATTAACCCGGAAATTCTACTCGCGGAGTGCCGAAGACGTGGCGCGAGCCGCGCTGGGAAAGATCCTGATTCATGGCGCTACGGCGGGCCGGATCGTCGAGACCGAAGCATATCTCGGTGTTGACGATCTCGCCGCGCACGCATCGCGCGGCATTACGGAACGCACTCGCGTCCTGTTCGGTCCGCCGGGACACGCCTATGTGTATTTCATCTACGGCATGCACGAATGCTTGAATTTCGTCTGCGAGCCGGAAGGCAAAGCGGGATGCGTCCTGATCCGCGCGCTGGAGCCTCTCGCGGGACTCGACCTGATGCTCCGCCGCCGCAAGAAAGCGAAGCGGGTGGAAGATTTGGCTTCGGGTCCCGGCAAGCTGACGCAGGCGCTGGGGATCACGCGGGCGCTCAACGGCAGCAGCCTGATTGACGGCCCACTGACGGTACGGGGTCTATCTCGGGAGCCGGCGATCGAGGCGGAGGTCACTCGCCGCATCGGTATCGTCCACTGCGCCGATTGGCCGTTACGCTTTTTGATCGCAGGGAACCGTTTCGTCAGCCGACCGTGACGGTTTGTTCCAGGGAGCCTGCGAGGCGTCGCCGCAGAAGAGCTCTTTAGACATCTCCGCAACCGTGCCGACGATCTCCATGCCGGGCTGCACGCCGATTTCCGCCAAGATACGCGATGTCCGATTGAGCAAGGACAAAACGGGCTTCGTTCCCTGGACCTCGATTAAGAACGCAAGCAGTTGTTCCGCATACTTTGCCGGGGTGAAGTTCTCGCGCGCGAACTCTAGGGCGGCAACGCCGATTTGCTCGCGCAGATCGGCGCTGTCCATAAGTCGCCTCAAGGCGCTCGCCAGATCCTCCGATTCGCGATCGGGACGGACCTTCAGGACGCAATTGTCCGGAATTTCGCTGTATACTCCCGTGTCGGTCACGATTGCCGCCTTGCCGTAAAGCATCGATTCGGCGAGCGAAGCGGAAGCTCCTTCCATGGCTGGGTAACGGAGATTGATGCATAGATCGGCCCAATGGAAACAGGAGCGCACATCGATGTCGGACGCCTGGCCGCTCAGGTTCACTGTCGCAGAAAGTCGCGAGCGTTGAATTAAAGTCTCCAGTTCGCGACGGTAGGAAGGCTCGATGTGACCGCAAACGCGATAGTAGATCCGGCTTGCGAGGTCCGGGTTATTCGCGAGGCATTCAATTACTCTTGCGATGCGCTTGTTGGTATTAACGTGCCCTACAGTCAGCGCGATCAGGCGATCTTCGGGCAGATTGAGTTCCTTCCTGGAGAGGACCGGCAATTCACTATGAGGCTCATAGGCCAGGTGAATCTTCTTGAGGGGTCCCGGGAAGACCGGGGCTACTTTCGCACGCAGGTAATCGGAATGAACCACCGCGCCAAGAGCGCCGCGAAGGGTGTCTTCGAACATGGGGAATTCGGCTACGCGGTCTGAATTCCAAATGCAGGGCGCCTTACCTGCCCGGGCAAGAGCGTTCGCTTCCCTCGCCGCATCGCCGTATAACTCCTCGAGGCGGCGGCAATGCGAATTCATGTCGCGCAATACGGATTCCGCGAAGCCGGCGAAAAAATGATGCATTACATAATCATGAAGCACGATGACACTGGGCACTTTGCGCGAGAACTCGAAGAGTTCACGATGATAGTCTAAGTAGTTCCCCAAATTGCAAATCGCGAAGTCGTATGCATCCCGCGGCCACCATTCCTTTAACGGCTGGCGGGGATCATAGTCGAATGTTGGAAGAGCCGTGACGAGCGGATCGTTGCGATCCGCAAGCCACAAATCGACCTGAATCTCCTTGGCCAGTTCCCTGGTTACCGCCTGACTGAAACGGCCAATCGCGCTTTTCTTTGTAAATGGCGTAAACCAGGCGATTCTCATGACGTTAGTTTCGCGATCACGTTCTCCCAGTTCAAACCGAGCGCCATAGCCCGCTCATATCCGGCATTACCCCACTCGGCGGCGCTACCGCGGTTTTGGGCGAGATCATCAATCGCTTCCGCCAAGGCCGCGGGGTCGGGCGCAACCTCTCTTCCCGTAATTTTGTCCTGTACGAGGATAGATGTACCTCCCGAGTCCGTACAGGTAATCACGGGCTTGCGGCAATGAAAGGCTTCGAGGGTCACATACCCATAGGAATCTTCGTCATAGGGAATGTATACGCAACCAAGGGCGCTTGCGAGCAGGCTGGCTTTCTCCTCTTCGGAAATGAATCGCGGGATTATCGACACGCGGCCGGCGAGCTGGTGACCGGCGACGATCGCCTGTAACTCCGCGAGATCGGCTCCATCTTCCGGATGTCCCGCGACAACTAACGTAATATTCGATTTCACAAACCGCATTGCTTCAACGGCCAACGCCTGCCGCTTTCCTCGCGTAATGCGGCCAGGGCAAAACACATAATCGCCATACTCTTTATTCGCTAAGTGGTCCGATCGAAGCAGAGGCGCATACAGGACCTCGCTTGGAATACCGTTAAACTGTTCCAGCCGGCGCTGGGTAACCTCCGAATTGGTATAAATCTTCCGCGCCTCGGGAAGATATGTGTTGTCGGCTCGAACGATTATGTCGCGGATACGTAGTCCATCTTCGGTGTCCGGCAAGAACTGATAAGCTGTTCCCCAAAGATCGTAAGCCTGGCGAAATTGATGGAGAAGCCAGAGGACCTTGTTTGGATGGCGCACATAGTAAACCGGAAATTTCAGACCGATCATCAGGTCCACGCCTGGAAGCCGAAGTGAACGACAAGCAAGAATTTGTTCGATAATCGTAACTGGCGGGTCCCACCTGAAGGGGATCCTGACGACAACAGCATCATGTCCATGCTCAATCAGCTTCGTTCTTAAAGCCTCCGCAAGATGCTCCGCGCCTCCCGCTATAAACGGAACGCAATTGTTGACGACGGCAATCTTCACTGCAAAAGTCGTCCCACCACGTGGTCCCAGTTGATCCCCAGGTCGCGAACACGATCTTTCCCCGCGGCGCCCATTGCGCGAGCTAGCTCTTTGTTCAAGTACAGAGTGTCCATCGCTTTGGCAATCGACGCCGGTTGGGGCTCGGCGATCACCCCATTTAAGCCGTCCACGATCAATTCCATGACTCCGCCCGCATCCGTCGTCGTGATCACGGGCTTTCCCGCGGCGTAGGATTCCAGCGAGGGGTAGCCGTAGGAATCCTCATCCAGCGGAATATAAATGCTCGCCAGACAGCCGCTCAACAATTCAACTTTGCGATCTTCGGAAATCCAACTATCCATCACAATGACTTTTTCTTGCAGGTCATATTTGGCAATAAGATTTAAAAGCTCGTCCCGATAGCTTAAATCCCGATATGCGCCCGCGACTACCAGCCTCACCCCAGTAGCGGCATAGCGCATGCTTTCGATCGCCAGATGTTGCCTTTTATGATGAAGCAAACGGGAAATATAAACAACATAATCACCGTACGATCGGTTCGCGTATCGCTCGGGCTTCGCGAGGGGAGGATAGAGGACTTCGCTGTCCATGCCATTAAAGCGCTTCAGCCGTTTTGAAACAACGCCGGAGTTTGTGAAGATCCTCCGCGCCTCGCGAAAAGCTGCCATATCGGCGCTATAGATCAGGTCGCGATACGCGAGGCCTTCCGCGTTATCCGGGAACTCCCGATAGGACGATTCCCAGAGGTCATAAGCGGTCCTGTGGTGATGGATGAACCAAAGGACTTTTTTGGGATGCCGCAGAAGATAACTCGGGGGACGAATCGCGATCAGGCGTTCTCCATGATTCCGTATGTCCAGCAAGCGCAGGCCGAGCATCTGGTCCGCGAGCTCCCGGTAATCGTCATCAAACGGAATTCGCAGCGTGAAGACCGAGTGCCCGCGGGCAGTAAGTTCCTCTTCGAGCGAATCGACGATAACGGCATCGCCGCCCTTGACGAACGGCATCATAGTGCTGGCGATTACAATCTCCATCCGCGCGGTCTAAAGGCAAGAGCGAATTTGCCCGACTATGTAGCGCACATCGCCTTCCGTGAGAAGTTCGTGCGTCGGCAAATTAATTCCTCGCGTCGATAAAAAGTCGGCGACCGGATACTTGGATGTGCTATCGAGGTATGGAGGCAGGACGTGCATCGGGTAGAACACAGGGCGAGTCTCAATTCCACGCGCGGCCAGGCGAGCCATCAACTCGTCGCGAGTAACGGGGCAGGCGTCCTTCAAAATGATCGTGTACATCCAGAATGCATGGTAAGCCCAATCCTCGACAATCGGTGTAGTAATGACATCGCTCAGGTCTGCCAAACAGTTGTTGTACCAAGCCGCTATCGATTGGCGGATATTGCGATGCTCTTCAACTCTTTCTAACTGAGCAAGTCCCAGGGCGGCCTCGATATTCGTCATGCGGTAGTTATAGCCGATAACAGGGAACCAGTAACGGCGCTGTAGGTCCATACCTTGGCCACGCAGCAGACGGAGGCGGTCGTTCAAATCCGCGCGATCAGTGGTAATCATGCCGCCCTCTCCCGTGGTTATGATCTTGTTCCCGAAAAAGCTGAATGTACCAGCATCTCCGAGTCCGCCGACGGTCCTGCCTCGGTAGGTCGCCCCGTGGGCCTCGGCGGCATCCTCGATCACAAATAGGTTATGACGGCGCGCAATCTCTAAGATCGGATCGATATCCACCGGGTGGCCATATAGATGCACAACCATGATTCCCTTAGTAGCGGATGTGATCCGCTTCTCAATCGCGAAAGGATCGATATTCATGGTGCGCGGCTCGGAATCCACAAAAACAGGGTGCGCTCCGCAATATCGAATAGCGTTAGCGCTCGCGATATAGGTCAAAGTGGGAACGATGACCTCGTCTCCGGGGCCGGCGCCGAGGGCAAGAAGGGCCAAATGCAGAGCCGTGGTGCCGTTATTGGAAGAGACAGCATAACGGACACCGCAGAACGCAGCGAAAGCTTCTTCAAATTGAGATATAAATTTTCCAGCGGAAGAGATCCAAGAGGAATCCAGACATTCGTTGACATATTTCTTCTCGTTACCGGAAAGAACGGGACAGGCAACGGGAATAAATCGAGTCTCGGATTCGATCGAAGATTTCATTGTGAGTGTTTCCGTAATTCCCGCGCGGGCACTCCAGCGAACACCGCTTGTTCGGGCAGATCGCGAAGGACGACAGCCCCGGCCCCGACTACCGTCCAATTGCCAACGCGCCGTCTTGGAATAATGCTTGCGCCGGTCCCAACGAAGGCGCCTTGCCCGATACAGACCTCCCCGGCCAGATTTGCGCCCGGGCCCACATGCGACCACGAGCCGATCGAGCAATCATGATCGACCGTCGCGCCGGTATTTATTATGGCGAAATCGTCAACAAAGGTATCGGCGTTCACGACGGCCCCCGGCATAATGACAATCCCGTTTCCAAAGCGTACGTGCCGCGAGACAATGGCGCGCGGGCTGATGGTGTTTGGCAATTGAAATCCAAGTGTCTGGACCATGCCGCCAAGCTGCTGCCGCAGGCGGTTATCGCCGATTGCCACAAACGCGCTGCGTATGCCCGATTGCAACAAATGAGAAAGTATAGCATCGCCGCCGAGGACGCTTACGCCCAAGACGTTCTCACCCGGCGTGGCGCTGACACAACCGGCGATTTCCCACGCCCCGGTGGACTGCAGCACGTCGATGACGACTTTAGCATGGCCCCCCGAGCCGAGTACCACGATGGGTTCGAGGCGGCTCACGTGGTAACAGGCCGGAGGTGAAGATTCATCGACTCCGTATGAAGCATAGCTTCGCGACTTACCGGCGCGGTTTCGCCGCTGATATCGTCAATCCGCTCGATGTTGAAACCCATTCCCGCGATTTCGTCTACAAAATCGGAGGGGTGAAGACCGGCGGCTTCGAGCCACACCGGCGCCAACTCAATGGCGAGTTGTAGTCTTGGGCATCTTGATCGGATTCGCCGCATTCCTCGCAAAATGAAAGGTTCGGCGCCCTCGGCATCGATCTTGACAAAATCGATGGAATCTACGTTGGAGAGCGCTTCGTCAAGGGAAAGCGTTTTCACTTCGATTGTGGGCCGGGGGTCCTGCGCGTTGCCGAACAGCGTATTGTGCCCACAAACGGCCCCGGTCCACAATTTCGCGGCGCCGCGCTTGTCCGTTAGCGCCAATTCATGAATTTGGACCCGCCCAGAGTATCCGTTGAGGACGACGTTCGTCCTTAAAACTTCGCAGGTGCGGGGAGTGGGCTCAAAACTGTGCACCGTACCGGAATGCTCAACGCGGAAGGCTGCAATCAATGTGTGAATGCCAATATTGGCTCCGACGTCCACGAATGTCATCCCAGGTCGAACGGCGCGAGAAAGAAACTGGACCATGCCGGGATCTATATTGCCGCGGATCGCCAGGTAGGTGGTTAGCCGGACATCTTCGGCGGGCAGGAGCATCGGAAACCCGTTAATTTCGGTGGCTAGTAACCGGTCGCCGACTGGAAAAACCGGCTTTGGCCTTGGTATAGCCGCGACCTGCCCGGCGAGGGCGTCGAATCTCTCTGTCGTGAACCGATTGAGCTCCTGGAGTTGTTGCAGCTGGGCTATCGCTGAATCCCGCAACTGGTCTTTTTGCCGCAGCCGCCAACTGCTCGACGCGATAACGATCGAACGCCGCCTGCATGTTGTTCACATTTCCCGCAAGCGCATCGAACCCGGCCTGCATTTGCGCGCGTTGCCGATCAAGCGCGGAGGAGAACCCGTCCCCTACTCTTTCCTCGACCGCCGCCAATGTCTCGAGAAGGACCTCTTGCCGGGACTCGATAGCGGCGAAGCGTGGTTGCAATCCCGCCAGCAGGAGATTTCCGCAACGCGCCACGACGGCCGCGACTGCAGCGCGGAAACCCCGCGGTTCCTCAATTCCGCTTGAAGCTCCTGCGATCAGCTCGCCGTTGAGCACGAATTGCCGCGGCAGAGCTTGGGCTTCCGGCGACATCACGATGGCGCGCAGAACCTGCGCTCTCGAAGCGCGCCGCAGCGCGGAAAGATGCGTCCGCAAACCGTCCGGATCCGCGGGCCGGTTAAAAATGGATTGATAAGCCTCATTGAGAAATGCATCATCTCCCGCGATCGGGAGCAGATCGGAAAGTTCCCGGGGCCGAAGCTCATCGAGACCCGTCAATGGCGGATAACGCGATGCTTCCGGAGCCCGCGAAAGTTCGAGAACAGCCTGTTCGGGGCGACCAGATCGAGAGAGAGATTTGAGATAACTGTACAACTCTTCAGAGTTCGGCTCCCGCCACAAGATGCTTCGGAAGGCAGCGCGGACAAGGTGCGCGCCCCGCAGCCGCGCGAGGACTGGCGCCGTGAGCGGTTTCCAATACCCGCGGAACTCGACTCCGCGGCGAATCGCTTCTGCGGAATTTACTAAGCAGAAGATTACGTATGCCTTGGAGATGCCGGCCTCGATCGTGCGGACAAGCTCGCGCACTTCAGGATCGCGGGGCCAGCGGTTCAAAATGCGCAGGTACGCTTCGCGTACGAATCGGGTGGGGTCCGCGATATGGAGCAGATCGGAGACGTCCACCACGCCGGCTTCATCGGTATCGGCGGTTTGTACCCTTGGAGGCAGGGGCGAGACGCTGTCGAAGGCTGGGTTCGACTCCAATATCGCGGTGACGTACCGCTCCAGAGCTTCTTTCGTGAGGCTGGAAGGTTTCAGGAGTTCGTGCTCACAAGTTATGGAGGATTGGTACGCCCGGTAAGATTCGAACTTACGACCTTTTGCTCCGGAGGCAAACGCTCTATCCAGACTGAGCTACGGGCGCTTTGGTCCGATTATATCAGCCCCGCCCTCGACAGAGAACGCTGGTCCGGGGCACTTGTCGCGGCAAAAAAGAACTTCCTAATTGGGCAAAGTAGAAAGTTCCTCTTAACAACGGCAAAGCTGGGGGATGCGAACGAATCGCGATGAGCCAAGAGGAACGGGACGGGCTGGAGTGGTCGAAACGGGCGCGGGAGGGTGGGTGACGCAGCGATGGGCCGCCGAGCGGATGGGAGTAACGGATCGTTGTATGCGCCCGGCTGCTGAAGAGGATGGAGCAGGACGGCGATGCCGTTGCGATGCATAAGTTGCGAGGGCTGCCTTCGAACCGGCAGATCGAGGAAGCCGTGCAGCGGAAGGCGCTGGGGATCCTGCAGCGGACGGAGTGGCACGATTTCGGCCGACGTTCGCCAGCGAGCAAGTGGCGAAACGGCATGGCCTTGAGGTCAGCAAGGAGACTTTGCGGCGCTGGATGATGGGGGCCGGGGCTGTGGAAAAGCCGGTCGCGGTGCGCACCTATGTTGCGGGCCGAAGGAATACGCACAGGGATACTGTTTCTCGAAACCGGTGACTGTCCTCGAAGCTGGAGCGCTGCTTCAACATCCACCGTGGTAAGGGATGGCCGATACGCCGGTAACGCAAATCTGCAAAAAATCATCTACCATCTTCTCAAACACTTACCCCCGATTCGCGCGGCGCCGTCTCATGCCGTCGCGAAACCCCGGCGCTATCCTTTGATCAAGAGTTCGTCGCTCATTCGTCAGAGAGGCGGATCGCTAAAACGCGGAAGCATCCCGGGCTCCTCCGCGCAATGTTACGAGTGACGAGTGGCCGCCACGTCATCATCCTGGTCCCGCGCCGTAGCGGGTTAAAAAGACGGATCGGGAGGCCTCCCCAGAACACCTCCGCGTTCGGCGAAGTTCATTCGGATGGCATCGCAAGCGCGTCCATCGAGCGAACCTCGCCGCGCCCCCATTCAGCGTAAAGCTGCGTCACAGCGCATAGCTACGTCCGGAGGAAGCTCTATGAGACGCGCGTTTCGACCCGTCCGCCGGAAATACCATGTTCGACGCGGGAATACCTTTCTCACGGCAATACTCGCTATAAAGGCTGGCGTAGCTCTGCGTAATGTAGTCCGCCGCCGAAAAGCCGAGCTCCCGCGCAGTGCGGTCGATCCAGGCCGGCGCGCCCTCCAGTTCCATGAAATTGCCGATGGGCGTCTCGTCCACGGTGACGATCCCCCGCTTACCGCGGCGCGAGTACTCGGTGCGGTATTTGTCATACCGGAAGCTTTGCCGCAGCCCCAGCCGTTTTAAGATTTCTTCCACGGCAGCGGGATCGCTCAGTCGGCTCTCGACCTCCTCGCGCGATTTGTGCGGGCCGCTTTTGCCCACTCCTTTGTAAGTGAGGACGCCATCGCGGGCGACGCGCCGCACGCGGATCAACTCGCCGCCGCGGCGGAAACGATGGTCCGCCGTGTCGAATATGGCGTTCGACTCAAAGACGCGCCGCGCGTGTGTTTCAAAGCCCAAGTGCCGTAGCCGATTGCGCATCATAGCGCCGCTCTCGATACGAATCTTGACTTCGGTCTCAATCGCCACGGCTTCAGCATATCGGATTGGTATCAGGATTGCCCGATCAGCGTTGATGCACCTGCAGAGACGGAGCTCGACTACTATTCTCTTCATTCCATTGTTGTTGGCGTGTGTTGTCCAGCGCACGTTCGCAGCCAAGAACGACTCACCCCGTGTCAAAATGGAAAAATTTCCGCCGGGGCAGAACGTGATCTGGAACGATCCCGGAGATGTCTCGGCGCTCGATTTCGCCTACGGCGTAGGCGGGACGCAGTTGCAGCCACAAGAACCTTTCTCCTTTATCGACGAAGATCTGAGTGGCTCTAATCCCAAGGTTTTCGTAAAAGACGCGAATAATCGCAAATGGAGCGTGAAATGGAGTAAGGAGGCCCATTCCGACGTGTTTTCGTCGCGCATTGCATGGGCCTGTGGCTTTATTACGCAGCCCGAATATTTCATCGGACATGGACAAATCCACGGCGTCAACAAACCCCTCAAGAGGGCCGGTTCTCAGATTCAGGGCGACGGGTGGTTCTCTTCCGCCCGTTTTCAGTTGCGCCGCGATGAACCGAAATTTCTGAAGGATGCCAATTGGTCATGGGTCAACAACCCATTCCGCGGCTCGCCACAGGTGAACGGTCTCAAGATCGTCATGATGCTCGTTTCAGATTGGGACAATAAGGATGCTCGCGATCAGGCCCGTGACTCGAACCTCGCCATTTTCCAGGAGAACGGCCCCAACGGTCCCCGCTACCTGTATTTCGTCGCGGACTGGGGCGGATCGATGGGACGCTGGGGCGGAGTCGCCGGACGAGACAAGTGGGACGCCAAGGGATTCGCGGACCAGACTCCCAATTTCGTGAAGGGCGTTCATGACGGCACAGTGGAGTGGGGCTATACGGGCCAGCGCACGCACGATCAGGTCCGAGAAGTTGGCGTCGGCGATGTGCAGTGGCTCATGAAATACCTCGGGCGCATCACCGACGACCAGATCCGCCGTGGCTTGGCATCGAGCGGCGCCGGGCCCGAAGAGCTCGAAACTTTCGTGAAAGCGCTGCGCTATCGCATTGCGCAGCTCCTGACAATCGCTGGACCCCCGCAGCCTGCCGTCACGCAGCCCGGCGTGACGCAGTCGACTGGGCCGCAATGGCCTCCGGCATGGATTCCCTAAAAGTATTAGCCCCGGACAATCTCGCCAGTGAGCAGCAGGTGCGTCGCCACCCCAGACTCCGCCGCTAATTTCACAAGACCCGCCGTTCCTCCCGGCCCGTCGCCGCTTTTGCCGTCCCACAACGCGATTAACGAAACCTCGGCCGCGCCCGCGGCCAGGCCTTCCTGCAAGATCCAAACATTCGTCCGTTGCCAGACGTCGTAATCGGCCGGAGCGCGCATCCAGCGGGGGAGTTCCTTTGACGTTCCCAAAACCTGCAGCGAATCTCCCGCGTCCCTGACGAGATTGTTAAACCTCTTGACCCACTCATCCCCGCCTGGCGCGACCGATTCACGGACAAACTGCCCTGGCGGCAGCGTCAGAAGCAATCGCGTCGGGATGCCGAGCTCATGGCAAACCTCGTGGAACAGAATGTCGCCGCCATTCGCTCCACCCGCAATTCCCACGGCGCCTCCGTCGTTTGAAACGATCCCGCGGACCGCCCGCTCGATGGCCCCGCGCGCGGCCTCCACTTCGCTTGCTGGAAAACGAGGGTGCGGCCGGCCTGCGGCATCCACCATGTGACCCGTGAAGAGAATCGCATGCCGCGGCGGAGCTTCGCGGTGCATCTCGGGAAAGACCGCGAGGCACGCCTCAGCGCGTCCCGCTCGAGCGCCGAGCTCCCGGAACAAATCGATCTGCGCCCGCGCCGCGTCGATTTGCAGCGATGCAGCTCCCGCCAGCGCGCGTTCGTACGCCGCGACCGCCGCGCCATCGCGCGCGGCCGTGAGAAAGCGATAATCGGCCTCCGCAATCGCGATCCACTCGTCCGAACTGCCGCGTTCCAAACGCGTGCGCGCCGCCGCCAGCGAGAATCCCACTGCCGCCGTCAGGCGCTCGCAGTCTGTCTGCAGATTCCTCCAGTTGTCCCGTGCTTCTTTCTGGCTCTCGAATTCCGCCTTCCAAGCCTTTTGTTCTTCCCCCGCCAGATCGAGCAGAAGCACGGCAAGACTTAAGGCGTTCAAACCCGAGTAGTAATGATTCAGGTTCTCGCGGAAGGCGCTCTGATAGTACTGGCGAGCTTTCGCGAAGTGGCCGGAGCGAATCGTCGTCCTACGCCTCGCCGCCAGATCGAGCGTCCGGCACTGCCCCATCCAGCGCGCCTTTTCATTGCGCCCGTTAAGCGCCAACGCTTCGGCTCTCTGCTCCCTGTCCGCTTGGGCATCCGCGAGCACCCGCTGCAAGCAGACGTCCGAGCGAGCTAAATCGCCCAGCCTTTGGTAAATCGTCCCCAGCCGCAGATTCGTTTCCAGATCGCCGGGATCCACTTCCGCGATCCGTTCCCAGGTTTCGCGCGCGGGAGCCCACAGCGATAGTTTGAACTGTGCGCGCCCCGCCAGCCGCAGCCCGCTACTTTCCCAGAAATAACGCCGCGATTCCCACGCCAGCAGCCCCAGCTTGCCCCGCTCGCGCCGCTCGGCGGCGCATTCGACGTCCTCGACAAAATCGAGCGGCGCCACAATCAGATCGTCGCGCCCCGGCTCTCGCAGCTTCGGTAAAGCGCGAAATACGGGGCTGTCGACGCGCTCCGACGTTTTCGTGTTCAGGAGTCCGCGAACCAAGCCCTCGACGGCCGCCCCGGGATTGGCTGCATCGTATTCCATGTAGCGATCCGTCTTCAAATCAAACGGGATCGCGTCCAATTTGGCGCGGATCAGAAATGTCTGCCGCCCGCGCAGCGCGTGCCGTATGCCCAGCTCGTAAAATACGTTCGGATTATGCAGCGAGATATCGGCGATCACCAGGTCCGCCAACAGCAACTGCTGAAACATGTCTTCGCGTATATTGCCCGCCTCGAAAAACTGGCCCGCCGCATCGCCCGCGATTCCAGCGGCCTCTAAAGCCGGGGCGATGAGCTGCGCCTGCACCACTTCAAAGTCGATGCCGCCCTTCACCCCGAACGGCCGCACGATGAATGCCTGCATCGGAATCCGCCGCCGTCAGGGCAGGAACGATCCGAAATGTTCCTTCGCGACGTCGCGGCCGGCCGCCTGACCTATGGCATAAAGGCTCTCCATGTTGTCCGGCGTCGCCAGATCCATGCGCCCGAGCTGCGGGAGATTGGCCTTCGGGAATCCCAGTTTCTCTAGGCCGGCGCTGGTGAACTCGGCATCATAGCGGGCATACAGAAAGTCCTTGCCCAAGTCTTGCTCGAGCGGAGCGCTGGGAATCATATCAAGCAATTCCCGGTCGATCGCGGCGCCGTGAACGCAGCGCCCGACTGTGCGGCAATTGATGTCCTGATCCACTGCGCTGCCATACATCAGGGCCGAGATCAATCCCGGAATCTGGGCCGGTATCGTTTGATCCGGGTGGTCCACCTCGGCTCCCAGCTTCGGCCCCGAACCGGTCCCCACCGAAATGAGGAGCAGCTCGCGCTCTCCGCACGGCCAGTTCAGGCAGTATTGCGGTAGCGTCGCCATGCGGTACAGCAAGAACGCCGGATTATTGTAAGGCGTCATGCCTCCATCCACGAAGACAAAGCTCTTATTTGGCGTCCGCCGGATCCCATTTCAAGATTTCGGGAGGAAAATAAACCGGCGCTGCGGTGCTTGCGCGCACTAATTGCCACAGCGGGATTTTCAAATTGCAATCGCTGCGCTCCGGCAGATTGTAATGTGCCAGGGGATTACTGCTGATCGGCCATGCCGAGTCCGTCGTCCAGTTGCGCGTGACCACCAAAAGCAGCGTTTTCAAATACTGCGGCTCGAGAGTTGTATCTTGCCCGAACACCTGCTGCAGTTGCGTCCTCAGCGGATCGCTCGTATACAGGCTTTTCAGGCGCGCCAGAACAAAGCGCTTCTCGAACATCGCCTGCCCCATAGTCGCGGTAGAACTGCCGCATTTCGGCGACGCTCTTGCCGCGCGCCAGTCCGGCGGCGACAATGGCCCCGGTGCTCGTGCCCGCGATGTAATCGAAGTAGTCTCCCAGCGGTTTTCCCACCATGCGCTCAATCGCTTCGAGAATTCCCAGCGAGACGAGGCCGCGGATTCCCCCGCCATCAAGGGCCAGCAATTTCCTGGGACGCTTTTCCCCGTAACGGTCCCACAGATTCTTCCATAGGTCCGCTTCCTGCGGCATCAGTGCACGACCACCTTCGCCAGCCCCGCATTGTTCGCGGGATCGCAGGCGCGCACGACAATGAGGTGTTCGCCCGGACGCAGATTGTCGACCACGATATGAAGCCGCATCAGTGCACGACCACCTTCGCCAGCCCCGCATTGTTCGCGGCGTCGAAGGCGCGCACGACAATGAGGTGTTCGCCCGGACGCAGATTGTCGACCACGATATGGAATTGCTCGTGGGGCGAGTCCGTCACCCCGTCCGCGGCTTCAACCAGCGTCCAGGGTCCCGCATCCACCGAATAGTCGCAGCGGCGCAAGGCCGACATCGCGTCGGCCGCGTCTGCCGTCATCTCGAGATGGCCGCCATTCCGCCGCGGCGCGCTCAAGGTCACTTGCGGCGGCGTATTGTCCAGCAGTACCGGCGCGCTCACCTGTTCCGCCTCCCGCGCCAGGTCCGGCGGATTCGAGGGGCGATCGCTCGCCACCACGCGAAAATAATAGCGGCCGTCCGCGAACACGTCCCCGTCGATCAGAAAGGAGTTCTCGGACAGGTTCGAGCGGATCAGTTTCCAGACCGTCTCATCCTCGCCGCGAAACCACAACGCGTAAGCCAGCCGGTCGCCGTCCGGATCGTCCGCCTGCCACAACACTTGAATCTGAGAGCCGCCGCCGCGCGAGAGCGTCTGCGCCGCCGTCCCGCTCGACGCCGAGGAAGTCTCGCCCGTATCCGTAACGGTCACCGTGTACGCCGCATTGGCCGATGAGGACGCCGCCTTCGACGACGATCCCGACGCGGCCACCGTCGACGCAGTGATGCTGCGAATTACCGGCGGATTGTTCTGCGGCAGATAGGCTACCGTGACGTCTTCGACCAACGCTTGCGGACCGTTCGGCGCCCGCAGCCCGTTCAATGTCAGCCGCCATTGAATGTAGCGGGCATTAGGACTCGCGATGAGCGAATTGCGCGGGTCCCGCAGCGGGGCCGACCACTCGCTCCAGGTCTGGTCCGGGCGCGCCGAATTGCCCGAGCGCGTCTCGAACTCGGCGTTTCCTCCCCGTTGTCGCCAGGAAATGCGTCCCCATTTCGCGACCGTATTGGCATCGTGCACCGGGGACTCATAGGAGCCCTTCGTCTCGGTCTGCTCGCCGCTGCCGGCCGGAGTGAGACGGAAAACGTTTCCGGTGTCGCCGGTCGCCGCCAGCACGCTTGCTCCCGTTTCAAGCAGTCGCGTCGCTTCGCCCTCGTTGGCTTGCGCGATCAGAGCCGGCTTATGGTCCGCGCCAAGGCTGTAAATCCGCGCCTCGACATCGGTGGCGAAAAAAATATTGCCGTCGGCGCGCAGCGTCAGATCGTAGATGTTCTCATCTTTCGAAGTCCATAGCGTCTCCACCGTGTTGTCGGGATTAATGCGATAAATCGCCGATTTGTCGACCCCGGCAATCTCGACCGCGGGCGCCGCCGCCGTCGCGGTCTGTTGCGTCGCCGATTGCGTCGCGCTGGGCTTCTCCGCTCTGGGCTTGAGCTCCGGCGGCGAGGCTTGCGTGTCGGTCACCGTCACGCTGGTTGTGGGCGCGCTCACGGTCAGCGAAGTCGTCCCGGTTGAGAACGACGCCACGCCGCTCGCGCCTTTGACAACCGCGCCGCCGAGCGCCGCCGCATACACCGTTCCGTCGGGCATCGCCTTGATGGAGTGAATTTCCGGCAAGCTCGCATCATACAGAACGAAGGCCTTGTCCTTGGCCGCGATGCGATACAGGATTCCGTTAGGGTCCGTGCCCGCCAGCACCCTCCCTTGCGTATCGAGAGCGAGCGAAGTCACATGCCCTTGGCCGGTCGCATAATACAACTCGCCCTTGCCCGCTTTATCGATGGCATACACGTTCGCCGGATCGCCCGTACCCGCATATAGCGTGCCGTCTTTGCCGAACGCCAGCGCCCAGATGTACTTCGCCTTGGGATTGAATATTTCGACCGCCTTGCCGTTTTCGATGCGATATATCCGTCCGTCGGGCGAAGTCGCTGCATACAGCGCGCCCCCCGCATCCACCGCCACCGCGAACACCTCCGCCTGGTCTGCCGTCCACAGCAGCGCGCTCGCTCCGCCCGGCGCGATGCGATATACGCGACCGCGATGCCCCGTGCCGGCGTAAAGCGATCCGTCCGGCGCTTTCGCCAGACTCCAGATCACGGCCTGTCCCGATGAAAAAACGCTGTCGAGCTTCGGCGCCAGAGTTAGGCGGCCGTCGCGGTCGAGCGCGACTCCGCTAAATCGCCCCTTGATGAGATCCTGGTAGGTGCTAAGCTCCCAGGTGGTCGTGGTTGCCGCCTGCAGTGCCGCCAGGCTGCAGCAGGCCAGCGCCAGCGCGAGCCTCGCGGCCGAGAGCACGCACCCCAGAACCGAGCGACTACCGCAAGGAAGCGGTTTCATTGCTTGACTTCGACCTGCATGGTCTTCGTGCCGGACACGACGGCGTCGCCCGTGTCGATAGGAATCTCCGCGATTGTCGAACCCTGCGAAAACAGATTCATGGCGGATGCGCCTTGCGATTTGGCCAACAGCAGCGCCAGCGAGGGCGGCGGATCCGGAAGATCCATGCCCTGCTCCTGATAGGCGGTTTCGTTGCGCGAGACGCGCAGGTACGCCTTGGTATTGCGGCGCAGTCCGTTCACCAACGCGACCACCTGCGCCGGCGATTTCGGCGGCATGGTGATGAACTGCTGAAAATCGGCCAGGTTCGCCGAGGTCGCGTCCGTGGCCGTGAACTGCAGCGGACCCTCCGGCGTCCCGATCGGCACGGTATAGGAGACGCGCCGTTCGAGCTCGATGCCGTTCTCGCCGCTAAACGAGACCGCCAACTCGATCGCTTCTCCCGGATGCACGTCGCGCCGCGCCGTCAGTTGATCGATCTGCAGGACGCGCTTGGTCTCGGCCGCCGCTATCGAAATATCGATGTTGCGGATTTTCAGAGCGTCGAAACCGGCCGACATGGCATAGGCCAGCGGCGCGGCGACCCCGCTCGAAACCAGGCTGGGAACCCCGAAATCTCCCGCATAAGTATTGTCCAGATGAATCGGAGCTAAGCCCTTGTCGAACTGTATCTCGCCCTTGACGTCGAAGCTGCCGAGGCCGGTGGCGCGCTCCGTGGCATCGATAGCGGAGTAGATCGCCATTTGCAGAATCAGCGGCGACAAGACCCGGTCGGTCGCCATCTGCATGGAGTAGGACGAAGGCGCGTGTCTCGCGCCATGAACGGCGATCGTAAGCGGCACCGTGCGCGCGCGGCGGCCCAGCTCGCCAAAGATGCTCGTACTGCGGTCCTGCGTGATGGACCCCATCCACTCGCGCGCCGAAGAAATCTTGAAGGAGCTCTGGACATTGGGAACCACCGTGATGACGTTGGCGCGCGCAAAGGGCAGGTCCGTGTTGCCGACGCTCAGGAACTGATGTCCAAATGCGAAGAGGCGGTTGCCGTCGATCTGGGTGACGGTCCCGTCCGCGCCGATGCTGTAATCGCCCGAGAGCAATTGCACCGTAATCATGTCGCCGGGATGCAGCAGCGACGGATCGCCCATTTTGGGCGGCAGACGCCCGCCGCTCGAGACGCCTTGCATGGGCTCGAATCCGAGTTTGCGCAGCTGCGGCGCGAAATGCTCCAGCGTCGAAGACGTGAATCCGCCGAAGGAAAGAGGCGTCGCGATCTCGATCAGTTTCACGGGTCCCCAGGCGGAAACCGGAGGAAGCGCGACATTGTCCATGCGCGCGGAGTGCAGGCGCGCGGAATCGCTGCGCGGCGGGGCGGGCGCGGGATTGATGGCCGTCATCTCTTCAATCGGCCGAATGCCCGCGATGGGCTCTTTGGCGTAAGAAAAGCCCAACGCCACCGCGCCCACCAGCTTCCCGTCGATGTAAACCGGGCTGCCGCTCATCCCTTGTATAATGCCCGTTTCGCTCAGCGGTCCGCCGGAGAGGCGCGCCAGAATGATGGATTGTTTCGGCCCCAGGTTGTCGAGTACGCCCAGAACCTCGACCTGGAACTCCTGAACCTTGTCGCCGGAAAATACCGTTTTGCCGATGCCCCGCTGGCCCGCACGGATATCTTTCAAAGGAAATATTGGGGTTTGGCCCAGGATATTCGATGCTACAATCGACAGGAAGATTAGTGCGCGGAAAACGGCCACAAACCTTATTTTAGTCCTGTCCGGCGCGCCGGAACGGGCAGACTACGGTGAATGTCCGTTTTGGACGATAGAAAAATAAAGATGGCCACCGTCGCCAAGTCCGCTCCGGAGCATGGCTCTGTCGCCGTTGCCCCGTTGGCCTTAACCGCCAAACAGAAGTTGAGCGCCGTTTGGTTCGGGGCGTTGTTGCTGCTGTGCTACGCGCCTGTGTTGTACAGCTTGGCGCAGCGCTGGGCCAGTGACGAAGATATGGGGCATGGATTCTTCGTGCCTCTTGTTGCCGCTTACATCGTGTGGCGGCGCCGCGCGACGCTGGCGGCCATCCCGCCTCAAACGAATTATTGGGGTCTGGCGCTGGTTCTTTACGGCGCTGTGCAGTTCATGCTCGGCACGCTCGGCGCCGAGTTATTTCTCGCCCGCACGGCATTTCTCATTTCTCTTACCGGCGCGATCTGGTTTTTAGGCGGAACAAAGATGTTGAAGCATCTCGCCTTTCCGTTGGCGCTGCTGTGGTTCATGATTCCGATTCCCGCCATCATATACGCCCGCATTACGCTGCCTCTGCAGCTTTTCGCCAGCGCCGTTGCCGAACGCGTACTCGGCTGGATTAATATTCCGGTACTGCGCGACGGCAACATTCTGGAACTGCCCAGCGGACAGAGGCTCTCCGTGGTGGAGGCGTGCAGCGGAATCCGCTCTCTTCTGTCGCTCTCGTTTCTGTCATTGGTGTACGCTTACTTTTTCGATCCCAAGGTCTGGATGCGATGGGTTCTGCTGGGCGCGACCATTCCTATCGCAATCCTCGCCAACTCCGCGCGCGTCAGCATTACCGGCCTCATCAGCAATTACCGCCCGGAGCTCGCCGAAGGCTTTTTCCACATGTTGGAGGGATGGGTACTGTTCATCGTCGCCGGCGCCCTCCTCATCGCTTTTCACCAGATCGTAAACCGCATTTATCACGCCCATCGCAAGCCCTTTCAGCAAAAACATGCGTAAGTCCGCCATAATTTTGAGCGCCGTTTTCCTGGCCCAAGCGGGCATCTTCTACGGTTTCTCGCGCGGTGAGGCCGTACCCGCATATCGCCCCTTCAGCAGTTTCCCGGCGCAAATTGGATCGTGGAGGATGGTCCAACAGGGCGCCGTCGACGCGGACACGAACGCCATTCTGCGCGGCGACGATTACATCACGCGGTGGTACGGGGAGCCGCCCGCCCGCACCGCCAACCTGTTCGTTGCGTTCTTTAAATCGCAGCGTTACGGCCAGGCGCCGCATTCGCCCAAGAACTGCCTGCCAGGCTCCGGTTGGATCTGGACCGTCTCCGACACCATCGCGATCGACGTGCCCGGCCGCGCGGCGCCCATCACGGTAAATCGCTACATCGTGCAAAAGGGCGAAGACAAGAGCGTGGTCCTGTATTGGTACCAGTCGCGGGATCGCGTGGTCGCAAGCGAATACCGCGCCAAGGTATACGTGGTTGCCGACGCGCTGCGCTATAACCGCACCGATACCGCGCTGGTGCGCGTCGTCGTACCCTTGCGCGATAACAACCAGAACGCCGCCACCGCTACGGGCGTCGATTTCATCAAGGCCTTTTTCCCCACGCTGCGATCGTATCTGCCGGCCTGAGCGGATGTTAATTCCTTCTATATTCCGCGAATACGATATTCGCGGCATCGCCGAAACGGAACTATCGAGCCCCGGCATCGAGCAACTCGGCCGCGCACTGGGGACCTACATCCGGCGGCATGGCGGCGGTAACAGAATCAACATCGGGCGCGATTGCCGTCTCAGCTCCTCGCGTCTGCGCGACGCGCTCCTCGAAGGCTTACTGGCGGCCGGTTGCGACGTTACCGACATCGGCGTGGTGCCGACCCCCGTTCTCTACTACTCCAAGCAGCGCCTGCAATCGGACGGCGCCATTATGATTACGGGCAGCCATAATCCGCCCGAGTACAACGGCTTCAAAAGCATGTGCGGCGATGGCACGCTGCACGGCGCGGCCATCCAGCGCGTCCGCGAGTTGGTCGAGGGTCAGGACTTCGAGCGCGGAGCCGGCCGTCAAACCAGCGTGGACGTTGTGACGCCATATGTCGAGGAGATCGCCTCGCAGTTCCGCTTCAAGCGCCGTATAAAGCTCGTCGCCGACGCTGGAAACGGCACTGCCGGCCCGGTGATGCACCGCATTTTTGAGAAGCTTAACGTGGACGCGGCCGAGCTGTTCTTCGACATGGACGGAAACTTCCCCAATCATCATCCCGATCCGACCGTTCCTGCGAATTTAGAGCACTTGATCTCCGCCGTCGAGCGCAATGGCGCGGAGCTGGGCATCGCCTTCGACGGCGATGCGGACCGCATCGGGGCGGTCGATGAGCGCGGAAACGTCGTGTACGGCGATATGCTGATGCTCATCTACGGCCGCGAGATCCTCTCGCGCAAGCCCGGCGCGACCTTTATCGCCGAGGTGAAGTGCTCGCAGGCGCTCTACGACGAGCTCGGCAAAGCCGGCGGTAACGCCATCATGTACCGTACCGGCCACTCTCTGATCAAAGCCAAGATGAAGGAAGAAAAAGCCGAGCTGGCGGGCGAAATGTCCGGTCACATGTTCTTTGCCGACCGCTATTACGGCTACGACGATGCCCTCTATGCCGCTTGCCGTCTCATCGAGATCGTGGCGAATTCCGGCCAGCCTTTATCGGCCCAGCTCGCCGGCATCCCGCAGATGGTCTCCACCCCGGAGCTGCGCTTCGACACGCCGGATGACGTCAAGTTCGATGTCGTCGCCCGCGTCGCGGAGCACTTCCGCTCGCGCTACAACACCGTCGATATCGACGGCGTGCGCGTGCTGTTCCCCCACGGGTGGGGCCTCGTGCGAGCGTCGAATACCCAGCCGGTGCTGGTGATGCGCTTCGAAGCCGAGAATGAGGATCTGCTGAAGCGCTATCGTAGCGAGGTGGAGCAGGTGGTCGCGGCCGCCGCTACAGCGGCCGCAGGTACTGCAGCAGCCGGTCCCGCACGGCCTTAGCCGTCGCGGTGTCCGGCGCCACTACTAATATCGTGTCGTCGCCCGCGATGGTGCCGGCGATTTCGGGCCACTCCTCCTGATCGAGCGACACCGCGATTGAATTGGCGTGGCCGGGCGACGTCTTCAGCACAATCAGGTTCTGCGCCACACGGATGTCAAACAGGAACCCGGCCGCAATCGTGGCGAAATCGGGACCGCTCGGCGCCGCCACTTGCCGGTACCCTTCGCCCGTTTTCACCAATCCGAGCTCGCGCATGTCGCGCGACAGCGTCACCTGCGTGGCCTGTATGCCCAGCTCTTTTTTCAGCTCCGCCGCAAGTTCCTCCTGGGTATGGATCGGCCGCGTACGGATCAGCTTCAGGATTTGGCCCTGGCGATAGCTCTTGTTCATGAGCGCCAGTGGGCCGGCCGACGCTCGGCGAGCGGTCCCGGGCCGCCCCGCAGCTCGCGCGCCTTCAATCCTTGCTCGGGTTGCATGTTCATGACCGCCGCTCGGCCAGCCGCGCCTCCGCCTCCGCAAGCGCCCGCGCTACGGCATTCGGTCCCGAGCCGCCCGGCAACTCGCGCGTTTTTAATCCTTCTTCCGGCTGCATGTTCATGACCGCCACTCGGCCAGCCGCACCTCCGCCTCCGCAAGCGCCCGCGCTACGGCATTCGGTCCCGAGCCGCCCGGCAACTCGCGCGTTTTTAATCCTTCTTCCGGCTGCAAGAAGCGGATCATGTCAGAGCTAAACTCGGGCGCAAAATCCGTCAGCTCGCGCGCCGTCCAGTCGGACGGCTTTTTGCCGCCGCGCAGACTCCCCAGCACCAGGCGGCCGGCCAGCTTGTGCGCTTGATGAAACGGAGTGCCGGCGCGCGCCAACGCGTCCGCGAGATCCGTCGCAACGGCCCAGCTTTCCGCCGTCGCGGCCAGCGGCGCCGCGGGATCGAGCTTCGCCGACTCGACCACCGCGCGCGCCATCTCTAACGACGCGGCCAACTGGTCGGCGGCGTCGAACAGCGGTTCCTTGTCCTCCTGCATGTCGCGGTTGTACGTCATGGGCAGGCCCTTCATGGTCATAAAGAGCGAGCTAAACGCCCCGAAAACGCGCCCGCACTTGCCGCGGATCAGCTCCAGGGAGTCGGGATTCTTCTTCTGCGGCATGATGCTGGACCCGCTGGTGACATCGTCACCCAGCTCCAGCCAGCGATATTCTTCGCCCGAATAAAGAATCCAATCCTCGGCAAAACGGCTGAGGTGGAGCATCGTCGTCGCGGCCGCGTACAGAAAATCGAGCGCGAAATCGCGATCGCCAGAGGCATCCATGCTGTTGCGCGTGATTTCGTCGAAGCCGAGCTCGCGCGCAATGCCTTCGCGATCGACCGGGAATCCACTCCCCGCCAGCGCGCCGGAGCCGAGCGGCATCACGTTGACGCGGCGCCGCGCCTCCAGCAAGCGCTCGCGGTCGCGGCCGAACATTTCGAAATACGCCAGAATATAATGCGCCCACAACACCGGCTGCGCCCGCCGCGTATGCGTGTAGCCCGGAACGATGGCGTCCGGGTACCGGCGCGCGATCTCGAGCAGCGCCGCGAGAAACGCTTCAAGAATCCCGCGGATCTGGTCTATCCGCTCGCGCAGCCACAACCGCGTATCGAGCGATACCTGATCGTTGCGGCTGCGTCCGGTATGAATTTTATCCGCGAGCTCGCCGGTGCGCTCCTTGAGTTTGCGGATTACCACCGTATGGACGTCTTCGTCCTTCGCGCCCTCGAAGAATTGCGGCGAGCGGCACTCCTCGCGAATTTCATCCAGCGCTCCAAGCAGACGGTCGCGTTCCTCAGCGTTCAAAATGCCCACGCGCTCGAGCGCCCGCGCCTGCGCCTGCGATCCGCGTATATCGACGTCGGCGAGCCGCTTATCGAAATGCAGCGATTCCGAAAAGCGCTCGAAAATCTCCGAAGGGCCGCCCTCGAAGCGTCCGCCCCACAGCTTCATTTCGCCGCGGCTTCCGCGGCCAGAGCGCGCACCTTCATTGGCAGACCGATCAGATTGATAAATCCCTGAGCGTCTTTCTGGTCGTATTCGGCGCCCATCGTGAAACTCGCGATGTTCAGCGAATAAAGCGAATAGGGCGACGTGCGGCTGGCCGGCTCGATGTTGCCCTTATACAGCCGCAGCGTAATCTCTCCCGTGGTGGTCGTCGCGACCGCATCGAAGAAGGCGTCGAGCGCCTGCCGCAGCGGCGTGAACCACAAGCCGGCGTAAACCATCTCGGCGTAATCGAGCGCCAACTTTTGCTTGTAATGCGAGGTATTGCGGTCGAGCGTCAACGATTCCAGCTCGCGATGCGCGTACATAATGAGAGTCCCGCCCGGCGTCTCATAGCAGCCGCGCGATTTCATCCCCACGAAGCGATTCTCGACCAGGTCGATGCGGCCGATGCCGTTCTCGCCGCCGATCCTGTTCAGCGTTTCAAGTAGCGCGACGCCGGAGAGCCGCTTGCCATCGACTGCCACGGGCAGGCCCTTCTCGAACCCGATGGTGACATCGGCGGGTTTGTTGGGCGCGTCGTTCGGGCTGCGCGTCAGCATCCAGATCTCCTCCGGAGCGGCGTTCGCCGGATCCTCCAGCGCGCCCGCCTTCGTGCGAGATGTGCCAGATATTGCGGTCGCGGCTGTAGATCTTCGTCGTAGTCTGCGAAATCGGAATCTTGTGCACGCGCGCGTACTCGATGGCGTCCTCGCGCGAAGCGATGTTCCACTCCCGCCACGGCGCGATCACCGGCAGATGCGGCGCCAGCGCCTTGTAGGTCAGCTCGAAGCGGACCTGGTCGTTTCCCTTCCCCGTGCAACCGTGCGCCAGCGCATCGCAGCCGGTTTGGAGCGCGACTTCCACTTGCTTCTTGGCCAGCAGCGGACGCGCGATGGAGGTTCCCAGAAGATACTTATGCTCATACACGCCGCCCGATTTCACCAAACGCCACAGATACTGGGTGACAAACTCTTCGCGCATGTCGAAAACATATACTTCCGACGCTCCGCTATTCCGGGCCTTCTGTTCAAGACCGTTCAGCTCCTCCTCGCCCTTGGCCGATATCGCCGCACACCGCGACCACCTCGCAGCCATAGTTTTCCTTCAGCCAGGGAATGATGATGGAAGTATCCAGCCCGCCCGAATAGGCGAGCGCCACCTTTTTTGGTTTAGACATAAAGACGAATTCTAGCGCGCCCGCTTTAGCGCGGGTGGTAATCGAACTTGACCAATCCGTCGCGGTAATCGATCGTGAGCGTGAACAGACTCAGCACGGGCATTCCGATGATTCCCGACATTTCCGTGCCCAGGTGTTTGCTTTGACTGCTCAGATCAAGCGACAGCGAGTTGAAAAGGCGTTGTCGGAATCTTCCGAAGGTCAACGTGAAATCATCGGCTTCGTATACCTCTTTAACGCGTCCCCGATAATCCACGCACGGAGCTTCGATCGTCGCGTCTGACCTTGGTGACTTCCGCCGCGAGCTGCTTCGATACGATCGACGTGGAGCTACCGGTATCGAGTAAAAACAATGCCGGCCGGTCCGAATCGTTCAGATGCGAGGAAATCATCAGAGAATGCCCGAACTCAAATACCGGCGTGAAGCCGATCAACTCCGGCGTGATCCGTCGGTCCACGAGTGTTTCTTCGCCCGGCCGGTGATTCGGCAAAGGATTGAGCCGCAGCTTGTGTGCGCCGAAATCGAGCGTTACCAGGAAGTCTGAAAAAAAATTGGTCCCGATCAGCCCGTCGGTGTCGGATTCGGCTTTGCGGTCCGACACCTCGATCGGATAGTCCGTGAACTCGACGTTGCCGATCTTCACGCGTCCGGCAATCGCAATGTAGCCGGCTTCGTGCTTGCGTTCGTCGCCTATGCCGCCGAATATGGAGTCCGCGAGGCGAGTCAAGGCCAGTCTCGACGCGGTCTTGCCGTTTAGCACGATCCCGCTCGCGCCCGTATCGACCACGAGACGCAAAGGTTTTGCGTCGTCGATTTTCACGGGAATCGCGAACGCGCGGATGCGGTTGATATCGAGCATCACTCGGGACAGCCCGATCTCACTCGGCGCGTATTCGCCCACGAACGTCGCCCGCTTGCGCGCGGGCGATTCCTCGCCGGCCAGATGTAAGACCAATGCCAGGCGGCCATCCTCATCCAGCGTTGGATCGTTCATCGCCAGATACGCCCGCAGCGCTTCCGCACGCTCTTTGCCGCTCAACGTATTGGCCCACGCGAGAAAGATCCCCGGGTCACTCGGATCGAGCTCGTGGGCGCGACGGAAATAATTTCGCGCGGTGCTGCGCAATGACGCGCATTGCAGCACCCGTCCCAGACCCCAAAACGCCCGCGCATTGGCGGGCGAGAGCTCGATCGCTTTCTTGAATTCGCGCTCCGCGCCGCCAATATCGCCCTGCCGGAAGCGCACTTCGCCCGCGAATTCATGCGCCGCCGCCGAGTCCGGGATCAAGGTCAAGGCGCGCCCCGAGAATTCCCAGGCGCTCGCAACCTCCTGGCGTGCTAACGCGGAACGGCCTTGGGCCAACGCCTCTTCGAGCGAATCGGCGCGAATAAACGGACAAGCCGCGGCCAGCAGCAGCGCAAAGATCGCTTTCATAAATTTAGAGCGCATTCCTCTGGGTTCCTATCATCTCGCAATCCGAGAACATCGGCTCAACAGGCCGCCGGAGCGAATCGGCGCGGCGGCTTCCGGCGTGACGCAGGCGAGCTTTGCGGCTTTACGCGTTAAATTCGATGTAAGTCGGTAACACGTTTACGGTGCGGACGGAAGCCGGGGGATGTCGCGAGGAGGCATCGCGTCCTATGGAGCTCGAAAGAGCGCGAAAGGCGTCCAAGCAGCCCTTTCTCGGCTGGAGCGGCGCCGGGGGAGAGACCGGGAACCCTTTCCGGCCGGAAAGGTTTGCCGGGCAAGTGAATGCCATCGCCCGGATACTATCGCCGCGCGTAGATGCTGGGTCGCGCAACGAGTAACGGAGCTTTTTGATTTGCGATGCGGTCCTTGCCGAGCCGGCCTTTCACCTGGACAGCTCCGCCTGATCTTGGCGCTCGTGCGCGACGGATTGGTCCGCCCCGCCTGCGCGATACGCCGACCGCAAGCCCGATTTAGCAGATCTGTACCTGATCAGACTGAGCGAGCTAAACGCGAATTAATCCGGTCATTACGACAGACCTCGCCGATTCGGGGGCTACCGCCGACGCCGCACGCTAAGCGATTCCACTGATCAGTCTCCGGCGCCGTAGCGGAAGACGTTACCATCTTCACAAGATGGAATTCTAGAGCCACGTCAACCTTCCCCGCCCATATCCGTCATTTCACTTAGTGCTCAAATGACTGGAACATGCGACACTCTTACAGGCCGCGTATGAAGACGCTCTATCCCGCCGCGCTCGCGGCTCTGCTCCTGGCCCACTCCGCTTGGGCCGCAAACCATGAAAAACCAGAGACATACAGGCCTGTGAGCGCACGGGCCGCGGCCCGTTTCCTCGATCAGGCGACGTGGGGTCCCACGCCCGCTTCTATCGCGGAGCTGCAAAAAATGGGGATCGACAATTGGCTCAAAGCGCAGTTTGCGCTCAACACCTCGGACCTGCCGGACCAACCTCTCCTGAATTCGACGGGCAACACGAATACGGACCTTACGCCCGTGCAGCGCGCGTTTTTCCAGAATGCCGTCTCCGGACAGGACCAACTTCGCCAGCGCGTGGCGTTCGCGCTGAGTGAGATCTGGGTTGTTTCCGCGATTGCCGGCGTTCCCAATGCGTATGCGTACCCCCCGTACTGGCGCCTTTTTCGCGACAATGCCTTTGCCAATTACCGCGACATTATTCAAGCCGTGACGCTCAGCCCCGCCATGGGAACCTACCTCGACATGGCAAATAATTACAAGGCCAACCCGGCCAAAGGT
Source organism: Bryobacterales bacterium (assembly GCA_963838885.1). Lineage (GTDB taxonomy): Bacteria > Acidobacteriota > Terriglobia > Bryobacterales > Bryobacteraceae > JAICMB01. The sequence continues at coordinate 30,809 of CAWITB010000006.1, read as the reverse complement.
ACGGCCGCGAACGAAAATTACGCCCGCGAGCTGATGCAGCTTTTCACCCTCGGTCTGACTCAGTTGCACATGGATGGATCGCCGGTGCTCGACAGTACCAACCAGCCGCTTCCCACCTACGATCAGGCGGTCGTCACGAACATGGCGAACACCTTTACCGGATGGACCTACCCGACCGCCAACGGCTCACCGCAAAAAGCAAATCCGTTCTACTATTTCGGTCAGATGTATGCCGTCGAGGCCAACCACGACACGACCCAAAAGACGATTTTCGACGGCGTTATTATTCCCGCCGGCCAGACCGCCGAACAAGATCTGCAGGCGGTGCTCGACGCCCTCATGAAGCAGCCGACGATGGCGCCCTTCATTTCGCAGCAACTGATTCAGCACCTGGTCACGAGCAATCCCAGCCCCGCCTATATCGAGCGCGTTGCGAACGTCTTCCAAAACAACGGCAAAGGCGTGACCGGCGATATGCAGGCCGTGATCACCGCCATCCTGACGGACCGCGAAGCCCGCGAGGGAGACGACGAACGCGCCACCGTTAACCCCAATTTCGGCCACCTTCGGGAGCCGGTGCTGTTCCTGGGGAATATGCTGCGCGGGTTGAATGCAACTCTGGGGGCGACCAGCGCGACGTACAATTACGCCACCCTGATGGGACAGCAACTCTTCTATGCTCCCAGCGTGTTCAGCTACTTCTCGCCGCAGTTCCGCACCGAAAAAGGACTGCTCGGCCCGGAGTTCCAGATTTACTCCACGCAAACCGTGACCAACCGCGCCGCCGCGATCAACGCCGCGCTGTATGGAACTCTGGATAGCGGCACTACCGTGAATCTCACGCCCTTCATGAAAAACAGCGCCAACACCAGCGCGCTGCTGGATTATATAGGCTACGTTTTTCTCCATAGCTCCATGTCGAGCGACCTGCGCAATGCCGCGACGGAGGCCGTCAACGCCGCCAGCACGCAACAACGGCGCGTGCAGGCGGCGCTCTACATCGTCCTGACCTCGGGCGAGTACCAGGTCGTTCACTAAGGAATCAAGATTATGTTTTCACGTCGTGGATTCATCCGTATCGGCGCGGCGACCGTTGGCTCCCTCGCGCTCCGTCCCTTTGGAGTTTTGCCCGGCCTGGCGCAAAGCGGCCCGGACTACCGCGCGCTGGTTTGCGTCTTCCTGTTCGGCGGCAACGATGCGAATAACACCATCGTGCCCATGGACGACGCCAGCTTCAAGGCGTATACTTCAATCCGCGGCACTCTGGCGCTGGCGGCCAGCGACCTATCGGCCGTGACCAGCGTCAACGGCGCTCCCTACGGCTTTCATGGCAAGCTCGCGGAGCTCGCCAGTCTGTTTTCGAGCAAGGAGCTCGCCGTCGTGGCCAACGTCGGATCTCTGGTCCAACCGATTACGAAGGCCCAATATCAGGCCCAACAGGCGCCGGTGCCGACGAATCTGTTCTCGCATTCCGACCAACAGACGGAATGGCAGACCTGCGTGTGCAAGGGTACCAGCCCCACAGGCTGGGCCGGCCGCGCCGCCGATTACATCGCATCGCAGAACTTCAACTCCTCCGGTTTCCCAACGTTCCTTTCCGTGGCCGGCAACAGTCTGATGGGCGCGGGCGCGCAAACGCAGCCGGTCGCTATCAACCCCGGACAATCCCTCACGCTCAGCGGGTTCAACACCACCGCCGAATCGCAAGCGCGCTTGAACGCTCTGAACAGCCTGCTCACTCTCAAGAGCGGCGTCTCGCTGGTGCAGGCCGCCAACGATACCCTCTCGCACAGCATCGCCGACGCCACGCTCCTCAGTTCCGCGTTGGGCAAGGCCGCGGCGCTCAAGACCACCTTCCCGAAAACCAGCATCGGCCTGCAGCTTCAGCAGGTCGCGCAAATCATCCAGGTGCAGGCCAATCTCGGGATGCGCCGCCAGATCTTCTTCTGCTCTCTCGGCGGCTTCGATACGCATACCAACGAGATCGCCACGCACAACACGTTGTACCCGCAGTTGAGCCCGGCGTTGGCGGCCTTCTATAATGCGACCCAGGAGCTCGGCATGGCAGAGAACGTCACGACTTTCACCGAGTCCGATTTCAGCCGCACGCTGCAGCCGACTTCCGGGTTGGGCAGCGACCATGCCTGGGGCAGCCACCACCTGGTTCTCGGCGGCGCCGTGCAGGGCGGACAGATCTTCGGGAAGTTCCCGACACTGCAGCTCGCCGGTCCAGATGATACCGACACGCGCGGCCGCTGGATCCCGACTACGTCAATCGATCAGTACGGAGCGACATTGTGCTCCTGGTTCGGCCTTCCGGACTCCGCGCTGCCGGCGGTCTTCCCGAATTTCCCGAACTTCAACTCGCAGAAGCTGGGATTCCTCGGTTAGCAAACCGGAAATCTGTTCCGCGCCAGCCACTAAGCGGCATTGCGCTGCACTCCGCCCGTGGCTGCCTGAATCGTGCATTCCAGGTTTTCTCCTGTCTACTACAGCTATGGAGATCAACCTCACTCCACAGGCCGAAGAGTTGCTGCGCAGTATGCGAGGCGGTTTCCTGAAAGTTAACGGCGCACGGCCTCGTGCGCCACATTTTCCTTGCTGTCGGTGATCCAGCCGTCCACGATCTGGATGACGCGGTCGCCGTACTCGGCGTTCTTTTCGTTATGCGTCACCTGAATAATCGTGGCTCCCTCGTCGTTCAGGCGCTTGAACAGCTCCATGATGTCCTTGCCCTGGCTGGAGTGCAGGTTGCCGGTGGGCTCGTCCGCGAGGATCACTTTAGGATTCGCGATCACGGCCCTGGCCACGGCGACAAGCTGCTGTTGTCCGCCTGAAAGCTGATTCGGAAACAGGTCTTTCTTGCCGACAATCTGGAAGCGGTCCAGAACGTCGCAAACAATGCTGTCGCGCTCCGATTTCTTGACGTTGCGGTAGGAAAGAGGGATGTCGAGATTTTCGTACACGGTGAGCGAATCGAGGAGATGATAGCTCTGGAACACAAAGCCGAAATACTTCTTGTACATCTCCATGCGATCTTTTTTGTTCAGCCTGTGGATGGGCTGGTCCATCAGATAGTATTCGCCGGTCCAATTGCTGTCATGCATGCCGAGCAGATGCAGCAGCGTCGATTTGCCGGCGCCCGAGGGGCCCATGATGGAGACGAACTCGCCTTCGCGGATGTCCAGGTTGATGCGGCGCAGGACGAAGGTTTTGGTGGGGCCGTGCTCGAAATACTTCTCGACGTTGCGAAGCTGAATCAGCATGAATCCTTACTGGAACTTGCGCTGGAACTTGGACAGGAATTTAACTCGCGTGAAGGGGCAGACGTTGGCGCGCAGGACGGCATTGTGAATGCGGATGCCCGACAAATTGACGTTCGGAACGAGGCGATTCGCGCGGACGCCGGAGACGAGCAGACCCGCTACGATGATGGCCAGAGCGACGGCATCGACGTGCTTTGCAAGCATCACGCCACCCCCACATTTTCTTCCACGATGCGGCCGTCGAACAGGTGGATGCCGCGGTCGGCGTACTTGGCATAACGGGGGTCGTGCGTGACCATGCAGATGGTGGCGCCGCCGCGATGCAGCTCGCGAAGCAGATCCATGACCTGTTCGCCGTTGGTCGAATCCAGGTTGCCGGTGGGCTCGTCGGCGAGCAGGATGGAGGGATCGCCGGCGAGCGCGCGGGCGACGGCGACGCGTTGCTGCTGGCCGCCCGACAATTGCGAAGGATAATGTTTCACGCGGTGCGACATGCCGACGCGCTCGAGTGCTTCCTGCACGCGTTTCTTACGCTCCGCCCCGGCCATGCCGCGATAGGTCAGCGGCAGCTCCACGTTCTCGTAAACCGTGAGATCGCCAATCAGATTGAAAGCCTGGAAAATGAACCCGATCTCGCGGTTGCGGATGCGCGCCCGCTCCGACAGCTTCAAGTTTTGCACCGGCTTGGCGTTCAGAATATAGGTTCCGTCGGTGGGCGAATCGAGCAGCCCGAGAATAGCCAGCAGAGTCGATTTTCCGCAGCCCGAAGGGCCGGAAATCGAGACGTATTCGCCCTTTTGAATATCGATGTGAATGCCCGCCAGCGCGTGCGTCTCGACTTCATCGGTCACGAATACCTTCGTGACTCCATCCAGATGGATTAAACCTTCCTCTGCCATGAAAATGTCTCCTGAGAATTCACGATTTTAACGCAGCCGTATGCGATTATGCTGATCCCACGCCGACATGTCCGAGAGAATGACGCGGTCCCCGACCTTCAACCCATCCACGACCTCGATGGTATTGACCGAAGCGCGGCCGAGCGTAACCGTCACGCGCGAGGCGCCCTTGCCGTCCGGATCGATTTTAAACAGACCGATTTTGCTGCCGGCCTGGCCAATCACGGGGCGGCCGACGTAAACGACATCCTGCAATTTTTGAATTGTGATGGTGCCATCGACGCTCAAATCGGGCCGGGCGCCTTCGGGCAGCGGCCCGTCGAGCGAAACGTCGACATCGACCGTCCCGTTCGTGGCCGCCGGATCGACGCGCGTGACGTGCCCGGGAATAATGCCGTTGCGCGTATCGATGGAGGCCTGCTGTCCGATGGTGATGTCTTTCGCCTGCGTTTCGGGAATCTTGAGCGTGGCTTTCAGTTTGCCGGGGACCGTGACCTTCGCTAAAATCGCCCCGGGCGCGACGCGCTGGCCGACTTCAAGAGGCGTACCGGTGGGACCAAGCTGCGCCACCACGCCGTCGACGCCGGCCCGAATAGTGAGCTGCGCGACTTGCTGCTTTTTCAGATTCCAGGAGGCGCGGAGCTGGTCGATGTTCACCCGCTGGGCCTCGAGTTGGGCCTGCATGGACTGGCCGAAAATGTCGACCTGCTGTTTCGCAAGATCCCAGCTTTCTTTTAACTGGTCGGCCTTGGCTTTGGACAGCTTGAGCGTGATCTCAGGCTCCAGGTGTTGATTGAAAAGTTGCTGATCGCGGTCGGCTTGAAGAGCGGCCTGCTCGTAATCGGAGTGGACCTGCGCGGTGGTGGACTTCTGCTGCAACTGCTGCGTCTCCAGCTTGACCTTGAGATCCGTAAAGGTGGCTTCGGCGGCTTTGACCTGCCATTCGAGATTCCCGGCGTCGAGCTCCATCTGAGGATTGCTCATCACCATGAGAACGTCGTTGGCGTGAACGGCGCTGCCGGGCAGAACGTTGATCTTTTCAACGCGGCCGTCGAACTGCGCGGGAATCCAGAGAAAATCCTTAGCCACCAGAGTACCGAGACCGCGCTCTTCGATGACCAGCGGACCACGCCGAACAGTGTCCGGCCAAACGGTGGCGAGCTCGACTTCCGGCGCCGCGGGCTTGAGCCGGCTAAGTCCCCACGTCAGACCCGCGCCGGCGATGACGATCAGGGTTATGTATACAATCCTCTTGATGAGGCGGCGCCGCGCCACTTCTTTTCCGCGAGGGACATCCATAGGAGTTCTCCTTCGTCAAAGGCAACTGCGTTGCCATTGTTCTTTTACCTCTATGGTATTGAAAAGCAAAGCTGCTGGGGACCGGGCCGAATCGGCGTGAGCAATCCGCTGTTCGTTTGTGGGACGGGCTGTGCGGCGCGGGACATGCTCAAATGTTGAGTCAATTCCTGCCGGAGCCATGGCGGCCGGGCGAGTGGACCGGACACTGCCCGGGATTGCGGTGACAATAATACTTATGATGTCGCGCTGCACAAAGTCGAGCGCACTTGCCGCGGCGTTCTGCGCTCTCCCGATCTGCGTGCCCCACTGCCGCGCTGCCGAGTCCGACGCGCTCTCGATCGACGCCAATATTCAGGCGCGGCACATGCCCTATGGGACCATCATTGATCCGGTGTTCGCCTCCGCTACGAGCGACCAAATTGCCGGGTACACGCGCTGCGGCGACTCGGCCCTGTGGACCGGTCATTATCTCGCGGCCGAAGCCTTCCGCTACAACGTAACTCGCGCCGCCGCTGCGCTGGCAAATATCAAAAGCGCGCTGGCGGGCATCCAATCGCTGCTCGACGCGACGGGCACGGACGTCCTGGCGCGCTGCGCGTTTCCGGCCGGCTCGCCCTTCGCGGCCGGCATCGAAAGCGAAGAGAAGAGCAACGGGATTTATACCAACAGCGCGACAGGAACAGTTTGGGTAGGCAACACCTCGCGCGACGAATATTCCGGAGTAATGTTCGGCCTGGGCGCCGCCTACGACCTGGTGGATGACGACGCCGTCAAGACCTCGATCTCGCGGCTCGCCACGCGCCTGGCCGGATTTCTTCAGAACCATGCCTGGGACGTCGTTTTGCCGGACGGCGCCGTCAGCACGACATTTATCGTGCGCCCGGACGAGATGCTCGCGATTCTGCAAGTGGCGCAACACGTGAATCCCGGCCAGTTCGCGAAGGCCTACGCGGATCAGCGCAGCGCGCTCTCTTACGTTATGTCCGTGCCGATCGGAGTCGATATCGGCAGCGACAGCTCCTACTTCAAATTCAATCTCGACTACATCAACCTGTATAATCTGATTCGGCTGGAAAGCGGCCCGGCGCGTTCCGATTATCTGGCGGGCTATGCTCTGCTGCGCGGCCATACGGCGCCGCATCAGAACGCGTTCTTCGACGCCATCGACCGCGCGATCCAGGGCGCCAACGCGGCGCGCGATTCGGAAACTTTAGCGTTGCTCAATCAATGGCTTTCGAGGCCGCGGCGCGACCCCTCCATCGATCTCAGCAATGCTGTCACGGTGTGCAATGGACAAGCGTGCGCGCCGATTCCAGTACCGTCGCGCGTTCCCACCGATTTTCTGTGGCAGCGCAGCCCCTTCCAGCTCTCGGGCGGCGGTAGCGGCACGATCGAGACGGCCGGTATCGATTATATTCTGCCCTATTGGATGGCGCGCTACTACGGGGTTCTGGGAGATCCCACGGTGCAATCGGCGGCCTGGGGAAACATGACGATAGCGCCCGGCTCCCTGGCGTCGATTTTCGGCGCGGGAATGGCGGCGGCAACGGCGCAAGCGGGTTCCCAGCCTTTGCCGGTATCGCTCGGCGGGGTCACGGTCATGATGACGGATGCCGCGGGCGCGCAACGCGCCGCGCCGCTCGATTATGTCTCGCCGTCGCAGATCAATCTATTGGTCCCCGACGGAACGGCGCCCGGCGCGGCAACCTTCACCATCGCGAACGGAGGCGCCACGACTACGGCGATTGCCACGGTGGCGAACGTCGCTCCGGGTCTCTTTAGCGCAAACAGTACGGGATCGGGAGTCGCGGCCGCGACAGCGGTGAGGACTCAGGCCGCGAATCCCGCGATACAGTCGCCTGTACCGGTTTTCACGTGCCAGGGATCGAACTGCGTTTCCGTGCCCATTAACTTGGGCGTCGATACGCCGGTCTATCTGACGCTCTACGGCACGGGCATTCGGAATCGCAGCGCGCCGGCAAACGTCGCGGTCACGATCAACGGTGTCGCCGTACCGGTGCTTTATGCCGGTCCGCAGGGATCGTTCGCGGGGCTCGATCAAGTCAACGTGGCGCTGATTCTGAACCTGCGCGGAAGCGGGGAGTCGAACGTGATTGTCACGGTGGATGGCGTGGCGTCGAACGCGGTCACGGTGAATATCGAGTGAACATCGGAACATGCGGGCCTCCCAGACTATAAGCCGGTTTCTGTTTCCGTTTCCGGACGGCGGTCATTCGTCTAGGCCGGACATTGCTGCACGGCTCGAGCGACCTACCCGGGAGTCCAACGGAGCGGGCCGCTCCTCCTCCCCTATTTGGTCTTGCTCCGCATGGGGTTTACCCTGCCGGGCCGGATTGCTCCGCCCGCGGTGCGCTCTTACCGCACCTTTTCACCCTTACCCGCCGGCCCCGAAGGACGCAGCGGGCGGTATATTTTCTGTGGCACTTGCCGTAGAATCCGCTTTGAGCGAATCCCCCCGGCCGTTAGCCGGCATGCTGCCCTATGGAGACCGGACTTTCCTCCCGGGTCTACCGCCCCGAGAGGCGATAGCGGCCCGGGCGACCGCCCGTCTGGGAGACACGTCCTCCATGATCCCAGATCTCAGGTTGCGAAGGATAGTAATGGGAGTCGGCAGAATTCGTGAGCCGGTACCGTTCTTAAAAGCGTGATTCTCCGCAATGCGGGCATCGCGCGGCCAAGCTGAATCATGGAGGGTGTTGCGGGCGAGCGGTTTCGCCCAGATCGAGCCGATTCACGGAACCACTTCTGCCGCCTTCCGGCGCCGGCGACACACCAAGACGCCGGAGCGACCGGACTTGGCGCGCGACACGTATAATTGGACCATGAGCACGCTCGTTGCGCTCCCCGAGTCGGCCCACAGCCTCGATCCAGTTCATCTCTCGGCAAAGCAGGATAAGCTATTCGATCTGTTGAGAGGTATGAGCAGCGTCATCGTGGCCTATTCGGGCGGAGCGGACTCGGCTTACCTCGCTTGGGCCGCCCACTCCGCGCTCGGCGCCAACGCCGTCGCGATCACGGCGGATTCGGCTTCACTCCCCGAGTCGCACAAGCGCGACGCGGAGGCTTTCGCCCGTCATTGCGGTTTCCGCCACGAATACATCGCCACGCGCGAGTTCGACAATCCCGATTACGTCAAGAACGCTCCCGACCGCTGTTTTCATTGTAAGGACGAGCTCTTCACCCGCCTCGATGAAGTAGGCCGCGCGCGCGGGATCGAGCACATCGTTTACGGGGTCAATAAAGACGATCTGGGGGACTATCGCCCCGGACAGAAAGCCGCGAAGCTTCACCGCGTGGAGGCGCCGCTGGTAGACGCGGGACTCACGAAAGCCGAGATTCGCGAGCTATCGCGAATTGCCGGACTGCCCACTTGGGACCGCCCGGCCTCCGCCTGTCTCAGTTCTCGCATTCCGTATGGCACGCCCGTGACGCTCCAAAATGTCAAAACCGTGGAGAGCGGAGAAGAACAGATCAAGGCCCTCGGGTTCCGGCAATTCCGCGTCCGCTTCCATGGCGAACTCGTGCGCATCGAGATTGCGAAAGAGGAGCTTGGGAAGGCCCTTACGCTGCAAATGGCCGGAAAGTTCACGGCCATTTTCAAGCCCCTCGGATTCCATTACGTAACGCTCGATCTCGAGGGCTACCGCCAGGGCTCGCTGAATTCCGTTCTACAACGCTAACGCGTCCGCGATCGCGAAGGCATCGCGGGCGAGGACTTCCGCGCTATCGCGGCCGCACCGGCACGAACATGGTCTGACCTCCGCGATTAATCAGCACCAGCGCCGGACGCCCCGCTGATTTCTGAAGCGCCGCTTGGACGTCCGCGATCGATCGTACCGGTTGTTGATTGATCTGTTGGATCACATCACCCGCTTGCATTCCCGCTTCGGCGGCGGGACCCGCGGGATCGATCTGGGTGACCACCAAACCTTGCGTGCCTGCGCGCAAGCCCAACTGCGCCGCAATGTCCGGGCGTCAGCGGCTGTACCGTTATCCCCAGTTGTCCACCCGCGCTGCCGCCTTGACCGCCGGCCGCCGGATTGCCGTTGCCTTGCGGCGAAAGTTCGCCCAGCGTCACCTGAATCTGTTGCTGCTGCCCGCTGCGCACGATCGTCAGCGTTACTTTGGTTCCCGGTGCGCTTGACGCAATGGCATTGCGGAACGTATTCGGATCGGTAATCGCCTTGCCGTTCAGCTCCGTGATGGCGTCCCCGTTCTTGATCCCGGCTTTATCGGCGGGTCCGCCCGGCACGACGGAATTCACCGCCACGCCTTGCGTCTGCTTCAGACCCAGGCTCGCCGCCAGATCGGAAGTGACGGGCTGGATGCTCACCCCAAGCTGTCCGCGGCTTACCTTGCCATGCCCGATGAGCTGGTCCATTACGGTGCGGGCCATATTCGAAGGAATGGCGAACCCGAGCCCGATGCTGGCGCCGGTGGTCGAGATAATCTGCGAGTTGATGCCCACCAGCTCGCCATTCGTGTTCACCAGCGCGCCTCCGGAATTGCCTTTGTTAATGGGCGCGTCCGTTTGGAGAAAATCCTCGAAAGATCCGTTGCTGAGACCCGTACTGCGCCCTTTTGCGCTGATAATTCCAGACGTCACCGTCTCCCCGATCCCAAGCGGATTTCCCACCGCCAGCACGATGTCGCCGACGCGCACGTTGTCGGAATTTCCCAAATGCAGCAACGGCAAATCCGACGCGTTGATCTTCAGCACCGCCAGATCGCTGGGCGGATCGGAACCCACCAGCTTGGCCGCCATGGTGCGGCGGTCGTACAGATCCACCTTGATTTCTTCCGCGCCGTCGATGACGTGGTGATTCGTCAGGATGTGTCCGTCCTCGCGCACGATTACGCCGCAGCCGAGCGCCTCCTGCACTTGCGTTCCGCCCCCTTGCCGTCCCGGCAGCCGCCCTCCAAAAAAGCGTTCAAAAAACGGATCGCCGGAAAAGGGAAACTGCTCCGGCGCGCGCACCCGCCGCGAGGCGCGGATCGTCACCACGGCGGGGGCCACCCGCGATACCGTGGCCGCATAGGACAACGGCGCGGTCGTGGGAGTGGGCGGCGGCGGTCCCGAGGGCTCACGATTATTCGAGTATTGTTTACACGCGGCCGCGGACAACAGTAACGACACCGCGATGGCCGTGGCGGCGTGGTTCTTCGCTCCTGACATTTTCAATTCATGGACGAGCGCTACGGCGCGTCCATGTCTTGTAACCGTTACTGCGGCGCCGGGCCCCGCACCACTTGAACCAGATCGCCGGGACGGATCCATTTCGCGAACGCCGCGCGGACCTGGTCGGCGGTCATCGTAAAGTAGCGGCTCGCGGCTCGCGTCGGCTCGTCCAGCGGCAGATCCATTTGCGCCCGCGCCAGCAGTCCCGACGCAACCGCGTCTTCACTCGACTCCGCCAGCGGGATCTGGCGCAGCAACAGCGCTTTCGCCTGTTGCAATTCGGCCGGCGTAACGTTCTCCCGTTGCATCGCCGCCAGATCGCGTTCCACCAGCGCGCGCGCCTTCGAGACGTTCTCCGGGTCCGAAGCGTAAACCACGCTGTACAGCGCGCGCGTCTTGTTGGCGCTCAGGGAGTCCTCAACCGTGTAAACATATCCCGCCACCTGCCGCAGATCGTGATACAGACGCGTCGCATAAAAGCCTCCGCCCAGAACGTGATTCCCCAGTTGCAAGGCGTAGTAGTCGGGCTCGAAGCGGTTCATCGGCATCTCTTCGGCCAGCTCCACCGAATCCTGCACCTCCGTCGGATCGGGAACGTTCACGGCGCTCGCCTTGTTCGGAGGAACCGGCGGAAGCGTTACGTCCGGCGTGGCGACCAGCCGCTTTCCAGGTCCCGAAGTATTTTTCGATCGCGGCCTTCGCTTCCGCCGGTTCGATGTCCCCAATCACGACGATGGTCGTCAGATCGGGCCGGAACGTTTTGGCATAATACTCGCGCACGTCCTGCAGCGAAACGTTGGCGATCGTTTGCGGCGTAGTCTCGCGCAGCACCGGGTCGCCTTTGGGCAACAGAGCGGAGTCCAAGGCCCGCTCCGTCAAGTAACCCGGACTCGTGAGATTGCCCGCCACGAATTCGCTCGTCTCCTGCTTCACGATTTTGAACGCATCCTCGGGCAGCGCCGGATTCAGTTCGTTATCCGCCAGCAGCTCCACACCGCGTCCGAAGTACTGCTTCAGCGCCTTTAGGGTGAAGTTGACGCCCGCGGATTCACCTGCCGCGATGTCGTCCAGCGCCTTCTGAAACGCGATGCGGTCCAGATTTTTCGTGCCGTACGTGAACAGCCCCTCGAGAATGTCGGCCACTCCGTCTTTCCCCGGCGGCGTTTGGATCTCTTCCTGATGCCGTATGTTGCCCAACAGCGTCACGGTCGCGCTGATCTTCTCGGTCTGCACGATGAGGCGCAGACCGTTCGAAAGAATCATGTCCACGGGATGCAGATTGGGTTGCGGAATCGCGAGCGACTTCACGGCCGCTTCCGCCCAAACTGGCAGCTCGACCGGCTTACTCGGCGTCGCGGTCAGATTTTCCTTGCCGCCGAATCCCTTTCCCGCAACGGGCGCTCCGGAAGGCCGCGGCTTCAGCGTCGCCACGATGGCGTTGCGGTCGACCAGATAGGTCTTGGCCACCCGGTTCACGTCTTCGAGGGTGACGCGGCGCAGCGCGGCCACATCTTCGTCCGGCGAATTGCGCCCCTCCGCGGCAAGCGCCTGCGACCAACTCGCCGCCAGACCCGGAATCGAATTGCGCTCGAATTCGGCGGACGCGATTTCGCTGCGCTTGGCGGCGTCCACCAGGTCCGGCGGAAGCCCTTTCAGAACGTAATTCGAGACGATCGTTTTCATGGCGGCGATAATCTGCGCCGAATCCGCCGCCGCCGGAAGCGCCGCCAGACTGTACGCCACACTGGCCTTCGGATACGCCTCCGCCAAGCCGAATTGCGCTGCCAGGGCCTTACCCGACGCCACCAATTCGTAGAGATCGGCGCGCTGGCTCGCCATGACGTCGCTCAATATGCGCGCCGCAGCGTAATCCGGACTGTCCGTTCCGGGCATGCGATAGGCGATGAAAGCGAGCACGTACGGCAAATTGCTTTCGAGCGTGAACGATTCGGCCTTCACGGGCCGCAGCGTAATCGCCGGGCGCTCCGGAACGGCGCGCTTTGGAATGGACCCGTAATACTGCTTCACTTGCGCCAGCGTGGCGGCGGGATCGACGTTTCCGGCGATCACCAAAATGGCGTTGTTGGGCGCGTACCAGTCGCTGTAAAACTTGTGCAGCATCGCGCCGGTGGTGGCGTCGAACGATGCCTTGGTACCCAGCGCATCGTGCGAATAGGCGGTGCCCGCGAACATGTCTTCGTTCAGACGCGTGATGAATTTGTAAGTCGGATTCGAAAGATCGCGCGCCACTTCCTGCTCTATCGCTCCGCGCTCCTGCTCCCATTGCTCCTGCGAATCCTCGATGCCCGCCATGCATGCGGCATCTACGCGCAGAGCGATATCGAGATCCTTCGCCGGAACGGTGGTGAAATACTGCGTGATGTTCTGCTGCGTATCGGCGTTGCCCTCGCCGCCGAGCTGCGCGAAAATCGCGGCGATCTGGTCGGCCGAGGCGCCGCTGCAGCCCCGGAACGCCATGTGCTCCTGCGCGTGCGCCATGCCCGGAAATCCCGGCGGCGTCTCGTTTCCGCCCACCAGAAAATTCTCCTCGACAGTGACCACCGGCGCCAGCGGATCGCGCACAATCACCACCCGCAGTCCGTTGTCGAGCGTGGCGCGGCTCACGCTCACCGTCTCGGATGTCGCCGCCGTCTGCGCGCACAGCGCCGCGCCCATCGCCAGCGCATATCCCAATACCCTGAGCATCGTACGGATCGAACCCTCCAATACGTCGGACGCACGCGGGCGCCAATCGTAATACCAGAGTACTCAATGGCGGCGTCGCCGCCAGATTAGAGCGAACCTGACAGGCGCGCGCATCTTGCTAAAATGAAGTCCGATTCAGATGGAACGCGCTGGCCGGTCTCTCGCGAAACTCAGACTTTCCGGCAAAATCGATACCGACGAGCTCGCCTGCGCCGCTTGGCCCGCCGCCGTGGGAAAGCGGCTCGCATCGCACGCCCGCGCCGTGGCATTGGTTCGCGGCAATCTGATCGTCGAGGTGGAAGACGCCATCTGGCAGCAGCAGCTATTTTTTCTACGCCATCAAATTTTGGGCCGCATTCACCAGGTGATTGGAGAGAGCGGCGTGAAGGAAATCGAGTTCCGTATCGCCACACCGCGCCGGCCGCCGCGCATGGAGACGAGCTTCGCCGCGAGCGACGACGATGCCGACCACATCGCCGACCCCGGGCTGCGCATCGTGTACAAACAGGCGAGGAAAAAGGCGGCGGGGTGAAGATCGGCGAGCGGGAGGTCCGCTATGTCGCGGCGCTTGCGAACCTGGAGCTGACGGACGATGAGGTACACAAGCTGCGCGGCGATCTGGACGATGTTCTAACGCATGTCGATTCTCTGAATGAGATCGACACGAGCGGAGTCGAGCCGATGGCGCAGGTTCTGTACGAAGCCGGCGAGACCGCGCCCTTGCGCGATGACCGCGAGCGACCCGGCCTGGGCACGCCCGCCGCTCTCGCGAATGCGCCGGCGGCCGCGGCCGGATATTTCAAGGTTCCAAAGGTAATCGAGCGATGACCGGATCGGGTCTCGAACTCGCATCGCTTACCGTCGAGCAGATCCAGAGCGGCTTGCGCAAAAAGCGCTTCAGCGCGCGCGAGATGGCCGAAGCGAGTCTCCATTTCGCCAAATCGGAAAACAACAAGACGAACGCGTTTCTTACGTTCTGTGAAGAACGCGCTCTCGCCACCGCGGCGCGCGTCGATGAAGCCGTGGCGAAGGGGCAAGATCCCGGCCTCTTGGCCGCTGTTCCCGTCGCGGTGAAAGACGTTATCGTTACGAAAGGCGTGCGCACTACCTGCGGCTCGCGCCTGCTTGCGAATTATCGTCCGCCTTACGACGCGACTTCAGTCGCGCGCCTCGAACGCGCGGGCGGAATGATTATCGGCAAGACGAACTGCGACGAGTTCGCGATGGGATCGTCGAACGAAAACTCCGCCTTCGGCCCCGTGAAGAATCCGCTGGCGCCGGACCGTGTCGCGGGCGGCTCGAGCGGCGGATCGGCCGCGGCGGTAGCGCAGCGAACAGCCCCGATCGCGCTCGGCTCCGACACGGGCGGCTCCGTCCGTCAGCCGGCATCATTTTGCGGCGTGGTCGGCGTGACGCCAACTTACGGGCGCGTGTCCCGCTATGGGCTCGTCGCGTTCGCAAGCTCGCTCGATCATGTGGGCCAGTTCGGCCGCACGGTGCGCGATGCGGCGCTGCTTCTCGGCGCCATCGCGGGGCGCGACGAGCTCGATGCCACATCCGCCTCAGCGCCCGTCCCCGATTATCTCGCCGCGCTCGACGGCAATGTCAAAGGCATGAAGCTGGGAATGCCGCGCGAATATTTCGAGAACCTTTCGAGCGAGTCCGGCGATCTCATTCACAAAGGCATCGCCGCGCTGAAGCGGCTGGGGTGCGAGATTCGCGAAATCAGCCTGCCGCACACCAAATACGCCGTCGCATGCTATTACATCATTTGCACCGCCGAGGCCAGCTCCAACCTGGCGCGCTATGATGGCGTCCGCTACACCACGCGCGCCGCAGCCGATACGCTCGGCGAGATGTATCGCCGCACGCGCGGCGAAGGTTTCGGCGCGGAATGCAAGCGCCGCATCATGCTGGGCACGTACGTGCTGAGCGCGGGCTACTACGACGCATATTATTTGAAGGCGCAAAAAGTACGCACCCTTATCGCGGAAGATTTCAAGAAGGCCTTTTCCGAGGTCGACGCTATCGTCGCGCCAGTTACGCCTTCGCCCGCCTTCAAGATCGGCGAGAAGATCGACGATCCCCTGGAGATGTACCTTTCCGATATTTATACGATCACGGGCGACCTTGCGGGCATCCCATGTATGAGCGTGCCGTGCGGGAAAACCGCCGCGGGTCTCCCGGTCGGCATGCAGATTTTGACCCGGCATTTCGACGAGGCCGGCATGTTCCGCCTCGCGGATGCATTTGAAAAACAGCAGTGAGAGGAGAATGAAATGGCTTTTACCTTACCCGACCTGCCCTACCCGGCCGATGCTCTGGAGCCGTACATCGACAAAGCAGACGATGGAGATTCATCGCACCAAGCATCATCAGGCCTACGTGAACAATCTGAACAAGGCGCTGGAGTCCGCGCCCAACCTTCAGAACAAGAGCCTTGAAGAGCTGCTGGCAAACAACTGCGCCATCGTGCCGGAGAACATCCGCACCGCCGTTCGTAACAACGCCGGCGGCCACGCGAATCATTCCATGTTCTGGGTGATCATGGGTCCCCGCGCGGGCGGAAAACCGTCCGGCAATCTGGCGCAAGCCATCGACAGCGCGTTCGGCGGCTTCGATCAATTCAAGGAGAAGTTCGCGGCGGCCGCGGCGGGCCGCTTCGGCTCCGGCTGGGCTTGGCTGATCAAGAACGGCAACAGCGTCGAAATTACGTCAACGGCAAACCAGGACAGTACGCTGATGGAAGGCAAATATCCAGTGATCGGCCTGGATGTGTGGGAGCACGCCTACTATCTTAAGTATCAGAACCGCCGTCCCGACTACATCACGGCATGGTGGAATGTGGTGAACTGGCAGGAAGCCGAGAAGCGCTTCAACTCCGGCAAGTAAGGGGGCGGCGGCGGGTTGCAGCCGTTACCAGCACGCTCCGTCGGAGACCGAACCATCGTTCCGAACGGCGGGCGCGAGGAGTTGTATTCGCGATCGCCTAATTCATTCGTGCCGCAGCGACACGAGCGGGTCTACGCGCGCGGCGCGCATGGCTGGAATGGAACACGCAAGCAGGGCAACGGCGCTCAAGCCGGACGACACGATCGCAAACGTCAACGGGTCGTTCGCGGGGATCTCGAAAAGCATGCTGGCGAGCAGCCGGCCGAGCGCTATACGAGCCCAGCAGCCCGCAGCACAATCCCGGCAGGATGATCGAAAATCCCTGGCGTAGAACGTGCCAGACGATGTCCTTTCGCCGCGCTCCCAGAGCCTGACGCACCGCCAGTTCACGCAACTGCCACCGCACGCGGCAACCCATCACGCCATATACCCCGATCAACCCGAGGACGATCGCAAGCCCGGCAAACGAGAACAGCAGAGCAGTTGTGAAGCGCGGCTTCGATACGGACTCGCCCAAGCGTTCGTCCATCGCCTGAATGCCGGTCACCGGCTGATTTGGGTCCAGATTTGTGACCGTCTTGCGCAGCTCGTTCGCGATGACGCCAGGATCGAGCGGCGAGCGCATCGCCAAACCGATCTCCGTCAGACCGTCCGATTGCCGATAAGGGAAATAAATCGTCGGTTCGGCAGCGGCGTCGAGCCCCGAGGTCTTCACGTCCCCCACCACGCCCGCAATCGCGTGCCACGGCGCGTTCGCTCCGTTGCGAATGCGCTTCCCGAGGGGGTTCTCACCGCTGAAATAGCGCTGCACGAGGGCGCGATTTACCACCACTACCGGCGGTGCGTTTTCACCATCGGAATCCGCGAGCAGCCTGCCTCGCAGCAGCGGAATTCCCATAATGCGGAAGTAATTGGGACTGACCACCGGGAATCGACCGATCGGCCGGACGCCGCCAAGAGGCGAATACCTTCCGTCAATTTCGAAGGTATTGGTGGCGTGCCAGTCTCCCGGGGGGAGTTCAGCCGCTGACGTAACCGCCGCGAACTCGACGCCGGGAAGATTTTGAGCACGCTCTAGAAGTTCCTGGATGAACGCGAATTGCTGCGTCTTCACGCGAAAGCGCGGCCCGGCGAGTTTCAGAGCCGCAATCACCAAACGGTCCGGCTGAAATCCTAGATCGCTGTAGCGCATTTTCCAAAAACTCTGCAGCATCAATCCCGCGCCGGTCGAAAGAATCAAAATAACCGCGATCTCCGCCGCCGCAACCATGGAGAGAGCGCGTAGCGAGCCTCGCCCGCCGACCACCGCCGTCTCGCCCACTTTGACGGCTTCCGCCAGCCGCACCCCTGTCGCGCGAAACGCCGGCAGCAACCCAAAGAGCAGCGTCGTCAACATGCCCAGAGCAATTGCGAAACCGAGGACGCGGCCATCAAATGGCAAGCTCCGCAAACCGGGCAAATCGTAGGGACTCAGCGCGAAAAGCGGACGGCGCATCCAGAACGCGAGTACAATCCCGGCGGCGCACGCCAACAATCCGAGTAGCGCGCTCTCCGCCAGCAGTTGAGAAATCAGGCGGGTGCGCGACCCGCCCAGCACCGTGCGGATGGCCAGTTCCCGATCGCGCTGCATCAGGCGCGCAAGAAGCAGGTTGGCAACGTTGGCGCACGCGATCAGAAGCAGAAAGCCCGCCGCGGCGATCAGGACAAAGCCCGCCGATCTTGCGTCCCCGAATAGATGCGCGCGCAGAGGCACCATTTTGAGCGTGATCGTGGGACGATACGCGGGCGCCGGCAAATGCGATTGGATAGTTGTTAGCTCTGCCCAGGCCCGTTGCGGCGTAACTCCCGGCTTCAGACGACCAATCACGTTGAAGATGATGGACCCGACACGGTGTTCCAGCTCCGCGGCCTCATCTTTGCCGAGCGGCGTGATGAGGTCGACCTGGTGCGGCCCCGGAAACACGAAGTCGCGCGGAAGCACTCCAACGACCGTGTACTGCGCGCCATCGAGCGTGATCGCCCGCCCCAAAATCTTCGGATCTGCACTGAACTGCCGCCGCCACAATTCATTCCCGAGCAAGACGACTTGGTCGCGCCCCTTATAATCTTCTTCCTTCAGGAAATTCCGGCCGAGCGCCGGCTGCACTCCGAGCAACGGCAACAGAGAGGCCGATGTCTTGGCCGTGTGTATCTCCAGCGGCTCATCGAGACCGGTCAAATTGCGAGTCTGGTAGTTGTAGCCGGCCAAATCCGTGAAGGAGTGGTTCAATCGCCTCCACTCCAGGAAATGCTCCGTAAGCGTGACCTCGTCGGTGCTGTTCTTTTTGAGGATCTCCGTTATCCAGTACAGCCTCGCGGCATCCTTATAGGGAAGCGGCCGCAAAGCCACAGCATTCAGCACCGTAAAAATCGCCGTCGTCGCCCCGATGCCCAACGCGAGCGAAAGCACCGCGGCGATCGTAAATCCGGACCCCCGGCGAAGCGCCCGCGCCCCATACGACAGGTCCTGGCGCACAGCGCTCAGACGCAGCGACACTTCGGATGTGAACGAATTCCGCAAGCTATGCTTTAGAATCCATCGACGACGATTTGGTTCCCAAGCGGACGATTTCGATTTATGGATATGGAATTCATATGCTGGAGGCGTGAGATTCGAGTGGGACCAAAGCAAGAGCGAGGCAAACCGCGCGAAGCACCGGGTGTCGTTTGAAACCGCCGCACTCGTGTTTGAAGACCCGAATCGCCTGGTGTTCGCTGAGCGTGGTGAGAATAGCGAGGAACGTTGGCACGCGATTGGGTCGTGAGGGGCTCCTTCGTTTTCCTCACGATCGTTCACACCCATACCGAGGAAGGCGCCGAGCAGATGATCCGAGCTGCAGGTCCTGGTCCATCGCGCATTCAAGGATGCCGTTGTGTGCCGGGTCTTATTGACGTCGAATTGGACTCCAGGCATCACCCGTTCGCGCGATCGCCTGAATTCGCCGCCGGCGGCCCGCGAGTATCGCTTCGGAAACCTTTAGTTAGGTTGATTTTACCCGTGCGCGCCAGTTGCAAAAGGACAAAGGGCTTTCCTCGCGGACGCCCTTTTTACGTGCGCGCGCGGCTTCCTCCACCCTGTGCCGGAGTTCTTTCGACAGCAATTCCCTTCCGCTCGCCATCGGCGCCTCGGCCTTATTCTCGCGTATCGGCTGTCGGGCAATAAAAAACCGGGATCCCAAACAGAGGAGATCCCGGTCGAAGGAGCGAAGGGTTGAGCGAATTTATGGAACGCGCGTAACCGCCAGTTGGATGTCCACCGTCGCCGTGGCCTGATTGCCCTTGGCATCGGTCACAGTGACGTTGAACAGATAATCGCCGAACTGCTCGCCTAACTGCACGGTCGGCTGCGACGATGTCGGACTGATCACCGCCGCTCGCGTGGCCAGCGATGTCGTCAGGAATGTCAACGGAGCGTTGCCGGACGGGCTGGTCGACTGGCTCAGGTCAAGCTGCACCTGACGAACGACCGTCTGGCAGATAATCGTGCCGCCGCTGCCGCCCACAACCGTCGCGGGCGAGGAGCAGACCAAGCCGCTCAATCCGCCTACCACGATCGTTGGCGGTGGACCCGTGGGAGTCGTGACGGGCGTCACTTGCACCGTCAGAGTGGCCGTTGCCGGAGGTCCGTTTCCGGTCGCCGTACAAGTATAGGTCGTATTGACCAGCGGAGTGACGGTGACTTGTCCCGCGGAGTTGACCGCTCCGGCGCCGCTGATCGAAATGCCGGTCGCGTTGGTCGCGACACAGCTCAGCACAACCGGACTGCCCGGACTTGGACTGACCGGCGGATTGGCCGTAAACGACGTGATCGCGACGTTCGTAGGCGTCGGAGGCGCCGTCGTTACCGTCACGGTCGCGGTCATCGTCACCGACCCGAATTTGTTGGTCGCGGTCAGCGTATAAGTGGTCGTCTGCTGCGGGGTAACATCCTGCGTCCCGATCAGGGGCACGGTGTTGAGACCCGGCGTAATCGTCACGGTATCGGCGTTTTGCACCTGCCATACCAGGGTCGATGTCGCGCCCTGGCTGATGGTCGATGGATTGGCCGTGAACCGGATCACCTGCGGCGCCGTGCCGGGCGTCACCTGAACCGTTACGTTGCAGGTGGTGCTGCCTCCGGTGTTGCTGGCGCTAACCGTGTAAGTCGTGGTAGCCGTAGGCGTCACTTGCACCGAGCCGTTGGGCTGGACGCTGCCTATGCCGCTGATTGAAACCGAGGTCGCGTTGACGGTTGCATACACGATCGTCGCGGTCTCGCCCTGAACGATGTTCATCGGCGTTGCCGTACAGGTCAGGATCTGCACCTGCGGATTCTGCACCACGACCGTGGCGGTTGCCGTTTGGGTGCTCGTGTCGTTGGTGGCGGTCAAGGTATATGTCGTCGTCTGGGTTGGTGAGACGCTCAGGTTGCCGTTGGTCGCGTTCACCTGGCCAATGCCGCTGATGGACACCGCAGTCGCGTTCTGGACCTGGTACGTCAACTGGGATGCTTGCCCGGCTTGAATGGTGGTCGGGTTGGCGATGAAGAACAAGATGTTTACTTTGGCGGCGGCCGTGGTGGTAACGCGCGTCCGCGCCGAAGCCGACAATCCGGCGCTGTTGGTGACCGTCAGGCGGAACGTGAAGCTCTGCCCCGCAGTGGCCTGAAAGTTCGTGATCGCCGCGTTGGGACTGGCCAGCGCGATCGACGGTCCGGTCTCCTGGACCCAGTGGAACGTGAGCGGTAGTCCGTTCGGATCGTGCGAACCCGAGCCGTTCAGAGTGATGGTTCCGGCCGGCACGCCGATCTGATCGGGACCGGCGTCCGCGACCGGCGGCGACGATCCTCGCATGATATTGCGCGTGACCACTTCGTAGCGGATGCGCGGGATCTGCATCGGTACCGCATACTTCGAATTGAGGAACTCACGCGGCCGCAGCAGGTTGCCCCACTGGAAGCCGAACACTGCGCGCGCATCCTGGCCGTGCACCGGCATCATGGTTTCGTTGATACCGCCTTCGGCCGTGAACGCGAAGCGCGAAGCAATGGGGAAGATGAACCGCACCGTGCCGCCGGCGCGATCGCCCGTCGAATAGGCGCGCAGATAGCCTACGTTCCCTTCGACGTAGTTGTTGCCCCACAGCCCCACGGTCAGGTTTACGCCCGCTTGATCGGTGATGCGCAGGGAGTTCTGCACAAAAAGGTTGGGAGCGATGGAGCCGTCCGGCAGCACCATATTCTTCGTGCTCAGGATGGCGTTATCGAGGAAACCCTTGGTTCCGAAAATACCAACCTTGCCCCATCCGAACAGGTAATCGAACACCGCCGCGCCTTGGCCCAGATTGCCGCCGCCTCCGTAGCCAGGCAGGCCAACGTGCTTGAAGCTGCCAAACAGACCGCCCTGGAACCGTCCGATGCGGTCCACCATGCCGATGTCGAACTGCGCTTCGCGATCGGTGTGGAAGTACATGTACTCGCCCTGCGCCTGCACGGCGAAGTGATCTTTAAACGGCGCAAAAAAGCGTCCCGCGCCCGTGAACGTTACGTTCCCGCGGTCGTCCGCGCCGGCATTCAAGCCCAACAGCGAGAAACGCGGATCGCGATTCGCTTCCAGCCTGCGGTCCACCACCGCCGCCGTCTGCTGCTCGTTGAGCGGCTTCGGCAGACCGTTGACCTTCGCTTCGAGCGCCTGCTGCTCCTGTTTCAGGTCGTTCACTTCGCGCCGCAGACCGGCGTTCTGGTCCGCCAGGTCGCGCAGCATTTTAGCGATGTCGTCGAGTTTATCGAGCCGCTTCAGAATATCGTCGCAGCACTTGGAAGGCTCTTGCTGTATCGCGGGCAGCACCTGGTTCATGCCACCCTCGCCGATCACCTTGCCGTTTTGGTCCGTGACGGTCAACACAACGCGCCGGTTCATCCAGCGCGCCACGTCCGTTCTGCTGTAGCGGTTCTTATAGCCCGGGACCTCGGGATTTCCCTTCCCCCTGGTGACGGCTTCGATCTGGCTGGGATTCGCTCCATAGTGAACCAGAAATGCCTTGACGGCGTCGGCGCGCTCCTGGCCGAGCCTTTCGTTGAACCTCTGCGAGCCGAGATTGTCGGTGTTTCCCTCCACGCGCACGTGGTATCCGGCGTTGCTCTTGAGCAGATCGGACAAGCGCAACAAACTCGGAAATCCGTCGGACAGCACCGCCGAATTGAATTCAAAGTTGATTTCTTCCCAATCGTTTGGCGAGGCGTGCGTAGTAATGCCCTGCGCGCCGGCAGAAACCGCGAAAACGAAGGAAAGGGCAGTTAACGTCGTCCACTTTTGCAACATTAACCCTCCTCTGTAAGCTGTCTTATAATTAGCGGCCCGCGTAAACCCCTGCTAAAGCTGCTGCAAACCTATTTCGTATCTTACACTGATTTTCGGACATAGGATGTTTTTTATATTCGTATGTTTCGCAAATATCCGGGATCAGGGAGGACGGATCTCTAAGACGGCTGCCGCCCGGTCGAAATCACTTCTTTGGCGTCCTGGCCCGCCGCTCACCGTTAGATTTTCAGGGGTGGTTTATGGCTATCGCACAAGGTAAGTAGCGTATACTTGGAGGAACTATGCCGTACATCGCCGGCTTCCTCACAGTGATTCTTCTGAGCGCTCCGAGTGTATTCGCAGCCAATCCCGCCATCGCGGCCAATGGCGTGAAAAACGCCGCGAGCTATGCCGACCCGGCGCTTCCTAACGGCGCGATCGCGCAGGGGTCGATTTTCAACGTGTTCGGTTCTAATATGGGTCCGGCATCGCTTGCCTTTGCCTCAACGCTGCCTCTTCCGACTACCTTGAGCGGAACCCAGGTCTCCGTCACGGTGAACGGCTCCACGGCGCAATGCTTTATGATCTATACCTCGGCGGGACAGGTGGCGGCGATTCTGCCATCCACCACGCCCGTCGGCACGGGGACCATCACGGTCACTTACAATGGCGCGGCGAGCGCGACCGCGCCGATCAGGGTGGCGGCGAGCAGCTTCGGCATCTTCACCATCAATCAACAGGGCGGGGGACAAGCGGTCGTCCAGGACGCTAACTACAAATTCAATTCGCTCACCTTCGCATTCCAGCCCGGCGAGACGGTGGTGCTGTGGGGCACCGGCCTGGGCGCGATTTCGGGCAGCGACGCAAACACGCCTCCGAACGGCAACATTCCAGGGATCAATGTGACGGTGTTGGTCGGCGGCCAACCGGCGGCCGTGACCTATGCCGGCCGTTCGGGCTATTCGGGCGACGATCAGGTCGCGTTTACGATTCCCTCCGGGGTGAGCGGCTGCAACGTTCCCGTGGGAGTTTCAGTGAGCGCCGCCAACGGGTCCAACACCGTGGTCAGCAACTTCACGACGATTGCGGTGGGAAGCGGCACAACCTGCTCCAGCCCGGGGCTGCCTGCGTCGTTCCTGCAGGCGCTCGCTTCGGGCGGCGCCGTGCGCATAGGCAGCATGGTTCTGGCGCGTTTGACGCTTTTGTCCCCACTTTCTCCGGCACCGGTGACGGCGGATGCCCTAAGCGGCGGATTTGCCAAGATCGCCAGCAGCGCGTATGGGCAAGGCGGCCTGGATCTGAACTATGGGGCGTGCGCCATCCTACCGTCGGTTGCCCCGGCGACGGTCACCGAGACCCAACTCGACGGCGGCCCGGTAATCAACGTGAGCGGACCGAATGGCGCCAAGCAGGTCGCGCGGATCTCCATGGGGGCGTTTTATGGCAACTTGGGGGGAGGAACTCCCTTGCCGGGACAGACGGCGCAACCGCTTTATCTGGACCCCGGAACTTATACGGTGGATAACGGGGCGGGCGGCAATGACGTGGGTGCGTTCAAGTTCAATCTCACAGTGCCGCCGCCGCTGACGTGGCCGAACTTCACGTCGAACAACACCATCTCGCGATCCTCGCCGCTGACCGTAAACTGGACCGGGGGCGATCCGAGTCTGGATGTCAATCTCAGCGGCTCGAGCGGGGTGAACGCCACCGCTCAAGTGAACTTCATCTGCCGGGCCAGAGTGAGCGACGGCTCCATCACCGTGCCGGTCTCCATCCTTCAGGCTCTTCCCGTCAGTGCCATCGTCAGCGGCACCCCCTACGGCGGGCTGGGGTTGTCTACCGGCAACGCCGGAACGTCGGCTCTGCCTTCGGGACTGGATCTTTTTTCAACTGCTTTCACGCAAGAGATCACGAAAACCGTGGCGTTTCAGTAGGCCAGGCCGGCTTTCTTGTATTCTTTGGAGGAGAGCCCCCGTCCCGCGACTTGCTCGCGTTTCGCGGACAGAGATACCCGACCGCGGACATCATTGGAAAGGTGACTGGCGCGCACAGCGGATGTCCCGGACCCCACTCCTGGTATTTTCTCTTTGACCAGCGGCGCGTCGTGAGATAGGGACGAACATTGCGTCCAGTTCCTTTTCGAGCAGCGCCCAGCAATTATGGCAGGTCGAGTCACGCTAAATTAGTACCTCTCCATTTTGATTCTGCGCGGAACGGGCAGAAACTTGATGTTAGACATTCACCGTTTCGAGCAACAGTGCCGCACTGGGGAGTGGCATTTCAACCAGCCCGGCGCCGTCCAGGCCCGCCCAAAGCCGGCAAACTAGCGGCCGCCACCGCCTGCCCATGCCGCTTCTCCTTCTCGTCCGGAATGTGAAAGCGCACCCGTTCCGCAAGCTCCGGAAACTCCTCGCGCAACACCCGCTTCGCCATCGCAACAATCAGGTCGCCGCCTTCCCCGCTCATCACGCGCCCTAGCGCCAGCGCATTGCGGAAATCGTAAAACTCGGCGTAATGCGCGATGCTATAACCCAGAAATACGCCGATGCTCTCATAGATCGCGGCGCGCCCGCCCGTCTCCAGCCGCCATCAACGTCTGTACCTCGACCAGCTTCTCGGGCAACGGCATCTCCCGCGGCAGATCGATGCCCGGCGGGCGCGAGCAAGCGCCCCACCGCCTGCTGCGAAAGGTATAACGCTCCCACTCCGCGATCGCCCGACCATTCGTCCACCGGCGCATTCTCGCGATAATCCACCGGCGCGAATGCCAGTTCGTTCAGCCACGCCGTGATGTTCCCCCGCGGCAGTCACATAGCCCGCCGCCAAGCTGCTTCCCATCGCAATTCCCAGCACGGCATTATCTCCGAGCGCCATCGATCCCGCCAGCGCCGTCACCTCGCCGTCGTTCACCACCTCGAAGGGCACGCCGCCCCAGGCCTCCCGCAAATCGAAAAAAATCCGCCGCACTCTGGAATCGAACACATCCCGCGGCACGGCGCGAAACAGAGACGCCGCCCGCACCTCGTTCTGGACGTAAACTCCCGCCGCGCTCCCGCCGATCGCATCCACGCGCGGAAGCTTCGCCGCCGCTCGCCGCAGCGAATCGTCTATGCCGTCGAAGTGATACCGCGGATCTCGCTCAACACTGGGATTCCACGGAACCTCCTCGCTGAACACGATCTCGCCATTCGCCACCGCCGCGCACTTGCGGTCGCTCGCGCCCAAATCAAATCCAATCCTGTATCCCTCCAGATGCCGCCCCAGCGGAGCCGTGGCATCGCTCCCGCAAGGAACCTCGTCCACCCCCGCGCCTTCGATCGAGAATGGACGCCCGTAAACCTGCTCGCCCATGAACCGCGCATCGAACTCGCGCGCTCCGGCCGCTCCATACAGTGCGCGCAAATACGACGCAATGCGCGCGTTCCCGCCAATGACGACGCGGCAACCGCCCCATTGCCACAGCAGAAACTTGAACAGCCGCTCGACATAGCGCTCATTCACGGCGACGTTCGCGCCGCAGTGCGGCAAAATGGCCGTCCGAAATATCGCAGTGCCACCATCCCCGCGCTCCAGCGCGAGCGCCAGCGGCTCTCCTCCTCCGCTCTCCTTGACCCGTTCTCGATAGGCCCGGTTCCACAGCGCCGCGGGAACAAACTCCGGGTCGAGCGCGGGCCGCCACTTCGGCACAATTCGAAAAACGTCGTTCATCTTAAAGTAAGAACGTGCTCCTCTCTCTCATCCTGCTCCTCGCCGCGCCCCAGCAGGCGCCGCCGCCATCACCGCAAAATCCTTCGCCCATGCAGGAGCACACGCGCCGTCACCAGCGCATGTCCGATTCGCAACCTCGCGGACGCGTGCTCCCGCTCTCCATCGGCTCTCTGTTCGTCTCGGCGCAGGCCGCCAACCGCAGCACCGTCCCGCTCGTCATCCAATTTCACGGTCCCGAGTGGCTCGCCGCCAGCGCCGCCACGCGCTGGAAAAAACGAGTCGCCGTAATCGCCATACAGCTTGGCGCCGGATCCGGTGTTTATGCGCGGGCATTCGCCGATCCCGCGCGCTTTCCGGACCTGCTCGCCGAAGCCGCGCACGTCTCCGGCCTCGAATTCAACCCTCTCGTCATCGCATCGTTCAGCGCAGGCTATGGCGCCGTCCGCGAAATCCTCAACAACCGCTCCAACTGGCATCGCATCGACGCCATCATTCTCGAAGACTCCCTCCACACTTCGTACCTTCCCGAAGGCCGGCCCGGTCCGCTCGATACCGCGAAGCTGCAGCTCTTTCTCGATTTTGCGCGCGAAGCCGCCGCGGGCCACAAGCGCATGCTGATCACAAATTCCGAGGTGTTCCCCGGCACTTTCGCGAGCACCACCGAGACCACGGACTACATCGCCGCGCAGCTTGGGCTGGTACGCACGCCTGTCCTGAAATGGGGTCCTGGCGGCATGCAACAGCTCAGCGAAACGCGCCAGGGCCGCTTCCTGCTGCTGGGATTCGCAGGCAACAGCGGCCCCGACCACATCGATCACCTGCACGGACTGTATGACTGGCTGCGCCGTCTCCCGCGCTGAGCTACTTCGGATATTTCGGATCGGCCTTCACTTCGTTGATCTGCGCCGTGTGCCGTTCCGTATGGCCCGACATCAGCAGAATCCATTGATACCCGTCGAGCATTCCCATCGCCGGGTGCTGCATGTAGTGATCCCGCAGTGGATCCTGCGTCGTCTCCAGGTACTTGATGTGGTCGTCGCGGCTCTGCGTAAAGTGAGCCACGGTCTCATCCGGCGATGCCCAACGGTGCGTTGGGCGGATCGGCTCGGGAGCCTGGAATTTCTGCGAACGGTTTGGGAGTAGCTCCAGGATCTGCTCGTCGGTAACCTTCACCTCCGCCTTTTTCTCCGGCGCGGCCGGCGATTTCAGAACCTGGTCCCGTACCAGCCCGAAAATGAAATCCTCGCTGACCGCGATGTGCTCGGCGCATTCCGCGATCGACCAGCGGTCCGGGGCGGCCTTGAAGCTCCACTGCTCCGGCGTGAGTCCCGCGACGGATTCAAGAAACAGCTTTCGGGTCGCTTGCAGGCTGTTGATCGCGAAATCGCGATCGTGCTGGCTCAGGGTTTGCGCCGGCAGCATAGCGCCGGCGGCGAAGACAAATATACTAAGCGATTTCAACATCGGTGTTGGCTCCTTAACCTGGAACGATACCATGGACGCCGGCCCCTCTATGGCGCCCAATCCGGCTTATAATCTGGAAAGCGTGAAGAATCTTTCGATGAGAATCGGCGAAACCGGCCTCGCATTGGCGGCCTGTTGTTTTGTTTTTTCCTCCTGCAGCAGCTCCCGCCATGAACCGGGCGAGACGTATTATCTGGTGGCTGCCAATATCAACGTGCCGTATTGGCAGACGGCCGGATCCGGCCTGGTCAAAGCGGCAAGAGAAATGGGCGTGGCGGCGCAAGTGGTGGGCCCCACCAACTACGACCCGAATGCCCAGCATGAGGCTTTTCAGCACGCCCTGAGCAAGAAGCCCGCGGGAATCCTGGTGACCGCCACCGACGCCAACGTGCTGACGCCCGATATCGACGCAGCCATTGGGCAGCACGTCCCGGTGCTGACCATCGACTCCGACGCGCCCAACAGCAAAAGGCTTTTCTTCGTGGGCACCAACAATCATGAAGTAGGCGTGCTCGGGGGACGTCTCCTGATAAAGCTGACCGGCGGAAAAGCGAATGTCGTCTTTTACACCAACCCCGGCCAGCCGAACCTCCAAGAGCGCTTGTCCGGCTATAAAGAAGCGCTCGCCGATAGTCCCGGCATCAAGATCGCGCGCATCGTCGATATTAAGGGCACGCCCGAGATCGCCTTCGATACCACGGCCGAAATTCTGAAAAGCAAAAACAGCCCCGATGCCTTTGTCTGCCTCTTATCGATCGCCTGTAAGGAAGTCGCCGACGTAATGAATAGGCAGAACGTCTCCGGCAAGACCGTCATCGCGATGGACACCGATAAAGATACGCTGGACTGGTTACAAAAGGGCGTTATCAGCGCAACCATCGCGCAGAAACCCTATACCATGGCGTACTTCGGCCTCAACTTGCTCGATATGATCCATCACAGCAAATCGCTCGGACAAGGAGGCGCGACCAACACGCTCGCCACTCTGCCGGTATTCGTGGACACCGGCACGACCCTGATCGACAAGAGCAACGTCGCGGAGTTTATTCAGAGCCAGGGGGCGGCCAGCAGCGCGCAGTAGCTTTACCTGCAACGGAGCGTGAGGGTATACGTTGCGTTGCCGCGAGTCCCGCCAACTTCGATCAAGTAATCGCCTGTAGCGGGCGCCTTTCCTCGCCATTTCGTGGCATCGCTCTCGTCCGTTGCGCCCGCAAGAAATCCGCCGCCGGGCTTACGGATTGAAAAAACGGCGTTGTGCTCCAGCGCCACGATATTCACGGTGAGCATCTGTCCAGCTCTTGCGCCGAGCACATACGTATCGCGTTCTCCGCGCACAACGGAATTCTTCAGAACAGCCGAGTAATGGCCGTGTTCGAAGCGCACCCGTTTCGGGGCGCCGTCCCGCGCGTAAAGAACCGGCGCGGCGCAGAGCAGCACGGCCAGTAAAGCCGCCCAATGGCGTCCGAGTATTCTAAATTTATAGTCGATCATTCAATTACAATCGCCGGCGGAGGGACTATGTGCATCTCGCAATCGGTTGGACGCCTTGGCGTCAACACGCACGACGACGTTGAGACCATTCAAATCCTGCTCAATCTGAACATGTACCGTCTGCCCCCTACGACTCCCCTTAAGGAGGACGGCGCAATCGGTCCTAATACTATCAGCTTGATTGAAGAATTCCAGGAGCAATTTCTCACGGCCGGGGAGCCGAGCGGTACAGTCGAGCCGGGCAGTGCGACATTGCAAGAGCTCAAGCAGGGACTTCCCCAGACTCTCACGCCGGAATTATTGCGGGCCATCATGCCGGGAGCCGGCGGCGCCGTGATCGAGCACTATTGCGACGCTCTCCAGACGGCCATGGAAGCGAACGGGATCGACACGCCGCTCCGCATAGCGCATTTTCTCGCGCAGGTCGGGCACGAGAGCCTGGACATGCGCTATGCCGAGGAAATCGCCAGCGGCTCGGACTATGAAAATAGAGCCGATCTGGGCAATACGCAACCCGGCGATGGAGAGCGGTTCAAGGGCCGCGGACTCATTCAACTCACGGGCCGGTCGAATTATACAGCCTACGGAATCCACAAAAGCCGGGATTTTGTCACGCCAATGAATTACGCCTTAATCGCGACGGATCCGCTGCTCGCGGTGGACGTTTCCTGCTGGTTCTGGACGACGCACGGCTTGAACGCGCTCGCCGATAGCGATGACGTCCGAGCCGTGACGAAAGCGATCAATGGCGGCTACAATGGTCTCCCCGATCGTGAACAGCGGTTGGTCCGCGCCAAACGCTTCCTGATGCCGTGAGCCCGCCGCCTACTGCAGCTTGCCGCGGCCTTCCACGCGCCAGACCTGCTCCACCGCGTTTCCGCGCACGCCATAAACACATTCGTGGAGGTTCATGGCTACGCACACGTGGTTGGGAATGACGCGGACGCGGTCGCCGGCGGCGAACTTTCGATCCGCCTTGCGGATGTCCACGAACCCGTGCTCCTCGTTCATCTTCGTGAACACCGCCGCGGGCGCTTCCATGATGTGCCCGAAACTGACTTCGCCTGCATCCACTGGCCGGTCGGATGAAAATGTCTTCGATCCGCCGTCGATAATCATCTGCCCCGCCTTGGCCGTCGAGACCACGGTTGTCATAATCGACGCGGCGCAATCTTCAAGCGAGCAAGCGCCGCTCATTGCCGTATTGCGGTCGTTGAAGATGTACGTACCCGGCCGGATTTCGTTCAGCTCCGCCACTTCGTGGCTGTGAAACATCGTCGGGGTCGATCCTCCGCTCACAATCCGCGGAGCCAAGCCGGCCTCTTTCAAGTCCCGCACCACTTTGGTGAGCAACGTACCCAATTCTCGAAGCGCGGCGCGGCCATTCTCGTCCAGCATCTTGATATGCCCCGGATAGAAGGCGATTCCGGCAAACCGCAAGGACGGCAGCGCGGCAATGCTCTTTGCTAATGCGACCGTCTCGGAGGGCTGCACGCCCACGCGGCCCAACCCCACATCCACTTCCGCCAGCACTCCGATCTCAACGCCCGCCGCCTTAGCCGCTTCT
>CAWITB010000005.1:0-78527 GCA_963838885.1 Bryobacterales bacterium | reverse complement strand
GAAAGCTGCGCGGCCACGAACAGGCTGTCCAACGAAACCGTCACAGCCGCATTGCGGGCAACGTTCATGAGCCTATCGAGCTTGCGCCGTCCGATCACCGGATAGGCCAGCAGCAGGTCGGGCGGATTCGCGCCCAGCATCACTTCCGCTTCCCCCACCTTCGCGATCGTCAGGCCGGCCGCTCCTAAATCGAGCTGCCGCCTTCCGAGCGCCGGAATCTTGTGCGTTTTGGTGTGCGGCCGCAAGCGCAAGGCGTGCTGCTCCGTGTACTCCGCCATGCGGCGGAGGTTGCGCTCCATAATATCCAGATCGATTAGGAGCGCCGGCGTATCGAGTTGGTCAACGCTCCGCGGCGCCTCCGTCATGGCTTGAATCGCATTGAGATGCGCCCGGACGGAGTCTTGTAATACATTTCCAGATCCTTCGGCTTGATTTTCTTGCTCTCCATATCGAAGTACAGAAGTCCGCTCACCGGGTCGGCCACTTCCTTTTGCGGCAGCATCTTTGCTTTTAGCGCATCCAAAACCGGATTGGGTTTGGCATCCTTGTCCTTGTCTTTATTGCCATCGTCGGCCTTGACGGTGTTCTCGGTCTCGCCCGGCGCGTTCCCCATGCCGCCGCCATTCCCCGGCAGCCGTTGCGGCTGGCCCATGGTGCCGGGCATGCCTCCCCATATCGGACCCGTTGGGTCGCCCATCATTCCTCCGCGCCGCGTGCCAGTGGTGGTCACGACGAGCACGTCCCGGCCCGCGATCTGGCTGGGCTCATACGGGGCGGAGCGCACGCCGTCGTTCGTCGAGAGCAGCATGAAATCGTCGTAATCGATCGCCACCGGCTTCTCCGTCAAAGGCCGCACCGTGACTCGAATCACGACGATGCCGCCGCCCAGATCCGACCCGAAATCCTTCACGATTTCATCCTTATCGAGCAGCGTGGCCGAAATCTCGACGAAATCGTTCGACGTCTTCTCGATCGGAAGCTTTTTGTCCGCCGAGGCCAGAAGCGCCGGGACAACGCCCAGCGCCAGCGCTAAAGTCCGGAACTGCATGACTGGAACTCCCACCCGAATTATAGCGGGCATTATTCGATTCTCCAACAGACTGTCAGTTGGGTTGGGGCCGGCGCACCCAGTCCAACCAGAGGAGCATGTCTCTAGCGTTCGAATCGCGTTTCCGATGCTGCTGCCGCGTAGTCGATTGAATAATGAATGCTGCATTCTCATCAATACCCTTCTCGCCTTCGGACCTTCTCCCTTTCCTTTCCTTTTTCTCTCTTTCTTCTCATCCCCCATATTTATCAAGCGAACACCCTTGTGTTTCCCAAACTCGCTGAGCGAAGCGATGATCGCGACGGCCACGACAGAGATTGGTACTACGATTAGGATCGCCTTCAGTATGAACGTCACGGATTCGCGCCCCAATTCTTCCGACAAGCTGAACTTCCGCGGGGATCCACGTACCGGCCGCCCGCAGCGTCGTACCGGCGTTGCCCGTGGCGCAAGAAGTCGCCACATTGAGCACAGCTAAACGCCCCGCGACAACAGGTCGCAGCTAGTCTGCGCGCGGTCCCCGAAGCGCAGTGAGCTGCAACCCTCGTGCGATGACCTGCCCTATGCAAGAATGACAGAGAAAATGGGGCAGGTTAGAGGAAAGCGCTGCCGTGCACGCGTTAGTTTCAATACTTGCACGCGCTCCGCCGAGTGGGCTTCGGTATCTCCCGCCGCAACCACGGAACGGCCAGCCCGCATATCATGACCGGAAACGGAAGCCGCCTCAGGAATAACTCTCATGATGCCATCGCGCCCCCCGCGCGATCTTCACCGTATAGCGAAAGGACCGGCATGCGCCTGACATTCCCCTCTATGTTTCGCATTCTTGCCCTAGCTCTCGTCGGCCCCGCTCTGCCGGGCATCTTAGCCCAAAATGAATACGGCCGGCCATGTGATGGAAATGCAGGTGAGATCCCGCCCGACAACCCCACCGTCCGGGTGTCCGGGATCGGCAACGCCCATATGGAGATCACTACCACCCCTCAAGCTTCGAATGTGGTTCGATCAGGGACCAATCTTCTGCACAACTTCTGGGACTATGAGTCCGCTCGCGCCTTCGAACAGGTGTGCGGTCGATCCTCAATGCGCCATGTGCTACTGGGCCTCTATAAGACCGAGTTTTTGCCACAGCACGGCTCAGGGGCTCGCGGTCAGGCACTCAAGCAAGCCGTGGTCTGAAGGAGCACGCCAGCGCGCGGGAGCGCCTCTACATCGACGCTGCTTTTGCCCACGACGAGGCGAATCACAGTCCCAACCTGCTTCGCTTTACTCTCGGAACAGAGCTCGCGCAAAATTGTCCATGATTATCCGGAGGACATACAGGCGCGAATCTTTCTCGCGAATGCTGGTGACAAAGACTCGATCGCCGTGCTCGAAAGGCGTACTCAAGGAAGCCTTATTGGACCCCGAATGCTTGCTGCTCAGATGTGAGGACGGCAGTGGGAACGGACGGGACAGATCCCCACCCCCGGCGGCAGCATCTCTCCGAGGCGCATCCTCACGGGCTTCGAGCGATGTCCCCGATTATTGGATGCCCAAAACCACACTTCGCGTGCCAAGCGTATGTCCCTGCGCATCGTGTACGGTCCGGTTTGAGCCCATTGTCGAGCCGTCCCACAAATCGATGTGATTTCCGTCAGCGAATACCGACTAACATGCGGTAAGCCCAAGAATGCGAGATGAAGATGACGCCGGTCCGACCTCGGACACGGCCCATCGCGACGTGGCCCTTATCTCGAACGTCCGGCGCCCCCATTCGGAAACGAGGCGAGTTGCCAATTATCCGCGTGGGCATAATATCTGTCTAACACGGAAGCACCACGTATGGAGGCGTTCGCCAGTGGAAGGTTCCGGAACGAGATTTCATCGTGCGCGTTCGTATCCAGACCCGAGGCAGAGCGAGAGTGTAAGCGCGCAGCGATTTACATGCGCGTCCGTTGTTATCCCGAGGGCAACGGCTCTACTGTGCTGGTATTTCGAAGACAGAAGCTTGAAAGGTGCGGGTCTACGCATAATATTCCTCACGATCGGTCGGTTATCGTCGACGCCGGACGCGGCGGTCCTTCGTTTGTGGCCCGCGCGAGGCCGACGCACTCAACTCGTAATACGTCGCGCCGCCGGTGGTTTTTCCGGCGTTTGGCGCACTCACGACGGGACGCGAACACCCCCATATGCGCGCGGCGACTCTCCCGCGGATACCACGGCGCGCCCCGGGACTCAGTGACCGAAATCGTAGGAGAGTGCCACCAGCGGCGTGACCGTTTGGCGAAGGCCGCGATTGTCGAGACGGAATAGAAGGTCGGCGGTCAGGAGCAGATGACCGAAAAGATCGTACTTCAGGCCAGTCGCCGCGCTGTTCAAGCCAACCGTGTCCTTGCCGCCGTAAATCGTGGGGTAGGCAGCAGGCATTGTAGGCGCTCCCACAGGCGGCGATGTGGTGTACGTGCCCTCGAAGACGCGCGGGGTGTTGATCAGTAACTGGCCCAGATAGTCGGCCACCAGCGTCAATCTTCTTCGTCACCCCGGCATCGATGCCGGCGGAATACAGGTACTGACCGGGCAAACGCGCCTTGGTGGCCCGACCGCTTCCCTGGGGAGTCGGCACGCCGGTGGCCGGATCGACCGTAATGCCCGTGATGCCGGTGATGTTTCCAGCGAGGATGGAGCTTCCGTTCCACTGAAATCCCGTATTGAAGTGCGGCGATATGCGCCCAACGCGAGATACGGCCATGAACGGTTTGAGTCCGATGGCGCCGGAGCCCAGCAGTTTCCAGGGATCGCCGGTCGGCGCCCTAATATCCAATGCCAGCGCGAGATGCACGTTCTTGCCGTTGTAGGCGCTGCCCTTGACGCGGAACGTGACGTCGCCGATCCCGAAGGCGCTCGTGACAGGGGGCGCAAAGGTACTTGACAGCCCTCCGCCTATAAACATGTGTGGATTCGAGAAGGTCTGCCCATTAAAAACAAACGTGGGGCCGGACACGCGAATGATGTTCGCGTAGGAGCTTACGCCCAATCTTACGTCGACGATGGGAATTGCCACTGACACGTCGATGCGGTCCGTAATGCCGGCCGTTCCGTACAGCATCGTTTGGTCCATCTCCAGATCGATATCGTTCGTCGTCGAGACGATATCCGCTTCGTAAGGCTCGGGGCTGACGCCCGGGCCAGTATCCGGTACGTGCGCGAACACGGCGGGGAGCTGGTGCAAGTTCACGCCGTCGATGCTATTGAACCGGAAACGCTGGTAACTTACGCCGAACGAGAACTTGCCGCGCCCGATGGTTTCCGCGCGTTCGGTGTAGACCGGGCCGAAACTTGAGGTCGTGCGCACAATGGCCCCGGTCACCGGGTCGTACTTGAAGGTGAAGCCGGATTGAGGAGAGACGAGCGGCAAAATCGTCAGCTGCGTGGCAATCGCGCTACTCAGCGTTTGGTTTAAAGTTGTCTGCGCCGACCGATGAAATGCGCGTAGTGAGGAAACGAAGAAGTAGGCGCCAAGGTAAGCCCATTCGGACCATACAAGTTGGGCAGCGCGCATGCGGATTGCCAAGATGTTGACCGCACGCTCCGATCACCACCACATTCGAGGATGAGGCTGCCGATTGCGCGCAGCATTGGGAAGCGGCCCAAAAGAATAGCAAAGCGATTCCGTTTTTATTCATAGCGTGTGCCTCTCCCGCACTGGCCCGGAGCTAGGTGCGGCTTGTGCGAAGCCGTAGAAATCGCCCGAACCAGCGGCCCGGACCGCTACGGCGAACCATGCCCCGAGCAGCGGCATTTTGAACAACATTTTCCCTCCTTCATGTCGGGAGCCCCAAAGGTACCCTGCATAGATGATTCCGGGGCCCATGCGAAAAGGTTGCACTCGGTTGCTCTTTCCAACTAAAGATTTTGGGACTAAGATCGTTTCCGTTCCCGCATGGTAGAAAGGTGGACGCAGACACATCACATATCCACGCGTCTACTCCTATAACTTGACGGTGATCGTATCGCGAGTCTTCCCGCGCGGACGCATATAACGGAAGAAAATGGAACGACCAGTTTACTTAGAGTGCTTCTGATCTATCTTTTCAGCCTCGGCAAAGTCCGCATTCGCCCCGGCGATATTCCCTAAAGTGGCTTTCGCGCGTGCTCGGTTTCGATACGCCTCCGCTGTAGGTGCGCGATAAATCACAAATGTAAGATCCTCCACTGCGGCCTTGGGTTCCTCGATATTCATATATGAAACCCCGCGGTTATAGTGAGCGTTTATATTGGTCGGATCTCGCTCTAGCACGACCGTGAAATCGGCGATTGCGGCTTTATACTTCGCGATATTCATGTAGCACACGCCCCGGTTGTAATAGGCTTTCGTCAGTTTGGGATCCGATTGTATCGCCTTCGTAAATTCGGCGATGGCGCGATCGTACTGCCTCACACGCATAAAGGTCACTGCAACATTGTATGCGGGATTTGCTTCTACCTCGGCAACTGCGGGGACGGCAAGCGCTCCCGCCCCTGTGGAAACGCTACGTCCCGGCCGCATGTTCCAGGGCAGTGATTTCTGGCCTACTATTCCTAACGCGAGCGCCACTACAGCACCGAATACGAGGGTAACCGCTGTCTTCGCGCGAAGTCGGTGCTGGTGCCATCCCACCGACCATATCTTCGTTACCGGACCAACACTCGCCAGACCAGAAAACCAGTTGTTGTTCGGCGTGCGGGAAAACGGTTTTCATCACGTGCGACGAGTCGGCCACTCATAGGCCGATCGGTTTCCATGAAAGGTCGAGCCTTGGCTGTCGCACATCGTTCAAATACTTCCGTCGGCTCTGTCGTGGGAGCGCGCAGGTTTTAGGAAGCCCTGCGGGATCCGGAAGGTCATTTATTTCGCGACGCTGCAGATAGTCTTTATACAGCTCCAGCGTTCGAGACCGGGACGAGGGCGGCGGGTCGGGTAATACCCATTCGCTCAGGAGTTGTTTTAGCTGTTCATCATCAAGAAATGGCATGGAGTCCTCTATATGAAGCAGCGCCGGTGAAACCGGCTGAGCACGGCGGCAGTAATAAGCGAGGCCGAGATATAAATCGAGCTGTTACATCCATTCCGACAACTCCCGACGCAAACGCTCCTCCGCCCGACGCAACCAACTCTTAACGGTATTCTCACTAACGGCGTTATTCGCATTCTCACCTAGAATGACGGCAATGTCTTTGATCCTATAGTCCTCCCAATACTTTAGGATGATGGCTATCCGCTGCATCTCCGGCAAGCAGAGCATCGCATTCGCGACGGCGCGGTCGCGGTCCGCGTTAATCATGCCGCTCAGGGCCACGGGTTGCTGTACCGTTGAAACTTCGCGCATGGACGCGGCGACCTTATCCGGCTTATATCGGTTCTTACGGAGATGGTCACACGATACCTTTAGGGCGATGGTGAGGAGAAGGCAGCGCAAGCTCTTGGCCGGATCATAGTACCGAGCGGACCGCAGAAAACGATGAAATGTCTCTTGCTTGATCTCTTCAGCGTCCGCCACCGAGCAAGTCATACGGTACGCCAGCCCGTAGATCCTCCTCCCATATTGGTCGTGCAAGGACGCGAACGCGGCCTCGTTGCCGGCAATCACCGCGGCGACGAGCTCCCGATCTTCACGCATTGGCACGTGGGGCACTGCCATATATTCTGATTCCATTTCGCACCCCGAAAGGTTGCACCTTTGGTGAAAAAAAGTGGGCGAATTTCGGACGACACGATTCGTCTCGGCAGGGAGCACCGCTAAGCGTCTTTTCAATGAGATGCGCGGCCTGCAAGTCCGCCCCGACATCCTTCAATCGCAATGTGGTTCGCGATAGCATCATTGTTCCCGGCGCATGCCACTCGTCACCACGCTTCTACTTCGTTGACAAGCTGATCGAATTTTGCACGTTGTCGAGCAGGCAATCGGGAAGGAAAGCTCTGAACCGAACAGGGTCCGTTGGCGTCGGTATGTACCACGAGATTGCAGGCAGACCAAAGGTCGACACCTTGATTGCGCAACCGGATGGGGTCGCCCAGGTAAACAGGAATCTGAATGTTTCCCCGATTCGGATCTGCGAGGCTGAGATCCCGAAGATTCCGCCGTCAACCATTACACATTCACGCTTTGGAAGAGGCTGAGCACCCCGAAAACGCGCTCCGCAGCGCCGAGATCCTTGGGCTGGCTCCCGCCTCCGGTCATATGGGTTCACATGCCCGGCCACATCTACTATCGACTCGGCGACTATGCTCGCGCGGCGCAGGCGTCGGCCGCTTCGGTTGCCGTTGACTAACGCTATATGCGCGAGCGGCGTGTGAAGCCGGATAATGACTGGAATTACGTTCACAACCTGATGTACTCCGTCGCGAATCTGCTAGAGCAAGGCAAGTTTGGCGAGGCGACGCGTCTTTCCGGAGAGATTACCGGAGCTCGCGGAAAACTCGAAACTACGCTCTACATCAACTCGGCGCGGGACTCGATGTGACGCCTCGATCCGCGGTTACCCGTCGCCCTGCGGACCGCCGATTTCTCGCGGATCATCGATCCAGATATCAATTACGCCATGATGGCAAAAGCCTACGGCATGTACAGCGTGCTGGTTGAATCGACGATCCAATGATCTGGGGCAGCGATCAACGCGTCCGTCGAATTGGTCAAGCGCGGCGAGCCGGCGCTAATCGATGTCGTCACGCAGCCTCGGTAATGCGATGAAGCTAACTCTATTCGTGTTGCCGTTCCGCGCCGTTTTCAGCCTTGCCGCGACCGCCGCCGATTCAACGGGAAACGTCGCGAACAGCGAAATCCTTTTCACCAAAATCCGCTCGGTCGAGTGCCACGGCCACGCGGGCCAGGAGGTCGTGCCAGAGCCCGCATTGCCCACCCCGCTCAAGGCGCAGGCCTGATTCCATACGTCCGCCGCCCCCGGCGAAATGCCCGCCTACACGGAAAAAATCGTGTCTGACCGAGATCTGACCGACATTTATGTCTGCCTCGAGTTTCTTCCCTCACCCAAGCCGGCGGAGGATTTTCACGCTTTTAACGAAATGAAAGCCCGCCAGTATCGGCCAGGCGTGCGCCGGGCGCTCGAGAGCGCCCTTGAGCGCCGCCCACATTGCGTCACCGCGCGAGAGACGTTTTTTCGCTCGAAGGTCGATCGCATCGCGCTGCAGGCGCGAGCATGAGTCCGAAGGAAACCACATGGAGCGCGCCGCGGCGCTGGGCATCGCGGATACCATCCCGTCCGCGGATCTGGCTTCGAATTGCGGCCGGCCGAGCCTACGACGTAGCCATCGCGCGGGTCCGTCAACTCACCAATCGGTTAGTGAAACTCACCGAATGCTTCTCAATTTGACGCTCGTGTTCTGTAAGTCTCTGATTACTATAGAGCTTGCGACTGGTTCGCGAGATGCATCTCTGACAGCGTATTTCAAAAACGCCTGTAGGAGGGCAACATGAAAAACCAAATTCGCCGTTTCGTTACGTCCCTTGGACTGACCGCAGTGCTCGGGGCTTCTTTCCTGTATTCCGAAAGCATGCCGACCGAGTCCGCTACGGTCCCGTTTGCCTTCCACGTCCAGCAGAACGATTTCCCCGCCGGCCGGTACATGCTTTATCGCGTTGGCGCGGCCGGCTTGATCCAGATCAGAAATCTGGCCACTGGAGAAAGCATTATGTTCACCGCGCGGCCGGCGCTCGCCGTCAAACGCGGCGATCCGAAACTGATCTTCAATCGCTACGGCGATCGTTATTTCCTTTCGCAAGTGTGGACGCCCGATGCCACCAGAATCGACGTGGTTAAGGGAGCGAGGGAGAAGGAAATCGCAAAGGGGACCGGCCTGGTCGCCATGAGGGTAGTGAACGCGGACCGCTAAATGATTCTGCTGCCCTCGGAGGGATGGGGCGTTGGGACGGCGCCCCATCTTGCTACCCTGATCGTTTATGGCTGCGGCAACAGTCCAAGCCCCCCAGCGGTTGCTTTTCGGCCCCGGCCCCACGATGGTCGAGCCGCGCGTTTATCAGGCTCTGTCCCAACCCGTAGTGGGCCACCTCGATCCGTACTTCTTTGAGGTTGCCGCCGAGATCCGTGCTTCCCTGCGAAAGGTATTCGGAACTCGAAACGAGCTGACGATCCCGATCTCGGGCACGGGCTCGGCGGGAATGGAAACTGCCGTGGGCAATTTTGTCGAGCCCGGATCGAAGTTCGCGGTTTTCGCAAACGGATATTTCTGCGACCGCCTCGCCGAAATGGGGAAACGCCAGGGCGCCAACGTGGTCCGCTTTGAAAAGCCCTGGGGTGAGGTTTTCGGCGCCGATGAGGCAGCAGGGTTCATCGATCGAGAGAAACCGCAGGTTGTCGCGTTCGTTCACGCTGAAACGTCCACCGGCGCGCTGCAGCCGCCTAAGGCCATCACGGAGCCCGCGCACGACGCCGGCGCCATCGTTATCGCAGACACCGTAACCTCGCTCGGCGCCATTCCGGTGGACGTTGACGCCAACGGCATAGATGTCGCCTATAGTTGCACGCAAAAAGGATTGAGCTGCCCGCCCGGACTCTCGCCGCTTACGGTCTCGCCGCGCGCCGCGGAGCGCCTGAGCGCCCGCAAGACCGCGGTCCGCGAATGGTATCTGGACCTCAATCTCCTGATGGATTTCTACGACGGCCACAAGTATCATCACACCGCTTCATCGACGCTTTTCTATGGCTTGTGCGAAGGCTTGAAAGCAATTCTGGACGAAGGTCTCGAACAACGCTTCGCGCGCCACGCTGCGGCGCACCAGGCCCTTGTGCGCGGCCTCGCGGACCTCGGCTTGACGATGTACGTCGCCGAAGGTCATCGCATTCCCCACCTGAACACCCCGAGCGTGCCGCAGGGCATCGACGACTCGAAGGTTCGCAAGCGCCTGTTGGAGCGGCGCGGAATCGAGATTGCCGGCGGCTTCGGACCGCTCGCGGGCAAGATCTTTCGGATCGGCCTCATGGGGCCTCTGGCTAGCGACGCAAATGTCGGAATGTTTCTTGGCGCGTTTGGGGAAGCGCTGGCCGCCTGAGGCACTGCTCGCGCATGCCGGCAGCCGAACGGCCTTACGTCGTCCTGATCTCGTTTGACGGCTTCCGCTCCGACTATATCGAGCTCTACGATGCACCCCATCTTCGCAAGCTGGCTTCCATCGGAGCGAGCAGCCGCGCTCTGCTGCCCTGCTATCCTTCCACGACGTTCGCGAATCACTACAGCATCGCGACGGGGCTCTACCCGGAACGCCACGGCATTGTGGATAACAATTTTTACGATCCGCGGCGCCACGCCGAATTCCAGTTCAACGATGTCAAATACGCGCGCGATGGAACCTGGTATGGCGGAGCTCCGATCTGGGTAACCGCGGAGAAGCAGGGCATTCGCACCGCGAGCTTTTTCTGGGTTGGCTCGGAAGCGGAGATCGATGGCGCGCGCCCCAGCTTTTACTACAACTACGACAGCTCCATTCCCGGCGAAGCGCGCGTTCAGCAAGCCCTCGATTGGCTCAAACTCCCGGGCGATGAGCGACCGCATCTCATCACCTTGTATTTCTCCGATGCCGACAGCGCGGGGCACGCCTTCGGGCCGGAGAGTTCCGAAACGGCGAAGGCGATCGCGCATCTGGACGGTCTGACCGGCACTCTGCTGGGCGGAGTGGAAGCCTCCGGTCTGCCCGTCAACGTCGTCCTGGTATCGGATCACGGCATGGCCGCCGTCGTACAGAACCCGGTGGAGCTCGACGGCTTGGCGAAGCTCGATGGTTTCACCATCGCCTGGAGCGGCGGCCAAATGATGTTCTATTCCCCGGACGCCCGCGCAGTCGACCGTCTCTACGGCGACCTCAAGGACAGGGACGGCCGCATTCAGGTCGAGCGCCGCGCCGAGCTCGCGCCGCTGCATTATTCCGCAAACGACCGCATCGGCGATATCGTTGTGAGCACCCGCCCGCCGCATATGGTTTCGACGCGCGAGATTACGCGCATCCTCTCGCGCGACGGCGCGAACGCTCTTCCATCAGGCTGGCACGGCTACGATGTCGCGCGAGTGCCCGAGATGGCGGGCATTTTTGTCGCCTGGGGTCCCCATATCCGCGGCGGCGCGCGCCTTGACGCGTTCGAAAATATACACGTTTATCCCTTCATCGCCGATCTGCTCGGTCTCGATCCCACGCCCGCGGTGGACGGAAAAGCGGAGGTCCTGCGCCCGCTCAGTATGCGGGAAGCGGTCGAATCGCGATCAAGATAACGATTTCGTTCCGAATTAAATCGTGCGAGCAGGGAGCCGATCACCTGTCCGGACCGGCCGGTTGCGGTCAGAGTCGCGAGCGCGAGGGCGCTCGAAAGCGGCGCTTCCAGCAGCACAGGGCGGCAAGACCCACCATCGCGAGGCCGTAAGAGCCTGGCTCCGGCGTCTGCACGTACGAGTAATTCAGCTCAAAGAAGGCGCTGTTCGGAGCGCCGTTTCCCCCCAAGAGCCCTCCCGCCTTGGTTGCGAAAGAGGCGGAGTTGGCCGGGAATACGTTTGAGTTCAAAATGTATCCGGCAGTAACCAGACCTGCCTGGGAGTAGTCGATGACCGCATCAATGGGCAGCGGAGTTCCACTCGCGTCCTCCCCGTCGAAGTTGAGAATCGCCTGATTGGCCAGGAAGTCCGTACCAAATAGCGTGCCGTAGGATATCTTGACGAGGTCCGAGCGGGAGCCGTCCGGTTCCACCGTGGTCGAGAGATACTGCGCCATGAAGTCGACCTCCATGGAAGATTTTGTCAACGCGTTGGTAAATGTCAGTGTCTGGAATGACCCACTGACGGGCAACGTGGAATTGGTAAAGAACGCCCCGGTGGCGTCCGAGAACTGTCCCTCTACGCTCACGGTGGCGATGTCCGCCGCTCTGGAGATGGGGAAGGTTAAAACGATGGCGCCAATAACGAGATTGAGCGCGAAACGGGAAGCGCTGGATACCTTCATGGGGCGTCCTCCACTCGCTATATGACGCATCCAGCGCTAAAATGCAAGAGAATTTTCCGCGGCGGACGGCGCCGCGGCGGCGATCAGAGCAGACGCCAGTTCACTGAAGATCCTTGTGCCCGAATCGAACCGCCGAATTCGGCCATGTTGCGGGGACGCCGCTCAGTACGCGAGAATCGGTCGAATCGCGTTGAGGCTCGCCAGAATCGCGGAGCCGTTGCTCAGGAGCGCCGCGACATCCGGCCCAATCAGCCCGCGCGGAATCGCCAGCGCGAGAGCCAGCGTGTTCAGCGTCGCGATTATCCCGTAGTTCTGGCGGATAAGCCGCATCGCGTTTCTCGAAATTTCTATGGCGGCGATCAGCTTCCAAAGATTGTCCTCCATCAGCACCACGTCCGCCGTTTCGCGCGCCACGTCGGCGCCTTCCTTCATGGCGATTCCGACATCCGCGTACGCGAGGGCGGGAGAATCGTTGATTCCATCGCCCACCATGGCCACCATCCGCCCCTCGCTCTGCAGTTGCTTCACGATCTCGGCCTTGTCCGCCGGCATCGTATCGGCGTACACGCGATCGATTCCGATCCTCCGCGCCACCGCCGCCGCCACGTTGGAGTTATCTCCCGTAAGCATCACGGTGTTTCGAATGCCGCGCCGATGCAGGATACGGACGATGTCGGCGCTCTCCGGCCGGACTTCGTCCGCGTACGGGATCAAGCCCTTCAGTTCTCCGTTCACGGCAAACAGCAGCGTCGACCATCCCTTGCGGTCGAACCGCGCCACGCGGCGCGACGATTGTCCCAGCCGAATGTCCTTGGAGCGGAAATATCGCGCGCTGCCGACATGCACGAAATAGCCATTCACGCGGGCTTCGACGCCCAGGCCGATGCGGAAATCGGATTCCAGCCGCTCCGGAATCCTGATTCGCTCTGCGTGCGCCTTCGTGACGATGGCCTTCGCCACGGGATGTTTCAGCCGCGCTTCCGATGCCGCCGCAAGCTGCAGAATCTTGCGCGCTGGGAACGACCGCTCATCAAGAGATACAATGTCGAGGATCTCCGGCCGCCCTCGCGTTAGCGTTCCCGTCTTATCGAAAATAATCGTGTCCAGTCGCGCCAGCTTTTCCATGTGGCTGCCGCTCTTGATCAGGATTCCCTGGCGCGCGGCGTGCGTCATCGATGCCAGCACCGCCGTGGGCGCCGCTACGCGAATCC
The DNA here is from genome assembly GCA_963838885.1 of Bryobacterales bacterium. Taxonomy (GTDB): domain Bacteria; phylum Acidobacteriota; class Terriglobia; order Bryobacterales; family Bryobacteraceae; genus JAICMB01. The sequence goes on along the minus strand of CAWITB010000005.1, from coordinate 65,289 downwards.
CCGTCCCGTAATCGACGATCAGCATCGACAGCAGGCGGTTGGCATCGCCCGTGATCGCGAACAGCCCGCCGCTCAACGCCAAAGCCGGCGCAACCAGCTTGTCCGCGAATCGCTCGGCGTAGTTTTGGATGCGCGTCTCCCCGACCGGCGCCTCTTCCACCATGTGCACGATGCGGGCGGCGGTCGTGTCTTGTCCGACCCGCAGCGCCCGCAGCGTCAGCTCGCCCTCGCGCACGACGGTCGACGCGTAGACCGTGTGGCCGTGCCGCCGGTCTAGGGGCAGCGATTCGCCCGTGACGATCTTCTGGTCCACCGCCGCCGCGCCGCGCAGGATTTCCCCGTCCACCGGGATGATCTCGCCAGGATGCACCACAACGGTATCGCCCACGCGCACGTCTCGCGCCGCGACGCGCCGCAACTTGCCGTCTTCGAGCAACCACGCCAGGGCCGTCTCGAATTCCAGCAGATCGCGAATTGCGCGCTTCGATTTGCCCGCTGTCTTGGCCCGTATCAGATCGCCGAAGTTGATCATCCAGACCATGAAGGCCACGGTGAAAAACTGCGCTCGCGCCAAGGAAACGAGGATGGCGAGGCTGTCCAGAAAATCGACGTTCAGCCGCCGCTCGGAGCGCAGCACGGTGTATGCGCGATGCCAGCTCGGCAGCGCCGTCGCGAACAGCAACGGCAGGGAAAGCGCCGCCAGGAATGGCATCGTCGTGAGTGTTAAAAGCAGCGAGGCCGAAGACCATGCAAAGGCCTTCGGTTCATTCAACGCAAATATCTTCGAGAGAGCGGCAAAGAAATTCGCGATGGTGTTCCCGCGCCGCTCGATTTCGATCGGCGCGCTCTCGGAGAGTTTAATCTTCTCCAGTTCCGCGGCTGTCAAGACCTTCAATCGCGCCACGATGCGGCGCCCCGCGGCGGTGCCGCCATCGTAGTAGACGATCAGACACCGGCACGCCGCGTTGATGCGGTGCGCGCGCACATTCTCCTGTTCGCTCGCCCATTGACCCAGCACGCGCCATACACGGTTTGCGCCTGGGGGGATGGCCGGCAAGCGCAGACGCACGCGGCCCGCGACGGAATGAATGACGCTTACTTGCATTGGAAAAGAAAATATGACTTCCGGCGTGCTCTACTGCGCCCCACCCTTCCGTATCATGCGCCGGGAGCGCATGGATCGAGTGGGCCTCGATCCTTTCGGGTCGGTGACGATTTCTTCGTGTTCCACCTCCATGGTGGTCGGAAGCGGATGATGTAAAGCCAGGAAAGAGTTGAAGGAGAAGATTCCGAGCGTCACCCACAGCGGCGTCGACACTTCCACGCCAACTTCCAGAATGCTGTATACCGCCAGCCCCAATGGCAGCAGAACCTGGAGATCGAGATTGTTATTCGTTGCCACCTTCACTTGTTGGTTCAGCGCCTTGAAGAAGTCGACGATCGTCTTGGCGGTTTCCGACCGCGAGGCCAGGAACTCCGCCTCTCTCTGGATCGTTTCGGCCATTTCATCCACCTCCGAGCAATGCGGCGGACCCAGCGTGAAGAGGTTCTGTTCCTGGGCATGCTGCGCCAGCGTGGAATGAAAGTCGTCGTGCTCCGTTGCGTCGTAATGCACCACGACGCTACCCGTGGCCGCGTTTACGTCCACGTTTTTCACCCCGCGTAGCGGAGCGATCGCCCGTTTGACGCTTTCGAGGGTGGCGTAATCGCGCTTTGCTTTGGGAAGCCGGACGCGAATCCGGCCGCGCACGTGATGCGCTACTTCTGCGTGACGCTCCATCGGCGCTTAAACGCGGCCGTTTCCCGTTTCCGCCGCACCAGCCGGACGCGCCGTGGTCTCGCCTTCCGATTTGACCTCGGCCACGATGTCCTGCAACTGCTCGCTCGTCTCGGCGGCCAGTTCCTTGGTCTTGTCGGCAAGCGCATATCCGGCCCGCACCGCGCTTTTCACCAGCGGCCGCAGGGCGTTGCCCAGCCGGGGAAAGATCCTCGGCGCCAGCATCGCTGCCATGCCAATGAGAATTCCCGGAATCAGCTCGGCTTCGATCAGCGCCGCCCCGATTCCGATGGCCGCAACCGTCGCTATTTGGCTTCCCTTCTCATTGTTTTGATCCGCCGCGGCAGGCGCCGGCATCGTGTTCTGAACCGCTTGTTTCGCCATCTCCCTATATGATTACACGACGGTGAAGGTCTGATGACAGAACGCCCGCCGCTTCTCGTTGCCTCGCCAGAGGTCGCGTTTGCGATGAGAAAGGCCGGGCGAATGCTAGAGAGCGCGCGCAGCGGCGAAATAAAGATTGGCGAATCGCTGGACGGCTTCGGGCCGGTGGACTGTGTTGCGCATGAATCGCGCCTCAATTGCATTACGCGACGATCTGGGTATCCAGAGCCGGATAGCGCGACCACGATACGGCGGCGGCGCTTGCGGTCGCGGGGGCGCTGCTCGGAATTGCGGCCAAGCCCGCCCGTAGGCGAGCAACGCACGGGGTCTCGGTATCCCCGAGATCGCCGCCATGTTGCGCGCAGAGTTCTGGTAATGCTTTTCTAATAACCGCTTGGTTCATTCAATCAACACGCCATTTTCTTCGAGTACTCGATCCCAGAAAGCAGTGCCGTCAGGGATGCGTCCGGTTACCTGTTGCTGATTCTCGGTGCGTGTGCAGTGCCCATGTGCCGCATTGGCAGCCGGGTTAAATTCGTTCTTCTTTGCTCCATATCTTGCATCCGCTGGTCGGCGTGGAATTAGCGCTCCAGATTCACGTCAAACCGCTGAGGACTCGAAAACTTCCTGCAGCCCCCGTTACCGCCTTCGTGCGATAGAATTACCGCTTGTTGAAACGCATTCTCCCGCTCGCGCTGCTCCTCGCCGGCGCGGCATTTTCGCAGAGCATTCCCACCCCGTTGAGCCACTTCGGCCACCCCATCGGCGTTGACCGCGAGCTGCTCGATTGGGACAAGGTGGTCTCCTATTTTCAGGCGCTCGCCGCGTCCAGCGACAAGATCGTTGTCAAGGAGCTCGGCAAAACCGCGGAGGGCCGGCCGTTTATCGCGGCGACCATTAGCTCGCCCGAGACCATCCGCAATTTGAATCGCTATCTCGACATTCAGGCGCGGCTGGCGGATCCGCGCAAGACTACGGCGGCTGAGGCCGGGCGGCTGATCGCGGAAGGTAAGGCCGTGGTTTTGATCACTTGCTCGATCCACGCGACCGAGGTCGCATCGACCCATAGCGCGGTCGAGTTCGCCTATCGGCTGTTGACGGAAAATAAGCCGCGCTTCCAGACGATTCTCGACAACACGATTTTCATTCTTGTGCCTTCGCTCAATCCCGACGGCGTCGATATCGTGACGCGCTGGTATCGCAAAACGCTGGGGACGCCCTACGAAGGCACGTCGCCGCCGGAGTTGTACCAGAAATATGTGGGGCACGACAACAATCGCGATTGGTACATTTTCTCGCAGCCGGAAAGCAGGATCACGGTGGCGCAGTTGCACAACGTGTGGCATCCCCAGATCGTCTACGACGTCCATCAACAAGGCGCCTACGCTTCGCGCATGTTCGTTCCGCCGTGGATGGATCCGGTGGACCCGAATATCGACGCCATCATCGCGCAGCAGTGCAATTCCATTGGATCGGCGATGGCGGCGGATCTGACGGGCGCGGGCAAGAAGGGCATCGCGATTAACGCGCTTTACGATTTTTGGACGCCCTCGCGGCATTATCAGGCCTATCACGGCGGGCTGCGTATCCTGAGCGAGTCGGCCAGCGCGGCGCTCGCCACTCCCTTGACGGTGCGGCCCGATCAGATCCTGACCACCGCGCCCGGCTACAATCCGCGCGAGCGTAGCTGGAATTACCTGGAGCCGTGGGAAGGCGGCGTCTGGCATCTGCGGGACATCATCGACTATCAACTGATCGCGCTCGAAAGCTGCCTCTATCAGGCGGCGATTCATCGCGCCGATCTGCTGCGAAATTTCTACGACGTGGGGCGGCGCGCCATCGCACGCACATCGCCCTATGCATTCATCGCCCCGAAGGAGCAAAACGACCCAGGGTCGGCGCGAAAGATGCTCGATCTGCTCGCGTTCGGGATGGTCGAGATCGGACGCGCCGCAGCCGATTTCGATGCGGGCGGGAAGCGCTATGCGGCCGGAAGCTACATCATCCCCATGCAGCAGCCCTACAGCAGTTATGCCAAGACACTCCTCGAGGTGCAGCATTATCCCGATCTGCGGTTGTATCCAGGAGGTCCACCGAAGCGCCCTTACGACGTGACCGCGCAGACGCTGCCATTACTCATGGGCGTGACGGTAGACACCATTGAGCGGCCCTTCGAGGCGGGGGCGGAGCGCGCCTCCGAGTTCCAGTTCGAATTGAATCACGCCAAGGGGCCGGACGCGTTGGCGGCGTCGGACGTTGATTCGTGGCGCGAAGTGAACCGCATCTGGAAGGCGGGCGCTTCAGTATGGCGCGATGCGTCAACAGGCGATTTCTTCACGCACGCGCCGGCCCCCGGCGCAAGCGCGCGCGAGATCGCCAAGCCGCGCATAGGCTTGTACAAGAGCTACATGCCGGAGATGGACGAAGGCTGGACCCGCTGGCTGCTGGAAAATTTCGGCTTCGATTATGCGAGCGTGCGAAACCCCGACATTGAGACCGGCGCGTTGCGGCGTCGCTTCGACATCGTCGTTTTCCCGGACCAGCCGCTCAACAGCATTACGCAAGGGTACCGGCCCGGCGCAATGCCGGAGCAATATACGGGTGGACTCGACGGGAAGGCCGCTGACAATCTCAAGGAATTCGCGAACGCCGGCGGCACGCTCGTCTTTCTAAACCATTCGACCGAATATGCGCTGTCCCGGCTCGGCGTCAATGTAAAAAATGTGGTCCAAGGCTTACCGGATCGCGATTTCTACTCCCCCGGCTCGATCTTGAACGCCGAGCTCGACGCGCACGATCCGCTGGCCTACGGCGTACCCGCAAATTTTACGATCTGGAGCGAGGGCAGCCCCGCGTGGCAGTTGCCGGACGGGAGCAATTACCGAGTAATAGCGCGTTATCCCGGCGCGCACGTGCTGGCTTCGGGCTGGCTGCTGGGCGAAAAATACCTGACCGGCCGCGCCAACCTCATCGACGTTCCGATGGGCTCGGGTCACATCGTGCTGTTCGGAATGCGTCCGCAGTACCGGGCCCAAAGCTACCAGGATTTCAAGCTGTTCTTCAATTCCTTGGTACTGGGCCGGTAACGCAATAATCCACTGCGGCGCTGTAACGTTCGCGAAAATGCGGCGTCTTTTATGCAAAGTGCGAGGTGCTATGTCCCAAGCGGCAAGGCCCGCGGATAAAAAAATCTCCGACAGCCCACTTTGTGTGACGATGGCGGTCGTGACGGCGGTCGTGGCAACCGGCTTAGTTCTCTATTCGAGCGCCGCCATTTTATTGATGCTGCGGTGACGGCGAAAACGCGTCACGATGGCCGTGATGTCGTCGGTCTGCTCGGACCTCCCGCAGAACTCGCCCACTACCTGAAAAATTTCGCGCAACAGTAGATTCGGCGGCGCCGAAGCGTGCTTTGTCAGCCATCCCATCAACCGGGTTTCGCCGAATTCCTCACCGTTTCTGTCGCATGCTTCCGTCACTCCATCCGTAAACATGACTAAAGCGTCCCCGTCGAGCAACTGTATCGTCTCTTCTTCGAACACGGCGTCTTCAAACGCCCCCAGGATCGGACCGCCCGCCGTGAGGCGGCGAACACCCTCGCGCGCCAACAAAATCGGTGGATTATGGCCGGCGTTCGAATAGACCAACCGTCCGCCGGAGGAGAGTTCTGCGTACACTAGCGTCGCGAAGCGCGATGCAAGGCGGCGCTCCAGCAAGCGTGCGTTCATCCGGGACAGAATCGCCGCCGGACCGCCGCGCCCCGAAGCCGCTTCCGTGCCCAACATGCCCTGCAGCATGGCCGCAAGCAGCGCCGCCGCCGGACCTTTGCCCGCGACATCCCCGATCGCGATGCCACAATCGCCGGAGGGCAAATCGATAAATTCGAAAAAATCGCCGCCGATCGCGCGGCAAGGCACGGAGTCGCCCACCGATTCGCAAAACGGCGCAATGTGCGCGGTTCGAGAAAGGAGTCCACGCTGCACCTCCGCAGCCATTTTCAGTTCATTATCCAGGCGCGCTTTCTCGAGCCGCTCCAGCACGCCGGTGCTATCGTAAATGCGCTCATCGTGGACGATCTTGTCCTGCGCGAAAGTTAAAAGCAGAGCGAGCCGGTAGTCGATCGCGCCGCCGGTGGCCGGAAGACCAAACCATCCCATCCGATCGGTTGCCGCGACTTTTCCTAGGACTGCGATACGATTGCCGTCCACTAGAACGTCCGAGACCTCGATGGCGACATCGCTAAATATCGAAAACATCCGCACCCATGTCGCGGCGATGGCTTCTCTGCCGCTCACTTCGCCGAACACGGGACTGACCACGACGGCGCCGTCCGCATAGTATTTCATGAGGCCCGGGATGTCGCGCCGTCGCGCCGCATCGACGAGCTGCCGCACCAGCGCGAGCGCCTCTTCCCGTGACATCGATATGCTCTCCAACGCTGGCCCGTCCACGCCGGCAACACGACCCATTCACGATTATCGCGAACCGCGTCCGCGGCATTCCGCAGCAAAGTGAACCCGCTATAACTATTAAGGGGATCCGCGAGTGTGGATTGTCAGATTAGCCCTTCGGCGGCCTTATACCTTCGTCGTAATGGCGGTGCTCATGGCGGTGCTCGGCGGCATCGCGATCGCGAGCATGCCGAAAGATATTTTCCCTTACATCAATATCCCGGTCGTTAACGTGGTCTGGTCGTACAGCGGTCTGCCGCCGCAAGAGATGGCGGACCGCGTCGTCACCATCGACGAGCGCGCCATGACCACCACGGTGAACGACATCGAGCACATGGAATCGACGTCGTATAACGGCGTTGCGGTTATTAAAGTATTCTTCCAGCCGAACGCCAGCGTGGAGCTTGCCATCGCTCAAATCACGGCGCTGTGCCAAACGATTCTGCGCCCGCTGCCGCCGGGTATTTTCCCGCCCAACGTGGTCAAATACGATGCCTCCAGCGTGCCCATTCTGCAGCTCAGCATCAATAGCCAGACGCTCGGGGAAGAACAGCTCTACGATTTCGGACAAAACTTCGTGCGCACCCAACTGGCAACGGTGCAGGGCGCGGCGATTCCGTTGCCGTTTGGAGGCAAGTCGCGGGCCATCATGGTAGACATCGACCCCGAGGCGATGTATGCCAACCACGTCTCCGCGACGGACGTTTCGAACGCGATCGCCAACCAGAGCGTCATTCTTCCGGCGGGCACGGCCAAGGTCGGCCAGCGCGAATATTTCGTACGCATGAACGGCAGCCCGGCCACGATCGGCGGCCTGAACGAGCTGCCCATCCGCACCATGAACGGCGCCACGGTGTATGTCAAGGACATCGCGCAGGTCCGCGACGGTTACCAGGTGCAGACGAATATCGTTCGCACCAACGGAACGCGCGCTGCTCTGCTGACGGTGCTCAAGAGCGGTAAAGCCTCGACGCTGGACATTGTCAAAGGCGTCAAAGAGCAGATCCCGCAAATCATGGCGGGTCTACCGAAGGCCCTCCGAATCACGGAGCTTTTCGACCAATCGCTGTTCGTGCGCGCCGCGATCAACGGCGTGTTGCGCGAAGCCTCTATCGCGGCCGGTCTGACTGGCCTGATGATTCTGCTGTTCCTGGGAAGCTGGCGCAGCACGCTCATCGTGTGCTGCTCCATACCGCTGTCGATCTTGACATCGCTGATCGTTCTCAGCCTGCTGGGCGAAACCGTCAACATTATGACGCTTGGAGGACTCGCCCTCGCGGTGGGCATCCTGGTCGACGACGCGACCGTTGAAATTGAAAATATACATCGCAACCTGGGCATGAAGAAGGCCATCACGCGGGCCATTCTAGACGGCGCGCAGCAGATCGCGGTGCCGGCATTCGTTTCGACGCTGGCGATTTGCATCGTGTTCGTACCGGTACTTCTTTTGACGGGAGCGGCGAAATTTCTGTTCACGCCACTGGCGATGGCCGTGGTTTTCGCGATGCTCACGTCTTACCTGCTCACGCGAACCCTGGTTCCCACCATGGTCCACTACATGCTCCCGCCCGAAGTGGAGCTGTATCAGAAGGGCGAACACGGGCACGCCGCCCAATCGCAAGGGTTCATCTGGCGCATACACCAGGCCTTTAACCGCCATTTCGAGAGCATGCGGCAATGGTATTGCGAAACGCTCGATTGGGCGCTGCACCGGCGCGGGCTGGTCGTTACGGTGCTTGCTGTTTTCTACGCGGCATCCTTTTTCTTGATCTTCATCGTGGGCCGCGATTTCTTTCCTTATGTCGACTCGGGGCAGATGCGCTTGCACGTGCGGACGCCGCCAGGAACGCGCATTGAACAGACAGAACGGTATTTCGCGAACGTCGAGCGCGAGATCCGGCGTGTGATTCCGGCTAAAGAGCTCGACACGATCATGGATAATATCGGGCTCCCCAACGGCGGCATCAATCTCGCGTATGGCGATGTCGCCACGACCTCCGATTCCGACGGTGAATTGCTGATTGCGCTGAAATCGGACCATCGCCCAACTCAGGAATACCAGCGTATTCTCCGCGAGGATCTCGCGCGGAAGTTCCACGATGTGACGTTTTTCTTCATGGCCGCGAACATCACAAACCAGATTTTGAACTTCGGAATTCCCGCGCCGCTCGACCTGCAGGTGGTCGGCCGCAATGCCGCGGAGAATTATGCCATCGCGCGGCGGATCGAGAAGCGCGTCGCGGGCGTTCCCGGCGCCGTGGATGTCCAGATCCGGCAGGACATGAACGCGCCCACCGTGGACGTGAACGTAGACCGCACGCTCGCCAACCAGGCGGGCTTGACGGAACGGGACATCGCCAACAGCATGTTCATCTCGCTCAGCTCCAGCGGCCAGGTCGCTCCCAATCAGTGGCTGAATCCGCAAAACGGCGTCAGTTATCAGATCAGCGTGCAGACGCCGCAGTACCGCATCGACTCCTTCGATGCCCTGAAGCGAACTCCGATCACGCCGGCAAACGACAGTTCCACCCAACTGTTACAGAATTTCGTTACCACGCGCCGCGCCGAAATGCCGATCATCGTTACTCATTACAACGTGCAGCCGGAGTTCGATATTTTCGCGAATGTGGATCGCCGCGATCTCGGCGGGGTGGCGAGCGACGTCTATAAGATCATGGGTGACGCGCAAAAAAGCCTGCCTCAGGGGACCACCCTGAAAATGCGCGGACAGGTGGACACCATGGAATCGTCCTTCGTCCGCCTCGGGCTGGGTTTGGTCTTTGCGATCCTATTGGTGTACTTGTTGATGGTCGTAAACTTTCAGTCCTGGATGGACCCCTTCATCATCCTGACCGCGATTCCCGGCGCGCTATCGGGAATTCTTTGGATGCTGTTCCTGACGGGCACCACTCTGAACGTGCCGTCGTTGATGGGATCGATCATGGCGATCGGCGTGGCCACGGCGAACAGTATTCTGCTGGTCACCTTCGCGAACGACGAGCGTTTCGAAGGCAAGAACGCTCTGGATGCAGCGCTCTCGGCCGGATTCACGCGCATCCGCCCGGTCATCATGACGGCTCTTGCCATGATTATCGGGATGCTGCCGATGGCTTTCTCGATGGGCGAAGGCGGCGAGCAGAATGCGCCGTTGGGGCGCGCCGTGATCGGAGGCCTGATCCTGGCGACGATCTCGACGCTGTTGTTTGTGCCCATTATGTACACGTACTTGCGCAAGACCGCGCCAATTAATAAGGACAAGCAGATCGAAGAGGAATCGCACGAAGGAGAACCCGGCTCTGAGTACCTCTAAAGCGCCCGAGCTTGGCGCGAGCGATCCCGCGCCGGAGCGCAAGGCGCTGCCTGCCCACGAGACCAAGCTGTTGGAGGCTCCCGGCCACGGCGGCGATGGCGCGGGCGGCCGCGACAAAGCCGGCGGTGAAAAACGTGGGCGAGCGCCGCGGCGTCTTTCGTGGATCGTCATCGCGATCGGAGTCGCGCTGCTGGCGCTGCTCGCTTTCGGGCTGCTGCGCCATCGTCACCGGCAAAAGGCGGTGGAGGCGTCGGCCCGCGAAGAGCGGCAGGCGCTTCCCGTTGTCAACGTCACGAAAGTGCGCCGCTCGCCGGGTTCGACAACGCTGCTGTTGCCCGGCAACATGACGCCCTTGACGGAAGCGTACCTCTATGCGCGCGCCAACGGCTACGTGTCGAAGCGCTTGGCGGACATCGGCGATCGCGTCAAGAAAAACCAGTTGCTCGCGGTCATCGAAGCGCCCGATCTCGATCAGCAGGTGGAACAAGCGCGGGCGTCGCTGGCGCAGGCCGAACATCAGGTTTCACAGGCTCAACAACAGGTCGAGAATGCGCGCTCCCAGGAAGAGTTGGCGCGCGTCACGCAAGAACGCTACAAAGTCCTGCTCGAACATGGCGCCGTCGCCAGACAGGACGCCGACCAGGTTTTCACGACATACCGCAGCGCCGTCGCGACCACGGCGGCCGCGCAAGCCAATGTCAGCGCCGCGCAGCAGAACGTACAGGCGAATCGCGCCAACCTGGACCGCCTGATCGCGTTGCAGAGCTTCGAGTACGTTCGCGCTCCGTTTAGCGGCGTGATCACCGCGCGCAACTTCGATATCGGCGCGTTGGTCGGCGGCAGCGGCGGAACGCAGGGCGCCTCCTCGACGCCGCAGGGCGGTACGCAAATTTCCGGCGCCTCCGGCAACGCCGGCGCAAACGGCACGGCGCCGTCGTCTAACGCTCCGGTGGGCGCGGGAACGCCGGCCGCGGGCGGCGCAGGCGAGCTGTTCCGCATCGCGCAGATCGATAGGTTGCGAATCCTCGTCAACGTGCCGCAGGACGCCACGCCTAGCATACGCGCCGGAGAAGCGGCGAAAGTGCTGGTGCAAAACTTCGCCGGAAAACCGTTCGAGGGACGCCTCACCCGTACGGCCAATTCCATCGACCTGACCACGCGAACATTGCTCGCCGAAGTCGATGTCGCCAATCCGCGTGGACTTCTGCTCCCCGGCATGTACGCGCAGGTCGAGCTCACCTCCGATCGCGCCAATCCGCCGCTGCTAATTCCGGGCGACAGCATCATCACGGAGGCGAGTGGACTCGAAGTCGCCGTGCTCGGCGAGATCGCCGAAAAGCCGGGCGAGAAGCAGCGCTACCCTCCCGATGCGCGGCAGATTCGGCTGCGCTCGGTTCAGGTGGGCCGCGATTACGGCGCGCAGATCGAGATTGTCAGCGGCCTGGAGGACGGCGAGGTGGTGGCCGTGAATCCCAGCGACGTGATTCAGGAAGGAGCCATTGTGAGACCGCAGTTTGCTCCGCCGGCGCAGACGAATACGCCGCGCAATGGTCAATCCGGACGCCCGTCTGGAAATCTCACACAGCCTACTCCCGGTGAAGCGGATTCAAATGGACGCGGCGCATCGACCAAGAAGCCCGGCGGTGGCGGCGGAAAAACCGGCAACAAGAACCAGACAGGCGGACAGAGCCGGTAAACTTCAATTTCATGTGCAAGAAAGTCCTCGCCGCGATCATCGCGGCCGCGCTGACTGCCGGCGCACAGACGCAGGATCAATCCCCGCGGGTGGTCATGCCACCGGAGAACCATTGGTATAACCGGCTTTTCCTGCCTTATGAGGCGAGGTTTGTGCCCCCGGTTTCGTTCGACAACTCGCCGCGCCTCGAGAGCCTGATGCGCGCCGGCAAGCTCTATCTCTCGTTGCAGGACGCCATCGCTCTGGCGCTCGAAAACAATCTCGATATCGAGTTGCAACGCTTCGTTCCCGGCTTGGCTGACGCCGATCTCACGCGCACCAAAGGCGGCGCCGCGACGCGTGGAATCGATCTCACCATTGCTGAATTGCCGCAAGGCATCGGCGGTCCGCAGAGTCCACTGCTCAACCTTCCCGCGAGCGGCTCCACTCCGGTCACCACCGTTCCGACCAGCCTGACCGAGGTCGCGGCCATTATTCCCACCGAGACCACGACTTCGGTGCTGGGGACCTTGCCATACTCGCCGGGTCCGCCCGTACCGATTACCGATCCGGCGGTTATCGGCTCGCTCTCCTGGCAACATCAGACTACTACCGAGCTGAATCCGAATATCGCCGGCTCCAGCGCTCTGGTGTCCTCGGGCCCGTTCGGCAGTCTCGGCCTCGAAAAAGGATTCAGTTTCGGAACGCAGATCGGCGCAACGTTCAATGCCAATCACCAGACCGAAAACTCGATTAACAATGCGATCAATCCATTCACCGCATCAAGCCTCGGCTTGAGCCTGACGCAGCCGCTGCTGCGCGGCCTCAGCCCCAGCGTGAACCGGCGTTTTATCAGCGTCGCGAAGAACGACCAGAAAATTTCGGATCTCTTCTTCCGCCAGCAGGTGATCGAGACGGTATCGGGCATCATCCGCCTCTACACCGATCTGGTAAGCCTGATCGAGGACGCGGAGGTGAAGCGCGAAACTCTGGCGCTCGCAAACCGCTTGTATGAGGACAACAAGCAGAAAGTGGAGCAGGGTACGCTTGCGCCGATCGAGTTGGTGCGCGCACAGGCGGAGGTCGCGGCCGCGAGGCAGGATCTCGCTAATGCCGAAGGGTTCGAGATGGAGCAGGAGCTGCTTATAAAAAATGTGCTCACCAGGCGCGGCACAGCGGATCCTTTATTGAGCGAAGCGCGGATCGTCGCGACCACTCCCAATGAAGTGAATCCCGCCGAAAGCCTCCGCCCCGTCCAGGACCTGATCGCCGACGCGTTCCGCAATCGCCCGGAGCTTCAGGAAGCGCTGCTGCAGATCGACAACGGCAATCTCTTCCTGAAAGGCTCTCGCAACGAGCTGTTGCCGGAGGTCGATGTGATCGCTTCCGCGACGAACAGCGGACTTGCGGGCGCTCTGAATCCTCTGAATAACGCCGCCGCGCCGCCCAACTCGCCGTATGTAGGAGGGTTCGGATCGGCTCTGGGTCAGGTGCTGGCGCGCAACTACCCGACTTATTCGGTTGGGGTCCAGCTCAATCTGCCGATTCATAATCACATCGCGGAGGGCGACTATGTGCGCGACCAGATGCAGTTGCGGCAAACGCAGGTTCGCCATCAGCAGCTCGAGAACCAAATACGGCTGCAAGTGGAGAGCTCGCTGATCTCCGTGCAGCGCGCTCGCGCCGCATACGATGCCGCCGTGGAAGCGCGCAAGCTCCAGGAGCAATCCCTGGGGATCGAGCTGGAGCGCTATCAGAACGGCCTCTCGACGCCGTTTCTAGTAGAGCAGTATCAAAGCTATGTGGCGCAAGCGCGATCGACAGAGGTGGCCGCCCGCGGCACGTACCTGAAGGCCGCAACCGAGCTGGAGCGCACCACCGGCCTGACGCTGCAGAACCACGGCATCTCCATCGCCGACGTCATGCACGGGCGCATTCCAATAGCTCCCTCCGCGCTTCCGGCCGTTCCCGCTCCCACCCCCGGGGCCCCTCGCCAAGCCAAAGAATCGCCCGCCCGGACGCCCGCGGAAGCTACTCCTTGACCGCCGCTGCTGCCGCGCTTCGACCAGAAGCGGCTCACCCGTGAAACGCGTCGGGAAGTGAGGACTCAATCGCCGGCTCGGGACTCTCGATGTCGAGGTTCACGACAATCGGCTCCTGACCGCTGCGCACCAGAACAGCCTCTACCGGCTCTTCGCGCGTCGCGTTGATCTCCTGGTGCGGCACGAACGGCGGCACGTAAATAAAGTCGCCCGCGTTCGCCTCCGCCACGAACTGCAAACGATCGCCCCAGCGAAACCGGGCGCGTCCGCGAACGATGTAGATGACGGTTTCGAGCTCGCCGTGATGATGCGGCCCCGTCCTCACGTTGGGCTGCACCACCACGGTGCCGGCCCAGAGTTTGGTCGCCCCGGCGCTAGCATGAGTGATTGCGGCCGCGCGCGACATCCCGGGAGTCTGCGGCGTGTTGCGGTCCAATTCCCCCGCCCGCACGATCCGGATGCCGTGCTTTTCCCAGTCCATGCGGGAAGCGGAACTTACTGGCCCGCTGCTGGAGTGGTCACCGTCACGAACGTAGAGGTGCGGTTCAAATGCGCGTCTTCAGCGCCGATCTCGTAAGTATAGGTCGTGCCGGGAGCGACGGACGAGTCGGTGAATTGCGGCTTCACGCGAGAGACCGCGGCCACTTGCTTCCCGTCGCGCGAAACCGTGTATTGGCCGACTCCCGTTCCGTTGGGGTCGTCGGTGAGCTGCGGCCACTCGAGTTGCACCTTATGCGAGGAGGCCGAGATACGAACGTCCGCGGGACCGAGAGGGTCGGGCGCGATGCGGTCGAGAGGACCAAGATCGACCGGGCCGAGACTGTTGGCCACCGGCGCCCCGCGCACGCCAATACCGGGTTGGCCGCCGCCAATCTCCGAATCGGAAACGGTCATCAGATGCCAGTAATCGAGCCACAAAGCAATCCGTCCATCGCCGGTGTAAATTGCGCGCAACGCCATGTCATCGTGGCAGGCCACGGATTCCGACCGTAGCGTTGTAACGGTATCGCTGCTTCTTTTTGAAATGACCAGCGTCGCGGCGCAGCCCGCGTCCGTGAACGTGGGATTTTGAACTTCGACGGCATAATAATTGCCCGAAGCGGCGGGACCGGCGAGCGCATCCGGGCTGGCGCGCAGATAGAGAGTGTAAACGCCGCCCGATTGCTTCAAGTTCAGCAGCGCGCGCACTTCGTATTCGCTTGACCCGTCCGGAACCGCAACGCGGGAGATGAGCGACCCGCCCGTTGCCGACGCCGATGTAAGGCCCGAAGGCGTTGCCGCGGCATCGCCTTGCAAGCTCCAATTGTCCGTGTTGACGGAGGAAAGCGCGTCGGAGAAGTAGTAAGCGTAGCCTTTCGACTGGGCCGGACAGCTCATCGTATTCTGCCCCAGGTTAATAGGAGCATGCGCGCCGGCAACTGCGGCGATCACAGTGTGCTCGCGGCCGTCCTTCAGCGCGGCGGGGGTAGGCAGAATAAAGCCGTGCGCGCCATCGCCAATTCCGGCCCGCGTCAGGTCTCCGCGATATTGATCGGCCGTTATAGTCGCAAACGGAGCGCCGGACGTGTCGTTGTCGTAGAGATCGACCGTGGTCCGTGCGCCGGCGCGGGAGGCGTCCCAGGCCCAGCCACTAATTGACGAACAGTTGGCATAATCGAGCCAGCCGTTTAGTGTCGCCCCCGCCCGCACCGATCCGCCGCCGGATTCCGCGTAGGCCAGTGAAGTCCCGAGCAACAAAAAGCCCGCCAGAAAAAAACGTGGGAGTGTATGTCTCATATGCGCTCTCCGTCATTTTACTCCCCGGCGCGGTTGCCCGTTCAAGCCGTCCGCATCGCCTCCGATTTATCCGCGCCGCTGATGGCCGCCTGCGCCGCCGCCAAGCGCGCTATCGGAACGCGATAGGGAGAACACGATACATAATCCATCCCCACGCGATAGCAGAACGCCACCGATTCCGGATCGCCGCCATGCTCGCCGCAAATGCCGATCTCGAGGTTCGGCCGCGTCTGCCGGCCCAGCCGGATCGCTTCCTTGATGACGCGTCCCACGCCGTTCTGATCGATGGTCGCGAACGGATCCGCCGCGAAGATTTTGACCTCTTCGTAGAATTTCGAGAACTTCGTGTAATCGTCGCGAGACATGCCGAGCGTGGTCTGGGTCAGATCGTTCGTACCGAAGCTGAAGAACTCCGCGTCGCGTGCGATCTCTTCGGCCGTTAGAGCGCCGCGCACGATCTCGATCATCGTTCCAATCAGGTATTTCTGATCGCTCAGGCCGGCTTTCCCGAGCACCTCTTTCGCCACGCGGTCCACGATCTCCTTCTGCAACTGAAATTCTTTCTCAAATCCCACCAGCGGAATCATGACCTCCGGTACTACCTTCACGCCCTTCTTCGCGACTTGTACCACCGCTTCGAAGATGGCGCGCGCTTGCATCTCGGTGATCTCGGGATAGCGAATGCCCAACCGGCAGCCACGAAACCCCAGCATGGGGTTGAACTCGTGCAGGTCTTCGACGCGCTTCAGCAGCGTGGGAAGTACCTTCTTCAGATCGCCCGCGCCGGTAACCTGGAAGCGCTCATATTTCTGGACCAGCGCCTTCTTCTGTTTCGCGTCCGCATAGGGCAGCACCGCGATATCCACCAGCAGCTCTTCGCGCTTCGGCAGAAATTCGTGCAGCGGCGGATCGAGCGTGCGGATAATCACCGGAAGCCCGTCCATGGCCTCGAACAACCCCGCGAAATCCCGGCGCTGCATCGGAAGCAGCTTCAGCAGCGCTTTCCTGCGAGTCTTCTCGTCCTCGGCGAGAATCATGGCCTGCATGTGCTCGATGCGATCCTCGGCGAAGAACATGTGCTCGGTGCGGCACAGGCCGATGCCTTGCGCTCCGAAGCCGCGCGCGGCCTTGGCATCACGCGGAATATCGGCGTTCGCGCGAACGCCAAAATCGCCCCGGAACTGGTCCGCCCAACCCATCAACCTGCCGAAGGCGCCGGATTTGGGATCGGGTTCCACCGTTGTCGCCTTGCCGAGGTAAACGTCGGCCGTCGTGCCATCGAACGAAATCCAGTCGCCCTCTTTCACGGTCATCGTGCCGGCGCCGCTCTGCACCGTCACGATCTTTTTGTGTTCGTCGATGCGCAGCGCGCCCGCCCCGACAATGCAGGGCCGGCCCATGCCGCGAGCGACCACCGCCGCGTGGCTCGATTTGCCGCCGATCGCAGTTAGAATCCCCTTCGCCACGTCCATGCCGTGAATGTCGTCGGGCGTTGTTTCTTTGCGCACCAGGATTACAGGGCCGTTCTTCGCCGCCTCAACCGCATCGTCGGCGGTGAACGAGACGCGACCAACGGCCGCCCCCGGCGACGCCGCAATGCCCGTCGTGAGCTTGGTAAGAGACTTCAAAGTCTTGGGATCGAAAATCGGATGCAGCAGCTGATCGAGCTGCGCCGGAGCAACGCGCAACACGGCTTCGCGCTCCTTGATCAGCCCTTCCTCGACCATCTCGACCGCGATGCGGACCGCCGCCGGCCCGGTGCGCTTGCCATTTCGCGTTTGCAGCATCCAGAGCTTACCCTCTTCAATGGTGAACTCGAAATCCTGCATATCCTTGTAGTGATTTTCGAGGCTAGTGGTGATGCCGCGAAGCTGCTGGTACGCTTCCGGCATGATCTTTTCCAGCTCCGAAATGGGCAGCGGCGTACGAATGCCGGCGACCACGTCCTCGCCTTGCGCATTGATCAAGAACTCGCCCCAGAAGGCCTTTTCGCCGGTGGAAGGATCGCGCGTGAACCCCACGCCGGTCGCGGATCGATCGCCCGTATTGCCGAACACCATGGTCTGCACGTTCGCCGCGGTCCCGATTTCATCGGGAATCTTTTCCATCTTGCGGTAATAGGCCGCCTTGGGATTCCACCAGGAGCGGAACACCGCGTCGCGCGCCATTACGAGCTGCTCCCGCGCGTCCTGCGGGAACGGCTTGCCGGTTTCCTTCTGAACCAACTTCTTGTAATCCCCGATAATCGCCTTCAAATCATCTGCCGTCAGCTCCGTATCGAGCTTCACTCGCGCCTTCTTCTTGCGCTCGTCGAAAATATGGTCGAACTTTTCCATATCGATCCCGAGCGCGACTTCGCCGAACATCTGAATGAAGCGGCGATAGGAATCATAAGCGAAGCGCGGATTGTTCGTGCGCCGCACCATGCCCTCGACGGTCTCGTCGTTCAGCCCGAGGTTGAGAATCGTATTCATCATGCCCGGCATCGAAAACTTCGCGCCAGAGCGGACGCTCAGCAATAACGGATTCTCGGCGTCGCTCAATCTCTTCCCAACCTGACGCTCCAGTTTTTCAAGCGCCTTCTCGATCTCTTGGTCGACATCCGTTGGAACGCTATTGTTGTTTTGAAAATAAATCGTGCAGACGTCAGTCGAGATCGTGAACCCAGGCGGCACCGGAATGCCTGCGCGGCTCATCTCGGCGAGACCCGCGCCCTTGCCGCCCAGAACATCCTTCATTTTCCCGTCGCCGTCGGCGTGGCCGCCGCCAAAACTGTAAACATGTTTGCTCATGATGTTAGGTTTGCCCTTCCGTGACGATTTCGGAGAAATCCGCGATCGTCGAAAATTCGGTTAACAAATTATTCAATAACGTGAGCCGGTTGCGCCGGACCGCCTCGTCTTTGGCGTTCACAAGAACCTTGTCGAAGAACAGATCTACTTTGGGCCGTAACGACGCGATCCGCTCCAGCGCCGTGCGATAAGGCGCGCCTTTGATGGCGGCGCGAACGCGTTCATACTCCTGGTAGAGATCGCGTTCCGGTCCCGTTTCGAGCAGCGCTTCCGCCACTACGCCGCCGTCCGTAAATCGCGCTTGCTTCAAAATGTTCTGAATACGCTTGAAACTGGCCGCGAGCGGCTCGAAATTCTCCGTCGGCCGCACCTCGCGCAATGCTTCCAACCGCTCTTCCACATCCGCGAACTGCTCAAAGCCCGCGCCGAGCACGGCTCGAACCTCGTCATATTTGAACCCGCGCACTTCCCTGAAGTAGTGGTCGAGCCGGTCCACCATGAATTCGCGCAGCTCCGGCGGCATCTCCAGCTTCAAACGCAGCTTGCCCTCCACCAGAATCCGCACTACCCCCTGCGCAGCGCGCCGCAAAGCGAACGGATCTCTCGATCCGCTTGGAATCAACCCAATCCTGAAAGACTCGACGAGCGTGTCCCACTTATCAGCCAAAGCCACGATCTGCCCGGCGTGCGTGCGCGGAATTTCGTCCTCCATGCCGAGCGGCTTGTAATGATCGTAGATGGCGCGCCAGACCTGCTCCGGCTCACCCTGCTCGCGCGCATAAAGGCCGCCGACGATGCCCTGCAGATCGGTGAATTCCTTCACCATGTCCGTCGTCAGGTCGGCCTTAGACAGTAGCGCGGCGCGCTGCGCCGCCTCGTTGCCGCCGAGCTCTTTCACCAGCGCCACAACCCGCTTCGTTTTATCCAGATACGATCCCAGCTTGGCCTGAAACATCACGTGCGCGAGATCCGCGACGCGATCTTCGAGCTTGCGCTTCAGGTCCGTTTGCCAGAAGAACCGCGCGTCGTTGAAGCGCGCCCGCAGCACCCGTTCGTTTCCGCGGCGCACCAGCCCCTCGGGATCGCCAGCGGTGTTCATGACCGCGACAAATGCCGGCGCCAGCTCTCCCTCCGCGGTCTCAAAAGTAAAATAGCGCTGATGATGCCGCATCACCGTCGCAAGGATTTCGCGCGGCAATTGCAGATACTCCGCGTCGAACGAACCCGCAATGGGCGTGGGCCATTCCGTCATGTACGACAGCGTCCGGGCAAGCGCCGCGTCGAGCTTTGCGCCACTCGACTGCACAAACGCGGCAATGCGATCGTAGCGCGCATCGGCGCTCAACTCCACGTAATTCTCGCGCAGCTTCTGCTCGTAATCTCCGGCCGTGACCTCGATATTTTTCTTGCCCAAAATCCGGTGTCCTTGCGTCGCATTGCCCGCGCGCACACCCTCGATTTCGAACGGGACCACGCTGTCGCCCAACAACGCAACGATCCAACGAATGGGCCGGATAAACCGGGCGCTTCCCTTCCCGTTCCACACCATCGCTTTCGGCCACGAGATCCCCAGCACGAGGCCGCCCAGAGAGTCGCTCAAAATATCCGCCGTGCGCCGCCCTTGCGACTGCTTGCGAAAGCTGAAATATTCGCCTTTCGCGGTCGCTTCGACGCCTAGCTTGTCCGCCGTGGTCCCCATTTTTTTGGCAAAGCCCGCCGCAGCTCCGGCGCTCGCCGATTTCGGCGGACCCAGCAGCAGCTCCTCGCTATCCGGCTGCCGTTCAATCAGGCCGCCGGCAAATAAAACCAGGCGCCGCGGCGTAGCATCGGTGCGCCGAACCAAGCCCCCCAGGCCATGCTGATCCAGCAGCTTTTGAAACGCGTCTTGAAGCTGGTTCAACGCGCCCGCGATCATCCAGTCCGGAATCTCTTCGGCGCCGATCTCGAGCAGAAACGGAAGACTCACGCCACGGCCCCGGCGATGCGCTGTTGCTGCTCTACCCACAGTTGGGCCACGCCCACCGCCAGCTTGCGCACGCGCCCGATCACCGCCACGCGCTCCGTCACGCTGATGGCGCCGCGCGAGTCGAGCAGGTTAAATAAATTCGAGCATTTCAGCGCCTGTTCGTACGCCGCCAGCACGGGGAAACGCGGCTTCGCCTCATACTTCGGATAGAGCGCGATCAGCCGCTGGCATTCCGCCTCGTGCAGGTCAAACAGTTTCCATAATGTGGGCACGTCGGCCAGCTCGAAGTTGTACACGGAAAACTGTTGCTCTTCCGCGAATCGGACGTCGCCGTAGCGAACTCCATTCGGCACAGCGGGCGTCCACGCGATCTCATAAACGCTCGGCACGTCCTGCAAAAACGCGACGATGCGCTCCAAACCGTACGTGATCTCCGCGGGAACGAGATCCAGATCCATGCCGCCGCACTGCTGAAAATACGTGAACTGCGTGATCTCGAGGCCGTCCAGCATCACCTGCCAGCCGATGCCCCAGGCGCCCAGCGTCGGAGCTTCCCAGTTGTCTTCCTCGAACTTGATATCGTGCTTTCGCAGATCGATCCCAATGGCCTCCAGACTGCCTAGATATTGATCGAGAACATCCGCGGGCGACGGCTTCAGAACTATCTGCAACTGCTGGTGTTTGTATAATCGGTTTGGATTCTCGCCATAGCGCCCGTCCGCCGGACGCCGGCTGGGCTGGACATAAGCGACGCGGTACGGCTTCGGCCCAAGCACGCGCAGAAACGTCTCCGGAGCCATCGTCCCGGCGCCCACTTCGATGTCGTAGGGTTCCTGGATGATGCAGCCGCGAGCGGACCAGTAGGATTTGAGCTTGAAAACTGTTTCCTGAAATGAATCCATTTCAACGCTGATGCGGTCTTTTTACAGCGACGCGGCGGTAAGTTTCAGGCTAACATGAGCGGTCCGCTAGTGGTCGCTTCCCGCTTCACTGTGCGCTCACGGGCCGTTCTCTTCGGCGCCGCAATCAGGCGAGGGAAGCCAGCTGGGCCGGCCGCGCCCGTGCACTCCAGGCACGCCGAGATACGCTCACGGTTGCGGAATGCACTCGTGCTGATGGCGATCACCGCGGCCGCCGTGCTGATCCACGGGTATCATCAAGGCACCGACGACGCGGAAATTTATATTCCCGCCATCAAGCGCGCCGCCGACAACGCCTTGTATCCGTTCCACTCCGAGTTTTTTTCTTTTCACGCCAGCCTCTCGTTATTCCCGAACCTGATCGGGAGCATCATTGACCTTACCCGTCTTTCCCCGGACGCCGTCATCTTTCTCGCGCACGCTCTCTGTCTGTTGTTATTGTTTTTTGCCGCGCGGCGCCTCGCCTGCGCATGCTTCCGAAGTGAATATGCGAGATGGTCCGCCGTCGCCGTTCTCGCTTGCGCACTGACCATACCGGTCGCGGGCACGGCTCTGGTCATCGCGGATCCGTATCTGACGGCGCGGTCGCTTTCTACTCCCCTGACGCTCTTTGCCATTGCCTGCTTTGCGGAGCGGAAGCGCGCCCGCGGCTTTTTCTACCTGCTCGCGACTGCCCTGATTCATCCCCAAATGAGCGTATACTGCGCCGCCTTCCTGGCCTGCTTCGAGATCGTGCGAAGGCGCGCACTCGTGTCAAGACGAGTGCCCGCCATGGCCGCCGCTTACTCCTTCTTACTGCCCTGGGCTCTTGGACCGGCAACCGGCGTATATCGCGAAATCCTGCATTCCCGCGCTTATTTCCTAGTATCCAGTTGGCATTGGTGGGAATGGGCCGGCGTCGTTGCGCCGCTTCTGCTATTGAGTGGTTTTTCCATGCTCGACCTCGATTTCCTCGCGCCTCCGTTCCAGCTCCTCTCGAGATCGCTGGTTCCCTTCGGCCTGATTTTCACCGCCGCGGGTCTGCTTCTGGCAAGCTCCGAAACGTTCGAAAACGTCGCCCGCGTGCAGCCCATGAGAAGCTTTCACCTTGTCTACGTCGTATTCTTTCTGCTTCTGGGAGGCTTAGCGGGCGAATACCTGCTCCGAGCGCGGCCATTGCGATGGCTGGCATTTTTTAGCGTGCTCGCCACTCCCATGTTCATAATTCAAGCTTGCGCCTTCCCCTCCAGCCCACATATCGAGTGGCCCGGGCGGACGTATCGCAGTGGCTGGGTGTCCGCGTTTCTTTGGGTTCGAGCCAACACGCCGAAGAATGCCGTGTTCGCGTTGAACCCGAATTACATGCTTCTGCCGGGCGTCGACCTGCACGGTTTCCGCGCCATCGCGGAACGCAGCAGCGTCGCCGAAAATGCCAAAGATAGTGGAGCAGTTTCCGTTTTCCCGCAACTCGCCGGGGAGTGGAGCGAACAGGTCACGGCTCTATACGGCTGGAAACGGTTCAAACTGGCCGATTTCAAAACGTTATCGAACCGTTTTGGAGTCGAATGGGTAATTGTGAACTCCAAGCGCTCCATTGCGGGGCTGCAGTGCCCCTATCAAAACAACGAAGTAAAGGTCTGCCGGATTGCTCCGGCTCCATTCTCGCGCTTGGCCGCGCGATAAGCTCGCGCGACTCGGAAATATCCCGATCCCTTCGCCATCTCTGGTATCATAACGACCTCCCCCGAAAAATTGAGCCGGTATGTACGGGTGCCTCGCGGCGATGCGGAGGGTTTGTCCCCATCCATATTCGTAAGGTGCTGCACGCTATATAGATATAATTCTTGACGGCCCACTACATATTGGGGCATCATTACGAACGTGAGACAATGAAAGAAGGAGAAATGGGACAGCTCACAGTCGATCTCAGCAGTAGAGTTAAAGATTTGGAGACCAAGGCCGTTAAAAAGCCCATCCCCGTGCCGCTGCGCACGGGCGTGACGTTTCCGCGGTATTTCACCCAGAAGCTCGCACCCGGCAAGACTCCTTACGACGAAATCCAGTGGGAGCTTCGTACCGCCGCCATCGGCAACGACAAAGGGGCCGTCATCTTCGAGCAGACGGACATCGAGGTTCCGGCTGATTGGTCGCAAACCGCTACCAACATCGTCGCTAGCAAGTATTTCCATGGAAAAATGGGCTCGCCCGGCCGCGAGCGCTCCGTCGCCCAACTGGTGCATCGCGTTGTCGACACCATTGCGGGCTGGGGCAAAGCCGATCGCTACTTCGCAACCGACGCCGACGCGGAGAGTTTCCGCGATGAGCTGGCCCATCTGATGCTTACCCAAAAAGCCTGCTTCAATTCCCCGGTCTGGTTTAACGTTGGCGTGGAAAAGGAAGGCCGCGGCTACGGCTGGTATTACGACGAGGAGAGCGGCTCCATTCAGAAGCTGCGCAAGGGCGCTTCGAGGCCGCAATGCTCCGCCTGCTTCATCAATTCCGTCGGCGATACGCTGGAGTCGATTCTCGACCTCGCCAAGACAGAAGGCATGCTGTTCAAGTGGGGCTCCGGCACTGGCTCCAACCTCTCGAGCCTGCGCGAAGAGAACGGCATCCTCTCGGGCGGCGGCCGCGCTTCCGGCCCCTTGAGTTTCATGAAGGGTTTCGACGCCTTTGCCGGCGTCATTAAATCCGGGGGCAAGACCCGGCGCGCGGCGAAAATGGTCATCCTCAATGCCGAGCACCCTGACATCGAAGCGTTTGTCTGGTGCAAAGCCAAAGAAGAGAAGAAAGCGCACACGCTGATCGACGCCGGCTACGATTCTTCGCTCGACGGGGAAGCGTACAGCTCCATCTTTTTCCAGAACGCCAACAATTCCGTGCGCGCCACGGACGAATTCATGGAAGCCGTGGAAGCGGATCGCGACTGGTGGACCCGCTCGGTCGTCAACGGCCAACCCAAGCGGCGCCTCAAAGCCAGGGATCTGATGAAGCAGATCGCGCAGGCAACCTGGCAGTGCGGCGACCCCGGCATGCAGTTCGATACCACCATCAATCGCTGGCACACCTCGAAAGCGACTGCCCGCATCAATGCCTCGAACCCCTGCTCGGAGTACATGTTCCTGGACGATTCGGCCTGCAATCTCGCATCGCTCAATCTCATGAAGTTCGTCGGCCCGGGCGGCGAGTTCGATGTCGAGGCCTTCCGCCATGCCTGCGACACGGTCATCCTGGCGCAGGAAATCATTGTCGACAACGCCAGTTATCCCACCGAAAAGATCGCCAAGAACTCGCACGATTACCGTCCGCTGGGCCTGGGATTCGCCAATCTCGGAGCGCTGCTGATGTCCATGGGCATCCCCTACGACTCACCCGCCGGCCGCGACTGGGCCGCGGCCATCAGCGCCGTAATGTGCGGTCAGGCCTATCTCACTAGCGCCCGGATTGCCGAATCCGTCGGTCCCTGTGCGGGCTATGCCGCGAACGAGGAATCTTTTCTCGATGTCATTCTGATGCACGGCAAGGCCGTCCACGGCATCGATAGCCAGCGCGTCCCTGAGGATCTGTATAACGCAGCCGCGAAGGTTTGGACCGACGCGTATAACCTCGGCGAGCGGGCCGGCTTCCGCAATTCGCAAACCACCGTCATCGCGCCTACCGGCACCATCGGCTTCATGATGGATTGCGACACCACCGGCATTGAGCCCGATCTCGCGCTCGTCAAATACAAGAAGCTGGTCGGCGGCGGCGTCATCAAGATCGTCAACAACACGGTCCCACAGGCGCTCATCAAAATCGGCTACACGCCCGAGCATGCCGAGCGCATCGTCAGCCACATCGATTCCACCGGCTGCATCGAAGGCGCTCCGGGCTTGAAAGATGAGCACCTGCCGGTCTTCGATTGCAGCTTCCGTCCGCAAAACGGAAAGCGCTTCATCCATCACATGGGCCACGTCCGCATGATGGCCGCCGTGCAGCCGTTCATCTCAGGCGCCATCTCGAAAACCATCAACATGCCCGAGGAGTCCACCGCCGAAGACATCATGGACGCTTACATGGAAAGCTGGCGGCTTGGCCTGAAGGCGGTCGCGATTTACCGCGATAATTCCAAGCGCAGCCAGCCATTAAGCTCCGGTACCGGCAAAGGCGAGAAAAAATCGGCTTCGCCGGCTTCCCTGCCCGCTCCTGAAACCGCGGTGAAGGAAAAGGTCGTCTTCCGGCCCATCCGCCGCAAACTTCCCGACGAGCGACGCTCCCTGACTCACAAATTCTCCATCGGCGGACACGAAGGCTACATCACGGTGGGGCTTTATGAAGACGGCACGCCCGGCGAGGTGTTCATCTCCATGGCCAAAGAGGGATCGACCATTAGCGGTCTCATGGACAGCTTCGCCACCTCCATCAGCTTCGCCCTGCAATACGGCGTGCCGCTGAAGTTCCTGGTCGACAAATTCAGCCACGTCCGTTTCGAGCCCAGCGGCTGGACGGGGAACCAGCAGATCCCCTACGCCAAGTCGATCATGGATTACATTTTCCGCTGGCTCGGCGCGAAATTCCTCGGTCCCGAGTACGCCGTCGGCGAGGCCGGCGAAGCCGCCATCCTGAAACCGACCGAGCCGGAGCCGCAGCAGCAGCTCCCCTTCGCGCCGGTCGTCGCCGACGCTCCATTGTGCTCGGAATGCGGCGGATTGATGACGCGCAACGGGAGCTGCTATAAATGCGAAAACTGCGGCGGCACTAGCGGCTGCAGCTAGACCGCTCGTCGCGATTATCCCGTCATACTGGCGCCCTCCCCGTCGATGGCTCCGCGCCGGTTGGGACGTTGACTGGATAAGGGGTCCGCCGATGGTGGACCCCTCAGAACAGATCCGAGTGCGTACCTATGCGGACGAGGTGAACGTCGCTGCCGTCGACTTTGTAGATCAGCAGCCAATCCGGTTCCATGTGGCATTCGCGATAGTGCTTCCACTCGCCGCCAAGCGGATGATCTTTGAATCGCGGCGGCGGCGGGCTCCCCTTCCCATCGGCAGCAGGATCGCCTGCGTACCGCGTTCCGCACCGGCTCAGATTCCAAGATCCTTGAAGAGCGCGCCAACGGACTTCAGGCGCTTACCTTTGCCCTTCTCGGACGCGCGCAGGGCTTTGATGGTCGTGGCGTTTGGCGTCCTCACATCGAACGGCAGCGCCTTCTCCGCGGCCACACGGACCAGCAGCATGCGGATGGCGCTGGACACCGAGATTCCCATTCCCGCCAAAGCCTTCGCGGCTTCCCGCTTCGTCTTCTCATCGACGCGAACGTGAACCATCGTCGTCCCCATGTGCTTAACTCCTTGAGATACATTGTATCTCACACACAGACGCATCTATATTGGTGTGAAAGTGCCGAATCGGTCCGGCAATGTCCCCCATCCTGCCGGATTTGCGGCAGTTCCGTTTCCGATGCCGAGCTATGCGCGGAGCGCGGCGGATTGGTCACGCTTAGCGGCATGCCTGGCGCGCCGCATGCGCTATTTGAACTCGAGAATTTCCTTCTCTTTCGTCTTCGCCGCCTGATCGAGTCTCTGGATGTGCGCGTCCGTCATTTTCTGAATCTCGTCGTGCGCGCGCCGCTCCTCGTCTTCGCCGATCAGCTTGTCTTTCAGCAGCTTCTTGACGGCCTCATTGGCGTCCCGCCGCACGTTGCGCATGGCGACGCGATGGTCCTCCACCACGTGGTTCAGCTTTTTCACCAGGTCCTTGCGCCGCTCCTCCGTCAGCGCGGGAATCGGAACGCGGATCAGCTTGCCGTCGTTGCCCGGGTTGAGTCCCAGGTCGGCCGCGCGTATCGCCTTTTCAATCGCGGCGATTTGCGAGGCATCCCACGGCTGCAGCGTCAATAACGACGGCTCCGGCACGTGCAGCGTCGCCAATTGATTCACGGGCGTCGGCGTCCCGTAATAGTCCACCCGCACGTTATCGAGAAGCCCGACCGAAGCGCGGCCCGTCCGGATATTCGACATCTCGTGCTGTAAATCGCCGAGCGCCTTCTCCATGCGGCTTTGCGCATGTGCTTCCACGTCTTTGATGGATTGAAAACTCTGCGCCGCGGGCGCGGCATGCGGTTCGCTTTTCATGGATGTTATAGCCTAGCCAGAATGTAACATCTCAGTTTGCCACCGTTCCCAATGCCCTCGCAAACGTGCGTCTAAAAGGGACGTTTTAAGGGCGCCGTCCCTCCTTCTCGAGTCCCGCACAATCAACCGCGGCAGAGATGAAAATGCCCTGCGGAGCGCACAGATGCTTGGCTTCGATCGCCTGCGAGAGAAGCCCGGCCGCCCGCTCGCCGAGGGCCGCGTTACTCTGATCCACGCCGATAACGGTACCCGGAAAGGCCGGAATAATGGACGTTGCCGGCCCCAATGATCGCTATTTCGCGCGGAATCTTCAGGCGGACCGGTCGTTGTAGCAAAAAACGCCATCGCGCCGCCGCCGCGCTTCAAGCAGTTGCTGCATGGCCCGAATATTCGCCGGCGTCGCCCTACTTGTCGGCGATGATGTACTCGGCTTCAGTTCCATCCCGCTCCGCGCCAGCGCGCGCCGGTAGCCGCGCGCGCGAACCGTGCCCGCGAATACGCGCGATGCGGCGGCAGCCTTGCTCGACCAAATGCGTTTTGCCGCCAGCGCCCAAATTCCTCGTCGTCCATGCCGGCGTAGTTTGCCTCCACGCCGGCGACCAAGCGGTCGATCAACACGTAAGGAATACCGCCCTTCTCGAGTGCATGAAAAGCCGCAAGCTGTTTGCGGCGCTGCGCCGACGCTCTGATCATTCCGTCCACCCGCCGCGCGATGAGCGTCTTTTACCTGGCATTGTTCGATGTCCGCGTTTTCCTCCGTGTTGGAGATCACCACATCGTAGCCGAGCGGCTGCAGCGTCCGCGCGACTGCAATGGCAACATCGGCGAAGAAGGAGTGCATCCAATCGGGCACTACGAGGCCGAGCAAATATGTCTTTCCCGTCGCCATGCTGCGCGCAATCCAGTCCGGACGGTAGTTCAACTCCCGCATGCGCTTCGAGCACCCGCTCGCACGTTTGTGGACCGATGTCGCTATGTTCCGGAGGCCTCTGAAAAACGTCATCACCGACACGCCGAGGTCCGCGGCGATGTCCTTCATGCGCACTGCCAAGCGTTGAGCTCCTCTCGTCGCGTCGAACACGCGGATGCCGATCACTAGTGTCGGCGATAGTGGCGGCCCATTTTCGCTGTCAAGCGCCTTCGCAAAAATGTCGCCTGTACAACTTGCGCGCGGGGCTCCGCCGGACGCGTTCCTCCAGCCCTGGGCGGTTGCGGCTTAGCCCCACGCGCATGGTTATCTCATCCAAGTGGAACTCGTGTGAAACCCGCCTTTAGAGCGCAAGTAAAGGCCAGAACCGGGCCGCGCCCGCCGCACAGACCTCGCGGCGCCCCGCGAATCTTTTGGACTATAGCCGCCGTACGATGCTGTCCTGCACGCGCCTCTCTTCCGCGCGATAATCGTCCCATGCCAGTGCTCATTACGGGAGCAAGCGGCGGCCTGGGGCCGGCCGTGGTTCACGAATTTCTAAGCGCCGGGGCGACCGTTTACGGCGTCGCGCTCTCGTGGCAGAAAGGAAATCCCCATAATTCCACGCGCTTTCACACCATCGAGGCGGACGTGAATACTGACGAAGGCTGCGACACTGCCGTCGAAGCGGCCTCGCCGCTCGAGGCGCTCATCCATCTGGTGGGCGGTTGGGCGGGAGGGAAATCCGTTGCCGAAACGGACGATGCAACGTTCGATCGCATGATCAATCTCAACCTGCGGGCGGCCTTTCGAATGATCCGCGCGGCGCTGCCGGGAATGCAAGCCGCGCGCACGGGACGAATCGTCGTCATCGGCTCGCGGGCCGCCGATGAGCCGGTCGCCTCCTCGGCGGCCTACAATGCCTCGAAAGCCGGGCTGGCGGCCCTGATCCGCACGGCGGCGCTGGAAAACAAAAATACCGGCGTCACGGTCAATCTGGTGGCGCCCTCCATCATCGACACGCCCGCCAATCGCGCCGCCATGCCGGGGGCCGATCCCAAGCGTTGGGTAAGGCCGGAAGCGATCGCGAAACTTCTCCTCTGGCTGGCCTCGGACGATGCCGCCGACATCAACGGCGCCTCGATTCCGATCTACGGGCGCGCATGATAGCCTGCTTCACGAGGTTGTGCGCGAGAACAGCGACAGCAACCCGCCCAACGAGGAGCTCTTTTTCTCCATCTGTTCCTTCCCGGCTAGCCGTTCGACCAAGCCGCCGATACTTTTACCCAGATTCGTACTGGACGGAATAGGTTTGCCGTCGATCAGGGCGCGCTGGACGGCTTCATAGTCGCTGGGCATGACATGGAACACGTCGATGTGCAGCGCCGTTCCGATATTCTCACGCGTTAGCCCGGCATGCTTGTCGTAGCGGTTCACGAGGATGCGGACTTTGGCGCGGTCGGCATTATTAGCATCGAGATAACTGAGCGAGCGTTGCACCGCCTGCAGCGACGTCAGCTCATTGGTCGCCACCAGAAGCAATTCATCGCAGATTTGCGCCTGACTGAGATTCCAATCGCCATAAACGCTGCCCGCGTCGAGGATCACGACATCGTAGACCGCGCGGGCGTACTCGATCACGGCGGAGGCGTCCGTCAGTTCGCTAATGCCCGCGATCATGGCCTCCGGCGAAAGCAGCACGTCCACGCCATTGCGATTGGTAGTGACCGATTTCCACAGATCCGCGTCGATTTCGGTGGAGCGCTGCAATACATCCATGAAGCTGTAGTTGGATTTCAGCTTCAGCACGAATGACATGGTCCCGGCCAGGGGATCTAAGTCGGCCAGCAGAATTCGTTTTTGGCCCAGCCTTTGCCAGCGGTAGGCGAGATTGCATGCCAAGGTGGTCGCGCCGCATCCCCCTTTGGACGGCATGATGCAGTACACCTTGCCGCGATTGGAGCCCGCTTGCCCCGCGGGCTGCCGTTTGGCGATCTTCTGCAGCGCTCCGTCGATCTGATCGCTGGGGAACGGTTGCACCAGGAATTCCGTGGCGCCCTGGCGCAGGCAGCGCAGAATCGTATCCGGATCGTTTCCCGACAGGACCGCGATAATGGGCATGCCGGGCTTGAGCCGCACCAGATCGCCAATCACCGCCAAAGCTGCGTTCGGATCGGAGCTGACATCGAGGAAACAGAGCCCCGCCGCGTGCTGGCGCAAGATGCCGGCCAGTTCAGCATGATCGGGATATTGACCGATATCATGGCCCGCGAAGGCCGCGAAGGAGGGGGCCAGCAACGGTGTTAATTCCCGCCTTATCTTCGTATTGGGACCGATAAAAAGGGCCTTCCAGTTGCCGTTGATTTTAATGTCTGTCACGGTTCGCTCTGGACGTAGCGCGTCCCACGCAAGAACTTCTCACTGCTTCTGATCGGCTGCGCCCAGGATAATGTGAGAGCCTTTGGCCCCTTCCGCAACTATAAGATCGAATGCTTACGCCGATAAGGCTCATACCGGGACATTGCCGCGGGTGAATGCCGGGGGATGCTACGGAATCGGGTTGGGGGGATGGACTAAAGCCGGGAGGTCGAATGGCCGAATCTAGAATGGAAGATAAACAAAAGAAGAAAATCGCGATCTGCGAAACACAGCCGATCACCGCCGAGGGCCTTCGCGTGCTTCTCGAATCCGGCCAGGATTTCGAATTTATCGACTGGGCGGAATCGCTTGAAACCGGCGCCTCCCTGGTCAGGAACAGCCGTCCGGATCTACTGATCGTCGATAAGGCCTTCGGAACTCACGCGGTGCTCGATTGTCTGCACGATTTGCAAACCTTCGAGCCCCCGCCGCTTATCATTGTCTGGGGCGTCTCGATGACGGAAGCGGAGGCCCTCCGATTCCTGCAGGCCGGAGCGAGTGGCATCATCCGCAAGGGCGCCAACCTCCAAACCTTGATGTCCTGCGTCAATACCGTCGCGGCGGGCCGCAACTGGATGGAAGATACCGTTTTCCGCGATGCCGCCCGGCACGAGCGCCATACCCGCTCCGAACTCACCGCCCGGGAGAGTCAGGTCCTACAGCTGGTAGAACAGGGATTCAAGAACAAGGAAATCGCCCAGGAACTGGGTATCCGCGCGGGAACGGTCAAAATCCACCTGAAACACATTTTTGAAAAGACGGGCGTACGCGGCCGCTACGGCTTGGCCATCACCGGCCTGAAAGAAAAAGCTCTGGTACCGTTGGCCTCCTGAGGCGGACGGTCCGCCCCTGCCTGTTCTCGACGGCGCTAAGCTCACTCGCATCCGAACGGCTAAAGCGGACCGTACAAGGACGCTGGCCTGCAGCGATTGCCTTTGCGGCCGCTCTAAACTTCCGAAAGGTGGTCGATTTCGCCGGTGCTGTCTCCGATTTTTTCCGCCGGCACGCCCATCTTATCGAGCATCGTCAAAAGCAGATTCGTCATCGGCGTCCCCTTGGGATAGCGCACGTGGCGGCCGCTCTTGATGCGCCCCGCGCCTCCGCCCGCCAGCAGGATCGGAAGGTCCACGTGCGTGTGCCGGTTGCCGTCGGCGATGCTGCTGCCGTAAACAATCATGGAGTGGTCCAGCAAACTGCCCTCGCCGTCCGGCGTGGAGCGCAGCTTGTCGAGAAAGTAAGCGAACATCTCGGCGTGATGGGTGTTGATCTTGACGACCTTCGCGATCTTTTCCTGATCGTTCTGGTGATGCGTCAGGGAGTGGTGGCCGTCGCGAACGCCGATCGAAGGATAGCTGCGGTTGCTGCCTTCGTGGGCCATCATGAACGTGATCACGCGCGTCAGGTCCGCCTGGAACGCAATCACCTGCAGGTCGATCATGAGCTTGCAATGCTCGTCGAACGTATCGGGAATGCCGCTGGGGCGCTCCATCGTGGGCAGCTTCATCGAGGCGCTGCGATCTTCGATCATCTGAATGCGGCGCTCGATATCGCGGATGGCGTCAAGGTACTCGCTCAGCTTGCCGCGGTCGCGGGCGCCAAGCCCGGGCTGCAGGCGGGCGACATCGTCGCGCACGAAATCGAGAATGCCGCGATCGTCTTCGGCGCGCGCGATGCGGGAGGCCGGGTCGGTACTTTCACCGTCCCCAAAAAGGCGCTCAAAGACCGCCCGCGGGTTCACCTCCATGGGCATCGGCGTGGTCGGCGTGCGCCACGAAATCGTGTTGCTGTAGGCGCAGCTGTAACCGGAATCGCAGCTTCCCACCAGTCCGGGAGCTTCCAGGCCGACTTCGAGCGAGGCGAGCTGCGTGACATTGCCGAGCTGCCGCGCCGCAATCTGATCCGCCGAGACGCCCGCGTGGATGTCGGCGCCCTGCGTTTTCTTCGGATGCACGCCGGTCAGGAACGTGGCGCCCGCGCGCGCGTGATCGCCCGGGCCGTCGCCCAAAGGATTGCCGTTGACTTGCGCCAGACCACTGAGCACCATAAGGCGATCGCGGAACGGCTCCAGCGCGCGCATGATGGCGGGGAACTCAAAGGCCGCGCCGTCCGCCGCCGGAGTCCAATGGTCCATGATGATGCCGCTCGGGACATAGACGACGCCCATGCGTAGTGCGGGCTTTGCGGCCGTCACCCGCGACGCCCCGAAAGCCGGCACCATGGCGTCCAAGAATGGTAAGGCCAGCGTGGTTCCAACGCCGCGCAGAAAAGTGCGGCGGGGCAGCGATTTTCCGGTCAAGATCATGGTTCGGGCGTCCTTCTCATTTGGAATGGCGTACTCTCGACAATGGCCGTTACCAACGACGACACCTTATAGTCGTCGCGCGCGGCCTGGCGGGCTATGGATCGGACCACGGGGCGGTCGTAATACTCAAGGCCGCGCCCCAGAGCGTAAGTCAGAAGTTTTTCGGAGACGGTTTCGACGATCTCTTCGCGATGGCTCAGCAGCACCTTGCGCAGGCCGGCAGGGCCTTCGAATTTCGTGCCGTCGGGCATGATGCCGGAAGCGTCGATGGCCGCGCCGGCTTCTTTCGTGCGCCACTTGCCCACGCCGTCGAAGTTCTCGAGGGAGAAGCCCAGCGGGTCCATGCGCGAATGACAGGAGGCGCACACCGGGTTGGCGCGGTGCATTTCCATTTGCTGCCGCATGGTCAAAAGCTTGCCGTCGGCGGTGTGGTTCTTCAGATCCGGCACGTTGGCCGGCTGCGGCGGGGGCGGCGTGCCCAGGATGTTCTCGAGAATCCATTTACCGCGCAGCACGACGGAGGTGCGGTTGGGATATGATGTCACCGTCAGAATCGCGCCCTGACCGAGCAGCCCACCGCGGTTCGGATCGGTCAACGTGACGCGCCGGAAGGCGCTGCCGTAAACGTTGGGAATGCCGTAATGACGGGCCAGGCGCTCGTTGACGAATGTGAAATTCGAGTCGATCAGGTTCAGAACACTGCGGTCTTCCCGGAAAATCGCTTCGAGGAACAGATCCGTTTCTTTCTCAAAGCTGGCGCGCAGGGAGCTGTCAAATTCCGGGAATGCCACGGGATCGGGGCGCGCCATCGCGAGATTTCGCAGATACAGCCACTGGCCGGCAAAATTGGTGACGAGCGCGCGCGATTTAGAATCGGCGAGCATCCGCTTCACTTGCTGTTGGAGCACGGCGGGGTCGCTGAGATGTCCGGATTCCGCCGCCTTAAGCAACTCGTCGTCCGGAATGCTGCTCCACAGAAAAAACGAAAGACGCGAGGCCAGCTCGATATCGCTGACGCGGTGCGCGGTGCCCGGGGCGCTCGACGCCGGGTCGCGCTCCACCCGGAAAAGGAAATCGGGAGAGACCAGCATCGCTTGCAGGGCATGCTCGATGCCGGACTCGAAGTTGCCGCTCTTACGGCCCGTTTCGTAAAAGCCGAGCAGTGGCTTAACATCGGCGTCGGTGACAGGGCGGCGATAAGCGCGGCGCGCCAGCGTTGAAATTATCGTCTTGGCGCAGGGCTCCTCGCCGGCGCTCGTGGCCGGGTGACACACGAATATGCGCTTGCGGCTCGCGGTGTCGCCGGGGCCGTCGATTTCGTACGGGCCGCCGATCCAGACGCTGTCGATAGCGGCTTTATACCCGGGAATCTCGAATAGCTTCACCCGCGCATCATCCAAGCGAACGTCGAGCTCTGCGGCGGGCATTTCGTCCGGCTTGACCGCGGACGCGGTAACCGCGGCGGCAGCCACGGCGGCCGCGCCCTTGGGCGTGGGAGCGATGGATTCGTTCTTTGTGGTGTCGTCCAGGAACGTGATGCCAATCTCGCGAGTGCCGGCTTGCACGGGAATGCGGATCTCGTGCGAAGGCTTATCGTCGCTCACGCCGCTTGTTGGACGCATCAGAACTCGAATGGCGTAGATGCCATCGACCGGGAAGCGGTGGTGAATCACGATTCCGCCCCGCGAGCCGAAGGGGAGGTCCTCGCTGATTTGCAGCTTTTGGGACATGTCGCCGGGGCCCGTGGCGCGCGGCACGGCGTACTGGTCGACGGTGGGGCGGATGTTGGGATCGCCCACGGCGAGGCGGCTGATACGGCGGGACGCCAGCATATAGCGCTCCAGCAGTACGGGCGACATGGAGAGGACGTCGGCGATGTTGTCGAAGCCGTAGCCGGAGTCGTCCGCTGGGAGCATGGAGGCGGTATCGATATCCAGGTCCAGGAGGTCGCGAACGGCATTGCCGTATTCCGCGCGATTCAGACGATGGATGGCGGGGCGTCCCGGGTTGGGGTGATTGGCGGCCGCCTGATCGAGCGAAGTTTCGAGCCAGGAGGTGAAAGCGGCTCTGGTGGCCACGTCGGGCCGGGGCATTCCAGGCGGAGGCATTTCTCCGGTGCTCAATTTACGCAGAGTCTTTTCCCAAGTGGCGCCGTCATGGCTGACGTCGTCGACGTTGATGCCACCAAACGATACCCCGGCGGTGCGCAGCTTGTCGTTGTGGCAGGCCATGCAGTACTGATTGAGGAGCTGGCGATGCGGGTTGGCCTGGGCGCCGGTCGTGTTGGGGGTTTCTGCGGGGGCGTAAATAGCCGGGACGCACAACCCTGCAACGGCCAGAGGAACCCAGCGTAAGCGCGCAAGGAAGGGTTCGGGCAGGAGCATTGAGACCCTTTCATTTTATCACGGTTGCCGCTAAAATTAATCATTAATGAGAATGCGATTTTGGTTCACCTGCTGCGTGGCGGCGGCTTGCGCCGAGGCCTCGACGAACGGGAGTATTCGGCTCGTCGATGCAGCCCGCGGCGGAGACATAAAGACCGTACGTTTGTTGATCGCCGGGCATGCGAATTTGAACGCAGCGCCGCCGGACGGGCAGACAGCATTGGCATGGGCCGCGCATCGCGACGATGTTGCCATGGCGGAATTGCTCATCGAGGCCGGCGCGGACGTCAATGCGGCCAACGAATATGGCGAGACGCCGCTGCTTCTGGCTTGCTCGAACGCCGATTCGCGGCTTGCCGAGGATCTGCTCAAAGCGGGCGCGGATGCCAAGGCGGCGCGCTGGAACGGCGAGACTCCCCTGATGATCGCGGCCGGGAGGGGCGCCTTGGGGGCCGTGAACGCGCTGCTCGCGAGCGGAGCGGACGTGAACATAGCGGAGAAACGGAAGGGGCAGACGGCTCTGATGTGGGCGCTGGCGGACGGACATGCGGATGTTGCCAGAACTCTGGTCGAGCATGGGGCGGACGTGAACGCCGTGTCGAAGGGCGGTTTCACCCCACTGATGTTCGCCGCCCAGAAGGGCGGCGCGGAATCGGCGCGCATGTTGCTCGCGGACAAGGCGGATTTGCATTACGCGCTCGAGAACGGGACGGATGCCCTGCTGGTGGCGGCGGCCTTCGGACATGAGGGCGTGGCGAAGGCGCTGCTCGACGCGGGCGCGGACGCGAACGCGAAGGACCGGACCGGGAAGACGGCGCTGCATGCCGCGGCGCAATCGGGCAATGTCGAATTGGTAAAGGATCTGTTGGCGCGTGGAGCGGATCCGAATGCGCGGCTGGCGCAGACCCCGCGAACGCGGGGGGCCGCAGGTTCATTCCGGGCGCAAAACAACGGCGGGGCAACGCCGTTTTTGCTGGCCGCCAGGACCGGAGACGCCGAGGTGATGGCAGTTCTGGCAAAGTCTGGCGCCGACCCCAAGCTGGCGACTCAAGATGGCACAACGGCTCTGATTGCCGCGGCCGGGAGCGGCAAGATTGAGGCCGTGAAAGTCGCGTTCGAAGCGGGCTGCGAAATTAATGCGGCAACCGCGACGGGGCAGACGGCGCTGCACGCAGCGGTTTTTGGGCCGGATGAAAAGAAGATCGACGAGATCGTGCAGTTTCTGGCCGATCACGGCGCCAAGCTGGACGTCAAAGACGCGCGCGGCAGGACGCCGCTCGAGTACACGGAACTGCGCACCATCGACCGCACCACGGACTTGCTGAAGAAGCTGATCGCCGCACAGCAGGCCGGCCGGCCCTAAGCGCTTTCGCGGTCCGCCAGCGCCGATAGAGGGCTCGCTACGGGGGCGGCCGAGATGGCCCACCTCAGACGTTGAATCGCGCCCAGCACCTGCTCGGAGCGCTCCACGGAATAGCTTGCTTCTCCGAATCGTCCGCGCAGTTCCGCATCGAGATCCTTGAATTGCTCCTCCAGGCGCTGCAGGCGGTCCTCCAGGATTTGCGTGATCGCCACCGTTTGCGGTGAAGTCATCCGGTCTCCTCGCCTAAGTGAGGCAGCCTCCTGATCGCTAATTTTCAATATAAGGCGAGTATAACTCAAAAATCGCTAAAGGAATCTCTCAATATGCAGCATTCTCGTGAATGGTCCTCTCGTTTTATCTGAAAGGACGAATGAGGGCCGCTTGCGCCGCCACCGGAGGGCCGTAGGTGGGCGGTCCGGACAGTTCCGTCCAGCCCTGTACAGAATCTCCTTGCGTCCAGGCCCGGTTTCGTGCAACACTGAATGCGTCGCTTTGTCAGTCCGCCAAATCCGGCGCCGGTTCGACCGCCTTTTGTTCGATCTTGTCCCGATTAGCTGCTCTGCAAACTTCAGAAACAAAGGTAATGAAAAACATATTCGTAGGTAATCTCAGCTTCGGGACGACCGAAGATTCGCTCCGCTCGATGTTCGAATCGTACGGGGCCGTGGAACGCGTCAACATCGTAACGGACCGCGATTCGGGCCAGCCGCGCGGCTTCGCCTTCGTCGAAATGAGCGTCGATTCGGAAGCCGAAAGCGCAATCAACTCGCTTAACGGCAGAGATCTGGACGGCAGATCGTTGAACGTTAACGAAGCCCGCCCCAAAACCGATCGTGGATCGGGCGGTGGATCCCGCGGCGGCGGCGGCGGTGGCCAGCGGCGCGGCAATAATCGCTGGTAAAGGAAAAATTTGCCAAAAGAAGATTCAATTGAAGTAATGGGGAAGGTCGTCCAGAAGTTCAAGGCTGGAATGTTTGCGATCGAGTTGGACGCAGGCAAGACGGTGCTGGCCACAATGGCCGGAAGGCTACGGCGCAATCGCATCAAAGTGATGAATGGCGACCGCGTTTCCCTCGAACTCTCCCCGTACGACCTGACCAAGGGCAGAATCACCTACCGCCACAAATAACGGAAGCCAAGACGGGTGCTAACCTGTAGATCAGGTTGCGCCCGTGTCTACACATCCCGCCAACACCGAAACTCTCTCAAGCGTAGAGCCGGTCTTCGTGCCGGTTGAAGAGTACTTGCATACGCCGTACGATCCCGACTGCGATTACGTGGACGGAGAGGTCGTGGAGCGCAACTTAGGAGAGTTCGATCACGCCGATCTACAGACATCGATAGCCGCTTATTTTCGCGCGCTGCGAAAAAAGCTTGGGATTTATGCCGTTGTCGAATGGCGCGTGCAGGTTGCGCCAACCCGGTTCCGGGTTCCCGATGTCCTTGTCATGCTGCGCAAGCCGGCGGGAGAGCGAATTCTTAAGACTCCGCCATTTATCGTAATCGAGATTCTTTCGAGCGAGGACCGGCTTTCGCGCATGCAGAAAAGGATCGACGATTATCTGGCTTTCGGCGTCCCCAATGTGTGGCTGATCGACCCGGAAACGCGGCGAGCGTGGGTCTGCACGGCGGATGGCAACCTCGAAATAAAAAACGGCGTGCTGCGGACTCAGAACCCTGCGATTGAACTGCCGCTCCAGGAAGTATTCGATACGGAAGTAGGCCGGGATGCCCAGCGTTGAAACTCCGCCGGGCTTAGAGCCGGCATTTGTCCCGGTTGAAGAGTACTTGCAGACATCGTCTCGGCCCGACTGCGACTATGTGGACGGAGAGATAGTAGAGCGGAACTTGGGAGAGTACGATCATTCTTTTCACCGGACCGCGATTTAGGCCTATTTTCACGCGCTGCATAAGAAGTTTGGCCTTTTTGCAATGATCGAATGGCGCGTGCAGGTAGCGCCAACCAGGTTCCGCGTTCCCGATGTCCTCGTGATGTTGGGCAAGCCGTCCGGAGAGCGAATTCTAAGGACGCCGCCATTTATTGTCGCCGAGATTCTTTCGAGCGAAGACCGGATTTCGTGCATGCAGCAGCGCATCGACGATTATTTGGCTTTTCGGTGTCCCGAACGTCTGGCTCATAGATCCGGAAACCCGCCGGGCTTGGGTTCTGCGCGCGCGACGGCAATCTCGTGGTAAGAGACGGCGTGCTCCAGACTCAGAACCCCGTGATTGCGCTGCGGTTACAGGACGTCTTAGAATCGAGCGACTAGAAAATGAAGCTCAGGCCGCCACGGAAGGCGCGCGGATTTTGCATTAGGAGAACCCGCTGAGCCGCCACGGTGAGGGGAAGATAGCCCTGCGCCATCATGTTGCGGAGATCGATGGTCGCCTCGAGGCGCCCGGGCATTCCGCCGAAGCAAGGAAGCGGCTGCCGGATGTGAATGTTGAGGCCCGGCTCCGGGTAAGCCTTTTGGGTCAAATAGTAGTGCATCGGCATCAGCGCGGAGTAGTCGGTCCACTCATAAGACGCCGTCACCTGCGTAGAGGCGCGGGGTAGAGTTGCGCTGGCGCGCGCCGATCCCCAGAAACGCTGCTCGTTGCGGAGCTGCGATCGCACCTCATCGGCCGAGGCGGCGGCGATGGACGAATCGGACGCCGTGAAGGCCCCAGCGCGCCCCGCCGATGCGCTCACCTCAATCCTATCCCCGATGGCCTGCGTTACCGAAGCCGCATACCCGTAACGCTGATAGTTTCCGATATTGAGAATACCGCTGTCCGAGGAAATATCGGGCAGAATGTCGCCGGGAGCGAAAAGATCGCCGGGCGCCATGACTGTCAAGGCGCCGTTCGAAACGATCTCGCGAAAGCCGCTGAGATTGAACGTGCGGCTCCCGGCGGCTTTCTCGTATCCGACCTCAATATCCTGTGTGCGCTGCACCTTCGGCTGACCGTTGAGCAGAGAAACGCGAGGCAGCAGCGCCAGCGCGTCCAGGCTGTTTGCAAGGTTCAAATCGTCGGCCGCGCGCGCCTCCGGATCACGCGGCATGGACGACGCCGGATGCGACGAGAGCGCGGTGGGAGGCGCCCCGGAGCTATAGGCGAGCTGCACAGTGCCGAGCTTACCCAGATCGTAGGTGAAACGAGCGAATGGGCTGTAGTAGTTCGAGTGATCGACGAAAGAAATGGAATCGAGCGAAACGCCGTACTCGAGGCGCAGGGCATCGGTCAGATTGGTGTGATCGAACATTCCCACCGAAAGGCTGCGCAGCATCGGAAGGCCATCCTGGGCCGCGCCCGGCATCCCGGCTCGCGTGGGAAGCGAAACCTGACGCATCGTGACGGAGATTTCCGGCGTCATGCCTTCCCTGCTATAAGTGGTCCGGAAACCAGCGATGGGCGCGCCCGAATGCAGCGCGTAGCCGACATCGCCGCTCAGTTGGAGCTGGTTGCGGCCGAACAGCGACGTCGCTACGGCGAATGCCGTTCCCAGGTCCTGCACATCGCCGGGCGAGGTCAGCGTGACGGCATCGCCGCCAGAAAGATTCACCATGCCGCGCGTATCGGAGAAGATGGAGCCGGCGCGCTTCAGCGGATCGGGACTTTCCGAGATTCCCGCGAGCTCCGGACTAAACCGTAGAATCGGACGCGTCGCCGTAGCCGTTTTCAACGTCCATTTCCAATCGTCGCTCATGAGCGCGCCTTGGCCCGGCGCCGCATACACCAGCTCGATGGAGCCGATCAAGTTGGACATGTTGATATAGAGCAAGCTTTGCATCCCCGGCTGCACCGCGATGCGATGCCGCATGATAGGGGCGAAGCTGGCCAGACTGACGCGCACCGAATACAGATCGGGCGACAGAGTTTCAAAGCCGAAGGCGCCGCGCTCGTTTGTGAGGGCCCGCTGGAGAAGCTTTTCGTACCTGTTGAAGAGGAGAACGGTCGCGCCCATTTGCGGGATTCCCGCCGCGTCGCGAACGAAACCGGCCAAACTGCCGGAGAACCGGGGAGGATTGGCGCAGAATACCGGACTGGAAACGGATAACGCGAGAAGAGCCACGCCGAGCGCCGCGCCGGCACGGGATTTCGGCCTTCCTCGCAAGATCCTCACGATCGGGCAGCCTCCTCAAACCACCCCAGCTTCTATTACTTTACCCCAAACCGGCCATCCTCTATTTTACGGTGAATGTCGCGGTGGGGCTAACCGTCTGGTTGCGGTCCTTATCCGTCACTTTCATCGTCAGCGTGTATTGGCCGGGCTCCAGAGTCTGCAGCGGCAGGAGCTTTTCCACCGTGACCTGCTGCGCCGAGGCGCCCTGCATGGTGCTGACGTCCTCGGTGTAATCGA
Organism: Bryobacterales bacterium; assembly: GCA_963838885.1. Classification (GTDB taxonomy): domain Bacteria; phylum Acidobacteriota; class Terriglobia; order Bryobacterales; family Bryobacteraceae; genus JAICMB01. Next base: position 24,385 of record CAWITB010000005.1, on the reverse strand, counting down.
GAACCGGCTTGCCGGCGCCACTCTTGGTAATAACGTACTCAATATTGGCGTTCGGCTTGTGCGTCTTTTCGTCGCCCTGGAAATTATAGAACTGGGCGTAAATTCCGAGCTTCTCGCCGCGCTCGAAGATGTCCCCCAAGCGCGGGCGGACTTTGGAGTCGCCGATCACGAACGGCCCCGCGCCGATGCTGCGCGTCGGAACCTTCTCGATGGTGTCGGCTAGAATCACGCTGCTGGAGCCCAGGCGATCTTCGTCGTAATGCGGGACATTCAGGGCCGTCTCGTAGCTCACCGTGTTGCCGCTCACGATGTCTTTCGCTACGACATTGAGGCGGTACATGCCGGGCGCGAGCGGAACTGTCTTCTGATAAATGGACGAGCCCGTGGCTGCCTTCTGCAGCAGCTCCGTCGGAACCTCGATCGAGACCGGCTCTTCAAATACGTTGACGACGCGGCGCGACATGGATGTGATGCGCCCATAGATGTTCACCGTGGCCTTCGAGATGCCCTCCTTGTTTTGGAAATTCAGGTCCTTGCGCTCGAACTGAATGGTGATGGGCGTCAGCACGGTGGAATCGGTAATGCGAATGTAATTCACCTGCACCTTAATGGGCAGAGTGTTGTAACGAATGTTGGAGGAAACGATCGCGTCCAGGTCTTTGAACTTGACCGCCGGGGGCTTCTGCAGTTTGGCGAACTGCTCCAGGCGCTCGAACTCATTCATGCTGGCGGGTAGCGGCATATTGCCGGTGCCGAGGTGCGTTCCGTCGGTGCGGTTGAAGCGGTCCGTCTTGGAGCTCAAGCCCATCTGCTCGTACATCGTCAGGCCGGCGCCCGGAACATAGAGGAGAGCGTCCTTTTCGGACGGGTCCATGGTCATGTGATACTCGCCCGACATGGTGGTGTCGACAAACTCGATGTTGATATCGCTGCCGATGCCGTCGATGTAGCGGTAACGCCACTTCTCGAAGGGATAGGTCGACGTCTCACCGCCGCCCTCTTCAATCGGCCGCTCATAGGAACCGCCGGAAGGATGCGATTCAATTTCATCGGGCGGCCCGTAGGTAATGTAGATGCGTCCGCGATCCGTTTTCCAGCCGGGAATGCCCGAAGCGTAATGCTCGTTGGCGTAGGCGATGCGGCGGTAGTGTTCTTCTTTGAACTCGTTTTCTTCGGTGTCCGGGGTGGGATCGCGGCGCAGCCAGAACTGCTCGATGAAGCTCTCGCGTTCCTCGTCGGTGTTCAACTGCTTAAAGGCCTTGCGCTCCTCGTCGGTGATGATATAGGCGACGTCCTCGTTCAGCCACTTCTTATAGGGCGTCTCCAATTCTTTCTTGAGCGCCTTTTCCTTTTTCTTGCGCTCCTTTTCCGACATTGGCTTGGCGACCGTCTCGCGCTGGCTGCTCGCGCCTGTCTTCTTGGAGGAGCTGTCGTCGGCCGACGCTCGAGTTAAGAAGCAGGTCAGACCCAGGGCGGCAACGGAACCGGATACCACGAAAAGCTTAACGTTCATAAAGAACACCACGGGATCTCATTCAATTTTATGGCCCACGCCAAGCAGCGTCAAGGCACGGACGTGGCTGGTACGGCGCGGGTTTCAGGCCTTATGAATCATTATCCTACACTTTGCAAGGATGGGGGCTGGCGATAGCTGGCAACGTTCAGGGCGACGGTAGCGTGATTTTCGAGCGTCAGCGGGCGCTTCGGAAGCCAGGGAGGTGGGGATGGGAGCGGCGGGACTGAGGCTCGCGACAGCCCTCCGGAACGGCGATGTCAAGGCTTTGCGGCCGCTTCTCGCCGAGGATTCGTCGCAAGCCATTGCGCTCCCGCTGGGACGCCAACGATTTGCATTCAGGGCATCCGGCGCTGGTGGACGCGCTTATCGAAGCTGGGGCGGATATCGATTTTCAGAGTGAGGGCGAGGGTGATACGCCGCTCATCAGGCCGCCAGTTTGGGCGCCGAAGAAGTAGAACTGAAAAGGTTGGACGCGGGGGCGAGGGCGGAAGCGCGCGGTTAATTTGGGAAACGGCGCTGCATTAGGCGGCGCGACTTGGCCAGCGGCGAGGGATGGGCGCTCCAACTCCAACGGCTGAGGCAACCCGCCGGCCGGGAACCACGGCCGGCAGCGCGAGCTCGTGGCGCTCCGGGCGGCTTCGGGGCGCAGAGTGCAGCCGCGTGGCTGGAATCCGGAAAAGCTGCGCGCGGATGTGGCGAGGCACGGCGCATTGTGGGATCGGCGGCCTTAGCGTATATTCGCCGCGTCGCTCAACGATCCCGACCCTCTCAATTTTTCGACAGACACGTCCTGTTTGGAGGCAATCCAGAGTGGGGCGGCATCACGTTCCTCGTCGGGCCGGTTCATCGCGAAGGCGGCAACCACTCGCTTCCCCCGCAGCCACCAGACGCTAAAACTGGACGTGGTCAGATCTCCGCGCTCCACCGTTTCGTTGGCTCCGGAAGGATCTCCCCAGAACTCATAAGAAAGGTCGAAAACGTCGGAGAAGAAGTACGGAACGTGCTCGAATGGCGCGCGCTCGCCGAGCAGAACACGGGCGCAGTGGCGGCCTTGGGAAACGGCGTTGTCCCAATGCTCCACGCGCCGCCGCTTGTCAAACAGCGTGTCCCGATAATTCGCGACGTCGCCCGCCGCGTAGACTTTGGGGTGGCTAGTTTCGAGGTACTCATTTACGACCACGCCGTCATCGACCCGAATGCCGCTGTTGGCGAGCGGCTCGATCACGGGGCGCACGCCGATTCCTGCGACAAGCAGATCGCACGCGATGCTGCGATCGCCTTGCAGCTTTACCGCCGCTACGGCGCCGTCGCCTTGCAGTTCGGCCACCTTCGCATTTTTTATGATCTTCACGCCGCGTTGAGCGTAGTAGTTCTCAAAAAATTGCGACATCGCGGGCGTGAAGAATTGTTCCCAAATGCGATCCTCGCGAAGGACCATGGTGGTGACAACGCCCTTGCGGGCCAGTACTGAGGCCACTTCCATGCCGATGAACCCGCCTCCGACAACCACGGCCCGCTTGGCGTTTTCAGCGTGCGATCGTATGCGCTTCGAATCTTCGAGCGAACGCAGGTAATACACGCCCGGGAGATCGCCGCCGGGCACTTCGAGCGTTCGCACGCGGGCGCCGGTTGCGACCACGAGCCTCTCGAAGCCGTGGTCCTCGCCGGAGCCGATGCGCAGAACTCCGTGGGCCGGGTCGATTCCGTCAACATCGCAGCGCAGCCTGACTTCGATTTCATGTTCGCGGTAGAAATCTTCCGTATTGATCTGTATCGACGCTTCACTCTCAGTTCCGGCAAGGAAGCCCTTTGACAGAGGAGGCCGTTCGTACGGCAGGGCGTTGTCGGCCGATAGGATGGCAAGCTCCCCCGGCTTGAGCCCGCGCTCGACCAATTCTTTGGCGGCATAACCAGCCACCATGCCTCCGCCGAAAATGACGTATTTCGATTTTTTCATGCGCGCCTTCAGTTTAGCCATCGCAGCGGACCAGGATAGCGCGCCAGAACAAACCGCGCCCGTCGCGCGTATAATTCATAGGAGCCCTAAATCATGAGCCTTCGAGACTTCCTTACCAAGCAGTTCATCGACGTTATCGACTGGACGGAGCCCGAACCGGGCATACTGGCCTACCGCTATCCCATGCAGGATCGCGAAATCCAGAATGGCGGCAAGCTCACCGTGCGCGACTCGCAAATGGCTGTTTTTGTCAATGAGGGCCAGATTGCGGACGTGCTTGGGCCGGGGCTGTACACCTTAAATACGCACACGCTGCCCATTCTGACGTATCTCAGGAATTGGGACAAGGCGTTTCAGTCGCCCTTCAAGTCCGACGTCTATTTCTTCTCGACGCGCATGCAGACCAACCAGCGCTGGGGTACCGGAACGCCGATCACCTTTCGCGATAAGGAATTCGGGGCTATTCGTATGCGAGGCTACGGCATCTACGCCTATCATCTCGCCGATCCCAAGATTTTCTATCAACGCCTCAGCGGCACGCGCGATCTTTACCGCGTCTCGGACCTTGAAGGCCAGCTCCGCAACACCATAATCGCGGTCATGACCAATGCCTTTGCCTCGAGCAGCGTTCCTTTCCTCGACCTCGCCGCCAACCAGGTGGAGATGGGCAACCGCATCATGGAGCACATGAAGCCCGCCTTCGCCGATCTGGGGCTTACGCTCGATACCTTCGTGGTCGATAACGTTTCGCTTCCCGACGAGCTCCAGCAGATGCTCGATCAGCGCATCGGCATGAACATCATCGGCGACATGAACAAGTTCACGCAATTCGAAGTCGCCAAATCGATCCCGATCGCGGCCGCCAACGAAGGCTCCGGCGTGGCGGGCATCGGGGCCGGTCTTGGGGCGGGCGTAACGATGGCGCAGCAGATGATGAACGCCATGCGGCCTTCGCCTTCGCAGCAGGCCGATCCTCAGAACCCGCCGGCCGCCGCGCCTCCCCAACCAGCGGCGGCGCCCGGCGGCGGACAATCCGCTCCCTCGTCCGGCGGACAACCTGCTCCGGGGGCCGCCGGGCAAACAAAATTCTGCATCGGATGCGGCAAACCAATTCCCAAAGCCGCACATTTCTGCCCGGAATGCGGAGGCGCCCAACAATAACGTGAGCGGAATCGAATGGGTCATCGAGGCGCACGGCTGCCAAGCCGGCGCGCTCGCCGACGTTTCGACGCTCGAACGTCTCTTCGAATCTCTCACCCGCGAAATGGACCTGCACCCGCTAGGTGAATCGATTTGGCGGCAGTTCCCCAACACTGGCGGCATCACCGGCGTCAGCCTGCTGTCGGAATCGCACCTCGCCTGCCACACTTTCCCCGAATACGGATCGCTGTGCCTCAACCTGTTCTGCTGCCGCGAGCGCGCCGGCGGCGATTTCGATGGGTTGATCAAGAACGCCGTGGGCGCGGCGTCCGTCTGCGTGCGAAAAATCGAGCGCCCCTTCTCATGACCGCCGCGTGTCCCAATTGCGGCGCCCCGGTCAATTTCCGCTGGGCCGGAGCGGTCCAAACCACCTGCGAATTCTGCCACTCCATCCTGGTTCGCACGGATGTCGACCTGCGCAAGGTTGGCGCGGTCGCGGAGCTTCCGTCCGACAGCTCGCCGATTCAATTGGGAACCGAAGGGCAGTATCAGAATCGCGCATTCGTGGTTGTCGGCCGCATTATTTATGAGTACGAGCAGGGCGGCTGGAACGAGTGGCACATCGTCTACAACGATGGAAAAAGCGGCTGGCTTTCGGACGCGCAGCTCGAATACGACCTCTCTTTTTGGACGCAGCCGCCCACGCCGCTTCCGCCGGCGGAAGAGATTGCGCGCGACGCCGTCTTCCACTGGGACAACCGCGACTATCGCGTCACATCGATCACGCGAGCGCATTACAAAGGCGTGGAAGGCGAGCTGCCGTTCGAATATTGGGGCAAGCAGGAGATGGTCTTTGCAGACCTGCGCACTACGACCGCGGATTTCGCGACGATCGATTACTCGGAGAATCCGCCGCTGCTTTTCATGGGCCGCGCCGTCGAGTTTGACGACTTGCATTTCAAGAACCTGCGCGAATTCGAGGGTTGGACGGCGGCATGAGCGCGACCACGGAGAATCGCCCCGGGGTCAGCCCGGTGGTCCCGAAAGTAAAGGCGCTGGCGTGCCCCAATTGCGGCGCACCGGTCGAGCTGCGCGGCTTCGCCCACACGCTCAGCGTCGTCTGCCCAAGCTGCCACAGTATTCTCGACGCCTCCACCCCGGCGCTGACCCTTCTACAGCAAGTCCAGATCCGCGAGCGCATTCAACCGCCGCTCCCGCTCGGCTCGCGCGGCAAGTTCGAAAACACTACGTATGAAGTAATTGGGTTTCAGACCCGCGATCTGGTGAATGAAGAAGGCTACGGCTGGTCCGAATACGTGCTGTTCAATCCTTATAAAGGATTCCGTTATCTCAGCGAATACCGCGGCCACTGGAATTACATTCGCGTCCAGGCGGCTGTTCCCGAAGTGACGAAGCGCTCCGGCAAGCCCGCCGCCAGGATGGAGGACCGTACCTACAGGCATTTCGACCACGTCGTTGCGGCGACCTCCTACGTCCTGGGGGAGTTTCCGTGGCGCGTGCGGGTCGGCGAAACGGCCACGGTGGACGATTATGTTGCGCAGCCTTACATGCTCTCTTCGGAGACGACGGAAGGTGAAACAGTATGGTCGCGGGGCGAATACTACACTTCCGCGCAAATGTGGAAGATTTTCGGAGTGCCGGGCGCGCCGCCGCCCGTTTACGGCGTATTCGCAAATCAGCCGTCGCCCTATGCGGGGCGCATCGGATCGGCCTGGAGCTTATGGCTGTGGCTGACGGTGGCGCTGGCCGCTCTCGCTTTCACATTCTCGTTGCTGTCGTCCGGCAAGGAAGTTTTTCGCCAGACCTATGCCTTCGCCCCTGGATCGAGCGGTGAACCCTCCTTTGTAACCGACGTCTTCCAGTTGACCGGGCGGCCCTCGAACGTGCAGATCAAGATCGACAGCAACCTCGACAACAACTGGGCTTACTTCAACTTCGCGCTCATTAACCAAGACTCCGGGCACGGTTACGATTTTGGGCGCGAAGTCAGCTACTACCACGGGCGGGACAGCGATGGCTCCTGGAGCGAAGGAAGCCCGCATGATTCCGTCAAAATCGCAGCCGTGCCGGCCGGCAACTATTATTTACGGGTCGAGCCCGAAATGGATGCCAAGGCCGTGCCGATGCATTATGAAATTCTGATACGCCGCGATGTCCTGACGTGGACCTGGATTTTGATCGCCGCCGGCCTGCTGCTTGTGCCGCCGATTTTCATGAGCATACGATCGATCACGTTTGAAAGCGCGCGCTGGCGCGAAAGCGATTACCCGCCAAGTTCGTCGTAACCGGGAGGCGATGAGTGAGAAGCCATCCTTTTTTCCTGGCCTACGGCCTGCTTCTGCTCGCGCTGACGGGCTATGCCGAGTACCGCGGCTGGACTCCCAACCCGCGTCAACGAGCTGCGCGACGTTCCCAAGACGGTGCGCGACAACCCCGGCGCCTACCGCTCCCACTACGGCGGTTTCATTCGATATTTCGGAGGCAAATGACATGAACGACTTCCACCCCGGCTATCTGATCAATGCCATCGTCTACGCGATTCTCGGCATCCTGATCTTCGTTATCGCGTTCGCCATCATCGATAAGATGACGCCATATCATCTTTGGAAAGAAATCGTGGAGGACAAAAATATCGCCCTCGCGGTGCTGGTCGGGGCCATGTCGATCGGCATGTGCATTATCATCGCGGCGGCTGTGCACTAAGTGTCCGCGGCGCTGTTTCTCTCCGTTCTGATCGTCGCCGCGTGCGGCCTGATTTATGAGCTGATCGCCGGCACGCTCGCCAGCTATCTGCTCGGCGACAGCGTCTTTCAGTTTTCGACCATCATCGGAACCTATCTGTTCGCCATGGGGATCGGGAGCTGGCTGTCGCGTTTTCTGACCCGCGGCTTGGTGGCCCGCTTCGTCTCACTCGAGTTGATGGTGGGCATTGTCGGCGGGTTTTCTTCGTCCATCATGTTCCTGGCGTTCGCCTACACGCAGGCGTTCCGGCTGGCGCTGTATCTGATCGTGATCGCCGTCGGCGTTTTGGTGGGGCTCGAGATCCCGCTGCTGATGCGGATTCTGAAAGAGCGTTTCCAGTTCAAGGAGCTGATCTCGCACGTCCTGACCTTCGATTATCTCGGCGCGCTGGGAGCTTCGATTTTATTTCCGATTCTGCTGGTTCCGAAACTGGGGTTGGTACGGTCGGCGCTGTTGTTCGGAATCCTGAATGCCGTGGTGGCTCTTTGGTCGACGTATTTGTTCAAGGACCAGCTCGGGCGGCCTGTTGGATTGCGGGTGGCCTGCTTCGCCGCGTTGCTCGCGCTCGGAAGCGGAATGGTACTGGCGGAACGAATTTCATCCTCCGCCGACAATCAGCTTTACGCGGACGAAGTGATCTTCAGCCGCCAGACGCGTTACCAGCGCATCGTCCTGACGAAATGGAAAGACGATTTGCGGCTATTCCTCAACTCGCATTTGCAATTCAGCTCGCGCGACGAGTATCGCTATCACGAAGCGCTGGTGCATCCCGGGCTGGCCGCGATCCCGGGCGCGCGGCGCGTGCTGGTGCTGGGCGGCGGCGACGGCCTCGCCGTGCGCGAGATCCTCAAGTATCCCGATGTCCAGAGCGTCACGCTGGTCGATCTCGATTCCGAGATGACGCGGCTGTTTTCGACGCACCCGGCGTTCACGGCGTTGAACCAGCACTCGCTGACAGCGCCCCGCGTTCACGTCATCACCGCCGACGCGTTTCCGTGGCTCGACACCAACACGGAGCAGTTCGATTTCGCGGTCGTCGATTTTCCCGATCCGACGAGCTATGCGCTCGGCAAGCTTTACACCACGACGTTCTATCGCCTGCTGGCCCGCCATATCAGCCGGAACGGACTGATCGTGGTCCAAAGCACGTCGCCGCTGTTTGCGCGGCAATCGTACTGGTGCATCGCCGCAACGATGAAGCAGGCCGGATTTCAAACTTATCCGTATCACCTATATGTGCCGTCGTTCGGCGAGTGGGGCTTCGTGATCGGCAGCATGCATGGCTACGAGCCGCCCGCGCGCGTACCAGCGGGGCTGCGATTCCTGGCGGCGCGCGGCATTCCCGAGATGTTCATTTTCCCCAACGATATGCTGCCGGTCGCGGTCGAGCCGAACCGTCTGAACGACCAGGCGCTGGTGCGCTACTACGAAAAAGAATGGAAAGAGATCGCCCGTTAACGCGGCGCGCCTTCAGCGCCGGTCTCATCGGGCTGACGGCGAAAGGGGAAGCGCGCATTGGCGGCTCGTTTGTCAACGATGGTTTTCCGATGGGACATCGGCTCCGCGATCATGCGGCGTTTCAGGCTCCGGCGCAACAAATCCGCGTTCCGATCGTGATTGTTGGCGGAGGGATGGCCGGGCTCAGCGCGGCGTGGCGGCTCGACAAGCGCGGATTCCGCGATTTCGTGCTTCTCGAAATGGAGCCGCAAGCGGGCGGCAATGCGCGCTGGGGCGAAAACGACATCACGCGCTATCCCTGGGCAGCGCATTACGTTCCCGTTCCTTCAAAGAAAAGCGATGCTGGTGCGCGAATTGTTCGAAGAATTGGGCGTTCTGCGCGACGGCAAGTGGGACGAGCGCGCGCTATGTTTCGCGCCGCAGGAGCGGCTGTACATTCATGGCCGCTGGCAGGAAGGCATCGAGCCGGACGCCGATGTTCCGAAGCGCGATCGCGAGCAATTCCGCCGCTTCTATTCGCTGATGGCGGAATTTCGCGCCTCGGGGCGCTTCACGATTCCGATCGCGCTGGGAGGCGACCGCGCGGAGGATCTGTCCAACGTGTCGATGGAATCGTGGATGGACCGCAACCGGCTTCGATTCGCCGTATCTGCGCTGGTACATCAACTACGCCTGCCGCGACGACTATGGCGCTTCCATGCGCGACGTCTCGGCTTGGGCTGGCATTCATTATTTCGCCTCGCGCGAGCCCGAAGATAAAGGACCGCTGACGTGGCCCGAAGGCAACGGCTGGATCGCGCGGCGGCTGCTCGAAAAACTAGCGCGATACGTCCGCACCGGCTCCCCCGTGTATCGAGTTGCGCCGGACGGCAACCGCGTGCGCGTGTTCACCGAGCAAGCGGAATATATCGCCGATGCGGTAGTGTTCGCAGCTCCGACTTTCCTTGCGCCTTACATTATTGAAGGCGCGGGGTCCGCGAGCGGCTTCGTCTACTCGCCCTGGCTGACGGCGAATCTGACGCTGGAACGTCCGCCGCGCGAGAAAACGATCGAGCCGGCCTGGGACAACGTCATCTACGACTCGCCCGCGCTCGGCTACGTCGACGCGACGCACATGAGCCTGGCGTCGAACATCGTGCGCAACGTCTGGACATATTATTGGTCGTTCGCCGAATACGCGCCCGACGCAGGCGCGCGCCCTGCTGCTCGCCAAGGATTGGAATTACTGGAAAGAAGCGATTCTCAACGATCTCTCTCGCGCGCACCCCGACATCCGCGAGTGCGTTTCGCGCGTGGACATCATGAGGATCGGCCACGCCATGATCCGGCCGACTCCCGGATTTCCGTGGAACAAGCTTCCCGAGCCGCCATCGCCGCGGATTCTTTACGCCAATTCCGACCTTAGCGGAATTTCTATTTTCGAGGAAGCGCAGTATCGCGGCGTGATAGCGGCCGATCGCGCGCTCCGAGCTGTATCGCGTGCGTAGACGTGACATCGGCGTGTTCGCGGCTCTGGCGCTGCTGGCAATAATCGCGTATCTGCCCACTCTGCGGCAGCCGCTGCTTGAAGACGATTTTCCCAACATCGCCAAAGCCCACGCCGCCGGACTGGGCATTGTCACCGATCCGATTTTCGGGCTGCGGTCCACGAGCTTTCTTCTGCTGGACGGAATCTACAAGCTGTTTGGCATTGCGGCCGCGCCATATTATTGCGCGCTCATTGCGCTGCATGTGCTGAATACGTGGTTGATCTTTGGGCTGGGGTATTGGACACAGATCGGCTATCGCGTCGCGGCGTGGGCGGCGGCATTTTTTGCCGTATGTGAGGGCCATCAGGAAGCGATTATGTGGGTCTCGGCCGCTTCCGAGCCGCTGCTGTTCTTGTTCGGCGTGGGCGCGATGCTTTTGTGGCTGCGATTCCTTTACCAGAGGCAATGGATGTGGTACGCCGGCGCGCTGGTGTCGTTCGCAGCGGCCCTGTACTCGAAAGAATCGGCGTATGTCGTGGTTCCGCTGCTGGCATTGCCGTTGCTATTTGATCGCGGGCTGCGACGGTCCGCGATTTGGCTGCTTCCGTTTGTATTATTTGCGGCGCTCGCGGCGACGCATGTTCTGCACACGCGCAGCTATTCTTTTCGATTCAACGATGGCAGCTTCTCGCTCGAGGCGCCCTTCTGGTTGACGTGGCCGAACAGCTTCGCGCGGCTGTTCTGGTTCTGGGGCGTTCTTGCGCTGCTCGCCGTTCTGGTGTGGAAACCGCCGAAATACGGAGCCGTTATCGCGATTGGACTGCTGTGGGCCGGCGTGGCACTGGCGCCGTACAGCTTCCTGACCTACGCGACGCGGATCCCCAGCCGGCAGATTTATCTCGCAAGCGCGGGCGTTGCGTTGATCGTGGGATGCGCTTTGCCGGAGTTGGCCCGGCGCTGCTGGCCGAAGCGCGCTGCTATCGTCGCCGCGGTTTGCGCGGTGGTCGTGGTTCAGAACGTGGCTTATCTCTGGACGAAAAAACGCGTCGCAATTCCTGGCGCGCGCGGCGCCGACAGAGCAACTTATCTCACTGGCGCGCTCGACCAGCGGCCCCATCTATGTGGATGCTTTCCGCGTCCGCGAATCGTGGCCGACTGGGCGGTGCGGCTAAGTACGGGAAGGGACGACCTCATCTGGGATGCGGAGAAGCGCGGCAAGGCGGCGAAAACGTTTTGTTATGGCGCGGAGCGATGAGCGCCGTCAACTCGCCGATGCCGTGGCCTGCTCGAGCCAGCGGCGCATTTCGGCGCGGGGGACGAGGCCGGGCTGTTGAAATGCCACGCGGCCGTTGACGAAGACGATGAAGTTGGGGATGCTTTGAACGCGGTAACGGGCCGACAGCTCCGGGTGGCGTTCGGTGTCAACCTTCAACACGACGGCTTTGCCGGCCATCTCGCGCGCTAACGCGGCGACTTCGGGCGCGGCCATGCGGCAGGGGCCGCACCACGATGCCCAGAAATCCACGAACACCGGGACGCGGGCTTCACGAAGGACTTCGTCGAAGGTCGCGGCGTCGGCTTCGAGCGGCTCGGCGAGCGGGGGCAGTTGGGCTTTGCAGGCGCCGCAGCGTCCGGCGTCCGCCAGATGTTTGACAGGGATGCGATTGGTAGCGCCGCAAGAGGGGCACTGCCGCGCGGTGGAGTTATGGGGCATACGTGAGATTAGACGCGCTGAGGCGCTCGAGTATCGAGGCCGGGGCTTTTTCGCGCAGCAGGAGGGAATCGCGCGATACGATGAACGTCTGTTCGAGAGCGTATTGGCCCGACAAGACGGCATGGGGAACGATGTCGGTGAAGACCATCCAGGTCGATCCGGGCGGAAATTCGAAGCGGTATTTCTCGCAGTTTTTCTGGTATTCCGGGTTGCGCTTGAGGTGATCGTGAAAAGCGAGCATGAAGCGGTCGTAAGGGGCGCGGTCGGGGATTCGGAAGATGGGCGCGAGGGCGCGGGTCAGGGCGCGCTGGAAGCCGCGCGCGGTGGAGCGGGAATCGGCGGCGATGCGGCCAAGACCGGCCTCGGCAGCATATTGCGAGGCTAGGGATTCGAAGGGATCACCCGTGAGCCAGACGCGCATTTTAGCGGGATTGATATTCGTGAAGACGCGCAGGATGAGGCCGCCGTTGGTGGGGCGACTGGGAAAGGCGTCGACGTGCAGCAGGTCGTTGCGCTTATTGAGGGGCAGGTCGCGGCCTTCCTCCTCTTCGGAGCGGAAGCTGGCATAGTCGATCCTCCAGCCTTTCTTGTAACGGGGCAGCAGGTTACCGGTGAATTCCACGGCACGGCGCGAATAGGATCGGAAAATTTGGCGTAGCCGCCCGGGGTCGGCGGCCTCATAGCCTGTCACTTTATCGAGCGCGGCCTTATAAGCGATGTTTTTGTGGCGGGCTCCGCCGAGTCCCGAGAGGGAGCGCAGGAACTCTTGATCTGCGCCGGGAATCTCGAACGGGGTGACCGGGAAGAAGAGCATGTCGCCTTGCTCCAGGCTGCGGGCGTACATGTTTTCAGCGTGAGGGTCGGGAGCATCGATTCGCAGAAGCGGCATCTTCGATTATTGTAGTCAAGCGCGCGTAGCTCGCTTCTCGCGGAGCTCAAACAAAAGTACACGGCGCCGTTTTTTCCACATATCTTCCACGACGACGGACACGTAAATGTCTGAAATAAAACAAAAAAAAACTGAGGAAATCTTCCCATAATGCGCTTTTCATCGTTGACGCACGGCGACGTTCGCTGCATCATAGGGATGGTTCCAAGAGGTTCTGAGAGCAGTTAGCCTGGTGGATGATAGCGATCCTGGAACTTTGATCCGGTGGCGAGTTTATTAGCGATAATTTGCGTTGCCGGGGAGCGATAGGAAATCGGGTCGTCCACTTTGGTAAGTTTTTCCAGACTCCGTCGCCGCTAGAGCGCTATGAGCCGGAAGGATCACGAGTCCTGAAGGGGAGCGGAAAGCGGCGAACGTTTGGAAGTTTCGAATCGGAAATCCGGCAACGGGTGTGGAGCATGGATCCTCCCCTTCCACCAAAAGTGGAAGAGGAGGGGAGTTCCAGACCGAACGGGCCGGACGAAAGGTTCGGAACTGCGTCGAAGGTATAGGCCGGGAGCATCGATCCCGCCGGGGCGATCCTCGAAAGAGAACAGTCCTTGCGGAGAAGCGAAAGGCCGTGCCGAGAGGCGAGCTTCTAGCGTGAAATCAGTGGGCCTTTTTCCCAGGCGTCGATCCGCGTTGATCAAAACCCAACGCGGGGAGCGTAGGAAGAAGCGCCACGGTTTTCGCGCATGCCATGCTTAGGCCGAGCATGCCGGCGGTAAGCGAACTGTTCGAAGGGTCACTTGGAACCATTTTCTTTGCGTTCTACGCGGAACCTCATTCGGCGGTCTCGAATTCGTTTGCGCTACAACGCTTCCTCGGCAATTTTTCGCAACAGGCTTAATGCCCGAGCAGCGCTTCGCGGTGGCGCGCCTTGCGGCTAGAGGGATCGCGAATCTACACGCCCGCTCAAGGCGCTTTGGAACTACATGGATGAATGAAACGACGCGCATATCCAATGCTTGAACCGGTGCGGGTTCCAATTCCTGGACCGCGTTGAAGAATTTGGATTTGAGCGCCGGGTGCCCTATCGCTTCGAAAAGGATTCTTTGCCCCTCTCGCAGCGTCCGCGGCCGCGAGCGAGCGCTCTGCCAAGGGAAAGCGACTCAGCGCCGCCGCTATACCCGCGTCTTCTGGTGTAACTTCGCGCAATTGGTGATATAGTCGGCGCGATATCGCGCCAGCTCGCGCCGCAGACTCTCGCAGACCGGGCTCGCGTACTTGATCCGCAGGCCTTCGATGGACCGCACCGGCAGCAGATCGCGCGTCGTCGACGTGATAAAGACTTCGTCCGCTTCCTCCAGCTGCGCGGGCAGCAGCGTCCTCTCGTGAACGGATGCCTCCTTCACACGGATCTCCTCCAGCAACAGCTCGCGCGTAATCCCCGGCAGGCACCCGGAACTGAGTGGCGGCGTCAGCACACTTCCGTCCTTGCACCATGAAGATGTTCGCCGAGGTACACTCCGCCACCTCACCTCGCTCGTTCAGCAGAACAACTTCGTCGAAGCCACGCTCGTGCGCCTCTTCATACCAAGTCAAGTTGTACGCCCAGGACATAATTTTCGTTCCCGCGAATTCGTTTTGGGCATGGCGCGCTTGCGGTTTGATGCTCAGCCGCACGCTCTCGCCCCACTCTGTCAAGTCTGTCGTGAACGCGATTACGTCGAAATCCCGCTCCATGTCAGGTCCCTGAAACGGTCCCCCGCGATTCCGCGCCACAGCCACGCGCAGCGTCGCGTTGCGCGCATGATTCGCGTCAATCAATTTCAGCAGCCGCGACTTAAGATAGTCCGCCTCCGGCGGAAACGGCACTCGCATCCGCGCGGCATCCCGCTGCATGCGCTTCCAGTGACGCTCCCATGCGAACAGCACTCCATCGGAGACGCGCAGAGTGCTGAATACTCCCCAGCCGTTCATCAATCCGGTCTGTCCCGGCGACGTGTCCTTTATGTGCGCGTCGTGAATGTCGTCGTTATGCAGCACGTGCCGGTGCATTGCTAAAAGTTTAGCGCGGTACTGGCCTACGCCGGCCCGGTTCTAAAACCTCTTCAAATAAGCTGGCGAATAACCAAGCCGCGGAAGGTGAGCGGCAATCTCCCGGCGCGCCGGGTGGCATTCGGCTCGTGTGGTGTCCTACGTGTGGTGTCCTACGTACCGGTTGCAACTCGCGCAAGTTTACGGCGACCGCGCTAGTGGGGCGAGCCTTCCGCTTCCGCATAAGCCTCGTAATCGGCGGCGGATAGGAGGTTTTGCACCTCGCCTGGATCGGCGAGGCGGATCTTAACGAGCCAGGCATCGCCGTGAGGATCGTCGTTGAGCTTTTCCGGCGAGGTCGTAAGCAGATCGTTGGTCTCCACGATCTCGCCCGAGACGGGCGCAAAAACGTCCGAAACCGCCTTCACCGATTCGACGGACCCCAGGGTCTTGCCTTTTTCAACGCGCGCGCCGATTTTGGGGAGGTCGACGTAGACGATGTCGCCCAGTTCTTTCTGCGCGTGATCGGTGATTCCGACGACGCCGATGCTCCCCTCAAGGCGTACCCACTCATGTTCTTTGGTGTACCGCGAGTCGCTTGGATAAATCATTTTGTTCGCTTATAGAAAGGCGTCGCGACCGTGGCGGCCTCCACTGGCCGATCGCGGATCGTAATCTCGATCTTGAGGCCGGGGGCAGCGCAGTCCACCGGAAGATAGCACAGCCCGATGTTCTTGTTCAGCGCCGGGGCAGGGCCGCCGCTTGTTACCCAGCCCGCGGGAGCGCCGTCGATCGTTACCTCGTAGCCGTCGCGCGCAATGCCGCGCCCTATCATCTCGAATCCTACGAGCTTGCGCTTGAGGCCTTGCGACTTTTGCTTCGCCAAAATCTCGCGTCCTTGAAAATCGCCTTTGTCCATTTTGACGATCCAGCCGAGATCGGCTTCCAATGGCGAAATGGAGGCGTCGATCTCGTGGCCGTAGAGCGCCATCTTGGCTTCCAGGCGCAGCGTGTTGCGCGCGCCGAGCCCGCACGGCTTGATGCCGAATTCCAGGCCGGCATCCAGAATCTCGTACCAGACGCGGCGCGCTTCATCGGGCGCAAAATAGATCTCAAATCCGTCTTCGCCGGTGTAACCGGTGCGGGCGATGCGCGCCCACGCCCCCGCAACCTCGCCGTCCACGAAATGGTAATAGCGGATCCCTTCGAGATCCGCGCGCGTGAGTTTTTGGAGCGTTCGCAGGGCTTGCGGGCCTTGAATCGCAAGCTGGGCATAGCGTTCGCTTGCGAACTCGACGCGGGTGTGCCAGCGGTTCGAAGCTTCGATGTGCTCGAAATCCTTTTCCTGGTTGGAAGCATTCACGCAAATAAAAAAGTGATCGTCGTCGAGTTTGTGCACCAGGATGTCGTCCACGAAACCGCCGTGATGGTAGAGCAGGCCGGAGTAATGCGCCTGCCCCGTGCGCAGCTTGGAGGCGTCGTTGGTCGAGACGAAATTGACGAGCTGCAGCGCTTCCGGGCCGCGCACCTCGATTTCGCCCATATGGCTCACATCGAACAAACCGACAGCGCGCCGCACGGCGTTGTGCTCCTCGACGATGCCGGAGTATTGCACGGGCATATCCCAGCCGCCGAAGTCGACCATTCTGGCGCCGAGCTCGCGATGCACCGTGTTGAGCGGAGTGGTCTTCAGCGCGGCGCCGTGGGTCATGGCAAGATCCAATTCTAGCGTAAGGTTTCCGATTCGCCCGGCCAGGGACGGCATTCGCTGTGTAGTGGGCGGCGAGCGCGCCAAGCCGCGGGGCGGCCAAGCGTTTGAGATCCCTCGCAGGCGTCTGAGGCTGCAGAAATCAATGCGCGAAACGGCGCACAGACGTGCTGTCTCGAGTGGCCTGATCGCCCCTCAAGCCTCGGCGCGGGCGGCCTTGTCGCCGATGCCGAGTTTCTTCATTTTATACAGCAGCGCCTTGTAGTCGATCTTCAAAAGCGAAGCCGCCTCTTTCCTGTTCCACAGACAGCTAGTCAAGGCGTTGAGAATGGCCTGCGATTCGGCCTGGCGGCGCGCCGCGTCCACCTTCCCTAAGATGGAGTGCGGCTCTTCGGCCGCGGCCTCCTCGACGCGCGGCGCCGGGGCGGCTTCGGCGCTTTCCGGCTCCTCCCGCGCAGGCGCGCTCGCGGCCGCGGGTTCGGCGGCGGCGGGGCGCGGCGGCGGGATCGCTTTGGGGCCGGCGCGCAGCGCCAGTTCCCGCGCGATCAGATCGGCGTCGCCCAGCACCAGGTACTTGCGCACCACGTTTTCAAGCTCCCGGATATTGCCCGGCCAATGGTGCGCCAGCAGCGCGTTGCGCAGCGCGCGCGGCAGCTCCGGCGTCTCGCCCGCCGAGGCATACTTCTTCAAAAAATGCAGCGCCAGCGGCACGATCTCGTCGCGCCGCTCGCGCAGCGGCGGAATGCGGATGGGAACGATATTCAAACGGTAGTAGAGATCCTCGCGGAACTGCCCCGCCTCGACCGCGCTTTCGAGATCGCGATGCGTCGCCGCCATCACGCGCACGTCCACGCGGCACACCTCGCGCGCCCCCAGCCGCAGAAATTCCTTGTCCTGCAAAACCTGCAGCAGCTTGGCCTGCAGCTTGAAATCCATGTCGCCGATCTCGTCGAGCAGAATGGTGCCGCCGCTCGGCCATCTCGAATTTCCCGGGATTGTTTTTTAACGCCCCCGTGAAGGCCCCGCGCTCGTAGCCGAACAGCTCGCTTTCGACCAGCTCGGAAGGCAGCGCCGCGCAGTTGAGCTTCAGGAACGTCTTCGAGGCCCGCCGCGAGCGCGCGTGCAGCTTGTGCGCCAACACCTCTTTGCCCACCCCGGTCTCGCCCTGCAACAGCACCGGAACGTCCGAGGCCGCCACCTGCTTGATCCAGCTTTCGATGCGGTCCGACCAGCCGCTGCGCACCACGTCGTCGCCCTCCGCCGGCCCCTCCGCCGCGCTTTGAAGCAACGACGCCCGCGCCGGGCCGATGGCCTTGGCGATGCTTTGCGCCAGATCCTCGTGGCTCACCGGCTTGGGCAGAAAATCCGCCGCCCCGTTGCGCATCGATTCCACGATGTGCCACGGCGAGGAGGCCCCCGAGACCATGATCACCGGCGGGCTCGAGCCGTTCTGCCGCAATTGCCGCAGCGTTTCGATGCCGTCCTTGCGCGGCATCATGATGTCCATCAGCACCAGCGAGACGCGGTCTTTGTTGGCCGCCAGATGGCTCAGCACTTCCTCGCCGGTCTCGGCGAAATCCACCTCATAGCCCTGGCACTCCAGCGCGATCCCCAGATAGTTGCGCACTTCCGGCTCGTCTTCGGCAATCAGAATTCTGTGTCCGTTGTTCATGACGATGCGCCCGCGCCTAGACGATGGCGGCCACGGCCGCGCGCGCCGCCGCGGCGGGGTGGCTCGCGGCGCCGTTGTTCCGCGGGGTAAGGTGGAACGCCGGCTCATACAGCGGCAGCACAAACGAAAACGTAGCCCCGCAGCCGTCTTCCGGCGAAGCCGCCCAGATGTTGCCCCCATGCGCCGTCACGATCATGCGGCAGATGGCCAGCCCCAGTCCGCCTCCGGAGCGGTCTTTGCCCCCCGAATAGGAGGTGTATTCTTCAAAGATCAACGGCAGAAACTCGCGCTGCACCCCCGAGCCGCTGTCGCGCACGTCGATGCGGTAGGCGGGAATGCCCCCGCGCGCGCCGCCCGGGATGCCCGCGCCGCCAGCGACGCCCGCTTCGGCGTGCATGGTCGCTTCCGCCCCGCGCACCTCGATCGCTCCGAAGCGCGGCGTAAACTTGCAAGCGTTCTCGAAAAGGTTCACCAGCACCTGCTCGATCTGCGCCCCCTCCCAGCGCGGCGCCGTCGCGGGCGGCTCGATCTGCACGGATACGGCGATCTGTTTTTCATCCGCCAGGGGAAGCACGTCGTGCAGCGCTTGTTGCACGCAGCGCTCCACGTCCACCGCTTCCAGGCGCGGCTTGCGCTCCACCTGTTTGCCCACGCTCAGCTCGAACATCCCCGCCGCCATGCGCGAGAGACGCTTGACGCTGTGCTGCATGCGCTCGAGCAGCTCCGTCTGGCTGGGGTTGAGCGCCCCCACCTGCTGCTGCAGCAACAGCCCGCAGTAGCCGTGCAGCGCCGTCAGCGGCGCCCGGAAATCGTGCACCGCGCGGGCCAGAAAATTGGTGCGGTCCTGATCGAACTCCTGCAGCTTTAAATTCGCCTGCAGCATATACTGCAGCAGGTCTTCGCGCCCCGCGCCTGCGCCCGCCGCGTCGCGCCGGTGCGTCAGCATGGATCGTAACGCCACCGCGTGCAGCGGCTTCAGCAGGATGCTCGCCGGAGCCCCCCGCAACTCCTCCTCGAGCTGCGCCACCTGTTGGCGGCGCGCGAAAAACACCACCGCCGGCGCGGCGCCGTCCTGGGGCCGCGGAATCTCCTCGCCCGGCTCATAATCCCATAACAGCAGCGGGCCGCCGCCGGGCCGCCACTCCTTCATCTTTTCCAGTGAGAAAGCCGGTTTCAGATCCTCGACGGCCGCCTCCAGGGCGGTCCACACACGGGGATCGTTGGAATGCACAGACACTTTCATTTAGGTCGCCACCCCTCCTCCGAGTGGGGACTGGTCTAAAGAATTGCGCTAAAACCAGAAGATTCGAATTTAGCAGCTTGTGTCCTATGTTGCATAGGGGGGATTCGCTCCCCTCCGGGGGGTGATCTGCAAATTTGTTGCTAGTACTACCGCGACGTGACCCAAGTTGACAAATGATGGGACTCAAGTGCGGGCGGCCGGCAACATCTCAAGGAGCTCCGGCTTGAGCCGATCCCCGTTCAGAAAGCCTTGTAGAAAGGGATCCTGGCGCAAGTTGCGGCTCACCGCCGATTCTTCCGCCAGATCGCGGCGGAACAAATAGGCGTGAATGCGGCAGCCCATGCCGCAGGCCGCGTGCGGCCCCCCGGCGGCGTGGCCGAGCGTGATATGGACGACCTCCACCTCGCACTGCAGACAGGGGTAATAGCCATCGCTTAAATGCAGCCGCGGCAGCAGCAGGCAGGCGCTCAGCCGCTCCCCCGGCCGGAACGGCTCCGGCGAAAGACAGCAGAAGCCGCTGCTGCTGATGTTCTCGGTTTTGGCCCAAACGGGCTGCCCCGGCGCCTCGTGGGCGCATAGCAGCACCGGCCAGCGCAGGTTCAGCCGCAGATAGGCGCGCCGCTCGCCCGCCGCATCGTTGCCATTCATTCAAACAAGTTCCTTCGATTTATCAAAAAAGGATGCTTTGCGTCTTCGCCACTCAACCGATATTGGCTCTAACGCCTGCCTATGCATTTTGCCGTCCAGGGTGCAAAGGCGGTTATTAGCGGAAATCAAGTGATATTGGTCGGAGCATGACGTTCACGTTCGCGGGGCCCCTCTTACAGCGCGGTATGCGTTCGCAACTAAGCGGCGGCGACTAACGGAACAGTGAGAACTCTGTTGCGCCTCAAAGACACTCTTCAAGACGAAACGCCAGCGCGATGCGAAGCGCGGCGATGATGAGGAGTACCGACCCTAATACAGAGGTACAAGTCTTAACGCGATTGGCGGGCGTTGGCGCAGCAGAATCGTCGACAATCGGAATGTTCTGTGAAAGCAAGAACTCCGCTTGGACCAGCGGAACGAATACGCTCGCGGCGAAAGCGGCAGAGTGTGCTTCGAGCGGCTGCGGAATCCTTGAGGCCCCTGCGGGCAAACACAACACGAGCACGACGATGAACACAAAGATCGCCATCCGGCACATACCAGCTCCAGTCTTTGGGATTGGACTAGCTTAGACTAGCAATTTCCATTCCGTTACTTCATCGTTGCAAACGGTGATAACGCGGAAGATGCGTTAGACGGCCCCCGACGGCCACTTTCCAGGCGGAGCACATTTTCCAATTGAGTTGCAATCCGCGCAACGGTTTTAAACTATGGCGAAAACGGAATGGGTTTCTCGCGCCTAAAAAACGTCGCAGCGGGGAATTTCCCATATGCCGAGGACGCAGCCGAAGCACGTGCGCATAAATTGAAAAACGTCGGTATTCGAGGAGCAAAACAGGGATCGGCCGCGGGGCTTGCCGCCGCGCGAGAACAGACGCGAGCGGGCGATGATCTCGACTTATTATCAGTGGGTTAAGTGCCTGGAAATATCCCTTGCCTGGTTGGTGTTTGGCATGCATCGACAGCTCGCGTGCGATGAAACGTCTTAAACGTTCGCGGTTTGC
This sequence comes from Bryobacterales bacterium, assembly GCA_963838885.1. Classification (GTDB taxonomy): domain Bacteria; phylum Acidobacteriota; class Terriglobia; order Bryobacterales; family Bryobacteraceae; genus JAICMB01. Next base: position 3,185 of record CAWITB010000005.1, on the reverse strand, counting down.
CGCGCTTTTTGTGTTCTGCTGCGTCATTTTATCGAATATTTCATACGCCAGTAACATCCCCAGCTTGGGCGCGCCAAAACTTTCGTCTGCGCCGAGTCTGGATCGTGTGCTCTTTATCGATGTACCCGAACCCGCGCAATTTTTGTTGATGGGGCTAATCTTGATCGCGTTTGCAGTAATAGGACAGGCAGTTAGCCGCAAGAATGCGGCTTACCAGAACACTGATGAAGACGCCCTGAGGGAACCCGCATACGCCGAGTTCAGATGTCTCATCGCCCGCAACATCCACGAAATAAAACCGTTCGTGGCAGTGCGATTGCAATAACCGTAACGCACACCGAATCGATAGGAGGATGCTCGATTACGCGAGCGCGCCACGCATGAATTGCACCGATATCTGCGTCGTGGGATGTGGACACTGGGGTAAGAACCTTGTTCGCTCCTTCGCGGCTCTTGGCTCGTTATACGGGTTGTACGATAGAGACGAGATTCGCGCCGCATCGATGGCTCGGGCGTATCCGCGTACTAAGCTGTTTGGCGGCTATGAAGATGTGCTCCGCGATGCTGGCGTGGCCGCCGTGGCGATTGCCAGCCCCGCGGAATTTCATTACGAATTAGCTAACGCCGCGCTCGCGGCCGGCAAACACGTATTCGTCGAAAAGCCGCTGGCGTTGGAGTGGCAGGAAGGGGCGCGCCTTGTAGATGCGGCGCGCGAGGGCCGTCGCATTCTTATGGTGGGGCACCTGCTTCACTATCATCCCGCCTTGGTCCGTTTGAAACAACTCATTGCCGAAGGGGTGCTCGGGCGCATCGAGTATATATATTCGAACCGCCTGAGCATGGGCAAGATCCGGCGTGAAGAGAACGCGCTGTGGAGCTTCGCTCCGCACGACATCTCCGTGATCTTATCGCTCGTTGGACAGATGCCTTTGCAGGTGACCGCAACAGGAGGAGCCTATCTGCAACCGAACATCGCCGACGTCACGGTATCGAATCTCCTGTTTGATCATGGTACGCGCGCGCACATTTTCGTGAGTTGGCTTCACCCCTGCAAGGAACAGCGGCTTGTGGTGATCGGAAGTAAAAAGATGGCCGTATTCGAGGACACGCGGCCGGACCGCAAGCTGATGTTGTTCAACAAGCAAATCGAATTGAAAGATGGCGCCCTCGAAGCTCTCAAGCCGGAGGGGATTCCCGTGGAGTTCGATACGGACGAGCCGCTCCTGGCGGAGTGCCGTCATTTCCTGGAATCGGTTGAACATAACCGGCAACCGCTTACGCCTGGCGAGGAGGGCGTCAGGGTCCTTCAGGTTCTGCAAGCCTGTCAGCAATCGATGCAACTCAATGGAGAGCCCGTGCAGGTTACGCAGGTTCGCAAGAAAGTGATGGCATTTTGACATTGGCCCCGCATTCCAAGGAATCTTGCTTTATCCATGAATCCTCTTACGTCGATGAGCCCTGCGAGATCGGGATAGGTACCAAGATTTGGCACTTCTCGCACATCATGAAGAACTGCAGAATCGGCGTCAACTGCAACATTGGGCAGAATGTCGTCGTTTCGCCCGACGTTGTGATTGGAAATAATGTCAAAATACAAAACAACGTCTCTGTCTATACCGGCTGCGTTCTGGAAGACGATGTATTCTGCGGTCCCTCGATGGTTTTTACGAACGTCATCAATCCACGCAGTCACGTTGTCCGGCGGAACGAATACAAAACGACGTTGGTTCGCCGCGGGGCATCGCTGGGCGCCAACAGCACGATCGTATGTGGAATCACCATTGGCCACTACGCCTTCATTGGAGCGGGCGCCGTGGTGACGCGTGATGTGCCGGATTACGCTCTGATACACGGGAATCCCGCCAAGCTCCGCGGCTGGATGTGCGATTGTGGTATCAAGCTCCCCTTGGGACTGGGAGCAGGGCCGGAAAACGCCCAGTGCTCCGCATGCGGGAAGACCTATCGGCGCACGGGGTTATCGGTTCAGGAAGTTGCCGCTTGAAGATATACTTATGAGCACCGCTACGCCAGTTATACAACGAAACGTTCCCTTGCTGGACCTCAAAGCCCAGCATCGTGAGATCCGCGAAGACGTTCTCGCGGAAGTAACGCGGGTGATCGATTCGCAAAAGTTCATCCTGGGAGACGATGTCAAGGCTCTGGAGGCCGAGATCGCGTCTTATTGCTCGGCGAAACATGCCATCGGCTGCGCCTCCGGTTCGGATGCCCTTGTATTAGCGCTGATGGCGCTCGACATTGGCCCTGGCGACAAGGTGATCACGACGCCATACACCTTTTTCGCAACCGCGGGAGCGATCAGCCGCGTGGGAGCGACGCCCGTGTTCGCGGACGTTGAGCCGGACACATTCAACTTGGATCCCGAAAAAGTCGCGGCGGCTTTGGAACAGCATCCCGAGGCTCGCGCCATCATTCCGGTACACCTATTTGGCGCCTGCGCGGCCATGGATAATTTGTGTTCTCTCGCCGCGACGAAAGGCGTATATATCATCGAGGATGCTGCGCAATCCATTGGATCGGAATACAACGGCCGTCGCGCGGGCAGCCTTGGCCATATCGCATGCTTCAGTTTCTTTCCGAGCAAAAACCTGGGAGCTTTCGGCGACGGTGGAATGCTGACGACCAATGACGACGCAGTAGCGGAGAAACTGCGAGCTCTGCGCGTGCACGGCACAAAAAGGAAGTACTACCACGATTGGGTCGGCGTAAATTCCCGCTTGGATGCTCTTCAGGCAGCCGTACTGCGCGTCAAGCTGCGGCGCCTTGACGCCTGGACGGAGGGCCGCCAGCGAAATGCGAGCCTGTATCGCCGGCTTTTTCACGACCTCCGCATACCCGTAACCGCCCCTGTTGAAAAGCCATATCAGAACCGTCACGTTTATAATCAGTTCGTTATTGTTGCAGAGAGGCGTAACGAATTGCAGGCGTATTTGAAGGAGCATGGCGTCGGAACTGAAGTTTACTACCCCCTTCCATTGCACCTGCAGACATGTTTTTCCGCTCTCGGATACAAACGCGGCGATTTCCCCGTGAGTGAACGGCTAGCTGGCGATTCTCTCGCGCTTCCCATATTCACCGAGCTGACGCCGGATGATGTCGAGTACGTTTGTGAAGCCATCAGGACATTCTACCGTCAATAATCAACGGGGCATTCGCCTCCGTGTTGG
>CAWITB010000004.1:0-211818 GCA_963838885.1 Bryobacterales bacterium | reverse complement strand
GCGAGATCGATTCCTGCGACTGGATCATCGAAGCCGTCACCGAGAATCTAGGGATCAAGCGCGACTTGTGGGGCCGCGTGGACAAGGCCCGCAAGCCTGACGCGATCCTCTCGACGAATACCAGCGGTATTCCGCTGGCCGAAATCTCCGAAGGTTTCTCGCCCTCCTTCCGCCGCGGCTTTCTCGGGACGCACTTTTTCAATCCACCGCGCTATCTACACCTGATGGAGATGATTCCGGGCGCGGATACCTCCGCGGAAGTCCTCGCGTTCGTCCAGGACTTCGCCGATCGCCGGCTTGGCAAGGGCGTGGTTCCCTGCAAGGACACGCCGAACTTCATCGCGAATCGCATCGGAAGCTTCTTCGGCGGCACGGTCGCGAAATATACGATCGCAGGCGATTACACGGTCGAAGAGGTTGACGCTCTCACCGGCCCGTTAATTGGGCTTCCAAACAGCGCGAGTTTCCGGCTGCTCGATATCGTGGGCCTGGATGTTTGGGCCTTTGTCGGCTCCAATCTGTACAAGGCCGTGCCGCACGATCCCTGGCGCGATCGTTTTTTGCCCACGGAGTTTCAGAAGAAATTGCTGGAGCGCGGCTGGCTCGGCGAGAAAACCGGCCAGGGATTTTATAAACGCGTTGGTAAGGGCGAGGATCGCGTGATTCACGCCATCGACTGGAAGACCCTCGAATATCATCCTGCGAATAAGGTCAAGTTTCCGAGTACAGAGGCGGCGCGCGCCATCGAGGATCTGCCGGAGCGCCTGCGCATGCTGGTCAACTCCCAAGATCGCGCCGGAACCTTTCTCTGGAACGTTTTTAGCGATCTTTTCATATACTCCGCGAGCATGGTCCCCGAAATCTCCGACCGCATCGTCGAGATCGATCGCGCCATGCGCTGGGGTTATGCCAACAAGCTTGGGCCATTCGAGCTGTGGGACGCGCTGGGGTTTCAGAACGTCGTCAACCGGCTAGAAAAGGAAGGGCGCGAGCTGCCGGCCAATGTGCGGAAAATGCAGAAGGCCGGGGCCACCTCTCTGTACCGCTATACCGCCGAGAACGGCAAGCCGAAAAATCTCTACTTTGATTTTCTGAAGGACGCTTACGAGCCGATCGAAGAACGCCCGGGCATCCTTGTTCTGCCGGACCTAAAACGGGCGCGCGGCACGGTGAAGCACAATCCCGGCGCCTCGCTGGTGGACCTCGGCGATGGCGCGTTATGCGTCGAGTTTCACAGCAAGATGAACTCCATCGGCGAGGACACCTTCGCGATGCTTTATGCCGGCCTCGACGAGCTCGACAAGAACTTCGATGCCCTGGTAATCGCGCAACGAAGGCGAGAACTTCAGCGTCGGCGCGAATCTCATGATGGTGTTGCTGGGCGCGCAGGAAGGCGAGTGGGAGGAGCTGAACGCGGCCATTCACCGCTTCCAGCAGGTCAACATGGCGCTCAAGTATGCGGCGAAGCCGGTCGTTTCCGCGCCATTTTCGAGAACGCTCGGCGGGGGCTGCGAGATCGTGCTGCATACGGCGCGAGCGCAGGCTTCAGCCGAACTGTACATGGGCTTGGTGGAGGTTGGCGTCGGGCTCATCCCCGGCGGCGGCGGCTGCAAGGAGCTGTTGCTGCGTTTAAAAGATCCGCGTCGGGTTTTCGAACTCATCGGCTATGCCAAAGTCTCGACCAGCGCGGAAGATGCCAAGAAGTTGGGTCTTCTCGACAAGGCCGCGCCTATTTCCATGAATCCGGAGCGGCTGATCGGGGATGCCAAGGCGCTGGCGCTATCGCTGGCTCCGAATTATGCGCCCCCGGCGCCCCGCAACGACATCAAATTATCGGGGGAGAACGGCTATGCGCTGCTGAAGTTGGGTTTGTGGTCGATGCGGCAGGCCGGCTACATCTCGGATTACGACGTGGTGGTGGGCGAAAAACTCGCCAAGGCGTTGACGGGCGGCCATCTCACGGGCGAGCCGACGGTGAGTGAACAATATCTGCTGGACCTCGAGCGCGAGGCCTTCCTCAGTCTGTGCGGCAACCCGAAGACGCAGGAACGCATGCAGTTCATGTTGAAAACAGGAAAACCCCTCAGGAATTAAAACTATGCCCCAAGCTGTAATTGTAGATTGTCTACGAACCGCCGTCGGGAAATCCGGTCGCGGCTCGCTTCGCACGGTTCGTCCCGACGACATGGGGGCGGCCGTAGTTCGCGCTCTGCTGGAGCGCTACCCGCAAATCGCTTCGGGGGACATTGAGGACGTGATTCTCGGCTGCGCGATGCCCGAAGGCGAGCAGGGAATGAACATGGCGCGGATCGCCGCGCTGCGCGCCGGTCTCCCGCACTCGGTTCCCGGCGTGACCATAAATCGCTTCTGCTCTTCCGGTCTGCAGGCGATCGCGATGGCGGCCGACCGCATTCGCGCCGGCAGCGCCGAAATTCTGATCGCCGGCGGCAGCGAATCGATGACCATGATCCCAATGTCGGGCAATAAATTCGCTCCCAATCCCTGGTTCGTCGATAACAAACCGGAAATTTATATGGGTATGGGCGCGACCGCCGAGCAGGTTCAGGAGCGCTACGGCATCTCGCGCGAGCAGGCCGACGAGTTCTCTCTGCGCAGCCATCAAAATGCCCTCAAAGCGCAGGCCGAGGGCCGGTTCGACGACGAGATCGTTCCACTCGAGGTCGCCATTTCGACCCCCAATGGTTCCACGCCGCACGTTCAGAAGTACATCTTCAAAAAAGACGAGGGTCCGCGCGCCGATACATCGCTCGAAGCGCTGGCCAAGCTCAAGCCGGTTTTCAAGGTAAACGGCACGGTCACGGCCGGCAACTCTTCTCAAACCAGCGACGGGGCGGCGGCGGCGCTGGTCATGTCGGATGCCAAGGCGAAGCAGCTCGGCCTTAAGCCCAAGGCGCGTTTCGTCAGCTTCGCCGTGGCCGGCGTTCCTCCAGAGATCATGGGGATCGGGCCGGTGGTCGCAATACCGAAAGCGCTGAAGCTGGGCGGCGTGGCGCTTGAAAATATCGGGGTGATCGAGCTGAACGAGGCTTTTGCGGTGCAGGCGCTGGCGGTGATTCGCGAGGCCGGGCTGGACCTCGCCAAAGTGAATCCCAATGGCGGCGCCGTAGCTTTGGGGCACCCGCTGGGCTGCACCGGCGCGAAGCTGACCGCGACCATTCTGCGCGAGATGGAGCGCCGGGATCTACAATACGGGATGGTGACGATGTGCGTCGGCGGCGGCCAGGGCGCTGCAGGCATTTTCGAAAGGCTGAACTAAATGGCTACAACGACCGTTTCACCGGCGACGCTGAAAGGCGGGGCGTTCCTGATCGAGGATACAACTCCCGATCGAGGTCTTCACGCCGGAGGATTTCACCGCCGAACACCGCGCCATCGGCAAAACCACGGAGGACTTCTGGAATAAAGAAGTCGCTCCGAATGTCGACGCGATTCAACATCACGAGCCTGGGGTCGCGGTCGGCATCCTTCGTAAATCGGCGCAGTTGGGTCTTACGGCCGTGATCCTGCCCGAAAAATTCGGCGGCATGGAAATGGACCTCGCCTCCGCCATGATCGTCGCCGAAGGTGTATCGAAAGACGGCTCTTATTCCGGCTGGCACGGCGCACACACCGGCATCGGCACCCTGCCGCTGCTGCTATTCGGGACCGAGGAGCAAAAGCAGCGCTACCTGCCCAAGCTCGCCACGGCCGAAATGGTCGCGGCATATTGTTTGAGCGAGCCGCAGGCCGGCTCGGATGCTTTGGCGGCCCGCACCCGCGCGGACCTGAGTCCGGACGGTACGCACTATATTCTGAACGGCCAGAAAATGTGGATCACCAACGGCGGCGCAAGCCGATCTCTACACGGTCTTCGCGAAAGTCGGAGGTGAAAAATTCACCGCTTTTCTGGTGGAGCGCGCTTTCCCCGGCGTGCATCCCGGAGCCGAAGAAAAGAAGATGGGGATCAAGGGCAGTTCGACGACCGCCATTTATCTCGACAACGTCAAAGTACCGGTCGAGAACGTTCTGGGCGAGATCGGGCGCGGCCATATCATCGCGTTCAACATTTTGAACCTCGGCCGTTTGAAGCTGGGCCCCTTCGCTATCGGCGGCGCCAAGGAGGTTCTGCGCATTTCGCTGAAATATGCGAAGGAGCGCAAGGCCTTCGGCAAATCCATCGCCGAGTTCGGCATGATCCAGCACAAGCTCGCCGAGATGGCGATCCGTATTTACGCGGCCGAGTCCATGAGCTACCGCGTCGTCGGGATGATCGAAGGCGATCTGACGGACTTTTCCTGGGAGCAGCCCGGCGCCGCGAAAACCATGCTGAAGGCGGTCGAAGAGTTCGCCGCGGAATGCTCCTATATCAAGGTTTTCGCGTCGGAGATGCTCGATTACGTGACCGACGAAGGCGTCCAGATACACGGCGGCTACGGCTACCATCAGGACTACGCGGTGGAGCGCGCCTATCGCGATTCGCGCATTAATCGCATTTTCGAGGGCACCAACGAAATTAACCGTTTGCTCGCTACGGGCATGCTGCTGAAGCGGGCGCAGCGCGGCCAATTGCCGCTGGTTGAAGCCGTCAAGAAGCTGCAATCGGAGTTGCTGGCCGGTCCGGGCGTTTCCACGAATGGCTCCGGGGCCGGGAAGCTGGCCGCGGAAAAGGCTCTGGTGACGAACGCCAAGAAGACGGCGCTGCTGTGCCTCGGCGTGGCCTATCAGAAATACATGAGCGCGCTCGAGGAGCAGCAGGAGATTCTGGCCGCTCTTACCGACATCGCGATGAACGCATTCGCGATGGAATCGGCTGTCCTGAGAGCCGAGAAGATGGCCGGCGGCGGCAAGGGCGAGAACGCGGCCGCAATGTGTTCCGTGTTCGTGCGCGAAGCCATGGAAACTATCGAAAGCGCGGGCCGCACGGTGCTGGCCGCCAGCTCCGAAGGCGATACGCTGCGGACCAATCTCGCCGTCCTGAAGCGCTTCACCAAGTTCGAGCCCGTCAACGCCATCGAACTCCGCCGCCAGATCGCGGCTCGCTTGCTTCAGGCCGAGCGGTATATTGTCTGAGTGCCGGGGTCTGAGCGCCGGCCGGAAGCTCATCGTTACGGTTGGACTTCCAGGAGCGGGCAAGTCGACTTGGCTTGCTCATTTGGGCGTCAATGCAATCTCCTCGGATGAGATCCGGCGCTGGATCTCGGACGACCCCACCAACCAGCGCATTCACGGCAGGGTGTTTCGCACGGTTCGTTATTTGATCGTCCAACGCATGGAGATCGGCCGGCCTGTGACCTATGTGGATGCGACGAATCTGACGGCCTGGGAGCGGCGGCCCTACATTCGTTTGGGGGAACTCTACGACTGCGATGTGGAGGCGCTGTTCTTCGATGTTCCGGTCGAGATTTGCCTCCTACGCAACCATTTGCGGCCGCGTATCGTTCCCGATGAGGCAATTGTCGCGATGGCGGCGAGACTGACGCCGCCCAGCGTCTCGGAAGGATTCTCGGCGGTTACGCGGGTCGTTCCTGATGTCGCGGCCGCCAAACCTCTTGAACTCCCGCTATGAATCCGAGCACGGCGCCGTAAACGAGCCAGAGGACAAGCTGCGAGATAATCTCGACGGCGATATTCTGGCCGTTGCGGTCAAATAAACCCTGGCCGATTAGCGGCATGAACACCATTTCGACAATGATCCACAGAAATGCGCCCCAAATCAGACCACGTATAAAGTTCGGACCGGGCAAATAGCTGTACACCCAATACGAATAGATCAGCGGCGATATCAAGACGCAGAAAACGGCGTAAAGCACGATGCCCCAAACCCACAGGGCATTGTTGGTCGTGATGTTCTTGTTGAAAGAGATGACGCCGCCGATCATGCTGGGAATGTTCCAGACCGCAATCCCGAATGCGGCGCCGATGTACATCAATATGGTCAAAACAGCAGTGGCGATAACGCCGGCGACGATGGCCTTGCGGGCGTTTGGACCTTGAACCCGAATCCTGTCCCAGGATGACATGCGGAACGTCCTCCGATCTATGGGAGGTTTGGAAGGACGGAAATGTTACGGGCGCGAAACCGCGATATCGCCGGGGCCTCGCGTGGTATGCTTTCAAGAAACCCCGGGGAGGATGCCGTGCCAGACAAAAACGCGGGACTGCCGAGTACAGCCGGCCAGCGCGAATCCGACAACTTACTCACAGCCGCTGCAAAGAAAGTTGGAGAGGTTGCGGGCAAGGTGATTTCGGCCGTCGGGCTCGGGGGAGAGCGCCATCCAGGGACCGCAGCGGCGCCACAGGGGAAGAAGTCCGCGGGAAAGAGCCAAAAAGTAAACAGCCGCACACCGGCGCGACGCGCAAAAAAGTCCTCGCAGCGGCTCGCGGGCGCAAAGGCGTCAGCGCGTAAGAAAGCGGCTGGAACCAAAAAGCGCGGAGCTAAGCGGGCCAGGACTCGCGGTATCGGATAATCAGCGTACAGCGGCGGCGTTCGAGACTGGAGTTTCGAGTGGGCCGGCGCCCATGTGGCTCGCGAGTCCGGGTTCAAGGGTCCGAATGGAAGAACGCGTGCTCTGCGTGTCTGCGTGCAGGCGACCAATTTAGTGCTCGTTGCTGTCGCGATTCTGACGGGTGCGTTTGCGAATCCGCCGCGGCCGGCCTCGCAGCGGCGCACAGCGCATCGGGAGCCGCGAACCGTTCTGGCGCGGGAAATCGAGGATCGGGGGGACACTGGCCCCGTGGCGCCGGGAACGACTGGAGCTCGCGTCATCCGGGCGCAAATTCTTCTGGACCGGGCAAGATTCTCGCCGGGCGAAATCGATGCACGCTATGGCGACGATCTGGGGATCGCCATCAAGGGATACCGGGAAAACCACGGATTGACGGCATCGGGAACCATTGATTCCGATATGTGGAAGCTGCTGAATGCCGACAACAGGCCGCTGCTCACGACCTACAAGATTACGCGCGCCGACCTTCGAGGGCCATTCAAGCCCATCCCAAAGGATGTGCAGGAACAGGCCCGGATGAGGTGGATGGGGTATGAATCGCCGCAAGAAGAACTGGGCGAGCGATTCCATGTTTCCCCGCAATTGTTGGCGGAATTGAATCCCGGCAAGGACCTGCGGCATGTGGGCGAGACGATCACGGTACCCGATGTACGGCGTTCACCTGCCGGGCGCGCCGTACGCGTGGTGGTTTCGAAATCAGAGCGGACCGTAACGGCTTTCGCGGCGGACGGTAAAATCCTGGCGCGGTATCCGGCAACGCTGGGCGGCGAACACGATCCGCTACCAATCGGGAAGTGGACTATCACCACGATTCAGCACGATCCGTGGTTCTACTACGATCCCGTTCACTACTGGAACGCGAGCCCGGAAGAGGCAAAGGCCAAACTTCCTCCCGGTCCTAATAATCCCGCCGGCGTGGTTTGGATGGGACTTTCGAAAAAACACTATGGCATTCATGGCACGCCCGATCCCGGGCATGTGCGGCATGGGGAATCTTACGGTTGTATCCGCCTGACGAACTGGGATGCGAACGATCTATCGCATATGGTGCGCCGGGGGCTGCCGGCTATTCTCGAGGAATGAGAAGTGCGCAAATCTTGGGCCGCTGTGGCATGGATACTCCTGGTGGCCGCCTCGGAGCCTCCGCTTCCCGAGTTGGCGCCACCTATTGAGGGACTCGCCGCTGGGGACCTGCGCGACACGTTCGACGAGATTCATAACGGACATCCGCACGAAGCCGTCGACATCCTTGCGCCGCGGGGCGCGCCTGTTCATGCCGTGGCGACCGGCATCGTTCGTAAGTTATTTCTCAGCAAGCCGGGCGGTAAGACGGTCTATGAATTTGACGAGACAGCGATCTATTGTTATTACTATGCGCACTTGGACCGGTACGCGACCGGCCTGCGCGAGGGAATGCGAGTAAAGCGCGGCGATGTCATCGGATTCGTGGGCTCGACAGGCAACGCAGACCCAAACACGCCGCACTTACATTTCGCCGTCTTCGAGCTTGGGCCCGAAAAGCAATGGTGGAAAGGTAAGGCTGTGAATCCGTATCCGGCGTTAGTGCGCGCCCTGCAAAAAGCGAAGTGAGTTATCGCGTCTCAGGAGCGGCGCCAAGCTGCGGGCTTTAAGCCGCCTTGGCGATCGGCTCGGGTCTTACTTGCGCCAATCCCACACGCTCGAGCAGCCAAATCACGGCCCAAGCCGGATCTATCTCATGTCCGCGCAATGCAAACAACGCCGAGCTCGGATACTCGTGGTGATTGTTATGCAGGCCCTCGCCGGCGGTCAGCATCGCCACCCATTTTAAATTCGTCGCCTTATTATCGAAGTTCCGATACCCGATCATATGGCACAAGCTGTTGATCATGGAATTCAGCAGGACATACAACACCATGTGAGTGATCCATGCCGCGATGCCCCACTTCCAGCCAAACAGCAGCATGAAAATTCCCAGACCGCCGAACACGCCGTAGCGGATCAACGGAATTTTATCGATGACGTCGTCGCGGTAGTCGGGCGTATACTTGCGGATTGTCGAACGATTCTTGATTTCCTGCTTGTAATAAAAGTAGTTGCCGAACAGCACGTGCCACAACCCGTAGATGTAAGGACTGTGCGGATCGCCTTCCTTGTCCGAAAAGTGATGGTGCTTGCGGTGAACGGCGGCCCATTCGCGCGGCACCACGCCTGTAAACAAACTCAACTCAAGATGCATGAAGGCGCGGACCAGCGGGTGCAGTTCCACGCCACGGTGCGTCACGCAGCGGTGCAAAAAAATTGTCGTGAAAAACACCGACATCTGCAAAATCGCGGCCGTAATCAGGGCCATCCACAAAAAACTCATTCTCTCTCCGCTAGGCTGACAATTTGAGACTCTGGCTGTTCGGACGCCGGTTCAGCAGGTAGGCAAGACGAGCAGACTTTTCAATGGTAGCAGGATTCGTGCCCCGCGAAATCGGCATAGTGTAATCTCGGAAGAGGCCCATTCGTGAAACTGATTTCATACCGCAAAGAAAACGGACCAGTCCAAGCCGGCGCGCTGTCCGACGGCCGCGTCGTTCCTCTCGCCGCCGCCGGATTTGCCGACGTAGTCAGCGTCATGGCAGCGGGAACCGCGGCGCGCGAGCGCGTCCAGAGCGCGATCGAACGCGCCGGTGACGCCATACCGCTCGGCTCCGTCAAACTCCTGGCGCCCATTCCGCGCCCGCCCAAGTTCATTTGCGTCGGCCTCAACTACCGCGATCACGCCGCCGAATCGAAAATGGAAATCCCGAAGACGCCCACCATCTTCAACAAGTTCACGAGCGCGGTCATCGGTCCCGGCGATCCCATCGTACTGCCGAAAAATTCCACGCAGCCCGATTATGAAGCTGAGTTTGCCTTCGTCGTCGGCAAGGGCGGCCGCCACATTCCGCGCGACCGCTGGCGCGAGCACGTCTTCGGCTACACCATCGTGAACGACGTCAGCGCGCGCGATTTTCAGATGGCCACCAGCCAGTGGCTGCTGGGGAAGACGTTCGATACGTTCGCGCCCATGGGCCCGGCCTTGGTGAGCGCCGACGAGATCCCCGATCCGCACGCGCTCGACATCAGCCTCTCAATCGGAGGCGAGACGCTGCAGAACTCCAACACGCGCGAGCTGATCTTCAAAATTCCGGAGCTGGTCGAATATCTGTCGAGCGTCGTGACGCTCGAACCAGGCGACATCGTCTCGACCGGAACCCCCGCGGGAGTAGGATTCGCCCGCAAGCCGCAGCGCTTTCTGAGACCCGGCGAGGAAGTCGTGGTTCGCATCGAAGGTCTCGGCGAGCTGAGAAATCCCATCGTTGCCGAAGAGGGTTAGACGGCGGCCCACGTTACACTGGCTTTATGGGCGGTTAGCTCAGTTGGTTAGAGCGTCTGGTTTACACCCAGAAGGCCGCAGGTTCGAGTCCCGCACCGCCCACCATGCAACCCATTGCATTTCAGTTAATTACAGGAATTGTCTCTAAGCCGCCGGCTGCGTCCGAGCGTGCACTGTGCCCAGAACTGTGCCCACCCTGTGCATCTCGGGCACGTTTCATCGCCGCATTCACCGTTGCATCCTCGGGGTGGATGTAGCGCCGCGTCGTGGACATGTTGCTATGGCCTGCCAGCGTTGCGAGGGTAAACGGGTCCATGTGCGGCGCCAAGCGTTGAACCTCGTTTCAACGAGTTCGAGCAACAAATCGAAACCGGCTGGCATGGATCGCTCCTTCGGCAATCAACCTTGAGGTTTTGGAATGGCCGCCGATAGGCAAGGTCCCCATGGTTCGCCCCGCGAAGGCTAGGCGGCCACTACAATTGTATCCCGATTTGTTTCAGGATCTTACGGACTTGTGTAGGGTTTGATGGCTCGCTCTTTGCCGATTCTCGGAACATTCTCCCCCTTCGATCTCCGATCCACCCACCGCTAACTGTTTGCTAAGTTACTGTTATGCGGGAGTTTGCTCGCCACTCACCCGGCCCACACCTCGATGGAGCCATGCGTGATTTTCGGCGATTCGAGATGAGAAATATGTATACGGCTGCATGGCTGTATACCAGTTTTAGTCACGCTGGCAGATGGGATTGGGAACAGCGCGGCAAGTTAGAAAAGAGGGGCATGGGGCCGCGCCGAACCCCCCGCCGGGCCTGTTTTGCTATAAGGGATTACTACCGGACAAACGAGCCGAACATTCGAGACGTGCAGCATCAGGGGTGCCGGGCTTCGCCCAGTCCATGGCGCCGAAACTGGGCCGCCATTTCCAAGGTTGCTCGAAAATGTTTCTGTAGCGGAACCGTCCTGCGGCTTGCTGTTCAAAGGGAGATGTTTTAAAGTAGCAGCCAGGCGGTACGCGCGAAAAAGCGCAACCAGGGAGGTTACTGTGATAACGGACCGATTCGAAACTGCGGTTTCGATGCTCGCTGCGTTTTTCGTGCTCTTCGTGACAAGTGGATCGGCGCAGTCGAAATCCCCTTGTACCTATTTCACCGTAGTCACGAAAGACAAGCTGAACAATACCAAGCAGGGGTTGTCTGCTGCCGATCTGAAGTGGTTCCAACAGAAACTTGCAAAAAAATACCCCGCCGTTTGCTATGCCGCACCCGCCCCAACGGTCCCGATAGTTTTCTTCATTACCGTAGCTCCTGACGTTTATCACGGGACACGGATTGTGAATAACCAAACCACGCACTCAGACCCGGTCAGTGGAACGGTGACAGACCAGGACGGCAACACGTCTCAAGTGAACGGTACGGTAAGGACAACCACAACAAGCTCTACAGCCGTGCCCTATTCGGTTCCGTATGGGATTTACACGCTTTCCGTCGAGCGTAGGCACAGTGATGGGAACTTCGATGTAGCCCACAGGTTTCAGCAGAGGGGTCTGTACAGCACGCTTTACGGAATCCCTCTCGGTGGGAAGGGGCACCACCCGGTTCATACAGTGATCGAAGATGCCGCTAGGTGGATCAATAGCGGTGGATTGACGGACACACTGCAAAGCGTCGTTGATGGTCATTAAGAGTGATTCTGCGGGGTGTGCCCTATTAGTGTGGCCGCCAAATGGGATTCGGAACAGCGCGACAAGTTACAAAAGAGGGGCATGGGTCGATCCCGAAGCACCCGCCACCCTACAACGCTGCTGTGCCCAATATTGTGCCCACCCCCTGCATGGAAGCCTTGTTCTCGCTTGCGAGAGTCGCCGCCCGAAAGCGCCTTAAGTGCTTCGAAACTAGCAACGATTCGGAAGTTATAGCAACCGTTGTGCCCACTGCTATGTTACTGATTATACGTGGCCTAACGGTTTACACCCAGAAGGCCGCAGGTTCGAGTCCCGCACCGCCCACCATGTAATCTTTATCCGCAATTGATTGTGGATTCCTCGACGGTACTCATCCACCTGCCAGCGGCGAAAAGAGCTGAAACATTCGAAGTGCGGGGATGTCCATGTACCGCAAGGCCGTTGTGCCTTGTAGGGGGAATCCCAAATGCGCTCGCTGCCCCAGGTGCGCTCGCTGGTATGTGTTGCGCTGCTTACGGCCATGATAGTGCTCCCCGCCGGGCACTCCGCCACGTTGCTAACCTCGGTCTCCTGTCGTGGCGCCGAAAGCACGATGACATCCAGTGCTTCATGCAGCACAACTAATCCCGATTTGAGCGGGACCGCGGCGAGAGCGAGCACCGGTGCATGGCAGGTCACTGCGTGGACACAGGCGTATGGTCAGCCAAATCAGTATGGCCGCTACTCCTACTCACAGTTCGACCCCTTCGCCACAGCAACGGCCTCCTACGACGAAGATCTGACATTTACGATCTATGGGTCTTCGGGAGCGGGTATTGCGATGGCGTCTCTCGTGACCATTATTTACGCCGATCCCTATTCGAGCTCGGACGCAGAGGCGCAGGCGTCCCTTGGCGCTCTCGTCAATTCGCGGGGCGCCGGTGAATATTGCTGTGGACCTATCGTGGACAACGATCCCATTCCGTTCACCTTCGGAGTGCCGTTCACCTTGCATCTTCATTTGAGCGCAAGCGCCGCCGGCAGCCAAGACGATGTCTATTGCGGTTGCGGCGGCGGCAATAGCACAGCCTTTTTTCAAGGACTAGTCGCGATCTCCTCGGCTAGCGGCCAGGCGCTTTCGGGGACTACTTACACGGTGGTTGATCCCGCCGCCCCCGATCCGCCCGCGCCGGCCCCAGAACCGGCGGCCATCGGCCTTGCCGCTCTCGGATTGCTGTTGCTGTTACCGTACAGCCGGCGCGCGCACGCACCCGGAAACGTTTAGTTTAGGGCGGCGTTATCGCGCGGACCTGGCGCTGCGTGCGCCTGAGCGCCGTGCGAACGGGCGCGATTTCCCGGCCACCGGCCTCCACCCTCGCGGCCGTTCAACAGCGCCGCATCGAGCACCTACCACACGCGGCAGCGCGGGTCGCGCACCATCGGCTGCCCCGCTTTGCACGAAAAGGCCTTTTGAAACTCCGGCATGTTCGCCACCACGCCGTTCACGCGGTCCTTACTGGGCGAGTGCGGGTCCACCGTGACCAGCATACGCACCATCTCCGGACGGCGCTTCTGGCACCACACTTGGCCCCATCCCAGGAAAAAGCGCTGCTCTTGGGTAAAGCCGTCGATGGGTGGTACGTTCTGGCCGTTAAGCGCCTTCATCAGGGCGGCGAAAGCGAGCCGTAGACCGCCATTATCGGCCGTATTCTCGCCCAGGGTGAGCTTGCCGTTCAAATGCAGGTCGTCCACCGCGACAAAGCTCGAGTACTCTTTGACGAAACACTCCGCGCGCTCTTGAAACGCCTTGGCGTCCGCCGCGGTCCACCAATCGCGGAGGTTCCCTTCGGCATCGAACTGCCGTCCCTGATCGTCGAAGCCGTGCGTCAGCTCGTGGCCGATCACCGCTCCAATCCCGCCGTAATTCACGGCATCGTCGATGTGGTTGCTGTAAAACGGCGGTTGCAGAATGCCCGCCGGGAAATTGATGTTGTTCATCTGCGGGTCGTAGTAGGCGTTGACGGTGGGCGGCGTCATTAGCCACTCGCCGCGGTCCACCGGTTTGCCGATCTTGTGCAGTTGCCGCTCCACTTCGAATTCCGTCGCGCGCTGGTCGTTGCCGAGCGCGTCATTGCGCGATATCCCGATGCTGGAATAATTGCGCCACTTGTCCGGATACCCGATTTTGTTTTTTACTGCCTCCAGCTTCGCGAAAGCCTGTTTCTTCGTTTCGGGAGTCATCCATGGGAGCGCGTGCAGGTCGTCGTTCATCGCGCTCTCAATTTCACGAACCATCTTCAACGTGCGCTGCTTGCCTTCGACCCCGAACGTTTCGTCCACATATTTCTCGCCCAGCGCCTCGCCAAGATCCGAATCGGTGTACTCGACGCAGCGCTTCCAACGCGGCCGCAATTGCTGCGCGCCGGTCAGGATTTTTCCGTAGAAGTTGAAGTTTTCATCCACGAAGCTCGACGGCAGCATCGGCGCGGCGGAATGGATCAGATGCCAGCGCAGATATGTCTTGAGGTCGTCCAGGTTGTTGGTCACCAGCGTCGTCTCGAGCTGCCGGAAAAAATTCGGCGCTGTCACGTTCAACGATTCGAGCGGCGGCGAGCCCATGGCCGCGAAGAACTTCGGCCAGTCGAGAAACGGGCACAGCGAAAACAGCTCGTGCTCCGTCATTTTGTGATACGTCGCCGTAGGATCGCGGCGTGTAACGCGGTCCTGCGATCTTTTGGCAAGCTCCGTTTCGATTTTCAGAATGGCCGCCGCTCCGGCGGACGCCTTATCGGAGGAGTCGCCCGACAGCGTCAGCATTTTCGTTACGTGGGTGACGTACTGCTTCCGCAGCGTGACCGACTTTTCGTCGTCCTTGACGTAGTAATCGCGGTCCGGCAAACCGAGCCCGCCCTGGTCCACTTCCCCGATCATCTGCTCGGAGTTCTTCGCGTCCTGGGTGGAATCGAACCGGAACAGCGCTTCCACTCCCCAGCGCTGCAGCGTCACCAGCTCGCCCCCGATCTCCTGTTTTGTCTTCAGCGCCGCGATCCTATTCAGTTCCGATTCAATCGGCTGCAGCCCGCGTTTGCCGATTCCCTCCTCATCCATGCAAGCGACGAAGAAATCTCCAATCTCGCGCGTCACCTGATCGCGCTTGGGATCGTTTGTCGACGCTTTCTCGAGAATGTTGTACAGAATTTGCCGGTTTCGCTCCGCCAGCTCATCGAAACGCCCCCAGGAGGATTGATCCGGCGGAATGGGATGATTAGCGAGCCAGGTTCCGCAGGAGTACTGGTAGAAATCGGAGCAGGGATCGGCGTTGCGATCGAGCGCCGTGATATCGAATCCCGGCGTCTCGGCGGTCTTGCTGGAAACCGGTGGATTCGTGGCGGTCTTATTCGGCGGCGACTTCGTTTCCTTGGTCGCGGGCGGTTTCGCTACAGGCGGTTTTGAAGCCTGCGCGGAGAGAGCTGCCGTAGCGAGTACCAGCAGCAAAGCGTAATGTCCAAAAGCGTAAATCCCCGAAGTCCGACGCATTATACGATTATCGCCCACCCCGCCATTGCGATCGGAACTACTTCTTCCAGCCTCCGCTCACGCCCGCGCCCGTCGTGGATGGCTCCTTCAGGCTGCCTTCGGTCGGCTCGGCCGCCGGAGCTTTTTCGATCTCCGATTTGTGGGTCTGCTTGCCCATCATCTTTTCGACCGTGCCGGCAGCGAACTTGTGGGCGAACGTGAAGAACTTGCCGGCTGTGCCAACCGACACTTCGTCCTCCGGTTTCGTGGCGAGCCGAAAGATTACGTCCACTACCTCCTGGGCGTCGTAGACGGGCGGGATCGGCTGTGTTTCGTGTCCGGTGTAGTTGGAAGCGTGTTGGAAGAAAGGCGTGTCCATGGACGTCGGCATCACGGTGCAGACGTGAATATCCGTGTCGTTGTTCTCTTCCAACTCCTGGCGAATCGCGGCGCTGAGACCGACCACGCCGTGCTTGGCTGCCGCATAAGACGCGAAATATGGCGCGGGAACTTTGCCGATCACGGAAGCCATGTTGATGAGGGTGCCGTACCCTTGTTTCCGGAAATGGCGCAGCGCGAAATAGCTGCCATAGACCGTCCCGAGAAGGTCGGTCTCGATGACCTGCACGTGATCGGCGAGCGGGACCTCTTCGAAGCGCCCGATGGCGCCCGCGCCTGCGTTGTTCACCCACACATCAATGCGATTAAATTTCGAAAGCGCGGTTTGCGCCAAGCTCTCGACGTCGCCTTCGTTGCTAACGTCGGTTGGAATGGCAAGCGCGCGTCCGCCGGCGGCCTCGCATTGGCCGGCTAATTCATCGAGCAACTCGCCGCGCCGAGCCGCCAGCACGACGGAGCAGCCGGCGCCGGCGAATTTGAGGGCTGCGCCCTTTCCAAATCCGCTGGACGCGCCGGTGATAACGATAACTTTTCCGTTGAGGTTTTGATCTGCCATGACGCTTGTCAGATGCCAAACGGGCTACCGCGATTTCAGGATTTCGCGCGCGGCGTTGTATCCGGGCGCGCCCATCACGCCGCCCCCCGGGTGCGTGCCGGAACCGCACAGATAGAGACCGCGAATGGGGGTGCGATAGCGGGCGCAGCTCGGGTGCGGGCGCATCATGAACATCTGGTCGAGGCTCATCTCGCCATGGAAGATATTGCCGCCGGTGAGGCCGAAGCGCCGCTCCAGGTCGAGCGGGGTCAGGACCTGCTTCTCTACGATTAACGAGCGGAAGCCGGGCGCGTATTCTTCAATAACCTCGAACACGCGATCGCCGAAGGGCTCGCGCAGCTCGTCCCAGTTGGATTCCCGCAAAGTATAGGGAGCGTACTGCAGAAAGATGCCCATGATGTGGCGGCCGGGCGGCGCGAGCGAGGCGTCGTACATCGTGGGAACGGTGAGTTCGAGGAGCGGCGATTGGGAAGGGCGGCCGTACTTGGCGTCGTCCCAGGCGCGTTCGACGTACTCGATCGAAGGACAGATGTGCATGGTGGCGCGATGTTGCGGTCCGGGCGCGCCGGGGAGAGCGCGGAACTCGGGAAGCCCGCTAAGGGCCAGGTTGATCTTGCAGGACGTGCCTTCGCTGCGGAATTTGCGAATGCCATCGAGCAAATCGGCGGGCAATTCACGGGGCTCGATCAGATTGAGAAATGTCAGGTGGGGCGTTAGACTGCTAGCGATAATGGGTGCGTCGATTTCCTCTCCACCGGCCAGGACGACTCCGCCGGCGCGCCCATCACGCACTTTGATGTGTTCGACCGCGGAGCTTGCGCGGATCTCCGCGCCGGAGTTGCGGGCCGAATCGGCGATGGCATTCGAGACGGCGCCCATGCCGCCCCGCACAAAGCCCCACAGTCCGCGTTTGCCGCCGGCGCTGCCCATTACATGATGGAGCAGGATGTAGGCGGTTCCCGGCGAGCGCGGTCCGCCGTTTGCGCCAATGACGCCGTCGGTGGCGAGCGTCACCTTCACCTGCTCGGATTCAAACCACTCGTCCAGGAATTCGGCGGCGCTTTGGGTGAAGACTTTGACGAGTCCGGTCATTTCGCGGCGGCTGAGTTTTCGAAAGCGGCCGGCGAGCTTCAAATATTCGACGAGATCGCCCATGCCGCGCGGCGGAAATTCGGGCGGCGTCGTGAGCAGCAGACCCTCGACAACCTCCGCGAGGCGCTCCAGAAACGTTTCATATTCCCGGAAAACCTCGGCATCGTGTTTCGAGAATTTTGCGAGCTCCTCGAGCGTCTTGCGCTCGTCTTGCCACATGAACAGATGGCGATTGTCGGGGAAGGCTGAGAAAAAGGCCGGATCCTTGGCATCGACCTGGTAGCCGAACCGCGGGAGATCGAGGTCGTGAATAATGCGTTCCTGGAGCAGGCTGGTCAGGTAGGCCGCGGTCGAGACCCTGTAACCGGGCCAGACCTCTTCTGTGACACAGCAGCCGCCCAGCAGTTCGCGTTTCTCGAGGACCAGGACTTTACGTCCAGCCCGCGCCAGATAAGCGGCTGCGACTAAGCCGTTATGTCCGGCGCCAACGACAATTGCGTCGAATTTTTTCAAACCCGCATTGTAGCGTCCGGGCCACGACTGAAAGCTTCAGGATTTTACCGCACTAGCAGATTGATGGCATGATTGATTCATGCCAAAGTCTCCAACGGGCTTTTCTTTGGCCATCGAATATCATCGTGAAAAGGATGGCCGCTGGCTGGCCGATATTCCGGCTCTTCCTGGCGTAACCGCGTATGGGCGGACCCGGAGACAAGCAACGATTGCAGTGCAGGCGTTGGCACTTCGGTTAATTGCCGATCGGCTGGAGCATGGTGAAGCCGTACCAGGCCCGATGAACGTGTCCTTCATTGCCGCCTGACAAGCCATTGCAGGATTGGCCTTCTATAAAATCGAAGCAGGTGTTGGCGGCCTTGCTTCGCATAGGTTGGACTATCAAGCGCCAGGGTGGCACGTCCCATCGCATCCTGGCACGGCCGGGCTGGCCGGACGTTTTATTTGCATACCATGACAGGATCACCCTTGGTCCCACTGCTATGAAAGTGCTGGCCAAGAAGACCGGGCTGAAGCCGAAGGATCTATAGCTGGGCAAGACCATAAACGTCGATAAGGCGCGTAGCGGCGCACTCTGAAATACTCGACGCGCTCGCCCATTGCCGTGCGGCGGGAATCGAGCGGCGTCCTGAGGCGCAGACCTTCGGCCGCCGCCCCAAGGCGGGTCTTGCCGCTCGTCTCCTCTGATGAAAAGATGGCGAATCGGCGAAGAAGGCAACCGCACGAGATCGGGGGTCGTGGATGATGCGCCTGGAGCAGGCTGGTCAGATGGGGCCACAATTCATCAGGCCTTTATGACCGGCTCGCAATGGAATTTTTCAACCCGCATTGTAGCGTCTCTAGGACGAGGTTACAGCGATTCAACAACTTACCCGATGGCCGGGTACTTGCACGGGCATTGCGGGGAGGAGACTTATGTCATTCGCGTTGTATATTGTGGGATTTGTTGTTTTAATCGTGGGACTCGCGGTAGGCGCTTTCCTGCTGCACGTACCGGCGCAGTGGATCGCAGTGGGAGTAATAGTCCTAGTCGGGTTGGGGATTTTGACCGGCGTTAGCAATACGCGCCAGCGCGATCCATCGCGCTAGAGGCGAATCGCGCTAAGCGATCGTGCAAAGCGAATCGCGCTAAAGCTCGAAGGCCGTGACGGCGAGCGGCGGAATTGTAATGTCTATGCTGTGCGGGCGGCCGTGCATGGGGACCGGGTCGGAAGGGACGCCGCCGGCGTTACCCATATTGCTTCCTCCAAATAAAGACGAATCGCTGTTGAGAATTTCGCGGTAAAACCCGGGCTGCGGTACGCCCACACGGTAGTTGCGGCGGGGCACTGGCGTGAAGTTGCAAACGAAGACCAGGAAGGTTCCCGTGGCGCTCCGGCGCAGAAACGAAATAATGGAATTTTCGACATCGCGAAAATCGATCCACTCGAAACCCGTATAGTCGAAATCTACTTCGTAGAAGGCGGGGTGTGCGCGGTAAAGGCGATTCAGCTCGCGGTTGTAGTCCTGCAGCTTGCGGTGAAAATCATATTGCAGTACTTCCCACGCCAACCCATGATCGTGGCTCCATTCGTTCCAGTCGCCGATCTCACTGCCCATGAAGAGAAGCTTTTTGCCCGGATGCGCGTACATGTAGCCTAGAAACGCTCGTACGTTGGCGAACTTCTGCCAGACATCGCCGGGCATTTTGCTCAACAGCGCGCCCTTCAGATATACGACTTCGTCGTGCGAAATGGGAAGGACGAAATTTTCGGTGAAAGCGTACAACAGGCTGAACGTGATGTCGTTGTGGTGGAACTTGCGGAAGACGGGATCCAATGTGAAGTAGTTCAGCATGTCGTGCATCCAGCCCATGTTCCACTTCATGGTGAAACCGAGCCCGTTTAGATACACCGGCTTCGAAACGCCGGGAAAGGCCGTGGATTCCTCCGCTATCGTGACCGAGCCGGGCACTTGATGGGCGAGCTCGTTGAAGCGGCGGAGAAAATCGATGGCTTCGAGGTTCTCGCGGCCACCGTGTATATTGGGAACCCAATCGCCGGACTTGCGGGAATAATCCAAGTACAGCATGGACGCCACGGCGTCTACGCGAAGGCCGTCGATGTGATATTCGTTCAGCCAAAACAGCGCGTTCGAAATCAGGAAGGTACGGATTTCGTTGCGTCCGAAGTTGAAGATCAGCGTGCCCCAATCGCGATGCTCGCCTTTGCGCGGGTCGGCGTGCTCGTATAGCGCGGTACCGTCGAAAAACGCCAGTCCGTGCGCATCCTTGGGGAAGTGCGCCGGTACCCAATCGACGATCACGCCGATGCCGGCCTGATGAAATCTATCGACCAGGTACATGAAATCGCGCGGCGACCCGTAACGCGATGTAGGCGCGTAATAGCCGACGACCTGATAGCCCCAGGAACCGAGAAAGGGGTGCTCCTGAAGGGGCATAAACTCGACGTGCGTGTAGCCCAGGTCTTTAACGTATGGGACCAACGTCGTGGCCAGCTCGCGATAGTTCAGAAACGTGTTTCCAGGGCCGCGCAGCCAGCTTCCGGCGTGAACCTCGTAAACCGCGAAAGGGGCCGCAAGATAGTCTTTACCGGCGCGCGCCTGTTGCCATTCGCCGTCGCTCCACTCGTAGCCATGCAGGTCGTAGACGATGGAGGCGGACTTGGGCGCGATCTCGCTGGCGAAGCCGTAAGGATCGGCCTTCTGCTGGTTGTAGCCGCGAAAACGGCTGCGGATCTGGTACTTATAATGGGCGCCCTCGCCGAGGCCGGGGATGAATATCTCCCAGATGCCGCCGGTGCGAAGGCGCATGGGATGACGTCGGCTGTCCCAATCGTTGAAGTCGCCGATGACGCTCACGACCAGCGCGTTCGGAGCCCATACCGCGAAACGAACGCCGCTCACGCCTTCGCAGGTAGCCAAGTGGGCGCCGAGCTTCTTATAGCTTTCGAAATGCGTGCCCTCGCCGTGGAGATACAGGTCGAAATCGGTGAGCAGCGGAGGGAAACGATAGGCGTCTTCGATCTCTTGGCGCGTTCGATTCCACAGTGTCAGACGGAGGCGGTACGGGCCGGGATCTTCGGGGAGGCAAATCAGGAACAGACCCTGCGGATCGGTCTTCTGCATGGGGAGGACCTGGTCCCCAATGAGGATCGCGGCTTCCAAAGCTTGCGGCAGGAACGCCCGGATCTCCCAGCCCCCCTTGACGCGATGCGGGCCGAGGACGCGAAATGGATCCCCGTGATAGCCCCCGACGATGGCTTCCACTTCGTTTGGGACCACCACTTCGTTTGGAGTCACTGCCGCTATTATGGCAAGGATGGTGGCTCGCCACCGTGAGTCGCGCGGTTGTCGGGCTCATATTCAGGCATTACCTCTCGTTACCCCTCGCGGGGTATTTACAGATATTTTTATTTGATCTAGAGTCTCTTATAACCTCGACACGGCGGCTGTTCAGCGGCTGATAAATAGGAGACGAAATGGTCCGCTTTCTTCGGAATCCGGCGGTATTGTGTTTTCTTCTTGACGGCGCAAACCGCCGTCGCGCAACACAAGGTCGATCCCCGCAACACCTATGAGCGCGTGCTCGCGGTCGTGCCGTTCACGGGGAAAGGGACCAGGGACGATCCGCGGCGGCCCATATACGCGCCCGTCCCCAGCCAGATGAATGCCGCATCCCGCGCCGGAATTCTGGCGTTTAATTTCGTCGAAAGCGATGACCACCAGTTTGCGCTTGTCGAATTCGTCGCGACCAATCGCGCCGCGTTCCAGCAGATTCTAGCCGACGCTTCCGTTAAAGCCTTTCTGAAAGGCAAGGACAAGCGCGACGACGCCCTGGCGGAATTTCAGAAACACAAAAAGAACTTCGACTTTTCGCGCTTCGAGGTGCGGCTGCCATGAAATGGATCTTGAGATTGGCGCTGGCCGCCACGGTTGTTTTCGCGGCGCGGGCGCAGAATTATCAAGGTAATTTCGACGCCGCCAACTGCAGCGCGCTGTGGGGCTGGGCCTGGGACGCAAACAATCCCAATGCCCCCATGTGGGTAGATTTGTACGATGGGACGACGCTGATCGACAGGGTGAACGCGAATATTTACCGGCCGGACCTGTACGCCCTGCACATGGGGACCGGCAACTACGGCTGAGCCTATAACACGCCGCCCAGCCTCAAGGACGGCCAAAATCACACGCTGCACGCCTATGTGGCGAGGACCTCGACCAGTCGGGAATCTGACGTCCAAGCCGGTGACGCCGACGATGGCGCTGCCGTGGACGGGAACGGCCGCGCCGGGGAGCAACCAAATGGGTCCGGTGGACGCGAACGGAAACGTGACGCAGTTCACGCCCAACGTGGGACTGCCGACGTTATATCTAAACTATGATGCGGAGAACCGCATGACGGGCGCCGCGTCGGTGTCGGGATATGGCTATGACGCGCGCAACAAGCGGATTTATGGGTGCTCGTATACGGTGCAGTATCCAATAACCGGATGGAGCTATGGCGGCTGCGCGGGGCAACAGACTTATTACTTCTCGATGCAAACTATAACGCGCAGCAGCGTCTTGATGCATTGGCCCGCGCGGGAGGTGTCCAAGGCATCCTCGCAGGCGCAGCTGGTTCGGCGGGCCTTACGTTGGGCGGAACGATGGATGGTTATGCGCTTTTATCCGCGGTAGCCATCCGGGAGAGCGGGTTTGAAAACATCAATCAGCAGGGCGGGCAGGGTGTGGGGATTTTTCAGATTGATCTCGGCCAAAATCCGGGCGTGACGGCTGCTCAGGCAAGCGACCTGGTTTGGGCGGCAAACTGGGCGGCAACCATACTGGCAAACAATTACAACGCTTTGGCTGCGGCCCACCCAAATTTCACTCCATCACAGCTCTTGCAGGCGACGGCGGCCTCATATAACTTCGGCACAGAGTAACATCAGTGGAAGTCCAAACACGATAGATGTAGGGACAACCCATAATAATTATGGAAATAATGTCATGGACCTGATGGACTGCTTCCACTAGAAGGAAGGGCATCATGCGGTTGCCAACTTCGATATTGTCATTACTTCTCGGGTTGATCTGCTTTAGGAACTCTGTATCCCAGGTGGCCAGACCAGAACGGAACGAAGCGTCCACTGCGCCATCGGCAAAGCAATCGCTGAGAGTGTTTCTTCAAAGCTACCTGGCAGGTTCGCTACCGAGACATGACAAAGATACGCAGTACCGTGAGGCGTTTGTGGATCTTAACGCTGATGGCAGACCCGAGGTCATTGTTTATGTTACTGGCAGTGTATGGTGCGGAAGTGGTGGATGCCTCACGTTGATATTAGCTCGGGCGGGCTCGTCATACCGCGTCGTCTCAAGGATTACGATAACGCGACCTCCAATTTACGTTCTGCCTCACACGTCGAATGGATGGCACGATATTGCAGTTCGCGTTCAGGGAGGAAGCACGCAGCCGGGATACGAAGCAGAACTTCGCTTCGACGGCAATACGTACCCGGGAAATCCCTCCGTTCCCCCTGCTCGGAGATTGAACGGTACAGTCTCTGGAGATCTTATTTTAACTGCTTCAGGTGAGAGGGAGCCCCTGTATTAGTTACACGGTGGCGGGCCAGGGTCGCGGGCAAACGATTGCGCGTGACGCCCAACGGACTCGGACGGATCGCCAGTGACGATCAGCGCGGAGTTGAACAGGACGGGAGTTACGACTGACCTGAACCCTCAAAACTCCGCCTGAACAGGATACGACTTTAACGCTTGGAACGAGGCAAGGCCGCACAGGCGGCTCTCTACGCCGCGCCGTGTGCCCGGAACCATGCCAGCGCGCGCGTCCACGCATCCTCGGCCGCGGCTTGTCGATAGCTGGGCCGGTAGTCGGCGAAGAAGGCGTGACCCGCATCCGGGTAAACGACGATCTCGCAGTCCTTGCCCGCCTCGGCCAGAGCGGCTCGCATCTTTGACACCTGGGCCACCGGAATGCTCGCGTCCTCGGCGCCATAAAATCCGATCACGGGAGCTTTCATCTCCGCGGCCAGATCGATAGCTTTGCGCGCGCGAAACATGTTGGTCTCCCCTTCGAGCTGTCCGTAAAACGCGGCCGCCGCCTTCAGCCTGGAGCTGTGTGCGGCATAAAACCACGCAATGCGGCCACCCCAGCAGAACCCAATGATTCCCAGCCGCGAAACATCCGCGTTGCCCGTAGCGGCCGCCATGTCGACCGCCATGTCCAGATCGAGCATGACGTCGCGGTCGGGAATCTTCGACGCCACGTTCTTCACGATCTCTTGAACATTGGCGATCTGTGAGACATCCGCATAGCGGGCGAACAATTCCGGCGCGATAGCCAGATATCCCGAGATGGGCGAAGCGCCGGCAAACATCCTTGATGTGGTCGTTGACGCCGAAAATCTCCTGCACCACCAGCATGACCGGGAAGTTCGTCCCGTCCGCCGGCATGGCCCAGTATCCCGGAATGGGACCTTGCGAAGAAGGTATCTCTACTTCTTTGGTTACAAGTCCCGTGCTGCTGGTGATTATCGGTTTAACAGGCTCCATGCCGGGTATTGTAGCCGAGGGCGTCTGTCCGGCATCACAGTAATTGGACTTACAATTGCACCCGAGTGCGAATGATTATGCTTGTGACGGCTTCAAGGAAACGTTCGAAAACCGCGGCATTGCCGCAGGATCCTTATGAATCGGCGCGAGTTGCCGGTCTGCGCTACGTCACAGACGAGCAGCCCGGGATCGTCCGCAAGCGCGCCGGCAAGGGCTTCATTTACCTGGATGCGGACGGCAGTACGGTCAAGGATCCCGACACTCTGAAGCGCATTCGATCGCTCGTAATCCCGCCGGCCTGGACCAGCGTTTGGATCTGCCCTCTCAAGCATGGCCATTTGCAGGCCGTCGGGCGCGATGATCGCGGCCGCAAACAATACCGCTATCATCCTCTCTACCGCGCCGTTCGCGATGCCACCAAATTCAGCCGCATGGCGGCGTTTGGCACGGCCATGCCCGCCATTCGCGAGCGCGTGCGGCGCGATCTGGATCTGCCCGGGATGCCTAAAGAGAAGATTCTGGCGACGGTGGTCCGCCTACTCGAGCGCACCGCTATCCGCATCGGGAACGAGGAGTACGCCAAAACGAACAACTCATATGGCCTTACGACCATGCAGGAGAAGCATGTAGACATTACCGGTTACAAGCTGCGTTTCCATTTCCGCGGAAAGAGCGGATTACTGCACGACGTCGTGTTGACCGACCGCAAGCTCGCCAAGATCCTGCGCGAATGCCAGGAGATCCCCGGCCACGAGCTGTTTCATTTCGTGGATGAAGCCGGTGAGGTTGCGAAGATCGATTCGGAGGACGTCAACGCCTACCTGCGCGAGATCACCGGGGAGGAGTTCACCGCCAAGGATTTCCGCACCTGGGTGGGTACCGGCCTGACCGCGTTGGAACTCGAGCAGACCGGGCCTGCAACTTCGGATACCGAGGCAAAAAAGAACATATTGACCGCCGTTAAGGCCGCGGCGGCGAAGCTTGGGAATAAACCATCGACGTGCAGAAACTATTATGTTCATCCCGCGGTAATCGAAGCCTACCTCAACGGCAGCCTTTTTGACGTCCTGAAGAAGTGCCCTAACGAGACGGATCCCCATGCCTTGCGGCGCGAGGAGCTATGTGTGCTGCAGCTTGTGACAACGTACGATACGGCCCGTGCGCTGGCCGCCAAGGAGGCGGCCTAATAGGACGCGGGTTTAGGAACCTTAAGCAACTGCCGGGCGTGCGGTGCGTCATCCAATATGGAGAAGGAGGAAAAATGAGAAAACGCACCATGATCGGGGGCGCGGCCGCAGCCGCTTTTCTGGCGCTAGCGGCTTGGGCCCAGCAGCCTGCCTATCCGCCCCCTCAGCAAGGCTATCCGCCGCCCCCACAACAAGGTTATCCACCGCAGCAAGGTGCGCCCCAGCAAGGTTATCCACCGCAGCAGGGCTATCCGCCCCAACAAGGCTATCCACAGCAGCCCGCGTACAATGCGCCCCCGCAGGGGTATAACCAAGGTCCCGGTCCCATGATGAGTCCGGGGCAGTTGGACGGGTTGGTGCAGCGCATCGCGTTGTATCCCGATCCCCTGCTCGCTCAGGTCATGACCGCATCCACCTACTGGAACGAAATTCCGGATGCGGCGAATTGGGCCGGCCAGCACAGTTCTTTGAAAGGCGACGCGCTCGCCAACGGGATTAGCGAAGACCGTCTCCCGTGGGATGCCAGCGTGCTGGCATTGCTGCCCTTCCCATCGGTGTTGAGCATGATGGCCGGCGACATGGGCTGGACGCAGGCGCTCGGGAACGCGGTGCTGAACCAACGGCCGGACGTCATGGATGCCGTTCAGCGGGAACGGCAGAGGTCCTACAGCTACGGGTATCTTCGCCCCAACGCGCAGGAAAACGTCGTTTATCAACCCGGCGATATTCAGATTCAGCCGACGGATCCCGGTTATATTCTGGTACCGCAATACGACCCCTATGTCGTGTTCGCGCCACCCCGCCCCGGCTTCTTCGTGGGAGGGGCGATCTCATTCGGACCGCGTATTTATGTAGGCGGCGGATTCGCCCCGTTCGGCTGGGGAGGCGCCAGATTTGGATGGCGCACGCACGACGTAATTATCGGCGGCCACCCCTGGGTGCGCACTTACCAGAACCGGGGTGTGTATGTACATCCTTACGACCGCGGCGTGCCGCATTTTGAAGGCCCGCGCGTGGAGCATCACGAATTCCGCGGCCATGAGCAGCGCGGCGGCGGACGCCGCGACGAGCATCGCTAGAAGCCGGCCAACATACTCCGAGACGGGCGCTGCACAGCCGCAATCGCGGCCGGCAGCGCCCGAACTGTTATTCTGGGTGATTCCTCGCGCGCGATGCATCTCAAAAAACAACGCCTTTTTACTCCCGGTCCGACTCCGCTCTACCCCCCCGCCCTGCATGCCATGCTCGGGTCGGACGTCCATCACCGCGCCGAGGATTTCAGCCGCATTTATCGTGAGGTTCTCGCCGATCTCAAAGAGGTGTTCGGGACGGCTAACGACGTGCTTCCGCTGGTCTCCTCCGGCACCGGCGCAATGGAGGCTTCGGTCTCGAATCTTTTCTCGGCCGGCGACCGGGTCGTGGTCTGTTCGGCCGGCAAATTCGGCGAGCGCTGGGTCGAGATCACGCGCGCCTACGGGCTCGATGCAATTGTTCTCGAAGCGCCATACGGAGACGTGGTCGCGCCCGAGCGGGTGGCGCAGGCTTTGCGCGAAAATCCGGGCGTCCGGGGAGTATTCGCGCAGGCGTCCGAAACCTCCACCGGCGCGATGCACGATGTTCAAGGCATGGCAGCGGCGATTCGCAAAAGCGACGCCATTTTCGTCCTCGATGCCATCACGGGCCTCGGCACGCAGCCGCTCGACATCGATGGTTGGGGCCTCGACGTCGTCATCGGCGGTTCACAAAAGGCTTTCATGGTGCCCCCGGGAATGGCATTCATTTCACTCAGTCTCCAAGGCGTGGGCGTTGAACGAGACCGCGCGGTTGCCGCGCTACTATTTCGACCTGAAAAAGGAGCGCCACGCCGCCGCCAACGGCGAGCCCAGCCGCACTCCGGCCGTAGCGGTCGTCCTCGCCTTGCACGAAGCGTTGCAATACATCAAACGCCTGGGCATGGCCAAGCTGATCGAGAATGCGCGGCAACTGGCGGCGGCCACTCGCGCCGGGGTTGTGGAACTCGGGCTCGAACTGTTTGCTCCGCTCTCGCCGTCCAATTGCGTCACCGCGGTTCGGCCACATCGGGGGATCGATTCCGGGGTAATCGTGAAAGAACTTCGCAAACGCTTCGGCTCCGTTCTGACGGACGGCCAAGGGAGCATGAAAGGGCACATGTTCCGCATCGCGCACATCGGCTATTACGATTTCCCGGATCTGTTCTCCTTGCTGGCGCAGATCGAGATCGTCCTCGGCGCGCTCGACGTTCCGGTGCGATTTGGATCGTCCGTGGCGGCAGCCCAAGAGGTATATGCGACGGGGGCGCTGGCGCGAGCCACCGCGCCGGCCTGATCCGGATTCCCGGTAGCACCAATCCAAAACTTTCTTTTCCTTTTGTGAGAGAGAGTTACACGCAATTTCGAGTTTGCTCCGAAGGCCGCCCTGTGATAACATCAATACAGCTTTCATGGATCGCATCCGCGAAGCAAATCCCCAAAATCCCTAAATCACGGAGCTAATAACAAGAACGAATGAGCTTTACTGTCTTTCTCGGAAATCTACCTGTCTGGGTGACGAAGGATGACATCAAGGGCTGGCTCAACGCCGAGAGCCTCGTCTTCGACGATGTCAAAGTCATCCGCAACCCCGAAACGCAAGAATCGAAGGGCTTCGCGTTCATCGACGCGCCGAACTCGGAAGAGATGAATTCGATCATCCGGCGGTTTGACCGCGCCCCTCTCGAAGACCGCCTCCTGCGCGCCAATCAAGCGCAACCACCGAAATCGCGGCAACCGGCGCCGGTGAAGAGCGCGCCTCAACCGGTCTCAATGCAACCTCAAGTGCAAGCGCCCACCCAAGTGGCGCCACCCACGCAGGCGCAAACACAAACGATGGCGCCGCGGCAGCAGCATGCGCCCGCCGAACGCAACGGACGTCGCGAGCGCGGTGGAAAGAAGCATAAACGGCCGAACCAGGCTCATCAAGGGCCGCATAGCGCATTCGCCGAAGAGCTCGCCAAGGCGCTTTAATTCCGGCGCCATCCTCGAGCGGCGCTATCTCGAGCGCTCGCCCCACTCTCTCTCTTCCCCCTCCAAACATTCTCCTGCCACATCGTTTCGGACCCGGCGATTCTCTTCTCCTGTCGTTCCCTCTCCATCGGTGATATACTCAATGCGCTGTATGTCGCGCCGTTTCAGCGCGTTTTGATCGTGCGCGCGAGACCGCTCTCTGGGGTAACGCGGTGAAAAATCTGCTCTTACTTCGTACGCTGTTCATAGCGCTGCTAGGCTGCGCCGCTTGGTACTTGCAGCCCTTCGGCTTGGCTTCGCCGTATGGAGCGGCGGCCGGCGTGGCCGTTGGCCTGGGCATTGTCTTCTTCGAACGGGAAATCCGTAAAATCACGCTGACGCGTCTCCTCGGAGCCGCGCTCGGAGCGCTGCTCGGATTGGCCGGCGCTTTCCTCGTCTCCGTTATACTTTCCCGCGCGCTGGCGAACTTCGACCCGCGCAGCTCCGCCACGGTGGCCTTCATCGAAATTGCGTTTTCTTTATGGATGGCTTACGTCGGACTGGTGGTCGGCGCAAGCAAGGGAGAGATGCTCAATCTCGGGGCTCTGGGCGGCCTCTTCGGCGGCGAAGTGCGCGCCGAGCAGGCCCTGAAAATCCTCGACACCAGCGTAATTATCGATGGACGCATCGCCGATATCGTGGAGACCGGCTTCCTCGAAGGGACTCTCGTGATTCCGCAGTTCGTTCTGCGCGAGCTGCAGTTGGTCGCCGATTCCTCCGATTCTCTGAAACGTAACCGCGGCCGCCGCGGTCTCGATATTCTGCAGCGCATTCAAAAGCTGACGCATCTCAACGTGCGCATCTTCGAAGACGATTTTCCCAATGTCCGCGAAGTGGACATGAAGCTGATCGAGCTTGCCAAAGTCTACAACTGCAAAATCGTGACCAACGATTTCAACCTCAACAAAGTCGCCGGACTGCACGGCGTCGAGGTCCTCAACATCAACGAGCTCGCCAATGCGCTGAAGCCCATCGTTCTGCCGGGCGAGATCATGCGCGTCTTTATTCTCAAGGAAGGCAAAGAGTACAACCAGGGCGTCGCCTACCTCGATGACGGAACGATGGTGGTCGTCGACAATGCCAAGAGAATGATCTCGCGCACCATCGACATCGCCGTTACCAGCGTTCTCCAGACCACCGCCGGTAAAATGATCTTTGGCCGCTTCGACGATCGCGTTCACGCCATCCACGACAAATCGCAAAGCGAACGGCATGAGCGGCCGCCAAGGGACGCCGCTTCGCTGGCATCGCACGCCGGGACGGCAGAGACGAAAAGCTCGGGCGCGGCCGGCTAATCGGAATGAAAGTTACGGTGATTTTGCCCGCCGCCGGACTGGGCACGCGCATGGGGCGCACCGTCCCGGAAGAGGCGGGCGCCAGCCGCAAGCAATTTATGCTGCTCGACGGCTCGCCCATCCTGCTCCACACCATTAGAAAGTTCGTCTCCTCCGCATGGGTCGCGGAGATCGTAGTCGCCTTGCGCGCCGAGGACATCGAGTGGGTCTCCGATCTCCTGCGGCGGGAGGATTTTTCTAAGCCTGTGCGTCTGGTCGAAGGCGGCGATTCGCGCCAGCAATCGGTCGAGAATGCGCTCGCCACGCTGGCTCCGGAAATTGAGTTGGTGGCCGTCCACGATGCCGTGCGTCCGTTTATCGAGCACGACATTCTCGACAAGGTTTTCGCCGAGGCGGCCGAAACCGGCGCCGCCATCGTGGGAATCGTTCCCGTCGATACAGTCAAACAAGTGCATCGCAACAAGGTGCGCGCCACTATTCCCCGCGAGCGTTTGATTCTCACGCAAACTCCGCAAGTCTTCCGCTACGAGCTGCTGCGCCAGGCCTTCGATAGAGCCAGGGAAGACGGCTTCACCGGCACTGACGAGTCCAGCCTGGTCGAGAGGCTGGAGCAGGTCGAGGTTAGCGTGGTTGCCGGCAGCGACCGCAATATCAAAATCACAAAGCCGTCCGACATGGATCTTGCGCGCCACTTCCTGGCTGAAGAGAACGCCGCTCCGGCTGCGCGGCAATGAGCCAGTTCCGTATGGGACAGGGCTGGGATAGCCACCGCATTTCGCACGGCCGTCCCCTGATCCTCGGCGGCGTCGCGATTCCCTCGGAGTTCGGCCTGGAGGGCCATTCCGATGCAGATGTGTTGTCGCACTCGATTACCGACGCGCTGCTCGGAGCCGTCGCGCTCGGCGACATCGGCATGCATTTCTCCGACGCCGATGCGCGTTGGAAGGACTGCGACAGCTTGGTTTTCCTGCGCCACGCCCGCGATCTCGCCGCCGCTCAAGGGTACGACATCGCAAATATCGACGCTACCGTCGTGCTGGAGCGTCCCAAGCTTCAGGAATTCCGCCTTCGCATTCGCGAGAAACTGGCCGCAACGCTCGAGCTTTCCGTCGATCTTGTGTCGGTCAAATTCAAAACCGCCGAACGCCTCGGTCCCGTGGGCGAGGGCCGCTCCGCCGAAGCGCAAGCTATCGTCACCGTATGCCGAAAATAATTGCAATTGGTCTCGCCTGCGCCTTCGCGATGGCACAACCGAAGCCCAAACTTCTGATCCTTCATGCCGACGACCTCGCGGTGGCCCATTCGGTCGATCTCGCCAGCTTTGAGGCTCTCGAAAAAGGCGCCGTGAGTTCGGCGAGCGTTATGGTCCCCTGCCCCTGGTTCAGCGAAGTCGCGGCATTCGCGAAGTCGCATCCGGACGCCGACATCGGCCTGCATCTCACGCTAACCAGCGAATGGAAGAACTACCGCTGGGGTCCGGTGGCGCGCGGCGATCTCGGCGGACTGATTGCGCCTAATGGCTATCTTTGGCCCGAAGCCGCGCCCGTATCGACCAACGCCACGCCGGAGCAGGTCGAGGTCGAGATCCGGGCGCAGATCGAGCGCGCGCTGCGGGCCGGCATCCGTCCCACGCACCTCGACAGTCACATGGCGGCGCTATTCACGCCGCGGTTCTTTCCCGTTTATCTGAAGGTCGCAAGAGAGTATGGGTTGCCATTCCTCGCCGGACGCGGCGCGCCCTTTCCGGCTTCCATGATCTCGCTTTTGAACGACGGCGAGATCGTCCCGGATCGGATTTTCATGGCCGCGGAGAGCCTCAAACCGGCCGATTGGAAAACTTATTATGCGGGCATCATTCGCGGACTGCAGCCGGGGCTGACCGAGATCATCGTGCATCTCGGCCATGACAACGCCGAGTTACAGGCCATCACCGAGGACCACCCGGCATACGGGAGCGCCTGGCGGCAGCGCGACCTCGATCTGGTTACAAGTCCCGAGTTCCGCCGCCTGCTCGAAGAAAATCAGGTGAAGCTGATCGGCTGGCGCGATCTCAAAGGACACTAATATGGCGCGGGCACTCATCACCGGCGCCTCCAGCGGCATCGGCCTGGAGCTTGCTAGAGTCTTCGCGCGCGAGCGTTACGATCTCGCGCTTGTGGCGCGGAG
The DNA here is from genome assembly GCA_963838885.1 of Bryobacterales bacterium. Taxonomy (GTDB): domain Bacteria; phylum Acidobacteriota; class Terriglobia; order Bryobacterales; family Bryobacteraceae; genus JAICMB01. The sequence continues at coordinate 179,968 of CAWITB010000004.1, read as the reverse complement.
CGCGGCGCGGCTCGAAGAGATCGCCTCCGAGCTGCGCGCGAAAGATCGCGTCGCGGTGGATGCGATCGCGGCGGATCTCTCTCTTCCCGATGCGCCCGCCGAGGTTCATCGCCAAGTTGGACGCGTTGACACGCTCGTCAACAACGCGGGCTACGGCCTTTATGGCAAGTTCGCCGAGTTCCCCGTAGCAGAGAGCCTGAATATGATGCATCTCAACATGGACGCCGTCGTCGCTTTGACCGGTCTCTATCTGCCGTCCATGATCGAGGCGCGTCAGGGGCGCATCATGAATGTCGCGTCCACCGCGGCCTTCCAGCCAGGGCCATTGATGGCGCTGTACTATGCCTCGAAGGCTTTCGTGCTGCACTTTTCGGAGGCCATCGCCAATGAGCTCGAAGGCACGGGCGTAACCGTAACGGCGCTCTGCCCCGGTCCCACCGAGAGCGGATTTCAGGATCGCGCGGCCATGCGGGAATCGCGGCTCACGCACCTCGGCATGATGGATTCGAAAACTGTAGCCGAGGCCGGATTTCGCGGGCTGATGGCCGGCAAGACTATCGTGATTCCCGGACTGCGAAACAAGATTTTGCCTCAGATGGTGCGCTTGTCGCCGCGCAAAATGGTCACCACCGTCGCCCGCAAACTGCAGGACAAGGTACACTGAAGTCGCTCGCGTGATCGCAATCGCTCGTCAGCCTCCGGGACCTAGAAATCCTCCTATCGTCGGCCAGATTCCCGCGTTTCGCTCGAACTCCCTCGGTTTTTTGAAGCGCACGGCGGAGCAGTATGGCGATATCGCCTATTTTCGCCTCGGGCCGCAGCACGTTTTTCTGCTGAATCGGCCCGACTACATCCAATACGTGCTGGTTACGAACCAGAATAATTTTACCAAGAGCCGCGCGCTGCAACGCGCCCGCGTGCTGCTCGGCGATGGACTGCTGACCAGCGAAGGGCCGTCTCATTTGCGGCAGCGCCGGCTGGTGCAGCCCGCGTTTCATCGTCATCGCCTCATCGGCTACTCGCGCGTTATGACCGAGTATGCCGTGAAGACGCGCGAGCGTTGGCAGGCCGGCGAGGCGCTGGACGTGGCCTCGGAAATGATGCGGCTTACGCTGGCGGTGGTCGGCAAGACGCTGTTCAGCGCCGATGTGGAAGCCGATGCCGCCGATATCGGAAAGGCGCTGACGGCCATTCTGCGCATGTTCCATCTGCTTATGATGCCGTTCTCGGAATATCTTGAGAGGCTGCCGCTGCCTTCGGTCAGGCGCTTCGAGAAAGCGCGCGACCGGCTCGATAAAGTGATCTATGGCATGATATCGGAGCGCCGCGCCGGCGGCGAGGACCGCGGCGATCTCTTGTCGATGCTGCTTCTCGCGCAGGATGAAGACGGCAGCGGCGGCATGAGCGATCAGTTGGTCCGCGACGAGGCCCTGACGCTCTTCATCGCGGGGCACGAGACCACGGCTCAGGCGCTCACCTGGACGTGGTACCTGCTGTCGCAAAATCCGGATTGCGAACAAAAGCTGCACGAAGAAATCGATGGCGTGCTCGAAGGCCGCGCGCCGTCGTTCGACGATCTGCCTCGGCTTCGTTACACCGAAATGGTATTGGCCGAATCCATGCGCCTCTATCCGCCGGCTTGGGCCATTGGAAGGAAAGCGATCGAGGCGTGTGAGATCGGCGGCTACGAACTCCCGCCGGGATCCGTGATCATCGTCAGCCCTTACGTGACGCAGCGCACCGAACAATACTTCCCCGATCCGGAGCGCTTCGACCCCGAGCGCTGGACCCCGGAAGCGCGCGAAGACCGTCACAAGTTCGCGTATTTCCCGTTCGGCGGAGGCGCGCGGCTGTGCATCGGCGAGCGCTTCGCGTGGATGGAAGGAACGCTCGCGCTGGCCGCCATTGCCCAGAAATGGCGTCTGCGCCTGGTCCCCGGACATCGCGTGGAGCCGCTGCCGCTGATCACGTTGCGCACCAAGTACGGCATGCGCATGATACCGGAGCCGCGCTAACGACGTTATTAGACCGGCCCTCGGCCAATCACGGTTTATAGGCCGCGATCTCGAAGTTGCTCGATAATAATCGCAGCCCCGGCGTCCGGACCAGGATCTCGTCCAAACGGCGCGCGGCACGATAGCCCATCGCCCAGGATGGCAGCAGACCGGCTAACGGGGTCGAGATGAAATCGTAGTACGAAGCCCGAACGTTGAATCCGGCGCGGCGGAAGGCTTGCCATGTTGGCGCCGGCCGAAGCTGTTCTTCATCCGCGGTCTGATAGCGGCGCATCAAGGATGGAAATAGGAGATTCCCGATCGCTCCCGAAAGGCGATACCGCGAGGGGTCGATCGCATAGAAGGCGCCGCCTCGTTTCAGAAGCTCGAAAATGCGCGCGGGTAGGGTTTGTTCAATGCGGTCCGGCGCGTGGTGCAGAAAAAACACTGCGATGATGATGTCGAAGGACTCCGGCCGAAGCGTGTGATCGTCTATTCCGGTCACCGAAAATGACGCATTCCCAACGCTTGCGGCTTGCGCGGCTCGCGTAGCGTGCACGACCCCGCGCGCCGAGATGTCAATGCCTAGAATGGAGCCTACTCGCGGCGCCAACAAGAGCTCCGTGTCGCCCGTTCCCGATCCAATGCTGAGGACGACGCTTAATTGCGTAGCGTTGGTCAAATGGACGATTCTGTTTACCAAGTGCTTGCGAAAAGCGACCACCGCGGGCTTAGCGAAGTGCGTCTGAGCGAAACCGGAATACAGCTTTTCGTAGTATTCGCGCTCGCGATCGAGAGCCGTGCCCGGCGCGATCCGGCCCACTTCAGCCCTTCAAACCGGGAAGCCCACCCAGTGTGGGGGCAAGCCGGACCGCGCGCAGGATCGACTCCGATACGGCTTCGGCCGCGGCAACGCCAAGCACGTTAATATCGGCGCGTTTTTCGCCCATCGAAAGCGCCACCACGACGTCCCCGTCGTACATGGTCCATACGGGCGAAATCGTACGAGCAACGCCGAGGCTGCCGAATTCCGCTAGTTTATTCGACTGCGGCTTCGTCAGGAGCGCGTTCGTCGCCTAGCACGACGAGCGTGGTGTTCTGGCCGTGCGACTCGCTCGTTAGCGCTCCGCCCTTCATGCGCTCCGCGGTGTTCACGAATTCGCGCGAAGAAGCCGATGCGCGAGCGCCGGCGACGATTTTGCCGTTAGCGGGATCGATCACGTCGCCGAACGCGTTGACCGCGGCGAGCGCGGAAACAATTACGTCGTCATTGAGGCGAACGGTATAGGATCCGATACCGGACTTCATCGCCTGCCGCAGTCCGTACAATTTCCCAACGGTCGCGCCGACGCCAGCCCCCACAGCGCCTTCGGCCACGGCTTTGTCCGTTGCCGCGGCGGCGGCCGATTCGCCCATCTCGCGCGTGGGCCGGACACCCGGTTTTGCAAAGCCCAGATCGAACAGAATCGCGGCGGGCGCCAGAGGCACATGCTGCGCCGCCGAATGCGAATCCGACGCCTTTGTGAGCCAGAAATCTTCGGACGCCGGAAGCCGCCTCCAGCCCAAAGGCGCTGCCGCCCGCGAGCACGATGGCGTTCACGCGATCGCTCACGTGCAGCGGATTAAAGAGGCCGAATTCTTGAGTTCCCGTCGCCGAACCGCGGACATCGGCGCCCCCCACGGCCCCCGTCTCGCATAGGATGGCGGTGCAGCCGGTGCGGCCGCCGTAATCCGAGACATGCCCGACCAGGATGCCCGGAACGTCTGTAAGCCCTTTCATCCTGAGCAGTTCGACCCTTCATGGTAGCATCGGGTCTGGAGACGTTCGTTGCTGGATTTGATGAAGCGGCCGGTCGCCTCGATTAACGACTTCTTCGTTCTCACGGGACGCGCGTTCACGAGCGTTTTTCAGGCTCCGCATTACTTCGACGACCTCTTCGTGCAGATGGATATCATCGGCGTGGGCAGCCTGACCATCGTCGTGCTTGTCTCCTTCGCCAGCGGCCTCATCGTGACCATGCAGATGGCGCGCGCTCTACAACAATATGGAGCCGCCGGTCAGGTCGGGCAGATTGTGGCTTACACGCTGGTACGGGAGCTCGGACCGCTGCTGACGGCGATCGTTGTCGCGGGCCGTGTTGCATCCGGTATTGCCAGCGAGCTTGGCTCCATGAAAGTCACCGAGCAGATCGATGCCATGCGCGCGCTCGGGACCGATCCCGTACAGAAGCTCGTGAAACCCCGTATGCTGGCGACGGCCGTCATGCTTCCGTGTCTCACGATTATCGCGGACATGATCGGAATGCTGGGGGGATTTCTGATCTCTTACTTCACGCTGAACCTTACGCCCTCGCAGTATTGGGTGACGGCCTATCAGGCGCTCGCCTACAACGACATCGCGCAAGGCTTGGTCAAACCATTTCTCTTCGCTTTCGTCATTTCCCTGGTGGGCTGTTTTTACGGCATGCGGACCAGCGGCGGCACACAGGGAGTCGGGCGCGCCACCACGCAGGCCGTTGTCGTCGCTTCGGTTTGGGTCTTTGTCGTGACGTCTCTGATTACGCGCATTTTCGTGAACATGCAGTAGAATGGCGGCGGAACAGGCGCTAGACAACCGTGCCCTGCTCCGCTTCGAGGAGGTGTCGGTTCGCTTCGACGACGTGACCGCGCTCGATGGTATTTCCTTTGAAGTTCGTCCCGGCCAGACGAAGATTGTTCTAGGCGCTGCGGGCAGCGGGAAGACCGTTCTATTGAAGACGGCGATCGGGCTGCTGCGGCCCGACTCCGGCCGCGTATTTCTGCTCGATCACGACATTACGAACATGGAAGAACGCGACCTGTTCAACCTGCGGGCGAAAGTCGGCATTCTCTTCCAGGAGGGCGGTCTGTTCGACTCGCTGACGGTTGCGGACAACGTCGCGTATCCGCTGGTCAATCAGCGTTCTATCCGCGCCGCGAGCGGTGAGGTGATGCCTAAGGTGCAGAATGCTCTCAAATTCGTTGAGCTGGAGCACACGCTCGATAAGTTCCCTAGCGAGTTGTCGGGCGGAATGCGGCGCCGCGTCGGAATCGCGCGCGCCGTGGTCACGGAGCCGCCCTTGGTCCTCTACGATTCCCCGACCGCCGGCCTCGATCCCATCACGGCGAACACCATCATGGCGCTCATTGCCAAGGAACGCGATGTCTCGAACGCCGCCAACCTCATCGTTACCCACCGCTACCAGGACGGGCAGCTAATGGCGAATTTTCGATACAATCGCGAAAGCGGGCGGCTCGACGCCGTGTCGGGCAACGGGTTTCAAAAAGACACAGGTACTGAATTCATGGTGCTCAACGAAGGGCGCCTGGTATTCGAGGGAAGCCAGGCCGAACTCGAATCGTCGAACGACGAATACGTTTCGAAATTTGTGCTGAGACGATAGCCTATGCCCGACGAAAAAAAGATAAGTTGGGCAAGATTGCGGGTCGGAATCATGGCCGTCGCCGCCATGGTGATTCTCGCCGTGGTGATCGTTTTGATCACCGGGAATACGAGCATCTTCACGGCGCACGCGTGGCTTTACACGTACTTGAACGACTCCGCTTCTTTGGCCAAGGGCGCGCCGGTTAATTTGAACGGCATCCCGATCGGTAAAGTGAGCGACATTCGGCTGTCCGGCCTCAACGATCCCCAGAAAATCGTAAAAATCTCGATGGAAGTCGACAAGGATAAACTTGCGGACATACCCGTCGATTCCGTTACTTCCATCAGCGCGGCGAATGTTTTGGGCACGAAATTCATCAACATCAAGAAGGGCAAGAGCGCAACGCACGTTCAAGATCACGACACTCTGCCGAGCCTGAATACGGCGGAGTTTGAAGATGTTGTGCAACAGGGCTATGCGATTCTGACCTCACTGCAGGGCGTGGTTAATCGGGTTGGCGGCGTCGTCGACCGCGTCGATGCGATCGTTGGCTCCATTGAAAACGGAAAGGGAAGCATCGGCAAGCTGCTGGTTGACGAGACGCTCTACAATAATCTGCTTCGCATCGTCGGGTCCGTGCAGCAACTCGCCGATGCCCTGAATTCCGACAAGGGCACCATTGGCCGGCTGATATACGATCCGGCGCTGTACAACCAGGTGCAAGGCGAACTCACGCGGCTGGACGAGATCATGCAGGGCATTCAACAGGGCCAGGGATCCGCCGGGAAATTCCTGAAGGATCCGGCGCTGTACGACGACCTTCACAAGAGCGTCGATCAAATTAACTCCCTGTTGGCGGATTTGAACGCCGGCAAGGGCACCGCCGGAGAACTGCTGAAGAGCGACAAGATCGCGAATCAAATTTCGGGAACGATTGGCAGGGTGGATTCAGTCATCGATAAGATCAACTCGGGGCAGGGGACCATCGGACAGCTTCTCGTGAATCCATCGCTTTACGACAATCTCAACGGAACCAGCCGCGAGATGCACGAGCTGATGAAGGATTTCCGCGCCAATCCGAAGAAATTTCTGCGCATCAAAATGAGTATTTTCTGAAAAAGCTGGTCGTTAACGCCGACGACTTCGGCTTGACGCGCGACGTCAACGCCGGCATTGTGGCGGCGCACCGCGAAGGTATTCTTACCGCGGCGACGCTAATGGCCCCAGGCGCCGCGTTTGCCGACGCGGTGCGCCTGGCGCACGAAAATCCCTCGCTCGACATCGGATGTCACTTGGTCCTGGTAGGCTCCGACCCCTATCCGCCGACGATATCCGCCCTACTTCAGGCGCTTGCGGCGCGCCGCATTCGCGTCCACGACGAGCTGCGGCGTCAAGTCGACAAAATCGTCGCTGCCGGGATCGCGCCGACCCATCTCGACACTCATAAGCACGCGCACCTGCTGCCGCCGGTGCTCGACGCGGTAGCGCGTATTTCGGAGGAGTACCGCATTCCCTGGGTGCGCCGGCCGTTCGATTTCCCCATGGAAGCAAATGGAACGCCCTGGACGCGCCGCGCCGTGAGCCGCGGACTCGGCTTCATGCGCCACCGCTTGCAGCGCGTGCTGGCCGAGCACGGATGCCGCACCACGGATCACTTCGGGGGATTCCGTATTACGGGGCGGTACGACGCCGCCGAGCTTGCGGCGCTGATCGCGCAAATTCCCGAGGGCAGCACGGAGTTCATGTGTCATCCGGGATACTGTACTGAGGAGTTGCGCGGCGCGCCGACGCGCTTGAAGGAGAGCCGTGTCAGTGAGCTCCAAGCTTTAACCTCGACGTTGGTACGGGAGGCGTTGCGTTGCGCTGGTGTCCAACTGGCCTCCTATCGCGACCTCTGAGGCGTCAGATTGGTTAAGTTCGATTCTCCCAAGGCGGCGCGCGTGTGCGCCACGCGGCGACGTGCCTGCTCCTAGCTGAGCAACTCCTCCAGATTCTTCGCGTCGAAAAGACGCAAAGCTATATTTTGGAGCTCTTCGACGGGCCGGGTCGTGAGCCGCTCCTCGGCCCAAGGAGGCATTGCGCCGAAGCGCTTCTCAATAAGAGTGCGGAGGATTGTCAACTCGCCCTCCTGTCGGCCCTTCATCTCCCCCTCCTGCCGGCCCTCCTGCCGGCCTTCCCGGGCCCCTACCTCGCGCCCCCGCTTATACTCGCGGCCGAGAACCTTATTCTCCAGAATGTCGATGACAATGGGCATTTTCTTTATCTCCTCCTCCACCGCCGCTTCCAGCCCGCGCAAACCCGCCAAGGCCAACAGCGGCCCCAGCGCTTGCTCTCGCCGCTCCGGCTGCAAACGGGAGATCTTCGCGACGATCTCATGGATCGCGCCGGTCCGATCGCTCAAGCGCGTCAGGATCGCGATTACATTATCTCCCACCTGATCGCTCGCCAGCAATTGCTCGCCGTCCAGATCGCGTATGTCGACCAGCTCGTAATGGAACGAAAAGCTTTCGCTTTCCAAGCCGGCCTCCATTCGCAGGGGCGCCTCTCCGACATAGAGCACGGCCTGCCGCGGAAAGCGCGCAAACCGCCGATACATTCCAACGAAGTATTCCAGCATTCGGAGGGGCATGTTGGGATCGTTGCCGCTCTGCAGCTCGATATGCACGAGCTTTCCGCCGGAGGTTTCTCCCAGGAGGTCCGCGCGGGGATTCTGGATGCGGGGCAGTTCCACGTCAAGCCACTTCTCGACCGGCGCGCCCACCAGGCGCTGAAGCGTCCGTGAGGCGAATCCCCGCAGCAGAATCTTCAGTGCGATGTCGTATTCCTGCATGACCGATTCTCGCCTATCGACGACTTTCGCGAGAGCTTGAATTCCAAGCTGCTATGCTGAAAATTCAGGTGTACTTTGACATAGGACAAAGAATCGGCGATTATGTCGTTCGCCGGAATTATCGGCAGCGGGGGCATGGGCGCAGTCTACCGCGTGCGCCACACAATTTCGGACCGCGACGAGGCCATGAAGGTCCTGTTGCCCGACCTCGGCAACACTCCCGAGGCGGCCGAGCGGTTCATACGCGAGATCAAAATACAGGCGCGGCTCTCGCATCCCAATATCGCCGCCTTGTATACGGCGCAGCGCCTCGGCAATCAGTTCCTGATGTTCATTGAACTCATCGAAGGGAGTTCCCTCCACGACCGCCTTTCCGAGGGGCCGATCGAGTTGGCCGAAGGTCTGGATTATATTAAACAGGTTCTTGGAGCGCTCGAGTATGCCCACGAACACGGCGTCACGCATCGCGACATCAAGCCGCGCAATATCCTTCTGACGCGTGAAGGGCGAGTGAAGCTGACAGACTTCGGGATTGCCACTTCGAAAGGCGACAAGCAGATCACGAAGACCGGCTCGGCTCTGGGGTCGCTCTTATACATGTCGCCGGAGCAGATCAGAGGCGAGGCGGCGGACAAACGCTCCGACCTGTACTCGACCGGCGTCATGTTGTATGAAATTGCCGTGGGGCGGCGGCCGATCGAGGCAGATTCCGAGTACGGCATCATGGTCGCCCACCTTCACAATGTTCCCACGCCGCCTATTGAGCTGAAACCGGATGTCCCGCCGGCATTGTCGCGAATTGTCATGAAATCGCTTGAAAAAGATCCGGCTCATCGCTTTCAGAGCGCCGCCGAGTTCCGGACGGCATTGGAGTCGATGGACGCGCCTCCGGAGCCTTCCCCGGCCCGCAAAGAGGTCACGACCACATCGCTGCGCGCCTTCGACGCGGCGCCGATTACAGCGGAGATCCTCGACAAAGCCCGCCGTGATTTTGCCGTTTTTATCGGGCCGATGGCGCGCATTTTGGTCGACCGTCTGGCGAAGCGGGCGCGAAACGTGGAGCAGCTCTACCAATTGCTCGCCAGCGAAATTCCGGTTGAAGAAGACCGGTCGAAATTTCTCGCCTCTCGCCGCAAGCGCTGAGCGCGCTTTAATGCTCGTCCAGTAACTGGATGGCCTTCTTCAAACTCAGATACATGCGATTGAAGGACCCGGCGAGCCCGGCGATTTCGTCGCTGCCCTTGACCGGAAGCGCGGGAATATCCAGATTGCCCTTGCTGATCTCATCCGCCGCCGCCGACAGGCGCGTGACGGGACGAATCACGATCGAGACCAGCGCGATATCCAGAATGATCAGCGTTCCCAAGCCTACCCCCGCCAGATACAGCATCAGCGTCCCGAAAGCGCGCTTGGCGATGCCGATAGGCAGCGACATGGGAACGGATACGATCTGCGCGCCGACGATTTCGTCCGGCTTCCACCCAAAACCGTTGGCGGTTCCGTAGACCTTAATCATCGTGCGCGGCGCGCGCGCCGGAACGCTGTGGCATTCCAGACACGGCTGCGGGGCGCGGATGGGTCTGGCGAGAAATAGCGAGGGGCCGTCCGGAGTCGCTCTTTCTCCGGTCATTTGCTTACGGTCCTGGTGGTTCCGGAAGGTGTTGACGATGTCCGCTTCCCAATCGAGAGCGCGGTCGCGCAAGTTCGTGGGATTCAGCGTCGCCTCTTTGTATGTGTAGGCGGGATACGTCTTGCGCAAATACTGAAAGCTTTCCGTGGCGGCAAAGGCCGGTACCGTTTGCGGCAGAAAAACGTTCTTCTGCCGCTCCTCGGGCTCGAGTAGCGGCTTCAGTTGATTGTTGGTATAGGCGCGCGACGATTGCGCCGTCTCCATCATGAGCGAGGCCTGACGCATCACCTGGTCCCGCGCGTCGTTCTGCAGGAAATTGTAAGCGAGAAACCCGGCGATTCCCAGACCACAACCGAACACGACTACGAAAGCCAGATTGAATTTTGCAAGTAACTTCATTCCGTGGGTCCATCATACAATGAAGAACACTCATGCCCGAACTGCTGCGCGGTAAGACTGCCCTAATCCTCGGAGTGGCCAATCGCTGGAGTATTGCGTACGCGATTGCGCAGGCGTTCCGGCGCGAGGGAGCGGAGATCGTGCTGACCTATCAGGGCGAGCGCCAGAAAAGCGCCGTGGAGGGGTTAGGCGCCGAGCTTGGAGCGCGACAAGCAGTGGCCTGCGATGTGACGCGGGACGCCGAGATCGACGGCCTCACGGCCGCGCTGCGGGACCGCAATGTGGTCTTGAACGCGGTAGTCCACAGCATCGCGTTCGCGAATCCCGAGGACCTGCGACGGCCTTTCATCGAAACCTCGCGGGCGGGTTTTGCCGTGGCGCAGGACGTGAGCGCTTATTCGCTGGTGGCTGTCGCGCGCGCAACCGCTCCGCTGATGGCGACCAAGGCGCAGGGAGGCGGGTCCATCACGACGCTCACGTATTTGGGCGCCGTGCGCGTGGTCCAGAACTACAACGTCATGGGCGTCGCCAAAGCGGCTCTCGAAGCGAGCGTACGTTATCTCGCAAACGACCTTGGGCCCTCGAATATTCGCGTGAACGCGATCTCGGCCGGCCCCATCAAGACCGCCTCCGCGCGCGCCGTTAAAGGATTATCGAAGATGCTCGAAGCGGCGCCGGCGATGGCGCCCTTACGCCGCAATACCGATCCGGCCGAAGTGGCCGATGCCGCCGTTTTTCTCGCCAGCGATCTTGGACGCGGCGTGACCGGAAATGTTCTGTATGTGGATGCCGGCTTCCACATCATGGGACTTGCGGGCGGAGAGTAGCGGCGGCTGTAGCCGTGTCCCGAGTTTGACAGGGCACGACCGCGCGCCTTACCATGAAATTTCAGTTTCTTCCGAACTGTTTCACCTATGGAGCGGTTCCTTTGTTGTACATCTTGTCTTCTCGATAAATCACTATGATCACGGTCCAAGGCCTTACCAAGAGGTACGCGCATAATATCGCCGTCGACCACATCTCGTTCGATGTCCAGAAGGGCCAAATTGTCGGCTTTTTGGGACCCAACGGGGCTGGCAAAACGACTACCATGCGCATCCTGACGTGCTTTCTGCCGCCCACGTCCGGCACTGCGACTGTCGCCGGCTTCGACGTCCTCGAACAACCGATGGAGGTCAAGAAGCGCATCGGCTATCTGCCCGAAACACCACCGCTTTACCCCGAAATGGAAGTCCGCGAGTACCTCACATTCGTCGGCAAGCTGAAAGGCCTTTCCGGCGCGGAGCTCAAGAACCGCGTCGAATACGTGCTGAAGCGCTGCGCCATCGACGATGTCCAGCTGAAGCTCATCGGCAAGCTCTCGAAAGGCTACCGCCAACGCGTGGGATTGGCGCAGGCCATTATTCATAATCCCGAGGTACTCATCCTCGACGAACCAACCGCCGGTCTCGATCCCAAGCAGATCAACGAAACGCGCGATCTGATCAAGGACCTCGCAGGCGAGCACACCATTATCCTCAGTACCCATATCCTGCCGGAAGTGGAGCAGACCTGCGAGCAGGTCATCATCATCGATCGCGGCAAGCTCGTCGCCACCGACACCGTGCAGAACCTGCAGAATCGCGCGCGCGGCGCGGAATCCGTGCTGGTCGAGGTCGGCTCCCGCGACGGGGATCTCGATCGCTCCGCCGTGCAGCGCCGTCTCGAACAGATCGCGGGCGTCAGCCGCGTGCTGCCCAAGGAGCCGCGCGGCAATCGCTCCGTGTTCGAGGTCGAAAGTCTTAAGGAACGCTCCATCCGCGCCGATGTGGCGCGCGCCGTCGTTGAGTCTGGATGGGATTTGAACGAGCTCCGTTCCGCCGCCATGAGCCTCGAAGAGGTCTTCCTGCAGCTCACCGGGGCGGAAGCGCCGCCGCTACCCGTGGAAGTCCCCGAAGAACAGCTCGTCGCGGGGGAGGCCGGCAAATGAGAAACATTCTAATTATCTGCCGCAAAGAATTGCACAGCTATTTTGTATCGCCGGTGGCCTATCTGCTACTGGCGATGTTCGCCGTGATCTTCGGGTTCTTCTTCTGGAACTCGCTCGGCTACTTCGTCTATATCGGCATGGAATCGCAGATGCGCGGCCAGCCGTTTCCGATGAACATCAACGAGCAGATCATTCGTCCGCTGCTGTCGAACGTCAGCGTCATCGGGTTGTTCTTTATTCCGATGATCACGATGCGCCTGTTCGCGGAAGAAAAGCGCACCGGCACAATCGAGCTGCTGGTCACGTCGCCGATTCGGGACTACGAAGTGATCGTCGGCAAATGGCTGGCCGCGGTCATTCTTTATGCCTGTTTGCTCGCGTTCACGGCCATCAATTTTGCGTTCCTGTTCGCGTACGGCAACCCCGACTGGAAGCCGCTGGCGATCGGCTATCTCGGCCTGCTGCTGCAGGCCGGCGGTCTGCTCGCCATCGGGACGTTCATCTCCACGCTCACCAGAAATCAAATTATCGCGGGCGCGGCCACCTTCGGCGTTTGCCTGCTGCTGTGGGTGCTCGAGTGGGTGAGCGGCTACGAAACCGCGGCCTGGGCGCGCGTGCTCGCTTATATGTCTGTCGTGACGCACTTCGAGTCGTTCTCGAAGGGAGTCCTCGATACCAAAGACGCAATTTATTATGTGACGGTGATTTTCCTCGGCCTGTTCTTTACGCAGCGGTCGATGGAGAGTCTCCGCTGGAGGTCTTAACGCATGAACACTCAGTGGCTCAAAGCCAGGCAAACGAAGTACGCGGCTTACGCGACTGTTTATATTCTCGTCATCATTGCGGTTATCGTGGTGGCCAATGTTTTGGCCGACCGCTACAACAAATCCTATGATGCAACGGCGAATAAGCGTTACAGCCTTTCGGACCAGACGGCGAAGATCGTACGAGGCCTGAAGGGCAATGCCAATATCATTTATATCGATCAGGCGAGCCGCTTCCAGCAAGCCAAGGATTTGCTCGAGCGCTACCAGAATTTATCGCGCAAGATCCACGTGCAGTATGTCGATCCCGACAAGAATCCGTCGGCCGCGCGCGCCGCCGCCATGGCCGCCGGTCTGAAAGAGCTGCACTACGGCACGACTTTGGTGCAGGTCGGCGCGCGGGATGAAGAAGCCAAGGCGATGACCGAAGAGGGCATCACCGGCGCCTTTATACGCGACCTGAAAAACACCACGCGCACGGTTTGTTTCGTGGCCGGCAACGGCGAGCCGCAGCTCGACGATAGCGACCGCTCCGGGCTTTCAAAATTGAAGGACGTGTTGGGTCACGATAATTATCAGACGAAATCGATCAACCTGCTTCAAAAGGCGGAGATTCCGTCCGATTGCACCGTCGTTGCCATTGCCGGCCCGACGTCCGATCTACAGCAGCCCGAAGTGGATGCCCTGAAGAAATATGTCGAAAATGGCGGACGGGCGTTAATCATGCTGGAACCGCCGCTGAAAATGGGCCGCACCGAAATCGCGGAGAACACGCCCCTCACGAACTTGCTGCAGAGCTGGGGCGTCACCATGGACAAGGATCTGATCTTGGATCTGAACCCCATCGGGCAGCTCGCCGGCCTCGGTCCCGAGGTCGCGCTCGTAACGAGCTATCCATCGCAGACCATTGTCAATGAAATGAAGCGCACGGCAACAGGCTTTCCGCTGGCGCGCTCGATGCAGATCAAGAACGGCGATAAGACCACGGTCGAGAAGCTCATCGACTCGTCCGCAAGCAGTCTCGCGACTACGAATCTCAGCTCTCCGCAGGTGAATCCAGACGATCCGAAGAACAAGAAAGGCCCACTCACCATTGCCGCGGCCGGAACCTATAACACCGGCAAGGAGAACAGCCAGGGCCGTTTCGTGGTTTTCGGAAGCGCGCGCTGGGCTGAAAACTCCTTCATCGGCTTTAACGGCAACCAGGATCTCGCGCTGAACACCATCAATTGGCTTGCTTCGGACGAGGATCTTATTTCGATCCGGCCCAAGCAGCAAGAAAATCAAAATGTCACCATGACCCGTTATCAGATGCGCTGGGTCACCTGGTTCAGTCAGCTCTTTCTTCCCTTGGTCGTGGTCATCGGCGGCGTTTCCGTGTGGTGGCGGAGGCGGGGGCACTAATGCGTGGACGCGGTTTAGCCGCCGCAGCCGTGGTGCTGGCGGCGCTGGTTGGTTTACTCTACTGGTCGAATCATCGCAAGGCGCCGGACGAATCGAAATCCTCCGCCGACACGGCGCCCAAGATCCTTTCATTAAACGAGAGCGACATCACCAAGATCGACTTGAAGAAAAAGGACGGCCGCGAAGTCGTTCTCGCGAGAAACAGCTCCGGGAAGTGGGATATGACGCAGCCGAAGCCGCTGCCCGTAGATCAGGATGCCGTTTCAAGCATGCTCTCAACGCTCGCGTCGCTTAACTCCGATCGTCTGGTCGAAGATAAGGCGAGCAACCTGAATCAGTACGGCCTCACGCAGCCGGCGCTGACCGTCACGCTCACGCAGAAAAACGGTAAGACCCGGGAGCTGTTGATCGGCGATGACACGCCTACCGGCAGCGCCGCTTACGCCAAGCTCGAAAACGATCCTCGCATTTTCACGCTGGCGAGCTACAGCAAAACCAGCATCGATAAAGGCCCCACGGATCTGCGCGACAAGCGCCTGCTGACAGTGGATTCCGACAAAATCACCCGACTGGAGCTGATTGACCGGGCGAAGGGCAAGAGCCAGGACATCGAATTCGGCCGCGATAAGGACACTTGGCAAATCGTAAAGCCCAAGCCATTGCGCGCCGACGGCCTGCAGGTGGAAGAGCTGGTCCGCAAGATCAAGGATGCCAAGATGGACACCGGCGTCTCGGACGAGGACGCGAAGAAAGCCGCCGCGGCCTTCGCATCCGGTTCGCCCCTTGCAACCGTCAAAGTAACCGGCCCGTCCGGTACGGAGGAGCTTCAGGTCCACAAGAACAAGGACGATTACTACGCCAAATCGAGCGTCGTGGAAGGCGTATACAAGGTTCCCAACGATCTCGGCACGGGCCTCGACAAGGGCCTCGATGATTTCCGCAACAAGAAACTGTTCGATTTTGGTTTCACCGATCCCAACAAGATCGAAATGCAGGATGGCGCGAAATCGTACTCCTTCACGAAATCCGGCGAGAACTGGCTTTCGAATGGCAAGAAAATGGACGCGACCAGCGTGCAGTCGTTCCTCGACAAACTGCGCGATCTCTCCGCGACGAGCTTCGCCGATAGCGGCTTTACAACGCCGGTCATCACTATCACGGTGACCTCCAATGACGGCAAGCGCGTCGAAAAGGTTCTGATCTCGAAGAACGGCGCCAAATACATCGCCCAGCGCGAAAATGAGCCGTCCTTATACGAGCTCGATGCCAAAACGGTTGAGGATCTCGAACGATCGGCCGGGGATGTAAAACCGGCGGTAGCGGCAAAGAAGTAGGGCTGCGCCGTATTCTTAACGAATTGGGCTCCGTTCCTTCGTTAAGAATCGCCAGGGTACGTCTCGTAAACAAACAATCGGTGGCGCTCGCGTCCCGTAATTTCACGCAGAATACCTAGGCGCCTCATGTGCCCCAGAGATTTCGCAACCGTCGGAGCCGAGATTCCCATCTTTAGCGCCGTCGACGGGATTGAAACGATTGGGTTGCGCTGCATGTGCCGGAAAACGCGTAGCGCCGAAGCACCCGGACGTCCCAGTGTTTCAATCGCGCCGTTGATGTCCTTCCAAAAGCGCCATGATACGGCGCGCGGCGCTGGCGGCCTGCTCCGCGGTTTCCTTCACGCCAGTCAGGAAGAAATCGAGCCAGGCTTCCGAATCGCCTTTGATTCGGACCCGATCCAGCGGGTCGTAGTGTGCGGCCCGGTGAGTCTTGAAATAGAGACTCAAAGAAAGAAACGGCTCCCGAATCACCTCCTGGGCGCAAAGCAGAAACGCGATCAGGAGGCGACCAAGTCTACCGTTCCCGTCGAGGAAGGGATGGATGGTCTCGAACCGCGCGAGCGAGGCCAGCCTTAACGAGCAACGGGAGATCCTGCCGATCCTCGTGCAAGAACACTTCCAGCCTACTCATGCAATTGAGCACAAGCTCGGGCGGGGCGGCAGGAGACTGCGTTTCCCGGCGGCTTCCACCGACCCGTTCTGACTGCGCCTGAAATCGCCCGGATTCATCGCGGCGACATAACTGGAGACCTCCTGAACGCCTTCGATCGGCGCCCCAGGAGCCTCGTCGTTCTCGAACAGCAGTAAATCGGAGAGGGAGGACTGCGTTCTTCGATCTGTGACGAGAGAACTGCCTCTTTGCGCACATATGCTCACACAAGGAGCGGGACATTTGGAAGAATGGATGCGAACCTATCAAAGGCGCCCCACGGCTTCGTTCGCCCGCTCCAGAAGCTGCTGCAATCCGTCTAGCCGAATCGGAGGTTCAGGCAGGAGGGGTTGTGCAACGAACGCGCGGACGACCTCCGTTTCGTAAGGTCTTTGAGACATGGCGTCCAACTCCTTGGTTTTTGCTCGGTTTTTGGAAAATTTTGGCTTCGTTACTCAAAAGCGCGCCCATACTGGACCGCAGGCTCCGCGCGCCGCCTGAGCTCCTTCGCGGCGTGCAGCGCCCAATATGGATCCCGCAACATCTCGCGCGCCAGCAGCACTACATCGGCTTGGCCATCGCAGATAATGCGATCCGCCTGCTCCGGCTCCGTGATCAGCCCGACGGCCCCCGTAAAAATATCGGCCTCGCGCCGGATACGCTCAGCGAAGGGCACTTGATACCCAGGGCCGAGCGCGATTTTCGCGTACGGGACCATCCCACCGGAGGAGCAGTCGATGAGATCCACGCCCAATTGTTTCAGCCGGACGCTCAGCCGGACCGATCCATCGAGGTCCCAGCCACCCTCCACCCAATCGGTCGCCGAGATGCGGAAAAACAAGGGCAATTCCTCCGGCCATGCGCTGCGAACCGCGCGAGCAATCTCCTCGGCGAAACGGATGCGGTTTTCGAATGACCCGCCATACTCGTCGGTGCGCACGTTAGAGAGCGGCGACAGAAATTCGTGAATCAGATATCCATGGGCGCCGTGTATTTCGACCAGGTCGAAACCCGCCGCGAGCGCGCGTCTCGCCGCTCCCGCAAAAGCCGCCAGGATCTCCTCAATATCCGTTTGGCTCAACTCGGCGGGCGCGGCATCCCCATCACGAAACGGAACGGCGCTCGGAGCCACTGCCCGCCATCCTCCCCGCTCGACGGGAATCGCGCCGCCGCCCTCCCACGGCGGAGAGGTACTCGCCTTCCGCCCCGCATGCGCGATCTGAATCCCGGCGACTGCCCCGCGCTGCTTGATGAACTTCGCGATGCGCGCGAGATTCGCGATGTGATCGTCTTTCCAGATTCCCAAATCCGCCGGCGAAATGCGGCCTCGCGCTTCAACCGCGGAAGCTTCCGCCATCACCAGCGCCGCGCCCCCGACCGCGCGGCTGCCCAAGTGGACCAAGTGCCAATCGGTCGCGAAGCCGTCTTCGCAGGAGTATTGGCACATGGGCGATACGGCTATCCGGTTGCGCAGGGTCACCGCGCGGATGGCCAGAGGAGAGAAAAGGTGCGGCTGCATCGCTTGTTGGATGATCCCCGACGGCAAGCGCGTCGAAAAAGTCCTGATCTCGAAGAATGGGCCCGGCGGGAAACGAGCCGAACGCTCCGCCAAAACGTGAGGACGCCTTGCGCAAAAGAAGTAGTGATGCCTGAGAAGGTCAAAGCAATGCCGTGCGTGTGCATCTATCTCAGCTAAGCTACGGCGCATCCCGCGCGATGCGGCGCAGAGGATACAGATCAAGCTAGCGGGGACTTCACTTGCTGTGATCGCGCGGATAGCTGCCGAGTACTCGCATGAAGTCGGCCAGCTCGGCGAGATGGCCGAGCGCTTTGCGCGCTACTGGCGAGTCTTCGCGGCCCTCGAAATCGACGTAGAAGAGATACTCCCACGGTTTTCCGCGCAGCGGGCGCGATTCGATCTTGGTCAGGTTGAGATCGCGCAGGGCGAACGCGCTGAGGCCCCGGAACAGCGCTCCGGGAATATTGCGGGTGGTGAAGACGAGCGACGTTTTCCACGCCGTGGCGGGGCGGCGCGCCGGGAGCACGCGGCGCTTGCCATTCAGAAGGAAGAAGCGCGTGAAATTGCGGCGATCGTCTTCGATCGAGCGCTTCAGGATGCGAGCGCCATAGATGGATGCCGCAACCGCGGACGCAATCGCCGCGGCGTCCTTCGGCTTCTCGCGAAGCAGCATTTTGACGCTTCCGGCCGTGTCGTAATAAGGGACCTTTTCGATGCCGGGATGCGATGCGAAGAATTCCAGGCACTGGTTCAGCGCGACGGGATGGGAGTAGACGCGCCGTATGTCGCGGAAGCGCACGCCGGGGGCGGCCATCAAGTTATGAACGATGCGGACGTTGGTTTCAGCGGCGATCTTGACTTCGAAATGCAATAGATGATCGTAGTTTTCATGCACCGATCCGGCCAGCGTATTTTCGATAGGAATGACTGAGGCATCGGTATCGCCGCGGTCGAGGGCGCGGAAGACTTCCTCGAAGCGCTGGAAAGGAACCACGGCGGCGCGGTCGCCCAACAACTGACGCGCGGCTTCCTGGCTGAAGGCGCCCAGCTCGCCTTGAAATCCTACTTTGACCTTCCTCATTCGCCTCTCCGGCCGGAGTCCCAGCGCCGCGCGCCGTCCACCGGTAAGCCAATCAGATCGAGCATGCGATCGACGCTGTGGTCGACGAGGTCCAGAATGGTTTGCGGATCGTTATAGAAACCGGGAATGGGCGGGGCGACTATGGCGCCCATTTCCGTCAAGGCGAGCATAGCGCGCAGATGGCCGAGATGGAAGGGGGTTTCGCGAACCATGAGGATGAGCGGGCGGCGCTCTTTGAGCGACACGTCCGCGGCGCGCAGCAGAAGATTAGAGCTCAGTCCGGCGGCAATCGCCGACATACTATGGATGGAACAAGGCGCGACGATCATGCCGTGCGTGAGGAACGATCCGCTCGCGAGCGATGCGCCGATGTCTTCGAAGGGATACCAATAGTCCGCCAGCGCTTTAAAATCGGCGGCTTTCTTGCCGCATTCCAATTGCGCGGTGCGCTCGGCCGAGCGGGTCAGGATCAAATGGGTTTCGACCCGCTCGGCAGCGCGGAGCTTTTCAAGCAGACGCCAGCCGTAAATGGAGCCACTCGCTCCAGAGACGCCAACGACGATTCTCCTTAGGGCCGGAGAGGGCAAAAGCCACTCCTCTGGAAAGGTCCTGTTCTGAAAACAGAACAGAATTGATAGAATGGGAGTACTACTACGTGGCTATTCGGCCCAGCGAGACGCGTAACGGTCATGAGCAAGGAATCGCGCGCGGTATTCGGCTGCGCGGTGAGCATCATAGCATGGATGGCGCCGGAACCAAACTGAAGCAAGCGCGCGAGCGTTTGAACCTCCGCGTCCGCGACGTGGAGCAGGCCAGCCAGCGCATTGCCGAAAAATACGGCAATCTGGAGTTCGCGGTGCTGATCAATCGCATCTCGGAAATCGAGAATAAGGGGCTGGTACCTAGCATATATAAACTTTACGCTTTATGCGCGATTTACCGGCTGGATTTCCCGGAGGTATTGGATTGGTATGGCATCGATTTAACGTCGTTGTCCGCCGACTCGCTTTTTGCGGAGATTTCGCGCACGCACGCTATCGGATTTCGCGCGCCTCAACATGGCGACGTAACGGTCCCGGTTGCCTTTGACCCAGGCGTGGACCTAAGCCGGACTACATACCTCAGCCGCATGATCCAGCGTTGGGGCAAGATGTCGCTCATGTTTCTGGCCGGTCTGGACCCGCAGGATCGCCGCTATGGATTCATCGGCACCGACGACTGGTTCATGTATCCTCTGTTGCAACCGGGTTCGTTCGTGCTGATCGACGAGGCGCGGCGGAAGATCCAGACGGATGGGTGGAGCAGCGAGTTCGACCGTCCCATCTATTTCCTGGAACACCGGCAAGGATACGCCTGCGGTTGGTGCGGCCAAAAAGACGATAAGTTGATTCTAGCCCCGCACCCCGCATCGGGCGAGAACCCGGTGATCTTCTCGCTGCCGTCCGAAGTCGACATTATCGGACAGGTGGTTGGCGTGGCTATGCGGCTCGATTCGGGTCGGCGACGCCGTGCTCGTTCTTGAGCAGCGCGATGATAGCGTCGATTTCCGCCATATACAGCCGCTTCTCGACGGTCTTCGCGGAGCTCGGAATGAAGGTCCGGTAGGTTCTCAAAGTCAGCCATGTCTCAATAACGGATCTCGTTTGAGAGGATAGCGTCGACAGATACAGATCGAGGTCCGCCTTTTGCTGTTCGAGGTCAAAGGAGAGCCATTCCGCGAATGCCTGGACGTGCCTTTTGCGAAGAGCCCGCGCGGACTCCTCGTCGCCGAAGACGAGTGAAAGACCGTGGTGCCGGTACTTTCCTGTAACGGGGTTGCGAAGAGAGGAGAGATATACGAGCCTTCCGAAAGCCGACGGGATCTGCGAAAGCGTATTGCGGCAGACGTCGGCATAGGCACTACGTTCAAGCCGGTCTGTGTGGCCTCCGTTCACGGGCTGTTGTAGAGATGATACAACATTTGGGTATCAAAACGGAAGCTGTTCTGATTTCAGAACCGGTTCCACGCTTTTAGCCGCTCCGGCGCAAAAGCTGTAAGCTGGATTTCTAACGTGATTAAGACGTATTTCAAGGAGATCAGAATGAAAAAGCTTATCTATATTGCGATTCTTGCTCTCGGTTTGGCGGGAAGCATCGGCGCTGTCGGACCATGGCCGCCGGATTGCGCTCCCAATTGCGCGAGCGGCAATTAAAGCGATTGGTTCACCACATTGGCTCGACGGGCGTGATGTTACACTTGTGACATCCGTTCGGGTCCATGAGGCTCCCGCTCCATGAATATGTTCTCGCGCTCACGGTTGCCGTTGCGCTCGCCGTGCTGCTCATGCGTTTGCTTTTTCTCGGATTGACGAAAAAGTATAAGTATTTTTCGCTTTACCTGCTGATCGATCTGGCGCAAACGTGCTCGCCGTTTTTCATTTCATCGGTAAGGGCATATCTCTATTTTTTTGTGGTTACCGAAGCGCTCATGGTGTTCTGCTTCGTGCTGGTGCTGCTTGAGTTATATTCATTGCTGCTTCTTAGACTGCTGGCGCTGAAAAAGATCGCGCAGCGCTACAGTATTTTTGCGATTGGCGTATCGATCGCGGCGGCGGCGATGCTGCGGACCGTTCTGCCGTCGCCGCGGACAGCCCTTCGCGAGTTGTGGTATTTCGAAGCTCCGATTATCGCGAGTCTGGTCTTGCTGATCCTCTTAATCGGCGCATTTCTCGTCTACTATCCGGTTCCGTTGCACCGTAACGCCCTGATGTACGCCGTCGGATACGTTATTTATTTCCTGTCCAGATCCCTTGTTCTTTTCCTGAACAATACCGCTTCGACCGCGATAACGCGATCTTGCAGCAGCGCGGCCATGGCTATCGACATCGTATGCCTGGTATTCTGGGCGGTCGCTTTGAACCGGCAGGGCGAGGCGCGGGAAATAGTCGCGGGAATGGCCTGGAATACCCCATTAGCGCAGGAACGGGTTCTAAACCGGCTGCGGGAATTGAACGACAGCCTGCTGCGGACCCGGGGCGAGTTGACCGGCGCGCCATAATTATTTGCATCGGCGTTGCATTTTGCATTAAATTCAGATATTCTATCGGAGCGAAGCAATATGCCGTCTGGAAGCCGTGGCGGAGAGATAAGAGGAAGAGAATGCTATTCACGATCTTGTTGATTTTCGCTCTATCCCTGGGTGGTGCGGCGCTCATTTTCTATTTCCTGCTGCGGCGCGGGCGCGGTCTGGCCGATCCGCTGCAATGGCTGGACGAATTCTCGGCGGCCAGTTACCGGCCCATGGAAAGGCTGCTGGACAACCGCGATTATGCTTTTCTGGCTTCGCAAAGGGGCTTTGAGCCCATCATCGCGCGGCGTCTGCGACGCCAGCGGGTGCGCATTTTTCAAGGCTACCTACTGGGGATGATCCGCGATTTCCACAGACTGCTCAAAATTGCTCGTCACATCGCCCTCTTCGCCAGCGCCGATCAATCGGCGCTGGTAAAAGATCTATGGCGGCTGCGGCTGCATTTTTACTGCTCCGTGGCCGCAGTGGAAGCGCAACTGGCGCTTAAGGCGCTCGGCTGGGGCGCTGTCGACGCGCGCGGGCTGTTGATTTCCTTCGAACAAATCCATGCGCGCACGGAGCGGCTCCGTCCGGCGCTGGCCGCCTAAAACGCGAGCTACAGCTTTTTCAGAAGCTCTCGCGCTTCCTTCCAATTTTCGAACTGCCGCTCCGCCTTCTTGAACTCGGGAGTGTGCACGCACCGGCGCGCGCCACGGTGATCCACCGGGAAGCGCAGGTGCAGCATCTCATGAAACAGCACAAATTCGAGGGCCAGACGGGGAACGGCCTTTTCGTCGAACAATTTGCTGATGACGATGGCGTTGTGGGAAGGATCGAAATGCCCCAGCATGGTACGCGATGAGCGGCGGCTCCAGCCGAGCAGTGGGCGGGCCATTAGACCATGGAAATAACGGAAATTCAGGTCTTCGAATAGCTCGTCGAGATCGTAGCAGACGCCTTTGCCGCCGGAGACGAACTTGCGTCCGCGCTCCTGCCGCACCAAGTGGAGCGTCCGGCGCATATCCTTGCGGTTGAGATAGCGTCGATAACGCTCGGCGTATTCTTTCGGAGCTGGCCGGCGCACCAGCTTCGAGATCAGGATGTAGGCAAGCGACTCCAGAACCGGCGCGGGAGCCCCCTGAAGCACGTCCGTTATTCTGACGAGGAGGCGTCCGTCAACCCAGCGTATAAAACTGTTGGCGTTCGCAAAACGGCGGAACTCGATGTGCACCAAGGGCTGCTTCGTGCGCGGGCGCAACTGAGTGAACACGCGGAGGAAAATCTCCTCTGGCGTCTCCAACAGCGCGGCGGCCGGAACAAGCACATATTTATTGTATGGACGCGGAGACGCTGCATGAAAGCGATAGGCCGCGGGCGACTCTTGTATTCTGATCTGGTGGAGGATTCTTGTTCAAAGCCCCGTTCAGAGCTAAGATAAGCTCCCTGGGATGCTACAGTCCGCCGGGCGTGCTGACGAATTTCGATCTCGAGAAGATGGTCGATACCAACAACCAGTGGATTCTGGAGCGGACCGGCATCGCCGAGCGGCGCATTGCGGCGCCGGGCATGGCGACCTCGGACATGGCGGTGGAAGCGGCGCGCGCGGCGCTTGAGCGGCGCGGAATCGAGGCGGAGGAGCTCGATGCCATTATCGTTTGCACCGTCACGCCGGATATGCTGTTTCCTTCAACGGCCTGCCTGGTGCAGAACCGTCTAGGGGCCAAGCGCGCGTGGGGTTTCGATCTGGTCGCGGCCTGTTCCGGATTTATCTACGGCCTTACAACGGCGGCGCACCTGGTTTCGGCCGGCTCGCACCGTAAGGTGCTGCTGATCGGAGCGGACACGATGTCGCGGATTATCGATTACACGGACCGCTCGACCTGTGTCCTTTTCGGGGATGGCGCGGGGGCGATGCTGATCGAGCCGGCGGAGGACGGGGAGCGGGGATTCGTCGGGTTCCTGAATGAAATCGACGGGTCGGGCGGCGATTACCTGAAACAACCGGCCGGGGGGAGCCGCATCCCGGCAACCGAGGAAACGGTCCGCCGGCGGCTTCATTTCGTGAAGCAAGATGGACAGCAGGTGTTTAAGTACGCCGTGCGGAAGATGTACGAGATGTGCCGCAATCTTCTCGATCAAAACGGCCTGAGCGTGGACGACGTGGCTCTGATGATCCCCCACCAGGCGAACCGCCGCATCATCACGGCCGCCGCCGAGCGGTTGGGCATCTCTTGCGACCGGGTGCTGATCAACATCGATCGCTATGGCAACACGACGGCGGCGACGATTCCGCTGGCGACGCGCGATGCTATCGAGTGCGGGAAATTGAAAAAGGGCGACCTTGTTCTGTTCGCGGCGGTCGGGGCGGGATATACCGCGGGCGCGAATTTGTGGCGCTGGGAGATGTAAGAGCGAGGGCGCCGGTATGCTGGAAGTGTGCTGCGCGCGATACTGCTGGGATTGTCCGGGAACGCGGCCATGCGGCACTGGATGGAGACTTCCCCAGCCGCGGAGCGGTTGACGTCGCGGTTCGTCGCAGGCGCTTCGATTGAGCAGGAGATCGCGGTAATCGAGCGCCTGAAGCGCGAGGGAATTCTCGCTACCGTCGATTACCTGGGTGAAAACGTGCGATCGCTCGAGGAGGCGGCGCGAACCCGCGAGGCGTACCTGGCGATTCTGGATCGCGTTGCGCGCCTGGGCGCGGGCGCGACCGTATCGATCAAGCTGACGCAGTGTGGTCTGGCGATCTCAAAAGAAGTATGCAAACAGAACGTGGACCCGCTGGTCGCGAAGGCGCGCGAGTTCGGCACGGCGGTCGAGATCGATATGGAAGGCAGCGAATACGTGGAGCGCACGCTCGAAATTGTCCACGCGATGCAGCAGGCGCACGGGAGTGTGCGGGCGGTGATTCAGGCGTATCTGCACCGCAGCGGGGACGATATGGAGCTCCTCTGCGGGGAGCGCATTCCCATACGGCTATGCAAGGGCGCTTACAAAGAACGCGCGGGCGTGGCTTTTCAAAAAAAAGATGAAGTCGATCGCAATTACGTCCGATTAATGCATACCATGCTTGCGCGAGGCGCTTGTCCGGCGTTAGCAACGCATGACGAAAAGATCGTCGCGGAAGCTCTACGGACAGTGCGCGAACGAGGCATGACGGCGCAGGATTTCGAGTTCCAAATGCTCTATGGAATCAGGCGAGACTTGCAGCGGCGTATAGTGGAACAGGGATACCGGTTGCGGTTGTACGTTCCGTACGGAGATGCGTGGTACCCGTATTTCATGCGCCGGCTCGCGGAGAGGCCCGCGAACGTGATGTTTCTGGCTCGCAATATTTGGCGTTGAAGGGAGACGAAGCGCCTTGGCGGAACCGCCGGGCTGCGAAGGGAGTCCAACACGTTATGAGGTACTGGGGCTGGTTCATCGTGAAGCTGCTCGCCGCCACGGCCGCGCTCATGGTCGTCGACGACGGCATTCAGTTTTGGTTCTGGCATCCAGCCACATTTTTGTATAGTCACCCGGAGCCATTTACGCACGATCTCGGCTACACCACGGTGAGAATGTTGTTCTTCCTGCTGTGCGCAGGCGCGTTGCAGCTAATAATCTGGGACCAGCGGACGCGCTGCCGGACCTGCCTGCGGCGGCTGCGAATGCCGGTTGCGGCAGGCTCCTGGTCGAACATGATGCTGTTTGGACAGCCGCGCACCGAATACATCTGCATCTACGGGCACGGCACGTTACGCGTTCCGCAGGTCGATCTGACAGGTTCGAAAACTCCAGCCTGGGAGCCGCACGACGCGGACATCTGGAAGGAGCTGGAGTCGTACGAGAAGAGCGGGAAATAGGGGAATTGGCGAAGGCTGGACGGATTGTGGCCGGAGCGGTCCTGTTGCTGGCGCTGGCGCTGTTGGCCGCTTTGCTCATTCCGCCGTATTATGCCAATTGGGAATTCCGGCGCTACTTGCAAGGGGAATCGCGAGAGGCGGCCCGCTCGCATGATTCCGACGACTTAATAAAAGCGCTGGTTGTCGACCGCGCAGCATCGCTGGGTCTTCCGATGCGCCTGGGAGACGTCCGCGTCTCGCGCGCGCGAAATTCTTTGAGGATTGAAGCGCTCTATGTTGTGCGCGTCGATCTTCCGGCGTACTCGGTCGACCTGCACTTCCGGCCTTCTAATTAGCGGCTTACTTCTTTACAAAATTAAGCGTGGCGGTTCCGCTTTGGCCCTGGGTGGAGCTCTCCGTGACGTTCAGCGTCATGTGCTTGCCGTCGGGGGCGATTGTGCGAGTCCAGTGACCGTTCACAACGTCGCCGCTGGTGTGCTTGGCGACCCATTCGGTATCCATCTTGTTCCCGTCAATAGTCGTTTTAGAGGTCTGCATAAACGGTCCGATCTGGTTGACCGTTTCGCTTCCGTCCGCCGCCAGCCGCAGCGACGAGGTCATGATGCCGAGATACAACAGGGGAGCTATCGCATTCGGAGGTTCCTTGAAAACCGAGTCGATCATAATGTCGTTGCCGCTTAACTTGATCCTTTGCTGCAGACCTTCCGGCGGTGTCACGGTCGCGGTGTTATTCGCTTTTTTATCGAGCACCCACTTGCCGTCGAAACTCCTGCCTGGGCCGTTCGAGGCGGCGGAAGCGAGGGCCAGCGTCACCGCGGTGAAAAGAAAGATACGCTTACACACGCTATTATGATGGCGCAACCCGGCGCGGGATTTCGATAAAAATGAACGCGTGGATTAAGGATAGTAATTGCCCCAGCGCCAACTCGGCACCGCAAGCCACGACAGAATCCACCAGATAAAGAGGATGATAACGATCGTCCACAGGCAGCCACATCCTGAATAGGGGCGATTGTAAGCGCCCCAATAGCGCCGGTGCCAGGGGTCGGATCCAGGAGGAATTGACATTTATCGTTAGATACCTCGCGGCCCGATTCGTTTCGTCCAAGCATCGAACAAAATACAAGGAGTGCGGCCTGTAATGCGTTCGCGTGCGCTCGGGCATAGGGCGGTGTGGAAGAGCCGCGGCGTACTGTTTTTCGCCTGGGTCGTATTCATTGCGATTTCTTACCTGCCGAATGCCATGCCGCGTCGAGCCTTCGATGTTTTCAGCGTAACGGTCTTCTGGGCGATGTTCACGACCACGCTGATCATTTTGTGCGACGTAACCACAAACGTGATTGCGGGCAAATCGTTGCTGACGGAGGTTACCGCGGACTGCGGCGCCTTCGGGCGCTTTGCCCTGATGGGCGCTGTGAGCGGGCTGATTTTGGATGGCATCGGACAGTGGCTTGGGAAATTATGGACGTATCCGTACTGGAATGCTGCGCTGTACGGGTGGACGTTTCTGCTCGGATTTTGCGCCTATTGGCTGGCGATCGTAGAAACGTATTTCTTGGCGCGCTCGCTAATGGGCCTGCGGCGCCGCAGCCGGCCTGTGCGGGCAAAAAGGGTTTCGCGCGCGGTGGGCATCATGGGAGCAGTCTTGCTGTTAGGCGGCATTTGCTCGGCTCTTGCCGGCTACGAACGCGCGGGCGGATATGTGTTCTCTATTACGCCGCAAGGGCGATTCGGTCGGCCCGCCCCGCACGCGCCATTCCCGTGCGTGGTAGCCGCCTTCGCCGGATGCTGGACGATTCTCGAATGGGCCTGCTCCAAGCGCCGCATCATGACCTTCATTTCAAGCCTGCGCGGCGGCGATCGCTTGCCGCTCTACGCCGTGCTCGCCGCTTCGCTAATCACGAGTCTCTTGATGGAGACGGTCAACGCCCGGGGCCACTTCTGGGCTTATGCAAACTGGCCGTTCGAGAACGTGACCGTCGCGGGAGTGCCGCTGCTCGTAATCCTGTTCTGGCCGGTGCAGTACATTCTGTTCGTATCCTTGTACGGCGTCGTAACGGGGGACGAGGTTGGGGTGAGTCTCTAAAGTTGGAACCCGTCTAAGATCACGCCGCCGCATCGATCAAAACCACACCCGTCATCCGAGCTGCACCTGGCGCATGGCATTGCCGCTTCGAATCTATCCAAAAAGCGCATCCGCTCCCAAGGACGAAACTCCCGGAACAATCCGAAATCGACGTCGCGCGATCCGGTCGAGGAAGGGATCGCCGGTCAAGTTCGTGGGAGACCGCTGTCGAGCGTAACGATAGCCGAAAGCATCCAGCCATTTATTACGTTGCGATAGAATCGGTTCGCGCCCTTGTGTTAATCGGCGTGTCGTAATCCGCCCGGCCCCGTTCGAGCGAGAGGTTACGATAATTCTCGGCGCCGCCGTTGGTGATGTTGTTCTGCAGATTGCGCATCGTCGATGGTCTTGCTGTATGTATAGAAGCTCTTCAACCCGAAGTGATGGCCCATGCGCTTTTCGGCGGTGATCTGCAGGCCGTTGTACTCGGCGTTCATGACCGGCTCGACGGAATAGATCAGCTGAGGACGCCCGGCTCGATCGGTCGGCGTCACGGCGAAATTTTTTTGTTAGTTGCCGTTGCGCCGATACATTGAATTGATACGCGTAGGGGCCATGGGAAGTCGGGGGCATTACCCATATGCTCGCGGGATAAATGAACTGTGGATTGGGCGGATTATAGGAGTAAGGCAAGGGAGAAACGCCGCCGGGCAGTACCTCATAGGGATTGGTCAGAGAAGCGACGCTGTTGAATTGCTCGCGGACGGTGAAGGGCTGGTAGTTGGATGTTGAATTCCACTCGTTGCCAGAGACCGTAGAAAATTCCGCCGCCCGCGCGCACGGAGGTCTTGCCATCCCCGAAAGGATCTCAGGAATGTCCAATGCGCGGCGAGAAATTGTGCCGGCGGGCCGGGACGATGCCAGGGCCCACGCTGGGATCGCCGGGCACGAGCAGACCCGTCGGAGCGGTGGGAAGCACCTTCGACTGGGCGGGGTTTGTAGGTCCCAACGGAGACCGAGGTTGAGCGTGAGCCGCGGCGTGACGCGGAAATCGTGCTGTGCGAAAACGCCGGTCTGCCAGTAGTTGTCGAGCGCCGTGATGGGGCGTCCTGGTTCATGCCATGTTCAGCGCGGATTTCCACTCACCATTTATAACTTCGAGGACAGCTCCAGGACGCGGGGGAAGCGCGGCCCCGCCGCTGGGCATTTGGAACATGCGGCATCGGAACCGTTCGCGGGCCGGGATTAACGACAGCCGATCTCAGCTTATCGAAAGGCTTCGTATTCACGGAGCGGCAGAGATTGGAATTGCGAGCCAAAGCCATTAATGTAACAAACACTCCGATTCTGAATTCTCCTAACGTAACCGTGCGGGGTTTCGTTTTCGGATGACCTCGGCTAAATTGCGCTTGCCGTCTCACCCATACAAAGCGGCCGTGGGCACGCCCGAAAACGATGACGATGCGTTCCGCTTCCCTGTTCGGCGGCGGCTCCGCCCGCTGAATCTCACCAACCCCAAGCGCCTTGCCGCGCTCCTGAATGGCCCGATCAAGCCGTTGCTTCTGTTCATTGCGGAAGGATGGAAAGGCCGCTACGCCGTCCTTTGAGATCCCAAGCGGATTCAACAGCCCGCCGCTCTCCATCAACCGTGTAATCGATGAGTTCACCGCCGCGATAAAGCAGATGAGGCGAGACCAGCTTCGTCTGCGGAGATCGCAACCTGGTTAAGAACGCCTCCGGCGCGGTGGCCAGAAAGTATGTATAGGCCGCATTCATCACGATCATGTTCCGCAACGATTTAGGATCTACTGTGGCGGGCGTTTCGTGGCTGTTGTGTACTCCGTCCAATGATAGGTGCGGCGATCATTGCCCTTCGGCCTCCCCTCGGCGTGAGCCCCACATCCGCCCTGCGGCGAGGCAGAAGAGCAACAACAGCTTAACGGGTGTCTTCACTGGGGGTGGTCGGCGCTGCCGTTCGCCGCGCGACGACCAACGTGATATCGTCGGCGGGCGGGGCGCCTTGCATGTAGGCGTAGAGGCGCTGCTGAATACCATCGATCAGCGTTTGCGCGGGGTAGGCGCGCAGCTCGGAGGCGATCGCGGCGAGACGGGTCTCCCCAAATTCTTCGTCCGCGCCCGGACCGCAGGCCTCGGTGGCGCCATCGCTGTACAGAAGAACCGCGTCGCCTTCGGCGAGACAACAGCTCTTCTCCTGAAACTCCGCTTTGGGAAGAATTCCGAGGATAGGGCCTGTGGTTTCGAGCATTTCGACGCTTCCGTCGCGGCGCACCAGCATGGGCGGATTATGGCCGCCGTTCACATAGGTCATTTCGCCCGTCGCCGGATGGATGACGCCGACAAAAAACGTGACGAAGCGATTGCCGGGGCAGCTTGTCTTGAGCACGCGATTCAAACGCGCGACCAAGGCCGCCAGATCGGTGGGATCGTCGAACAAAACCTGGGCGCGGGCCTGCAGGTTCGACATCAGCAGCGCCGCCGGCATTCCCTTGCCCGCCACATCGCCGACCAGCAAGGCCACGCGGCCGTCCACGCAGGAGATGAAATCGTAATAGTCGCCGCCCACTCCGCGGCAGGGAGCGTTGTAGCCGGCCAGATCGAGACCGGCTATTTCGGGCGCCTTTTCGGGCAGCAGGCGGCGCTGGATGTCGTAAGCCTGTTGCAGCTCCTTTGACATCAACCGCTCGGCCTGCTCGACTTCGGCCAGCCGCGCATGCTCGATGCGAACGGCCGCAATGTTCGCCATGACGGTGAGCAGGTTCAGATCCTGTTCCTTGAATTCTCGGACGAAGAAGGGCGAGTCGACATAGACCAGGCCGATCACGCGGCCTTCGGTCTGCAGCGGTACGGCGAGCATGCTGCGGATCTGCTGCTCGACGATGCTCATGCGACCGGCGAGAGCGGCGTCGAGACGGGCGTCGCGCACGAGCAGGGATTCTTTGTTCTTGAGGACGCGGTCGCGGACGGCGGCGCTAATGCGCAATCCCTCGCCGCGGGCGGCGCGCACCACCAGATTCTCGCCCTCCAGCGTCATGAGGACGCCGCGCGAAGCCCCGACCGCATCAATGGATTTGTTGAGGATCAGATCGAAGAGCCGGCCCAATTCCATGTGCCCGGCAAGCTCGCGGCCGGCTTCGATGAGAGCGCGCATTTGGGCGGCGCCGCCCAGTTCCTTTTCTTTTGACAAGACGTCGCCGAGACTGGCGACGAGGGTTGAAGTGGTTGGCTCCTCCGCCGGTCCTTCGACAAACACGACGGTGTTATCGAAGGAGGCGGCGCGGTTTGCGAACTCCATGGCCAGATGGCCGGCGGTAACGCGGTCGTTGGGACCCAACGTCCGCGGCCCCGTAATTCGCGTGCCGTTCACGAAGGTTCCGTTTTTGCTTCCGAGGTCGTGGACGATCCACGAATCGCCGCTTTTCTCGAATGCCAGGTGCTGCCGCGAAAGGCCCGCATCATCGGGGTAACAAAGCTCGTTCACATTGGCGCGGCCGAGCGTGAAGCGGTCGCGGTCGAGCGAAAGCGTGCGGGTTTTTCCGTCGGGGGTGAGGATCAGAAGATCGGGCAACATCGTGGGAACTGCAACGGCGGACATAAGCGGGTTTATCTTAGCAAAACCGGGAATTCCGTGATGCGCAGCTTGGCGCAGCCGTAAGGGATCAAGGTCAGCGTCTCGACCGGCTGCATACTGAAGTTGGGGCTTCCGGGAAGGGCGCCGGCGGAGCCGTCGACCAGCGTCCAGTGCGTCAGCTTGCGGCCTTTCACCTGCAGTTCGACGGGGGCGGCGGCGGGCGTGAACGGAAAATCGCCGACGGGGCGCTCAATCGTCTGAATGGATTTACCGGGACGCGTCGTGTCGAGGATCAGGCCGTAGTTCCAGGGCGTGTTCGGCTCTACTTTCCAGTCGGAGGCCGGCCCTTGGCTCTTGATGCGCTCCCAATCTTCGCCGATTTTGAGAGAGAAGACCAGCGGCCCGCGTTCGAGCGCGACTGAGTAGTGATACCAGCGCGTGGCGCGGACGCGCATCGGGAAATATAAGTCGACCCGATCGCCGGCTTTCCAGGTCCGGCGAATGGTATGGAACGCGCCCGGCTTGACGTCGGCGACGGGCTGGCCGTTGACGTCGATGGCGGCGCGATCGGCCCAGGCGGGAATTCGCAATACGAGCGGAAACTCGGCCGGTTTTTCCGGTTCGACGAGCAGCCGGATCTTGTCCCTGAAAGGATATTCGGTTTCCTCCGTGATGGCAATTTTGATCCCGTCCGCGAGCGCGGTTTCGACTTTGCTGGGACCGTAGAAGACGGCCGCGAGGCCTCCGCCGGGAACTGCCATCCAAAGATTCTCGATGAATTTGGGGAAGCCCTGGTGGTAATTCGCCGTGCAACAGCCAAAATTCGGCTCCAGTCCGAAGATGTTCGAGTTCGGTCCGTTGTCGACCCAATGGCGACGATTCACGTCCACAAGCGCCTGGTTGGCCTGCTGATCGTATTGATGCGCCCACATGTCGCCGCTGAAAGCGCCCGGTAGCGGGTTGTAGGCGATCTTCTCTTCACGATCGCCGAAGGCGGGATCGCCGAGTATGGCCATCATTTCTTCGAACGAGAACATGCCTTCGACCACGGCGCACAGCTCCGTGCCTTGCGTGGGATCGTGGCCGGCGTAATGCTCGTCGCCACTGTGAACGCCGTTGGCGAGCAGATGATACCTATCCATTTCGTCGAGCTGGCGATAGACGGCGTCGTGGTCCGATTTATCGCCGCTGAGGAGCCACCACACAGCGGAGGCTTTCAGCGCCATGGCATTGTTCACGACGTGGGTCTTGAGATTGATCTGGTCTTTGGCGGTGAGTTTGTCATGGTAGGGGAAATCGGCGAACTGCGCTTTCCAGTCGTAGCCTTGCGCGTGGAGGGCCTTGGCGAGGTCTAACAGCTTGGGGTCGCCGGTGCGGTTGTAAAGCCATTCGATGGTGAGGATCTCGTCTTCCCATCGGTACTGCGCCCAGCTCTTGAGCGGGTTTGCGGCGAGCTGCGCGGCTTGATATTCGAAATAGCGCTGCATGAGCGGGATGACGCGCGGATCGCCAGTGGCTTCCTGAAATTGAGTCAGCGCCTTCAGGACGATCATGTTGGGCCACCAGTCCTTATTACTTTCGGGACCGATGGAGCCGTCGGGCCGCTGATGGTCGAGTGTCCAGTCGACCCATTTGTTGGCCTTTTGCAACAGCTCGGGGTCGTCGAGCAAATAGGCAAGGGGCACGAGGCCGTCCATGTAATAGGGACCGCGCTCCCAGCTTTCGCCGGACTTGCCGAGCCAGCCGCTGTTTTGGAGATCGGGCCAGAATTCGTCGATGTGGCCGGAGAGGCCGTTGGCCTGAATCTGGAGCTGCCGCCGCAACCAGCCTTGGGGCTTCACGGCGCCGAGCGGAAGCTGGTAGAAGGCGTTAGGCTGTAGGGGCGGACGATTCGCCGCGTGACACGGAAGCGCCAGCAGTACGGCGATGCAGCAGCATTTCATTTGCGATGAAAGTCTTCCTTTACTATATTGGCAAGCCGCGCGACGCCCACGCTAACGCGATGGCGGCGGAATACATGAAGCGGACGGAACGGTATGCGCGCTGCGCGATGAGGGAGATTCATCCGGCGCGCTTCGATTTGTGGAGCAGACATGCGGCGGCGACGAAGGTCCTGCTCGATCCGGAGGGCAGGACGCTCGACTCGTTCAAGTTCGCGGAGTTCATCGCGAAAGCGGAACAGGAGAGCCGCGATGTGGTGTTCACGATTGGCGGAGCGAGCGGGTATCCGCTGGGGTGGCGCGAGAAAGCGGACGCGCTGCTGTCTTTGTCGGCGATGACGTTTGCGCATGAATTGACGCGAGTCATGTTAAGTGAACAGATCTATCGCGCGTTCACGGTGCTGCGGGGGCATCCGTATTCGAAGTGAAGCGGCATGGGCGCGAGAACGCGGCGTCTGTTTGAGGCGCACGGGTAAGATCTTGGATCATAGGTGTTTCTTCCTTTGCCGGTCGGCGCTCGGTTTGCTTGTCGATCGTCGGCGGCGGCCGGGCCTTATCGGTTGTGGACGCCGCGAGGCGGACGCGCGGGAAGGAGGTGGTTCCATCCCCGAGTATGAGTTTAGCATCCGGACTGGGGGAGAGGCGCCCGGCACGCGGGGAGGGTGGTGAAAGGCAAGCAGATCTAGGTTGGCGATTTGTGTTACCGGGTTGCGCTGTCGGTAGTCGCTATTCCCTTTTTTACGGTTGCTGATTCCTTTTTAAGGCTGTGGCTCCTGTCCGCTGGATTCTTCCGCCAGTTCTGCACCGATTTCTGCATCGAGTTCTTGCTGGGCGCTGGCGCGTAAGCCGGCCCATCTCGGATGCCGAATGGGGCCGAACTGTCGCTCAAAGTTTGCTAGTTGCGTCATTAGTAGAAGCGTCAGCGCTGCCGCATGTTCAGGCGGCATTAAGACACCGACCACCGTCTTTGCCTTGGCTTCTCCGCCGCCGGCAGTTGGAACGACGTCAGCAAAATGAATTCGGATGTCCCATGGCGAGATCGTCATCCCGGCTACATTAGAATAAACATATGCATCCGGTGGCTCGATCTTAGTCGTGAACTGAACGTTCTGCACCGGTCCGTGTTTTCCGTATGCACCCTCTGCCTTTTCCGAGTTTTCTTGATTAGGCATATTTACTCGTTTTCTCTAAGCCTAGACCGTAAGAATGCTGATAATTCGTGGTCGCGGCGGTAGGAGGAATTTTGGTTAGTTTGGAGAATGTAACGATGGGCGCGCGCCATTCGGCATATTGGTTTACTAAACCACCATTGCCCTCCTGGGGACCTGTTTCTATAAAGCGAAGGTTCGCGCTGTGCAGCGTATTCCTCGCGCCATGCGACAACGTATTGATCGCAGTGCTAGGGAAGGCCGAAACACTTTGTAGGCGCGCATCAAGGCTCGAGGGGCCGAACCCACGATCATTTTCAAAACTAGGTACTTGAAGGGTCTTTTCATTGGTCAGATCGGAATACCAATTGCCGAGTTTGCTGAACGGAACGAAATGAGCAATGAAGGCGCAGTCAAAGCCGGACGCTATTCTGGTCAGCGTATTGATCGACAAATTGCCGTAGTCGGGATCTTCGGCGCGAGATATGACGCCCTGGCTTATTTTTGACTGTTTAGCTAATTCCTCCTGGGACCAGCCACGCTGTTTACGCAGCACGCGAATCTGTACCGGAATCATCCGCTTCGCGACTGACGCAGCGAATGATTCTCGATATTTCTTACTTCGAGTTAGCTTCTCCCACAAACTATATAAAGCGTTCACGCAATGATCCCTCCCCCCGCAAGACGTTGCCTCTGCGTTTTATCGCCAGATCGAATGCATCAGGGGGATTGTAGACCTTCCCTTTCTTGTAGCATCCGACGTAAATTGAAAAGCACCTCACTCCGGGACCAAAAAAACCGGCCGGGCGATATTGAACCTTCCTCGCGCTAAAGCGGATCTCGCATAATCCGCTTCGCCCTAAGTTTTTAAATTCCGACATGCCCTTCCAGTCCTCGGCAATCGACAAGGTCTTGAGGGCCACGTCGAATTCGGCCTGGGCCTCCTCTGGAAGATCCTGATACCACCCTTCGATCAGGTTGTTTCCCGCCGGGGAGTAGTAGTCCATGAATCTCCACAAGCCCATAATACCGTCACACTGACCCAAAAGCAATGCAAAATTGCATTTTTAGCTCTTACAGGAACTATGCAATATTGCACAATGACGTAGATGCACAACAAAGCAAAGGGCCGTTCCTTTCAAACCGGAGCTGCTGGCCACAACTCGGTTATTGCGTGGCGCATTTGGCAGAGTGGTTGAACGCAGCCGACTGTAAATCGACCAACGGTGCTAAGTCCCACCGTTCATGCGTCCAATCCTTTACCCGCCGCCAGCCGTTAATCGGTCCCTTTTGCGATGCCAATCGCCTGCAGAGCCTAGCCTCAGGCCGAAGGCACGAGCAGGGTTGGTACCCAGTGCCATTTTGAGCCTTTCGCCTGGAGAAAGCAACGTTGTCGCGCGCATTCTGTACCGATACTCCGTTCCGGACCGGCATGGCTGGCGCGGGGGGTGGTGGCATGCGCATCCGCGGCGTCAGCGCCAACACGGAAACAGGCGAGGAGACGGTTCCGTAGTGTGCGATATAAGCCATTGAGCCGCTTTAGTTCGCTACGCATAATTGTTTCTCCGGCGAGGCATCGTAAGAGCGATGCGTCGCGGCGATTTTCAGGAGGCGGTCTTCATGAGTGAGGCGATGGGTGAGGGTGATGCCGAAGATCGCGAGCGGCATTTTGTGGAGGCGCTGGGAGAGGCCTTTGGGCGTGGCGGGAAGATCGGGGACGGCGTTGTTTTGGAGGATCTGGAGGAGTTCGGCGGCGGAGCCGGTCCATTCTCCACCCTGGTCACCGTGCCCGTCACCATCCTGGCCGAGCAAGGAAGTGAGGACGCGGACGAGGGGATCGGCGGAGAGGGCGGAGTTTACATCCTCAAGGGTCAAGCCGAGGGCCGGCGCGGCGTTGGCGATCCAGCGGTGGATTTCGGCGGGACGGCCGGAAAGGGGGGCGACGGTGGCCGTGGAATCGGCGAGGGCGGCGCTGACGGCGTTGCAGAGATCGGAGAGAATGTGGGGCGCGGCGGTATCGAAATCGCGCAGCACTTCGGAGCGGGGGCGCATGCGTTGTGAGGAGATGGCCTGGAGGTCGACGGCGATGGCGAGATTTGCGAGAGCGCCGTGGCGGGTCCAGTTGGGGGCGGCGGAATCGGCGTAGGGGACGGTGAGGATAACGGGGCGCTCGATGGGGAAGCGCAGAGACGGATCGGAAAGGTGGGGGCCGCGATGAGTGAAGGCGGTTCCGGTGGAGACGCGGGCGAGCGCGGTCGAGATGGCGGGGGAGAGGCGGGAGACGCGATCGAAGGCGAGGACGCGGTTGTGGAGAGCGAGGAAGAAGAGCTCGCGCTCGGTCTGCGGGAGAGCGTCGAAGGGGGCGGCGGCGGGGTCTAGTAGGCCGCGGAGGATGCGGGCGGCGGTGGATTTGCCGCTGCACGGAGGGCCGGTGAGGATGAGGACGGGATAGGGGCCGGTGGGGCGCAGGGCGGCGAAGAGCCAGGAAAGCATGCGGCGATAGGCCGGGGAAGAGGCGTTGAGGTTGAGTACGGACTGGAGCCGCTCAAATGGCGGCGCGGAATGGCGCTGCGGGCGCGGGAGGGGGCGGGCGCCGGGCGAGAGGCGGAATCGCGAGCCATCGTTGGAGTGAAGGCGCCAGCTTTCGCGGTCGATTTCGACAATCTCGCGGTCGGGATTGGCGAGATCGATGAGGACGGAGCGGGGGCAGAGCGGGTCGCCGCGCCAGCCGATACGGGTGAAGATTTCTTGGCGCGGGCGGGCGGAGAAGCGGGCGTGAGCTTGGAGCAGGGAGATGGCGTGGCGGAGGGAATGGGGCGTGGGAAAGATGCCGTGTTCGTGGTGGAAGCCGTGGGCGAGCCATTCGCGGAAGCGGGAGGAGGTAAGGGAGAGGGGCTCGTGGGTGAGGGGGCCGGCGGGGATGGCGGCCCAGGCGTGGCCGAGCTCGGAGGCGAATGGCGCGGCGTAGCGCATGGCGTAGTTGAAGATTTGTTCGGAGAGGCTGGGGGAGCGGGGCATAGGTCCTTCTATATTTATTATTGGGGGGCGGGGTACAAGCGTTTTCTTGTAAGTTGTTGAGTTGGCGGGAGAAGATGGTGGTGACCGGGTGTTGCGGTAGGTGGGGTTTGGGGTGGAAACTGGTAGCCCTGGGCCACAGATCGCGAAAATAGCAAGGACACGTGAAGTTGTCTTGCGTGGCTGCCGTTAACGTTGAAGGACTCCGGCGCGGCGCTCTCAATTATGCAGAGGCGTGCGCGCTTTTGCGACTGCTCCTACGGAGGCGATCGTAAACCCTTCGCGGATTTGCGGGAGAATCATTGCTTGGGCGTGCACGTTGGCCGAATGACAAGAGGAAGGCGATCCGTGACGAAAGCGACGAAATTTGTGGCGACGTGGGGCGGCAAAGAACAGGAATTAAGGGATTTTCAAGGCCGGTCTTGCGCACCATGATAGATGTGCAGGATTTCAATGACCTGCTCTGTGATGCGGTAAATGGCGATGTAGGGCAGCCCTGGGAAAACCAGCTCACGGGCGCCTTCGATCCGCCCCTTGCGACCACGATAGGGGGAATTGATGAGGCTTTCGCAGCCGTCATAGATAGTCTTTGCCACTTCGCGGGCCGCCGTGGAATTGTCGCGCCGGATATAGCGGGTGATCTTGTAAAGGTCTTGGGCAGCGGGCGCCGTCCATCGAACGCGCATCAGGGCTGCAGGATGTTTTCGACGTTAGCCCAGACTTCTTCATGCTCCACGAACTCGCCGCGCTCCGCCGCCGCGATTCCTCGCTCAACGCCTTCACGAAAAGAAGCGGCCTCTTCCAACAGGCGCAAAGCGGCATTTTTGACTAAAAGCTCGGTGTCCGTACCAGCATGGCTGGCGAGCTGCGAGAGCCGGGCTTCCTGTTCAGGGGTGAAATGAACTTCCATGCGCTTTCAGGGTAGGGGGTCCGGGAGCTTGTGTCAATGCCGGACTGCGATAGTTGCCGCCGGTTGACG
Organism: Bryobacterales bacterium; assembly: GCA_963838885.1. Lineage (GTDB taxonomy): Bacteria > Acidobacteriota > Terriglobia > Bryobacterales > Bryobacteraceae > JAICMB01. Next base: position 141,364 of record CAWITB010000004.1, on the reverse strand, counting down.
GCGTCGCTAGTGAGCGAGAGATAGACTGAGTGTTCATGCCAAAGCAGAAAGCGGAGCCGGCTTTCTAGGCCGCTAAAGCATCATGCCGGCCAATACTACAGAACTCGAAAAGCGGCTGTGGAGCGCAGCGGATGAACTGCGGGCGAACTCGGGGCTGAAATCGTCGGAGTACAGCGTGCCCGTACTGGGACTGATTTTTCTGCGGTATGCGGACGAGTACAATGCGGGATCGGCGAACGTGGAGACCTGGTTCGCGAAGTTGATGGCGTTCATGATGAGGCTGAAGGAGGAAGAGAAGCGCGGCATCGCGGAGCAGTTGAGCGAGGAAGAACTCGTTATTTTCGATCTGCTGACCAAACCGGCGATTACTCTGAGCAAGCAGGAAACGGCGGAGGTGAAGAGGGTGGCGAGGTCGCTGCTGGAGAAGCTGACGCGGGAGAAACTGGTGCTGGACTGGCGGAAGCAGCAGACCACGCGGGCGATGGTATTGGTCACGATTCAGGACATTTTGAATCAGCTTCCGAGGGCGTATTCTAAAGGTCTTTATGAGCAGAAGTGCGAGGCGGTTTACCAGCATTTCTACGAGGCGTATGTGGGGCAGGGGAAGAGCGTTTACGCGGCGATCTGAAGCCTGACTTATCGCTTTGATTCTCGCGTTTGTTGGGGCGGGCGTTTGTAAGGAAAGCGGGTCGGCTCAGCCGCTGGCTATTGTAACGGTTTCAACCCGCCGCGCCGCTTCGTGTTGTTCCCCGGCGCCGCCATGGAAGGGGGCCGGCTCTCCATCGCGGCCCGCAAAATCCGATTGATGCGCGTCTGATAGCCCTTGCCGCGAGACCTAAGCCAATTCAGGACGTCGGCGTCCAGACGGATGGTGAGTTGCCGTTTAACCGGAGGCCATGCTTCCGTTGCCTTCGAAAAAAAATCGTCGCCAAGAGGCGGAATTTCCGAATAGTCAATGGGCGTTGCATCTAACCGCCGGGCTTCTGCCGCGGTCAGCCGCCGGGTTTTTTGGGGATCAAGCCGATAGCGTTTCATCGTACCGCCTCTGTTCGCGTTCATTCGCCTTTCGCGCGGAAATCACTCGTATGACTTTACCGCGCGGGGAATAGGCGACCACAAAAAGCCGCGCTCCGATTTTTGCCGAGGGTGAGTCGCCGTTCCTCGCTGTAGTTGCGGCGGGCGTCCTCTCGATCCAGCCGGTTCGGTCCAGAAACACGCGCACCGCATATTCGAAAGGCACGCCGTGTTTAGCGATATTCCACGCGGCTTTACGCTCGTCCCATTCGAATGACATCCGGTATTGTAGCTGTTTTTGTAGTTACATGCAAAGCTCACCATGGGAGATCCAACCTTACCTCTCGGCGCGTGGGGGACAGGGAAATGAAAACCGCGCCGCGAGACCGGCGAGGGCGCGAGGTTCCCCAACGATGGGCGATTTCATGCGCGGCGCTGCCGGGATCACGCGGCCCTCCCTCACGGCCGCGTGGCAATCGGTTTCGAGATTGCATCGTTGTAAGCGGCGCGAAGTTGGGGCTTGACGGCTCCGGCCGGAAATGCTACTTTTGCAGCATGTCGCTACAAAAGCAGCATAAGGCGCTGCCGCGGCGGGAGAGGCAGATCATGGACGTCCTCTACCGGCTGGGGCGGGCCACGGCGGCGGAAATTCTTGGCGAGCTGCCGGATGCGCCGAGTTATTCCGCGGTGCGCGCGAAGCTGCGGGTGCTCGAGGAGAAGGGGCAGGTGCGGCATCGCGCCGAGGAGCTGCGCTATGTGTATGTTCCGACGCTCGCTCCGGAGCGCGCGCGGCAATCCGCGCTGCGGCACCTGATCGACACTTTTTTCAATGGCTCGACGGAGCAGGTTATGGCCGCGCTAATTGGCAAGGGGGCGGACAAAGCGACGGATGACGAACTGGCGCGCATGTCGGCGCTGATTGCGCAAGCCAGGCGCGAAGGGCGGTGAGGAATGGCGGCGGCGCTTTTGTTTCGGGCAACGGTTGTGCTGCTCGCGGGATTTGCGGTCTACGCCGCGCTGGGGCGCGCCTCCGCGGCGGCGCGGCATCTTCTTTGGACGTGCGTCTTCGCGGCTTTGTTGTTGCTGCCGGCGTTGCAGTGGCGGGGATTTTCGTGGCATGTGAGCGTTCCGGCTCGCGCGGACCAGTGGACGCCGATCGTAACCGAGGACGCGCCCTCCACCCCGGCGCCGGCTGAACGTCAGCGGACGCGGATTCCGTACGTGGCGATCTGGGAGCTTGGCATTGCCGTCGCGGTTGTCCGTATGCTCGCCGCCTATGTGCGTCTGTTGCTGCTGGCGCGGAGAGCGCGGCCGGCGTCCTGGGCGGAGCGGAACGGCGTGCCGGTGCTCGAATCCGCCGCGCTCGACATCCCTCTAGCGTTCGGCGCGCTGCGGCCGGCGATTCTATTTCCGCTCGCCGCCGCGGCGTGGCCGGAGGAGCGCCGGCGGCTCGTGCTGGCGCATGAATTGGCGCACGTGCGGCGCCGCGATTGTCTGACGCAATGGCTCGCCGAAGCGGCCCGCGCCGTGTACTGGTTCCATCCGCTGGTGTGGCTCGCAGTTGCGCGCTTCCGAGGAGAACGCGAGCGAGCGTGCGACGACGCGGTGCTCAGTTTGGGCACGAAGCCGTCCGATTATGCCGGGCACTTGCTCGCCGTTCTGAAATCCATCCAAATGAAAGGATCTCTTCCCATGTCGGTGTCATTCCATTCTCGCGATTTCGAGAAACGCCTTGAGGCTGTCCTGAAGCCCGAGGCGAACCGCCGCCGCGTTACAGCAAAGCTTGTGATGGCGGCGGCCGTACTCGCTGCGTGCATCGTTGTCCCCATCGCGACCATGCGCGCGCAATCCTCGGCTTCGACGGCGGCGATCGCCGGAGTTATCTCCGATCCGAGCGGCGCAACCGTGCCGCGCGCGGCAATTACGGCGATAGGCCTCGATACGCACAACAAAGAGGCCGCCTTTTCCGGCGCGGAGGGCGGCTACGCGTTCCACTCGCTTCCGCCGGGGCGTTATGCCGTTGAAGTGCGCGCTCCCGGATTTGCGCCTTATCGCCGGCAATTGACCGTCGCGGCCGGAGGCGCCGTTGAGGTGAATCCGGTGCTCGAGGTCGGGTCCGTTGCCGAAACAGTGCAGGTCGCCGGCCAGCGCGGCGCTAATGGCGTCGTTACAGATGCGTCGCGGCCCAAGCAACGCATACGCGTCGGCGGCATGGTTCAGGCGACAAAACTGGTGTATAAAGTGGCGCCCATTTATCCCGCTCGCTGCGAAGAAAACGGAATCTCCGGCGGCGTGGTGCTGCAGGGCGTGATTGGGACACAAGGGACGTTGCTCTCGCTGACGACTTTAAGCCAATCCGCCGATCCCGAACTCGTCCAAGCGGCGCGAGACGCGGTTAGCCAGTGGCGTTATGAGCCCACGCTGTTGAACGGCGAGCCCGTCGAGGTGGTCACGACTATTACGGTGAATTTTCGCCTGGAGTGACCCGCCTCGGACGCGCCGATGCGCGCTGCGCGGCTGAGCTTTGTTGCGATACTCAAGAAAATGAGATTCGCCGGCATCGCTTGTGCCATTTTTACGCTGGGCGGAGCTGGGTTTGGAGCCGTGCCGCTCGGCGAAGTCGTGAAACAAGCGAGGAGCGAGGTGCGGCCGCGCGAGGCCATGGACGTGATGCGCACGGTGTACTCGACGGACCGCTGGTTCACATTCCCGAAGTTTCATCAGACGGCGGAATATTTGAAAGGCGCGCTCGAGGCGGCTGGATTGAAGCGCGCTGAAATCGTGGAGACGCCCGCGGACGGGGTGACGCAGGCGGGCTTCTGGACGATGCCGCTCGCTTGGGACGTGAAGCGGGCACGGCTGGAGCTGCTGGACTCCAGCGCCGCGGAAAATTTGCGCGTGCTGGCGGATTACGAAGCGATTCCATCGTCGCTCGGAATGTGGAGTGGAGCGACTCCGCCGGGCGGCATTGACGCTGACATTGTTGAGGTCAAGAATGCGACGGCGGCCGCCATAGCCCGCGAGGATCTGCGCGGGAAGCTGGTGCTGACCCCGGTAAATCCAGCGGGCATCAAGTGGCTGCTGGTGAAGGCCGGAGCGTTGGGGGCGATCAACGCGTTTACGGAAAATCCCGGGCTTGCGGACGGGCGGCAATGGATTAATGCCTGGGGCGACAACGGGTGGGCGTTCACGAAGGCAAGTACTCCGTTATTGTCTTTTTCGATATCGCCGCGGCAGGCGGCATATTTGAGGAGCTTGCTCGCGGCGGGCAAAAGGGTGCGAGCTCATGCGCTGGTGGAGAGCCGTTATTACGCGGGGTCGTATCCGTACACGACGGCGGTGATTCCAGGCTCGGAGACTGACGAAGAGGTTTTGACGCTGGGGCATACGTCGGAGCAAGGCGCGGAAGATAACGCGACGGGAGTGGCGGGGCTGGTGGAATCGCTGGCAACGCTGAATAGGCTGATCGAGGCGGGAAAGCTGCCGCGTCCGAAACGCACGATTCGAATTTTGCTGATGCCGGAAATGTACGGGACGCTCGATTATGTGGGGCGATTTCCGGAGCGGGTGCGGCACACGGTTGCGGCGATGTGCGTGGACACGCCCGCGGCGCTGTACGGCTTGGCGGGAACGGAGTACACGTTTTATTTGAATCCGCATGTCGCGAAATCATATGTGGATGCGTTCGTGCTTCGCGTCGCGCAGGAATATCTGCCGAGCGTGGCGCGGCCGTGGCACTGGGGCGAATACCGCAGCGGAACGGACGCGTATTTGGGTGAGCCGACGGTGGGAATACCGACGACGTGGCCGTACAGCGGGAGCGGAGTGGAGACGCATCATAACAGCGAGGACACGCCGGATCGCGTGGACGAACGATCGCTGCGGGATCTGGCGATCATGAATGCGGCTTATCTTTACTACATCGCGGCGGCGGGGGAGCCGGAGTCGTATTGGCTCGCGGCTGTTGCGCAGCGGCGCGGGTATGAGCAGATTGGCGCGGCGAGCGGGCCGTTTCTGGACCGCCTGACGGCGGCTTCGAACAAAAACGGTATTGGACGGGCGCTTGCCGAGGGGCTTGACAAGATGGCGTATACGGTCGATCGGGAAAGCCAGTCGGTATTGTCGGTGCTGCGGCTGGTCGCGAAGGATCGGCAGGAGGAGGCGCGGGGACAGATCCGGCCCTTTGTTGCGGGACTGGCGGAATTGGGCCAGCAGGAAGACGCGATGTTACGCGCGGCTGCAAATCGCCGCTGGGCGGAGCTGGGCGGCGCGGGCGACGTTGAGCCGGCTCCCGCTCCGCCCGATCCGCAGCTCGCGGAAGCGCGGTCGATTGTCGTAAAGCGGAAGCGATATGGAACGATACCGCTGGACGAACTGGCGCCGGACGAGCGCGAGGGGTATCCTTCGGGCGCGTGGGCGAGCGTTCCGACGATCGCGCTGTACTGGTGCGACGGGCGGCGCAATCTGGCGGACGTAATACGGCTGACCCGTCTGGAGCTGGGGCCGGCGCGTTTCGATTTCGTGGGGTACTTCCGGTTTTTGCAGCGGCACGGCTACGTCGATTTCGCCGCCGGCAAGCAATGAGCGTTTCGGCAGCATCGCTGAAGCGCGTGCTGTCGAGACGGGATCTCATCCTTTACGGGCTGGTGCTGCTGGGCCCCACGGCGCCCTATCCGGTGTACGGCATCGTGCAGCAAACATCGCACGGACATGCGGCGCTGAGTTACCTGGTTGCCATGGTGGCGATGCTGTTTACGGCGGCGAGCTATGGCAAGATGTCGGGGGCGTTTCCCTCGGCGGGATCGACGTACACCTACGCGCAACGGGCGCTGAATCCGCATGTCGGGTTTCTGGCCGGTTGGGCGATGATTCTGGATTATTTTCTGATCCCGCTGGTCAGCATTATCTATGTCGCGCTTACGGCGCAGAGGCTGCTGCCGGGGGTCCCTTACCTGGTTTGGGCGGCGCTGTTCACGTTGGCGCTAACGGCGATTAACATTCCGGGGATTCGAATGACGGCGCGCGCCAGCACGGTCATGATGGCGATCATGAGCGTGTGCGCCGTATTGTTCGTGGTATTGGCGGCGCGATTTATCGTGTCGTCGCACGGGGCGGGCGGGTTGTTGTCGCTGCGCGCGCTCTACCGGCCGGAATCGTTTGCCCTGCGGCCATTGATGCTGGGCGCGGCGGTTGCGGCGCTCTCCTATATCGGTTTCGACGCGATTTCGACGCTGGCGGAGGACACGCTACGGCCGGAGCGCGATATTGCCATCGCGACGGTCCTGGTGTGCGTCTTGCAGACCGCGATTTGTTTCGTGACGGTGTACGTGGCGGCGATTGTGTGGCCGGATTACCGGACTTTCGCCGATCCGGAGACGGTGATTTTGGATATCGGCAGGCTGATTGGCGGGGCGTGGATGTTCGGGTTTTTGACGTTGGTGCTGCTGGTTGCGGGGCTCGCCAGCGCGCTGACGGGACAGGCGGGAGCATCGCGGCTGCTGTACGGGATGGGAAGGGACGGCGTGCTTTCGAGGCGCGTGTTCGCGTACATCGATCCCAAGTTTTCGACTCCGACGCGAGGCATTTACGCCATGGGCGCGGCATCGCTAGTGGGGGCGGTGTTCATGCGCTTTCAGCTTGCGGTGGAGCTGCTGAATTTCGGCGCTTTCGTGGGTTTTATTCTGGTGAACTTGAGCGTGATCCGGCATTATTACATCCGGCTGGGGAAACGGAGCGGGATGGATTTTGCGACCAACCTGGTGTTTCCCGCGCTGGGGGCGCTGGTTTGCGCGTATATATGGATGAGCTTGACGGAGAAGGCGAAGATTGCCGGGTTTGCGTGGCTGGCGATCGGGACGATTTATCTGGCGGTGGTCACGCGCGGTTTTCGGCGGCCGCCGCGGGCGCTGGCGGGCGCGCTCGGGGCGGCGGAGGGTGGGGCGGCTTAAGAGCCGAGAAGCGCGGGACAGGGATGTGCGACAATCTTACTGGCGTCTTACACATGGAGACCACGCGACTTTCGACCAAGGGTCAGATCATCCTGCCTAAGGGAATCCGGATTTCACGGGCTTGGGGCCCGGGCACGGAATTCACGATCGAAGAAACCGGTGACGGAGTTCTGCTCCGTCCCGCGGCCCGTTTTCCGGCCACCACCCTCAAAGAAGTTGCCGGGTGCCTGGCGTCCAAGCGCAAATCGAAAACGCCTGCCCAGATGCGTGCTGCCGTTGACCGGGAAGTGATGCGGCGCCGTGCTCGCGATCGATACTAACGTATTGGTCCGCCTGCTGACTGACGACGAACCCAAGCAGGCGACCGCCGCGCGATCCCTGTTCGCGACCGAGCAAATCTGGATTGCGAAAACGGTATTGCTGGAAACCGGCTGGGTCCTTCGAAGTCTGTACGGATTTGAGGAGGGCGCCATTCGCGACGCCTTCACGAAATTGCTCGGCCTCGAGAACGTGCAGGCCGAGGACGAATCATCCGTGGCCGCCGCACTCGCACTCACGGCTCAGGGAATCGAACTCGCCGATGCAATGCATTTGAGCAGCAGACCGCCCGGCGCTGTGTTTGTCTCCTTCGACAGATCCTTCGTTCAGCGCGCGAGGCGCGCAGGAGTACTCGGCATAAGTCGGACGCGGGAGGGCGGCATCCCCTAATTACCCATTACGCTGCGCCGGTAGGTCAAACGCAGGCGGAAGCGGCTTCCGCATCAGACACAACTGCTCCAAATCGTAGTCGTACCAGCCGCCGATTCGATTTAAACCTGGAATCTCAGCCAAGTCCGCGGTTGGCGGGAACTCTGCTACGTTCGCGTTCGTTGTCGAAGCGCACCTTCCACGGTACCTGGTAATTAACCGGTGAACTGTACGTTAACCACATCAAATTCTTCGTTGCTTGGGGTGTACCGATTTGACGCATAGGGCTCGAGTCGCCTAAGCTTACTTGCGAAAGGCAAATTATATCCAAGGCATCGCGGCGGCTCTTAACGACTACGTCGAACGGCGGCAATCGGAATTGATTGCGCTCACGCGGGAGTTGATTCGAATCCCCTCGGAGAACACGCCGCCTGACGGGGCGGAGGGCGCGTGCCAGGGTTTCATTGCGGGCTATTTGCGCGCTCACGGCTGGGAACCGGACATCTACGAGCTGCCGGAGGTGGAGGGTCTGGCGGAGCATCCGCTATTTGAGGCCGGGCGGAACTACCGGGGACGTCCCAATATCGGCGCGCGCAGGAAGGGCAGGGGAGGACGCTCGCTGCTTCTTTCAGGGCACATCGACACGGTTCCGCGGGGGACGCAAGCATGGACGCGAGATCCGTTTGGCGGGGAGGTGGATGGAAACCGCATCTACGGGCGCGGCGCGAACGATATGAAGGCGGGCATCGCGACCAACCTGTTTATCGCGGCGGCGGTGGAGGAATTGGGGTTGCAACTCGAAGGCGACCTGATTTTTGAAAGCGTGGTGGACGAAGAGTTCGGCGGATCGAACGGGACGCTGGCGGGACGATTGCGAGGGTATAACGCCGACGCGGCAGTGATCTCCGAGCCGTCATTTCTTCGCGTTTGTCCGGCGCAGCGGGGCGGCAGGACGGCGCACATTAGATTGCGAGCGCGCGGCGGCGTGCTGGCAGATGGAAAATTTCCAGAGGGCGTTATTCCGCAGATCGAATATTTTCTCGCGAAGGCGCGAGAGTTCGCGGCCGCGCGCAGAGCGAAAGCTCCGGCGCACGAGATGTATGCCGGTCTCGAAGATCCCGTGCCCGTATCGATCACCAAGATTTCTACTTCGCCGTGGGGCTACTCCGAGCCAATCACGGTTCCAGAGAGCTGCAATATCGAATTCTATTGGCAACTGATGCCTGGGGAAACGCGGGGGGAAGTGGAGCGGGAGTTCCTTGCCTGGATGGACGCCGTGGTAGATTCGGCGCCGCAGCTTTTCACGATACGGCCGGAGATTGCGTTTCCGATTCGCTGGCTGCCGGGATCGGCGATTTCGAAGACGGAAGCGCTGGTGACGGGACTGGCGTCTTGCGCGGAGGCCGTGCTGGGAACGGCTCCTCCGATCACCGGCATCGAAGGCCCGTGCGATATGTTTATCATGCACCAGGCGGCCGGGATGGCGGCGGTGTTGTGGGGAGCGCGCGGCGGCAATACGCATGGCGCCGACGAATATGTCGAAATCGATACGCTGGTGGCGGCCGCGAAGGCGCTGTTGCTGTTCGCCGGCGAATGGTGCGGAGCGTGTTAGTAGACGGCGTGTTAGTAGACGTCGATGCGCGCGTCGCGCGCTTCGCCCGTTAACAGATCTTTCACGCGAACGCGCCAAGCGCCGGTGGGATCGTTCCAGGCGATCGGCAACGTCCACGCCGCGCGTCCATGGGGCGCCCGCAGGTTACCCGAATAATACGCGATGGCTTTGCCGGAAGGATCGCTGACGTCCACGCGCAAAATGTGCATGGAGGCGGGAGTAACCGCGTTGAAGCTGCAGCCGATGCGTCCTGTCTCGCCTCTGGCGACGCGCGCGGGCGCGGCAACGCGGAGCTCCGGCATGGGCTCGGGCGAAATGGCGAAGATGGAAGGCTCGTAGGGATCGAGTTCAACGCTGACTGAAGTTGTTCGTCCGAGCGCTTTCGCGCGGCGGATATCGACGACGTACGATGCGGAGGGCAGCGTTAGCTTGAGGGTACGCGGGTGAGCGAAGCGCTCGTTCGATTTGAAATCAGGCGGGCCGAGATCTTCGATGCGCAATTCGGGATTCGTGAGCAGCGCGACGATCTTGACGCCTCCGTTTTGAAAGACGTGGGTTTCGACGCCTTGGGGCTGCTGTCCATGCTCGTCCGTTACGGTGAAAGCGGGGTGCACGCCGGCATCGCGGAGGATGCGGCCCATGGCATCGAGGACGTCCTGACCTTTGCCGACGACGCGGTTGCGGTGATAATCAATGACGTCCACGTTGAGATAGACGCCTTTGCCGTTGCCGAAGGCGCGCGGGGTCGTGGCGGCGGCATTGGGCGCGGCGTCGTGGGCGCCGCCGAAGAGATCCGCGACTTGCGATTGCGGCAGCTTGCGGTCGTGCGCGTCGAACGCGCCAGGGTTGCCGTCCGCGATGGCGATACCGCCCTGCGCGACGAAATCGTGAATGGCGGCGGCTTCGGATGGGGATAATGCGCTCGAGTGCGGCAGGATCAGGACGCGGTAGCCGCCGCGCAGGAGCTCGCCGTCTTCCACCTGACCGTATGAAACGAAATTGTATTGGAGGCCTTCGTCTTCAAGCAGCCGGCAATAAGACTCGCGCAGGCGCAGGAAATTGCTGTCGCGGTATTCGTTGCTCGAGAAGCGCTTCACCCAGGCATCGCCATGGGGCCGCCGTTCGAGCATCCATTCGATGCGCATGCTCGGCTGCGAGTAGTGAATGGCGATGGGATCGGCAAGCCTGCGGCTGTTAATCAACAGCGCGCCGAGGCCGCTGCGGATCTCGTTGTAGTAGGGCTCGGATTCGCGGCCGCGCTCTTCAACGGCGCCATTCTTGTCGACGAACTCGCTCTTGTCGTCCCACAGGATGAGGCCGCGATTGCCGTGCAGAAACTCGTACCAGACGCGGTGCTTCTCCCAGGGGCCGTGCGCGAATCCGGTGGTCACGACGGCCATATTGGGATTGAACGAGCGGATCATTTCGATGTTATTGCCGATATCGTACGGCTCGATGGCATTCAGAGACTTCGTGATACGCGAATAATCGTAGCCGCCCCAACCGGGCATCTGGCCGCCGCCGATGCCGACATAAGCTTCCGGGTCGACGGATTGGACGGCCTCCCTTCCCATCTTCAGCGCGTTCGCGTAGCAGATATCCATCCACTCCTTGAAGTCGCTCCAGGATGAAAGATTGTCGTCGGCGCGCTTCATCGCTTCGTTGGTGGTCATGGGGACGACGAGGTTCCAAGTGGTGAAGTTGGCGCCCCATTGGCGGTTGAGGGCGGCGAGCGTTCCATAGCGCTGCTTCAGCCATTCGCGCATAGGCACGAGCGACTGATCCGAGAAATCGAAATCCCAGAAGGCCGCCAGTTCGGCGATGCCGGTTTCATCTCCAAGGCTGTAGAAAAACGGCCGGTAGGGCGAAAAAGTATGCGCCGATTCGACCAGGCGGTCGTGTACTTTTTGGAGCCATGCGGCGTCGGTCAGGCTGGGATGGCGTTTGAACGGCTCCAGGCTGGAGGGGTCTTTCTCATAGAGCTGCTTGGCGGCGCGATACTCAAACCCGTTATTGCGATCGGGGTAATAGTGATGGTAGGCGGAGTAGAAATCGGTGGCGATGTTTTCGGCGTACCAGCGGAGATCGTTGCTCAGGAGAAATTCGGGCGGCGTGTGTTCACGGCCGCCGTATTCGCCGCCGTTTATGCCCAGGGTCTTGAGGACGCGAAACATCTCCGGGCTGTGGCGCTGCCACATGACGATGTTGTAGTCCCACCATGTATGGACAGGAGGCTTGGCGACGAAGGCGGCGGCCGCAGTTTCGTCGCGGTGATCCTTCGCGCCCTTTTTGTCCATTCCATCGAAGGTGAAATGGGCGCGCACTTCGTTCTGCATCGCGACGGCGCGGCGTAGATCGAGAACAAAGCCCACGTCGGTTTCGTCGTCCAGATCTACTGGAATGGTCCGAGTGTCCACGAGCCGGCCGTCCACGTCCGTCCAGTCGATCTTGAGCTGGCCCGTTCCGGTGGCGAGGCGTTCGGTTCTAAAGATGGCGTGAACGGGGGCATCGCGCTCGAAGGCGTTTGCAGGGAGGACGATTTGGGCGCTCCAGGCGGCGGGCGCGCAAGCAGTGAGCGCGAGAAGGAGGGTGAGCTTGGCCATGGATGGGGGAATTATAACGCGAACTTCCGTGCTGGGCGCAAGTAAGCAGTGGACACGAGATTCTGGCGCGTCACCGGCGCCTTGCGCAAACAGATGTACGGGCGTGGGCCCCTTATAGGCAAAAATTCGGTACGGGCATCGTTCGTTCCCGAGCGCGTCACCGCGTTAGATAGCTGCGGAGGTATGGGAGAGCGTCACTCGAAGCCGGGCTCGCGGGTGCTTGCTTCAGGTAGCCTGCGACGGGCTTCAGAGCAGAGCACGGTAGCTGTAATCGGCTAAAATTCAGTATCCGGCGGCAATACATGAGATCTTTCCCGTTGCGCCTTTTTGCGTTACTTGCTCTTGTGGTTTCCCTCGCGGCGCAGGTCTACTCGCCTAAGGTGCTGCGCAGGGGGCAGCCGGATTCGACGGATCTGAAGAAATTCGCGGAGGCCATTACACGCCAGGCGCACGCCGAAAGTCCGCGCGAGAAGGCGGAAGCGATCTGGAGATTTTTTCTGACGGACGGACGGTTTGTTAAACCGGGCTTCTGGTATCACATCGCGGGCTGGACGTATGAAGAGCCGGCGGGCGAAGTGCTTGACCCCATGAAGCTGCTGAACAGCTACGGATTCGGACTCTGCTACCACATCGCGCCCCTGCTCGAAGCGGTGTACGAAGCGGGCGGCTTCAAAGATGCGCGGGTATGGTTTCTCACGGGACATACGGTGGCCGAGGTGTTCTACGACGGCGCGTATCACTACTTCGATTCCGACATGATGGGCTACAACGTCGCGGGAGAAGGGAGCTTTCGCGGGAAGCCCGTGGCTTGTGTCCGGCAGCTCGAGAAGGACCCGGGCATCATGCTTGGAAAACTCGCTTCGCCCAAACAGACGAAAGAAGGAACGGTCGATTATCCGTGGTATCCGGCGGATGTTCGCGCGGCGGCAATTCCGGATCTGGCGGAATTGTTCACGACGGCGAACGACAATCGTTTATTTCCGTACACGCGATATTCGCTGGGTCACAGCATGGACTTCACTTTGCGGCCCGGGGAAAAGCTGATCCGGTACTTTCGTCCGGAAGAAGCGGGATTGTTCTATCTTCCGTACAAATTCGATGGAAGGCAGTGGAGCGAGTTTCCACAGGAGATTGCGGCTTACCATATCCGAACCGAAGATGGTCCGCATAGTCAAAAAGACAAGCGGCTGTGGGCGACGGGCAGGATTGAATATGCGCCTCCCACGGTGGGAGGCGATGGCGCGCTCGTTTTTCAAATGCCAAGCCCGTACGTGATCATCGATGCGCGATTTCGGATGCATGCCTCAATGCGCTCGACGGCGTCGTCCATCTCAGTTGCGACATCGAGAGATGGCGGCGCAAGTTGGGACGAAGCGGGAGAACTGCATGGTCCGTACGACGGTGATTGGAGCGTGGAACCGGCGGTGATCGTGAAGACGGAGCACGGGCGGTGGACCGCCGTGAGCGGCAGCTATGGCTATGAGGTGAGAATCACGCGCAAGGGGCCGCCGGCGAGGATTGAGGGGCTGAACCTGACGTCCCGTATTCAACTGAATCCGCGCACACTGCCCGCGATCGAGAGCGGCGACAACGAGATGATTTATACGAGCGGAGCCGCGGCGAAGCGCATTGCCGTGCCGGTTCGTTTGGATCGCGTGAAGGCGCGGAACCTGGATGTGGTGAAGGAGGCCGGGCAGTCCTTTCTCGCTCCGGCGGCGGATAAGACGGGGGCGGCCGTGTTCGAGCTCTCGGCAAATGGGGCGACGCTGACGGGTTTCGATGCGGGAGCGCGCTTTTTGGATTTGCGCGATGGACTCGCTCCAGACAAGCTGACGGCGGAGGTTCGCCACACGGCGGTTATGAGTCCCGCGGGAGCGGCTTATATTGAATGGGCTTTATCGCCGGATGGGCCGTTTCAGACGCTCTGGTCGTATCCAAAGAAACTTGCGTGGCTAGACGGCGAGAAGATCGACCGGCTGCTGTTGTGGCCGGAGGCTTTCGAGCAAGTGCGCGATGTGCCGCACGGAACCAAGCGCGTTTATGTGCGTCTTCGGACCAGCGGGCCTTCTATCGATAGCATTCGCCTGGCAGTGTACGCGGCCGCGGCGCCGCCCGCGGGACAATTACAAATTACGCATCTGTGGAGAGAGAACGGCGTGCGGCGTGAGTTTGTAGAGCGCATCGACGCCACGGCCGGCGAGCGCCGTTATCAAATTGCGGCCGGCGCCAATGTTGAGAATGACGCGGTGACGCTGGAGCTGAAACCGCGATAGCGCGCAATGAATTTACGGCTCGACGCGAATGGCGCCGAGCGGATACCAGCCGTTGTCTTCGATGCCGGCAATAGCGAGTTTGACAGTGGGGGCGTGGGACACTGGATCGACAATCGCTATAGACAAGTCATAATTGCCCGCCGGCAGTCCCGGCGGAACGAAGACGGCGCTGTCGTAAATATCGTCGCCGGGGAGCCAGTTGCGGATATCCGCGTCGGTCAGCACTACCCGCTCGGCGCCTGCGCCCTTCAGCCGCAGCGCCAAAGGAAAGCGGTGATAGCACGGGGCCACGCCCTTGTTTTCCCACCAGGTCGTGAAGGCGATCTTGCCCTGCAAGCCTACAGACGCCGGATAGGTGAACCGGCGCAGCACGAAGCGATAGCCCATTTTTTTGAGCCAGCGATCCACGACGGGTTGCCATTGCGGCGGCACCGCCGAGGACTTTGCATTGAAGGACGTGATGTGCCATTTGAGGGATTGGTCGACGATGTAATTCACGTCCCATCCTTTGTCGAGCCAATGCTGCATAACCCAGCAAGCCTCGAACTCGACCGGCGCCTTTTTCCACGCGTCCTTCATGCCGAAGTCGACGATCGATTCCGGATAGCGATCCTGCATGTGCGACCAGTTCGGCCTCGCGAATCCTCCCATGTCGCCGAGGCAATCGACGCGCCAGCCGACGGGCTTTTTCGATAGCCCGTAGCCGTTTGTCTTTGCGTCCGTCAGCATCATGACGAGCGGAGTTTTATCGAACGATTCGATGTAGCTGTCCACAAGAGCGCGCCGGGTCGCATCGCTGAGCTGGTCCGCTCCGGCGCCCTCGCCCCAGGCGCCCACGATCGCCAGATCGACGCTTTCCAGGCGGGGGTCGCCATCATAGCGCTGCCCGACTTCTCGAATCATTCTCCCGAAGTACTCCGCGTAACGCGGGTCTTCGGGGTTCGTCCTCCATTTCGCGATGGACGTTTTTCCGCTTTCATTGCCCACCATCGCGCGATACCAGTCGGGCACGTCGTTGTCGTCCTTCGTTCCGTAAGGCGCAATGCGCAACATCAGGGTTTGTTTGCGGTCGTGCGCCGTGCGGAGGGCTTTATCGAGCAGATCCCAACGATATTTTCCGTTTTCAGGCTCGATGAATCGCCAATAGATACGAAAGTAGGCGATGGAGGTCTGGGGATAGTTTTTGTTATGGAGCGATCCCTTGAAATCTTGATAGACGATGGGATAACCTTCCGTCCAGCCTTCGCCGGGGTTTAGATCGTCGCCGTTAAAGCGCTGAAACGTGGTGAAGCCGATGCCTGGATTCACGAGGACATCGTCGATCTCCTTGGGTCGTACGACGACGGTCTCTTGCGCCAGCGCGGCGGTGAGGAAGGCAACGGCCAATAGGGATGATTTCATCGTTTACTCCAGCGGGATCTCGAACAGTTGCGATTCGGATACGGGCTTCAGATCCGCCCAATCGAAACGGTCGCTGCGCGCGGGAATGGCATGGGCGAGGGCATAGGCATTGCGCGCGTTGCGCACCTGGTTTATCCAATCGCCGAAGGGAAGCAGGAGCTCGCGGTAGACCAGATAGCTCATGTCCGTGGTGCGGTCCGGCAGGTGGTCCTTGACGTCGTCGAGCTCGTGCAGAAAGCGGCGCCCGTTGGCTTCCGCCACGCGCGGCAGCCACGATTGGCGCCACGTTGCGACGGCATCGGCGAGGGCGCGATTGCGCGATAGTTGAATGGCTCTGGCGGTCGCGAGCGCGCGATCCACGAAGCGCACGGCTTCACGGCTGCGGCCATTTCCGGCTTGCGCGGCGGCATCGCGCAGTAACGCGTCGATGCGGCCTATGTCGCGAATCATTTCGAGATTCTGCCGGTACAGTTTGGCGATCGAAAGGAACACTTCGAGGTTGTAGCGGTTTTGATCGGCTCGGCGTAGATTCTCGTAGAGCAATGCGGACACCCGGTCGCAGTCCGTCAGGAAATCCGATGCCAAGTCGAGGCGCCTCGCGTTCTGCCGCGTCCAATCCGAGCTGTACGAAAGATCGGCGGCGGGCGCGGGGGAAGCGGCAGAGTTTGATCGTGCGCGGGCTTAGGCGGGTTGAAAATTCCAGCGGAATTGCCCCAGATTGGTTTGCGCGCTTTGGAAGGCTCCGTCTCCCAACTATCGGACCAGAATTCGGCTTGCGTGCTCATGAGCTGGTAAACACGGTCCATGTTGACGATGCGCGGGCCGTAATAAAGCGGGTAAAAAGTAGCGGCGCTCTCCTCGGGATCGGGCGTCGCGGGATGCCAGGCAGCAGCGGCGGCAGTTGCATAACCGAGCCAAAATGTTTCGGGATGGAGGCCCATATCGCCCCAGCCGGCGTTTACGGCGCCGATGAGATCCGCATTTCGGCGGGCGGTGTCGTAGGAGATCTTTTGAAATGTCTCAGCGATATGCGGGGCGGGAGGTTGACCCGCATGCAGCCGCTTCGACGGGGGCAGATTGAAATACGCGGGGAAGAGCTTTTCTTCGCCTTCGGAGGAGGTATAGATCATCTGGCGGATGCCGCGCCGACGGAAGGCCGCGTCGAACTCCGGGCCGTAGACTTCGCCATTGATCACATAGGGCGGGAGGGCGGGAATGTCGGAGGTCGTGAGCGGGTACTCTCCCCAGAACACCACGGTGCGGCCGCGGCCGTGCAGGTAGCCGGCAATTTTTGTCACGAATTGGGCAAGCAGTTTGCCGCGGCTGCCCAACTCTTTTGCGGGCGCCTGCTCATCGCACTGATTATTGTGCGCCAGGCCGACATAGTACGGCTCGTCGGTCGAGAGATAAATGTACTTGACGCCCTTGTTGGCATCGAGCAGGTCCTGAAACATTCCTTCGAAGAGTTGATAGGATGCGGGATTGACGGCGCAGATCTCGTAATTGCTGTCTGGAAACTCGCGCAGGTTCGCGTACTCCGGATGCTTGAGGATAAATGCGATGTGCGCGGGAGCGTCGAGGTACGGAATCAACTGCACGTGATAGCGCAGAGCGTAGGAGGTAAGCTCCTGGAGCTGGGCTGGGGACAAGGCTTGCGGCTCGGCTACCGCCGGAGCGCTCTTGAACTGGAAATGTCCCTCGAGCTTAATCGCGATTCCATTGATTTTGAAAAAGGCGGCCTGTCGGATCGCCTGCTGGAGCGTTTGCGGCGTGTCCAAGTGATGGGCATCGTCCCAATAAATGTGACGGGCCTGCAGGTCGGGCCAGTCTTCGATCGTTCCCTCCGGCAGCATGACGGCGCCGTCCCTTGGCGTGAGGAGTTGAAGTAGCGTTGCGATGCCGTAGAACAACCCGGCGGGAGCATTGGCTTTTATCGAGACATGGCCGGGTTTCATGTCGATGGCATAAGCTTGATCGGCTAAGGCTTGTTTGTTGTTGTCCTGCGCCGGTCCAACCGCGACGGAGCCGGGCGCCATGACGAGCCGGAGCGCGCCGCCGGCGCCCGATCGCGAGAGGCGAATGCGAAAACGTTGGGCGAGTTCTTGCCGCAGGATAACGACTTCGGTCGCGGCCGCCGCGATGCCATCGGTTTCAAGGCGCCAGTCTGGGCCGACATTGAAATCCGCAGCGCCGATGTTCACGCGTTGCGGCTGCGGCATGACGCTATAGCCGCGCGCATAAAGACGCGACACCGTGGCGGCGCTAGCGCAGGCGAGAACGGATGAGAGCGAGAGAAACATCGCAAGTGTTTTCATGTTTCGTGAGTTTCTTGCCGACTGCATAAAAGTATACGACCCTGGAGCCAAGCCGTTTGATTTGACTCCACTCGCGGCGATTCCCTACACTTACTGCGACAGACGCACGATGCAATCATCGGGGGCCGCTAAAGAGAGAATTTTACGCCCGCGGCAGGTGCGCGGCGCAAACCGGGCCGTGGTGCTGCAATTGCTGCGGCACTACGACAGTTTGTCGCGGGCGGATATCGCGAGGCAGAGCGGTCTTTCCGAAGGCACCGTGTCGAGAATCATCGCCGAACTGACGGACGAAAGATTGGTGGGGGAGGACGGCGCCGAGAACTCGACGGGAGGCCGTCCGGGAAAGCGGCTGCAGCTTGATCCGAGCAGGCTGGCCGTGGGAGTCGAGATTCAGAATTTCGAGATGCGCTGCTCGATCGCGAACATGCGGGGGCGCGTCATCGATACGCGCCGCTTTCGTACGCCGGAGGCGATCGAGGACGCCCTGAAGCGCATTGTTGAGGAGTTCTCGGCCTATGGGAAGCGCTATGGCCGGGAGCGGATCGAAGGCATTGGAGTGAGCGTCCGCGGCATCGTCAACTCCGATAGCGGGGTGCTTCAATTCGGTAATCGCCCTGGTTGGGTGAACGTTCCGATCAAGCGGATTCTGGAACAGCGGGTGCGCGTGGCGGTATTCGTACAGAACAACGTGCGGGCGGCGACGCTGGGCGAATACAACTATGGGTCGCTCGAGGCGCGCGGCGGTCAATGCTTTCTGCTGCTGAAGATCGACGAAGGCGTGGGCATCGGCATCGTCTTCGACGGCCGGCTCTATCATGGAACACACATGTCCGCCGGCGAATTCGGGCAGATGGTGGTGGCGGCATCGGGGGGTCCGGAGCGCCACGACCGGCCGGGCTGTCTGGAGCGCCTGGTTTGCAACAACGCGGTATGCGATCGCTATTCGGCGCTCGCGGGAGTGCGCCGCCAAGCGAATCTGGGAGACGCGACGGCAAGCGTGCGGCGGATCGCGCAGATGGCGCTGGCAGGCGACACGGCCGCGCGGCAGACCGTTTCGGAAACGGGCGCCTATTTGGGCATCGGCATCGCCAATGTTGTGTGGGGCTTGAATGCCGACGTTGTGATTGTGGATGGAGTGCTGGCGGATGCCTGGCAGCTTGTGGAGCCGGCGATCCGCGAGCAATTCCCTGACAGCCGCGATCTGCCGAATTTCCGTCAACTGGCTCTACGGCGCTCCTCGCTGGGGGGCGACGCGGCGCTCATCGGCGCCGCTACGCTGCCGTTCACAAACGTCTTCGCCACCGGAAATCGCCGGGCCGCCGGAGCTTTGGTCTGATAGGGTTCCCATCGTTGCGCAAGTAAGCCTGTCAAGTCTCAAAAACTTTCATTGACAATTCTCCATTCCTCTGATATTCTCACCGTAATTTCAATCCTGGCTCAGGAGACATGCATGGGGTCCTTCTTGCGGAATGTCAGAAAGCTCGGCGCGATTTCGGCGATGTTGGTTTCCACGCTGGTCGCGCAAACCGGATTAGGCGTTGTGACGGGCACGGTTCAGGATGCCACGAAGGCGGCGGTGCCCAACGCGGCGGTGACGCTCACGAACACCGCTACCGGCGTGGCCCACACCGCCGAGGCGAACCAGGCGGGGATTTACTACTTCGGCAGCCTCCAGGTGGGGCCGTATCACATGGCCGTGGAAGCGCCTGGATTCACGAAATGGGAAACGGATTTTCAGATCCAGGCAGGCCAGACGGTCACGGTGGACGCGACCCTAGCGGTCGGAAACGTGCAGACCAAGGTCGAGGTCACGTCGGCGGCATCCCCGATCGCGACCGAAGGCTCGCAGATCAGCGATGTGAAGACGGCGCTCACCATCCACGATCTGCCGCTGAACGGCCGTCAGATCAGTAATCTGTTTGCGCTGACGCCGGGGGTCGAGGGAGGTCAGAATACGCAGGGCGCATCGAGTCCGCGCACCAACGGGATGACCGTTGGCTCGACCGAAATGTTGCTCGATGGAATGTCTTACGTGGACCGCTTCGGCGGCGGTATATCGCGAGTACAGCCGGGACTGGATACGATTCAGGAATACCGCATTGAGACGGCGGGATCGGGGGCGGAATTCGACCGCCCGGCGACCATCGAACTTGTCACCCGCAGTGGCACCAACGCGTTTCACGGAGCGCTCTATGAAACTTTCAGGAACAACTACGGCGGCCTCGTGGCTCGCGCCGTTTCCGACGGCAACACCCCGGCCAAGCTGATCCGCAACGAGTTCGGCGGCTGGGTCGGCGGCCCCGTTATCAAAAACAAGACTTTCTTTTTCTACGACCAGGAGCTTTGGAGACAGCGCCAGCAGATTTTCGCCCAAACCGCCGTCCCCACGGCAGCCATGTGGAACGGCGATTTCAGCAACGCCGTGGACACCAGCGGCGATAAGATTACCATCTACAACCCTTACAGCACGAATGCACAGGGGTTGCGCACGCCGTTTCCCGGAAATGTGATTCCGCAGAGTTTGCTGAATACGTCGCTGGTCAACGCATTTAAAAGCGTCACGCCTTTGCCGAACGGACCCAACGCCAGCGCGAATCCGTGGATCGGCGAGAATTATCAGACCTATTATCCTCAGGCCACAAACGCGAACACCCTCACGGCCAAAATCGACCAGGTTTTCTCGGGCAAGGATAACTTCTCGGTCCGCTATACCCAATCGCTGTACAACTACCTCCAGAATGGGGGGCATTACGGTTTCCCGCCTCCGGGAGTAACGAATGCAACGGGCACGTCGAGCCAGACGGCGAATGTCTATAACATCGCCACTCATTGGACTCACGTGTTCACGCCCGGCCTACTCAACGAGCTGCAACTCGCGGCGCACCGCGAGGGCGCCAACCAGGGGACGGGCTCGGATAGCGTCAATTGGGACTCGAAACTGGGTCTTCCCAATCCTTTCGGCGCTACGGGTTGGCCGACTGTTTACACAGACGCTTCCAACATGTTCTACGGCGGCGGCTGGGACAACGATAATCACAAAGCGCAGGATCTGACGCAGTACGAGATCGACGACAACGCCACTTGGGTGAAGGGCAAACACACGTTCAAGTTCGGGTTCAAAGGAAGACAGGAGTTCAACAACGTCGAGGAATTGCAACAAGCGCAGGGGTCGGAAACGTTTGATAGCCCTTGGACGGCTTTGTTCGACCCGGCCGGTCAGACCGCGGTACCTTTCACCGGCTCCGGTCTCGCCAGCCTGGAGCTGGGGCTCCCGGGTTATCTTTCGAACCAATACAATCGCGGGTTCTTCTACTTTCAACAGAAGGAAGTCGGATTTTACGGGACCGACACGTGGCGCGTTACGCCACGGCTGACAGTTAGTCTGGGATTGCGCTGGGAATTCTGGACGCCGTACAAAGAGAAGTACAATCGCATCGACAACCTCAACCTTAATACCGTGCTTTCTAATCCGAGCTCGATGCAGGTCGTGCTCCCCTACAACACAACGCTGAGCCAAATTCCCGATTTCCCCAGCGCGATCGGAAACGCCTGGGCGGCGCGCGGCCTGACGGCGGTTTCCGCCAATTCGATCGGTTTCCCGGGAGCCCTGACGCCGAACGTCTGGAACGATCTCGGCCCTCATGTGGGCGTCGCATACCGGCTCAGCGATAAGTGGGTCGTCCGCGGCGGATACGGCACGTTCTATTGGCCCACCCCGCTGTCGCAGCTTTTGCAAGCGATGCGGATCAATCCGCCGCTCAATCTTCGCTATGTCAACTCGGTCGATAGCCTGAACAGTCAGAACGGCGTTTATGCTCTGAGCGTGGTTCCGGCGGCGACCGACATGCTGGGACCAGGAGGAGCCACCGTCAGCCCGGCGCCGCCTTCCAACGCCTCGCAGAGCTTCCTGGCGATGGACGTGAATCACTGGGCCGATAACATGACGCAGAATTGGACCTTTACGATGGAGCGCGAGGTGATGCGGAACACCGTGCTCAAGTTGTCCTATACCGGCAATCACGCAAGTAATTTGCCGATCAACTGGGATACGAACGCTCCGACATCGAAATATAATTACCAGGCGCAGGCGGGGGTATTGGCGCCGACGCTTGCTTACCTGAGGCAAGTGAACCCCAACTGGACATTGACTGGGGCCACCGGCGTTTTCGAGCACAACGGCTACTCCAATGCCAGTTCTCTTCAGGCAGATATTGAAAGGCGATTCTCGAACGGCTTGTCGTTCCAGTTATATTACACTTACACGCACGCCATGACGACGAGCGACACCGGCGGGTTCTCGTCGCCGGGCGGCGGCGGTATCAACGCCAACAGCTCCGGCCCCGGTCAGAGCGGCGCCACGGGATCGGTACCCGCGAACGACGAAATTCTCGGAAACCCGAACTTATCGAACAGCCAGCGGTTGCGACTCCTTTATACGAATTCCAGCCAGGTACCGCCGCAGCGTGTCACGTGGAACGGCATCTATCAATTGCCGTTCGGGAAAGGGAAGAAGTTTCTGAGCGGCGGCGGCAAGCTGGCGAATGAACTGGCGGGCGGATGGGAGATCAGCTTCATCGGCACCTGGGACGGCGGCTATTGGATGGGGAACGGGAGCGGTGAATACCAGTTCGGTAATCCGGCGCTCGGCTCCGGCCAGCGCTTGACCATGAACATTTTTGGCCAGAACCAGATGCTATGGTTCGCCGGCGATTTCGATCCTACTCAGGCCACGAACGTAAATTTGGCGACACTCGAGCAGATCGTGCCGGTGAATCGCGCCAATCGGGTTATCCATCCGGTGGGGGCGACATTTGGGAATCAGGTAGCGCAGACTCTTGCCAACGGGACAGTGGTCCAAACCTCGATCACGGACAACGTGAGTTGGAACAGGAGGAATTATATGCTCGGGCCGCCGGGTTGGGATCAAGACGCGTCTTTGTTCAAGTATTTCTTTTTTGGGGAGCGCGTCAAGATGCGCCTAAGCGGAGATTTCTTCAACGTGTTCAATCATCCGAATCTGCAGAACCCGAATGCGACGACGGGTCTGATCAACTTGAGCGTTCAGGCGAACTCGCCTCGCATTATCCAGCTCGGCGCACGGCTGGAGTTTTAGCGGCGGCTTAGGAATCGCCCGGTTACAATTAGAGTATTGCGGTTTTTGTTGTTCGTTCCGTTTCTGTTGGTTGCCGCGGCGCCGGGGCGGCCGCAGTCATCCGCTTCGGATCTCATTCGTATAGGAGACCTACTCAACCGGGCATCTATACGAGCGTCGTCCGCGGGATCCTCGGCCACGGCCGCCGAGCCTGTTGTCTGGCAGAACTTCTCCTCCAGTTCCGATCGCGCCTGGGAACTCTTGCGCGGGCGCATTGGATATCGTAATGGCGATCTTGTAGTGAAGGGTGACGGTTCTACTCCCGTGATCCTGTCGCCAAAGGAGCCGCCTATCGACTGGAAGCTTTACAAGGCAGTCGAAATCCGGATGTCCGCGCAGGGCGGAAATGAAGTCAAGATCAAGATTGGCGATTTCGAAGCCAAACAAAAGCTCGGCCCAGCGGGTCAGTACAATATTTATCGTTTTGATGTCGACGTCGACGCGCCTAAAGGGAGCCGCCGTCTTGGCATCATGCCGACCGATAGCTTATTCGATCTGGCGGCAATTCACTCGATTAAGTTTATTCCGAAGCCAGCGAGTTTCCCAAAGCCGGTGGGAATCGAGAACTTAGGCAAGAGGGATGAGTACCGCAATGCCGTCTACGTCCACTCTCCTTCGACCATTACGGTTCCGATAACTATCCCGGGCAATGGCCACTTTCACTTCGGGATGGGAGTTACTGCCAAAAATAGCCCGGTGAAGTTTCGCGTTGGCTTGGAAGGCGCGCCGGGCGACCTTTTCTCGAAGACTGTAAGCGACGAGGATGTGTGGGAGGATGCCGATGTCGACCTCTCGCGCTGGAATGGCCGAAATATCAAACTGGTCCTGCGAACCGAGGCCTCCCAGGACGGCGTTGCCGGACTGTGGGCCAATCCGGTTGTGACCGGTAGCGCGCCGAAGCGGCGGCCCAACGTTCTGATCTATACCATCGACACGTTGCGCGCCGACCACGCGAGCGTCTACGGTTACGCGCGGGAGACCACGCCGTTTCTCAAAAAGCTCGGCGCATCGGGCGCCGTATTTGAAGATTGCCAGGCGCAGGCGACGTGGACCAAAGCGTCCATCGCGTCGCTCATGACCTCGTTGTATTCATTTACGCATGGCATCGTGCGGGACGCCGATACGATACCGTCCGGGGCAACAACGATAGCGGAGCAATTGCGTTCGGGCGGCTATGTCACGGCGAGCATCGTGGCCTCGCCTTTCGCCGGCCGGGCGACGGGACTCGAACGTGGGTTCGATTATATGCTGGACTATCCGGTGGTGCTGCGGAATCACAATGAGAAGACGGATCGCGAGACGGATTCCGCGGCATTGAATAAGGTGGTCTTTCCGTGGCTGGAGCGGCATCATGACGAGCCATTCTTCCTTTACGCTCATGCGACCGACCCGCACGCGCCGTACGATCCTCCGCAGCCATTCGAAGGCGTGTTTGCGAATCCCGCCGAAACGCCGGAATTCAATCGCGAATACGCCAGCTTCAAGACCAATCGCGAATACGGCGGAGGCGCGGTGATTAATCGCGAGATGTGCTCCAAGGCGGGAGTCGATCCGGCGCGGTTCATCAAGGATGCCGTGGATCGTTACGATGGCGAGATCCTTCATAACGACCACAGTCTGGAGCTTCTGGTTCGAAAGCTAAAAGAGCTCGGGGTTCTCGATAATACGCTGATCATCGTGATCTCGGATCACGGCGAGGAATTCTGGGATCACGGCTGGACGGCGCATGGACAATCGGTGTACCAGGAGCTGACTCACTGTGTGCTCGTGATGTCTTGCCCGAGGCTGTTTGCGGCGCGCCGTGTTTCCGAGCCGGTACAACTTATCGATGTTATGCCGACGGTTCTCGAGGTGCTCGGGATCAAGGCGCCAGACCTGATCGAGGGACAAAGCCTTGCGCCGCTCCTTAGAGGACGACCGTTTCAACGGCGCGGACTGGTCATGTCGTCGCGCTTCGCCGCGGTGAAGCCGATGGGACTGATTCCGGAAAACTCGACCGATAGCTTTGCCATTATCGATTCGAAGTGGAAGTTTATTTACCGCAATAAAGCCGCTAAAGCGGGTATTCCTAAAGTCGAGCTGTACGATCGCGTGGCGGACCGATCCGAGCGGCATGATGTAGCGTCCGCGAATCCGCGCGAGGTCGAGCATATGATGACGCAATTTGTGCAGTGGATCGACGCTCAGAATAAGATCCGGTCGCTTGTTGGACCGAATGGAGGAACGCAGCTTGACAGGCAAACTCTTGAACGGCTACGCAGCCTGGGATATTTAGGGGGGGCGTCGCAATAGGCCGATCCCGGAGCCGCGTCGGGCTTGAGCCTCGTCTGAGCACGATCGAAGAAGTTCTTCGATTGAATTTCATTTAGCGTCCGGTTGCGGGGGATCGGCCGCAGTTGCCGGGTTGTCGCCGGAACTGCGCGGGAGGGTCCGCAGCGAGCCGAAGCTGGCGGCGCCGCGGGGCCGCTGGGGAAGATTTGAGTTAAAGAGCGGTTGAGACCGCTTGTTGCGTGATGACAGACATCGCCCGTAAGCCGTGGAAATGCAGGGCGGGAGTCATTGGCGTCCGATCGCCGCCGACTTGGCGCCCGAGCTCGAGCCGGTCGCGCTGGGTGAACGGGAGTTGCGCGCTGCGCAGATCCTGCCGACCGATTGTGGGCCGATCGCGCCGATGCTCTCGCTAAGAGCGTGGACGGCACGATCCGGGGCGGTGGCGCACGATACGGTTTACTCCGTTACTTTCACGACGAAATACGTGAATTCTCGCGATCCGTCCAGCAGTAGCTGGTGCGGCGTCTTGGGGGCGATATGGACGATATCGCCGGGGCCCAGCCTGTGCTCCTCGCCATTGCGGATGGACGCGCCGCGAACCTCATTCGGGGCCGTGGTCTTGGCGCCCACCATCTCGCCGCCCACGATCAGCCTGGCCGAGCCGGATTCGACCACGAAAATATCGGCGTCTTTTTCGTGCAACTCCACCGCGCCGTTCCCCTCGCGGTGAGCAATCATAGCCAGATGATTGCCGAATTTTTCGAGCTGTTGCGAGCTGAATTTCTGGTTATCGACCTTGCTCGCCAGCTTTTTTTCAATCCCTTTGATCTCGGAGGCGCTCCACAGCGCGAAACCGGATGGATCGGCGGCCATTAATCGAAAGACGCTTTCGCTAAGGGGCAGCGTGCAGAACAGAAGCAAGAATTTTGTTTTCATGATGCGGTCCTTACTCGCGGAATGCGCGCCTCGACGGCGGGCAGAGCCGGAAAATCGGTATACGGCTCCGCCTGATACCAGTAACACACCGAGAAAAAGTTGTCTCCGCGGTCATTGGCGTGTCCGTGCTCGAGCGTGTGCTTCATGGTGCGCTCGAACGTGACCGGATTGTCGCCATGCCAGCGATAACATTGATAACGGCCGCCGGTGCGCTCCGCGTCGACGATTAGCGGCGCGCCATACAGCTTGTGCGCGAACGGCATGGCGCCATCGCGTCCGCCAAAATCCCAGCTGCCGAGAAAATAATCTTCCGATCCCGTTCCGTTGATGAGCGGCTTCGATTCGTCGTCGATGAAAATCATCTCATCGCCCTCGCCCCACCAGCCGTCGGCGTTTTCCAGCACGCCAAGAGTGATGCCCATGAGGTGTCCGCGTCCGCGCGTCTCGCCGCAAACGTAGTTCAGTTTGCCGTCCAGGTTCAGCTTGCTTCCGGTATTCGGAGCGCAGGGGGCCGCTTGGCGGTACTGAGCATGAAAATACAGAATATCGGCCGGGAGCGCCGGCATCGTCTGGTAATCGATGTTCGAGTAAAACGCCGAAATATCTTCGGCGCCCTCGTTGGCGACGGTCAGCCGCGCCGCGCTCTTATAGGGCATGGCGAAGTAGCAGTTCAACGATTTGCCGGGCGAGCAGGCCAGGTACGCGGATTCGTAAATCGCATATTGGGCGAGATTCAGCCCGAAAAAGTCGCCGATGGGCGCTTCGACGCTGGGCTTGGCGTTGCCGTCCCAATAACCTCGCAG
Organism: Bryobacterales bacterium; assembly: GCA_963838885.1. Classification (GTDB taxonomy): domain Bacteria; phylum Acidobacteriota; class Terriglobia; order Bryobacterales; family Bryobacteraceae; genus JAICMB01. The sequence continues at coordinate 114,349 of CAWITB010000004.1, read as the reverse complement.
CACGATCTCCTTCAAGTGATTGGCGCTGCGCGCCGCAATCGTGAACCAGATGTGCGTGACGATACCCGGGCCGCGGGCATTGAAAACCTCGCGCGTTTCGCCTTTGCGCACCACCCAGGAGTCTCGATTGCCGCCCGTCCGGTCATAGCTCGACTGCTTGAGAGAGCGGTAATTATGCAGGCGCGCGTAGGAGGGGATGGCCGCCGGCTGCGCCTGCTCCGGCGTAGCGGCAGCGGCTTGCTGAGCGGGGCCGGCCATTGCCGCCACGCCCCAGACGCGCTGTAGAAAACCGCGCCGTCCGTGCGAGAAAAGTGGCATCTACTATTGTTGCGAACTTATGTACTGTACCATGGCGCCGGTAAACGCCTGCACGAAGGTCGCGCCGTGGTTGGTCAGATTGTCGGCCGTCATGTATTCCTGGGCGATATCCGGCCGCACTCCCACGTTCTCGACATATGAGGTCGCCGGAAAATCCGGCGTCGAGATGGGATTTTTGCGGCTCATCAGCGATTCCGTCACGGTCGCGCCCGCGAAGGAGTATGTCGTAACCGGATAGTCGTTTACGTTGCCGCCCGCGCCCATGGTTCGCGCGCCGAAGAGAACCGCCCGTTGGTTGTCCTGGATAATTCCGCTGAACATTTCCGCCGCCGAAGCGGTGAATTCGTCGGTCAACAGCATCATGGGCTTGGTATACGCGATGAGGTTGCCCCTTAAATCCGTGAGCGGCTGAACCGTAAGCGAAGACGAGCAGATCGGCAGCGAGGATGTACGTCCACTGGGCGTCGCATAGGCCTGCTGAACCTGCTGCAGCAAGGCCTGGTATTGCGCAATGACGTCGCCTGAAGCGCCCTCGGCCTGGGCTTGCTGAAGCGCCTGCTCGAAGGAGACAACCCAACCCCAGGTCGCCCGGACCTCCAGTCCGATGGTCTGGAACGAGGACGAGAAGAAGTGCCGCGCCGCGTTTTCCGCCACGCACCCATCGCCGCCGGGATTGCGCATCACATCCACAATCAGTCCGTCGGTGTTCTGTTGCATGTAGGCCAATTCCGTCTCGAGGTCTTTTGAAAAATCGTACTCGAAATCCGGAATACGAATGTATCCGATGGTGAACCCAGCCGCCGGAAACGTACCAGTGTACAGAAAATCGTAGTCGTTCGCGCCCATGCGGATTTGAAAACCCGCCGGCATATCGAATACCGGCCGCGAATCGTCCAAGCCAACGACGAATTTGCCGTGCCTGGCGTGCGATGCCGTCCCATTTTCCCGTAGCGCCAGGGGCTGAAGCGCCCCGCCGCGGTGCGCAAACTTGGCATCCGGCAGCCGCATATTCCGGAGCTTCGTTAGGGGCGCCATATAGCCGCCAGCCGCTACGGCATGGGCCGAGGCTTGCAAATCGGGCAGAAAAGGCGAGATCACCGGACCGACGAAGGTCAGCTCCGTCCCGGCCTTGGCCCACGGAATCACATACGTCTGCGCGCCGCCGCCCTGGCGGTTAATAACCACCGTCGCGCCGGCGCCGATCTGAGAGGCGTGCGGCATGATGCCCTGCGGCCTGACGGTGAGCAGTTGCGCGGCGACGCGCTGGGTGCTGATCGCGTTGGCGGCCACCGAGTACGTCAGGAACGATTGCACCAGATCCGAAGCCGCCGTGCCATCGATCGAGACCAGCTCGTCTCCGATCTGAAAGGGATATCGCCGCGAGCTCAATTGCGTCCGATCGATGTAGTCGATCAGAATCTTGCCGTCGTAAATATCGGCGTAGAAACCGAGGGCGGCCTCAAAATCCGATGGCAACTGAAAGTAATCGTGCGCATCGTTGAGGCTCGCGACATAGGCCACGCACACCTCGTAAAATCCCAGGTCGTCGGCCGAGTTCACCGCCTGGCGCAGCCAATCGTCGATGTTCAAAACATCGACATTGAGCGCCGTCAGCTTCCATTGCAAAGGTCCGTAATTGATGGCGTACGTCGACGCGAGCTGCACAAAATCGGCGTTCTTTTGCTGCGGGGTCATCTGCGCTGAACACAGGCCGGTGGCGGCAAGCAGCGCGGCAAGCAAACGGTATCGCATAGGGACCTACTGCTTATCCAGCAGCATCTTAATTTCGAACGCGCCGCGGGGCGTTTCCATGCGAGTTATGGAAGTAAGGGTCTTGCCGTCCTCCGACAGCGACCAGGTCTCGCGCGTTATCGCCCGACCACCCTCGATCTCGCGCGTGGTGGTCAGCTCCAGGTCCCGTCCCGACCATTTCGCGACGGTGGTCGCCTCTCCGCCACGGTACTTGTTGGTTGTCTCGCGGCCATCGGTACGGACCACAGCCTCGATCGTTTGCTCACCCGTCTGGCTGCTCTGGCGAACAGTCATTCGCACAACCGGTTCCCGATGATCGATTTCCCGCTCGTAAGCGGCCGGACGGGGTAGCTGACCGAAGCTGCTCCTATCCGGATTCATTTTCCAATCGCCCGAAAAATTGGGCTTGCCATCGCCGCCGAGCGCGATGCCAGTCAAACAAAGAAGGGTGAATGCGAGAGTGCGCATAACAACCGCTTCATCGGCAATCGGGCAGTGAAACTGTACCGCACGCTAGACTGGTCCCATGGCGAAACAGTATCCCGCGGCGCCGGACATGGCGATCGATCCGCACAAGAAGTACAGCGCGACTTTGGACACCTCGAAAGGAACGATCGTGTGCGACCTGTTCGCGAAGGACGCGCCCAAGACCGTGAATAATTTTGTGTTCCTGGCTCGCGATCATTTCTACGACGGCACCGTCTTCCATCGCGTGATCGCGGACTTCATGGTCCAGGGAGGCGATCCGACAGCTTCCGGCCGCGGCGGCCCGGGATACCGTTTCGAAGACGAGACCGACCCCAAGAAGAATCCCAACAAACACCAAGCCGGCTCGCTATCGATGGCCAACGCGGGGCCGAATACCAACGGCAGCCAGTTCTTCATTACGCACGTGGCCACGGATTGGCTCGACGGCAAGCACACCGTCTTCGGGCAGGTCCGCCAGGGTCAGGACGTGGTCGACAAAATCAAGCAGGGCGACCGGCTCAATGCTGTGACGATCGAGGAGCGCTAGCTCCGCGCGCCGTTTCCTCCGCGGTGGGGTTCACGCACGCCGCCAGCGTCAGTCGGATCAACTCGCCGATCTGCGCGGTATCGAAGCCCGCCGGATAGGCGACGCGATCGGCGAGGAAGCGGTCGCGCAGCATTCCTTCGAACATGCCCATCAACGCCGAGCGCACCGCCTGGGGGTCCAGGTTGCGGCGAAGCTGCCCCGATGCGCGCATCTGTTCGAGCACCTCGTCGATCAGTTGGACAAGGCTCATGAAGCCGTCGGTCAACGTGATCAGCGGCCCTTCGCGGCGGATGCGGCGGCCCTCCAGCAGCATAAGCAGCTTCATCTCGGGATCGCGCTCTATGGCTTCGAGCGCCAGCCGCGAAATGGTCTGGAGCTTCTCGAGGGGCGACGCGATGCCGGCGGAAGCGGCGCGGATCTCGCCCGTGATGCTCGACCATCCCTCCGCGAACATGGCGTCGAGCAGTCCGGCCTTGCTGCCGAAATGCTTCATCAATTGCGATTCGCTGGTTTCGGCCGCCCGCGCGATCGCGGAGGTGCTGGAATGCTCGTAGCCGCGCGCCGCAAATAGCGCCTTCGAGACTTTCAGGATGCGTTCGCGCGGCCCGCTGCGGCTGATCACGGCAACAGTATACATCCGGACGGCCGCGGCGTTAATGCCGTTCCGCCACCACTCCGTCCGGCGTGGGGTTGCGGAAATGAAGCGTGACCAGAAGGTCGCAATCGACGGCTTTGTCCCGCAGGCGGGCGGGGGTGAAGCGCCATTGCTTCATCGCGTCAGCGGCGATGCCCACGAGGCGCTCGTCGGAGCGCGGCGACATGAGTTGGACCTCGTCCACACGCCCGTCGGAATCGACGCCGAGTTTCAGATCGACGCGCCATTCTCCGGGCATCTCCTTGGCGAGACGCGGCGGAACATGAGGCGTCACCTCTCGGGACGGCCGCGGCGGCGTGAAGTCTCCTCCCGCCTTGTAACGGTTGTGAGCGAACGTCCGGAGCAGCGGCACGCGGTGGACCCACTTATCGACCTTGCTGGGGGCCACCGGTTCCGTCGTGATACTGACGGTCGGCTCCTGGCGAACACGCGGCCTTTCGACGGGCTTCAACGAGGCGTTGATGGGCGCTTGGATGGGCGCTTGTGTCTGGGGCTGCGTCAGCGCAGGCGACGGCTCAGGTGGAGGGATGGATTTCGCAACCTCCACCGGAGGCTCCGGTTCTCGAGTCGGCGCGGTGGCCGGCGGCGTTTGAACCGATCGCGGGCGCGCCGGAATACGCCTGTCGGCGACTTCGTCGGCGGGTGTACGGCGCTCCGGGACGCCGCGCGAACGCTCCGCCTCGCCTTTCCGGGCCGGCAAGGGCTTCTCGTCGGGAATCGTGGGCGGGACCGGCTCGCTGTTGGCGGCAGAAGCGGGATTCTTCACAGAAGTATTCGCCACCACGGGGGCCGGCGTGACCGGCGCGCGGGCCGCGGAGCCCGCATCCGCATCCGCTATGTAGCGGACCGATTCGCTGGCCTGTTCCGAAATTCTGCGCAAATCCAGCCGGAAATTCACGTCGGGGGATTGCGGCGTGTACACATAGCTGCCGGATTTGAGAGTGTCGGGTCTCAATTCCAGTTTTTTGCGCACGCCTCCATCGGAGATCCACAGGGTGCCGTCATTGGCGCGCGCCACCGCCGGAGCCGTGGGATCCCAACTCAACCGCAGCGTGTTTCCTTGCCGCTCCACATTCAACGAAACGGCCGGTTGCGCCTCGCGGCCTCCCGATCGCATCAGAGCGGCCGCTACCAAAGCCGTCAGGATCAGGGCCGCGCCGGCGCCATAATAGAGGCTCTTGCGGACGGTGCGGCTAACGACCAGCGGCCGTGTAGCGCGACCCGCTTCGGTGTTCCCGGCCGCAAGGGTCCTGCCGGGTGCGGCGTTGGACGCGGCCACTTCCGCCGCCGCGGCTACAGGCGCGGCCTGCAGGCGATACGCTCCGGAAGAAAGCCGCTCGGGGTCCAAAGGAAAGTCGGCATAAGTGCCGTGGCGGTGCAGAGCGCCGTCCTCCCAGACGAAAAAACCGGCCGTGGGGACGTCGCCCGGCCGCGGCCGCGCCACCAGGAATACATCGCTGGGAGCCGCGAAATGCGATTGGAACAAAGCAAAATCTGCTTCATCCAGGTAAATGCCTTTCCGCAGATGGCTGCGGAAAAATCCCACGGGAACGCTGCCGCTATTACGCCGTGAACGCGATAAATAGCGATCTAAAGCCTTTGTATCTCGCGCACTTAGAGCATACGCAGGTCCGCGCAGGTGCTCCGATTCGATGGCGGCGAAGTCGTCGACCCGGACGCGGCGGGGGTCGCTCGAGTTTTTGGCGGTTTCGGAGCGCCCCAGAAGCACGCCGCCAATTTCCTCGTTCGGAGATGCCTCCGTGAGACGCTGCAACCGCTCGACCAGCGACAGCTTCAATAAGATGACGGCATCCTTCGCCGGCGGTTCCCAGACGAAATAGTCTCCCGCACTCGGTTTTCGGGCGGACTCCTGCATAGCTTACTCCCGAACCTCCATAGCAATTCGCATTCCGTGAAGGGTAACGAATCTTACGCAGCCAAAATCGCGCGCCAACTACACTGTAACGCGCGTCTCACAGGCGTGCCTCTCGAAGACGACCGCCCTCTCGAATCGCAACACTCCGCGCATAACAAGCCGCCCATGCGGGCCACGAGGGTGCGCATGTCCTGGATTGTTATCCTCGCGATCTTTATCTTGCTCGCGGTCACCGCGGCCATGATCATGTCCCGTTAGACGCATCGACAACGCGGTTATGATGCAGGTATGTCCCAGCTATTGCAGGCGTGCATTGGCTTATTGGTTCCGGCAGCTTTCGTTTACGGCCAGCCTCAATCTTTAAGCGCTCGTCTGGACGAGAAGATCTCGTCGGCGTTGAACGCCACGGGCGCGCCGAGCGTCTCGGTGGCCGTCGTGCGCGGCGGGGAGATCGTCTATGCCAAGGCCTTCGGGAAGGCCGATATGGAGCGCGATCGCGCCGCCGACAGCTCCACGCGCTATGCCGTCGGCTCCATCAGCAAGCAGTTCACGACGGCAGCGCTGCTGCTGCTGGAGCAACAGGGCAAACTATCGCTGGATGACACCGTCTCGAAGTATTTTCCGGAGCTGACCCGCGCCCGCGAGATCACGATTCGCGAACTGCTCTCGCACACGTCCGGATATGAAGATTACGCGCCGCAGGACTACATTATTCCGGAATGGACCAAGCCCATTTCGCCCCGCGAGATTATGGACCGCTGGGGGAAGAAGCCGTTGAATTTCGATCCCGGCACGCGTTGGCAATACAGCAACACGAATTACGTCATCGCCGGCGAAATATTTCAAAAGATCTCGGGTCAGCCGCTGGTCGATGTTCTGCGCGCCAACATTTTCGGGCCGTTGGGAATGACCTCGGCCGGCGATATTGTCGACCATCGGCCTGCCGATGCGGTCGCGTATACGCGCTACGCCCTGGGTCCGCCACGGCCGGTCGCGCGTGAAGGCGCCGGTTGGATGTTCGCGGCGGGCGAGCTTGCCATGACGCCATCGGACCTGGCGCGCTGGGACATCGCCTTTCTCGAGAAAAAGATTCTGTCGCCGCAATCCTACGAAGAGTTCACGCGCGAAGTGAAGTTGAAAGACGGAAAACCAACCCATTACGCGCTCGGTCTTCAGGTCGGCGAGCTGAACGGCACGGCCATGATCTCGCACAGCGGCGAGGTATCCGGATTTCTTGCTATCAACACCTTGTTTCCAACGAAGGGCGTGGCCATTGCGATCTGCTCCAACGAAGACGGCATTAGCCTGATCGGCCCCCTTTCCCGCCAGATCGCGCTCCTCGTTTTGGGCGAGCAGGCGCCCGAATCGGACCGGGAGATCGCTCAAGTCCGCGGCATTCTCGAGGGATTGCAACGAGGCCAGATCGATCGAGCCCTGTTCACTTCCGACGCGAATTCCTATTTCAACGATGCCGTCCTGCGCGATTACCGCAACTCGCTGGAGGGGATCGGCAAGCTTCAGACGGTCTCGAAGACGAGCGAACAGCTTCGCGGCGGCATGACTCACCGGTCGTACCGCGCCCAATTCGAGAAGAAGACGGTGCTGTTGAACATCTATGTCATGCCGGACGGCAAGTATGAGCAGTTTCTGGTCGAGGAAACGATTCCGTAGGGCGTTCGCTATCCTGGACGCATGCAGATCACCGTCGAGCTTCCCGACGATATCGCCCAGCGCCCCGATCCCGGCCGCGAAGCTCTTGAGGCTTTGGCGGTTGAAGGCTACCGCTCCGAGAAACTGACTCATCACCAGGCCGCCCAGTTGCTCGGCATGACGCGCTTTGAGTTCGACGGCTTTCTGAAGGCGCGGGGCATTTATGACCATGCGTACTCGATCGAGGACCTTCAACGGGACATCGCCACCCTGCGGGAGCTGGAGGAAAAAGGCCTGCTGCACCGACCATGATTCTGGTCGTGGCCGACACGTCGCCACTCAACTATCTCGTTCAAATCGGATGCCACGAGTTGTTGCCTGCTCTCTATGAACGGGTGTTGATCCCGGGAGCGGTGGTCGAGGAGCTCGGCCATCCGCAAACCCCCGCCGTCGTTCGCGCTTGGGTCAATACCAGGCCGGAGTGGCTGGAAGTCCGAGAAATCCAAGCGCCTCACGATCCCATGCCGGCCGGACTGGATGCCGGTGAAATTGAGGCGATTCAACTGGCTTGGGAAGAGCGCGCCGATCTAGTCCCGATCGATGACCGCAAGGGTGTGAAGCTTGCACAACGTCGAGGCCTCGCCGTTACCGGAACGTTGGGCATTCTGCTGCAAGGCTCGCGCGGCGGCTTCGTGAACATCGACTCAGCCCTGCTGCGATTACAGGCCACGGACTTCCGCTGCACGCCGCAACTCCTCGAACAGGTTCGAAAGAGCGCCGCGGGAGAGATTTCGTGAATTAAAGCACGCGCACCGTCCGGTGCGTTCACCGGAAGCTCTGGACCGTATCGACAAGCCCAGCCGTCCTAGCCCGAGGCGCCTTGGGATTCCAGCAAGCGGGCGATCTCCTCAAACCCCTGCTCGCGGGCGGCCTGCAACAGCGAGCGCCCGTCGGGATACCGGACCGTGACATCGGCGCCATGCTCGAGCAATTTGCGTACAGCGTCCGTTTTGCCGCGAAGTACCATGCGCGCCAGGGGCGTTTGCCAATCCTCCGGCTTGGGATCTCGCGAGAGGCATTTCGCGAAAGGCCGCTCGAGGGCCGCGGGATCGCGCGCCAGGATTTCGGGAACGCGGTCGAGCCGGCCGAAATCGAGCGCGTCAAAGAAGCAGACGCCTTCTTCGGCGAGCAGCCTGCCGCGCAATTCGCCATAGTTGAAGAAGTCGGCCCAACCGGCCCCCGTGCTGTCGTACCACGGATCGCGCAGCTTGAGCGACGCTCCGCCGGCGAGAAGAATCCGCAGGATCTCGTCGTTTTCCGCAAGGACGCCGGCGTTGTGAATAGGCCCATTATCTTCCATAAAATTGGGATCGAAACCAAGATCGAGCGCCAGCTTGACGGCTTCCGTTCGCTTCGCGCCGACAGCTCTCTGCACCATGTTTTTCGGAACGCGCGTGAGAAGGTCTGGGGCGCGTTCGAGCATCGCGCGGGCGCCGCGCTCGTCACCCGCCAGGCACAGCGAGACGAATCGTTCTTCGTCGTTCAGCTCCGCGGCCGACGCGCCGGCATCTTCGAGCAGCCGCGCGATATCCAGATGCCCCCGCGCGACGGCGTGTTGCCAAGCCGTCTTACCGTGCCACTGTTCATCCATGCGGGCGTTATGGGCCAGCAGGATCTCGACAAAATCCCGGCGTCCCTGGCGAGCGGCTTTGCACAGTTCACGTCCCAGCAGCGTGATGCCGCCCGCCGCCATCGTATCGGCTTGCAGCCCGTGCCGCAGGAAGATTTCAAGGCACGCTCCAGGATTAATCTCCAGAGCCTCTTCGTCCGCGGCAAGGGCCCCGTGCTCGAGCAGCAGTTCGGCCATTTCGCGCCAGCGTGGATGCGGCGGCTGATTCGCCAAACCGGTTGAGCCGCCGCCAAAAAGACCGGTGAGGGCAGTGAAGCGGCGCGCGGTTTGATCGAGTCTCTCGTCGGCGTTGCCCTTCATCGTGTATGAATTGGGATCGGCGCCGCGCTCCAGCAAAAGTTTCGCAACATCGAAAGTGGAATGCGCCGGGTGCAGCGGTTTCACGCGAGAGTAGCAGGCGCAAAGCAGTGGAACCCAGCCATGCGGTCCGGGACGGTTTGCCAGGTCCGGCCGCCTCTCGAGAAATGCTGCGACGGCGGCAGTGTTGCCCGCCGCCGCGGCGGACCAGATGGTGGCTTCCAAAAGCCACGGGTTCTCGCGCAGCATTTCATGCGCTCGGGCGTGAAAGGAGCGGTGATCGTAATGCGGATCGTCGTAGCAGAGGCACGCGATATCGACAAACTGGTCGGCCAATTCCTGGTTCGCGGCCTCGACCGCGGCCTTCAGTCGCGGCCAGCTTTCAAATCCGGCCTCGCGAGCCAGCACGAGCTGGCAATCGCTCAGCCGCGGTTTAATGGCGCGGAGCTGCTCGTCCGAAAGCGGCGCATACCGCGGGTGAGCGGCTCGAACGCGCGCGAGTGCTTCGGGCCCTCCCTCGCGCCATGCTTTCTGCATTGTTTTAGCCTGTTTCTTGAGATTTTCGAGAGACGGCTTGATATGTAGCGAGTGGGTCATGACGACCTCCTTTCATGGGCCTGTGGCCCGCTAGCGCCCGATTCGCTCGCATAGTCGGGCTGAAAGGACAGTCGTGCGTCCAACGAAATGTGTCGTTGCTTCAGGCGGGCTTGGCCCTTTCCGCGAGCTGGGGGCGCCCTGATGCGCTCCAGCACCGAATCTAGCCGATGCGCAGCGCTCGCGTCAAGACGCCGTGCGCGTTATTTTGGAACGTGGCGCAACGGACATGGCATATCAACCAATAGAGGATTACGGCATCATCGGAAATCTGCGCACGGTGGCGCTGGTGGGCAAAGATGCGTCCATCGATTGGTACTGCTTTCCGCGCTTCGATTCGCCGAGCGTCTTCGCGGCCCTTCTCGACGATAGAAAAGGCGGCTTCTTCCGGATCTGCCCCAAGGACGACGACATCAACCGCAAGCAGCTTTACTGGCCCGATACGAACGTGCTGGTGACCCGCTTTCTTTCAAACGAGGGCGTGGGCGAAGTGACCGATTACATGCCCATCGGCGAGCAGCGCGACGACGATGGATTCCACGGCCTGGTGCGCCGCGTCAAGGTGGTGCGCGGCAGCATGAGCTTTCGCATGGAGTGCTTTCCCGCCTTCAACTACGCGCGCGACGAGCACCAGGTTGAAATCGCTCCGGGCGGCGCGAAATTTCACTCTCCCCACCTGAAGCTGGCTCTCGCCAGCGACGTAAAGCTGCACCGCAAAGAAAACGGAGTGGCGGCCGATTTCGTTCTTGACGAAGGCAAGACGGCCAGCTTCGAGCTGCACCATTTAGACGACGGGATCGTCGAGATGTCGGACGCCGAGAGCAACCGGCTGTTCAACGCCACCGTGGATTTTTGGCGCAGATGGCTGGCCAGGTGTACCTATCGAGGGCGCTGGCGCGAAACCGTGATGCGCTCCGCATTGGCCATGAAGCTGATGACCTACCAGCCCACGGGCGCCATCGTGGCGGCGCCGACGTGCAGTCTGCCGGAAAGTCTGGGCGGCTCGCGAAACTGGGATTACCGCTATACCTGGATCCGCGACGCCGCGTTCACGGTGTATGCCTTTATGCGCATCGGCTTCACGGAGGAAGCCGCGGCGTTTATGAACTACCTCGACCAGCGCTGCCACGAGCTGGAGCCGGACGGTTCGCTGCAAACCATGTATGGCATCGACGGGCGGCACAATCTGGACGAAGAGGAATTGAATCATCTGGACGGCTACATGGGATCGAAGCCCGTGCGCATCGGCAACGGCGCCTACCGGCAGTTGCAGCTCGATATTTACGGCGAGTTGATGGACTCCGTGTACCTCTTCAACAAGCACGGCACGCCCATTTCGTTCGAGCTATGGATGTACCTGCGGCAATTGGTGAACTGGGTGTGCGATCACTGGCAGGAGGAAGACGAAGCCATCTGGGAAGTGCGCGGAGGGCGGCGCAAGTTCGTTTTTTCGAAGATGATGTGCTGGGTCGCGGTGGACCGCGCCATCCGTCTGGCGCAAAAGCGCTCGTTTCCGGCGGATTGGGGAAAGTGGGTGCGGGTGCGCGACGAAATTTATCTCGATGTCATGCAGAACGGCTGGAGCGAGCAACGGCAGGCCTTCGTGCAATCCTACGGCGGCGATGCGCTCGATGCCTCCACGCTAGTGATGCCGCTGGTCTTTTTCTGTTCGCCGACCGATCCGCGCATGATCCAGACCATCGCGGCTATCGACAGGCCGCCGAAGGACGGCGGATTGGTCTCGGACGGACTGGTCTATCGCTACGATGTGGACAAAACGCCGGACGGTCTGAAGGGCACCGAGGGGACGTTCAATATCTGTACATTCTGGCTGATTGAGGCGCTGACGCGGGCCGGCGCGGGCGATCCCAACAAGCTGTACGAAGCGCGTCTGCTGTTTGAGCAGATGCTCGGGTACGCCAACCATCTGGGCCTCTTTTCGGAGCAGATCGGACTGCGCGGCAACGCGCTAGGAAACTTCCCGCAGGCGTTTACGCATCTTTCACTCATCAGCGCGGCCGTGAATCTCGATCGCGCCCTAAGCGGCGACGTTTACGGCCGGCAGGAGAGCTCGGACTAGCGAACTTCCAGGCGCTCCGCGTCCCTGCCTACTCACAATTGCTTTGTAAACAACACGCGGTATTCACCAATGCTGACGTGAGCCTCCAAAGTACCGAGCTGCCGCAATGCACATCTTCGGAGAATCTCCCCATCCGTTACAGACTCGTTCAAAGCGATCCAGGTACGAAACAAATCTCCTACCGATATCTCAGGTGATGCGCTCTCGTCACTCCAACCCTGTCCCCTCGCGACCTGCCAGAGCAGGTAAGGCGATGGTCCTATGCACGGAACTCCATTACGGCTTTTGTCCCAAACTGAGCTATGCAAGACGAGCTCTTTCCCAGTGTCGTTTTCGAACGTGATCCGCAATTTGGATTTGAAGTGAATTGCCGGTCTGTTATCGCGGTCAATGCGAACATCTTTTAGAATAATGTGGCACATCAGTTCGTCAGCCTCGAGGCCGCCAACGGCTTCCAGTGCCAGACGCAAGAAGGAATCGCGTTTTTGATCCCAATCAGCGAGCGATGGGGCTTTGCTTCCAGCACTCGTGATAACTTCTCTCAGCTCGTTAAGTACGGCTCGATCGAGAATACTTCCCGCTTGCATTCCGTACAGAACGCCATCTAAATCCGAGAAGGTTACAGGCGGAACGAGGAGAGAATAGAACGTGGCTTTATTCTCTGTCTTGCGGCTCAGGGCGGCGCCGAGCTCCTCCAGGCAAAAGTGGCTTTCCAAATAGGACTTGGACACCATCGCAATAACAAGATCGGCCGCGTTAAGCTCCTTCAGAATGTGCGCGACGAAGTATTGCCCGTTGGGAATGTTTCCCTTCCGAGAACTCAGGAAGATCTCACTGTGCGAAACACCTGCACCGAGTTGTAGAAAGTCAGCCAGATTTCCTGCCAGCTCAGCATCAACCACGGCATGGCTTACGAAAATCTTGAGCATTTGCTTCACAACTGACGTCGTAGGCCTGGAGTACCGATTAGCCGCGATAGTGGACGTTTCAAACGAGATCATACCGCGCCGGAGCGCTCGATGCCTCGACGCTCTTGATGCCCCTGGTCTTTTTCTGTTCTCCGACCGACCCACGCATGATCCAGACCCTCGCGGCCATCGATAAGGCCGCCGAAGGACGGCGGATTGGTCTCGGACGGACTGGTGTATCGCTACGATGTGGACAAAACGCCGGACGGTCTGAAGGGCACCGAAGGGACCTTCAATATCTGTACGTTCTGGCTGATTGAGGCGCTGACGCGGGCCGGCGCGGACGATCCCAACAAGCTGTACGAAGCGCGTCTTCTATTTGAGCAGATGCTCGGGTACGCCAACCATCTGGGCCTCTTTTCGGAGCAGATCGGACTGCGCGGCAACGCGCTCGGCAATTTCCCCCAGGCCTTCACGCATCTTTCGCTCATCAGCGCCGCCGTGAACCTCGATCGCGCCCTAAGCGGCGACGTCTACGGCCGGCAAGAAGGATCGGACTAGCCCGCGTGCCGCGCGCGGAAGTGCCGCGTCCACCGAATTGGTTACCAACACGGGAGTTCCAGCGAAAGGGAATCGAGCGGGCAGCGCCGTTGGCGGAATACAGTGAACGGTCAGGGTCGAGGCAGTACGGTGCGGATCACCCGTCAGGGAACGGGGACAGGACAGTCTGAACACGGAAGGGGCATTAGGCACAGAGAACATTGGCAATTGGTTTACACGCAGGGCGGCTTATGCGGAAAAGGCTGGCTTATTGCCACCGATTCCGCTGTGGCGTAAATTTGGCGCCGGATTTGCGACGATGGCTTGAAACATCGCTTCGATGACTTCATTGTAGATTTGGAAATGTTCGTCGGGTCCGCTGGGTCCGGTGTCGTTAGAGGCACGCCGATTGATCGAAGGGCCCATAGAGCCAACGGCAACACAGTAACCAACGACCGCAAGTGAGGATCGGCGCCCGCATAGTCGGTGAGTTCGGACCGGGTGTCGAACGTGTTGCCCGGCGGAAGCAATATCTCGTCGGATTGAAGTACCGGCAGGCCGCACTGAGCGACATCATCCACGTATGACCTGAGATTGATAAACGGCGTGAGCCGCAGCATGCCAATGAAGCGCAACTTGCCATAGAACATGCCTTTCATACTGAACAGATCGCGGAGCTGATGAAATTTGTCAGTCAAACCCACCAAGGCAGCAAGCCATTTGGTGAAGTCCGCGAGCTGAAGATAATGCTTTTTGTCCGCAGGCAACGCTTTGTAGAATTCCGCCAGAAGCGGGTCGGCTACCGGGAACATGGAACGTTTCTGCAGGCGTGATATTGGAATCGTGAGGCGGACATTGCCGGTGGAACTCCACTGGAGGTGGCGACATCGTCCTGCGGATGGTTCCGCTCCACTTGCCGCGCGATCAGCCGTCAAATGTTGGAAAAATGTTTTCAAGGCGAAACGATATCCGCGATGGGGCTTCCTCGCCCTCCATGATCTTTCAAAACACCGATATACTCATCCTAAGAGGGGCGCTGATCCAGTACGGATCAGGGATGAAATACACGCAGGAAAGTGCGAGCGCACCGCTATTTGAGAACGGCGGCGGCGCTTCCCGGATGAAATTCCGCAGACGTTCTTGATTCTTTGCACTTCTGCGCCACATCTGGTCAAGCAACGCCCTATCCGTCTCGCCTTTTGGTTCCGAGCTATCGCCGACACGTCGATAAATCCGGCCAGAGGAATGCACGTAGGGCGGGTTCATGCCTTCGGGAATGCCGACCGCGATGATCGCCCTGCCCTGTTCAAGGCCGATTTCGGGCACGGAGCCTTCGATGACAAGGTGCTCGAAATAAAAATCAGGTGTGACCTGAGCGGCAACAGCCTCGCGAATCTTCACCATCGTCGGCGCCACCGTCCGCGAGCGGGATGCCGGGGAACGTCTCAGCCCTCATTGATTTGCTAGGCCCTTCGTCAACGCCAATGAACAGGAAGCCGCCGTACTGATTTGCGAATGCCGAGATGTGCTTTCCGAAATCGCAGGCGGTCAAGGGCCGTGACTTGTAATCGACGAACCATCCCTCGGTTACCTCCTTCAGCCTCAGCAAATCGAGCCCGGTAACGGTCGAGATATCTTTGTTGAATGGATTGAAGCGATAAGGCTGCATATCGGTGAATCACCTGGCCGCCAAACATCGTAGCGCGTCCTCCGCCGCGCCCACAGCGCGTTCATAATGCCGCTCGCCAAGCGCCGCCACCAAGTTCTCCACGGCGAGCGTCACCTCCGCCAACTTCGCGTCCATTAGCGGACTCTGCTCGCCCTCGGGCACCTTGGCGAAACTCTGCCTAGTCGCGGCAACGATCCCAGCAGATCGTCCGCCAGTTGCGCTGCTGCCTTCTAGTCGGGTGTATCGCTACCAAGTTCTCGGACGATCGCCTCCAGGCTACTCTTTGCATTTGCTTGCCGCAGCAGCACACTAACATCTATGCTTCGAACATGACCGGCAAGAAGGCTGTCAGCATGTAACACTCGGTGTTATTGTCGTGCCGCGAAACGAACATAGCGCGCGCCAGTACGACAAGCGACCTTTTCAAGGACGTTGACGACGTGAAGGGCACTGAT
Source organism: Bryobacterales bacterium (assembly GCA_963838885.1). Lineage (GTDB taxonomy): Bacteria > Acidobacteriota > Terriglobia > Bryobacterales > Bryobacteraceae > JAICMB01. The sequence continues at coordinate 98,850 of CAWITB010000004.1, read as the reverse complement.
ACACTTCGCGCGATAGGCTTGTGCCGGGCGCGATAGCGTCTGCCTCGCGCCTGAAGCCGCCGCCGAACCGTGGTAACAAGATACGATGGAAGGAGGGTAAGAAAATGCCAAATCTCGATTGGTCGCAATGCCCCGCCGTGGAAAGCATCCCCGGCAAGGTTAGCGGTGCGTGGACGTTCCGCAACTCGCGGACGCCGGTTAAACTTGTCTTCGAGAACCTTGAGGACGGCATGACCATTGAGGAAATCATTGAACAATACCCCGTTTCGCGCGAGGAGATCAAAGCCGTACTCGACTTCGCCGCTCACAGTCTCGACAATGCGCCCAGCCTCTAAGCTGTGCTGGTTCTGCTCGACAACAACGCCCCACGCGGCCTTGCCCGTGCGCTCACCGGCCACACCGTCACGGAAGCACGAGAGCGGGGTTGGGGCGCGTTGAAGAACGGCGATTTGCTCAACTTCGCCGAAGCAGCTGGTTTCCATGTCGTGGTGACATCCGATAAAAGCATCAGGTATCAGCAGAACCTTGACGGCCGCAAAATCGCGCTCGTGGTTTTAACCAAAGGACGCTGGGGACCTGTACGGCGGATGTTGGCTGAAATCGCCGCCGCCGTGGACGCAGCCACGCCGGGCAGCTATGTCGAGGTGGAAATCCCTTACGAGTAAGCCTCCCAAGTCCAAAAAAGGGTGCTTTGTGCAACGCCGAAAAAGACGCACCGCTAGTTGTGGATCGAGATCATGTTTGCCGCGGTCTGCGTCGAGGCTCCTCCAACGGTAGCCACTACCGCCGCGTCTCCGTTGTTGATGCTCGTTGGCTGATGTACGTGAACCTGAATTAGTCCCGCGCGGCGACGCGCGCGAAATCGACGGCGGCCGCCTGCGCGCCGATTGCGACGGTTACGGCATCGGCGAGCCGATTGGCGCCCGGAAAAAACCTGCCCAGCCGGAGCGGGGGAATCCGATTAAGCGCCGCGCCCGGCGCGCGATAATGATCCTTTGCCCGATAAATGCAGTATTCGAAACTCCTAGCCGTTCCCTGCCTGTGTTGCGCGATGTTTGCGTGCAAGCGCCCCGATCCCATCCGCCTGCAGCCGACCATTGAGGAGCCGGCGGCGCCGGCGAGCGTGGTTCGCATCGCCGATCCGTCCACCTCCGAACAGCTTCTGCGCGGCTTTTACGGGCGGGAAAACGGCTCCTGGCGCTGGACTGCGCCGAAATTTACAGTGGCTTTGGGCGTTCCTCCATCGGCTCCGAAGCTGGGGGCGGCGCTGGCGCTCGACTTCACGCTGCCGGACGCTTCGGTGCGGGAATTGAAGCGCATCACCATTGGGGCCAGCGTCGGCGGCGAGAAGCTTTCACCCGAAACGTTCGATACGCCCGGCGCCCACGAATACCGGCGCGAGATTCCCGCCGCGGCGTTCGACGAAGGACGCGGTGAACGCCGATTTCACGGTCGACAAGTTCGTGCAGCCTGAGAACGACCACCGCCAGCTCAGCCTGATCGTGACCTCGGTGGCGCTGGAGGCCAAGTGACCCGCGCGGCGCGCGTGGCCTGGTGGATCACGCCGTTCTTGTTTTGCATCGCGCTCTATTGGCTGGGCGCGCGCATCTGGTTCGAGCAGGACGATTTCGCCTGGCTGGGATTGCGCGCGCACGTGACGGACTTCTCGAGCTTCTTGAAGTGCATGTTCGCGCCGCTGGCGCAGGGAACAGTCCGGCCGTGGAGCGAGCGCGGATTTTTCATGCTGTTTTCGTGGTTCTTCGGCGAGCGGGCGCTGCCCTACCGGCTATTCGTGTTCGCAAACCAGTTCCTGAACATCGCGCTCGTGATGCTGGTCGCGCGCAAGCTGACGAAATCGGATCTGGCGGCAGTAGTCGCGGCGCTGCTGTGGCTTGCGAACATCGCGCTGGTCACTCCCATGGCATGGACCTCGGCTTATAACGAAATCCAGTGCGCCACGTTCCTGCTGCTCAGCTTTTATCTTTTCATTCGGTACACGGAGACGGGGGAGCGGAAATTCTATTGGGCGCAGTGCGCGACATTTCTGCTCGGCTTCGGGGCGCTCGAAATCAATGTCGTTTATCCGGCGATTGCGGCGCTGTACGCGTTTTCGTTCGCGCGGCGTTATCTGAAGTCCACGCTGCCGCTGTTCGCGGTTTCGGCCGCATTCGCGGCAGTGGACCGTTTTGTCGGCTCCAAGCCGGAAAATTTCTACTACGACATGACGTTCCGTCCCGGCGCGATTGCTGGAGACATTGTGGCGATACTGGAGGATCTTGCTGGGGTTCGACGCCTTCACGCAGGTGAAAGCGACTCCGCCCTTATCCGTTAACATCGCGGTCGCGGCGGTCACGGCGGCGATCCTCGGATTCACGGCGTGGCAAGCGTGGAAGCGGCGCTTCCTGCCGCTATTTCTCCTGTGCTGGTTCTTGATCGTGCTGGGACCGCTGCTGCCCTTGCATAATCACATTACCGGGTATTATCTGACGATTCCGGCCATCGGCATCGCGATGCTCGCGGCCTATGGTCTGGCGCGCGCCTGGCGGAGCGGCATGGGGGCCACTGTGATCGCGGGGGCGCTGATCCTACTCTATGCGTGGCCTTCGGCCACGGTAGTGCAGGCGGAGATGCGGGCGTTTTTCGATCGGACGGATCGCGCGCGGGCGCTGGTGCAAAGCGTCGCGTATGCCAAGAAGATTCATCCCGGCAAAATGATCCTGTTGAGAAACGTCGACGATTCGCTCTTCTGGACCGCCGTATACGATTCGCCGTTTCGCGCCCTGGGGTGGCACGACGTGTACCTGACGCCGGATTGCCGCGCCGCCATCCACGAGGATCCGCATCTTTGGCCGCTTTCGAATTACATCCTGCCGGCTTCGGCGGTTTCGCGCGCGCTGAACGATCAATCCGCCGTGGTTTATACGGTCGAAGGACGCAAGCTTCGGAACGTGACGCGATCGTATACGCGCTGGGTCGACGAGCAACCGGAGCCGCCGCTGGCGCGCAGCGTCGATCTCGGCGTGGCATATTACAAGGATCAGATCGGCGATGGATGGTACGCGCTAGAGAACGGTTTCCGGTGGTCGAAAAAGCATGCCGCGGTGTATTTGCCGGGGCCGGCCGCGGCGAACGATAAGCTCCACGTGCACGGGTTTGCCATGGCCCAGCTGGTCAAAGCCGGGCCGCTGCATTTCGCGTTGACGGTTGACGGCCGGGCGGAGCCGGTCAAGACGATCGAGCATGGCTCGGAATTCGAATTTAGCTATGCGCTGCCCGCGGATTTGATCGGACGGCCAAAGATCGAAATCGCTTTCACCGTCGATCGCACAACCCAGATCCCTGGCGACGACCGCAATTTGGGCCTTGCGTTTGGACAGTTTTCAATACAATGACGCGCGCCCTCTGTTTCGTCCCTTTCGAACAATCCGCGGAGTGCGGCTCGTTGGCTGCCGCTGGCGTGCGTTCTGTCGCTCGTTGTTCTGTTTCTTATTGCGAACCGGCCGGCGTATAAGGGTTATTTCTCCGACGACGATCTAGACACGCTCGGTTGGGCGAAGATTATCGGGGTTAAAGATTACTCCGGCGGCCTGCTCACGCCGAAGTTTTCCACATATAACTTCCGGCCCGTCGGTGCGCTCTACTATTCGGTCCTGGGGCGCGCCTTTGATCTGAATTATCGTCCTTACGTCGCGGTGCTGCAGGCTATCCACGCGCTGAATGTCCTGCTGATTTTCTTGCTCCTTCGGCGTCTGGGGTTTTCCGGCATCGCGGCGGGAGCGGGGACCTTATTCTACGCCTTCCATGCCGCCGTGATGGAGGCGTACTGGATGCCGATGTTCGTATTCGACGCCCTGTGCGCGACGTTCTGTCTGGCGACGCTGCTGCTGTACGTTCGCGGGCACTGGATCGTGGCGCTGGTTCCGTTCTGGCTGGCCTACAAATCGAAAGAGCTTGCGGTGATGCTGCCGTTCGCGCTGCTCGCCTATGAATTGCTGTTGGGCGGCCGGAAATGGAAGCGGCTGATTCCATATTTCGCGATCTCTCTGAGTTTCGGGTTGCAGGCGGTGTGGCATCAACCGTTCTGTCGTAGGCGCGAACACATACGTGCTGCGCTTCACGCCAAAGGTTTTCTGGTTTTGCGCTTCGTTCTATTCGTCGGCGATTTTCTTTGTGCCGTTTGCCGGCCTGGCGCTGCTGTTGTTGCCGCTGATTTTCCGCGACCGGCGCTTGTATTTCGGTTTGATCTTTATGCTGGCGCTGTTTGCGCCGCTGCTGGCGCTTCCCAATCGCATGCTGACGGTGTATTGGTATGTTCCGATGATTGGCGTCGCGATCGCGGCGGCGGCGGTGGCGGAGAGAACGCCGCGCTGGGCAATCGCGGTTTTTTTCCTGCTATGGCTGCCGTTGAATTTCATGATGCTGCGGGAAAAGCGCGGCGAGATCATCGCGTCCGGCACGGGCAGACGCTGGTTTGTCATGGGAGTGCAGCAGCTTGCCAGGCGCAGCTCCCCCCGGTCAAGGCCGTGGTGTATAACAGCGTGCCGCCGGGCATGCAGGCGTGGGGCGCCGACGGCGCGATTCATCAGGCTTTCGGACCCCGCGTGGAAGCCGGCTGGTACGACAGCGATCGCGGCCGGGAGTTGATGACCAAAGTGCCGATGGCTCTGGTTCACTACGACCCGGTGACGCACAGCATCAAGGGTCTGCTGCGCACGCGCGATACTCTGGAGAGCGCGGTGCGCTTCACCGGAGTTCGTGCCGGATGCGCAATTTGGCGCGGGCTGGTATAACGCCGCGACGCTGTACCGCTGGGCCTCGCCAAGAGCGGAGGCAACGTTTTACCGTCCGGCGGAAGCAACCGAATTCGATATCGAGGCGTTCGTGCCGGAGAGCAATCTGAGGTCGGGAGGGCCCTTCGACAGTAACGGTCTTTGAAGACGGACATTCGCTGGGCGCGGCGACCGCTGAACGATTCTCATTCGCAATTGCTGCGCTGGAAATTAGGAGCGGGCGCGGCGGGCAACCACAAGATCACGATTGTTTCCGAGCCCGTGCGGCACGGCGCGGGCGACACGCGGGATTACGGCATCGCGATCAGAAGCCTGGGTTTACGCCGGCGCAGCCGGGGCGTCAGGAAAAACAGCAAACGCCGCGATGAAGGCCGCGAGAGTGGATAGCGCGCCGGCCGTGACGCTGAGCGGCCGGTAGCGCATTTGAATCGTGTGCCGGCCGGGACCAGCGACAATGCCGCGCAGGGCGGTGTAGGCGTAATAAATCGGCGCTGGCTTGCCGTCAATCGTCGCCGCCCAGCCGGGAGCGTTGTTTTCGCCCATCACGACCATACCGCGGCATTTCATGTCCACCGTCGCGCTGGCGGAATTGATGGCGCGAGTGAAGCCGCCGGACGATGTCGCCGATCGCAACGGTCCATTTTCGGCGGCGCAGTCCAACCGAACGTTTTCTTCGAGAGATCGAAGGAATCGTCCTGGAGATGGCGGCGGATATCCTCGCGATCTTTGACTATCTCTCCTTCGTGTACCGTCCAGACCTTCGGGAAAACGTTCGGCGTCTTATAAACGATGAGACCGCTGGGGGCGCGGAAGACCTCCTGTTTGAAATCCAGGAACGGCTTCTTGGCGATTCCGTACGCGGCGCCGTAGAGCATTCGGCGCGCGTGGTATGCATCTCCAGATTGTCGAGATTCAAAGGCAGGCTGGCGGTGTATCCGAACTGCGTGTCGATGTCGTACCAATCGCCGAAATTGATCTGAACGTCCTCGCCGAGCGGCCACGCGCGCGGGGTTCCCGGCTGATGTCTTAAGAACTCCGCGACCGGCTCGGTATCGGCGAAGGCTTGGAGGATGGCCATCCTGTTCTTTTCTTCTTTGTGCGGGAGACGTATAAAACGATACGTTGCCGATCTCGACGATGTACAGACCAATGATGAGCACAAGCAATCCGGGACGGATGGCGTCGTTGCGGCCGGCGCGATAAATGAGACCGGCAAGCAGAAAGGCGGCAAGCGTCGATATCATGACGCGATCGTCGGTGCCGAAGTTCATGGATTTGGCGAGATCGATCGCGAAGAGGATCAGAAACGTCAGCGTTCCGAAGCCGAGCAGAATGACCGTAAGGCGGCGCAAGAGTGGTTTTACGAAAGGAAGAAACAGCGCGTCGAGACCGAAGGCCATGAAGATCGCGATGGCGAAGTGAAACAGGTAGATCGCCACGCCGGGACTGCGCGCCTTTTCGAACATGGGAATCGAGGCTGTACATCATGCCGTGGAAAATGTCGTTCTTGGCGAGGGCGAGCAGCAATCCGGCGATGCCGATGCCTGCGAGTATGCGGACCTCGCGAATTTTCCACCAGCAGGCCAGGGCGAGGGCGGCGAGCGAGAGGCCGACGATGCCGACGAAAGGATTGGTATCGGCGGCATAGCCGGGGATGATTGTTCCCAGGAGATAAATGGGGCTCAAGGAATAGCGCTGGTGGACGATGTAGGGGACGGGCTCGTTCCATTTGACGGGCGATTCCGCGCCCGACCCAGCGGATGGCGGTCTTGCCGTAGGCGTAGGCGGGCCATGTTTGGAAGGCCGAGGTGAAGAGAAGAAAGACGAAGAAAACGGCGGCGGCTTTAGCGAGAGTCCAATCGATTCGGCGGGCCGTTACGTGAAACGCAAGTACAGCCATACGCCGGCGGCAGCGAGAGTCAGAAAAATGGGGACCTGGTGGTGGCCGCTGAGCCATGCGATTCCGAGAAAAAGGCCAGAAAAAGCGGCATTGGCGAAGGGCGCAGGCCGCGCGCGGCGCGGAATAGAAAGAGAAAGACGAGCGGTCCCCAGATGGCGCCGTTGATCATCTGCGGCCAATCCGTCGTGCCGATGTAGCCGCCGAGGGCGAAGGAAACGCCGCCGAGAATGGACGCCGCGAGACTGCGGCCGAGATCGCGGCACAGAAAATAGCAGAACAGTGCGGCGAGGTAATGGATCGCGAAATAATACCAATTCAGAACGTTGAAGCTGATGTGCCCGTGACGCAGCGGCATCGCGAAGAGGATCCAGTTCAGCGGATAAGCGAGGCCGGGCTGGCCCTGCCCGATGAGCGATTGACCGCCGAAAATGTAGGGGTCCCAAAGCGGGAAGCGGCCGAGGTGGAACTGCTTGGCCTGATAATCGAGCCAGGGGACAACTTGGGACGCAAGGTCGTAGGAGGCGAGCCAGGCGTATTGCTTGGTGAGCAGGATTTTCCAGAAAAATCCCCAGCAGATTAGAAAAGGATGGCCGGACCGGCGAGTGCGCGGGCCGCGGCGTGAAGTTGGGGATGGCGCCGCGCGGGCTCACGCTGGACGATGGGTTCGGCGGCGGACATCTGGACGGCTGATTAATGGCACGATAGCACGGTTATAAGCGGTTCTGAGTTGTGCGGATTCAATCGGCGAAGGAGTATGAACGCATGCTCGATCGTCCGGCGCGGCGGTTCAAATCGTGGCGGAAGTCTCGCGCCGTTCGCTCCGTAATTTTCTTCTCTTCTAGCGCCATACCGGCAGGAGTCCCGGTAGACTGGCAGTTCCACCGATTCCATAACGGTTTTGCCGCAAAGCGGGTCAGAAATTCAAGCGCAGCGCCAACTCCAATGTCCGCGGGTCCGTCGCGCCGGTAACCTGGCCGAAGTTTGACGAGCCGAATGTGGTTCCAATGCCCGTATAAGAGAGGTGGTTCGGCACGTTGAACAGCTCCGCGCGGAAATCAAGCTTCACACGTTCCGTCATGAAGAACGACTTCTGCACCGAAGCATCCCAGTTGTTCCAACGCGGAAGGAAAATCGCGTAGGCGCCAAGGTTGCCAAACGTGCCCGGCGCGGGCAGCGCAAATGCGGCGGGGTTCAAGAACTGCGTCCCGCTCACGCCTTGGTAGGGATTGAGCAGGATTTGGTTCGGCCGTTCCGTCGACGTGCTGGCGATGCCCGCCACATCGCTTTGAATGCCAAGATTGACGGGCAGACCGGACTGAATCGTGGTCACGCCGGAGACCTGCCAGCCGCCCAGCGCTTTTTGATACCAGTTTGTTCCATGACGCCAGAACGGGAGCGGGTATACATAACTGACGACGAAAATCTGATTGCGATTGTAGCTGGCGGGTCCCCAATCGGCGCGCAGGTTATAACTGTTTTCCGGCAGATAGCTGTAGCTGTTGGCGTCCGTGCGGGCTTTCGACCAAGTGTAGGCGACGTTGAACAGCCCACCGCTCGACCACTGCTTCTTGAATTGGACCTGCAGCGAGTCGTAGATAAAGTTCGCGCCGCTGACATATTGGTAGATGTCGCTGTAGCCCGGATAGGGTCGCAATGCGTTCGCGTTTATTCCCGGATGCGCCTGCAGTGTGCCCGGCGGCAGCTGGTTGATGTCCTCCTGATTGGAGAGATTGGCCGCGCTCGATCCCACATAGGCGACATCCAGCATCATGCTGGAGCTAAGCTTGCGCTGTATGCCCAAACTCCAATTCATCGTGCGCGGAACTTTCATATCGAGATAGTGGGAGTTGTTGATGGTTTGCGGGAAGATCGGGGCCACTCCGCCAGCGGGATTCTCGACGTTGCCGTTGTAAATGGTGGTTTGCTGGATGAAGGGAGGATTGTTGACGGCGCTGAAGATGAAGTTGCCTTCGATGCGCTCATAAAACACGCCATAGCCGCCGCGCAGAATAGTGCTTTGATGTCCCGTAAGATCGAAAGCGAACCCCAGTCGCGGGCCCCAGGTATTCCAATCGGTATTGGCGGTTCCTTTGGGAAGATTGTGGAAAAGGGCCAGCACCGCGGGATCGGTGGTGATGCCCGGTATGCGCGAGACCGCTGCCTGGGGGAAGCCGCTGCCCCCCAGCACCAGACCATTGTAAATGTTCCCGCTGCCCGGCGCGATTTGACCGGCCTGCGAACCCGTCGGAACCACCGTTACGGCGTTTGCCGGATTGTAATACTGCGGCAGGAACGCCGATGTATTATTCAAGGCGCTGTACTGCGGCTGCAGATATTGATAGCGCAGTCCTAAATTCAGAGCGAGGCGCGGCGTCACTTTCCAATCGTCCTGAACGTATGGTTCAACCTGCGAGAAGCGATACCAGCCCTGCCGGAACGAGCCCGCTTCGGTGTAAGTGTAGAAATTCCCGAGCAGCGCGTCCGCCAAGGCGTTTCCCGTCGTGTTTGCGGCCGATGTCGTGAAGTTGAAAGTTCCGTTGATGGCGGGGATGTTGTCCTGGTTCTTGCGGCTCCTCATGATGAGGATGCCCAACTTCAGGTTATGATTCCCCAGAATCTTCGAGAAGTCGTCTTTCCAATCGAAAATGCGGTTGAAGTTGTTGAAGTTCAGCGGCGTCGCGGTCAGGCTGGTGAATCCCGCGACCTGCAACGTCGGAATGTCGTTGTTGGCATTGTATAGGAGCGGATATGTAATGCCTTCGCCGGTGCGTGTGAAATCGTTGATGAACAGCTTATTCGGAACGATGCCGGTCTTTTCGAGAATGACGTTGCCGGTGAACGAGAATTGCGCCACGTTCACGGTTTTGGGGTCAGCGACGAAGGTCCACTGAATACTCGAGTTCGTTCCCGGTATATCGCGGTTGTACTCAATGAGCTGGGTTTGATTTTGAGTCGAGGTGTAATAATCGCGCAGATAGTGAACCGAGATCTGGTTGCGGGGACTCATGTTGTAATCGAACTTGTAAATGTACTCGTTGGTGTTCAACGGCACTACCGCGTTGAAGACGAAGTTGCCGCCGGAGCCGGTGAAGTTTGGCGCAGGATAGTTCTCGAGCAGGCGCACGGCATTGGGGCTGAAACGGTTCGCGGGAATAATGCCGCCTGGAAACGCGGTCTTGGTCAGTGGATCGATCGGCCACTTGGATGCAGCCAGCGCCGAAAAATCGCCGCTGCGCTGAGCGAGCGTAGGTACCGTCCAGGTATTGGCGGAGCCTTGCACGAGGCGCTTGAAATCGCCGCCGATGAAGAAGAAGAGCTTTTGCCGGTCGCGGTTGAATAGCTTGGGGATGAAGATGGGTCCGCCGAGATTCCAGCCGAAGTTGTTGTAGCGCAACTCCGGGATGAGCAGGGCGTTGAAGGCCCGCGCTTGAATGTCGTTGTTGCGAAAATACTCATAAACGCCGCCGTGAAAATCCCTGCTTCCGCTGCGCAGCGCGATGTTGATCACGGCGCCGGAGCTGTAGCCGTACTCGGCGCTGTAATTAGAGGTGAGCGCTTGGAATTCGGCGATCGCGTCGGGCGTTATGTTGACAAAATTGTTTCCGCCGCCGCCATTATCTTTGTTGTCGGCGCCGTCGATGTTCCACGAAAACGTGTCGGTGCGGCTGCCGTTGATAGATTGCGCCGAGTTGCTGACGCCGTAACCGCCGAACAGGCTGAAGCCGCTCGCGAAGGTGGTTGACACGCCCGGTAAAAGCTCCAGTAACTGCGGGAAATTGCGGCCGTTCAACTGAATTTGCGTGGCCTGTTCGCCGCTAACCAGACGGCCGACCTCGCCGCTATTCGATTCTACTTGCGCGGCTTCCGCCTGCACCGTAACCGACTCCGCCAGGTTCCCTACCTCCAGTCCGATGTTCACGGTCAGCTTTTGATCCACCGTGAGCAGTACGCCGGTCTTAACGAACTTCTTGAACCCGGCCGCCTCGGCGGTAACGTCGTACGTGCCGATCGGCAGACTTGAAATTACATAGTTCCCGCTGGCATTTGTCGGCGCGGTACGGGTGAAGTCCGTTTCCGTGTTTCGAACCGAAACGGTTGCGTTTGGCACCACGGCCCCGGTGGAGTCCTGGACGAGGCCGGAGATTTCCTGATTCGTGACGGACTGGCCAAAGAGGCCGGAGCAAAGCAACGCCGCCGCGGCTAGACTCATTCGCATGGTCTACCTCCTGAATCTGGGAGGAATATTATCACAGAGTCATGCTACCCGCTTGACACCAGTCTCAAACGAGCATACGCTTCCATTTATTGGGAGGTCACCTTAGATATGACAACCACACTTTCGGCGTTACGTGGCGTCTCCGCGCGCAAACGGCGGATCAACCGGAACAGTATCTTATCCGTCCTCCTCCTTCTGGCATTCGCGGCGTTTTATCCCCCTGCCGCAAACGCGCAAGTCTATGGAGGGTCGCTGACAGGAGTTGCTACGGACCCCTCGGGCGCCGTCATTCCGGGCGCGCACGTCGTGCTCACGGACGATGAGAAGGGGTTCAATTACACGGCTACGACGGACTCCGAGGGGCGCTATATTCTACGCAACCTGCCGCCCGGACATTACAGCCTGGAAGTGACCGCTCCGGGGATGCGGCCGCACAAGCAGACGGGCATCACGTTGACCGTAGGACAGAATGCGCAGGCCGACGCGCACTTCGAGTTGCAAGGGACCGCCGAAGCCGTCAGTGTGACGGAAACAGCGCCCCTGTTGCAGACGCAGGACGCATCGACAGGGCAGCTTGTCAATCAGAAATTTATTAACGACCTGCCGCTGACCAGCCGGTCGGTATTTAATCTGGCGGAGCTGGCGCCGGGCGTGACGCAAGCGGCGGGGGGATCTTTCGGATTGAATGCCGGCGCGGTCAACTTCATTTCGAATGGAGGCCGCAATTCCGAAGCCGACATCGTCATGGACGGCGTAAGCCAGACGAATCAGGAAAATAACAGCGGCATCACGACAGCTCTTTACACGCCGCCCGTGGATGCGGTCCAGGAGTTTAAGGTCCAGCAGAACACATACAGCGCCGATACCGGATTCGGCGGCAACACGGTGATCAACGTGGTCACCAAGTCGGGCTCGAACGAATTCCACGGCAGCGCCTACGAGTTCCTGCAAAACTCCGCCCTCAACGCGAACAACTGGTTCAATAATCTGGCGGGAGTGAAGATTTCTCCGAAGAAGCAGAACCAGTTCGGAGGAACTTTGGGCGGACCCATTCTGAAGGACAAGACTTTTTTCTTTGTCGATTACCAGGGCACCATCGCCAAGAGTCAGGGCACCGCTCGGGCCGGGGTGCCGAGCGTGGCCGAGCGTCAGGGCGATTTCGGCGAAGTCTGCACGCGCAACGGAGGAGTATTCGATTCCGAAGGAAAATGTTCCGTTGCCGCGGGACAGATTTGGGATCCCTATAGCAGCACGTACAGCAGCAGCTTGGGTGGCGCGGTGCGCAGCGCCTTTGTCCCCTTCAATAATCTCGCGACCTACATCAGCCCCGGCAATCCCAAGCTGGCGGGCACGCCCTACGATCTGCCTAGCAGGCCCGGCAATCTCATCGATCCCGTGGCGCTCAAAATGATGCAGTATTTTCCGCTGCCCAACTTAGGCGTCGGGACGCCTTCGTATAATTACCTGAACAACTGGATTGGATCCAACGGAAGCAGCAGCACAGATAACCGCTTCGATGTGAAGGTCGATCATCGCATCAGCGATGCCAGCCAGTTGTCGGGACGTCTGTCGCACTCGCTCGGCAACAGCGAAGGCGTCAATTGTTTCGGGAACGTGGCCGATCCCTGCACTCAGGGTCCCAATGACGGCTATGCCTATTCCGCCGCGCTGAATTACAATCACACCTTCGGCCCGACGCTCGTTTTGAGCGTTTCCTATGGTTACGCGCGTAGTTTCAGCTATACGCACGGCGTTGCCCAGGACTTCAAGGACTTCAATCCCGTTACGACGCTGGGGCTGCCGCAATACATGCTGACCTCCGGCTACGTCGCCACGCCGAACATCACGCTCGGCAATGGATACCAGGCCGTCAGCAGCCAGAACCTTGGATCGCAGACATTTTCGATTCTGCAATATCCGCTGGATACTCACGATTTGAGCGCGAATCTCGACAAGATCAAAGGCACGCATGAACTCAAGTTCGGATATGAAGGCCGCATGCACCGCATCAGCTTCCTGCAGGTTGGATATCCCGATGGACAGTTCAACTTCACGCAGACGGGAACCTCGCAGACTCCCTCGGGCAGCAGCGGAGGCGACGCTCTGGCCTCCATGCTGATCGGTTTTCCGCAGGGGGGAAGCGGCTATGGCGTAGATGTTGCGGTGACTACGCAAAATTTCGCCCACGCCTGGTATTTCCAGGACAACTGGCGGCCAACGAGCCGGCTCACTCTTAATCTCGGCCTGCGCTATGAACTAACGCTGCCGCGGACCGAGCGATACAACCGCCAGAGTTGGATCGATCCCAACGTGGCATCGCCCCTGCAGGTTCCCGGTTTGCCTCCGTTGAAAGGCGGCCTGGAGTTCGCGAGCAACAGCGACCCGTCGCCCTACAATGTGGATCCTTTGAATTTTGGACCGCGCTTCGGTCTCGCGTATAGAACCAAGGGCGACATCGTGATTCGCACCGGCTATGGGGTTTTCTTCGATTCCATTAAAGGCGCCGCGTCCGGCACCGGCGGCGGAGGTTTCACCGGCTTCAACTGGAATACCCCGCTGCTGCTGACATTTCAGAGCGATGGCGCCACTCCCTGGGGCCGCATCTCGAATCCGTTCCCACAAGGAATTCAGTTGCCGCCCGGAAGCTCGCAAGGATTGCTGACCGGCCTGGGGCTCAGTATCAGCGGCCCGATCAAGACATGGAACAACACGCCGTATATGCAAACCTGGAATTTCGGGCTGCAGCGCGAGTTTAAGGGCAGTATCCTGCTCGACCTGAATTATCTTGGCACCAAGGGAACGCACCTGTACTTTGGATCGGCGGGAAACTTGAATTATCTAGGTTCGTGGGTGGAGACGGCGAGCTCCGACCAGATTACGCAGTTGAATACGAAAGTCGCGAATCCGTTCTACGGGATTATTACAAACCCCGCGAGCAGCCTGTCGGCTCCTACCGTGACCTACAACCAACTCCTGAAGCCTTATCCGCAGTTTTCCGGTTTTGGCGGCCCCGATCCGCCCATGGCCGATTCTATTTACCATTCTCTGCAGGTCCGCATGGAGAAGCGCTTCTCGAAGGGGCTTCAATTGCTCGGGACATATGTCTTTTCGAAGTCGATCGACGACTCCTCGGTCGCTTGTGGTTGTACGACGTGGCTTGGGGGCGCTACCAGTCTGCAGGATCCGAACAAACGCTTCCTCGAACGTTCGGTATCGCAGTTCGACATTCCCCAAGTGCTCCAGTTCTCTTACGTGTATCAGTTCCCCTTCGGCAAAGGGAAACAGTTTGGGAGCAACTGGAACGGATTTGTCGACGCGGTGCTGGGCGGATGGCAGACCAACGGTCTGTGGCGCTTCGACGATGGCATGCCGCTGGCGCTCTCCGTCAGTACGTCTCAGGCGCTTCCGACCTATGGCTCGCAGCGGCCGAATCTACTGGGTCCGCTGACGCGAAACAACGGCTCCAACTGGCTGAGTCAGTATTTCGCCGATCCGCAGGATGCCGTTACGCCGCCCCCGTTTACGGTGGGAAACGCGCCGCGCGAGATTTCAACGGCGCGCGCGCCCGGAACGGCCACCACGGCGTTGTCGCTCTTCAAGCAGTTTCCGCTTCCGATCCGGGAAGGCTCCCTGCTGGAGTTCCGGGCCGAAGCTTTCAACGCTCTGAATCACCCGCAGTTTTCCGCGCCGAACTTGACGGTCGGATCGTCGGCATTCGGCAAAGTGACGTCGCAGGCGAACTCGCCACGGCAGGTGCAGTTAGCGTTGAAACTGTACTTCTAGCCGGCTGTGCTAGCCCGCAAATCTCGCTCGCGTTGCAACCGGCAGGGCTTCACTCGCGCAAGTGCAATGCGAATGGAAATTGAGCCGGCTTGAACAGGAGCGCGACACACCTGCTACCCAAATCAGAGAAGAAGCTAACGGTTATACCGTGGCGCCTGCCAATTGTATCCAGTCTTATATCCGACTACGGCGCAATTGTGATCTACAGAAGCGGCGTGGTTGACGTACAAGGGCGGGCCGCCAAGCGTTCACCCATGGACGTCCGGTTCTATACACATTCACAAGGGAGGAGTAGATGATAAAAATATCAACTCTATTAGCTTTGGTGCTGTGCCTTGTCGCATTCGCGCCCAGTAATGCAATCGCAGCACCACCTAGCACTAGTGCGATTGCGATTCCGATCACCGGCACTGGTACAGCTGGCGCTTTCACGGGGACGTTGGCCCTGACCGGTTTTGCCCTTCAAAACGGTCAGCTCATTGCCAATGGCCTGGTCACCGGAACAGTCACAAACGCCAGCGGCGCTGCTACAAGCATTTTACAGAACGTCAGCGCCCCAGTGACCAGTTCAGCCGGCTCCGGGTGTACCATTCTTCACCTCGTACTCGGTCCGATAAATCTTAACATACTTGGCCTTACTGTCACGACCAACCAGATTGTGCTAGATATAACTGCCCAACCTGGCCCCGGAAACCTCTTGGGCAATTTGCTTTGTGACGTCGCAAATCTGCTCAACAATCCAACTCAGAATTTAGTGAATGTACTGAACCAGCTCCTTGGAATCCTGCGGGGGCTCTAAATTCTTATAACCGGAGAGGGCCTGCGGGTCCTCTCCCTCTGATTTGGCGTTGCGGGCTCCCCGCTGATTCGCTCACATCGATTGCTCCGTCCTGAAGAATAGGTTCCCCAACCGCTGGACATTCCCGAACACGTTCCGAGTCGATACTCAACGGACCGCAGGCCGCCCGTAATACGGCGCTTCGATGAGCAAGTCGTCGAGCGATAAACGGATCGAGAAATGCGCTAGCCTCAATTCGACCACGCCGAGGCTCTGTTTTTAAGACGGCTGCTAACCCAGGGCATGGAAAATCCAGCAGTGATTTTTCTATCGAGATGGAACTAACGCTATCCGGGTGCGTACGTCTTAATAACTAAAGCAGCTGGTCTCCGTGCGGTCCCCTTTCCCCAACAAACCAACCCCGCACGGAGACTTCTCAGTATACAAAAATGTCCGATTTCGGACAATGTCCGCTCGCGGGCGCCATCGAGGCGGTTAGGCCGGCGTTAAACCGAGCCCGGGCCGGTTGGGGAGGATCAATTTGCCGTTTTCTACCTTGACTCCCGAGAAGGGATCGTTCGAGATCAGCAGGTTGCCATCGAGGTCGGCATAATTGACCAGAGGCGACAGATGCGCCGCGGCCGTGACGGAGACCGATGTCGAAACCATGCAGCCGAGCATGGTCTTAAACCCCAGAGCCTTTGCGATCTGGATTTCCTTGTAAGCCTCGAGTATCCCGCCCGCTTTATCGAGTTTTACGTTGATTCCATCGAAGATCCCCACCAGCTTTGGAATATCGCTCGCGCGCTGCGCCGATTCGTCAGCGATGAGCGGCAAGCTCACGCGTTGCTTCACCCAGCGCATATCGTCAAGGCGGTCCGCCGCCATGGGTTGCTCTACGAATTGGACGCCTTTAGTCGCCAGCCAGTCGATCTTTCGCGCCGCTTCCTCGCGGTTCTTCCAACCCTCGTTGGCATCGACGCGCAGGGGCTTGTCCGTAACCTCGCGGATGGCGTTGATGGTTGCCTCGTCCGTATCCAATCCCACTTTGACCTTGAGAATCGGGAAGGCGGCCGCTTCGCGAACCTTCTGTTTCGTGACTTCCGGCGTATCGATGCCAATTGAGAACGTGGTGATGGGCGCGTCCTTGGGATCGAGACCGAAATAACGGTATAGCGGGACGCCGAGCTTCTGCCCGACCCAGTCCATCAGAGCGATGTCGATGGCGGCTTTGCCGGCATACTCGCCCTTTACCCGCTCGAAGACGTCGCGCATTATCTTTTCGAACTGCCAGGAATTTGCGGAGACGAGCAGATCGCGAACCGATTCGACGGCTTTTCGAGCGGACTCGGCGCTTTCCTTGTAGCGGACGATGGGCGCGCCTTCGCCGTGACCGGTTATGCCATCGCGCGTGTAGCGGACGTAAAGCGTATCGCGATATTGGCTCGAAGACATAGTGGTGGTCCACGTATGCTTCAACATGACGCGCATGATCGCGGTTTCGAGCCTGACTGGCCCGGAGCCGGACTCAGCCGCTCGTGGCATTCCCGGCGCCATGGCCGCAAGCGCAGTGGTCTTCAAGAGGTCCCGGCGCTTCACTTGATTCTCCTTGCGGCAACCAAGAGCCGGGTCCAATGGCTGTCGCCGAGATCGCAGATTTGAACAATAGGATGCTGCCACGCCGTCGCGTTGATGAACTGTCCGTTGCCAATGTACATCCCGGTGTGCGTGATCTTATCGGGCGATGGACCGAAATAAAGCAGGTCGCCGGGCTGCAGATCCGCTTTATCGACCGGCTTGACGCCACCCCAATTCGCCTGCAGATCGGCATCGCGCGGCAGCAGATACCCGCGTCGTCGACACAGCATTTGCGTGAATCCGGAGCAGTCGTATCCAAAGGTCGAAACGCCGCCCCACAAATACGGCAGGCCGATGAATCGCTTGCTCCAGGCAATGATATCGGGGATCGGCGTATTGTTGCGCGGCCCTAGCGTCACGTCGCCCGCCTGCACCCAGGCGGAGCGGTCGTCCGGCAGCCGCACCTGCAACCACCGTCCGCCGGAATCGGCCGGATCGCCGGCGATCTCCAGCCTGGACTCGAATGGAATCGTCATCACGGGCCGATGCGTGGTGATGTTTTTCTCGCGATAGAGGTTCGCGAACAGCGCCTCGACCTGGGCCACGCGACCCGACCGGGCATACGGGGGCAAGCGCAGCACGGCGTCAGCTTCCATCCAACCCGTGTAATCGTCCGGAGTGCGGATTTTCAGCCAGGCGCCCGCCTGTTCCAGAATCGCCGCATTGGTCGAAAAAATCGCCTGCGAGACAACGTCGGCATCCACGCTCGCCCGCGAATACATATTGGCGACTGGCTGCACGACAACGGCGTTCTGAGGAGGCGCGGTCTTGTCCGGCGGGGCCGCGAGCATGGCCAAAAACACAAGGGGGAGCATCTATATGTTCAGTATCGCAAGCCATTCTGCGGTCCGCTCAATATCGGGACCGAGCGGGCGATCTCCGGCCCACGGCGGAGCGACCGCGGCAAAGCGCTCGCGGATGTTTTCAATAATCGGACTCGACCGTAGCGGCCGCAGCAGATCGAGCGCGCGCGTCGCGGTCAAAAACTCGATGGCGAGAACGCGGCGGGTGTTGCGCACGATCCGCTGGAGCTTAAGCGCCGCGGCGGCGCCCATGCTGACGAAGTCCTCCTTGTTGCCGCTGGTCGTAATGGAGCCCGTCGACGCCGGATGCGCCAGCACGCGGTTCTCGCCGGCCAGCGCCGCCGCGGTGACCTGCGCCATCATGAAGCCCGATTCCAGGCCGGCGTGATTGGCCAGGAAGGGAGGCAGGTTCTCGTTCAGCGCGGGGTTCACCAGCCGGTCGATGCGCCGTTCCGAGATGCCCGCCAGGGCCGCCATCGCGATCGCCATAGCATCGAGTTTGAATGCCAGAGGCTCGCCATGGAAGTTGCCGCCGGAAACGATCTCGTCTCCGATAACCAGCGGGTTGTCGGTAACGGAATTGAGCTCGATTTCGAACGTACGCCGCGCCTCGGCGAGCGAATCGCGCACCGCGCCATGCACCTGCGGCGCGCAGCGCAGCGAGTAGGCGTCCTGGACGCGGCGGCACAGGATGTGCGATTCGCGGATTTCGCTGCCCTCCATGAAGCGCAGCAGGTTGGCCGCGCTGCGGATCTGGCCGGGATGCGGACGAATCTCGTGGATGCGCGGATCGAAAGCGCGCGGCGTGCCTCGCAGCGCATCGGTGGTCATGGCGCAGATCAGGTCGGCGGCGTCGGCGAGAGTTTCGGACGCGCGCAGCTCAAAGCACCCTGTAGCCAGCATCTGTTGTGTGCCGTTGAGGAGCGAGATGCCCTCCTTGGCGGCGAGGGTGAGCGGCTCGATTGCGGCGCGGCGCAAAGCTTCCCCGCCGGGCATCCGTTCCTCCTGGTATTCCGCCTCGCCTTCTCCCATCAGCGCGAGTGCGATATGCGCCAAAGGCGCCAGATCGCCGCTCGCCCCCACGCTGCCTTGCGAGGGAACGAAGGGCGTTACGCCGCGATTCAGCGCATCGCATAAGCGTTGCGCGACCACGGGCCGGATACCGGAGTATCCTTTCGCCAGCACATTCGCGCGGATCAGCATCATGGCGCGCACTTCCTCGCGGCTCAGCGGATCGCCCACGCCCGCGGCATGCGATCGGACCACATTTCGCTGGAGTTGTTCCAGGTCGTCCGGCGCGATGCGAACATCGGCCAGCAGACCAACGCCGGTGTTGACCGCGTAAACGGGAGCGTCGCCCGCCGCCAGCCGCTCCACCACCGCCCGCGACCGCTCCATCGCTTCATATGCGGGCCCGGCGATTTCCGCCGTTTCGCCGCGCCGGGCCACGCGTTCCACTTCGTCGATGGTCAACGACGACCCGTCGAGCGTGATCATTTCTCTACTGTATCTTCAGAGACGTATCCCCTTGCCGGATTAATGCGGGCGCGCGCGAAGCAAGCATTCGCTTGTCTGTGTCAGGACTCGAAACCCAACAATAAGCGTGGAGCGATTGCAGATTATGTTGGCAAAGGCCGTGGGGAGAAAGCGTTCAAGTCCCAATAGGAATACTGTGGGCTTAGAGCGATATGGCTCAATGCAAGTTCATGTGCTCACATGTGGAGCACAATTCCGCTTACGTCTTCATTATTATGATGTCAGATCAAATTCAGATACATAATGAGGCGATTTTGGGAGTCTATGAGAAGCGCAAACAGGCCCTCGCACTGAAATCTCGATTGTTACCGGCGCCGAGATGGTTTCAACGCCATCGGGGCGCTATTCTTCCTTGTTCAATTGCTTGCGCGCCGCGTCGATGCGCGCTTGCGCGTGCTTCCAGGCAATCAGCGCGGAAGCGATGTCCATACCGATGGCGGGGTTCACTATCGCATCCTGAGCGTGCTTCAGATCTTTCTCGGCCTGCGTGACGTCGATCTCGCTGCCGCGCTCCGCGTCGTCCGCCAAAATCCGCACGTGATTGTCGAGCACTTCCACAAACCCATGCTTGATCGCCAGGCTGAAGCGATGATCGCCCACTGTTGTATACGTCAACGCGCCGATGCCCAGCTCCGAGAGCAGCGCGGCGTGATCGGGCAGCACGCCGATGAAGCCGTCCTTGCAGGGAATCTGCGCCCTTAGCGCCTGCTCGCGAGTCAGCAAGCGGTCCGGCGTGGCGATCTCGATCTCGAAGCTGTCGGCCATCGCTCAGCCTTACTTCTTCATCTCTTCGGCGCGGCGCAGCACATCGTCGATGTCGCCCTGCATATAGAACGCCTGCTCCGGGATGTCGTCGTGTTTGCCATCGACCACTTCCTTAAAGCTGCGGATCGTATCGGCGAGCTTCACGTATTTGCCCTTGATCCCGGTGAATTGCTCGGCCACATGGAAGGGCTGCGACAGGAAGCGCTGGATCTTGCGCGCGCGCGAAACGGTGAGCTTATCTTCGTCCGAGAGCTCGTCGATTCCGAGAATCGCGATAATGTCCTGCAGGTCCTTATAACGCTGCAAAACCTGCTTCACCGACTGCGCCACGCCATAGTGCTCGTCGCCGACGATATGCGGATCGAGAATGCGCGACGTCGACGCCAACGGATCGACCGCCGGGTAAATTCCCATGGCGGAGATTTCGCGCGACAGGTTCGTCGTCGCATCGAGGTGCGCGAAAGTGGTCGCCGGCGCGGGATCGGTATAGTCGTCGGCGGGCACGTAAATGGCCTGCACCGATGTGATCGATCCTTTTTTCGTGGACGTGATGCGCTCCTGCAGCTCGCCCATTTCGGTGGCGAGATTCGGCTGGTAACCGACGGCGGACGGCATGCGGCCAAGAAGCGCCGATACTTCCGAGCCGGCTTGCGTGAAGCGGAAAATGTTGTCGATGAACAGCAGCACGTCCTGGCCTTCGTGATCGCGGAAGTATTCGGCCACCGTTAGCCCGGTGAGACCTACGCGCAAACGGGCGCCGGGCGGCTCGGTCATTTGCCCGTATACCAGCGCCACGCGGGATTTGTTGAAATCGCGCGGATCGAGCACGCCCGATTCCTGCATCTCGAGCCACAGGTCGTTGCCTTCGCGCGTCCGCTCGCCCACTCCCGCGAACACCGATACGCCGCCGTGCTTCAGAGCGATGTTGTTGATCAGCTCCATGATAATGACGGTCTTTCCGACGCCGGCCCCGCCGAACAGTCCGATCTTGCCGCCGCGCAGATACGGCTCCAGCAGATCGACAACCTTGATGCCGGTCTCAAACATCTGCATCTCGGTCGCCTGTTCCTCGAAATCGGGAGCGGCGCGGTGAATCGACCAGCGCTCGGCGGTGTTCACCGGTCCCATATTGTCCACCGGTTCGCCAATCACGTTCAGCACGCGGCCCAAGGTTTCTTTGCCCACCGGGACGGAAACCGGTCCGCCGAGGTTGATCGCCTTCATGCCCCGCACCATGCCTTCGGTGGGCTGCAGCGCGATGGTTCGCACCCGGCCTTCGCCGATGTGTTGCGCGACCTCGACCACCACGTCCAGGGGCGTGGGCACGTCGAAGCCCTCGCTGACGATGCGGATCGCGGTGTAGATGACTGGGACCTCATGCTCCGGAAACTGAATATCGACGGCCGGTCCGGCGATCTGAATCACGCGCCCGTCCGCCTTCGCGCTGGGGGTAGCTGTAGCCATAAAATCCTTTACTCCAGAGCGGCCGCGCCGCTCACAATTTCGATGATCTCTCTCGTGATCGTCGCCTGACGCACGCGGTTCATGTTCAACGTGAGGCGGTCGATGACATCCGAGGCATTGGAACTGGCGGCATCCATGGCGGTCATGCGCGCGGCATGCTCGGCCGCGGCCGACTCCAGCATGGCCCGGTAGATCTGCACCTCGATATAGCGCGGCAGCAGCGCTCCCAGCAGTTCCGCCGGAGGCTGCTCGTAGATGTAATCGATGCGCTCCTGCGATTCCGGCATCTCAATGGGAAGCAGGCGAATGGTCGCCAGCTCCGGCGCCATCACCGACTTAAAGCGATTCAACACCATGTAGACGGCATCGGCCTCGCCCGTTCGAACCTTCTCCGTGACCTTGCGCGCGATATCGAGCGCGTCCTCGTAGCGGACTAACTTTTGGAAGAGCGTGGAATACTCGCCCGCGATGCGCGCGTGTCGCGCTCGGAAAAACTCCCGTCCCTTGCGCCCCATAAGCTCCAGTTCGATCTCGGAGCCGCCGTGGTCCGCGATGAAGCGCTGCGCCGACTTGATGACGCTGGAATTGAACGCTCCAGCAAGGCCGCGATCCCCGGTAATAACGAGCAGCAGGATGCGCTTCTCCTCTCGCCGGGCGAGCAGCCGGTTATTCGCCACCTCCGGATCTTCCGCCGCCGCAAGCGCCACATTGGCCAGCATGCGCTGCATGATCTGCGCATAGGGGCGCGCCGCGATGACGCGATCCTGGGCCCGCCGCAGCTTCGCGGCCGAGACCATTTTCATGGCCTTCGTGATCTGTTGCGTGTTCTTGACGGACCGGATGCGCCGGCGGATATCGATTAAGCTGGGCATCGGCTATGCGGCTGGAGCGGCCGCCGCCACAGCGGCCTTTTCGCCGCGCTCGCTGGTGAACTTCTGTTTAAATTCGGCGATGACGTTCTGCATTTCGGTCTTGAGCGCGTCGTCGATCGCCTTCTTCTCGCGAATCGTGTTGAGCAGATCGGGATGCGCGTTTTCGACGAACTCATACAATCCGCGCTCGAAAGGACGGCATTGCTCCACCGGCAGATCGTCGAGTACGCCGTTCGTTCCGGCGAAGACGATCAGAACCTGCTTCTCCACCGGCAGCGGCTGGTACTGGCCCTGTTTCAGAATCTCGACCAGTCTCTGGCCGCGCGTGAGCTGCGCCTGCGAAGCCTTGTCCAGCTCGGAGCCGAACTGCGCAAACGCGGCGAGTGAGCGGTATTGCGCCATGTCGAGACGCAGGGAACCGGCCACTTGACGCATGGCTTTGATTTGCGCGTTCCCGCCCACGCGGCTCACCGATATGCCGACGTTGATGGCGGGGCGCACATTGGAGTTGAAAAGATCCGCTTCGAGATAAATCTGCCCGTCGGTGATCGAAATGACGTTGGTCGGGATGTATGCCGAAACGTCGCCCGCCTGCGTTTCGATTATGGGCAGCGCCGTCAGAGATCCGCCGCCTTTCTCGTCGCTCAGCTTCGCGGCGCGCTCGAGCAAGCGGCTATGCAAGTAAAACACGTCGCCCGGATAGGCCTCGCGCCCTGGCGGACGGCGCAGCAGCAGAGAGATTTCGCGATAGGCGGCGGCGTGCTTCGATAAATCGTCGTAGATGCACAGCGCGTGTCCGCCTTTATCGCGAAAATATTCGCCCATGGAGCAGCCGGCGTACGGCGCAATATATTGCATCGGAGCCGGATCGGACGCCGTCGCCGCGACCACGATGCTGTACTCCATGGCGCCGTGCTCTTCAAGCGTCCGCACCACCTGCGCCACCGTCGACCGCTTCTGTCCGATCGCGATGTAAATGCAGACGACGTCGCCGCCCTTCTGATTGATGATCGCCATCGAGTGCGACGGCGGTCTTGCCGGTCTGGCGGTCGCCGATGATCAGCTCGCGCTGTCCGCGGCCGATCGGAATCATGGCGTCGACGGCTTTAAGCCCCGTTTGGAGCGGCTGTTTCACCGGCTGGCGGTCGACCACGCCCGGCGCGATTACCTCGATCGGGCTCAGCCGCTCGCTATGGATCGGCCCCTTGCCGTCGATGGGCTCGCCAAGCGCGTTCACAACGCGCCCGATCAGCCCCTCGCCTACCGGAACCGACATGATCCGCCCCGTACGCCGTACTTCGTCGCCCTCGCGAATCCCCTCGTAGTCGCCCAACAGGACCGCGCCGACCTGGTCCTCTTCCAGGTTCAACGCAATGCCGGCCACGTCGTGCGGGAACTCGATCAGCTCTCCCGCCATTACCTTTTCCAAACCGTAAATGCGCGCGATCCCATCTCCCACGGAGATGACCGAGCCGGTCTCGGAGACGTTGACCGTCTTTTCGTAATTCTCAATTTCACTGCGCAGTACGCGAGTGATCTCATCCGCTCTGATTTGAGCCATATTTAAATTCCCGCCGCCGTGTGCTGGGCGATTTCACGCCGCATGTTGTCCAATTGGCCTCGTATGGAACCGTCGTATACGGTGGAACCGATGCGCGCGACCACGCCGCCGATCAGCGACGGATCGACTTGATACCGCGCCCGGACCTGCTTACCGCTCGCTTGCGCGAGGCCGGCCTCGATCGCCGCCTGCTGCCCCGTTTCGAGCGCCCGCGCTGAAGCCACTTCGGCGCGCGCGAAGCCGAGCCGCTCGTCGATTTCAGCCTCGAAGCTCTCGATAATTTGCGGAATCAGAGCGACGCGGCCATGGTCGATCAGCACGAATAGAAGATTGCGCGTCAGCGGCGCAAGGCCCAGATCATCCGCGAATCGCGCAACAATCGCGCGCTTCCTTGAATTCTCCACGGCCGGGCTGTTCAATACGTGCCGCAAGTCGCTGGACTGATCTACAACGGCTTCGATGGCGTGCAACTGAGCGACCGCACTGGACGGGTCGAGGGATCTTCCGGGCGACAAAACCACGTCGGCGAAGGCGCGAGCGTAGCGTGCTGCCGCGGCGGAGATCATTTAATTGCGTCCGTTCCGGTCCGCGGCCCGTGCGCGCAAGTCGTCCACGAAGGAGTTCACAAGCGTGTTCTCGACGTCATTCGTCATGCGCGCTTTCAACTGCTGTTCCGCCGACTGCAGCGCCAGCTCCGCGGAATAGGTCTTGAGATCGCGCCTCGCGGCCTTAGTCATCAGATCGATTTCCTGCTCCGCGTCTGCCTGGATCTTGCGCAGGTGGCGCTCCGTTTCGCGCCGTATACGTTCGCCCTCGGCCGCCATCTCCTGGCGCAAGCGGAGCCGCAGTCTCTCGATCTCTTCGCCCAGACCGTCCATCCGCCGCTCCATTTCGGCTACGCGTTCTTCGCCCTCGTTCCTGGCCTTCGCCGCATCCGTGATCCCCTGCTGGATCTGCTCGGTGCGGGACCTGAAGAAGTTGGCGGCGGGCTTCGCCAGCAGATACCACAGCACGCCCACGAGGATTACGAGGTTCGCCAGCTTCCACCAGATCCAGGGATCGGTATGCTGCCCGGTATGGCCGGCTTGCGCGGCGGGCGTTTCGGCGACCGCCTGCGCGAGGGCCGCCGGAGCGAAGCTCCAAATCACCGCGAGCGCCGCGAATAGGGCGATTACGAACCAGCGCGGCTTCACTTCAGTTTTCCCGACGCGAGCGTTTCGGCGATTTGCAGCGCCAGCATCTGACTGCTCGACGCCAGATCGCGCCGCGCTTCGGCGATTTCAGAATCGATCTTATGGCCGGCATCCTGGACCAGCGCGTGAGCCCGGCCGCGCGCTTCTTCGACATGGACCGTCTGCTGCTCGATCCAGCCCCGCCGCGTCTCTTCCTGCTCGCGATACATCTCCGCGCGCGCCTCTTTCAAGGCGATCTCATACATGGCGGCCTTCTCGGCGGCCCGGCCCAGCGCCTCCTGAGCAGCCTCGCGAGCCCCTTCAGTGGCTTCCCGCCGCTTCCGCAGAACCCCCTGCAGCGGCCGGAAAAAGACCAGCTTCAGATAGAAATGCACGAATATCAAGAGTATGATTGTCGGTACCGCTGTTAGCAGAAGCCCGCCGAGCGCTTGTACTATTCGATCCATTGAATTGTAGGGAACGGATTAACGTCTTGAGCGGACGCCTCGGGACTACCCCAAAGACCTCACCGTAACATATTCAGGCGCTTGGATTCAAGATGGCGGGGAGATGCCGGGGAGTTGCCAAACGAGTTCCAAAACACGATCGGAGAGGCCGGCTGCGCCTCTCACGGCTGCCTTGGCGGGGCCGCGGTAGGAGCTGAAAACCGCGCCACATGCCCGGAGCGCGCTTCGGCAATGGAAATATGATTCGCCTCGAGCGTCGTCCCCAACGTCTGGTCCAGCCCAATCCGAGCCTGACTGTAAGTCGCGAGCGCGGCGATCTCGGAAGCCTGCGCCACCTCCAGATCGCGCTGCTGCTGCAGGACATTGTATGGCGTCGAAGCGCCGAGCTTGAACTTCTTCTGCTCCGCGTCCAGCAGTTGCTCGTCCAGGATGCGATTCCTCACCGCCGCCTCGTAACGCGCCCGCGCTTGCCTCAACTGCACGATGCCGTTCATCACGTCCACTTGAGCCTGGCTCAAGTCCTTCTGGTAGGCCAACTGCGATTGCCGCAACTGCAACTGATCCACGGCATAGTCGGCCTGCGCCTGCCAGTTGTGCAGCGGCGCCTGGAGGAACACGCCCACATCGCGCGACGGAAAATTGCGCCGGAAAATCTGCCCCAAGGCGTTTCCAGTGCCGCCTACGAAATACGGATCGGGCGGCAGTACGTTCGGTCCATAAATGACGGGCGCCGCGGTTCCCGCCAACCCCGTCTGGGACTCGCCCGCGAACACTTGCGAAAGCGGCAGGAGTCCATTCCTGGTCCCCAGCGCCGATGCCTCCGACGCGCTAAGACCGGCCTTCTCCGATGCCAGATCCGTTCTGTTGGCCAGCGCCGTCCGCACCATTTCGCTCAACGGCGGCAGATCGTCTTTTTCCGGCATGGTCAGTCGATCCACCGGAATGATCCGGGCTTCGCGAAAAACGGGATCGGCGAGTCCATTACGGCTCAAAAGGTTCTTGAGCTGGAGTTCTTGTTCCCTCAGATTCGTCTGCGACACCACAATATCCTGCTGGCTCAAAGCGAGCTGCGAGTCGGCGGTCGTAACGTCCAAAGGGGCCAGCGTTCCCACGCGCAGTTGCTCGCGCGCGTCGCGGTCGAAAGTTTGCGCCACCTCCACCGCCCGGCTCTTCCCCTTAACGTCCTCATAGTCCGCCACCAGCGCGTAATAAGAATTCAGCGCGTCCACCACGGTATTGATGACTTGCCCCTTGAAATTCGCGTCCGCGGTTCCCAGGTTGATACGCGCCACCGTAATATTTCGCGCATTCACGGCGACGCCAAAACCGCGCAGCAGATTATGCGCCAACGAAAACGACAGGTTCGCATCCACCGATGGATTCAAGACGTCCGTGGGGCTGTTCTCGTTCAAATAGTGGTCTGTATAGGTGACTGTGATATTGCCGCCGGTAAGAAAACCCTCCTGGTAAGATCCCGTCTGCACGCGCGTATTCGACACCAGAATGGGAGTAATGGTCTGCACGTTGTTGGGGTAGGGGGTGGTGCGGTGCGTGAACGTGCTGGCTTCCTGGATTACCGGATCGAGAACCTGGGTCACCGGACCGACTTGCGTGATCTGCGCGTTCACGGCATTGGA
Organism: Bryobacterales bacterium; assembly: GCA_963838885.1. GTDB lineage: Bacteria > Acidobacteriota > Terriglobia > Bryobacterales > Bryobacteraceae > JAICMB01. The sequence continues at coordinate 71,468 of CAWITB010000004.1, read as the reverse complement.
GGTCCTCGTGCCGCCGCCATTAAAACTGACCCCGGCCGCCGCCTGGCTTCCCGCCACGCCCTGTCCATTGGCCACCGAGCCCGCCTGCGATGCGCCACTCGGTACCCCGGGGAGCGCCCCGCCCGCTCCGGCGCGCTCCAGGTTCCAGGCCGCGATGATCGGGTTATAGCGCGCCACCTCGATATCGATGTTGTTTTCGAGCGCGAGAGCGATGGCGTCCTGCACCGTCAGATAAAGAAGGCCCGCGCGGACCATTGAGCGGATACGCGCCGTGTTCGATAATCTTACCGCCGGTATCTCCGGAGCGAGATACGGCCGCACAATCACGGGCGCCTTCACGCGAGCCGGGGCGATGGCGTCCTGTTGCGCCCAGACGCATGAAAGGCACAATAATACGGAGGCGGCGCGCTTTCTCACGGTCTCGCCTCCGCGGGCGGGAGATTCGCGGGCAGCACCGAAGGCCGCGGGATGCGCCCCGACATCGCCTCCTGAAGCGTGATGTGGTTCACCTCAAGCGTCGTCCCGAGCGCCTGGTCGAGAGCGATCTGCGCGTGTGTGTAATTCGCCGTGGCCTGCACTTCGGAGCTTAGGGCGCTGGCCAGATCGCGCTGGTCCTGCACGACCTGATAAACGGTCGCCGCGCCCAGCGCATATTTCCTGCGGTCCGCCGCGAGCGTCTGCTGCTGCAGCGTGTGCCCCTTCACGGCCGCCTCGTAGCGCGCGCGCGCCTGCTGCAAGCCAATAACGGCGTTCTGCACGTCCACCCGCACCTGGTTTTCGCCTTTCTGCAAGGTCAATTGATTCTGCCGCATTTCGAGCATGCTGGTGACGTAATCGGACTGCGCGGCGCGGTTTCGCAGAGGAATATTCAGCGAGAATCCGGCCGAGTAGCTGGGGTAATTCCGGCGCGCAATTTGCGCCAGCAGGTTCCCATATCCGCCCACCAGATATCCCACGCCCAATTGCGTCGCGCCGTATGGCGTCAGTACGCCGGTGAGCGCGTTATTGGTCAGCTCGGCGAAGGCCTGCAGCGTCGGCTTGAGGGAATTTTTGATGCCCACCAGGTTCAGCCTGTTGCTGTCCAGATTCAGCTTGCTTTGCGCGATCTCGACGCGATTCGCGAGCGCCTGTTGCACGAGGTCCTCCACTGGCCGGATGGCGTTGCTATCGGGGACCGGAATGGTATCGAGCGGCACGACGTGAACGTCCGCGAGCAGGGGATTCGCCACGCCATTGCGGCTCAAATAATTCTTCAGGATGGTTTCCTGTTGCAGCAGATTCGTCTGCGAAATCACCAAATCTTGCTGGCTGGCATAGACCTGCGCTTCGGCGCGCGTCACTTCGATCTCCGCCAGCGCTCCGATGGCGACCTGCTTCTTGTTGTCCTCGAGCAGCAGGTTGGCCGTTTCCACCTCGCTGCGGCGCGAGCGCACGTCCTCGTTGAAGCTCACCAGATCCCAGTACAGGTTTAGCGCCGCCGATACCGTCGAAATTACCTGCTGCTTAAATTGCAGGTCGGTGAACTTGATGTTGTTCTTCTGGACGCGGATGTTGCGCGCGTTCACCGCCCGTCCGAACCCGTAGAGCAGATTTTGCGTCAACTGCAGGTCGATATCGCCCGTCGTGTACGGATTCAAATTGAAAAATTGGCTGTTCAATCCGGTGCGCAGGCTGGCGTAGGTCAACTGCGCCGAAAGGCCGAAATCCCAGTTCTTCACATACTGCGCCTGATACGATCGCGTGTTCTGTATTAAGGCGGTGGTTCCGGTCAACACGGTGTTATTTTCTGGTGTGGTCGTGTGTTGGAAGAATGCGGCCACCAGTATGGTCGGGTCGAGCACCAGAGGCGTGGGGCCCAACTGGGTGACGATGCCGCCGCTCGATGTGACGCCCGCGCCGCCAGCGACAGGGACAAGACTCGTTGCCGCGCTGGTGCTGACGCCTTGCAGGCTGACGCTTTGCGGACCGGCGACGACGCCCGCTCCCACGCTCCGCAGGGCGCCGCCCGCCTGCGCGCGCTTCAGGATTTCCTGTGCCAGCAGCGGACCGTAACGCTGCACTTCCACGTCGATGTTGTTCTCGACCGCCAGCGCCACCACGTCCTGCGCCGAAAGATAGAGATTGCCCGCCTGGACCAGCGATTCCAGCCGCGAGCTGTTGTTGAGATTAATGGGTGGAACGTTGCGCGCTTGGTAGGGGCGGGTCAGCCAGCCCAGCGGTCCGCCCCGGGGCGCCTCGATGCGGATCTCGTTCTGCGCCTGAGCCGCCCCCGCCAGGAGCAAAACGAGACACACCGCCCGTAGCGCGAGAAGACGTGGACGGATCATCTCAAACGACAACGCATGCGGCGGACTATATGTTCCGGAAGAATGTTGGGGCAACCCCTATTCTAAGCGAGCGGGACGGCCGCTCCGAGGCCGCGAGCGCGACCGCGGAATCCGCCGTTTAGCCTTGCTTTGGGCGGCGTACGAAAATCCACTGCGCGTGCGGATTTTTTGCGGAGTCCTTTATAATTCGCTACGAGATGATTCCCTTCCGCACCGCATATAAAATCAGCTCTGGAGCGCTGTGCAGGTTCAGCTTCTGCAGAATATGCGTGCGATGGGTATCGATCGTGTAGGGACTGATATTCAGCAAGTTCGCAATCTCTTTGTTGGTCCGACCCTCGGCCACCAATTGCAGGATCTCCCGCTCCCTGTCCGTCAGCAGATCGTAGCTGTCCTCCACGCCCTTCGATTCGAGCTGCCTCATGTGTTCGTCCTGCAGCACGCGGCTGACTTTTGGACTGAGGAATGAACGGCCCTCGTGCGCCGCTCGAATGCCGGCGATCAGATCGTTCTTGGCGCTGTCCTTAACGAGATATCCGCGCGCGCCGGCTTTGAGCGAGCGGATAATATAGCTCTCGTCGTAATGCATGCTCAGTATGACGACCGCGATCTTGGGGCACTTCGCCACGATCCGGCGCGTCGCTTCGATGCCGTTCAGCAACGGCATGGCTATATCCATCAGGACGATGTCGGGACTGGTCTCCTGGGCCAGCCGAATGGCCTCGATGCCGTCCGCGGCCTCACCCGCGATCTCGAAACCCGGCTGGCGCTCCAGCAGGACGCGCAAGCCGTCCCGGACCACGGTATGGTCGTCAGCCAGCAGGATGCGGATGCGATCCATCGTCCGGCTCCGTATGCGGCCCCGCGCCGTTTCCGTTCGAGAACATGGTTACGGGCAGCGCCGCGCGAATGAACGTCCCACGGCCGGGTTTGGAATCGATTTCAAAGCGGCCGCCCAGGTGCCGCACGCGCTCCTCCATGCCCAACAGGCCCAGCCCGCGCGTCCACTTGGTATCGAAGCCGCTGCCGTCGTCCTGGACCGAGACCAGAACCTGCGCCGCATCGCGCCGCACGGTCACCTGCACGGCGCTCGCCTGCGCGTGACGCGCGGCGTTGTTCAGCGATTCCTGCACGATGCGATAAATGCAGGTCTTGTGCTCCTCCGGAAGTCCGTCGGCCATTTCCGGGGCGTCCACCTGCACTCGCAGCCCGGTCCTGCGCATCGCATCGCGCGCCTGCCATTGCAGCGCCGGAACCAAACCGAAATCGTCCAGCATGGAGGGCCGCAACAATAGGGACATGTTACGGGTCTCCTCCACCGTCCTCGCCGCCAGCTCATGCACCGCTTCGAGCCGCGAACGCACCTCCGCGGCATGATCGAAATCCAGCAGATTGTCCGTTTCCATCACGATGGCCGAAAGCGACTGCCCCACTTCGTCGTGCAGCTCGCGTGAAATCGCGCGCCGCTCCTCTTCCTGCGCCCGCACCAGCTTGGCGGACAACTCCTTCAAATCCGCCTGCGCGCGCCCGCTCTCTTCGAGCCGCAACTGCGCTTCGCGCTCCAACCGGAGCAGGTAGGTTATGGTCAGCCCCGTCACCAGCAGGCCCCCGATCAGAGTGATGGAAAGCGTCGTGATGGAGGCCCACCGGAAGCGCTCGAAATCGCGGCTGAAACCGTTCTCGCCGTGCGCCAGCTCGAGTTCGTTGACGTTGGCTACGCGATCGGCGACCTGCAGCATGGCGGTGCGCCGCGGGACCAGCTCCTCGTAAAAAAATGCGTCCCGCCGGGCGTTACGCTGCGCGGGCGTCCAATCGAAGGCGCGGTCGAGGACGCGCCAATATTCCTGTATTTCGGAGCGCAGCTCGCGAAACGTGGCGAGCTCTTCGGGCGCTAGGTCCCTCTCATACTCACGCAGTGCCTTATTGGTGTCGCGCTGCGCCGTCTGCAGGCGAGCGAGCTGCGCGCCTGCGCCGGCCGGTTCCGGCGCGAGAAGATAATCGCGCACGTAGGTGCCGGACATGTAGATCTGTGAGCGGATCTGTTCGAGCAGGCCGCTGCGGCGCTCAAAGCGCCGCCGCATCTCGGTCCCGCTGGCGTGCAAGCGGCCGAGCACTATCTGGGCGTCGATGCCGGCCCCGATCATGAGCACCAGCAGGCCGCCGAAGCCCCCTAGCAAGGCCAGCCAAATGCGACGGCGCTGCCGGCCGCGAGACGGGGCCTTGGCGGCGGGCGCGGCGGGTTCCGCCCGCTCGCGCACTCCCAGTGCCGCAGCCGCGTTAATCATGGTTCAGGCGCGCCTTAAACACACTTAATCCCCAGGGTACGGCAGGCAGACTCTCTGGGGGTATCCCGTGGCTACAGTATTTAGACCGCCCCAAAATACTGGACAGACCCGATTTAATTCGAACCGTACTTAGGACATTCTAAGCAAAGGAAGTCCATCCTCCGGGAGAGGAACTAAAATAAATGAAGCTCAGAGACCTTGCCCTCACCAGCGCCGCGGGAGCGTTCCTTTTTGTGGCCGCCTGCCATAAGAAAGTGCCCGTGGCCCAGACTCCGCCGCCTCCGCGACAGCAAACCGCCGCGCAGGAACCCGCGCGCAATTACACTCCGGCCACCGCCGAGCCGGCGTACACTCCTGAAAAACAGACTGCCTCGACCATGCCGGACGCTGCCACGCGGGCCCGCATCCAGGATCTGCTGAATCGGATTGAAGACGCCTATTTCGATTACGACAAACACGACATCCGGCCCGACGCCCAGAAGGCGCTGGTCGATGACGCGCATACCTTGGCGGACATTCTCAGACAATACCCCGATTACAAGCTGACGGTTGAAGGTTACTGCGACGAGCGCGGCTCGGATGAATACAATATCGCCTTGGGCGACGCACGCGCCAAACAGGCGAAAGACTATCTGGTCAACCTCGGCATTCCAGCCGACCAGTTGCGGACCGTCAGCTACGGCAGGGAGAGGCCGGTTTGCACAGAGCACGACGAAAACTGCTGGCAGAAGAACCGCCGCGCGCACATCACGCAGGAGCAGAGTTAGCCGGGAGCAGGATCCCGGACGTCACGGGTTCTGGCCAGAACGCTGCAATTGAAACGACGCGCGCGGGTCGCGGGCGGAGGCGTTCGTGAGATAGTGGACGGCAAAGCGCATCGCGAGCGAGCCCGCCGCGCCGAGGATGCCCGCGGCGATGCGGCGCTTTCTCGATTTGCCGGGGATCAGGCTGACGATGTGGCTGACCGCCGTTAGCGCGCTCGCTGTTTTCCACAGCATGGCCGTGGGCCCGTGATGGAAGGGCTCTCCTACTTTCGGGACCCGCGAGGCCGCATGCTCCACCTGCTTGGCGGCGGCCATTTCCGCGACGCGTCCGATGTTGCCGAAGATCGCAGTAATGCGGCTGGCGCGCTCGTTCTCGTACCAAAGATCGAGGAGTGAAGCAGCGGCTGTCATGCTCGACGCGATGAAAAGGATGGGCATCCAGCGGCGAGATTCCTGCCAGATGGGAACGGCGGAGCTCGAGACGAGGACTCCCGTGTATCCGGCCAGCGCCGCTCCGAAGATGCCCGACAAATAGCCGGCGGCTTCGCCGATTGCTCCGAGGACGCCGCCGCGATTGATTAGCAATCCGGTGGCGATCGCGGTTGGCGCGGCGCCGCTTAGAATCCAGGCGCCCATGTTCATCGGCGAGCTTGGACGGAAGACACGAATCATGTGGTGAAAGCGCGAGGGCTTGCCGAGATCGTGAATCAGTAACGCCGCGCCCGCGGTCGAACCGATGATGCCGACCCAATGACAATGCGCGGCGAAATCGCGCAGCTCGCCTTTCGAAGCATCGCCAATGCCGCCCACTTGCAGCGCCGCTCCGAGCGCGAGAGCAGCCCCGGCCGCGCCGCCCAGAAAATAATACAGCGGAATATCGATGCTCCAAACGGAGGGCTTGAGCATCGGCCGCTCGTAATAGGTTGGATCGCGCTCGGTAGTGGTTGGCATGCGGGACCACGGTTGAGGCGTGATTTCTTCCATGCGCGGGTCATGGGGCTTAACCTGCTGCTCGGCGCCTTCTCCCGAAAGCATCGCGATCGAAGTGTCGATATCGCGTCCGTCTGTGCGCATTAGCGGCCGCCTCTGCCCGCAAAAACGGAGCCGATGGCGACGGCCGCCATACCGAGGACGGCGACGCCAAAGGAGGCCCACGCGGATTTCACCGTTTTCGTGGGGCACACGGGATCGGGCGGCAGATTATAGACTTCGGGTTTATCGACCAGAAGAAAAAACGCGTTGAGTCCCTCGGTGCCGGGCTGGCTCTCCGGGTCAGCGCCATAAAGGTAGGCCTCGCTCATGCCCTGCTCATGCAACACACCGACGCGCTTTCGGGCGATCTGGCGCAGTTCTTCGAGATCGCCGAATTTGATCGAATCCGTCGGACACGCTTTGGCGCAGGCGGGCTCCATGTCTTCCTTCAGCCGGTCGTAGCACAGCGTGCATTTCCAGGCGCGGCCATCGTCTTCGCGCCGGTCGATCACGCCGAAGGGGCAGTTGACGACGCAGTAGCCGCAGCCATTGCAGACGTCGGGTTGCACGTAGACGCTGTCGTACTCGGTCCGCATGATGGCCCCGGTGGGACAGCTTTCAAGGCAGCCGGCGCGAGCGCAATGCTTGCAGACATCGGAAGAAAAAAGCCACGAGAAACCGCCGGCGTCCTGCGTCGAAAGGGCGATCGGGCGCTCGATAAACGCGACGTGCCGCCACGTGGATGCGCCCAGCGCGACGGTGTTGTCGTAAGACATGCCCGTAAAATTCAGCCCGTCTTCCGGCAACTGGTTCCATTGCTTGCACGCGACTTCGCAGGCTTTGCATCCGATGCAGATTGTGGTGTCGGTGAAAAAGCCCTTGCGCGGCGATCGATTCTGAGTGTCGTCGCGCGCGGCGCGGCGCTCCAGTCCCTGCGCCTCGGAGGCGGATAGCGCGGCTTCCATTTAGATGTGGCCCTCCTTGGTCTGTTCGGTCTTGTGGCCGTGAGCGGTTTCGGGTTTGTGCCGCGCTCTGGGAACATCGCGGTCTTCTTCCTTGCCTGGCAACTCCGGAACGAGAGGACCGCTGGTGATGTAGCGGCGCTCGCGGCTGCGCCGGCCGCGCTCAATCATGGCGGAAATGGCCTTCGTCTCCATGATGGCGACATTGGGATCGGCCACGAACGGAAACAGTTCGTTCGCGGCATCGCCCGTTACCAGGCCCTTGCTCGACCAATGGTATGGCAAGCCGACCTGATGGAGGATATGACCGTTCAGGCGGATCGGCCTGATCCGCTGCGTGACTAAGACGCGAGCTTCGATTTCGGCGCGCGCGGTGCGAATCGTGGCCCAACCGCCGTTCTTCAACCCGATCTCGGCCGCCAGCTCCGGCGATACCTCGCAGAATAATTCGGGCTGCAACTCGGCGAGCCAGGAGAGCCAGCGCGACATGCCGCCCGCCGTATGATGCTCCGTAAGCCGATACGTCGTGAGCAGGTATGGAAACCTCGGATCGCCATAAGGTTGGTGATAGGGGTTGTCCTTCTTTCGCATCCACTCCATGCGGCTGGGATTGCACTGCTGCTTGTAAATGGGATTCGCGATTATGGATTCCTGCGGCTCGTAGTGCGTGGGCAGCGGGCCGTCCTGGAGTCCGCTGGCCACGAAGATCCATCCCTTGCCGTCGGCCTGCATGATGAACGGATCGACGCCGGAGATGGTTTCTTTCCCGCGCGCGTCTTTCGACGGACGATAAGAGGGCGGCTTGTGAACGAAATCGGGTTCGTCGAAGCCGGTCCATTTCCGCTCTCCTTCATCCCACCAGATATATTTCTTGCGCTCGGACCACGGTTTGCCTTCGGGATCGGCCGAGGCGCGGTTGTAAAGCTGGCGGCGGTTATGCGGCCACGACCAGGCCCATTCGGGGGCGACCCAGGTCTGTTCCCAATGCGGCTTGCGTCGCGCCGTCTGGTTGACGCCGTCCTTATAGCAGCCGGAGTAGATCCAGCAGCCGCACGCGGTCGAGCCGTCGTCCTTGAGATCGGTGAAGCCGCTGACGAGTTTGCGATCGGCGACGGTGTAGCCGTTGATCTCCTTGAGGACGGCTTCGGCATCCGGCTCGGCGAGTCGCCCTGACCGTCGGATAATCCCAGGTCATATCGTGAATGGGGCGATCCTTCGCGGCCGTGGAACCGGCGTAGAGCTTCTTCAGACGCCGCCCGAGTTTGAAAACAAAATCGAGATCGCTGCGGCAATCGCCGGGTGGATCGATCGCTTTGTGATGCCATTGCAGCAGGCGCTGCGTATTGGTGAAGCTGCCGTCCTTTTCCGTATGCGCCGCCGCCGGAAAAAAGAAAACCTCCGTGCCGATGTCTTCGGGATGAACCTCGCCGCGATCGATCTCGGGAGCGACGCGCCAGAATTCCGCTGTTTCGATGAGCTGGAAGTCCCGCACCACCAGCCATTCGAGCTGCCGCAGTCCTTCACGCTGTAAGGGACCGTTAACGGTACCCACGACGGGATTTTCGCCCATCACGAAATAGCCTTTTACAACGCCGTCGGCCATGTCGGCCACGGTGTTCATGTGAGAATGGTCGCCGGTCATTGCGGGCAGATATTTGAAGCAATAATCGTTCTCGGGTTTCGCGGCATCGCCGTACCAGGCTTTAAGAAACGAGACCGAATATTTCCGGAACTCGCCCCACCAGCCCGATGGGGACTCATTCAAATTGTTGTAGGTTTCGAAATCGTGGTCGTGCTGCGCGCGCGGCATCGGAAGATAGCCGGGCAATAGATTGTAGAGCGTCGGAATGTCGGTCGATCCCTGGATCGAGGCGTGCCCGCGCAGCGCCATAATGCCGCCGCCCGGCCGGCCCATGTTGCCGAGCAGAAGCTTGAATGATCGCGGCGGTGCGGATGTACTGCACGCCGACGGTGTGCTGCGTCCAGCCCACGGCGTAGCAGAAAGCGGACGTCCGCTCGCGGCCGGAATTGCGGCACAGCGCCTCGGCTACCTTCGTCAGCAACTCGCGCGGAACCCCGGCCGTTTTCTCGACCATCTCCGGCGTGTAGCGCGAAAAATGCCGCTTCAGGATCTGAAAAACGCAACGCGGATGTTGCAGCGTCGGGTCGGTGTGCTCGGCCTGGATGGGATGTTTCTGTTCTTTGCCCTCGCCCGACGAAGCTTCCCGCGCCCCGGCGGCGGCTTCAGGCTCCACGCCTTCATACATCCAATCTTTGGCGTCATACTGCCCCTTCTCGCTGTCCCAACCGCCGAAAAGCCCGTCGTTCTCCTCGGTGTCCTCGAATTTATCGTTTATAATCGCGGGCGCGTTCGTATAGTTGACCACGTACTCCTTGAAATAGCGATCGTTTTCAAGGATGTAATGGATGATACCGCCAAGAAATGCGATATCGCTGCCGGCGCGAATAGGGACGTGCACATCGGCCACGGCGCTGGTGCGCGTGAAGCGCGGGTCCACGTGGATGATCGTCGCGCCCCGCTCTTTGGCCTTCATCACCCAGCGGAAGCCGACGGGGTGGCACTCCGCCATGTTCGATCCCTGGATGACGATGCAGTCGGAATTCTGCAGGTCCTGCTGAAACGTCGTCGCGCCGCCTCTACCGAACGAGGTCCCCAAACTGGGGACCGTGGCGGAGTGTCATATACGGGCCTGATTTTCGATCTGGACGATGCCCAACGAATTGAAAAGCTTCTTAATAAGATAGTTTTCTTCGTTGTCGAGCGTGGCGCCGCCGAGATGCGCGATCGCCATCGTGCGGCGGGTCTCCACTTCTTTGTCCTGGACCTTGGTGGTCTGTTCCCAATGTTCGTCGCGCGTTTTCTTGACGCGTTCGGCGACCATGTCCATGGCCTGCTCGAGTGGGATTCGCTCCCATTCCGTGCCGTGTGGACGGCGATAGAGAACGTGGTGGACGCGCTGCGATCCGGCGACGAGCTGAAACGTGGCCGCGCCCTTGGGACAAAGACAACCGTTCGAAATGGGCGAGCGCGGATCGCCTTCGATGTCGATGATCTTTTCGTCTTTTACGTAGACTAGTTGTCCGCAGCCGACGCCGCAATAAGGGCAAATCGACGACACAACTTTGTCCGCATCTTTAGTTCGAGCCTGTGGCACGTCTTGCAACCCCGTCCGTGGGACAGGAGCCGTGCCTGTAACGTTTCGTTACGGCAATGAGGCGATTACAGCAAGCGGAAATTGACTTCGATGGTGGCCTGCACCGGCACGGGATGTCCGTCCTTCATGCCGGGACGGAATTTCCACTTCTGCACGGCTTCGATCGCCTTCTGGTCGAGACCGAGGCCCAGCGGGCGGATCACTTTCAAGTCGCGCGGATTGCCCTTTTCATCAACGACGATGAACAGAACCACCGTACCCTGGAACTTCGCCTTGCGGGCCTCTTCCGAATACTCGGGCTCCGGCTTGTAGATCGGAATCGGGGAGGAGACGCCGCCGCCGATCTTGTACGCTCCGCCGCCAAAGTTGCCGCCGTGGCCCGGACCATATCCGGCGCCCGAACCGGGTCCAATGCCACCGCCGGCTCCGCTGCCCATGCCACCTCCCGCGCCGGTGCCGTTCGATGCGCCGAGCTTGCCCGAGAGAGGATCGCCAAGCTGCGTCATATTCACGTTCGGGACCGGAGCGTCCGGCTGGATGATCAGCGTGGGATCCATCGGAAGCTTCGGATTTTCCACCTTGCTGATCATAGGCGGCACGAACTGATGGTCCGCCAACTTGGGAAGCTTGCCCTTGGTGACCGGCGTAGGCGAGCGGTCGCCGCCGCCACCGCCGCCGCCCATCTCGGTCTTCTTAGGAGGCGTCGGCTTGTAGGGAGCGAGGTCGGGCGCGATCAGCGTTATTTGCTCTCTGACAACCTGCTGCACCTGCTTGTTCGTTCCGATGATAAACAGCAGCGCGATGACGCCGCCGTGGATCAGCATCGAGGTCAGGCCGGCGCGCTTCTCCTGGCCGCCGTAAAACCCCCAGATATCTTTTACTTCTACAGGTTTGGAAGTGAGCTCGAGGGGCGGCAGCTTGGGCGGGTGAATGGCTTCTTTTATGTTCTGAAAAATCGACCGGTACCACGGGGTTTCGACATCCTGCGGCGCCAGCAGTCTGGCCAGATGCACATCCGGGTCCTGGGGCATCATCATGTGTTGATCTGCCATTTGCTTCCCTTGCTTCGCTGCAACTCCTATCAATAGACGCGGGCCGCAACGCCGGGTTGCAGCCGGTAGTCCCTACAATTCTATCACTTCCATATGGGCGTAGACGCTCTATGAAAAATGGAAGCGAATATGAAGAGGGTACCTCAATTCCGGCTCTTGGGCCAGCCCTGGACTGTATCTGATGTTATCGTCTGGAACATGGCCGAGAACATCGCACTGGAACGCCCTCTGCTGATCTTCGACGGCCACTGTGGATTCTGCCGCATCTGGATCGACTATTTAAATGAGCTGACCGGCACAAGCGTCGATTACGCGCCCTCTCAAGAGGCGGCAGCCCGGTTCCAGCAAATCCCGCCGGAGTCCTTCGCAAAATCCGTGCAACTCGTCATGCCGCACGGCGAGATCCTCGCTGGGGCCCACGCCGTCTTTCAGCTCCTTGCCTATGCGCCGGGAAGATCCTGGCCGCTCCGCCTCTATGAAACTCTGCCTGGCTTCGCTCCCGCGTCCGAACTGGCCTATCGCGTCATTGCGGCCCATCGCAGCGCGTTTTACTGGATCACTGTGGTCCTGTGGGGCAAGCGCGTCCGGCCCCTGACATACCAAAAGATCGAGTGGCTATTCCTGCGCGCGCTCGCGCTCATTTATCTCGCCGCCTTCCTCTCCTTCGGCGTGCAGATCCGGGGTCTCATCGGCTCGCGCGGCATTCTCCCCGCCGCCGATTTCCTCGAGGCCGTCTCCCAATCCGTGGGACCGGCACGGGCCTGGCGTCTGCTGCCGAGCCTTTTCTGGATCTGGCACAGCGACCCCGCCTTGACCTGGTCGTGCATCGCCGGAGCCGCGCTCGCCGTCGTGCTGCTGCTCGGCTTCTTTCAACGGACCTGTCTCGTGGCGCTCTTCCTGCTCTATCTTTCGCTCTGTTCAGTAGGGCAGGATTTTCTCTCGTTTCAGTGGGACATGCTGCTGCTCGAGGCCGGATTTTTGGCCATTTTCCTGGGATCGTCCACACTCGTCGTGTGGCTCTACCGGCTGCTCCTGTTCCGCCTCATGTTTTCATCCGGCGTCGTGAAACTGCTCAGCGGCGATCCCAATTGGCGCAGTCTGCGGGCCATGGATTTCCAGTACTTCACCCAACCCATCCCCACGCCGCTCGCCTGGTACATGCAGCAGCTTCCCGCCTGGTTTCAAACATACTCGACCGCCGGCGTCTTTTTCATCGAGCTGCTCGTACCCTTTTGCGTTTTCATGCCAAGGCGCATTCGCCACGCCGGCGCCGTTCTCCTGATCCTTTTCCAGATCCTCATTCTTACGACCGGAAACTATGCCTTCTTTAACTGGCTCACGATTGCGCTGTGCCTGTTCCTATTTGACGATTTCACCTTTCCCCGCGTCACTACGGTTCGTCACCCGCGCCCCCTCTGGCGTCCCTTGACGCGCGTCGTGACCGTCCTCGTAATCGTGCTGGGTCTTTTGCAATTGCTCACGGTTTTCGGCCGCTCCCTGCCCGCGCCCGAAGCCGCGCTGCTACAGTTCACCTCGCGCTTCGGCATCGTCAATAGCTACGGGCTCTTTGCCGTCATGACTACCACCCGGCCCGAGATCGCGGTGCAGGGCTCGAACGATGGCGTCAACTGGCTCACATACGAATTCAAATACAAAGCCGGACCCCTCGCGCGGCGCCCGCCCTGGGTCGCGCCTTATCAGCCGCGCCTCGATTGGCAGATGTGGTTTGCCGCTCTCGGGCCATACCAAAGCAGCCCCTGGTTCGCGAACTTCGTGGTCCGGCTCTTGCAAGGTTCCCCCACCGTTTTACGCCTGCTCGAAAAAAACCCCTTCCCTAATGCGCCTCCAAAATATGTCCGCGCCGTAATCGCCCCCTATGAATTCACCACCTGGGCGGAGCGCCGCGCCACGGGCAACTGGTGGAAATCCACGCCGGCCGCGCCATACTTGCCTGCAGTGTCACTCGCGGACGTGCGCCGCTAGGCTAGTACCCGGAAGTGTAACGTAGGACTTGCTTGCGTCACTACATTTCCGGTAGAGTACTTTGACGGAGGTTTTTTAGAAAATGGCTTTTTGCCCTAACTGCGGCTCCAGTGTCGAGGGCCGTTTCTGCGCTAAGTGCGGGGCCACGGTCGCCGCACCGGGAAATCCCCCTCCGGCCGCAGCAGCCGGAGCCGCGTATGGCGCCGCCCCTGCGCCCCAGCCCCCTTACAACGCCCCGCCGCCGCCTCCGGGCTACAACCCGGGACCGGGGTATAACCCGCAGGCGTCGTACGTTCCGCCACCCGCGCCGGTTTCCGCGCCGGGCCTGACCGAGAATGTCGCGTCCGCGCTCTGTTACGCGCTCGGCTGGATCACGGGCATCGTCTTCCTCGTTCTGGCCCCGTACAACCAGAACCGCACCGTCCGCTTCCACGCCTGGCAGTCGATCTTCTTTTTCGGCGCCGCCACCATCCTCAGCATCATCTTCGGGACGGTCATGTTCAACTCCTTTTACGGTTATGGCTTCTGGCCCATTTACAGCATGTTCTATCTGCTCTTCAGGCTCGCCCTGTTGGCCTGCTGGCTGTTTCTCATGTACAAGGCCTATAACAATCAACGCTTCGTTGTGCCGGTTGTTGGTCCCCTGGCGGAAAAGCAAGCGAACTCGTAGGCAATCGCCAGCCCACGAAGCCCCCACTGTCGACGCCGACTCTCGCGCGCCCAAGCGCGCTGGCGCTCTCGCCACGCCAGCGGGAATCCGATGAGGGCGAAGGACCGGCTGGCTAGCCGCGCCGCGAGGAACCCATTAAAATCCGCAGAATGTACCAGAACAGCAGCGCGACGGAGGCGAACAGCGATAGCGCAGCCGCCACGTACTGGTTGGGATTGTAAATGTTCAGTAGGTTTGAGGTGTTGTAGAGGATCGAGGCCGCGGCCACGATCACCATAAAAGCCGAGAAGATCAAGCCCAAGTTGAATCCGAAAAGGATGCTTGCGGCGATGATCCCAAGTGCGACGAAAAACGAGATCTTCAAAAAGCCGCCGAGGAACGTGAAGTCCTTGCGCGTCGTGAATACGGTATAAGTAAGGCCCGCAAAGAGGAGCAGCGTAATGAGACCGGCTGAGAGTATGACTTCGACCGCCGGCGAGCCTCTGAGCGAGGTAGAGCAGCGGGACGAAGATAATGGCTTCGGCCACGACGTAGATGCTCAGGCCGGCGTATTGCATCTCGAGCGAGGTATTCGAGAGCGCCCATTTATTTGCGAAGTGGGACACGCCCATGAAGGCGAGCAGGACGATCAGCCAGGAATAGCGGCTCGTCCCGAGCACTCCAACGAAGGCCTCCGGCAGGCTGGTCTGGAACAGCAGAGCTTCGAGAAGAACGAATGCGAGAATCGCGCCCGCAAGGTGCGCATAGGTGCGGCGGATAAAAGCGGCGCGTACCTCGACGCCGGCTGCGGATTCGAAATTGAGACGATAGGGCGTGTCGTAGTTCATGCGGCCTTCCTTTAGGACGGGCAGGCCGACGAATCGGACGCGCGTCTATCTACAGTATCGCGCTAAAGCGTATCGCGCTAAAGCGTATCGCGCTAAAGCAAGTTGCATCAACTAAAATGGAGAAGTGTCCAGCGGCTCGGCCCTTCAGCTTGCGACCTCGAAACTCGGCGAGGTTCGCAATGAGATCGCCAAAATCATCGTGGGGCAGCAGGATGTCGTCGATGGCGTACTGATCTGCCTGATCGCCGGTGGGCATGTTCTGCTCGAAGGCGTACCGGGGCTGGGCAAGACGACGCTGCTGCGAACGCTGGCGCGCGTGCTGCATCTGAAATATTCACGCATCCAGTTCACGCCCGACCTCATGCCCGCGGACATTGTCGGCAGCATGATGATTGAGGCCGATCAGCTCGGGGCCAAGTCGCTGCGCTTTCAGCCGGGCCCGATTTTCGCGAACCTGGTCCTGGCGGACGAGATCAATCGCGCCACGCCGAAGACGCAATCGGCGCTGCTCGAGGCCATGCAGGAGCGCACCGTGACGAGCGGGACGACCACGCACGAGCTGGAGGCGCCGTTTCTCGTCATGGCGACGCAGAACCCCATCGAGATGGAAGGCACGTATCCGCTTCCGGAAGCGCAGCTCGACCGTTTTCTGATGAAGATTCTGGTGAATTATCCTTCGCGCGAGGATCTCGGCCGCATCGTCGATCGCACCGTGCAGCGTGAAGACCAGCCCGTGTCGCCGATGGTGGATCGGTCCGAGATCATGGAACTGCGGTCGGTCGCGAAAGATGTGCTGATCGCGCCGCACGTGCAGGATTTCGCGATCGACCTCGTAATGGCGACGCAGCCTGGCACGGACTACGCCCACGAGCTCGCGAACCGCTATATCCGCTATGGGAGCTCGCCGCGCGGGGCGCAAGCGCTCATCGAATGCGGGAGAGTATTCGCGCTGATGCGCGGACGGCTGAATCTGAGCGGGGAGGACCTGCGGACCATGGCGCCGGCGGTGCTTCGCCATCGCATTATTCTGAATTTCGATGCGCACGCCGACGGACAGACGCCCGAAACGGTGCTGTCGAGGATCATCACGAGCGTTTCCGCGGCCGCCGCGGCGCATTAGACAGCGGTGTACAATGCAGCGGCAACCCATTGTCGAAAGCGAGTTCCTTCATAAATTGGAGCGGCTGGCGATACAGTGGCAGAAGTCTTTTCCCGGACTCGTGGGTGGGCATAACGTGTCGCGATTTTCGGGTCCCGGACAGGAATTTCTGGAGCATCGCCATTTTCACCACGGCGACGATCTGCGGGCCGTCAATTGGCGCGCCTATCTGCGGCTGGAGAAGCTGTTTCTGAAAATGTTTCAGATCGAGCCGCGCATCCCGGTGCGCCTGCTGCTGGACGTAAGCAGCTCCATGGACACGGGCGCGGTGAACAAATTCGACTACGCGCGCAAACTGGCCGCGGCGATGTGCTATGTGGGGCTGGTGCGGCTGGACACCATCGCGATCCAGCCGTTCGGCGACGATCTGAAGGACTCGTTTTTGTGCGCGGGCGGACGGCACCGCTTCGTCGCGACAGCCAACTATTTGAGCGGCCTCACGCCGGGAGGGAGAACCGATTATTTCCAGGCCGCGCGGCAGTTCGTTTCGAAGTATCCGCGCAGCGGGCTGCTGATCGTTATTTCGGATTTTCTCGACGATGCGGACTGCGAGAAGCCGTTGCAGTATCTGGCCGATTTCGGCAACGAACTGATTCTTGTGCACGTCTGGGCGGAGGAGGATCGCGTGCCGCCGTGGGACGGTCAACTGGAGCTCACCGATGCGGAAACGGGCGCCGCCTTGGAGCTCGCTTTCGACGAAGCCGCGCGCGAAAACTACACCGCGGCATTCGACGAATACGCGCAGAGGATTCAACGCGTGGGTTTGCGCAACTCCGGCCGCTACGTCGGCTTCTCCACTGCGACGCCCATAGAAGAAGCGGTATTCGGGCCGCTGGTGCGGTCCGGAGCGATTCAGTAGAACGGGACAAGTTTTAAGATCCCCATGTTTTTTCTCAACCTGACGCTGCCCGAGTTCCTGGCGCTGCTGGGCGGGCTTTCCGGCGCGATCGTAACGCTATACCTGCTCGATCGGCAACGGCAGCGCGTACGCGTGCCGACGCTGCGCTTTTTCGGCGCCACGGACAGGACGCCGGAAATGCGGCATCGGCGCAAAATACGGCAACCCTGGTCGCTGGCTTTGCAGTTGCTGAGCGTGGCGTTGTTGTTGCTGGCGATCGCGCAAGTGCGCCTTGGATCGCCCGATCGCGCCTCGCGCGATCACGTTCTGCTGCTCGATTCCTCGGCTTGGATGGCGGCGCGAAACGGCGGCGGCCATCGCCTGATCGAAGAGGCCAGAGCGCGGGCGCGAGCGTACGTCAGGGCGCTCCCGCGGAGCGATCGCGTGATGGTGGTGCGGGCGGGCGAATTGCCTCTGCCGGCCACACTATTTGAGGCCGACCGCGTCAAGATCGCGCGCGCGATCGATGAAACACAGCCGGGCGCCTCGGCGTTGAATATCGAGCAGGCGATCGAGTTTGCGCGGCAGGCGCAGGCTTTGCGCGCAAGGCGCGCGGGCGAGATTGTGTTCGTAGGAGCGGGGCGCGTGCCGGACGATGTTCCCGCGCCGCTGCAGGCGCCCGGCAATCTGCGTGTGATTCCCGTAACGGGCGCGATCGCGAACGTGGGTTTGCGCAAGGTGGGCGTGCGCCGCTCGCTGACGGACGCGGATGCATGGGACATTTTCATCGCCGCCAAGAATTACGGCAACGCTCTTAAGACCGTGCCGCTGGTGGTTGCGTTTGGAGGCGCGCCGGTTGGAAGCAAGCGGCTGACGCTAAAGCCCGGCGGCGAGGATACGGCGGCGTTTCAATTCAAGACCAAAGCGGGGGGCTGGCTTGAAGCCCGCCTGCTGACACGCGATGCGTTCCCGGAGGACGACAGGGCGGTGCTGGAATTGCCGGCGCGGCAAGCGATCGCGGTGACGGTTTATTCCGATCGGCCGGAACTTTTGCGGCCGGTGTTCACCGCTATTCCGAGCGCCCAAGCCACGTTCCTGCCGCCGGCGCGCTATAGGCCGGGCGGCGCGGGGATCGTGGTGCTGGACCGTTTCGCTCCGCCGGAGCCGCCCGCGACGGGCGCCATCTGGATCGAGCCGCCTGCGAAATCGTCGCCGATCGCGGTGCGCGCGACGGTAGACAAGTTGAAGCTGACGGGCTGGCGCTCAGACCATCCGCTGGGCGCGGGATTGCGCGCCAAGGATATGGAGATCGATAGGGCCGAGGTGTTCCGGCTGGAGAGCGGAGATATCGCGGTGGCGGAGAGCGACAGCGGTCCCGTGATTGCGGCGCGCGAGGGCAGAACGAAAACGGTTGCGCTGGGGTTCCACCCCATGAATTCGGAGCTGAAATACGAGCTGGCGACGCCATTGCTGTTCGCCAATATTCTGCGCTGGATGGCTCCGGATACGTTCCGGCAGACGGAGCTGACGGCGGCCGCGGCCGGACTGGTGAATGTGGATCTGGAGTCCGAGCCGGCCCCGGCGTCGATCCGCGTGGTGAGCGAAAACGGGCGCAACGTTCCGTTCACCGTGAATGGGCGGAAGCTGCGCTTCTTTACGGAGTCGCCGGGAATCGTGCGCGTGATCGGCGGGGAACGCGAGTTGGTCTATTCTCTGACGCTGCCCGAAGCCGGCGATACGGTGTGGAAGCCGGCGAGCGCGCGGCACGGAATACCGGCCCGATTCGCCTCTGAAGCGCCGGCGCGAGACCTATGGCAATGGCTGGCGTTGTTGGGGGGCGTGGGACTGTTCGCGGATTGGATGCTGTTTGGACGGCGGAGAATGCGCCTGGCGCTTGCGCCTGTCGCGATTCGAAAGGGCACGCGGGCGCGGTGGAGGCGGGCGTCGTGAAGCTCGATCCGACGATAGTATTTGGCCGGCGGGGCGTCCCGCCCTCTCGCGGCGGCGGAGCGTCGTCATGACGTTCGAACGGCCGCTGGTTCTGATCCCCGCGATCGTGCCGCTTGTATGGATGCTGTGGGAGTGGCGGCGAACGGCGCGGAAACTGTCGCTGGCGTTGAAGGCGCTCTCGTTCGCCGCGATTTTACTTGCCATCGCGGAGCCGGTGCTTACCACCTCGGAGAACAAGATGGCGGTCGCCGTTCTGGTGGACACCTCCGCGAGCGTCTCAAATGACGATCTGGCGCGCGCCGGGCAAGTAGTGCGCGCGCTCGAGAAACAGCGGGGACGCAACTGGGTGCGCGTGATTCCGTTCGCGCGCGAACCCAACTCATTGGGCGGCGCGGTCCAAGCTGGTGCGAGGCTGGTGCGGGCAGCGGGCGAGGAGGCGGGCGCGACGGACCTCGAGGCGGCCGTTCGGGGAGCTCTGGCGTCTTTGCCGCCGGGCATGGTTCCGCGCATCGTACTGGTTTCGGACGGCAAGGAAAACACCGGCAGCATCACTCGCGCGGTTTGGCAGTCGCGCAATCTCGGCGTGCCGGTGGACGCCGTGGCCTTAGAGGGCCGGCCGCAGCCGAGCCTGCGCGTGGAATCGGTTAGCGTCCCGATGCTGGCATTCACAGGCGAGCATTTCCCGATTAATCTTACAGTGGTGTCGCCGCGGCGCACGCACGGGACCGTCGAGATCGACGCGGAAGGCAAGGCATTGGGATCGACGCCGGTGACGCTCGACGAGGGATCGAACGAACTGCGCGTTAGCGCCAGCTTGAGCACGCCGGGCGCGCTGAATATAAAGCTGGCGATCAAAGCGCCGGAGCTGAACGACGAGGCGGCGGTGGCGCAGGCGGTAACGCTGCGGCGTCCGCGGGTGCTGTACCTTTCGCAAGACCCGGCTGGTTCTGAGGGGCATCTTATGGATGCCCTGAAGGCCGCTCAATTCGAGGTCGATCGCACCAACGATCCGAATCATGGCAAGCTCGGCGATTACCAGATTGTAGTGTTCAATAATTGGGACCTGGACTCGCTTCCTGCGGCGCGCAAGGATGAGGTAGAGACCTTCGCGAAGGGCGGCGGGGGAGTGCTCGTAATTGGCGGCGAGCACAACGTTTATAACGAGGCGAAGAAAACGGAGGACGCGGTGGATCGCGTCCTGCCCGCGAAAATCGCTCCGCCACGATCGCCCGAAGGAACCGCCGTGGTGTTGATCATCGATAAATCGTCGTCGATGGAGGGCAAGAAAATCGAGCTGGCCCGGATGGCCGCGCTCGGCGTCGTGGACAACCTGCGGCCCATCGACACGGTGGGCGTACTGATCTTCGACAATTCGTTTCAATGGGCCGTTCCGCTGCGCCGCGCCGAAGACAAATCGCTGATCAAGCGCCTGATTTCGGGGATTACGCCCGATGGCGGCACGCAGATCGCGCCGGCGCTGAGCGAGGCTTATCACAAGGTGCTGCCTGCCAAGGCTACGTTTAAGCACATCGTTTTGTTGACCGACGGTATTTCCGAAGAAGGCGACAGTCTGGAGCTTTCAAAGGATGCCGAGCAGCAGCATGTGACGATTTCAACCGTTGGCTTGGGACAAGACGTGAATCGAGCTTATCTTGAGAAGATCGCGACGGTGGCGGGGGGGAAGTCGTATTTCCTGAACGACCCGTCGGGACTGGAACAGATCTTGCTGCGCGACGTGAAGGAGCATACCGGCACGACGGCGGTGGAGAAATCGCTTAAAGCCGTGGTCGAGAAGCGGACGGAAATTCTCGAGGGAGTAGGGATTGAAGAGGCGCCGGCATTGAAGGGATACGTGCGCTTCATTGCGAAGCCGACCTCCGATACCATTTTGAAAATCGACCAGAAGGATCCCCTGCTGGTGCGCTGGCAATACGGCTTGGGCCGCTCGGCTGTTTTTGCGTCGGATGCCAAGGCGCGCTGGGCGGCGGACTGGGTGTCGTGGCCGGGCTACGACAAATTGTGGACCAACATCTTTCGCGATTTGCTGCCGCATTCGCAGGCGGCGGAGGCGAAGGCGGAGTACGACAGCGCCAGCGGCGACCTGATCGTGAACTACCGGCTGGGGCGGGACGTAGAGGATCCGGTGAAGCCGCCGAGCATTTATGTGCTCGGTCCGGCGGGATTTCAGAAACCGGCGCCCGTAACGAAGTTGGCCGGTGGCGTCTATCGCGTCCGGGTTCCGATCGGACAGCGGCAAGGGCTTTTTCGGGTGCGTCCTTTGAACGAAACACGGGCCTTCCCCGAAGTTGGTTTGTACCGGCAGGAGCAGGAGTTGAGCGATTTCGGGTCAAACGAATTTCTACTGCGGCAGGTGGCGTCGTACACGGGCGGGCGCTTTAATCCAACGCCCCAGCAGGTGTTCGATCCGGGCGATCGGGCCATACCCTCGACCCTGCGGCTGTGGCCGGGATTGCTGGCCTTGGCGATTGCTCTGACGATCGCGGAGCTGGTCGCGCGGAAGCTGCGCGCGAGCTAACAAACCGCCGCGAGGTTCGCCACGAAAGCCGGGGCTTCCATCGGAATAAAGTGCGAATAGGGCGTGGCGACGTCGCGGCCGTGGCGAAAGCGCGCTGCAAGGTCCGGGGCGGTGGGCGAGGCGGCCATGTCGAGGGCCGGCTCCGGACCTGCGGAGCGGGCCGAGCGGACAACGGTCACGTGGGCATCGATGCGTTCGAGGCGGCCATAAAGATTGGCGCTGAGCAACCCGCTCGCTTCGTAAATGGAGCCCTCGATGACGGGCGGGCAGGCTAGAACCCAGCCGTCTCCATCGGGCGCCGCGACCAAGCCGTAGTCGCAGTAATCGCGCAGGATGGCGGGGTCCCAGTCCTGAAATGGCGGCCGGTCTTTGAAGCGGTCGAACATCTCGGCGGCCGACGACCAGCGGTTACGGCGCTTGCGCGCGTAATGCGGCGGACGGGGATTCGCGGCGTAGGCTTCGGGCGGCAGAATAACGGGATCGATCAGGATCAGCCTGGCGAAGGATTCGGGCGCAAGCGTAGCGGCCAGCGCGAGTGAATGTCCGCCCATCGAATGACCCACGCCACAGGCGCCGCGAAGATCGAGATGGCGTGCCACGGCCGCGACGTCGTGGCCGAAAGAGGGCCATTCGTAGGGCGGGTCCGGTTTGGAGCTGAGGCCATGGCCGCGCATGTCGATCGCAATCGCACGGCGCCCGGGAACAAGCGCCACGATGCGGCGCCAGCAGCGGGCGTGAAATCCGGTGGCGTGCAGGAAAAGAATGGGAGGATCGCAGCCGGGGCGCTCGAAAACCGCGAGGCGCACTCCGTTGACGTCGAGAAACGTGGGGTCTTCGAACAGCGCAGTCATGGGCCACGTCAGGATAGCAGCTCCTTTTCGGAGGCGGGACCTCCTGGCGGGCAGTTTGGGAGTGGGGTCGAGACCCGGGCCATCTCTGCGCCACACGCCGGCGCCGCTAAAGCCCTTCGCCGATTAGCCCGATAAACCTGGTATGGGCGTAACGGGATCGAAACCTATTTACGACTTAACACGATCACAGAGAGGGAGGGATCAAGGCTCAGACGTTCCCCTTAGCTCTTACCTGCACGCGATCCTGAGCATTGAACAACACGCCATCGAAATCGAAAGCGACGCCACCAGAGCGCTCCAACTCGGCCTTCGATCGTTACATAGGGACCTGATCGCCGATCCCAACGCTCAAAGCGTCGCTTCGAGCCAGTCCACCCTGGACGACCTTTTGCGAACGTACCGGGATGCGACATTGGCGCATTATAAAGCGAAAGAATCGGATTTGCGCGAGATTCTATCGATCTTGGCCAGCGCCGCCGAGACACTCGGCTCACAGAGCGAAAATTACGACTCGCGCCTGAAGGGGTTCACGCAGCAGGTACAGCTCGTCTCGCGGGGGCAGGACCTAGGCGACATTCGACGCGCTTTGACCAAGCAGGTATATGACTTGCGCGTGGCGGCCGAGACTATGTGGAAAGAAAACCAGAGTTCAGTGGCGCACCTGCAGAATCAACTGAATCATTTTCAGCAGCGGCTGGAACGCGCCGAAGCGCTTGCTTCGAGCGACGAATTGACGGGGCTGCTCAACCGCCGCGAGGGCGAAGCGCGTTTGGCCGCCAAAGTTGAAGCCAAGCTGCCATTCTGTCTGATGGTCCTCGATCTGGATCGATTCAAAGCGATCAATGACCAGAACGGACATAGCGCCGGCGATCAGGTTCTCAGGATTTTCGCGAGGCGTTTATCTAAGCTGGTTCGCCCTACCGATGTGGTCTGCCGATGGGGTGGAGACGAATTTCTGGTGTTAATGGACTGCCCCATGAGCGCCGTATTGAAACGTTCCCCCCAGTTTCGTTCGGAACTGAACGGACGCTACCCCGTCGTCCTCATCGGCAGGGAGTTTCATCTACAGGTGAGCGCTTCGATGGGTGTAGCCGAGTATTGCGAAGGCGATGACGCCGAGCATTTGTTCGCCCGCGCCGACGAGGATCTTTACAGGCAGAAAAAGCTTCCTTCGCAAATCGCCTAACCTTGTTCGCGCTCGTGATCGGCTCTGGCGAAAGACTCGCTTTTCCTGAACAGGCGAGGCGCCGCGCTACTTCTTGGTCGAGTACGTCACCGTAACGCCGCTCTCACCCTTGTCCTCGGCCACCATCACCGACATTTGCTTGCCACCGTCCCCCTCCGCGCCGATTACGCCCGCGACTCCGGCCGTCCCGTGGCTGGTGGTCGAATTCGTAACGCGGAGCCCCGACGCCCTTATCTGTTCCTCATAGAACTTCATAACGGAATCCACGCTGTCCTTGATGTTGAAGTGGAACATGCCGCCCGATTCGTTCTGTTGCGTGGCGCTGTACGAATTCTCGGGTTTGGAGCCGGGATATTGCGGCACCCACGAGGGAATATCCGCCGCTGTACCACCCCCGAACTTGACCGAGCCTCCGTCCGACGACTTGATATCGATGCTGCCGTTCGGCCCCTGGCCGCTCGCCGTCACGACAACGTTCTTGCCGTCCTCGGAGAATACGAACTTGCCCTTTTTGGCATCTTCGAAATTGACGGAATACACTTTGCCGCTGCGCTTATCCCGCACGGTGAGGATTTGGCGGTTTTCGTCCGCTCCCAGCACCTCAATGCCCGGATTCAACGCCGCCATGAGCCGCGCGGTCGCCAGAGCTGGATTGCGCTGCATCAGGTCCTTGCTCACGCCCGCCTGTCTCATCTTGTGCATCACGTAATAAGCGGACCCGCCCAGCGCCAGAATAATCAGCAGCACGATCGCGCCGACCGCAACCAGCACCCAGACGAGCGGGCTCGTCCCCTTGCGCGGCGGCATGCCCGGCGGCGGTGGAGCGGACGTGTAGGGCGGCATCTGCGGCGGGAATTGCTGCCCTGGGGAATTCGGTTGTGGATTGTAAGGGGCTGCCATTCATGTAAGCATACCAGTAGAAGCGTATGCCACAGATTGTCTACAACCTGCAGTTTCGAGGGACTGCCGCGACAGGAGCGGAGACCGGTGTAATGAAGGCCACAACGAGCGCCACCAGTTGCACCATGGAAACGTTGATTGGCCCCGATGGACTGAAGGGATCGTTTGCGCCGTCCGAAGGCGGATTGGCCTATTTTGAATCGGAAGTGCGCGCTATATCCGCCGAGGCGTTCACGGAATCCGGCTCCATCGCGTTCGGCGAGGGCGATCACGTCCTCCGCTTTTCCACCGTCGGCCAGGGCCACCTCGGTCCCAGCACGGACTCCAAGTACATGCACGGCAGCGTGATCTGGAAAGTGGAAGGCGGAGAAGGCCAGTTTGAGGGCGCAACAGGCCTCATTACGTCCAACTTTATCCTCTCCAGCTCAGGCGATGTTGTGGATCACCAGTTCGGTCTGATTTTCACGAAGTAGCGCGCGCGGTCATCCACGCCGCATCGTTGCGGGTCCGCGCTTCACTGCGCTCCAGCGCGCCGGACCGTATTCGCCCATGCTGATATCGCCGCTCATGCGATTGCCCTCCACCGTGCCCGTGAAGTCGTACCCGATGGCGGTGCCTTGAATAGGATGGCGGCTGCGGAAATGCGGCTGGTTGCCGTAAATGGCGCCGCGCAGATCGCCGCCCACGGTTTCGCCTTCGTGGAATCCGCTGAGTTCGTTGCCGTTCTGAACGATCGTGATCTTGTGCTTGGCGCTGCCCAGCGCGTAATCGATGGTCACGTCCCAGTTCCCCGCGATCTGCGCGGGTTCGCCGGAGGGACGCTCCGGATTCTCGAACTTGGGCGGCTTCGAGAGCACCGCGTACAATGCCTCTCCCGCGATTTTGTAATCGCCGGGCTGCATCATGTAGGGCATGATCGTGACGGAACTGGCCATGTTATCGGGGCGCACGCCCGTCGACCCCGCCACCAGAATGCGCGGCCGGCCGTTGGCAAGAATCGTCTCGACCTCTTTACCTGTAATGCCGAGTTTCGCGCCGTCCCATTTGATGCGCATCTCGGGCGCGTCGTTCGAAAGATCCTCGGGCTTGTGAATTTCCGTCGTGACGCCCGCCACCGCGGTGGCGCGCCCGCCGATCGAATCGAGCCAGGACTGCCATTCTTTCCACTCCGCGTCGTGGTCGCGTTTGGTCCACATCTCGACCGCCGCCAGCATGCCCATGATCTCTTCCTTGCCGACCTTGAGCGAGCGGCCGAAGGCATGGTGCGGCGCGCTGTTGAACCACGCGGCTTGCAAAATGTCTTTTTGCCCGAGCAATAATCCGGCGGCTTGCGGTCCGCGCAGACATTTTCCGCCGCTGTACGCCACCATGTTCGCGCCGCGGCCTAAATGCTTATTCGGAATCGTCAGGAACTCCGCCGCGGCATCGACGACCACCGGCACGTTGCGCGCGCGCGTGATCTTGCAGATGTTTTCCGTGCTGAGCGGGCCACTGTCGGCGCGCGGAGACGACATGATCATGACCAGAGCGGTACGCGGATTGATCGAGGACTCCAACTCCTGCCTGCCGAGTTAACCTCGATAATGTCCACGCCGGGCATGCGTACGGCGTGATCGTATACGTTGCGCGAGTGCTTCGGGATGATCACTTCGTTCTTCATGCCGGCCAGTTTCGGAACGCGCTGCATGCGTTCCGGATTCATTCCGGCGATGCACGCGACGGTGGTGTGCGTCAGCGCCGCCGCGCAGCCAACCGTGACGATGCCCCATTCGGCCTTGGTCAATTCCGCGAGGCGCTGTCCCACGGCGTTCATCAGCTCATCCATCTGGACATAGTGGCGCGAGGCCTCGTCCATGGCGCGCTTTACTTCCGGCAGCGTGAGCGAGCCGCTAATAATCGTAAATGTCCCGCGGCAGTTGACGACCGGCGTGACGCCGATCGATTCGTAAAGATTCGGTCCGACTTGCAGGCCGGTGGAGGCAGGCGCCGCGCTGGCGACCTGTCCGGCGGGCAAAAGCGCCGCCCCCGCTATAGCGCCGCCGCTTTGAAACAACTTCCTGCGGCTGATCTTCAGTGTCATAATCGCCTCTCCTAAACTCGACAGTAAACGGATTGCGCGGGCGGCCGGTACGCCACCGTCAGATGCGGCGTTTCCAACCGTTGATGGTTCTGGACCTTCGACGTCAGGCAGCTCTCCAGTATGCCGCTGACCATCAAAGTGCGATCGATCGGATACGGGGCTACTCCGGTCTCAAACATTTTCTCGATGCCGTGTACCAGGCACGCCGAGTAGGTCACGTTCGGAGTCGGCGAAAGGAAAAACTGCGTCGACTGCACCGCCGGAATGCCCTTTACGCGCACCGCGATATTGAAATCCTTCAACGCTCCATTCAGCATCAGCAGCGTGGCCTTCGTTCCATCGCGGTACTCGATGAAATAAGCCGCCGGATTCTTTACAAGCTTGGGCAACTGGCCGGAGGTGACCAGATCTTCGGGGCGGCTCTCTGTCTCCCCGGTCCCGAGCGGAGTATCGCTGCGCGAGAGCGCGTCCGAAAGCATTTCCTTGGACCAGCGCCCGTCCTCGCCGGCCTTCCATACGTCGTCGCCCTCGATCATCTGCACTGCTTTCACGCCCGTTTCCCCATGCCCGCGGCGTTCCATCATGCACTGCAAGGCTTCAAGCGCGTGGTAATCCATGGCGTCCGAGCCGCCCTCGCCCACCATCAAGGCGCCTTCGATGTGGCAGCCCAGCGGCAATTCCATCTCCGGCAGACGCCACGTCACCGGAAGCGACGATCCGCCAAGCATGGGGAAGCGCATCCGCCGCGAAGTATCGACCATGGTCTTGGCCTTCTCGAAGCTGTACGACAGATTCTTGTCGTTGTACACCGGAACAACTCGGCCGTCTTGCTCGAAAACGTTGGCGCACTGCTCGAAAAATTCGAAGCGTGGGTAAAGTATCTGGCCCTTTTCGTTGCGCGGATAGTTGCCGTGCTCGCCGACGATCAGCACGGCATCCACGGCCAGCTTATCGCCTCCGCAGCGAAGAGCCTCGGCGATCGTGGGATAGACCTTAAACCCGAACTCCTTCGCGCGCTCTTCGCTCAAGTCGCCATCGGGATGCTGGTCGACATAAAGCGACACGACCTTCATGTTCGGCTTGTGCCACTCGCCGGCGTACGGATATCCGACCAGAAAACGGTCCCCAATGTGCTGGCCGTGCGAAAGGTAACGGTAAATCGTCGTGACGATCGCGATGCGCTTGGGCTGCGTTTCGGCCGCCCTTGCGATCGGAAGCGCAGCCATCGCCGAGCTGGTTTGGAGAAATTTGCGTCGTGTCAGCATCGCTCAGGCCCTCTCGAATGTCGATTCGCGCGTCGGCTGGTATTTGATCGCCAAGTGCGGAGTCTCGTATTTTGCTTCCTTGCGATAGAGGCTTTCAACTCCCGCGGCGGTCAGACCCGTGGTTAACAGCGTACGCTCGATCGGATATGTAGCTTTGCCCGTCAGGAACATCTTTTCGAAATTATTCACGAGCGGGCTGAAGAAATCCGCGAGCGTCGTCCGGCCGTCCGGCATTGGCAAATACATCTGCGTCGAGAACGGCTCGCGCTTGCCTTCGATTTCGGCGGCGAAGTTGAAATCCTTCACCAGTCCGTTCATAAGCATCATCGTGCATTTCGTGCCGTCGTTGTGCTCGTAGTGATACGCGACGGGATTTTTCGTCAGCCGCCGCATGTCGTCGTCACTCGGGAAAATGTCGTTGAACCCGGCGCGCGCCGGAGTCAGCGTATGACTGCGGCACAGCGCGGCGTTCATCAGCCGGCGCGACCAGAGTCCTTCCTTCATGGCATCCCAAAAGTTATCGCCGCGATAGGCTTGCAGCCATTTCACGCCCGTTTCCGCGCCTTGCCGCCGCTCCACCATGCACTGTATGGTTTCGAGGCCGTGAAAATCGTAGCTGTCCACGCCGCCGTAGCAGACGCACAGAGCTTCGCGAATGCGCGATCCCAGCGGCATTTCGACCGACGGGATGCGCCACGTCACCGGCAGGCTCGATCCCGCCATGTAGGGAAAGCCGAGCTGGCGCGAAGTGTCGTACATCTGCTTGGCCCACTCCCAGTTCCACGACAGATGCTTGTCGTTGAACATCGGCACGGAGCGGCCGCTGTCCTTATAGACCTTCACGGTCTCCTCGAAGAATCGGAAGCGCGGATATTCCGTCTGGCCTTTTTCGTTGCGCGGATATCTCCCGTGCTCGCCCACGATCACCACGCCGTCGACCGCCAGTTTGCTGCCGCCCAACGTCAGCGCTTCGGCGATGGTAGGGCACAGCTTCATCGTGGGAAACTGCTCGGCGCGGCTGCGGCTGAGATCGCCTTCGCCGACCTGGTCGACGTAAAGCGAGACCAGATCCATCTGCGGCATGTGGTGGACGCCGTGCCATCCGTAGCCGTACAGCAGACGGTCGATAATATGTTGTGCGTGCAGGAGCTTGCGATAGGCGGTTACAATACCCGCAAGCTTAGGACGTGCGGAACTGCTCATGAATACTTTCAATTATAGAACGGCCGGTCCGCTACTCGCGCTCCTTCTTACTCCCGCGGCAACGCCGGCGGCGGATGTCTCCGCCAAAGCTCGCTCATTGCAGCGTAGCGCCCTCGTCTTCGACGGCCATGTCCACGCCATTGACCGCATCTTTTATCACGGCGGCAATATCGGCGAACGCCATTCCGATGGACAATTCGATCTGCCGCGCGCGAAAGAAGGTGGACTGAAGGCCCTGTTTTTTTCGATCTTCGTGGCCGAAGATTATTATCCTTCGCGCTTTGAGACCAAGCAGGCATTGCGAATGCTCGACACCGCGCGCGAGCAGATCGCGAAAAACAGCGACGCGATCGAAATTGCGTTGAACGGTCCCGATGTCGAGCGCATCGTGCGCAGCGGCAAAATAGCGGCCGTGCTCGATGTCGAAGGCAGCGTCGACTTGGACGGCGATCCCGGCGTGATCCGCGACATGTACCGGCTCGGCGTGCGATCGCTGCAGCTTTCGGCGCACAACTGGGCGAATAATTATGCCGATTCCTGCTGCTCTCCGCCAAAATGGCATGGCATAAACGAGCGCGGCCGCGAGGTCATCCATGAAATGAACCGGCTCGGCATGGTGATCAACGTCTCGCACGCTTCCGATGACGCCATGTCGCAGGCCATAGACGCCAGCTCCGTGCCCGTCGTCGCGACCCATCATGGACTGCGCTACTACAACGACATTCCCCGCAATATGCCCGATTGGCTCGCCAAAAAACTGGCCGCCAAGGGCGGCGTGATCGGGTTTCAGATCGGCAACGATTTTCACAACCGCAAGGCCTATGATTACCGCACGCAGCATTCCGGCAAGCCGTTTTGGGATACCAAGGACATTTCCGAGCGCGGAACGAAATTGAATATTTACGAGATCGACAAGCTCATCGCGCCGCAGTTTCCCATGCTGCCTTTCGACATTCCCGAGGACGTGCGGATGACGGTTGACGATTGGGTCGGCGTGATCGAGCACGCGATCCAACTGGTCGGCGAGGACCACGTTGCCCTGGGAACGGATTTCGATGGCGGCCCGCCGCCTCCCCGCGGACTGCACGATGTCGAGGACATACCGCTGATCACCGATTCAATGCTGCGCCGCCGATGGCCCGAGTCGCGCATCCGCAAATTTCTAGGCGAGAATCTATTGCGCGTGTTCAGTCAGATAACGCATCCGTCCAGGACTCTTGCGGCGGACAGTGTTATACTAAAATATAACTAAGAAGGAGCGATGCATACAACCAATCTGCGTAAGGTCGGTGGCTCGATTATGCTGGCCGTGCCGCCCGTGCTGCTCGATATCCTGCATCTACGGCCCGGAGCGAAGGTCGGCCTGGCCGTGCAAAGCGGACGGCTGATCGTGCAGCCGCGGCCACAGCCGCGCTACACGCTCAATGAACTGCTGGCCCAATGCAACCCCAGAGCTCCGCGCGGCAAGGAAGAGCGTGAATGGCTCGATAACAAGCCCGCGGGCGGCGAGCTGATCTGATGAAGCGCGGTGAGATCTGGGTAGTCGGGCTCGATCCCACGCAGGGTCACGAGCAGAAGGGCAGGCGTCCGGTACTAATCGTGTCGCCGAAGGCGTTTAACAGCGTAACGAAAGTGCCCGTCGTCGTGCCGATCACGAGCGGCGGAAATTTTGCGCGGACGGCCGGTTTCGCCGTGATGCTGGATGGCGCCGGAACCAAAACGACCGGCGTTGTCCGCTGCGATCAGCCCCGCGCACTCGATCTGGGCGCGCGCGGCGGCAAAAAGTTGGAAAGCGTTCCCGATACGATCGTGCACGAGGTGCTGGCGAAGCTGGCGCCGATTTTGAGTAGTCGTGAGATGTGAAATTCTGAACTTGACCTGATATGGCGCAGCATCCGATATTTTGATTCCTCGGGCGCAATTTTCCGAGCCCGCAGGAGAGCATCAACTCCGCGTAACGGCTCGGCCGGCAATCCTGCACACCTCTGGGCGACGTGCCATATTCCGGCAACGTCCTCTTCCGTTCCCAATATTCGAGTGGCCAATGATACGGGAACAATCGGTTAAATGCTGCGCGTCTGGCGTGAGTCCCCAAGCTCGCCGAAAAGCTGGTTTTACGGTGCCCACGGCCCAGCGCCATCGTCAAAGCAGAAATCTCAACCGTTTTGCGACAGAATTCTGCGATTTTTGCCCACGCGGCGACGGTACAGCTTCCAAGCCTCGCAGAGCAGATCCCTGGCACAACTCGACCGCGTGCTTTCCGTTTCGAGACTGAGTTGTGAGACTCTGAGGGGCTGATTTCGTTGCTCTTCCCAAGCCTCGCAAAACTTACCCATTTGTGAAACACGGTTGGTGTTCTAGCTTGACGCGGATACGGCCTGCGTTTTATAGCTATCCGTCTCATTCCCCGGACGGAGAAGCGTGAAACAATCATCCAATCCGGCGTCGCAGAAGGAGTCAGAAACCCATGAAATACATGGCGTGTATCTTCATGCTCGGAACATTTCTTTGTAACCGAGCGGCCGCCGCACAAATGAAAGTCGGGGATTTATATAAATTGTGCACGTCTTCCGACGAGGGCGATAAGAGTGCATGCAGGTTTTATATTTTGGGCGTGTTCGAGGGGGCCGAAATTGTAGGTGCCACGGTGCAAGATAAGTCCGGCACCTTTCAAGAAGCGAAAGACAAACGCTTCTGTGTGCCCGAAGGTCTCACCAGTGCGGCTATGGAACTCACTGTCAAAATGAAGATGGGAGAGGACGTGGCTGTGTACCCCGAAGATTGGGATATGCCTGCGGTCTCCTTTGTAACGGGACTGATTGCTCTACAATTTCCCTGCCACAAGACAAAATAGGGTTATCTTCGTGGTCCTTACGATGTCGGACGGCCCTTCAGCGCTTCCAAAACGCGCGTTGCAATCCTACCCATTATGAGACGCGAAATGAGCCGCGAGGGACTCGGGGCGGAAGGCGGGCGGATCAATCCTCACCTGTCGAATCGACGCCGCAGTAGCTGACGATTGTCGGCCGGCACTCACCCATGCTTGGCGCATGACGCGCAATCCGGCAGTAGAGGGCGCGGCGGTCTGGTACCGCCCCCAAACTCCGATTCCGGAAAGTTTTTTCGCCTGCATGGTCGACGAGCCGGAACTTGAGCCGGAGGAACGGCGCTCGCGGAATGTGGGCAGATGTCCGAAAAGTCGAAGCTTCCGTCCGATGTCCGTCAGCCCAAGTTCAGGCTCTTACACCTTAGGAGACGCCGCGAAAACCTACTGCCCAAATCGCGAGTCCGTCGAAACAAACCGCGCCCTCTCCCGATGCTTCCTTACGCGGTCGATTGGAAACACCTGGCCATGCATAACGAGCCATACGCCCGCTTCGAGTATCTTCGCAGCCAACAGGCTCTCCGTCAGGTTCTGCAACCCATCGCTGCCTTCGAATCCCAACGGTGTCATCGCTCCAGTCAGCACCACCGGCGCCCTTAGCCCGTCCAGCTTCCGCTTGAGCAGCAGCCCGGTCTCGACCATCGTGTCCGTCCCGTGCGTGATCACCACTGGCGTCGCGTCCGGCAGCTTCGAGCGCACGGTTTCAAGCAACCGTTCGCGGTCCTCGTCCGTCATTTCCAGGCTGTCTTTATTCATCAGATGCGTTACTTCGATCTCCGTGTCCGGCAAACGCAGCAAACGGAAATAGCGGTCAATCTTGGTTCCGAGGTTTTCCACCGTCCCGGTCTGCTCCGAATAGACTTTCTCGATTGTTCCGCCCGTCGCGATGAGATGAATCTTCACCGCCGCGCCGGACTCTCTTCCAGCTTTCTCATCACGGCCACCAAGACGCTTCCCACGACCTGAAAACTATGCGAGCTGAGTTTGTCGATGGTGTCCTTCGGAGAATGCCAATATGAATTCTCCGGTCCGTAATCAAAATCGATCAAGTCCACCGCATTCACGCCCGCTCGCGCGAAAGGCAGGTGATCGTCCTCGATCGGCGCCGGCTCGGTCAGAAAATATTTCCCGAAACCGAGCGACCGCGCCATCTCCCAGATGAGATTCGTCAGCGATTGCGACGAGTTCGCCTCCCGTACGATGTCGAGGTCCTTATCCCCGATCATATCGACGTTGATCAATGCCTCGATGCGCGAAAGCGTGCCGTCGCGCGCCCACTTTTCTTCCAGATGGCGGCTACCGTAGACGCTGTCACGGTCCGACCACTCGCGAAAGGCCTCTTCGCCGTCGAACCACACCAGGTAAATATCATCGGGATGCCTCTCCCGCGCAACCACTCGCGTCATTTCCAGCAGAAATCCCGTCGAGGAGCCGCCATCGTTAGCGCCTACGAACCCCGGCATTCGTTTGGTATCGTAATGGCCCGAGAAGACGATGGCGCGACCCGTCGAGCCACGAAAACGAGCGACAATGTTTTTCATCGTCTGCGGCCCTACCACTGTGTTCACCGTGAACGCGTCTTCCAACAGCTCCGCTTTTTGAAGCTTGATTTGCGCCTCGATATATAACTCCGCCGCGGCGTGCGCCTTCGATCCCACGGGTCGAGGCCCCAGCGCCACCACGGCTTTGGTGAAGTCGTATGCGGCCGGTCCGCTGAAGGCCGGCGCCGCACTCCGAGGCGGAGCCGCCCAGAAAAGCCGACGGCGCGGCGCAAAACGCGCAAATCAGCGCCGCTTGTGAGCGATGCATATATATCCCAGTGTAAAGTTCCGCTCGCGGTCGAGCCTATCGAGACACGGCAGCGCCAGCGCCGCCGGCGCGACCACCACCGCCGCTACCACAAACAGCGGCCCACGGAAAAACTGTAAGCCGTTCAGCAGCCTCCGCCCCAACAGACGAAAATATCCGCCCACCGCAACCACGCTCCACTCGGCGAATCCCGCCGCTCCCAGAAGATGCTCCATTCCATGCCGCGTGTAGCGGAAGAAATCGTGCGGCGATTGGTGTACCTCCCATTCGTGCGGAACGATCACCAGCGCGCGGCCGCCCGGCGCAAGCGTGCGCTCCATCTCCCGCAACGCCGCCAGCGGATCCCGCACATGCTCCAGCGTCACGATGTTGATGCAGGCATCGAAGCACAGGGCGGGGAAGGGCAATGCCGCGAGGTCCGCGATCGCGTCCAGCTTGGCGTAGTCCCACGCCGCGTCGCCGACCCCCAGATCGATGCCAAAATAACGCTGCCGCGGGAAATGCCGCGCGTGCCGCATCTCGCCCGCGCCTGCGTCCAATACCCGCACTCCCTCCGGCAGCTCCCGCGCGAACGCCGCCAATGCATCCTCCATCGCCGCTTCGAAATGAAGAATGTGCCGCCGCAAGACACCCGGCAGGAAGCGTTCGATGGCGCTATACTTCAAGCCTTCTTGCGAGCCTCGAGCATGATCGTCGAACCCGCGCCGCACGCGGCTTCGAAAGCCGTGAACGGAAGCGCCGCAACCGTCAGGCCGAAATAGACTGCGTCTTTGACGAGCCGCATGAAGGAGCCTTCTCGTACGCCGCGCACCCGCCGCGCCATGGGATCGAGCGATGGCGCGATGCTCGAGGCCATTCCCGCCGGATTGTCGCGCAGCGAGAAATGTTTCCGCCGCAGAACCTCGAATCCGCAGAAATCGAGCAGCCTCTCAATATCGCGCTGTCTGTAGTTGAATAAATGCCGCGGCGCATCGATGCCATTCCAGCGTGCGCGGAGGAGCCGGAACTGCCAACAGGAGGCGTTTGGAACCTGCACAACGAGCCGCCCCTGCGGCCGCAGCAGCTCGCGCGCGGCGGCCAGAGTCCTCGCCGGGTCGGGCAGGTGCTCCAGCACGTGAAACATCGTAACGACGCTGCAACTCGCGGCCGCAAACGGCGCGCTAGCTAAGTCCGCGCAGGCGCCCGGCACTCCATTTTGCTTCCAGGCGATGGCCAACGCCTGCCGCGAAAAATCAAGGCCCACGATCTTTCCCCGCCGCAGCAGCCGCAGCAAAAGGCCGTTCCCGCATCCCACGTCGAGCACGTATCCATCTTCGGAGGTCCCCCCGGAATTCTCCAAAGCCTTACGCACGAAGGAAACATGGTCGCGAAGCACCGCGCGGCGATACGCTTCTTCCAAACGTCCAGCCGGGCCCTCCGGCGTAAACCAATAATTATGGGGATAGTACGAAGCTAATTCCGCGCCGGCCGGCCGCGGCTCCAGCCGCACCAACCCGCAATCGCCGCACGCGACGATTTGGAACACCTTGCGAGTCGTATGGTAGAGCCGGTCGGTGGCGCTGAAAAGCATTCGCGGGCGCGCACCGCCGCACGCCGGGCACTCCGGATTTACAGCGCCTGCCTGCTCAGCTCCCGCAGTGGAATCCGATGCGCCAGCAGCAGTGCGCGGACCGCGCGTGGCGAGAGTTTTCGCCGCGCCTCGAAGGCCCGCCGCTTGCGCAGCATTCGGGGCAGGAGTTTCAACGCCCCCAGATCGCCGCGCAGCAGCGCCATTGCGACCGTTAGCTTCCCGGCGATGCCCGGGAAACGGCTCGCCTCCCCTTGGCCCCGCAGCCCCCACCACGCCCCGGCGAGAATTCTTGCCGCGTAATACGCGCCGTTTAGCCACAGCAGACTCCACGGAAACAGTTTCGCCGCCAGCAGCACGCGGTTGCGTTCGATGAGCTCCAAACGGCGTGCCGACCGCACCCCCAGCGTCGAACCGCGGTGATGCCGCACCACCGCGCCCGGCACATATAAACATTTCCAGCCGGCAATTCTGGCGCGTAATCCCAACTCCGCATCGTCGGCGTATGCAAAGAAGTCCTCGTCGAACCCTCCAATCTCTTCCAGCATCACGCGGCGGTACATGGCGGCGCAGCCGTCCGGCCACAGCACGTCTTCGGCGCGGTCGTATTGCCCGCGATCGATCTCGCCCGTGCCGCGCCCGCGATTCTGGCCGTCGAGATAGATCAGGTGGCCGGCCTTGTCGATGCGCCTGGGATCTTCGTGGACCAGGATCTTCGATGCCGCCATGCCCGCATCCGGCCGCTTTTGAAAGGCCGTGCGCAGCGCCTCCAGCCAGTCCCGCTCCGCTTCCGCGTCGTTGTTCAGAAGCGCGACGAATTCGCTGTCGGAAACCGCGAAGCCCTGATTATTCGCCGCGCAAAACCCGGCGTTTTCTCGATTACGAATCAATTGTACCCGGAAGGCGCGCTCGCCCGAAAACTCCTCCAGGGTCATCTCGGCCGAGCCGTCCCCGGAGCCGTTATCGACTACGATCACGTCAAACGTCCGCTCCGTTCGTTGCCCGGCAAGCGACCGCAAACACGACCGCAGCAGCTCGCGGCGGTTCCAGTTCACCACGACAACGGAAACGCTTCCATCCCGTCGCGCGCTCAACCCGATATTATAAGCGGCGATAAAGGGCTGCGCGAACTGGTGTATGATACCACTAGCTGACCGGCGTATGGACTCCATTGGCGACATGCTCCGCCGGGCGCGCACGCAACGCGGCCTGACGTTGGACGATGTCGCCGCCCGCACTCGCATCAGCCAGAAACACCTGGAGGCCATTGAGCGAGGCGACCGCACAGCCGTTCCGGGCGGGTTCTTCTACAAGAGTTTCGTGCGCCAGTACGCCGCCGCGCTTGGCAACGGCGATTCCTCCCTGGCCGACGATGTCGAGGACATCCTCGCGTCCGAGCAGACTCCCACGTCCGGCGGCCGCGAGGTCCAGCCGCTGAGCCTTACCGCATCCCGGCCGCTGCCGGAGCGCTCTTCTCCCTCAAATTTCTCCACCTCCGCCTATGTGGTCCTGCTGCTATTCGCCGTGGCCGGCGCCTCGGGCCTATACACCTTGTGGCGGCGCGCCGAACAGAGTCAGCCCGGGGGCCAGACTGCCGCCGCGCCATTGGCCAGACCGCGGCGCCCCCGCAATCCTCTCAACCGCATGCGGCGCCCGCGCTCGCGGTGGAGCGCAGCGCCGCAACCCCTCCCGCCGCGCCCCTAAACCCGGCGGACAAAATCGCCGTCGAGGTCGCGGCCACTGAGACAACCTGGATTTCCGTCGCCGTCGATGGCAAAAACGTCTTCTCCGATACGCTGACCCCCGGCCAGACGAAAACCTTTGATGCCCACGATACCGCGCGCATAAAAATCGGCAACGCCGGCGGCATCAACGTTAACTTTAATGGCAAGCCGGTCGGCTCCATTGGCCCGCCGGGTCAAATTCGCACGCTCGTTTTTACGCCCGCCAATTTCCGCGTCGTGCTGCCCAACCCCGACGACGAGCAGGACTAACCCTTCACCGCTATGCCGGCCGCCGCGGATTCGCGCGCCTCGGCCCGCTTGCGCCGCCGCTCCGCTCGCAGCATGTCGCGCCGGCGCCGTTCCTTGATGCTCACGTCGACCTTGCGCCAGAACTTGAGGAAATAGTCCACCGCCGACGCCAGCCCGAACGCCACCACCCCCCACATCAGGAGCATTGCGGTCCCCGTTAATTGCGGATAGTGAATCGTCAGCAGCACCGCCGAGATCGCGATGACCTGAAAGATCGTCTTTGTCTTACCGAGCTCGCTGGCCTTGATCGTGTAGCCCTCGGCCGCCGCGATGCTCCGCAGCCCCGATACCGCAAACTCCCGCCCGACAATGAGAATAACCATCCAGCCCGGCACCAATTTGATCTGCACGAGAGAGATGAGCGCCGCCGAAATCAGCAGCTTGTCCGCGATGGGATCGAGCAGCGTGCCAACCGTCGTCACTTGCCCCCATCTACGCGCCAAATAGCCGTCCAGCAAGTCCGTGCCGGCGCAGGCCAAAAAAATGATCAACGCGACGAATTCGTTTGTAATGACCACGTCGCCATACAGCCGCACCGTCATGTTCTGCTGGACAAGGGCGGCCACCAGCAGAGGCACGAAGAAAATGCGCAGCAATGTCAGTGCGTTCGGGACGTTCATCGCGGCATGGCGCTAACGTCAGAATATCATTCGATGGCGTATTCCGCGAGATGGCGCCGCACCGATTCCGGGGCCTCCGCCTCGATCTCGCACTGGTCGCCGTCATAGCGGCTGGACAACACCTTGGCGCGCTCGTGCAGCAGGTGCAGCGCTCCGCCCGCCGCCGCCGGTACGCGGAAGCGAGCGCGCGAAACGGGGTCGAGCGCCAGTTGCAGGTCTATTTCGGAGAGCAGCTTATCCACACCGGCGCCAGTGCGTCCCGATACCGCCACGGAGCTCGTCATCCGGGGCGTGCGCAGCGCTCCCACGTCCGCGTCCGGCAGCGCATCGATTTTGTTGAGCACGAAAATCTGCCGCGTTTCGCCCGCCCCAATGTCGTGCAGCACGCCCGTCACGTGGGCCGTCTGCTGCGCGGCGTGAGGCGCCGACGCGTCGATGACGTGCAGCAGCAGCGAAGCCTCCACCACCTCTTCGAGCGTCGCCCGGAAAGCCTTCACCAGCGTCGCCGGCAGATTTCGGATGAAACCAACCGTGTCGCTCAACAGCGCCGTCCGCCTCGAGGGGAGCACGATATGGCGTACCGTGGGGTCGAGCGTCGCGAACATCTTGGCGTCCGCCAAAACCTCCGCGCCGGTGAGCCGGTTGAAGAGCGTCGATTTACCCGCGTTCGTGTACCCCACCAGCGCGATGGTGGCAAGCGGAACCGACTGCCGCTGCCGCCGCTGTGTCCCCCGCCCCGCGCGCACGCGCTCCAGCTCGTCGTTCAGCTTCTTGATGCGTGTGTGGATGCGCCGCCGGTCGGTCTCGAGCTTGGTTTCCCCCGGGCCACGAGTGCCGATGCCGCCGCCCAGCCGCGACATCTCCGCGCCGTGACCGCTCAACCGCGGAAGCAGGTAATTCAGTTGCGCCAGCTCTACCTGTAATTGGCCCTCGCGAGTCCGCGCCCGCCGCGCGAAGATGTCCAGAATAAGCTGCGTGCGGTCGATGACCTTGCAGTCCAGCGCCCGTTCCAGATTGCGCAATTGCGTGGGGCTCAGATCGGCGTCGAAAACGGCGACATCGGCGCGCGCCGCCGTCGCCAGCTCCCGCAGCTCTTTGAGCTTCCCCGCGCCGATCAGCGTCGCGGCGTCGGGCGCGGCGCGCGCTTGCAGGATGCCGCCTTCGACCACCGCCCCGGCGCTCTCCGTCAAAGTCTTGAGTTCTTCGAGAGACTCCTCCGCCGTAAACGGCGGCGCCTCCACCGCGCTCGCCGTAATCTTGCGAGGGCGCGATTTCAGCTCCAGGCCAACCAGGACCGCACGCTCCCGGCTCGCCGCTGTCGTTACCGTACCGCCTATTCCTCCACCGGCTCGGCCGGTATGGGGACTCCTGGAGCGTGATGCCCCGGAGCCGCCGTCGAAATCGCTTGTTGATTCGGAGCCGAATGGAAGGGCTTCGATACCACCACGGTCGAAATTGCGTGCTTGAAGATTAATTGCTCCTGGTTGTTGGTCTCCAGCACCACCGAGTACTTATCGAAGCTCTTGATCCGTCCCGAAAGTTTCACGCCGCTCATTAAGTAAATGGTCAGAAAGATCTTATCTTTCCGCGCATTGTTTAGAAAAGCCTCCTGTATGTTCTGCGCCAGCTTTTCCATATTTTTTTCCTTATCGCCCTGTGGGCTTATTGCCATTCCTCCAGACCAGACGCCCGGTTAGTGTCATCATAGCTGATTGCCGCGCAGCCTGAGTAGCCCAAGCGGACACTGAAATCAACGCTATGCGGGGCGGGAACGTCATGTTGTCAGTGCCACGGACATTGTGCATCACGGCCGTGATCCTGGGATCTTTCGCAGCGGCGCCGGCCCAGAGGAAATCGGATTCGTCCGCCTCGAAGATGCCGGGGATGATTTCCGGCGTGGTACTGAGCGATGTCAACGAAAAACCATTGAAACGAGCCTCCGTTATTCTTCGCCCACGGCAGCCCGGCAATCCGATTGCCGATGTCACTGGGGATGACGGACGGTTCCATATCACCCGCATTCCCGCCGGAAAATACTCCGTCAGCGTGCAGTGCGACGGCTACGTAGCCGCTACTTCAGGCCGCATCGGAGCCACGCGGATGCCGCCAATACTCGAGATCGATGCGGGCCGGAGTCTCGGGGACTTCACGTTTCGTCTGCGGCCCTGGGCGGTGGTTTCGGGCAAAATTACTTTCGAGGACAGCCAACCCGCGATGAATGTCGCCGTGCTGTTATATCGGGAATACCGCAGCCGCGGGCGGCACGGCTATACCGTCGAAGGTCAGGCGCGCACGAACGATCTCGGGGAGTTCCGGGTCCCGGGTCTTTCCGGCGGCTCGTACTATATCGCGGCGCTATATCAAAGAGCGCTGCCGCCCAACGCGGAAATGAGCCCGCACCTCGAGGCCTCGGGAAAGGAGGCGGCCGAGGAAGGCTATACCGCTACATTCTACCCGTCCGTGTACAAACTCGGTGAAGCCGTTGCGGTGGCGGTCGGCGCCGCCCAGGAACTGACGGGCCTGGACATGGTACTGCGCCCTGTCAGAACGGCGCGCATCCGGGGGCGCATCATCGGGGGCTTGAGCGGCCGCGCCATTTCGCATCCCGCGGTAACGCTCGAAGCGCTGGCTGCCGATGGAACCGCGGCCCTCGCGGTGCCCTTCGATATTTCGTATCCGAACGATACGGATTTCGAAGTTCGCGGCATCGCGCCGGGACCGTACCTGTTGGCAGCCGCGGGGCCGGACGATGGCGCGGCGCTCACCGCGCGCGAGGTTGTTTTCGCGGCCGGGAACGGATCGACCGATGTGATGATGGTGGCGTCGGCGGAGCGGCAATTCCCCGTTACGGTCCGGATGGACGGAGCGGACACGAGCGTCATCCCTGGAATCCAGGTCCGATTCGAGCCGCGTAGGATCGGAGCGGCAGTCGCGCGCGCCGAGGCCTCCCGATCCGGCGATCTCAAAGTTTCCCTTTTCCCGAACGAGAGGTACGACGTAGATGTAGTAAACGCCGCGGACAATATTTATATCAAATCGGCCAAGGCTGCAAACTACGATATCCTGCTCGACGGACTCGAGGTGCAAGCAGGCGATCCGCCTGCGCCGATCGAGATTGTCCTTAGCACGGATGGAGGCACGGTGAGCGGACCGGCGCTGACGGCGAGCGGCATTCCGGCCTCGGGAGCGACCGTTACGCTGATTCCCGATCCGC
The DNA here is from genome assembly GCA_963838885.1 of Bryobacterales bacterium. Lineage (GTDB taxonomy): Bacteria > Acidobacteriota > Terriglobia > Bryobacterales > Bryobacteraceae > JAICMB01. Next base: position 30,355 of record CAWITB010000004.1, on the reverse strand, counting down.
CGCGTGGGCGGCTGCAGCAATACAGGACCGGCTACGTAATGCAGAATGGCTCATTTCAAATCCGCGGGGTCGCGCCCGGGTCCTATGTGGCGGTGGCATGGTACGACAACCCGCCGTGCGATTTTTACGATGCGGCCGCGTTGGACAATTGCCGCGCTCAAGGAGTTCCGTTCACGGTGGGACAAGGTGGCGGGGCATCGCTGCAGCTTACTCTGGCGGATGCGCCATGACTGGCGTAATCCATGGGTGGCGCGCCTTCATACTATGCGGCGTGGGGCGCTTGGGCCGCTCGCGTCTTTGAAGGCGTCCTTCTCCGTACGCGCGGCGGCACGGATGTCAACCTCGGCGCGGTCGTCGAGACATTCCCCGAACGCCTCAAAATCGTGGCGCATAATGGCGTCTTAGGCGCGCAGCAGAGTGCGTTCATCTTCCGCCGCTTCGTCCTCCGGAATGGCCGAGCGCACGCGCTCCAAAAAGCCGTGCGTTTCACGTTCGTCGTCACAGAAACCTAAAAAAAGCCCGCTGCCCTGACCAGTGCGGCAGCGGGCCGCTTCACAAAGGAGCTACGGCTATATGCCGCAAATGAGCGTACCGCCAGCCGCTCGGAGGAGCAATGGCCGAAAGTACCGGTACTATCCGCCGGCGAGGTAACGGTGCGATTGCAATCTATTCCGATGCGTCCATCGTTGCGCGCAACTCGGCGTACGCCGCATGCATTTCCCGCTCAAACGCAGCCATGAGTTCCGCGGCGCCGCTGCGGCGGGCCAGCGGAGCGCCCTGCCCGGCCCACAACGAGAGGTATTCGCCCTCGCCTTTTCGAGCGGCCGCGGCGCGCATCGGGCCGGTGAGCGCATTTTGCCACGGATAGGGGAGCGGCACGGCCCCACTCCTTTCGCTCGCCTCCATGTAATGCGTGCGGATACCGCGCGCCCAGCGGCCCGAATAGGCGCGCGTCAACGACGTGCCGTCGTCCGCGGCTTCCAAAACGGCCCTCTTGTAGGCCTCCGCGGCGCCCGATTCGGCCGAGGTCAGGAAGGCCGTCCCCATCTGTACCGCCGCGGCTCCCAGCGCCAATGCGGCGATAATCCCGCGGCCGTCCATAATGCCGCCCGAGGCGATCACCGGTAGCCGCACCGAGTCCACGATTTGGGGCACGAGCGCCATGGTTCCGACCATCGCCGCCGGAGGGTCGGCCGCAAATGTTCCGCGGTGCGCGCCGGCTTCGCTGCCTTGCGCGACAACGGCGTCCACGCCGGCTTCTTCGAGCATCTTCGCCTCCGCGACGGTCGTGGCCGTTCCGATAAGGTACGTTTCTTGCGCGCGCAAACGTTCGAGCGCATCCGCGGGCAGGATACCGAACGTGAAACTGACAATGCGCGGCCGTACAGACAGTACGGCGTCGAGCTGTTCGCCGAAGGAGACGCCGGGGCGCTCGGGCAGAACTGGAGGAGCGATGCCGAGCGACTCGTGTATAGGGGCCAGCAGCCGCAGTTGAGCCTCGATGTCGCCAGAAAGCTCCTGCCTCGCCTGGGGAGCGAAGAGATTCACGGCGAACGTGCGGTCCGTAAGCTCCCGGATGCGCCGCGCTTGCCGCTCGATGACATCGGGGCCCAGATAGGCGGCCGCCATGGAACCCAAGCCACCGGCTTTCGAAACCGCGGCCACCAGTTCCGGCGTGGTGATGCCCGCGCCGCCCATAGGGGCCTGAATCACGGGGATGCGGAGATCAAAAGGAAGTCGCCTCACGATTGATTGGATGCTGCATTAGAATTGAGGGGAGCAGTCATGTCGTCCTCGCCGTCGACCGTCAGCCGCCTGATCGCCAGCGTCCGCAACGGCGACGCCGGCGCCGCCGCGACGCTGATGCCGCTGCTCTACGGCGAGCTCCACCGCCTCGCGCTTTACTACATGCGCAACGAGCGGCCGGGCCACACCCTGCAAGCCACCGCGCTCGTCAACGAAGCGTATCTTAAACTGGTCGACCAAAGCGAAGCCAATTGGGAGAACCGCGCGCAGTTCATCGGCGTTGCGGCGCAGGTGATGCGCCGGGTATTGATCGACCATGCGCGCGCCCACAAGGCCGCCAAGCGCGGCGGCTTACAGCAGAAGGTTCCACTCGAAGACGTGGTGCTCGCCGCCGAGGGCCAGCCGGACGATCTCATCGCGCTCGACGAGGCTTTGGACCGCCTCGCCAAGGTCGACGAGCGGCAAAGCCGTATTGTCGAGCTGCGCTATTTCGCGGGACTCACGGTGGAGCAGACGGCTGATGTCCTCGGTATCTCGCCGAAAACAGTGAAGCGCGATTGGGCCGTGGCGCGCGCGTGGCTGCATCGCGAATTGCACAACCCCGACGACCCGCGGCCGTAGATGCCGGATCGCTGGGAACGCGTCAAAGAACTCTTTGAGGCCGCGCAAGAGAGACCCGCGTGGCAGCGCGCGTCGTTTCTGGCGAGGGTATGCGCGGGCGATGATGAGATGCGAGCCGAAGTGCAGTCGCTGCTGCAGGAATACGATCGGGCGGGCAGCTTTCTCGACCGGCCCTCGCCGCCCGTCACCATTACGGGGCTGGGCTTCGAACCGCGGGAGCTTTCGCTGTGCGGCCGCATGATCGCGAACTACCGCATCCACGAGCAAATCGGTAAGGGAGGCATGGGCGCGGTCTACCGGGCGGAGGAAACCGGCTCCGGCCGGGAGGTCGCGCTCAAGTTTCTGGCGCAAGCCAATGCCGACGGCGTGGCGGTAGAGCGCTTCCGCCGCGAAGCTCGTATCGCGGCCTCCCTCGTCCACCCCAATATCTGCGCCTTCTACGGCCTGGGCGAGGCCGAGGGGAATGCCTATATTGCCATGGAGCTGCTGCGCGGTCAGACGCTGCACGAGAGCATCTTCAGGAAGCCGGCGGAGGGAACGGCGCTGCTGGACGTCATTCCGTTCCGGCCGGTCGAGACGGAGACGGGCCGAGCCTTCGAGTTTCCGACGCTGCGGCGCATCGCCCTCGAGGCGCTGGAGGGACTTGCGGCTGCGCACGCGAAGAACATCGCTCACCGCGATATCAAACCAGCCAATATCTTTGTCACCCGCGAAGGGCGCGTGAAAATTCTGGATTTCGGTCTCGCCAAGCTGGTCAAGGCCGCCCTATCGCCCGAGATCGGATCGAACACCGACGGACTGACGCTCGCCGGCACGACGCTCGGAACCCTGACGTACATGTCGCCGGAGCAGATCCGCGGCGAGAAGGTGGACGCCCGCACCGATATTTTTTCGTTTGGCGCGGTATTGTTTGAAATGGCCACGGGCCGCCGCACGTTCGAGGGCCGCTATATCGGTCAAGCGCTCGATTCCATCATGAAGCGTACGCCGCCGGCCGTCGAGGACCTTCGTCCGGAGATGCCGCGAGAGCTCTCGCGAGTGATCTTCAGGGCGCTCGAAAAGAATCGCGAGAGGCGCTTCCAGACGGCGCGTGAGATGGCGGAGGCCATCGCCGCCGTGCCGCTTGGTTGAGCTCTGCCCTATCGCCATGGAGATTCGGATCGGAACGTCGGGGTGGCATTACAAGCATTGGGTAGGACCGTTTTACCCTCCCAAGCTGCCCGCGTCGAAGATGCTGGAGTTCTATCGCGAGCGTTTCGATACGGTTGAGCTCAACAACAGCTTTTACAGACTGCCGTCCGCTGAGGCCTTCGCGGCTTGGCGGGAGGCTGCGCCCCCCGGCTTCCTCTTTGCGGTGAAGGCCAGCCGGTTCATCACTCACAACAAGAAATTAGGCGATGCCGGGGCGGCCCTCGACCGGCTGCTCGAGCGGACCGGGATATTGGAGGACAAACTCGGTCCGATCCTGTTCCAACTTCCGCCGCAGTGGCAAGTTAATGTGAGCCGGCTCGAAGAATTCTTAAGAATCCTGCCGCGTTATCACCACTATTCTTTTGAATTCCGGAATCCTACATGGAACCAGCCGCGCGTCTACGAGGCTCTACGGCGCTCGAACGCGGCCTATTGCATTTATCACCTGGCGGGCTTCGAAGCGCCGCTCGAGATTACGGCAAACTTCGCCTACCTGCGGCTCCACGGGCCTGGGAACAGGTACCAGGGCAGCTACAGCGACGGCGATTTGAGGGCTTGGGCCGATCGCATCCGGTCGTGGAACGCCCTCGAAGCGGTCTATGTCTATTTCGATAACGACCAGGCGGGGTATGCGGCGCTGGATGCCCTTCGCCTGCGTAGAATGCTGGACTAGAAGACAGGGGTTTTCCGAGTGGGGATAAATTATTTCCCCTATTCCACAAAAAGTCCGAATAGGGTACTATCTAGTCATCGCCACGAAGTTGGGTAGCAATAAATGTCAGGACGAAACATGGGCTCGTCGCAGCAGGCGCTTTCGGCCGGTTCGCTGAATCTGGCCATTACGCGTCAAAAGAATGGCATCTCCCTAGAGCAGATTGCCGAAGCCACCAAGATCAGCATGCGCTTCTTGCGGGCCATTGAAGACGAGGAATTCGAAAAGCTGCCCGGTGGCATTTTTAACACCAGCTATCTGCGGCAGTACGCTGCTGCTGCGGGACTGGAAGCGTCCGATCTGCTGGCGCACTACGACCGCTCCGTGCAGCCGCAGCCGGTGGCGGAGGAGCAGCCCGCGCCTGCGGAGCGGAGTTTCTTCGAACGCTGGTTTCGCGTCGCCGCCCAGGCGCAGCGGCCTTAGCGGCGCGCGCCGCCCGGCCAACTTCAGAAGAGCAATTTCAATCCAAATTGGATCGTGCGCGGACTTATCGGCCTGCGAGCTGATCACGCCGAACTGGTTCGAGTTCAGACTGACATTCGGCAACCCGAAAACAACCTGATTGAGCAAGTCGAACGCTTTGGCGCGGAACTATGAAAAGTCTTAAGTCAGCAGTTGCTTTTGATAAACCGCGATCTCCGTGTTCGCCTCCTGGAGCGACACGCCGGGACGTAGGCGGCCTATTGCGGAGCAGAAAGAAAACGATGTCGGGGCATTCAGAACATCTCTTCCCGCCAACACGGTCGTGAACTGAAGCCGCAGGTATAGCTTGATATCAAATCCCGGGAAAACGCCCTCGAAATCGGGTGGAGCGATGCCGAAGACGTTTACGATTGTATTGGCAATCTTGATTTGCCGGCCGACAATCTGCGAATCCCCTCCGAAGCGTTGCTTCCACAAGCCATAGCTCAACACCGCGGGCCAACCCTCGGAAGGACCTCCGCGTACATCATCCGAAGGCCCAATGAGGCATCCGAAATACGGGCGCATTCTCAGCACTGGAAACGCGTCTCCGCTCACCAGGCCAACGTTATAAAGCCGCAGCCTGCCGTCGTTGTCCTGCATCGTGACAGCTGTCGAAGTTCCACGCCGAAATGTCGGAAAAGGAGTGCTGCTCGCGCCGCAGCCCCTGCAACATGCGGTAGGGCATGGCGGACCCGGCGGCCCGTCCGGTGGAGGCGGCGCTCACCAGGCCGATGCGCGCCAGTTGCCGCCTTTTGCCGTAGAGCGCAAACCCCAGCGCGAAATCGCGGTGCCAGCCTTTCCGCGGTATTCTAAAACAGCGCAAGTCCATTTTTCATGGTGATAATCCTACTATGACGAGATTGTCGCCCCGGCGCTCCATCACCTATGACCTCGTCATGAGCGATTACCTGGCGCCCACGTTGCGCCAAATAAAGTGGACCCGGAGCATGTCGACTCAAGCAACGGACCGAGGGGTACATCACGCTGCTGTTCTTCGGTTACTCGAATTGTTCCGGCCAATGCCCGATGCGCATGGCGAACCTGAGCGCCGCGATGGAGAAATTGTCCGCCGGGATCGCGGATCGGGTCGATCTCGTATTCGTCATCACCGATCCCGCACGCGATTCTCCGGCCCGTGGTGCGGCGTTGGCTGGATCTCTTCGATCGGCATTTTATCGGTCTCACCGGAACCGAACGGGCCACTTCCGGAGGTGGAGCGGAGCGTGGGCGTTCCCGTAGCTGACGCAACCAATCCGGGCGTTGGAGGGTCACCTGCTCGCCGGTTTCAAGCGTAGAGATGCGAACGCGAGGCCACCAGCAGCTCCTCTTTCGCGGTGACGATCGGCGGGGATGTGAGCGGCTCACCCGTGAACGAATGCACGATCGCCCAGTGGCCCTGGCTGTCGAACGCGATCACATCGCCTCCGGTCCGGATCGGGATCGAGCTGGGACTGAAACTCCGCCAGCGCCTGAACACGCGTTGGTTCGTTGGTGGTGTCCAGGTTGCTCTCGGCGCCGGTCAGGCCGTTATCCGCGGGTCCTCCGCCTTCAGCGCGCCAAGCATGTGGTCGAACGAACGGTTTTCGATCATCAACACGACAATGTGTTGTAGGTTGTTCAGTCCCCGCGTCATAGATCCCCTATACTGTGTGTATCCCCGGCCAACGTTTCCAAAAAACTGCACCCGCCATCATAGGCGCATTGCTGGTTGCAATTGCTGGTTGCGGAAATTCGTCATTCCCCTATCTCGACACCCGCACTCCGGACTGCCTCGCCGGCTAACCCGCGTCAATCAAGCCCACCAAATTTTGTGGAATACTCGCCGCCGTGGTCCTCTCGGCCTATCAAAGGAGCGCTGGCAGCCTCGCCCAGAATCAACGCCCCCTTGGCGAGAGCCGGTACAATCGCTGCGCGGACGCGACCAGAATACTCCCGTCCGCGGCCGTTACCGCTGCGGTCTTCAGAGCCTCCCCCTGGAATTCCCGAATAACTCGCTGCGTCCCTTTCGCATCCACGGCAACCAACGTCGGCCCACTCGAAATCAGGAGATGATCGTCCGCCGCAACCGTTGCGGGACCGCTCAAGGGCAACTCCCACGCCAGAGTTCCGTCGAGATCCACGGCGAGCGAACGCCCGGCGCCTATCAAGTAAATTCGGTGATTGTAGCCCACGATGGGCGGAACCCGCGGTTCTCCGAACTCCCGCGGGAGATCGTACGCCAGCAGGCGTTGTCCTTCGTGCGTGACGACCCACAGCGAGAGCTTCTCCTCGCGCCGCGCGATGAGATAAATGCGCCCACCCTCGTCCAGGCTCAACAGGACCGGCTGAAAAGAGTCCTCCAAACCCGCCGACACCTTCAGATTCAGGTCCGTAAGATAGATACGGCCTGGGACTGCGAACGCTAGCGTGCCGCCGTGCATCGCGATGGCGACCGTCGAGCTTTCGGCTCTCAGTTCGCCAACATCTCGCACCGAAAGCAAAGCGCCGCTGGCGTCTACGCGCAGCGGCTCACTAATCTCCTTGACCTCCACCACGGAGCGATTGGGAGGCGTGGGACGGTGCGGAAACGCTTCTCTCTCTACGCTGACGATCACCAGTCGATTCCCCACTCGCGCCAAGTATTGCTGCCCGAACGTGTCCCCGAAGGCAAGCGAAGTACTGAAGACCTTTTTTCCGTCTAAAAAGCTATACGCGCTCAGGGCCCCGTCCTGGTCCACCGCATAGATGAGGGAATGCGCGGGATCCATGATCGCCTGCCCCGACTTGATTCGAGCCGAAGCGATGGCCTTGCCGCCGGCGTCGAACAGTTGCCACTGGCCGCCTCCCTCCACCAGAATGCGATCCTCGGCGGTCGATACATAGGAGGGAGGGAATTTGGGGTTCAGCGCTGTTTCCCACTGGACTGGCCATTGCCCCGCCGGGACGCGGCTGCTCACGCGGGAATTCCACTCATCGTTGCAGAATGGCCGCGCGCAGGCGGCATCGGGCCGCGCCTGCGCTTCCGGCAGCGGCGTCCCCGCTCCGTTGGATCGGATAGGAGTCGGCGCGATCTCGATTTTCGTCGATTCTTCCAGAGGAATCTCAAAGAATAGATCAGTCATGGCTTTATCTCGCGGCGTCGTGTTCCGCTCCTTGCTTGCGGCCGGCTGCCGTGAACCGGCGCTCTGCTGCTGTCCCGCCTGGCAGCCGAACAGGGCGGCCGCCAAAATGGCGCCGGCGGCAAGAGTGCGCTTTCGAACGCCGCGCGCCCGAACGCCGCGCGCCCCACGCCACCACCGCCTAAATGTTATGAACGTCCGCATTGTTCGTGATTACAGTTTGCACGATCGGCTTAAGTGCATTGGCGTTCACGGCCCCCGCATTCTCCGCCAGGCCGATCATCGCGCAAAACTTGTCGGCAAATGCATTCTTCAGTTGCACGTCCCACGGCGCGGCCCCCGCCGCCGTCGTAAACTCCAAATCCACCGCTCGCGTCCCTGTCCAACGCGTATTGGGCGCGTTGACTTTGTTGATCTGCGCCGTAAAATGATTCCCCACGCTCGCCCGCAACCCGTTATAATTCGCCCCGCCATTATTGTTCGAAACCAGAAACCGCGGCGAAAACAGGATCAGGCATTTCTGAAACGTCCATTCCTGCGCCGTTCCTTGGTTCACCGTTCCCGTGGCGTACCATTTGTTGTTGAATTGCTGCCGGATCACTAGCGAGATCTTAGGCAGTATCTGGGCGATCCATATTGCGTTATTAGTAAAGATCGTATATTCGATCTTAACCATCAGCACCAACATGCCGTCGAACGGGCCCCCGGCCAGGATGTCCTGGCTGTACCGGTCCTTACCCAACGCATAAAGAAGCGAATCGTACATGCCGCGCGCTCCCTGCGTCTGATCGATCGATTGGTTGATTGGCCACCATACATACGACTGGTGCGGAGCTCCCGGGGCGTTGCCCGCGAATGGAGGCAGCTTGTAGTCGTCGTAAGTGGCGCTCGGATCCGTGTACTTCACCTTGAACGGAATGTTCGTTGCCACGCGGCAGAATTCGGCGCAGTGCCAGAAATAGCGATTGCGGACATTGACGTTGCCGATCATCATCCCGTTATCTTTGACCGTCGTGGCCACCGTCGCGCCGTTCGTTATTAACTTATCGTCAAGTTCAAACGGATCGCCCGGCGTGTTGCATTGGTAACTCAGCTCCTGGTAAGAAAACGCGTTCCATCGTTCGTTGTACTCATCGGGATAAGAATCGCCGTGACCGGTCTTGTGCGCGGCCGTGTAGGAGTTTTGTGAGTGCTCCTGCTCCATCGAAATGCTCTTCTCGCCGAGTTCCCCCGTGCCGTTCGGCGCAAACATCCAATCTCTGCCGTTCATCTTGCCCGCGCCCGGCCGCACTATATCCAGCGTGAAGTGCGCCCGCGTATTGCTGGCGACGGGTTGAATGAACAACAGCGCCTGTCCTTTTACCTTGTCCGCCGCCTGCTGCGGCAACAATTCAACCCGCGAAGAGTTCTGAACGTCGTTCCCATTCCAGCGGGCAATGATATTCTTGCTGATGCCCTCTAAATATTGGGCTTGGTTGGTTTGGATGGTTGCTGCGGGCGTGGGCGGATGATAGGGGGAGACCGTCGGCGCGGGCGGCGCGGGCGGAGTGGCCGGGTTGAACCGCAGCATAAAACGGAAGTAGTGCAGGTTCGCAAGCAATTCCGTGTCCCCGTCATGATCGCAACAGCGCAGCAAAGCCATGTCGTAGCGGCCAAATCCTTGCTGTGTTGCGCCCGGCCCGGAGAATTTTACGTTCGGCTGGTTCCAGCGCTCTTCAAAGAAGGGTTGGATAGAGAAAAACGGTTTGTCGACGCGGTTTCCGCGCGCCATGTTCGCGGGTGGATTGATCACTCCCGGAGGGCCGGCCGGCGGACCCGAACCCGGTGAATCTACCCAGCGGGCAGCTGCGCGCGCCCCAATTACGGTCGCGCCATCCGGCGTGCGCTCGCTAAAGGCGTCGAACATGTTTTCTTGCGCCACCACCAGACGAGTCCAGTTCGGGTAGTCGGAGATGTAGTTCTTCCCTTTGAGGTCGATCTTGCTGTAATACGAGGTCTGGTTACCGTCGTCGAACTGATAAAGGCCGATGTCCGACGTCTTGCCCGCCTCCGCCGCGTTCACGAACTTGTGATAAAACACCGCCACGCGGTCGGTCGCCTGTACGGCCAAGGGTTGATTGGACGCGTCGGTCAGAACGATATCGTCAAGCGAAAAGATGAGAGGCGTATCGGCGCTGGAGCTGCTCTTGATTTTGTCTTCAAACGTAGCGGCCTTGTCGAAGAACTCTCCCGTGCCGTCGGAGAAGCGCGTGTAATAATTCTGCGATTTCCATTTCACCGGCAAATCGTAGAGCTTCAGCCGGTCAGCGCTCGGTTTGAGCTTGTTCGCGTCGGTCACGGCATCGACCTTGCGCGCTGCGGCGGAGTCGGAAACGACAAAGCTTCCCGCGCCGGTTTGCAACCCGAGCTGAATGTCTTTGTCGGGCTTGGCGTCGGCGCTGCGATCGTCCTTAAATTGCAGAATCCAGGGAATGGCGTGCACGGCCTTTTCGAGCTGCTCGTCGCGGATGGTCCAGTGACTGCGCGTATCGGGATTGGCCGCCGGCGGAGCCGTTCGCCAGCCGTCTAGCAGCGTGACCGGAATATTGATGCGCTTGTGGTTGTGATCGGAGTGGCCGAAATAACGGTCGAAGAACTCGATCCGCGCATACGTCCAGTGCGGATCGAGCTTTAATCCTTCCGGCGCGCCGCTGGAACCGAGCGTAGCGCCGAAGCGGCCCGCGGGCAAATTAAAAACGAAGTTCGTCGCATCGTAATGCGGCGCGGATACCGCGCTCCAGTCGGACTGCTTCAGCGTCCACTGCGCCGGCGGCTTGAAGAAGCAGGCGCCCTGCGTATGCAGATCCGCGAGATCGGCGGCGGCGGCGGTTTTCTCCTGCCCCGCCGACCCCGCCGGCCCCGCCGATACGTAAACATCCGGCGTGTCGAACTGCAGCTTAAACGGACCTTGGGAGCGCGGAACGCCAAATTGCGCCAGCCCGTCTTTGCCAACCTTGACGGCATGAGGGCTGTTGTCTTTCCAGACCACGGTCACGGGAAAATCGGGAGGGAATATGTGCTCGGTTTTCGCGTCCTCGGGTCCGATATAGGTCAGCTTGAGAAACGCCTCGACCGGTTTCGGCGCCGACGGCATCACCGGCAGCACCGTGAACCGGTACATCTTCAGGTTGTAAATCTCGCATAAAAGAGGCGTGCAGCTCGTGCCCGGATGGCAATCGAGCTTAGGCTCCTGGCCGGGATCGAAAAAGAGGATTTCGACGCGCCGGTTGATCTGGCTTCGATAATTCTTCCGTTGCGGCTGCTCAATCGGCCAATTTTCACCACAGCCAACCACCTTAGGCCCGATAAATTTCAGTTTGGAGCGGAGCTGGTTCAGGCCGGCGTCGTCGATCTCGCACAGGTTCTCGACCATGTCCATGTAGAGATCGAAAAACGCGCCCCAGGTATCGTGGCCCACCTCCCCATCGACGCCTATGGATTTCTCGAAAACCTGGTTATAGTTCTTTTGAAAATTCTTCACGGCCGCTTGCGTGTCCGAGCCGTTCACGTTATCCACGCCGTTTGGATCGCAATCCCAGCCGTATACGTCGGCGATCCAGGTGAGAATCAGTTGATAGTCCTCCACCTTGTGCTGCCCTTCGCAGATCGTAATCCACGGATCGCGTTCGCCGAGCACGGCGTGCAGAACTGCGTTGGCCCGCTTCAGCGAGAGCGTGAGGTTGTACTGATCGGGCCCGGACGTGTCCGCATGGCCGGCAATGAGAACGGACTGCTGCGGTTTGGCGCTCTGGTGCTTCAGACATTCGGCGAGGACCGCCAGACCCAGGCTGGGGCCGTCGCCGGGGCGGTTCTTGATCGGGTAGTTGGGCAGCAGAACCGCGCTGTCGTGATGAAAATGTTCGTCCTCCACTTCCAGGATGTAGCCTTGAAAAGGCTGCAACTGGAACTGATGCGTTTGCGTAGTGACCTTGCGAAACGTTTGCTTGTGGTCGCGCCGTGTGATCTCGATCGCCACTACCGCTTCCTCTTCCTCGGATTGAGATGGATATTAGGGAACGTGATCGAACACTCGCCTACCGGCAGAATCGGCGGAATGTACAGTTCGCCGTTGTCGTCGAGCTTGCCCTGCCGGCGCGTCCCCGCCGAATCCACCACCACGTAATCCTCGCCCGCTATTGCCTGGCCATCCTCGTCTAACAACTGCATGCGGAACCAGGTCTTCTCAACCGCTGTTTGAGACGCGGGCGAAAATGCAGGCGTGCTGCCGCGGGATGAACCGCTCTTGGCGCCCGCCTCCGAGGCGGTCGGCTTGCTCGCCGGCGCAGCCTCGTCGCCCCCCGCCCCGCCGCCTCCCACGCGCGCTCGTTCGCGGACCACGACGAGACTGCCATTGCGGAAAGCGCTCTCGATCGACTGCGCCATCGAGGAAAGGTTTGAGGAATCGGACGCCGTTGGCCGGCGGCCGTGAAGCGCTTCGTGAATTTCAGGCAGGGCGCGCCGCGCCTCCACGCCGCGCGTTAACTGCGAAATTTCGAGCAGGGAAAAGGCGTTCTCCAGAAATTCCTCGCCTGCGGCCAGGTCCGCCCCGCGAACGATGAGACATTTTCCGAAGCTCGTACGGATCGGCCAACTCCAGCGCGAGGGCTCTTGCGCGGAGGCGATCCCTGGAACTCGCTTCCAACCTCGGTTCGACTCCGCGCCGGCGCGCTTCGGGTCCGCTGAGTGAAGGTGCCAAAAACCCGAGGTCAAGAGCTGGACGGCGCGGTCTATTACTTGATCGTCGCTGGCCCGGTGAACGCTCTGGCCGCAGAACTCCATGGAGAGCATTTGCCGCAGGCCGGCCATGCAAACGGAATCGGACTTCAGTTGCCTGAGCCACTGGTTAGTCCAGAATTCGCCGCGAGCGCGGAGCGGGGGCTTGCAATTGCCATCCAGGCATGCGCCCGATCGAGTGAGTTGCCATCCTCGGCCGTCCAGCTTTAGAAGCATTCCGGCGCCTCAGTGACCGCCTTTTCCAAAAATTCGCGCCGCCGCATCTATCACAGCCTTATGCTGGAAATCAATCTCCCCAATCCCCTTTCCCCCGCGCCCCGCGACAGCCTGCCCCATAATGATGGCGCCAAACCAAACCTTTCTACCCATGTCCGCAACCCGCGTCTCGAACCGATTCGCCCCGCTCACGCTCAGGCCCGAAGTGTGCGTGCGCCACTCCCGCCGCGAACCGCAAACTCCTCCAGACGCAACATCTTGGCCTGTTCCTCGCAATTCCCTGCCTCTATTGCCTGCCGCGCCACTCCAAAAGGCGCCCCGGAGTCGACGGCGCGCCCAGCCGCATCGAGCTGCTTTTCGAGGGCCCGGAGATCATTATCGATCAGGCCCCGGAGCGGCCACATACACCACGTTCGAATCGCGCGGGTCAATTAAAATCCGCGCGATGTGCTCGGACTTGCGCAGCCCCATATTGTGCCACGTATGTCCACCATCCTCGCTCTTATAAACGCCGTCGCCGTAGGATACGCTGCGCTGGTGTTGTTTCCACCCGTGCCGACCCAGATGGTGGACGGATTCTTGGGGTCGATGATGACGGTTCCGATCAAATACGATCCCTGGCTGTCGAACACCGGCGTCCAGGTCGTGCCGTCGTTGGCCATCTTTACACGCCACCCAATGCCACAGCCACAAAATACTTGTTCGAGTCGCGCGGGTCGACGGCAAAACCGGCGACGCGCCCGGAGGTGAACGCCGGTCCGAGAGCGAGGAAATGCAACCCACTGACGGCCGTCGCGTTCATGGGATCGGCGGAAGCCTGGGGAGTTGGCGGTCGCGGCCGGATCCTGGTCCTGTGCGGCGGCGGCTATTGGCAGACACAGGAATATCGGAACGGTTTTAAACATTTCATCGATTAGCTTGGGATTAAGTATAACGCAGGATTTAAAACCCGAGAAAATTCAGGACGTTGTCGACGGCCATTTGCAGACCCGCTTCCAGCGCCTCCGGCGTGATTCCGGCGGAGTGCGGCGTCAATACAACGTTTGGCAGCTTCGTGAGAGGATGTTCCGGCGGCAACGGCTCGGCGCTGAAGACATCGAGACCCGCCGCGGCGATTTGCTTGGTTGCGAGCGCTTCAATTAACGCCGCTTCGTCGATGATTGCGCCGCGGGCCGTATTCACCAGAATGGCCGTCTTTTTCATGAGTCCGAACTCACGCGGTCCAATCATTCCTCTCGTGCGATCGGAGAGGCGCAGGTGAATCGAGACGACATCGCTCGAGCGAAGCAGTTGGTCCAGTTCGACCAGCTCGATTTCGAAGGCGGGGTTGGGATGCAGGGTCCACGCTGTCACGCGCATGCCGATGGCGCGGCCCAGCTCCGCAAAACGGCGGCCAATCGCTCCCAGTCCGATCACGCCCAGAGTCTTGCCGCGCAATTCGATGCTTTGGCCGCGCGGCCACTCTCCCCGGCGCACCGCCGCATCCTGTTCGGGGATGTGGCGCGCAACAGACAGCATAAGCGTCAAAGCATGTTCAGCGACGGAAAACGCGGATACGCCGGGTGTGTTCGTAACGACGACTCCGTGCTTTGCGGCCGCCGTCAGATCCACGTTGTCCGTCCCGGTTCCCCAGATCGACAGCAGCCGCAGACCCGGGCAGCTCTCGAAGACGGCGGCGGTGAAGCGCGAGGAAGACCGGATGTTAATGACCAATGTGGCGCCGCGAATGCGCTCGGCCAATTCCTCCGTGGATCCGGGGAGCGTATCGAAGTATCCGATATCCGCGATTTGACGCAGCTTCTCAAATGCCCGGCTGGAGGCGAGAACCGGCGGGCAATCGTCGGGGATGACGAGTTTGGGATGAATCGACATCCACGCGCGACCGTTATTTCGTGAACGCCAGCAAAACGTTTCCGGGCATGCCCGTGAGCTGCGCGTATCCCGATGTCACAAACAGCATCCCGTTCGCGATGGTCGGACCGGTGGCGTTCAGGGATCCTCCGTGGGCCTTAACGCCGTTGACGGTCTCGAAATCGCGCAAAGTGTCGTAATCCCACGCGATCTTTCCGCCGGCGGTCGAATAGGCGCGAAGATGTCCATCCATGGAGCCGGAAAACACGGCACCATCGATCAACGTCACCGGCGCCATTTGCGCCGGACTGCAGCCCTTCGTCTCTTTGCAGGCGGGATCGGCCGGCGGCGCATACCAGACCTTGTCCCCCGTCGCGATGCGCAGCGCGAATAATCCGCCGCCTCCCCCCGGGACCAGAACGTCGGACAGCGGCGCGTATACGACGTCGTTATCGGCCGCCAGACCCCACAGCACGCCGCCGAGCGCGCTGCCCTTGCCGATGCGGTTTTGCCACACGATTTCGCCGCGCTTGTCCGGATCGAGCGCATGCACGAAACCGGACTTCTGGCCCACCACGATAATGTCCCGCCCATTGGCGAGCGTTTTGAGAATCGGCGACGTCCCGACATCGGTATCGCCGCCGGGCTTTTCCGCGCAACTCGCTTTATCGGGCATCGCACAACTGTAATTCCAGACGTCGCCGCCGCTGAGCTGCTTCACCCAGCGCATTGAGCCCGTTTCCATGTCGAGCGCTATTACGGCGTCGCTGTACTTCGTCACGGGATCGGAGTAGTTGTTTCCGGTGCCAACATAGATAACCTTGCGCTTCACGTCGACGGTCGGCGATGACCACACCGCCGCTCCCGAAGGACCATACAGATCCACCCCGGAGGTGTTCTTGCGGGTGGCCGCGGGCGCATCGGGAATCGTGAACGTCTTCCAGATCCGTTTTCCGGTCGCGGCATCGAGCGCCACGACGCTTCCGCGGAACGTGCAGCAGGCGTATTTGGGATTGCCTGCCATCATTTCTTCGGCTCCGGAGCGCACCGGAACGAACACGCGGCCATCGTAAACACGCAGGCCGCCGGTAATGCCGGCGAGCTTATGGTCCTCTACTTTGACGCTCCAGATCAACTCGCCCGTTTGCGCATCGACGGCATAAGCGTTGGCGCGGCCATCGCCGAAATAGGCGGCGTAGCCGGATGCGCCCAACCGCTCGATCGCAATGGGGGAGCGAACCGTGGTCGGAGCTTTGAAGGTCCAGTATACGCAGCCCGTGCGGGCGTCTAGCGAATAGACCGTCCCATCGCCGCTTCCGAAGAAGAGACGTCCGCCGGCGATGGTGGGCTGGCCGAAAACGCTCAGTGAATTAGGAAACCCGAAGGCCCATGTGAGCTTCAGATGGGGAAGGTCGGCCGCCGTCATTCCGGCTTGCTTGGCGGGTTGGTACCGTGAGTTGACCGCATCGGCGCCCCAGCCATTCCAGCCCGAGATGCCGCTGAGCGCTCCGCCGGAAGGACAAGCGTTCGAAGCCGCCGCGAGGGTTTTCGTTCCCGTCTCTTTCGACAGAAAGCGCGCGATGGCGGCGCGCTCGGCCGGAGTGAGCGACGCTCCTTGCTGTTTCATTGCGCCGTTCTCCAAGATTGCGACAATGGCCTGGCGCGAGAGCTGCGCGAGCGCGTCGGGCAAAGGCGTCCGATTCTCGCCTCCCGCGCGGTGGCAGAAGGCGCAATTCTTATCCCACAGGGCTTTGCCATTGGGCGCGCCGGAGTTGTCCTGGGCCGCCGCAAACGAGGCGGCGAGCAAACACGCGATAAAACATCGGAGCATGTGAGGGTATTATAAATCGCATGCCCGGCTGGCGCGCGTTCCCGAACTGAGGCAGTCCGGGAATGCGCGAGACTCCCGATTTCGAAATATCCGCGCTGGGCTAAGAAACGTTTGAATCGCGGCGAGGCGAGGCGGCGGAATTTATTGGGCTGTGACTTGGGCTGCAAGAAGGACGAGGTCGCACAATACGATCGAGCGATGATCACCTAGCAGAGCGCCGGGGCTGCCGGTTCGCGAGATGTGGCAGGCCGCGGGGGCGGAATGCGCGATTCCGGTTTGGTCGACAGGCTCATGTCCACGGGCCGATTGCGGTTCGCGAAACAGATCGGGCCAGAGCGCGGCCGCTTACGGTTCGGCCGCTCCGCCGAGTAACATGTGATGCTCGAAAGCATGAGAGAGACGCTCGGCTGAGTGGCGCGGCATGATCGATTTGTATCTTTGCCACGCTCCGGCAGATCGGGAATTAGCGGCAACGATCCAGGCGCATTTGGATCGAGTGGAAGCAAAGGTCTGGCTGGAGCCTTGCGGCCGCGGGGCTGCGCAAAGTCTGGCCGATGCGTGGGACGGCGGCCTGTCTTCGGCAGGCATTGTGCTGCTGCTATCGCCCGATGCCATTCCGCAACGGCTGCCGCGAGAACGTTGGGAAGCGCTGCTCGACCACATCGGCCACAATGCCGCTCCACCCATCTTGTCCGTTCTGGCGGCCCCTTGTCCTTACCCACCGATGCTCGAACGACGGCACTTCATCCGCTGGGATGATCAAGCTCTTCGGCGCCTGGAGTTGTGGGCCGTGGACCTGCATGGGCGTCCCGAACAGCCGTCGTTTCAGCCTGCTCGTCTGCCGTGGTTCGTAGGGCGCGATCGCGAGATCGACCTTTTTTGGAAGGAGGCCGTCGACAACGCCGCGAGCATCACTGTGGTGAACCCATGGGCTGGTAGCGGAAAATCGGCGTTAGCGCAGGAATTCGCGCGCCGATGCAGCCCTCATTTTCGCGACATCCTGTGGGTTGCGTGCGGCGGCCTTTCTCAGATCTCGGTTGCCGGAGAGCTTGCGGCGCTGCTCGGCGTGACGCTCGAAGGGCGGGCGGCCGAGGCTTTCGCGCGTTTGAGTCGCGTTCTCCAGGAACACCGTTTGCTTGTTATTCTCGACGATCTCATGTGCGAGCTACCCGTCATCGCAGCGCCAGAGGGCCGAGCATCGCTTTTGATTACGACCAAGCGGCGCGATTTGAATTTGCCGCGGCACTGCCGCATTCTTTCGATCGACGGCGCGGAGCCGTGCCCCGCGGCCGATCCGCTCGCGGATACCAGGGAGGGTAAGCTGTGGAGGGCGGCAGCGATTTGCCGGCCGCAAGATGTCGCGCTGGAACTTGCCGCCGCAATTGCGGGAATGGACGTTAAGCAGGCGCTCGAGGCCACAACCCGTCTGGTTGGAGACCGCTGTCTCGATCCCATCGATGTCGACTCCCGCCGCTTCCGCCTAGCGCGCCGGCCGTGCGACTCCCGAAGCGCTGCACCGCGCTCACGTTGAAATCGTGCACGACGCATTTTCGCACTGGAGAACGCGGCCCAAGCCTTGCGCGGCCGCACTCTTCGAATTTGATTCCGCCTTTCGTTGGGGCTGCAATACGGATTGGCGTATTGCGGTCAGGCTGGCCACATACGTCTGTGCATATCTGAAGGCGCACGAGCGCTCGCTCGAAGCCGCTGAGGTCACCACGCGTCTGCGAGAGTCCGCGATGGAGCGGGCGGACACCGAGGTCGCGGACACCTGCGCGTGGGAACTGTCCTGGCTGCAGGATGAAGACGGGGCGGCGCGTCCACGCGCGATCGCCGACGATTGGCGCGCGCGCTCAAGATGGACCTTCGGGTTTTTCAAGAAGCTACGGTTCCGATTCTGTCCTCGTCTATTGCTGCAAGGGCGACAAGTACCAGCCAAAGGATGCAACGCACATGCATGCGGCCGAATACATCGACGGAATGACAGAGAAGGATTGGCAATCGTTTCCCTATTACATCCGCGATAACTGGGCACTGCTGCTAGCCCATCCGGAACTTGCCTCGGATTACAGCTTTCCCAAATACTTTCACGACTGGTTTGCGCTGCTGCCGCCTTTTATGCGTTTGCGCTATCCGCGCATCTTCGTGGGACCGAAGGGCGCGGTGACGCCTCTGTATATAGATATCTGGGGAACGCACGCGTGGTTATCGCAACTGGTCGGCCGCAAGCGCTGGATTCTCTTTCCGCGCGATCAGCAACATGTGCTATACGACTGTAATGTAAATCCCGAGCGTCCCGATCTTGAGCGCTTTCCCCTATATCGCCAAGCCCGTCCCGTCGAGTGCACGATCGGGCCGGGAGACACGGTTTTTGTGCCTGCCGGTTGGGCCCACTGGGTTGTCTCGCTCGATCCCACCATATCTCTGGGCGTCAACTATATGGGGCCGGGAGCGTTCTGGTCGCCGCTGTCGCACGCGATCCGTGAACTTCTGTTGAAGCGGGTATGGGACGGAATTTGCCGGCGCGCGCGTAATTGCACGCCGGAATCCGTGAGACACCGCTCCCGGCCCTCCTAGGGAGCAACGTCCCTGCTGGACATCGGAGACGCCGCGCGGAAGCGGGCCTGATTCTTTGCGCTTCGCGGTTCCAACTGCGTACCCGAGGGGCACTGCCTATCGCGCAGACCTGCAGCGTCAATGCGCAGCACGACGCCTCAGCCGGTTTCTTGGATCCCATACCCGCCTGCATCGCCGTGCGCGGCGAGCCGCCTGGGTCTCCTGGCTTGCGGCGTGTTCAACAGGCGCTCAGCGCGCAACATTATTGAGACCCGCCGCAGCCTCTTCACAAATCGAAATCAAGCGCCAAATGGGCGAAGAATAATTCGCCTATTACACTACCTTTATATTGAAGCCAACCAAGCACTTTATGATGAACTCTGCGTTCGGCATGCCGTTGCGCGCTCTGGCGGCGTTTTCTCGCCTAATTGGTATAGCTTTACCTCACTTGCTGAGAGTATAGGGTTGGACTTCGGCCGAGATCTCGTAATTTCAGGTACGTCAGACGCGCGCAACCATGAGGCGCAAACAAACCGCACGGCTGCAAGCCGCGGGCGCCAATAGACTCCACAGGAAAACTAATGAATCCGATATCATTCGTTCCGCAACGCCTTTTCATTGGAATCATGGCGCTGGCGCTCGCCCCAGCCATATGGGCGGCGCTGGGCGACAATGCTCCTCCTATTCCGTCGACTTACAACACCGGCCATCCTCGCCTGGGAGCGCCTCCGAACTCGTGGCTGACCCGTTTATGGAATGGCGGAGCGCTGCCGGCCAGGTACTCCGCGGCCGCGGGGACAGCGACAACTGGATTTGATCCCACGTGTACCCGCCAGAATTGCGACGGCAGGGATTTTCGCTATTTACTAACCTCATATCTGGCGTCAAAGGCCGCGGGCAATCCCAACACAGTTTGGAAGAATAAACTGATCGCTTTGGCGGCGCTCAACGGAACATGGGGACGCGTCGTGATAAGCGACGATTCCGCCTCGATAGACAGCTCCGCGTGCGGAACGTACTGCACTCTCACGGACACCAACGTGAATTTTCTGACCGGCTGTAACGGGACAAGTTGCGCCGGCGAATACCTGGGTGTGATGGGTCTCCGCTTCGCCGTGGATTCGGTTACGGATGCCAACCACGTGGTGATCCGCCGGTTTAGCACTGGCCAGCCTTATCCATTTCCGAATGGGACTAACGTTAAAATCAGAGTTCTCGACACGCTCATGGATACCGGCGAGTCGACTTATTACTTCGCCATGCTGTACGATTGGATGTACTCAGATTTCACGGCCCAGCAACAGTCGGATATTCAGGCCAGTCTTGCAAACCTCTGTTTACAATTTGAGAACGACTTCGTTAGCAGCAGATATTCTCCATACAATGACGAGTTTTACGCGGGAGCGAATGGTTGGATCGGAAAGCTCGGCATGTTTGCGGCGGCCATCGCCATCTATCCGGATACGGGAGCTACCGGGCTAGCGCATGTCCGGTGGGGGACGGACGTCCTTTTCAATGTCATGCTTCCCGTATGGAAGCAGGTCATGGGTACGGGCGGCTGGCATGAATCCTGGAACGATTACATAAACTCCAACGCCAATGTGACGATGAAGGCCTATATCGTAGGAGCGTTGCTGCCTTGGGCGAACGCTACCGGGAATATGCCCGGCTTTTTTACTGTCGACAATCCTTGGCTGAAGAACTTCGCTTACCTCACGATGTACATGGCCAAGCCGGATTTCACTCTCGAGAAGTTGGGCGCCGTCAGCACGACTGTTTTTGCGAATGAATATAGCACCTGCGCGGGGGGCAACCAAATGGGCGCCCTGAATGGGCTTGCCGAGATTTACAACGACTCCACACTGCGCGGGTGGGCCAGGCTTGTTAATGGCGAATGTAGCGCCGGGCCTGACGGATTTGAGCCGTCTGCATGGCCGTACTACGCGCCCGACAACGCCGCGAACGCTTCCACCGACCGCAGCGGCCTGCCCTTATGTCATAACTTCACCGGATGGGGCACGGTGGTGTGCCGGTCCGGCTGGGGTGAGGACGATACCTGGATGAGCTTCCGGTATGGAGACAATTTCTGGGGTCACATGCACCTCGACGCCGGCAGTTTCACGATTTTTAATCGGGGCTCCCTGGCAATCGATTCCGGAACTTATCACGCCGGCAGTGGCGGCAGACATTACGGAAAATACGCAACTCAGGCCATTGCGCACAACACGCTTACTATCACGGATCCCGCCGACAATTATCCGGCTCAGCTCATTGAGGACATGACGAGCGCCAGCCCCAACGTTATCTGCGAGGCTCTCCCAAACGATGGCGGCCAGAGGCGCGTCGGCAGCGGATGGCAGACCTATTTCGGCACCCCAGGCTGCGGCGCTCCGGTAACGAATGTCTTGATGGAATCGCCGGATACTTTGGGGAGCTGGTATCTTGGCCGGGATTACTACCATGAGGGGACATTGATCTCTTATGCCGCTAGCCCCGACGAGACGGCGCCCCGCTATGTATACATGGCCGCGGACGTCACGGCGGCCTATAACAATCCCGCGCTTCCCGCCAATGTCAGTAACCGGACGCAGCGTGTCCAAAAGTTCGTTCGCCATATCGTATTTATTCCCAGGAACCACGCCGGCTATTTCGTCATTTATGACCAGGTTACCTCCACGAATCCATCGTTTACCAAGAAATGGCTGCTTCACTCCATTAACCAACCGGTTATTACTGGGTCTAAGTATGTGATTCAGAGGGGGGAGAATATTAGCTCTAAACCTTATGCGTCGGCATGGCCCGGCGGCTTCATGCTTCCGTTGCTCAGCTATGCCAACAGTAATTGTGGAATCAACAATGGCTGTTATCAATATGGAGGGCAGTTAACGGGATTTGCCGTCGCTACCCCGAACTATGCGGGCGCGCCAGTATTGACGAGTGTAGGTGGCGCGGGGCATGAGTTTGACGATGGGACCGGGAAGAATCAAAATGAGTGTCAATATGGCCAGGACTGCGCGGACGCGACGGATGCGTGGGGTCTCGGAAACAGCGCGGCCGGGTGTCCCGTGGGTTTTATTTGTCCAACATCTGACGCCGGCGGGGAGGAACCCGGGGCCTGGCGCATCGAGGAACAACCTTACTCCAGCGGCACAAGCAGCCAAGATTGGTTTCTCAATGTTATGTTTGCCAGCAACCTGGCCGATACCGACGCGCCCCAGGCAGTAACGGCGCCGCCAAACCTACCCGCCGAGACAGTCGGCGCAACGTGGTCGGACTCGAGCCATTCTTACACAATTACGTTTCCGCGGACCGGAACCGGCGGCCATATCGTTATCGATGGACTGCTCGATGAAGACCTGCTCTCGCACGCGCAGCAGCAGCCGTACCAACTGCAGATTGTTTCGGGTAACGGTCAGTCCGGGCCAGCGGGAGCGCCGTTAGCGAGCCCTCTGGTGGTGGCGGTGACGGATAGCTCCGGGAATCCAGTACCTAACTCGCTGGTCTATTATGCAATTACCCGCGGCAGTGGGCTGCTCTCCTCGACAGCGGCCACGACCGACGCTTCGGGACGGGCATCCGTCATTCTGACCCAGGGAACCGCTGCGACCGGTTCCGTGAACGCTGTCATGGCAGCCCCGAACGGAATCGCGCCGGTGGAATTCGATTCCACGGTAGCGGCCAGCTCGGCTAGCCCGACACTGAGTTCGTTTTCATGCGTCCCCACAAGCCTCGCCCCGGGGGCCACGGCGACCTGTACCGTGACATTGTCCCAGGCGGCTGGGGCCGGTGGCGTGACAATAACTTTTTCCAGCAACTCCCCGGCGATTACCATTCCGGCAAGCGTTTCGGTGCCGGCGGGCTTGCTTACGCAAACGTTCACGGCCGTAGCGGGAACCTTGTCCACGGGACAGCCGACAATAGTAACCGCCACGTTGAACGGCGCTGCCCAGGCAGTCGCGGTAAGCCTTGTAGTGGCTGCGACTGTCCCTTCAGTGCCACAGAATCTTACCGCCACTTCTATTTCTTCCTCTCAAATTAACCTCGCGTGGACTCCGTCAACGGACAATGCGGGAGTAACCGGCTACCGAGTTTTCCGGAACGGCTCCCAGATAGCAACCCCCACAGCAAGCAATTACGCCGATACTGGCCTTACCGCTTCCACTTCCTATTCGTATACCGTTTCCGCTGTTGACGCCGCGGGGAATGTCTCGGGCCAATCTTCTGTTGTACAAGCGACAACCCAGTCAGGATCCTCGGGCGGGATATCGCTCACAAATGGCAACTGGACTATGGTCAAAACGAACGGCTTTCCAGAACAAATGGTTGGTTTTGGCAAGCTTGTATATGCAACGGGCATAAAGGAAGCTGTGATGCTCGAGCAGTACCACGGCATAGGATCCGAGCCCGATGAAGCCTTGGTGGGCTATAACTTTCCCGCGAACAGGTGGGACGTATTGAGCTTAGGCGGCAATTTTCATTCCGACACTAATCCGGAAGCGGGCCATTCGGTCGGCATGTTTACTTACGATCCAAACAATAACAGCTTTCTTTATTATTGCTGTCATTCCGGATCCAATGGCGTAGAAATGCCGCTCCGCATGTGGTGGTTTGACGCTTCAGGCCAAGTGGGCCGCAATAAGCAAACTCCTCTCAAACCTGGACTGGCTCAGGAAGCCGGAGCGGCGTTTGACGTGGCGCATAACATCTACGTTTTGTTTGATAACGGAAACACCTGGACATATGACCCGGCGACTAATAAATGGCAGCAAGTGACTCCCAAAGGAACGGCTCCGCCATCCTCGGCAGGGGCATTTCCCTCGATGACCTACGATAGCGCCAATCAAAAGATTTACCTGTTTGGCGGCGGCGGCAACGATATTTACACCTATGACGTTCCGTCAAATACCTGGACGCTGGTGGCTCCTACAGGCGCCAAACCTTCCGTTAGGGATGAGAATAGCTTTGCTTATGACTCAACGAACAATGTTTTTTTGGCGTTTGGCGGCCGGGACTCCAACGGCAATTTCTTGAATGACTCGTGGATCTACGACCCCACAGCGAACGCTTGGACGCGGCTTTCTCCGCCCCAATCACCGGCCGTTACCGGTATATCTTCATTCAGCTATTTGACTTACGATTCTGATGACAACGCTTTTATCCTGGCTAGGGTAGGCGTCAATGGTTATGCGAACGGGGCCTGGAATTACAACGCCGCGCAAACCTGGTTGTTCCGCTACAAAGGAAACGGCCCGAACCCAGGATCCGCGCCAACCACTCCGCAACCCATCTCTGGCGGCATAAACCACAATGCCACCGCCTGGGCCGATGAACCCGCGCTCGCAAGCGACGGATTGGCGTTGTATGCCGCCTGGATCGAGACCGGCGAGCCGTTCGACACTAGCGACGGCACTTGGCCTCATATCTATGCTGCCCAGTTGTCCGGCGGTACATGGAATAATTTAGGGAACTCGTATTTGGCGCTGGATTCGGAATGGAGCGGATCTAACGAGAGCCATGCGCCATCCCTTACCGTTATCGGCGGGGCGCCTTGGGTTTCATGGTATAAGTACAACGACCCCGCGCAACCCGCTCCGCCGATTTATGTTAAAAGCTGGAACGGTTCGTCGTGGACGGGCGGAGCCATAGGACCCGGCAACACGGCCGGAAATTTTGTTACTCAAGGCGATTCCCAGATCATTGGCATCGGCCGCAAGCCATATATCGCTTTCCTAGAAAATAATCGCACGATTTGTTATCCGTGGTGCAATCTGTTATACGTCAAATCCTGGAACGGCTCCTCATGGAACCTTGTTGGCGGAGGACCGCTCAACAAAAATTCTAATTACGCCGCCGCCAGTTCCGTGGCGGATTCCGTCTCCATAACCAGTGACGGCGCGAATCCTATAGTCGCTTGGACGGAATACACGGCCTCTGATTTTTACAATGAGACCAGTCCCCAGCTCTACGTCTCGAAATGGAATGGCTCTTCGTGGCAAGCCTTAGGCTCGTCGATTAATAATGATGGGAGCGATTGGGCCTATAATGCGTCCATTACATACCTGAATAATCAGCCCTACATCGCCTGGACCGAACGGTCCGCGGGCGGCAACGCTCAAGTTTTCGTAAAGACGTTTAACGGTACGAGCTGGGTAACGGTTGGCGCTGGAACTTTGAACAAAGATACGAATACGGGCTGGGCCTTCCAGCCCAACCTGGTCGCTGACGCCGCTACCGGTAATCTGTATCTGTCATGGATTGAGCAGCAGGCAGTTGGCCAGCGCGCGCAGGTTTACGTTTCAAAGTTTACAGGGGGGGCCTGGACAGCGCTCGGCACGACGCTAAACGCCGATCCCGTGTTGGGCAGTGCCCAACGGGTAAGTCTGGCCGTCGTGGGCGGGCAACCCACAGTAGGGTGGGGCGAGGTGAGTTTTGGCTCCATGCGGCAGGTTTTCATCAAACAATGGAACGGCTCAAATTGGGCGCAGCCGAATGGAAGCGCCCAGTCGCCCGTCCCGTCGACTGCCAGTCCTTGCGATCTGAATGGAGACGGAACCGTTAACATTCAAGATGTCCTGATAGCGGTCAATCAGGTCCTGGGCGTTCTTCCTTGCAGCACGGCCGATTTGCTGCAAAACGGCCAGTGCAGTATTATCGACGTGCAGCGAATCGTGAACGCCAGCCTGGGGAGCGGGTGTGTCATTGGCCATTAGCTCCAGAATCGGCGATCGTCGTCGGCGCCCTTAGAGCCTGGATTAGTGAACCACAAACTCATCGATAATATCGTCGGAGACGGTGTAGCCGGAGCCGAAATAATCGTAGGCCCCCAGATCGAAGTTGGAGGCGGCGGTCCAGTTGGGCGCAAGCGGAGTATAGGGCGTCGACTTTGCCAGCGCGTCATTGAGATATAGGTTGACGGCGCTGCCATCCCACACCAGCGCCACCTTCAGGATCACGCCGTTGCCGAAGAGCGCATCCTCGGTCCCTTGCGGAACAAAGTAATACTGCGGGGTCCCGTCGGCCATGTAGTTGAATATCAGATATCCCGAGCCCGTTTGCGTGAAAAAGTAGAAAAAGTGGCCATTGCCGTCCTCGATGTCGAATGCGTAACGGGGCGCCGACGCGTTCGCCTGCCGCTGCGCAAAGCTGTAGCGCGATTTCAGGTAGAACGTGATCTGTCCCTGATTGGCGTTGATGATATTGCCGACCTTTGCGCCCGTGAACCGGTAATACGCGTTGTTCGCATTCGTGCAACAGCTCAGGAAATATACTCCGTTGCCGGACTCCGCGGGAGCGAAGTTCACCGTTCCGCCGCCGTTCACCACCACTGTTCCCGTGAACCCCGGCGGCGCCGTGCTGGGAGTCACTGTCGACCCGTTCGTCACGCCGCTCACTTCCGAGGCGTCCGCATGGATCTGCAGAAGCGGCGCGGGACCCAGCACCGCCGCCGCCGTCGTAAACGTGAAGTCGGCGGAAGCCCCCAGCATTCCCTGCGCATTGCGCGAGAGCGCCTGGTAATGATAAGTGGTCGAGGCCGCCAGTCCGCCCAGACTCACGGAGTGCGAGGTCGCCAACCCGCTGTTCAGCGCGCTCGTGGCGCCATACGCGCTCGTCGTTCCGTACGCCACCTGCGAGTCCGAGGCCTGGTCCGTCGTCCAGGAGATGGTGGCTCCGGAGGACGTGATGGCGCTCGCCGCAACGGCCGAGATCGCCGGAGCGACGTTATGCACCGTCACAGAGATACTGCCCGATGTCGTCTTATTTCCCGCCGCATCGCTCGCAATGGCCGTAAGGACGTGAGATCCGTTCGCGGCGCTGCTCGTATCCCACGAAATGCTATAGACCGGACCCGGGCCCGTGACCGCGCCGCCCAGATTCGTGCCGTCGAGTTGGAACTGCACCGCCGCCACGGCTACGTTGTCCGTGGCATTCGCAGAAACCGTTACCGTATCCGTAAGCTTCGCCCCATTTGCGGGCGCGGTCATCGAAACAGTGGGCGGCGTCGTGTCGGGAGTTGTCGCGGGACCCGTCACGCTAAACTCATCGATAATATCGTCGGAGACGGTGTAGCCGGAGCCGAAATAATCGTAGGCCCCCAGATCGAAGTTGGAGGCGGCGGTCCAGTTGGGCGCAAGCGGAGTATAGGGCGTCGACTTTGCCAGCGCGTCATTGAGATATAGGTTGACGGCGCTGCCATCCCACACCAGCGCCACCTTCAGGATCACGCCGTTGCCGAAGAGCGCATCCTCGGTCCCTTGCGGAACAAAGTAATACTGCGGGGTCCCGTCGGCCATGTAGTTGAATATCAGATATCCCGAGCCCGTTTGCGTGAAAAAGTAGAAAAAGTGGCCATTGCCGTCCTCGATGTCGAATGCGTAACGGGGCGCCGACGCGTTCGCCTGCCGCTGCGCAAAGCTGTAGCGCGATTTCAGGTAGAACGTGATCTGTCCCTGATTGGCGTTGATGATATTGCCGACCTTTGCGCCCGTGAACCGGTAATACGCGTTGTTCGCATTCGTGCAACAGCTCAGGAAATATACTCCGTTGCCGGACTCCGCGGGAGCGAAGTTCACCGTTCCGCCGCCGTTCACCACCACTGTTCCCGTGAACCCCGGCGGCGCCGTGCTGGGAGTCACTGTCGACCCGTTCGTCACGCCGCTCACTTCCGAGGCGTCCGCATGGATCTGCAGAAGCGGCGCGGGACCCAGCACCGCCGCCGCCGTCGTAAACGTGAAGTCGGCGGAAGCCCCCAGCATTCCCTGCGCATTGCGCGAGAGCGCCTGGTAATGATAAGTGGTCGAGGCCGCCAGTCCGCCCAGACTCACGGAGTGCGAGGTCGCCAACCCGCTGTTCAGCGCGCTCGTGGCGCCATACGCGCTCGTCGTTCCGTACGCCACCTGCGAGTCCGAGGCCTGGTCCGTCGTCCAGGAGATGGTGGCTCCGGAGGACGTGATGGCGCTCGCCGCAACGGCCGAGATCGCCGGAGACGCAACCCCATTATTCACTGTGACGGAAACACTGCCCGCAGTCGCGCTGTTGCCAAAGGAGTCTTGAGCGACCGCAGTGAGGGTATGACTTCCATTACTAGCCGTCGTGGTGTCCCACGATATGCTGTAGGAAGGTCCCGAGCCAGTCGCTAACTGTCCTAACTTCGCGCCATCAAGCATAAACTGGACGCCGGCTACGCCCGAATTGTCCACCGCATTCGCGCTCACGACAACGCTTCCCGCGATCGCCGCTCCGTTCGCGGGAGCGGTTATCGATACAGAAGGCGTCGTCGTGAAATCTCCAGTGGTCGTGACATTACCTGCGGGGTCCGTCAAAATTATTCTGTAGTGGTACACGGTCCCGGACGCCCAAGGTAAGGTGATGCTAAGGCTGCGAGCGAACACCGGACCGGAGCTGGCGGCGGCGCCGTAATTAGTATCCGGTCCATATTGCACTTGGGCTGTAACAACGTCCGGCTCCGGCGTGTTCTGCACCATGATGCTCATCACGGCATTCCTCGCCGCCGAGTTAACCGCCAGTTTAGGGGAACCGGAACTTAACGCGGGCGCCTGAGTATCGATCACGGGCGACTTAGATCCCATCGGGGCATACAGCGGATCGCCCTCGTTGATCGACATCCAACCGATGAAAGGCGTGGCTAGAGCCGATGCCTCAGCGAAAGAGTAACCATTCAGCAAATAGTAATACAGTATCTCTGGCCGAGGGTGTCCATTTAAATATGGTTCGCCCACAACATACACCGCCGCCGACGCTCCATGGTCCAAGGCCTGTTGACCAAAATAAGACGCACTGTTCAAGTCGCAGGCGACGGATCCAGCCAGCCATTCAAAAACATTGTTATATTTGTCGTAGTTATACCAACCGCCATAAAACAATGCGCGTGGCGCGCTTAGGGCGCTCGTGCCATCGCTGAAAGTGGCGCCAGGGTCGCCAATACTTAGCGACGTGGTTGTATTTTCCCATTTCAGCGGAAATCCCGCCGCAACCACATAGTGCTCCGCATACGCGATATTCATATCGGCATCGCTGGAAGTATCATAGAGGCCCTCCTGGACCGCCGTCTGCGAGGACAGGAAGGCGTCCGTATACGGGGAGCCAGAACCGGGCGCGCCGAATAGACTATCGACATATGCGTTCCCGTAGTAGTATCCAGTTTGAGGATACACATAGCGATCACCGTACAGGCTTTGGTCCACCTGCGCGATTCCACGTAGACTCGAATCGCTCCCGAGGCGCGCTACGAGATACATAGGGGTTCCGTTATAGTTATAAGTCCCGTGATTAAAATGACCGGGTGAGGCGTCAAAACCGGGCGCAGGATCAAAATACGGGTTTACTCCCTTCGAGATCGCGATGTTAGATGCAGGAGAAGGAAGACTGAAGAGGCCCATGAGCGCGTTATCGACGCTCAAAGCGGTATTAGAGGCGTCGTAAACTATGGTGGGCAATTCGCCCGCAAGTAAAATGACATCGATGTTGTTCGATCCGATAGATTGCAGCGCGCTTTGGATAGGCGCTACCATGTCTGCGTAAAAGGTCCCATATTGACCTGTCCCGTAGTAGTACGAGGCGGCCGAAATCGTCAAGCCCAGGAGATTGGTTTGAGGGACGTTCCGCTCTAACGCATAATACTGCGCCAACTCAAGGGAGTCGCTCACGCCGTTATTGTTGTTATCCGGCCCGTTCACCTTGTAAACAATCAAAACTCGCGAAGGTTGGATACCGCCTTGACTTGCCCCGTGTCCGGCAGGATTCATGGAGTGCGCTGCCGCTGACTGGGACGCCGGCGCGCTGCTCGTACCGTATGCATGACCGGCGGCCGAGGTAGCGATTGGCCCGGAGGATGTGATCGCACTGGCCCCAAGCGCCGGCGCAACAAAGGCCACTAAAATGACCACAGCGTGAGCTGTCAATGCTGTATTCGCTGCCATTATCCCTCGTACTGTTCTTTTCCCACCGATGATACCGGACTATTTATGGGTCGCCTGTTCGGCATGCTCAATCCCCGCGGATTCCCAGATCTGAGCGACACGGTCGCGAGCGGGCGACGGCAAGAAATCCGAACCCGCTCCGTTTTGGCGGTTCCAAGTGTTCGTATAAAAGTTGTCAAGCTCGTTCGATTGGTTGAACGGATCGAGCCATTTGTTCCGCGACGAGTAGCGGAACATTTCCCATAGGGATTCGAGCAGGCGATGTCATGCAGCCGGCCTTCCCCTTTATTACCCGCGGCGCGCCGCGGTCCTGCTCGATATTATACCCGGCTCGGGCGGGTGAAATTATGAGGGACTC
>CAWITB010000003.1:0-24652 GCA_963838885.1 Bryobacterales bacterium | reverse complement strand
TTACGAGGAGTCGTTCACGATCCCGACCATCGTCCGGTCGCCAACGCTGAGGTAAGGGTGCGAGCGGAAGCATCCGAATGGTCACAAAGCGCGCGGACGAACCCGGACGGGGAATTTGAATTCAACGCCGTCCCGGTGGGCGGATACAAAATCGCGATTCACAGTGAAGGCTTCAGCCCCATCGAGGAAACCGTCACGGTAACCTCGGATAGCGCGCGCGTCCTGCATATTCAGCTCATGCTCGAGGCTGCCACGGGGCAAAGCGTTACTGTCTCCGAGCACGCCGCGGCCGTCGATCCGAGCTCGTCAACGCCGGCCACGCTGATAAGCCGCGCGGAAATGGACGCCACGCCGGGAGCCGATCTACCAACAGCCTCAAAGCCATCACCGACTATGTTCCGGGCGCCTACATGACTCACGATCAGCTGCATATTCGCGGCGGCCACCAGGTTACCTGGGCCATCGACGGCATTCCCGTGCCAAACAGTAACATTGCCAGCAATGTCGGACCGCAATTCGATCCCAAGGATGCCGACTATATCGAGGCGCAGCGCGGCGGCTACAGCGCGGATTCCGGCGATCGCACCTATGGCGTATTCAATGTTGTGCCCCGTACCGGCTTCGAGCGGAACAACGAGGCCGAATTGCGCATTACGGCCGGCAATTTCGGCCAGACCAACGACCAGCTCAGTTTTGGGAGTCATACGGAGCGCTTCGCGTATTACGCCAGCGTGAACGGAAATCGCAGCGACTACGGCCTGATGCCACCGGTGAAAGAGATCATTCACGATCAAGACAGCGGATTCGGTGGTTTCAGCTCGCTGATCTTTAACGTGGACGCGGCGAACCAACTTCGCCTCATCATGTCGGCGCGGTCCGATTTCTATCAGATCCCGAATGATCCTGATGCACAGGCCACCGGCGTCAGGGACGTCGAGCGAGAGGTCGACGGATTTCTAAACTTTTCCTGGGTACATACGGTTCGCAGCGGGGTGCTCTTCACTCTATCGCCGTTTTTCCACTACAACAGCACGAACTATGAAGGCTCCCCGAACGACACGCCGGTCAGCACGAACGATCAGCGCGGGTCTACTTATGCCGGCGGTCAGGCGGAACTGACGGTCGTCGCCGGCAAGCACAATGCGCGCGCCGGAATTTATGCATTCGGCCAGAGCGATAACGAAAACCTGCGGCTCGTAGCAAACGACGGCAGCGGCGCGTCGTTTCGCCAGGCATTGCAGCCGGCGGGCCAGTTGGAAGCGGCATTCTTCGAAGACCAGTACCGGGTGCTGTCGTGGCTGACGCTGAATGCCGGGCTGCGGCTGACCCATTTCTCGGGCGAGCTCTCCGAAGGCGCCGCAACGCCGCGATTGGGAGTGGCGCTTCGGATACCGAAAATCAATTGGGTATTTCGGGGCTTTTATGGCCGCTATTACCAACCGCCGCCGCTTGCGACCGTAAGCGGTCCCGCGCTGGACTTTGCCGCCCAGCAGGGCTTCGGATTTCTGCCGCTGCACGGTGAGCGCGATTCGGAATATGAATTCGGCGTCAACATTCCGCTGCGGAGCTGGAACGTCGACATTAATCATTTTCAGACCAACGCGAGCAATTTCTTCGATCATAATGCGCTAGGAAATTCGAATATTTTTCTCCCTCTGACGATCAATCAGGCGAGATTGCGAGGCTGGGAAGTGACGATGCGTTCGCCGCGGCTGTTTCGCACGGCGCAGTTGCACTTGGCGTACTCCTACCAGCATGCGTTGGCGCGCGGAGCCGTTAGCGGCGGGCTGACGGATTTTTCGCCGCCCACCAGGGAGTTCCTGCTGGATCACGATCAGCGCCATACATTGAATACGGGCTTCGAAGCGAACCTGCCTTGGAAGAGCTGGGTCGCATTGAATGCGTACTACGGCTCGGGATTTGCCGACAATAGCGGACCCGATCATCTTTCTCCGCACACGACTTTTGATGTGATGCTGGGCAAGAGCGTTGGCGAGAACTGGTCGCTGTCGGTGAACGCGTTGAACGTGGGCGACCGGCGGCTACTGCTCGACAACAGCTTGACGTTCGGAGGAACCCATTTTAACGATCCGCGGGAGGTCTATGCCGGCGTTCGCTATCGCTTTCATTACTAATATCGGCGATCAACCAAGGCGAGATGCGCCGGCGCTGGCAGTGAAGCGAATCGAGCGACGTCCGGAAGACCTCATTCGGCTCAAGGGTATAATTTTGGAAGTCATGCGCTCGAGGACCTCGGCATCGGCGGCAGGGACGGGCAGAACAAACATCCGAACCAGTGCCTCCCAAAGGTCGCCTCGATATCCTCGCGTTAGAACGTCACCTTAGCCGAGAATTGGATCGAACGCGCCGGAAGCTGGTTTGTAATGCCCGCGAGCGGTTGGCCGAAGCCCGCGCCGGGCGTTGCGCCGTTCCCCCACGTTCCGCTGTAACCCACAAAATTGGCATGGTTCAGTACATTGAACGACTCCGCGCGCAGAACCAATCGCACGCGCTCCCTTGCAAGCGCGAAAGCACGTTCGAGGAACGGTGATACCTCGTAAATCGAATTGCCGCGACCAGTGTTGCGGCCAACAACTACGCCGTTAATTACCGGCCGGTCCGTAGTTGCGCCATTGTCCCCGCTGTTCGTCGTGCCGGTCACGATGTTATACGGTAGACCGGAGGCAAGCGTGGCCACTCCGCCGATATTGATCTTCAGTGGCGCTACGTAAACGCCGCTCAGTACGAACCGATGCCGTTGATCGAAAATAGCGTTCCCCTTCTCGACCTTGCCGGTGAAGTTCGGATCGTTCGGATTTTGGCTAGGCACGTCGGGATCGACATTGTCTACCGCGTGCGACCAGGTATAGCTTGCCAACATCGATAAGCGGCGGCTGAAGCGGCGGTTCAGATTGATATCGAGCGCCTGGTAAGTGGCAAACCCATCATTGACATCGGTCTGAATGACCCCGTAGGGCGGCTGTGGATTCGTCGCGGCGCTGGAATTGCACGTCAAGCCGTTCTGCGCGTACCACCAGATCCAATAGGGGCGCGTGCAGTTGGCCGCCTGCGCCGTTCGAGTCTGGCCGGGCGCGGTGCGAATGAATGGTGATGGCGCATCGACGTCCAGCGGACGATTGATCCGTAAGGTATAGGCCCCGACGTAATCGACGCTCAAGACCCATTCCCGCGCCAGTTGCCGCTCTGCGCCGAACGTCCATTGCTCCGAATAGGGATTAAGTAACTTGCCGGGATACCCGGCTAGCGTGTTGGTAGGGAAGAATTGGTCGTAATACGAGGCGTCACCGGGGCGGATGTACAAGCTGCGCACGGGGGCGATGGCTCCGGCCGGAAACGCGGGCAGGGGCGCGGCCGCGATGCTCGCCGGAAACCCAATCTGCCCCGGACCGGCGGTGTAGTTGAAGACTCCCGTCGGCCCCGTCAGCGCATAATTTGCCTCGGAGTTGTCCACCACCTGCGAATAATAAATACCGAAACCGCCACGAATCACGGTCCTTCCCTGGCCGCGCAAGTTATAAGCGAAGCCCACCCGCGGAGCGAAATCGTTGCGCGAATCCGTGAACGTCTGTTGCTCATAACGCAGTCCGAGATTGATCGTCAGGTCCTTGCCTACCCTATAATCGTCCTGCGCGAACAATGACCACAGCGTATCGTTTACCGTGTAATTCGCATTCCCAAAACTTTGCGTATAGGTTCTCACGTTGGCGATATTGCCGAGATACGCGGAGCTTTCACAATACGAGAGCGCCTGCGTGCAGGTGTTATAAACGAACTGTCCCAGGTAGATCGGTCCGCCGAACTCCTTGCTGTCGCCGCCATTGTGAGCAAAGATCGCGTCCGCGCCAAACCGCACGCGGTGCGCCCCCAAGTCCGCCGACAAAGTTTCCGCCGCCTCGTACTGCCGATTTAGCAGTAGCGCCGATTGCGAGGTCCCCGTCGTAAACGTGCCGCCGGTGGAAACAGGGACCTGGTATTGCGTGCCATATACCACCGGATCGAATTGGGTGATGGGCGACGCCAATTGGAATTGGAGACGAATGCTGTTCAGCAGTCGCGAATTCAATACGGCCGTTTCGCCGAGCTCTTCGGAGTAGGTTCGGCGGCGAAAAACGCGATCGACCGTTGGCAAATTGTTTCCGCCCACCGTACCATTCGGATTGCTGTCGCTGAAGCTATCGAGATCGCCGCGCAAGAAAAGATTGTTGCTCTGATTTATGGCGTGGTCCAGGCGGAAATATGCGAGCCAGTCGCGATAATGTCCCATGAAATTACCAGGCGCGACCGGCGACGTCACCGGAGAAGCGCGATTTTCACGCGTGAATTCGCCGGCCAGGAAAAAATGCGTGCGGTCTCCCGATCCGATCGGCCCGGAAATCGACAGCGCGGACTGTCCCACGGTGTCGTTCGTGAGGTCGTTGCCGCTGCCCGCGTTCGCGGACGTAAACCCGGAGAGCTTTGCCTCGGGGGCCGAAGGCCGCCACATTTCAAGCGCCTCGCCGTGAAACTGGCTGCCGCCGCTCTTGGTCACGACATTGATCACGCTGGCCGTGCTGCCGCCGTATTCCGCCGAGAATGCGTTTGTGAGCACGTCCATTTCCTGCACCGCCGCAAGCGGGATATTGCTGAAGATGGTTTGCCGTCCCCACATGTCGATTCCGTTCGCGCCATCCACCTCGAACCATGCCTGGCGGCGCCCGCCCCGTTGGTCGTGAACAGGTTTTCGTTCATGAAGACGTCGCCCTGGTTGATCGCCGGACGATTCGCCGCGTTCAGGAGCGGCAGATAAGTGATTTTGCGATCCGGCAGCGGAGTTTCTTCCATTTGCGTTGCAGTCAGAAGATCGCCCAATTGCGGTTCATCCGTACGGATCTCACCGACGACGCCCGTTACAGTGATGCGGTTGCGCTCCGCGGCGACGTTCAGTTCGATGGTGACGTTGGCCGTTTCACCGCCCGCCAATGTGATTCCGCTCAGAAGCCCCGATGCGAAGCCCTGCTTCGAGGCGGTGACGTCATAAGGGCCGGCGATCGGGAGTCCCGCGATCGAGAACTTCCCGGAACTGTCCGTCCTCGTGTTCCGTTCGAGTCCCGTGAGCGCGTTTCGGGCCTTGATTTCGGTGTCCGGTACGCCCGCATGACTCGCGTCGATAATCTGCCCCTGCATGGTCGCCGTATCCGGTGTTTGCGCGATCGCGCACAACGAAAAAATAGTGCCAACTAGCGCGGCAAATCGAGGCATATCCCGGTTGCGAGCAATCCATGAGGATAAAGCGGAGCAGGCGTTACTACCATGGCCCGTAATTCAGCGCTGCAACAAGCCTTTGCCTCGATAGAAATAAATGCAAATGTGCGGTTTCCGAGAGAGTCAACCAGTGCCGGTTCTGCCAGGTGTAGCGAATAGGACAGCGGTTCAGCTCGCCCGGCGCCACAGTCGAACGCTTGGCGAAAATCCCGGTGCATTCGCCAGCCGCGCCATTCTGGGCCGCTGCCGCAGCGCGTCAAGGGCGTCGAGAAAAGCCAGTTATTGCGCCGCGCCCATCCCAACATCCGACGGGTCGGCAAGCGTCTGATCGGCGCGAGCTACGAGCGCTCTTAACGGCGAAATCGTCTGACAAATCGATGAGCGACGCCTGGAGCCGTCTGGAGGGTCCGCTTGCTGCTCCTCGCATTTACAGCGTAGGTCCTTCGCCAGACATTATCAAAGATAATCGGATGCGCCAGCAGTTTT
This sequence comes from Bryobacterales bacterium, assembly GCA_963838885.1. Taxonomy (GTDB): domain Bacteria; phylum Acidobacteriota; class Terriglobia; order Bryobacterales; family Bryobacteraceae; genus JAICMB01. The sequence continues at coordinate 18,904 of CAWITB010000003.1, read as the reverse complement.
AAGAGCTCGCGGATTTTTGGGAAGCAGACGCACGGAGGCGGCAAAGGGAACGGCATAACCGGTCGCTCGATCTCGCCGCGCGAGCGAAGATCGGTCTCGATCTCATGGAAACTGAATCGCGGCTCTGGGCTACGCAGTCCCGAGTCCGGCTGCGGCTTCGACCAATTCGGCAACTTGCCACGCGCCTGAGCGGACCGCAAATCAGTCTCCCGCTCAGATACGGATTCCGTTCGATGGCGATGGGTGCAATCATAGGAGGCTTCGGCCGCCGCTTGAGACCTCCGTGCGACGCCCCAATCTGCTAGCCTCGAATCGCGCATGAGCGCCGATCCCATCTGGCGGCCCAGTCCCGAGTTCATCGCCCACACCAACGTCCGCCGCTTCATGGACCGCCTCGGAATCGCGGATCGCGAAGAGTTCCTTCATTACTCGGTCGATCGGCTGGAGGATTTCTGGGCGCGGCTTGTCAAAGAGATCGGCATCGATTGGGCCAAGCCGTTCGAAAAAACGCTGGATGATTCCAACGGCCCGCAGTGGTCGCGCTGGTTCGTCGGCGGCAAGCTGAACATCGCCTATAACTGCCTGGACCGCTACAAGTCAGCAACCAGACCCGCGATTCTCTGGGAGGCGGAAGATGGCCGCACGCGCGAAGTTGGATTTCCGCAGCTCTATGCCGAGACAAATCGGCTCGCGAACGCCTTGAAGTCTCTCGGCCTCGCGCCCGGCGACCGCGTCGCCCTAGCCATGCCGATGGTTCCCGAGATTGCCGCGATCCTGTACGCCTGTTTCAAACTCGGGCTGGTTGTGGTCCCGATTTTCGCCGGTTTCGGCGCGGGCGCCATTGCCGCGCGGCTGGACAATTCGGGCGCGCGCGTGATCTTCACGGCCGATCATCTGAATCGCCGCGGCAAACAGCTTCCGCTCAGGTCCAAGGTCGAGCAGGCGCGCGGCAAAGTGCCCGCGGTCGAGCACGTCATTGCGCTCGAAGACTGGGACGCTCTGCTCGAGAAGCAATCGGACCAGTGTGACACTACGCCCCTCGATTCGGAAGCTCCCGCCATGATTCTCTACACTTCCGGCACGACGGGAAAGCCGAAGGGCTGTGTCCACACCCATGCCGGAACGTTGGCGCAAACGGCCAAAGAAATTTATCTCGCCTTCGACCACCAGCCCGAAGACCGCTTCTTCTGGCTCTCCGACATTGGCTGGATGATGGGACCGTGGACCATCATCGGCAATCACCACTTCGGCGGGACGATTTTCCTGTATGACGGCGCGCCGGATTATCCCACTGCCGAGCGGCTATGGCAAACGATCGAACGCCATGGGATTACGACGTTCGGCGTTTCTCCCACGGCCATTCGGGTGCTGATGCGCGGCGGATCGGCCGAACGATTCCCCATGCGATCGCTGCGCCTTCTTGGCTCTACGGGCGAGCCTTGGGACGACACGTCCTATGCCTGGTTCTTCGAAAATGTAGGCAAACGCCGCTGCCCGATTATCAACATTTCGGGCGGTACGGAAATCGTGGGCTGTTTTCTCTTCCCGCTCCCGATCCAGCCTCTCAAGCCCTGCACTCTCGGCGCTCCGGCGCCCGGAATGGCGGCCGATGTGGTCGACGAAAAGGGCCAATCCGTGCGCGGCAAAATGGGCTATCTGGTCTGCCGCAAGCCCGCGCCATCGATGACGCGCGGCATCTGGGGCGACCCGGAACGCTATATCGAGGCCTACTGGTCGCGTTTTCCCGGCATGTGGTACCACGGCGACTGGGCCAGCGTGGACTGCGACGGCTACTGGTTCCTGCACGGCCGCGCCGACGAGGCCATGAATGTCGCAGGCCGCAAGGTTGGTCCGGCCGAGGTGGAGGATGCTATTCTCGAAAACGCCGCCGTCGCGGAAGCAGCGGTGATCGGCGTTCCCGACCCGATCAAAGGGGAAGCTATCGTCGGCTTCGTCGTGCTCAAGCCGGACGCCGCCTTCGATGCCAATGCCATTGCGGCGCAGGTGACGGACTCGCTCGGCGCCCCGTTCAAGCCTCGCGAGATCGTCGCGGTTCCGGCGCTCCCCAAGACTCAAAGCGGCAAAATCGTGCGGCGCCTGATCCGCCGGCAATACCTGGGCGAATCTCTCGGCGACACATCCACGGTCGCCGACCCAACCGCGCTCGAAGCTTTCAAGTCTACTTTTTCTGCCCCTCCGGCAGAATGAACGTCGTTTCGCCGGGCCGCTGCACCTTTAGCCTCCTGCGGATCTCGAGCTCCTGCTCGGCGGGATCGTTCTTCAGCCGTTCGATGCGCTGCTTCTTATATTCGTTGTCACGCTGCAGATTTGCGTTCTGCTCTTCGAGCTGCCGGATCTCGTTCCAGCGCATGCGGAGCGCGGGAATCCCCCGCGGTCCGCTCAGCGCGATGTATCCATATGCGGCCATGATCGCCAAGGCTAGCGAGTAGGCGGCGCGGCGCAGTGTTGTAGTCATTCGAAGAAAACTCTTACTACATTTGTTTATAATCCGGTTTTGCTCAAACGTCCACTAAAAGTCGAAAAAAAACGCAAGTACCTGGCATGACCGATAAACATGACCGACAAAATCGTAGTGCTCTCCACCTGCGCCTCCGCCGAGGAAGCGCGCCGCATCGCAGCCGAGCTCATCGCCCGGCGTCTCGCCGTCTGCGTCAACATCCTGCCTCCGATGCGCAGCATCTACCGTTGGGAAGGCAAGGTCGAGGAAAGCGAAGAGGTCCTCATGCTGATCAAATCGTCTCGCGCGCTGTTCTCCGAGTTGCGCGCTGAGATTGCGCGCCTGCATACCTACGAGATTGCGGAAGCGATTGCATTGCCCATCATCGACGGCGCGGCGCCGTATCTGGCATGGATGGATCGCGAGCTGGTCCGCGCGGAGGCCCAATGAATCCGCGGACCGCGGCGTCGCCCGCCACGCACGCGCGCTACTGGGTCGTCGTATTCGCGCTTCTGCTCGCGGTGCTCTCCTATATCGACCGCGTCGCCATGTCGCAGACGGCGCCGTACATCATGAAGGACCTAGGCTTGACGAAGCAGCAGATGGGGACCATCTTCGGGGCGTTTGGCCTCGCTTATGCTCTGTTCGAAATCCCCGGCGGCTGGATGGGAGACTGGTTGGGGCCGCGCAAGGTTTTGATGCGCATCGTGCTGTGGTGGTCGACCTTCACCGCGCTGATGGGCTGGATGTGGAATTTCACGTCCTTCTGGATATGCCAGTTCCTCTTCGGAGCGGGCGAGGCCGGCGGATTTCCGAACATCACTAAGGCCTTCACCGTGTGGCTTCCCCACCGCGAGCGTGTGCGCGCGCAGGGCATTCTTTGGACTGCCGCGCGCTGGGCCGGCGCGGCCACCGCGCCGCTCGTGGTCCTCACGCTCAGCTATGTGAACTGGCACTGGGCCTTCGTGATTTTCGGCCTGCCCGGCTTCATCTGGGCGGCCTGTTTCTTTGCCTGGTTCCGCGATAATCCGCGCGATCATCGCGGGGTAAACGCGGGCGAACTGGCGCTGTTGGGCGATGCTCCAAAATCCGCCACCGGACATGGGAACGTCCCGTGGAGCAAGCTCGTCCGCTCGCGCTCCGTCGTGCTGTTGTGGGTGCAGTATTTCTGTCTATCTTTTCCCTGGTATTTCTACATTACGTGGCTTCCGACCTATCTTAAGGAATACCGTCACCTCACGCCCGGCCAGATCGGAATCTACGGCATCGTACCGCTGTTCTGCGGCGGTATTGGAAGCCTCACCTCCGGCCTGCTCGCGGTCCGCATCGCGCGCTGGACAGGCAGCGTGCGGTCGAGCCGGCGAGGGATGGCGTGCGCCGGATTTCTGGGAGCTGCCGCCATGCTGACCATCTCACTAAACTTGCGCGACGCCCGCTGGGCCATGGCGGCCATGGGTCTAGCGAGCTTCGCGAACGACCTCGTAATGCCGCAAGCCTGGGGCGCCTGCATGGACATCGGAGGCAAATTCGCCGGCACCGTTTCGGGCTCGATGAACATGATGGGAAATCTCGCCGGCTTCGCCGCCCCCGTTTTCGGCGGCTACATTCTGCAGCAGACCGGCGGCAACTGGAATGCCTTCCTTTACACGATGGCCGGCATGTACCTGCTGGGAACCTTTTGCTGGCCGTTTATCGATCCCGTCACGCCTTTGGCCGCGGCCTGAGGGGTAAATGCGCGCGGTTCGTACCGAGTATTGAGCTAGGAATTCAGTCGTCTAGAAATCGTCTTGGCGTGAAGAAGCGCACCCTGTCAACGGGATGCTTCCCGTACAAAATATCGAAGACGTTCCTCATCCACTTACTCCCAACATGCCGTGGTTGGCCCGGTACATTCGGCGGCATCCCGGATCGGCTTTCACGCGTCGGGAATGCGGACCATCGGAACTTGTTCTTGACCGTAGCTTTGGCGCGGCCATAGGCGTTGGCCTCTTGCAATTCCCTCTCGAATCGATGCCGGCCGGAGCGCTGCCAGTTTTACTCGCTGATGCGAAGTGATCCTTTGGAGAAAGGAAATGGGACAGGTTCTGATGGTTTTGATACAGATGGGCTGTCGCGGGAGCGATCTTCAATTTAGGCAATCGTCAATCGCATCCTCCAGGCGTCTCCACCGCGCCCATAATACCCATTCACCCTGCGGACGCGCACGAAACCCACCCGGCGATACAGGCGGATGGCGTCGTCGTTGCCAACGCGCACCGTCAAAGTCCAGGTCTTCACGCCGCGCCGCTTCAGCGAACGCAGCGTGGATCGCAGCAGAGCTTCCCCCGCGCCGCGGCCGCGCGCGGCGGCAAATACCCCGATCGAGATCAACTCGGCCCTAGCGTCATCGACCTGCGTAACAGAGTAGCCGGCGATTTTTCCCGACAGCTGGGCAACCAGGAACAGTTCCGGGCAGTTTCGCAGAGTTGCGAGCAAAACGGAGCGGGGCCAGGCATCGCGCCGGAACGCGTCCGTTTCGATTTTGAGGATGCGCTCGATGTCACGCTCGAGCGCTCGCCGCAGTCGAATTCGAGTCCGCAAGTTCCAGAATGCCTGAAGCGCTACTCTGGTGAGTTCTTATGCGGATGCGTTTGGTCACGGCAATTCTGTTTTGCGCCGCGATCGCGCGCCCGCAGAGCGGCGGCCAGGAGTATCGCGTCTACGCCGATCACCCCCGCATCTTCCTCAACGCCAGGCGTCTGCGCTTGCTCAAGCGGGAGCGCGAGCGCCAGTCCATGCGCTGGATGCAATTCGAGACCTTGATCACGGGCAATGCCCAAATGCCGGAGCCGGGATTCGCCTACGCCCTGTACCATGCCGTGACGGGCGATGACGCATTAGGCCGGCGCGCCGTCGAATGGGCCCTTTCGCCCGCCGCGGATGTGCGTCAGTCCGCGTTTGTTTACGACTGGTGCCAGGACGCGCTTACGTCGGCGCAGGCGAAAACGTTGGCTGCGAAACTGGAGTCGGCCGCGAACGACCGCGCGGCCGCCGGCATTGGCGCGATTCGTACGCGCGCGCTGGCGGCGATCGCGGTGGCGGACCAGCTTGGCGACCGTGGCCAGGCCGCGCTCGAAGACTTGGTTGAGCGCCGCTGGCGGCAGATAGCGGCGGAGCTCGCCGCCGGACGCGATATCGCTCCGGGCGCCGGCATGCTCGCGCTGCTCGAGCTGCTGCACGCCGTGCGCGATAACCTCAATATCGACCTGCGCGAGCAGTCGGGGGATTACTTCAAGAAGCTCCCGCAATTCTACGTCTCATGCCATTATCCGGCCCCCTATCCGGCGGCGGAAAACGAATACCGCATCCCGGTCTACAGCGGTGGATCGCAGCCCGATCTGAAAGGCGCGGCCCTATCGCGCGCGGCCGGACTGGGCATCGTGGCCTTCGATACCAACGCCGAGCAAGCGCAATACGTGCAGGGCTGGCTGATGCAGGATCGCTTTCTGTTGCGTGGCGCATTGGGGAGCCCGTACGAGTTTCTATGGGCCAATCCGTACCAGCCCGGTCTCAGCTATGCGCACCTGCCGCTCGCCTTTCATGACGCGCGGTCGGGCGACCTCTTTATCCGCTCCAGCTGGGATGAGGACGCCGTCTGGTTTGGTTTATTCGGCGGTGAGGCGCAGCTTTTTCGCGAGGGCCATATTACGGTGTTGCGCGAAAACGCAGCCTCGACGGCAAAAATCGCCGTGGGCGATACCGCGACCGTGGCGCTGGCGCACACCGGGGCGCCACTGACGGCGGCCGGTGGCGCGCTTTTTCTGTTGAAGCTCGATCCCCGGCGCGCCTACAACGTCGAGGTGGACGATGAAGAGATGACGGAAGTCGAAACAGACCGCGCTGGAACGCTAGAATTAGAGCTGCCGCGAGATCGGGAGAGCCGCGTTCGTATTGAGGAAAGGACCCTGCGGTGAACGATTCGGAACGGAATTTCGCGGTGCGCTATCTGGAGCAGACTCGCGACCACGCGCTCACCCTGGCGCAATCGCTGACACCGGAGCAGCGCGGTTTCCGCCCCACCGCGGAGAGCTGGGCGGCCGCGGAATTGCTGGAGCATATCGTCGTGGTTGAGAATATGGCGCTCAGCCGCATCGAGAACGCGCTCGCCACAGGATCGCCCGACGACTCGCGCCGCGGCAAGGGCGCACACAAGGACAAAATCGTTCTCGAAGACATTCCAGCGCGCTTAACCCGGGTGCAGGCGCCTGAGCCCGCGCATCCCAAGGAACGCTGGCCCGGCTTCGACGAGCTTGTGCGGCAGTTCACGGCCACGCGCGCGCGCAGCATCGAGTTGGCCCGTACCACGCAAGCGGATCTGCGCGCCTACTTCGCGCCGCATCCATTCTTGAAGGACCTCGATTGCTATCAGTGGCTGCTATTGATCGCCTCCCATTGCGAGCGCCATGTCAGGCAGGCCGAGGAAGGGCTTGGGTTCCCCGCGTAATGGCGGGTGCGGGCCTCGAGCCACGCCATGGCTCGAAGGTGATGAAAACGCGCCTCCGGGACCGAGCGGCGACCGCAAGCGACCGGTTTGAGCAAACTTCCTCACCTTGCGCCACTGGGATAGGCAGGCAAATGTCGTTTTGCTTTCCTAAGGACTGCGTCGTGGCGCCCGTGAAAGAGAAATGCGAGCCGGTTCGCCGGGCAGCGAGTTCGCAGCTCCTGGATTATCCCTCGAGGCAACGAACCCACGCTCATGCGTGAGATCGCGATGCTCTCCGTCATTGCGCTTATCGGAGACATGCCCCAGAAGGGGCTCGTCGGGCGGTTGACCCCGTGCGGTGAGATTCGATTCGATAATGAATCACGAGTGCGATTCGGCGCTGGTCAGCCGGGAATTTTAAAGGCCGCAGGCCGCCCTCTTTGAGGCTCGAAGGCAGTGCCGTTTCGGGCTTTTCATGGCCGCGCAGCAGCATTCGCAGGGCGAGGTTCTCCAAAAAGTGGTGCTTCGCCCGAAACTTTCGCCAGAGCGCTGCGCTAGGATTCGCTAAGTAATTGAAACACCATGGACTGGATTTGGCCCAGCGCTTGCATAAGAGAGACGCCAGAACCCAGTTCGAAGGCAGGAGGAGAAAGAGAATGAACAAAGTTGCAATTTTCACGAGCGCGCTAGCGCTGGCGCTTGCCGCGCCCTTGGCGCAAGCCGCAATAGAGATCAGCTATCAAATCGACGGAGGCGCCGTTGTGCCGTGCGGATTCAATCCCGTAAGCGCGGGACCGGCTGTATGCGTCACGGCATCGGGTCCGGATTTACTATATCCAAGAGATCACCGCCAGTTCCAATTCGCCCGGAACCGCGGCTCTATCCCAGCAGCAAAGCGCCACGCTGCTCATTACGACGACTGCGGCAATTCCTAGTCTGACGATTTACGTCGCCGCCCAGGATTTCACGGCGCCCACAACGCCTCCTAACTCAACTATCATGAGCAACCTTGCGACAACCGTGACCACTGGTACGGGCACGGCGGACTTAACCAGTTGCATCGATACGGGGAATGGCTTGTACAGGCGCGGTTTGCCCGGCCACTATTTCATTGACTAACCCCACAATTCAAAACTATGCGCCGGGTTCCCAATCCAACTCGGTCTCGGCGGTTATTACGAGCCTCACCACGACTCCATACACCTTAGCGCAGACGATTACGCTGTCCTTGAGCGCGGGCTCTAATGTTAACGTCATCACCAGCCAAATTTTGACGCCCGTCCCGGAGCCGGCGAGCTTGGCGCTGTTTGGCGGACTTGCGCTCATGGCGATCCCGTCGATTCGCAGAAAGCTTAAGAAGGCGTAGCTCCTTCAGGCCTGCCTCCGTTTTGGATTCCATAGGCCGCCTCGTCTGGCTGGGTGTTTCGCGCCAGACGAGGCGGCCTATCTGCGTTTGGCTTCCCGATTGCTATTCTGTTAGAGTCCCATGGAAACCCCCGCTAGCGCCGCAAAAGTGCGGCAAAATGTCGCGGCCAGCTCAGCCGCAACCAGTCACTGGTCCGTCGAGCACTACCTCCGTCTCATCCTCTATCGCTGGTGGCTGGTCGCCGGCATTTTCGCGGTCGTGACGCTCGCAACCGTCATTGTCAGCAGCCGCCTCCCTGACATCTACACTTCCGATACCCTCATCCTGGTCGATCCCCAGAAGGTCCCGGATAGCTATGTGAAATCCACCGTCACCGGAGATGTCCGCAATCGCCTGGGGACGCTCTCGCAGCAGATCTTGAGCGCCACTCGTCTGCAGAAGATCATCGATACGCTCGGCCTCTATCCGCAGGAGAAGAAGACCATGGCGCGCGAAGACATCATCACCCGCATGAGGAGGGACATTTATGTCCAGGTGGTGAGCGATTTTGGCGGCGGCCAGGATCTGCAGGCGTTTCGGATCACGTATAGCGGCAGAGAGCCCCGCCTGGTCGCGCAGGTCACCAACGAGCTGGCATCGCTGTTTATCGAAGAGAACCTCAAAGCACGTGAGCAGCAAGCCACCGGGACCACCGAATTCCTCGAGAACCAGCTACAGGAAACCCGCAAAACCCTTGAAGCTCAAGAGACGAAGCTAAAGGATTTCAGGCTGCACCATATCGGCGAAATGCCCGAACAGCAAACGGCCGATCTTCAGATCCTGGGACAATTGCAGTCTCAACTGCAGCTTGAAAACGATGCGCTGAGCCGGGCGCAACAGCAGAAAAGCTATGTTCAATCCATGATGGCATCGGAATCCGCCCCGGTCGTCGATGTGGACGACGCCGAACAAGCCGGCCCGGCGACGCGCCCCGACACAGCCCGCGAAGTCCCCGCTGGCGGCCGACAAAGCCAAGCTTGCGGCGCTATTGACGCGTTATAGCGAAGACCATCCCGAGGTGCGCCGGCTTAAAGCGCAGATCCAACAGGAAGAAGCCAAGGAGGCCCTTTCGAATCCGCAGCTAGCCGAAACCGCTCCCGTTCCCAAAGCGCCGCCACGTCCGCCCGTCAAAAGAAGCCCGGCCACCCCAGCCAAGTACGTTAATCCCGTGCTGGAATCACAGGTACACGGCTTGGATGGCGAGATTGCGAAACACAAGCAGGAACAGCAGCGTTTGTCCAAATTGGTGGCGTCCTATCAGGCAAAGCTGGAAGCGATTCCGGTGCGGGAACAGGAGATAACGGGGCTCGTGCGCGATTACGAGATCTCCAAAGCTCATTACAGTCATCTCCTCGAAAACCAGCTTTCGGCCGAAACCGCGACGCAGCTCGAAATCCGTCAAAAAGGCGAGCGGTTCTCCATTCTCGATCCCGCGCAACCCGCCGAAAAACCGTCCCGGCCGAACCGCAAGGTGATCGACGCCGCCGGAGCCCTGGGCGGCTTGGGCCTGGGAATCGCCATCGCTCTCATGACGGAATTTCTCGGCATCTGCATCACATCTCCGGACCAGATCACGGCGGCAACGGGCCTGCCCGTTCTCGAGGTCATCCCGATCATCACGACCCAAGCGGAGCGGCTGGTGCGGAAAAGACGCATCGCCTGGGCAACCATATCGGGAATCGTCTTCGCGGCGCTAGCCGGATGCGCTTTTCTCTTGTACCGCTATCACACCCAGGGTTTTTGAGAACCCGCGCAAATCCCGTTCACAAAAATTTCGACGATCTTTTTATACGATTCAACAACTTAGGGCGTCTAAGCGTATCCCTCGTTGTAGTATTGGACTGTGAGCCGGGCGAGTAACCCGGCTCAACCCTTAGGGTGAGGGAAAATAGGTTGGGCAACCGAATTCACCTACTTATAAACCGGCCCGCGTGGCTCCGATCTCAAAATCGGAGTGCAACGCGGAGATCCGGTGGAGGTCCTCCCGCGGCAAAGTTGTGAAACGAAGCCGCTGACAACGAAGCTTGGAATCGGAAGAGCACTTCCGTGAAGGTACTGCCGGCTCCTGGTTGGTAAAGCCTTTATCCAATGTGGAAATAGGGCGCCTCGACCGGTCCCGCCCAGAGGCGGGGATCGACCGCGGTCGAGCTGCAATCTTTTCTGAAAATGCGCTGGGCCGAAGTGTGTCTACGGCTTGTTGAAACGGAACTCCAAGGCCATCTGGCTTTCCACGTTCTGGCCATTTCGCCGCGCCGGCTTGAATTGAAACTGCCGTGCCGCCTGAACCGCCTCGTTCTGAAACAGCCTGGCGAAAGGCCCCTTCATGGAAGTCACGTGAGCGTTTACGACGTTGCCGCGCGCATCCAGAGTAACCATTACCTCAATTTCCACCGCGCCAGCCATCATGGTGCGGAGGTCGGCGGGAATCCTGGGAGCCACGCGGCCGATTACCTCGGGCGCTACGTAAGCGTCCACCGCCGCCGGCGGCGCCCCTGATCGCTTCACGACGGGATTCTGCCCGGCGGTCGTGGCCCGATTCTCGGGTAGAGGTTTCGGCTCCGGCGGCGCGACCGTCCGAAGCTCTTTTCCGCTAACCGGCTTCGGCGCGTTCGCGGGCGGAGGCGCGGGCGCGTTGGCCAGCGGCAGGATCGAGGGCGCGCCGATGTTGTCTCTCACCGGCAATATGGGCGGCACATCATACTGCGGTCCGGAAGAAGGCTTGGCGGCCTCTAAGCCATTCGCAACAACCGTGATAGGAGGTTTGCCGCCGCACGGGAGCGCCATTATTCGCCGGTGTTGCCGCTGGAATCGCTAGCGCTTGTTGCGCCATGTGTTGCGGCGCCATGCGGTCATCTCTCTCGGATGCGGGGGCCGCGGTGTTTCCGGCCGGTTTCGCGACCGCGCCCGTTGCGTGCGATTGCGCTTCGGTGGGCGCCACGAGCAAGACGTGAACCGGATCGGACGAAGTGACTTTTCCGCCTTTATAAACGTCCAGCGACAAATCGATGGTATCGGTATCGGGACGATAGAGAACGGACCCGGTCTTCAACTGCGGCCCGTCCAGAAATAAGGCTTTACGGTAATCTCCGTCGCGAATGGAAAGCTCCGCGCGCTCCGCCCCCTGTATTTCCGGAAAATGAGGATCCCAAGCAATATAAAGACGGTCCGACTGACGGGAAACGCTAAGGCCCAATTTACCGGAAGCCACGGGGCCGGAGACCAGCAGAGTGGACACTTGCGGACGATGACTTGTGGCTAGGCGGTAAATAGGAATGCTCAGCAGAATCAAACCCGCCGCAATCGCCGCCGGCAGGAGCCATCGCGGTAGAGGCCCCCGCCAAGCTCGCGGCCGGCTGCGGTGGACGGGGCGGGTGTCCTCGACGTGAGCGCCCTCGAAGGCGACGCGCGCCGGCGGGGCAACTTCGAGGGGCGCCAAAGGGACCTCGCCAGCCGCGAATTCGCCCTGTACGCGGCCATCCTCCCAGAAGAAAAAGCCCGCCGTACATGCTCTGTTGGGAAGGATCTTGATCAATAAAAATACGTTGTCCGGCTCCCGGAAGCAGCTCTCAATCAAGGCCAGATCGTCGCTCGACAAGAACAAATTGTCGCGATTATGGCTGCGAAAATATCCCACCACGGACTGTGTACTCTGAAAAACTCGGCTTTGCTCCAATACCGCCTGGAGAAGACGTAAATCGTTTCCGGATAGGACGTACTCTGGCCCTTTGCGGTGGTCGCAAGGCACGGGTTCGCAATGCTCGATAAACGTCGTCGCTTGCCCGTTTATTTGTTCCCTTCGCCCGAAAAGAATACCGCCCGTCTCGACGCCGTCCGTACGACCCGTTTCGAAGCCGGCGAGGACCTCCATTTGGAGCCGATCGATGGCCTCGTGATTCAATCGAATCGAGATCGACCGGTCGGGGTCGTCCCAGACGTAGTAATCCCCGGATTTGGGGGCGCTGGCGGGACTGGGCGTCATGGATCTATTTGGGCGTAAAGCCGAGTCTCTCCGTCAGCCGCGCCCAGCGCGACATTTTATGGCTCGTACCATTGCGATGTTGGGCAAAGGGCACGCGGATTACCTCCGGCCCTCCATGCGTCGCGCGGTTCACGGGGGCGGCAGGCTCGAGCGGCGACGAGATGTGCAGGTCCGCGGCGGCGGAGCGCACATACTTGACATCGACGGTGGGGCATTGCTCGGCGAATGCCAGGGTCAAGGCGTTTTCGCACAGCGCATTGACGGTGCGGGGAACGCCGCGAGAGAGAGCCGCGATTTCGTTGACCGCCTCCGGGGTGAAAGGAAATCGCACGCCGCCGGCGCGCGACCAGCGATGACGAATATACTGGCCTACATCGTTCGCGGTCAACGGGCCGATGGATAAGCGCACCGCAACGCGTTGTTTCAATTGCCGCAGATCCTCGCGATTGAGCGTGTCGTCCATTTCTCTCTGCCCCACCAGGACGATCTGTAGGAGCTTGTGCTCCGCTTCTTCAAAATTTCCGAGCAACCGGATCTCCTCGAGAACCTCGGGACTTAATTTGTGGGCTTCGTCCACGATGAGAGCGCTCACTTTGCCTTCGCCCTGGGCCTTGAGGAGAAGCTTGCGAAGTTCCCACAGCCGTTGCGCTTTGCTCACCGGCACGTTCTCCACGCCAAAGTCCAACAATGCGAATTCCAGGAATTCAGCCGGGGACATGGTGGGATTCTGGACCGAGCTGAACTGCAGGCGAGCGCCGGGAAGGAACTGCAGGACGCGCGCGAGTAAAGTGGTTTTGCCGGTTCCGACCTCGCCGGTCAACACGATGAAGCCCTTGCGCTGCAGAATGGCGTGGGTCAGGCCGACGAGCGCCTCGCGGTGCTGCGGGGTCAGGAAGAGAAACGCCGGGTCCGGCGTCATGTTAAACGGATTTTTCCGCAGCCCAAAAAATTGGTTGTACATCGCTACAGCCGTACGCGCCCACAAGGAACAATTCCGGCGCGCTCGCCATCATCATTGGGAATACCACATTTCCGCTCATGTCATCTGGAGCACGATCATCTCCAAGAAGGATACAGCAAATTATTGCAAACAGTTCGTCAAAATGCTTGCTACAGGCATTGGGCCGAGCGGACGCTCTACGTTTTCCCACGAGATCGGAACTCCTCCCAAAATTCGGTATTGCCACTCTTCGGAGGGGGACAGCTGGATTGAGCCGCGGGCGAGCTCCTGGCCCGGCGGCAGGGCCGGATCGGTCTGCCGGAGGACGGTCGGCGGCGCGTGGCCGCATCCGCCCCAAGGCGAAGTAGGCTCTCTCACATCCGTCAAATAACGACGTTGCCGTTCATCCCCAATCTTCGGGATTTGTGAAGAGTTTTGGGATCGCGGAGGCAATAAAGACAAGAAGTTACGCCTCCAGACGGGTGGCCCTTTACATGCCTGCATTCTCCCTTAAACCCCGCGACATGAGCCGATACTACGAAGCTCTCAAAGGCGAGCCGTTCCCGAAGAGCGCCGGATGGGAGCCCCGAAGAAACCGAATTCGACGCGGCCTTAGCGGTCGACGACCTGCCGCCGGGCAGGACTCCGAGGAACAGTCCGGAATCGAACCCGCCGTCGACGACCTCGACGCTATTGCCGCCGGCGCTCTGCCGCTTGATTTTCCGGAGCCGGAAAGCGCTCCGTCATCGCGGCAGCCCGTTCCAATGCCGTCGCACCCCGTCTCACGGAGGATGCGGCCGCCGAAGCTCCGTGGACCGCCAAGACCGCCGAGGAAGCCTATCGCGCCTTCCTACCGCTGCGGCGTCCTTTTGGCGCCCGCAAGAAGGTGGCGCTGGACCGCCAGGCACTAATACCGAACTCCGTGGATCAGATCGTCGTCGAGCACTATCGCCGGCTGCGCACCAAGATCATGCAGCAGCATGCGGTGAAACCGTTCCGCAGTCTGTTGGTGACGAGCCCGGAACCGGAAGAAGGCAAGAGCGTGACGGTTCTGAACCTGGCGCTCAGTTTCGCAATGCTGCGCTCCTTCAAGGTGCTAGTGGTCGATGGCGATCTGAGGCGTGGCAGCCTCGGCCGCTGGCTCGGAATGGAAGACCGCGCGGGGCTGAGTAATGTGATCGATGGGTCGGCGACGTTTTCCGAAGTCGTACTGAAGTGGGATGAGCTTCCGGTTCATTTCATCCTGGCGGGTAATTCGAAAATTTCAGCGGCCGAATTACTTCATCCCACTCAAGTGGGCCGCCATATCCGCACAATGACGCAACAGTTTGATTTGGTATTAATCGATTCGCCTCCGGTGAATCTGATTACGGACACCCAATTATTGTCGGAAAGCTGCGATGCCGTCATGCTCGTGGTGCGGGCGTTCGCCACGACGCGCAAGGCTCTGGAACAAGCCGCCAAGGATTTGCAAGGGTGCCGCATCGTCGGCACAATTTTAAATGGAGGCGCGCGGACGCATATGTACCGCCGCTACAAGGGATATTAAAAGGCGATGAGCACTGCTGTTGCGCTGGTTTGAGAGTTTGAGCGGGCAAGTGAGCCGGAGATCGGGCAACTTCATCCCGGCGAGGAACATGAATGGGACCGCTTTGTCAGCATTCGCGTTCCGGAACGTTCTTTCATCTTGCGGGTTGGAAATCCGTAATTGAAAGTTCCTTGGGACATCGCTATTACGGGTTGGTGGCGCGGCGTCATGGCGCGATTACAGGCGTTTTCCCCATGAGTCTGGTGCGAAGCCGCCTGTTCGGCGCGAGCCTGGTATCGCTGCCGCTCGCGGTTTACGGGGGCGTTTGCGCGGAGGACCGGGAATCGTATTTCGCGCTTCTCGATGCCGGACGCGATCTGGCGGATCGTTTAGGCGTGCGCTATGTCGAAATGCGCAACCGGGCGGAGCCGTTCGCGACGTCGTTGCCGGGGCGCGATCTCTACGTCACCTTTACGCAGGATCTCTCGGCCGGGGCCCGAAAGGCTGCTGCAAGGCCTCCCTCGCGATACCCGTTATGCCGTTCGAAAGTCGTTCAAGGCGGGACTGGACTGGACCGAGAATTTGAGCATCGGCGAGTTCTACGATATTTATGCGCGCAGCGTCCACCGCTTGGGAACTCCCGTGTTCTCAAAACAATTGTTTGCGCGTTTGCGAAACGAGTTCCCGAGAGACTGCCGCATTTTTGGAGTCCGCAAGGGCGGCAAGGCCATTGCCGGCGTGATGTGCTTCTATTTCAAGGACCAGGTCATGCCATACTATGGCGGCGCTCTGCAGGAATACTACAAGGATTGCCCGAATAATTTCATGTATTGGAATCTGATCTCGCAGAGCTGTCGCGAGCGCATGCGGCTCTTCGATTTCGGCCGCAGCAAACGCGGAACGGGATCGTGCAACTTTAAATCTTCCTGGTCGATGCAGGTAACCGAGCTTCCGTACAAGTATCATCTGGTGCGGGCCAAAGAGGTCCCCCAAATGAGTCCCGTGGACCAGAAATTCCGTATGCCGGTGAAGGTGTGGAAACGGATGCCGTTCACGTTGACAAAGGTCTTAGGTCCGCGGGTCGTTCGATGGATCCCGTCGGTATGAGACGTGCAGGGTAAGAGGACACAAATAGGCGTATAGCTCAGCGGTCAGAGCGCCCTGATTTTACTCCAGGGAGGCCGTAGGTTCGATTCCTGCTGCGCCTACCAAACTCTAAAACGTGAGTCCCCTGCCTAAGCCGTCGAATGCCGTACCCGCCGGACAGAGACGATAAAACCGCGCTGATCGATTCTCAAGCAACTCATTGAGCGTGTGGACTATCCTCGCACACGCCGTAGGCCGACGGGCATAGGAGAATCATGGAATCCGAATTGCTCTATAGCCGCTATCCATCCGATGCCCATCCGTATCATGCATGTTGTCGATAGCCTCGGCAAAGGAGGACTCGAGAACGGTCTGGTAAACCTGATCGAACGGATGGATTCAAATCGCTTCGAGCACTCCGTATATGCGGTACGGCGCCTCGGAGAAAATGCGGATCGGCTCCCGCGAGATCGAGTCGAGATAACGTGCCTCGGCAAGAATGACGGCGCGTCCCGCATTCAGGCGGGGGCGCTGGGACGCGGCATTCGCGCCGCAAAACCCGACGTCGTGCATTCGCGCAATTGGGGCGCGATTGAGGCCGTCATTGCCGGGCGCTTGGCGGGCCGCTGCGCTCTTGTTCATAGCGAACACGGCTTGGAATCGGACGCCGCAACGAAAGAGCCTTGGCGCAGGCGCTGTTTCCGCAGACTGGCCTTTGAGCTGGCGCATCGCGTTCTGTGCGTCTCCTATCAGCTCCGGGAGCTCCAAGCGCGCAGGACCGGCTTAGCGGCGCATCGCATCACGGTGATCCACAACGGAGTAGACAGCGTCAGATTTTTTCCCATCCCGAGGCGCGGGCCCGCATGCGTGAAGAACTGCGCCTTGCGAGCGGCGACTTCTGCATCGGATGCGTCGGGAACCTGACGCCTGTGAAAGATCACATGACCTTGCTGCGGGCGGTTCAGGAGGTTGACCAGACCGGAAAGAACTGGCGTCTGCTTCTCGCCGGCGAGGGCCCGGAACGATCCAAACTGGAAGCTTTCGTGAACGCCCACCCGGAGTGGAAGACGCGCGTGTCGTTCCTCGGTTCGAGCAATCGCGTGGCGGAGTTGCTCAACGCCATGGATGTCTATGTGTTGCCCTCGGTGAATGAAGGCATTTCGAATTCGCTGCTCGAGGCGAAGGCGGCCGGCCTTCCCGTCGTCGCCTGCGATACCGGCGGAAACCCGGAAGTAATCGTCCAGGACGAGTCGGGTTTGCTTTTTGAGGTGGGAAACTTCGGCCGGCTTGCGGGGCAATTGCAGCTATTGTGGGGCCGGCCGGAGCTGCGCGCGCGGCTCGGCCTGCAGGCGCGCCGCCGTGTTTTGAGCGAGTTTTCGATCGATTCCATGGTTCGGAAATATGAACAACTCTACGAAAGCGTGGCCTGCGCGAAACCCGCATCCGCCCGGGCGGCGAGCGGAGCCTAACGAACCATGTGCGGAATCTGTGGGATTTTCGACCCTGGATTGGAACGGGCGATCGAGCGCGGCACGCTCAAAACAATGACCGACCGGCTGCGCCACCGCGGGCCGGACGACGAAGGCTATTACATTTGCGGCGAGATTGGACTGGGTCACCGCCGGCTCTCCATCATCGATCTCGAAGGCGGTCATCAGCCGCTCTCGAACGAGGATGGGACGGTCTGGATTGCCTTCAACGGAGAGATCTATAATTTCGACGAGATCAACCGCCAGCATCTCGCGAGCGGCCATTTGTTCCGCACGCGGTCCGACACCGAAACCATCGTCCATCTCTACGAGGAATTGGGCGAGAGCTGTTTCGCCGAGCTGCGCGGCATGTTTGCGATTGCGTTGTGGGATGCGCGCCAGAAGCGCGTGTTGCTGGCGCGAGACCGCATCGGAAAGAAGCCGCTGTACTATTCCTGGGATGGCCGCCGGTTGGTGTTCGCTTCGGAGATCAAGGCGCTGTGGCCGGCTGGAGGCGTTTCGCGCGAGCTCGATCTGGAGGCGCTTTCCGATTACTTCTCCTTACAGTACATTCCCGCGCCCAAAACTATTTACCGCCAGGTACGCAAGCTCCGTCCCGGGCATTACCTCATTGCCGACGCCTCCGGTATTCGCGAAGTGCCCTATTGGGATATACGCTTCGATCAACCTCGACGGCTTTCCGAAGAGGAATGGTGCGAGTGCTTCCTCGAGGAGTACCGGACGGCCATAAAATCGCGATTGATCAGCGATGTTCCCTTGGGCGCTTTCCTCAGCGGCGGAGTGGATTCCTCTTCCGTCGTGGCGCTGATGGACGAGCTGCAGCCCACCGTGACGACCTGCTCGATCGGATTTGCCGAGGCGCGTTATGACGAGAGCGCCGAAGCCCGCGCGTTTGCCGCCGGTCTGGGCGCACGGCATTTCGAGCGCATCGTCGAACCCCACGCCATCGATCTGCTTCCCAAACTGGCCTGGCACTACGACGAGCCCTTTGCCGATTCTTCCGCGATTCCCACGTATTACGTTTGCCAGGAAGCGCGCAAGCACGTCACGGTGGCGCTGTCGGGCGATGGGGGCGATGAAAATTTCGCGGGTTACGGCCGCTATCGGCTCGATCAATTCGAGAACCGGCTGCGCTCGCTGTTTCCGGCGCCGCTGCGCCGCACCGTCTTCGGAGCGCTCGGAAGATGGTATCCCAGGCTGAGCGGGGCGCCTCGCGTTTTCCGGGCCAAACCCACGTTCGAGAGCTTGGGCCGCAACCCCATCGAGGGCTACTTCCATGAAATTTCCTGCTGCCCCGCGGCGCTGAAAGCCGATCTGTTCAGTCCCGCCGCTTGGGAAAGCCTGGGTGGATACGATTCGCTCGAAGTGCTCCGCTACCACTACGAACGCGCGAACGCGCCCGACCATCTTTCCCGCATTCAGTATGTCGACATGAAGACCTATCTGGTGGACGACATACTGGTGAAGGTGGATCGCGCCAGCATGGCGAATTCGCTCGAAGTGCGCTGCCCGCTGCTCGATCATAAGCTCATGCAACTGGTGGCCGCGATGCCCTC
>CAWITB010000002.1:0-178844 GCA_963838885.1 Bryobacterales bacterium | reverse complement strand
AGAGCCCATTATTCGCTGGGATCTCCATCGGGAGCGTCTCCTTCCCGTTTTCGAGTGCGGCGCTCGGGCGCGCGGGACAGGAGGCCGGAATAAGTGGAGAACGGTTTCCCAGGCAAAGGCAGCTTGCGCGGTAACACGCGCAACCCCTGGCCATCGACGATTTCACATTCGCGCGTGACGCGGTCCACGGGATTGGCCCGCATTTTGGCGAGCGTCAACCCGAGGCGAAAGGAGTCGCCGAGCTCGATCCAGTTCATGAGAAGGATGTTGTCGACAAGAGAGCTTATGGCGAACTGGCCCATCATCGAAGCCATTCCCAGCATCTCGGGGTTTTCGAGGTTGTACACGGCTGTAACCTGGTACTCCTTCATGAGGGCTACCAAGGCGTGAAAGAAGTCTCGAAAGTTCCGGGCATTCGTTCCGAGCGTGGAGCCATAAGTGGAGAGACTATCGAAGGCTATGCGCCGCGGCTTGAACTCGCGCACGAGCTGTTCGATATGGTGAAAATGTACATCTACCTCAATTTCCTGAGGCGGTTCAAATTCCACGCGAACAACGCCACTTTTTATGTGCGGATCGAGATCGATGCCGATGGTCGCGGCATTGCGCAGAATCTGCGGGACCTGCTCGTCCAGGCTGAGCATCACACTGGGTTCGCCGCGCCGCGCGCCTTCCATAGTGTACTGGAGCGCCATCACGCTCTTGCCTACGCCCGAAATTCCAGCCACGACCGTAGTGCTGCCGACGAAGTAGCCACCGTTTACAATCTCATCGAGACCGGGGATTCCCGTCGGAATACGCGTATTCGGATCGGAAGCGGCGGCGCGGTCCCGGACCGGTTTGCGGGGCGCCTGAACGCGGCGGTATACCTGGATGCCGTGGCCATCGAGCGATGCGGAACGTGTGCCGCCCCATTTGAAAATCCTGTCCCCGCGATTTCACGATTTCGAGCGACCGGCTGACGGCGCGTTGCGCCTCCTCCATCCGGAGCCGGATGACGGTATCGGCAATGGACTCCTCGGGCAGCGACGCGCCGGTATTCGCCGCCGCTTCGAGAGCCAGGATGGCGGTCAGGTTCTCGCGCTGCAAACCATCGGTGAGCACGTGAAACGAGGAGCGGGTGTCCGGGGCGCCATTGTTACCGACCAGCCGGCCCACGCCATCGATAAAAATGCGCCGGGCGTTGATTTTGGCCGCTTCCTCGAGCAGCACGCTGTCCGCTTGCTGCAGCTCCTGCTGCAATACATGGCGGGTGGTGAATATGATTTTCAAACGGCCCTGCCGTTCGAGCTCGGCAAGATCCCAACCGAGCTGTGAGGCGTCACGGATAAGCTTGTAAGGCGAGATCTCGAAAAGTACGATAATGCCGGGTTCGTCGAACTCTTTCACCCCCCGATAGACGAACTCCACGCCTAACGTAGTCTTGCCGGTACCAATTGCGCCTTCCACCAGGATTACGTTGCCCCGCGGAATACCGCCCGGCAAAATGCCGTCGAGGCCGGCGATGCCGGTTTTGATGAGATCAGGCCGAGGCGTATGAGTCCTCCATGGTTGCAGAATCAGGCGACGTCAGGCGGGCTCCGTTTTGCTTTGGGAAGCTCAAGGGGCTTGTTGGACCGTCGAGGATCGAGAAGCTGGAGAATGTCCCGCCGTCCTGGCGTTGTGGAACCTAGTTCCAAGAGCGCATCGAGTCCTTCCCCGTGCGGACCTTGGAGCACAAGAAAGTACATGCCGGGGGAGCGTCTGGAATTTTGTGTCCGCTCCAGAAGCCCGGCAAATAGGAACGCTTCAATTGAGCCGGCGATTTGCTTCTTGTCATATCCCACAAAGGCGGCAAGGTGTTCGATCATTAATAGCGTACCAGGATGCCGGTAAAAAAACAGCAGCAGATCGAGTTCGCAAGATCCCAGCATGGCCGGAGCGCCGGCGAGTAAACACTCGATATCTTTCTGAGTTCGAGTTGTCGCCGCGGGCTTGTCGCTCATAGCGCCGCTTTCGCGGCTGAAGTGCGCGTCCAGCACACACTGTAGGACAACAGTTTGCCTTTTGTGCAAAAAATTGTCTTTTCAGCGGCATTGACAACCCGGCAACACTTAGCGAGAGGCCAACTCCACAGGTGGCCCCAGAAATGCGTCTGCTTGATGTGTCACCCGAATGAGAGTTAAGTGCCTTGCTCGACAGGCACCGCGAAGGACATACCGGAGCATAGATTTATGGTGAGGTTGCGCTTCGTGGGCGCGCTTGCCGCGTTAATGGCCGGATTCGCGCCTTCGTCGGTCTGTTCCCAGACTTCGCTCCCGGCGGAGGCGGAACCTCCGGTTCCCGGCGGATGCCCCGAGCTGGCCGACGCTCACCCCATAGAAGTAACGGCGACGGCGGCTAAAGACCATCGGCCGGGCTTTTTTGGGGGGCGCATTAGGCGCCCTTAGGAAGAAAAAGGTGTAATGAAATGAAGCAAGTTTGGATGCAAATAGGGATTATAGTGATACTCTCGCTGGCGCTGGGCGGCTGTAACCGCTCGCCGCAGGCGCGCCGGGACAAGTTTCTCGCCAGGGGCAAAGAGGCGCTCGCAAAACACGAATACTCGCGCGCCATTCTGGAATTCCGGACTGCCGCGCAAGCGATGCCCAAAGACGCAGAACCGTATTACCAGATCGGGCTCGCCTCGCTCGATGCCCACGATTTGCGCACTGCCGTGGGGGCGTTCCGGAAAGCGCTCGATCTGAATCCCAAACACCCCGGGGCGCAACTTCGGATGGCGGAATTGATGTCGATGACCGACGAGCGGAATTGGCTCAACGATGCCGAAACCCGCCTGAAGTCTCTCATGGAGGCATCTCCAGTCACTCCTGAAATGTTGAATACGCTGGCACTGACCGAGATGAAGCTGGGCAAAACGGAAAATGCCGTCGACGATTTGGAACAAGTCCTGGCAAAAGCGCCTCGGGAGCTGACCTCTTCCATTCTGCTCGCCCGGGCGAAGCTATTGCAGAATGATGTGAAAGGAGCGGAAGACGTTTTAAAGAAGGCATCCGCTGCGCAGCCGAAATCGGCCGACCCTCACGTTATCCTCGGAAGGTTCTACACCTCCCAGCGCCGCACGGCGGACGCGGAATCGGAATTTCAACGCGCGCTCGAACTCGACCCGCGCAGCGGTCCCGCCTTGATGAACTTGGCGGTATTGCAAAATGCCCTCGGCCACAAAAAGGAGGCGGAAGCCGGTTTCAAACGCTTGGCGGGCTTCGGCGACAAGAACTACAACCCCGTTTATGCATTGTTTTTATTCGAAGAGGGCCGCCGCGACGAGGCCGTTCATGAATTCGAAAGGCTTGCGAAAGAAGACCCTCAAGACCGGCTGGCGCGAACGCGTCTGGTCGCGGCATACCGCTCTGTAAATAGAACCCCCGACGCCGAAAAGGTCCTCGACAAGGCGCTCCAGAAGAATCCGAAGGATTTCGATGCTCTGCTGCAGCGCGGAGAAATATCGCTGGCGAATGGAAAATACGGCCCCGCCGAGGCCGACTTGAATCAAGTGCTGCATGTGCAGCCTAATTCGGCCGAGGCGCAGTACCTGCTCGGAAAGCTGCATCAGGCGCGCGGGGAAACGCTCAGCTACCGGCAGGATCTTTCGAAAGCATTGCAACTAAATCCTTACTTATTGTCCGTCCGGTTGGAGCTGGCGGGCGTCCTGACCGACGCCAAGGAGGGCCAGGCGGCGCTCGACCTTCTGGGCGAAGCGCCGGAATCGCAAAAGCAGTTGCCGGGCTTTCTAGTGCAGCGCAATTGGGCTCTCTGGGCGCTCGGTAATATGCCGGAGATGCGCAAAGGAATCGATCAAGGGCTCGCCAGCGGCAAGTCGAGCGATCTTTTACTCCAGGACGGCTTGTGGAAGCTGCGCACGGGGAATCCCTCCGGGGCGCGTGCCGCCCTCGAACAGGCGCTCAACATGAATTCAGGGGACCTTCGCGCTTTGGCCGCGCTCAAACAGACTTACGATGCGCAGAAGCAATCTTCCGCGGCTTTGCAAAAGGTAAAAGAATATGCCTCACGCCAGCCGAAGTCCGCTCCCGTACAGGAGTATTTAGGCGTCTTGCTGATGGCGACTGGAGACAAGAAAGACGCGCGCGCGGCATTTGAAGCGGCCAAAGCGGCGGATCCGCGCTTCGTAACGGCGGATCTCTCGCTGATCCAGTTGGATGCCGCCGAAGGCAAATTGGACGATGCCGCCGGCGCTCTGAAGGCATTGATTTCAGCCGACGGAGGAAACACCACCGCTCGTTTGTGGCTAGGCAACATTGAAGAATCCAAGGGCGATCATAATGCCGCCATCGAGCAGTTCCGGAAGGTGCTCGAAGCGAATCCAAGCGACGCGCAAGCCTCGAACAATCTGGCCTACTTGCTGGTCGAGTATCACGGCCAAACCGACGAAGCGTTAAAGTATGCCCAAAAGGCCGTCGAGCTCGCCCCGGAGCGACCCGCCTACTGCGATACCCTAGGCTGGATTCTTTATCGCAAAGGCGTTTATGGATCGGCCGTCAAATATTTAGAAAAGGCCGATTCGCATAGCGCCAACGCGGTTTGGAAATACCACCTTGCCATGGCATATGCCAAGGCGGGCGAGCGCAACCGCGGCCGGGCCACCCTGCAGGCGGCGTTGCAACTGAACTCGAAAGTTCCCGAAGCGCGGATCGCACAAGATGTGGTCGGGGCGTCCCAGTAAAAGACATCGGATTCCAACTCTTATGATTGAATGCGAAGTTTTCGGAACCACGGCGAGGGGGGCGCAAGGGCATTTTCGACATATCCTGCTGACTGTGTAGGTTTTAGGAGTATCGAATAGTTTGGTTTGGAACGTGCACATGATACGCGCACTGGACAGTTGTACGATACTAAGGAGGATGAGAATGAAGAAGTCATTGTGGGCCGCAATGTTCGTGGCGCTGTTTGTGGTGGGGTCCCAGAGCAACGCATTTGCGACCGCCGCGCTGGAACTCGTAAGCGGTACCAGCACGTTGTACGTTTCTGATAATGGAGCGGTCACCTGTACGGGACCGGCATGCTCGGCTAACCCCGCAACGGATCAAAATGCGCTCACGGGTGGGGTCTCCCTTTCCGGCGTTATCTTTGATGGCTTTGCGATCACTATTACCACTGGCGGGAGCAACTCCCCGAATTGTAGCGGATTCCCGAACGGTCCTGGGTGTTTAAACACTTCGAACATTACAGCTACCAATATCTCAGCTGGCACGGCTACCCTGTCGGCGTACTTCGCCGATACCGGCTTTGCCCCGACGGGCGCCACCGGACTGGTCGTCGGATTTAGCACGCCCGGAGAGACCGGGACCACTGCGGTGCAAACGGCATATGCGACCTCCGGCAATATCAATCCTTTGGGAGTCGGCGTCCTTAACCCGACAGCGGGACTGACGGTATGTGGAACCCCCGGCCTCACTATCAGCGGTCCTACCCTGAACGCATCCACGGGGACAACGTGCGCAGCCCCTGGCGCTCCCTTCAGCCTGGAGATTGCCACGACGATGACCGCCACCGCCGCAGGGCAAGCATTTAACCTCAATGGGACCATAACGGCCGTTCCCGAACCGATGTCGGTCGTGCTGTTCGCTTCCCTGCTCGCCCCATGCGCACTGCGACTGCGGCAGTTGCGGCGGCGAAAGCTCTCCAGCTAGGAAAATCGCGGCCCCTTCTTTTTTCACGGCCCCCCGTCTAACGGGGGGCCGTTTTTCATTTGTGCGCCCATTTGGCGCGCCGATTGCTACTCTGTTAGAGTCCCATGGAAACCGCTAGCGCCGCAAAAGTGCGGCACAATCTCGCGGCCAGCTCAGCCGCAACCAGTCACTGGTCCATCGAGCACTACCTCCGTCTCATCCTCTATCGCTGGTGGCTGGTGGCCGGCATTTTCGTTGTCGTGGCGCTCGCAACCGTCATTATCAGCAGCCGCCTCCCGGACATCTACACTTCCGACACCCTCATCCTGGTCGATCCCCAGAAGGTCCCGGATAGCTATGTGAAATCGACCGTCACCGGGGACGTGCGCAATCGCCTGGGGACGCTGTCGCAGCAGATCTTGAGCGCTACTCGCTTGCAGAAGATCATCGATACGCTCGGCCTGTATCCGCAGGAGAAGAAGACCATGGCGCGCGAAGACATCATCACCCGCATGAGGAGGGACATTTATGTCCAGGTGGTGAGCGATTTTGGCGGCGGCCAGGATCTGCAGGCGTTTCGGATCACGTATAGCGGCAGAGAGCCCCGCTTGGTAGCGCAGGTCACCAACGAGCTGGCATCGCTGTTTATCGAAGAGAACCTCAAAGCACGTGAGCAGCAGGCCACCGGGACCACCGAATTCCTTGAGAACCAGCTACAGGAAACCCGCAAAACCCTTGAAGCTCAAGAGACGAAGCTGAAGGATTTCAGGCTGCACCATATCGGCGAAATGCCCGAACAGCAAACGGCCGATCTTCAGATCCTGGGACAATTGCAGTCTCAACTGCAGCTTGAAAACGATGCGCTGAGCCGGGCGCAACAGCAGAAAAGCTATGTTCAATCCATGATGGCATCGGAATCCGCCCCGGTCGTCGATGTGGACGACGCTGAACAAGCCGGCCCGGCGCGCGCCCCGACACAGCCCGTGAGGTCTCCGCTGGCGGCCGACAAAGCCAAGCTCGCGGCGCTATTGACGCGTTATAGCGAAGACCATCCCGAGGTGCGGCGGCTTAAAGCGCAGATCCAACAGGAAGAAGCTAAGGAGGCCCTCCCGAATTCGCAGCTAGCCGAAACCGCTCCCGTCCCCAAAGCGCCGCCACGTCCGCCCGTCAAAAGGAGCCCGGCCACCCCAGCCAAGTACGTTAATCCCGTGCTGGAATCACAGGTACACGGCTTGGATGGCGAGATTGCGAAACACAAGCAGGAACAGCAGCGTTTGTCCCAGTTGGTGGCGTCCTATCAGGCAAAGCTGGAAGCGATTCCGGTGCGGGAACAGGAGATAACGGGGCTCGTGCGCGATTACGAGATCTCCAAAGCTCATTACAGTCATCTCCTCGAAAACCAGCTTTCGGCGGAAACGGCGACGCAGCTCGAAATCCGTCAAAAAGGCGAGCGGTTCTCGATTCTCGATCCCGCGCAACCCGCCGAAAAACCGTCCCGGCCGAACCGTAAGGTGATCGACGCCGCCGGAGCCCTGGGCGGCTTGGGCCTAGGGATCGCCATCGCTCTCATGACGGAGTTTCTCGGCATCTGCATCACATCTCCGGACCAGATCACGGCGGCAACGGGCCTGCCCGTTCTCGAGGTCATCCCGATCATCACGACCCAAGCGGAGCGACAGGTGCGTAAAAGACGCATCGCTTGGGCAACCATATCGGGAATCGTCTTCGCGGCGCTAGCCGGGTGCGCGTTTCTCTTGTACCGCTATCACACCCAGGGCTTTTAGAACCCCGAAATCCCGTTCACAAATAATTTCGACGATCTTTTTATACGATTCAACAACTTAGGGCGTCCAAGCGTATCCCTCGTTGTAGTATTGGACTGTGAGCCGGGCGAGTAACCCGGCTCAACCCTTAGGGTGAGGGAAAATAGGTTGGCCAACCGAATTCACCTACTTATAAACCGGCCCGCGTGGCTCCGATCTCAAAGTCGGAGTGCAACGCGGAGATCCGGTGGAGGTCCTCCCTGCGGCAAAGTTGTAACGAAGCCGCTGATAACGAAGCTTGGAATCGGAAGAGCCACTTCCGTGAAGGCACTGCCGGCTCCTAGTTGGCAAAGCCTTTATCCAATGTGGAAATAGGGCGCCTCGACCGATCCCCGCCCGATGGCGGGGATCGACCGCGGCCGAGCTGCAAATCTTTTCTGAAAATGCGCTAGGCCGAAGTGTGTCTACGGCTTGTTGAAACGGAACTGCAAGGCCATCTGGCTTTCCACGTTCTGGCCATTTCGCCGCGCCGGCTTGAATTGAAACTGGCGTGCCGCCTGAACCGCCTCGTTCTGAAACAGCCTGGCGAAAGGCCCCTTCATGGAAGTCACGTGAGCGTTTACGACGTTGCCGCGCGCATCCAGAGCAACCACTACCTCAATTTCCACCGCGCCAGCCATCATGGTGCGGAGGTCGGCGGGAATCCTGGGAGCCACGCGGCCGATTACCTCGGGCGCTACGTAAGCGTCCACCGCCGCGGGCGGCGCCCCTGATCGCTTCACGACGGGATTCTGCCCGGCGGTCGTGGCCCGATTCTCGGGTAGAGGTTTCGGCTCCGTCGGCGCGACCGTCCGAAGCTCTTTTCCGCTAACCGGCTTCGGCGCGTTCGCGGGCGGAGGCGCGGGCGCGTTGGCCAGCGGCAGGATCGAGGGTGCGCCGATGTTGTCTCTCACCGGCAATATGGGCGGCACATCATACTGCGGTCCGGAAGAAGGCTTGGCGGCCTCTAAGCCATTCGCAACAACCGTGATAGGAGGTTTGGCGCCCACGGGAGCGCCATTATTCGCCGGTGTTGCCGCTGGAATCGCTAGCGCTTGTTGCGCCATGTGTTGCGGCGCCATGCGGTCATCTCTCTCGGATGCGGGGGCCGCGGTGTTTCCGGCCGGTTTCGCGACCGCGCCGTTGCGTGCGATTGCGCTTGCGATTGCGCTTCGGTGGGCGCCACGAGCAAGACGTGAACCGGATCGGACGAAGTGACTTTTCCGCCTTTATAAACGTCCAGCGACAAATCGATAGTATCGGTATCGGGACGATAGAGAACGGACCCGGTCTTCAACTGCGGCCCGTCCAGAAATAAGGCTTTACGGTAATCTCCGTCGCGAATGGAAAGCTCCGCGCGCTCCGCCCCCTGTATTTCCGGAAAATGAGGATCCCAAGCAATATAAAGACGGTCCGACTGACGGGAAACGCTAAGGCCCAATTTACCGGAAGCCACGGGGCCGGAGACCAGCAGAGTGGACACTTGCGGACGATGACTCGTGGCTAGGCGGTAAATAGGAATGCTCAGCAGAATCAAACCTGCCGCAATCGCCGCCGGCAGGAGCCATCGCGGTAGAGGCCCCCGCCAAGCTCGCGGCCGGCTGCGGTGGACGGGGCGGGTGTCCTCGACGTGAGCGCCCTCGAAGGCGATGCGCGCCGGCTGGGCAACTTCGAGGGGCGCCAAAGGGACCTCGCCAGCCGCGAATTCGCCCTGTACGCGGCCATCCTCCCAGAAGAAAAAGCCCGCCGTACATGCTCTGTTGGGAAGGATCTTGATCAATAAAAATACGTTGTCCGGCTCCCGGAAGCAGCTCTCAATCAAGGCCAGATCGTCGCTCGACAAGAACAAATTATCGCGATTATGGCTGCGAAAATATCCCACCACGGACTGTGTACTCTGAAAAACCCGGCTTTGTTCCAATACCGCCTGGAGAAGACGTAAATCGTTTCCGGATAGGACGTACTCTGGCCCTTTGCGGTGGTCGCAGGGGACGGGTTCGCAATGCTCGATAAACGTCGTCGCTTGCCCGTTTACTTGTTCCCTTCGCCCGAACAGAATACCGCCCGTCTCGACGCCGTCCGTACGACCCGTTTCGAAGCCGGCGAGGACCTCCATTTGGAGCCGATCGATGGCCTCGTGATTCAATCGAATCGAGATCGACCGGTCGGGGTCGTCCCAGACGTAGTAATCCCCGGATTTGGGGGCGCTGGCGGGACTGGGCGTCATGGATCTATTTGGGCGTAAAGCCGAGTCTCTCCGTCAGTCGCGCCCAGCGCGACATTTTATGGCTCGTACCATTGCGATGTTGGGCAAACGGCACGCGGATTACCTCCGGTCCTCCATGCGTCGCGCGGTTCACGGGGGCGGCAGGCTCGAGCGGCGACGAGATGTGCAGGTCCGCGGCGGCGGAGCGCACATACTTGACATCCACGGTGGGGCATTGCTCGGCGAATGCCAAGGTCAAGGCGTTTTCGCACAGCGCATTGACGATGCGGGGAACGCCGCGAGAGAGAGCCGCGATTTCCGTGACCGCCTCCGGGGTGAAAGGAAATCGTACGCCGCCGGCGCGCGACCAGCGATGACGAATATACTGGCCTACATCGTTCGCGGTCAACGGACCGATGGACAAGCGCACCGCAACGCGTTGTTTCAATTGCCGCAGATCCTCGCGGTTGAGCGTGTCGTCCATTTCTCTCTGCCCCACCAGGACGATCTGTAGGAGCTTGTGCTCCGCTTCTTCAAAATTTCCGAGCAACCGGATCTCCTCGAGAACCTCGGGACTTAATTTGTGGGCTTCGTCCACGATGAGAGCGCTCACTTTGCCTTCGCCCTGGGCCTTGAGGAGAAGCTTGCGAAGTTCCCACAGCCGTTGCGCTTTGCTCACCGGCACGTTCTCCACGCCAAAGTCCAACAATGCGAATTCCAGGAATTCAGCCGGGGACATGGTGGGATTCTGGACCGAGCTGAATTGCAGGCGAGCGCCAGGCAGGAACTGCAGGACGCGCGCGAGTAAAGTGGTTTTGCCGGTTCCAACCTCGCCCGTCAACACGATGAAACCCTTGCGCTGCAGGATGGCGTGGGTGAGGCCGACAAGCGCCTCGCGGTGCTGCGGGGTGAGGAAGAGAAACGCCGGGTCCGGCGTCATGTTAAACGGATTTTTCCGCAGCCCAAAAAATTGGTTGTACATCGCTACAGCCGTACAGCGGCCAAAAGGAACAATTCCGGCGCGCCCGCCATCATCATTGGGAATGCCACATTTCCGCTCATGTCATTTGGAGCACGATCATCTCCAAGAAGGATACAGCTAATTATTGCAAACAGTTCGTCAAAATGCTTGCTACAGGCATTGGGCCGAGCGGACGCTCTACGTTTCCCACGAGATCGGAACTCCTCCCAAAATTCGGTATTGCCAATCTTCGGAGGGGGACCGCTGGATTGAGCCGCGGGCGAGCTCCTGGTCCGACGACAGGGCCGGATCGGTCTGCCGGAGGACGGTCGGCGGCGCTGTGGCCTGCATCTGCCCCAAGGCGAAGTAGGCTCTCTCACATCCTTCAAATAACGCCGTTGCCGTTCATCCCCAATCTTCGGGATTTGTGAAGAGTTTTGGGATCGCGGAGGCAATAAAGACAAGAAGTTACGCCTCCAGGACGGGTGGCCCTTTACATGCCTGCATTCTCCCTTAAACCCCGCGGACATGAGCCGATATTACGAAGCTCTCAAGGCGAGCCGTTCCCGAAGAGCGCCGGATGGGAGCCCCGAAGAAACCGAATTCGACGCGGCCTTAGCGGTCGACGACCTGCCGGCCGGGCAGGATTCCGAGGCACAGTCCGGAATCGAACCCGCCGTCGACGACCTCGACGCCATTGCCGCCGGCGCTCTGCCGCTTGATTTTCCGGAGCCGGAAAGCGCTCCCTCGTCGCGGCAGCCCATTCCAATGCCGTCGCACGCCGGTCTCACGGAGGATGCGGCCGCCGAAGCTCCGTGGACCGCCACGACCGCCGAGGAAGCCTATCGCGCCTTCCTGCCGCTGCGGCGCCCTTTTGGCGCTCGCAAAAAGGTGGCGCTGGACCGCCAGGCATTAATACCGAACTCCGTGGATCAGATCGTGGTCGAGCACTATCGCCGGCTGCGCACCAAGATCATGCAGCAGCATGCGGTGAAACCGTTCCGCAGTCTGTTGGTGACGAGCCCGGAACCGGAAGAAGGCAAGAGCGTGACTGTTCTGAACCTGGCGTTCAGTTTCGCGATGCTGCGCTCCTTCAAGGTGCTGGTGGTCGATGGCGATCTGAGGCGTGGCAGCCTCGGCCGCTGGCTGGGAATGGAAGACCGCGCGGGGCTGAGTAATGTGATCGATGGGTCGGCGACCTTTTCCGAAGTCGTACTGAAGTGGGATGAGCTTCCGGTTCATTTCATCCTGGCGGGTAATTCGAAAATTTCAGCGGCCGAATTACTTCATCCCACTCAAGTGGGCCGTCACATCCGCACTATGACACAACAGTTTGATTTGGTATTGATCGATTCGCCGCCGGTGAATCTGATTACGGACGCCCAATTATTGTCGGAAAGCTGCGATGCCGTCATGCTCGTCGTGCGGGCGTTTGCCACGACGCGCAAGGCTTTGGAAAAAGCAGCCAAGGATTTGCAAGGGTGCCGCATGGTCGGCGCAATTTTAAATGGGGGCGCGCGGACGCATATGTACCGCCGCTACAAGGGATATTAAGAGGCGATGAGCACTGCTGTTGCGCTGGTTCGAGAGTTTGAGCGGGCGAGTGAGCCGGAGATCGGGCAACTTCATCCCGGCGAGGAACATGACTGGGACCGCTTTGTTATGCATTCGCGTTCCGGGACGTTCTTTCATCTTGCGGGTTGGAAATCCATAATTGAAACTTCCTTGGGACATCGCTATTACGGGTTGGTGGCGCGGCGTAACGGCGCCATTACGGGCGTTTTCCCCATGAGCCTGGTGCGAAGCCGCCTGTTCGGCGCGAGTCTGGTATCCCTGCCGCTCGCGGTATACGGGGGCGTTTGCGCGGAGGACCGGGAATCGTATTTCGCGCTTCTCGATGCCGGCCGCGATCTGGCGGACCGTTTAGGCGTCCGCTATGTGGAAATGCGCAACCGGGCGGAGCCGTTCGCGACGTCGTTGCCGGGGCGCGATCTCTACGTCACCTTTACGCAGGATCTCTCGCCGGGGCCCGAAAGGCTGCTGCAAGGCCTGCCTCGCGATACCCGTTATGCCGTTCGAAAGTCGTTCAAGGCGGGACTGGACTGGACCGAGAATTTGAGCATCGGCGAGTTCTACGATATTTATGCGCGCAGCGTCCACCGCTTGGGCACTCCCGTGTTCTCAAAACAATTGTTTGCGCGTTTGCGAAACGAGTTCCCGAGAGACTGCCGCATTTTTGGAGTCCGCAAGGCCGGCAAGGCCATTGCCGGCGTGATGTGCTTCTATTTCAAGGACCAGGTCATGCCATACTATGGCGGCGCTCTGCAGGAATACTACAAGGATTGCCCGAATAATTTCATGTATTGGAATCTGATCTCGCAAAGCTGTCGCGAGCGCATGGGGCTCTTCGATTTCGGCCGCAGCAAACGCGGAACGGGATCGTGCAACTTTAAATCTTCCTGGTCGATGCAGGTAACCGAGCTTCCGTACAAGTATCATCTGGTGCGGGCCAAAGAGGTCCCCCAAATGAGTCCCGTGGACCAGAAATTCCGTATGCCGGTGAAGGTGTGGAAACGGATGCCGTTCACGTTGACAAAGGTCTTAGGTCCGCGGGTCGTTCGATGGATCCCGTCGGTATAAGACGTGCAGGGTAAGAGGACACAAATAGGCGTATAGCTCAGCGGTCAGAGCGCCCTGATTTTACTCCAGGGAGGCCGTAGGTTCGATTCCTGCTGCGCCTACCAAACTCTAAAGCCTGACTTTCCTTTTATTCGCGCCGCCGGCGCGAAGCTGAATCGATCGGCCGGATCCCCGGCTCTGCAAACATCTCACCCTAGCTGCGGTTTCCATACTCCGAAGTTCCGCAATCCGCAACTCGTCAACGATAAAGGATGATATAAGGCGTGGGCTGCGGGCCATGGAAGCCGAATTGCTCTCTACCGGTTACCGGAATGTCCAACAACGCCCCCGATTCGCGCCGTTGCGCGCGCCGCCTCCCGAGGCTCGCGGGCGCATCCGTTTGGCATGCCGTGGCCGCGAATTCTCCGAACCATGAGCTTCAAGAGGACCGATGCCGATCCGCATCCTGCATGTCTTAGAGTCGCTCGGGGTCGGCGGAGGGGTAGAGCACGGCATCGCGAACCTCATCGATCGGATGGATCAAAAGCGATTCGAACACATCCTTTGCGCGGTGTCCCGGCTGGGTCCCTGGGCCGACCAGTTCCGAATCGTGCAAGTGGTGCAATTGGAGCAAAAAAGGAAGACATTCGCGGTCCAAGTTGGACCCTTGGCGCAGGTCATCCGCAATACCCGGCCCCACATCGTGCATTCCCGCAACTGGGGCTCCTTAGAAGCGGTCGTTGCGGCCCGTTGGGTGCGCTCCTGTCGCGTGATCCATAGCGAGCACGGGGTGGAGGTGGATCCGGCCGCAGAACCTCGCCGGCGCATCTGGTTCCGCCGCTTGGCGTTCGAAATGGCGGACAGAGTCTTTTCCGTGTCTTACCACTTGCGAGAGATGCTCGCGAGGTGCACGGGTTTTCCCCGTCGCAGGATCGGCGTACTCCACAACGGAGTCGATACGGAACGATTCCGGAAGGATTCCCGTGTGCGTTACCGTTTTCGAGCTGAACTGGGACTTAGCGATCACGAGTTCTGCATCGGCTGCGTGGGACGGCTGAGCCGAATTAAGGATTATCCTACGATTCTGCGCGCGGCGGAAGGCCTTGACCAATTTTGTCCTCACTGGAGGCTATTGATTTTAGGTACTGGGACGGAGTGCCGGGAACTGGAGCAATTTGTAGTAGCCAAACCCATCCTGCGGCGGCGAGTGCGCTTCCTGGGCGCCAGCGATCGCGTCCCGGAGTTCCTGAATGCGATAGACGCTTATGTCTTGCCATCTTTGCGCGAGGGAATTTCTAATTCTCTCCTCGAAGCTATGGCGGCCAGTCTTCCCGTCGTGGCCACGGACACAGGAGGGAATCCGGAGCTCGTGGTGAACGGGGAATCGGGGCTCCTATTCCCGGTCGGAGACTTCGAACGGCTTACGGAACTGCTTGCGCTGCTATACCAGAAACCGGATATGCGCGAGCGGCTGGGCAGCCGCGCGGTGCAGCGGGTCGCGCTCGAATTCTCTCTCGATTCCATGATCTCAAAATATGAACAAATGTATCAAGAGTTGACTGGAACCCGGGCTGCATGATTCCTGTGTCCAGCGAGGTCAACGTTGAAAGCGAAAACGCGGCGCCGGGCTCCGGGAAAGCCCACTTGCGCGTAGCCCTTCTAATTGACTCTTATTTCCAACCGCGTTGGAAGCATAAAATTATATCGGATCTTATTTCATCCCCGTTTGCAAGCCTGGTTTTGATCGTTAAGAACGAGTTGCCGGAGGAATGCGAGCAGACTCGCTTAGATAAGATACGCGACCTCTTGGCGCAGAGACGCTACTTCGTTTATAAAGTCTACTCGAAGCTTGACGCTTATCTGTTCCGGGAGGAACCCGATGCATTCGAGAGAGTAAGCATCGAGCGGTTAGTGGCCGGAATTCCGCACCTCGACGTTAAACCCCTGAAGAAGAAATTCTCCGATGAGTTCAGGCCGGAGGATGCGGCATCGATCCGGCAATACAACCTCGACGTCGGTTTGCGCTTTGGTTTTCGAATCCTAAAAGGTCAGGCCTTAGAGATTGCGAGGTATGGCGTGTGGTCGTATCATCACGGCGACAATCTGCGCTATCGCGGGGGGCCGCCCGGATTCTGGGAGGTCATGGAAGGCGATCCGGCGACCGGCGCGATCCTTCAAGTGTTATCGGACGAATTGGACAATGGCCGGGTAATTTACCGATCTTTGGCTCCCACCGACCAGAGGTCCGTCTGGCGCAATGCCAACCGCTACTTTTGGCAATCGAGCGCCTTCATCCAGCGAAAGCTGCGGGACGTCTACAACGCCGGTCCATGCGCGTTGAAAGATCCGTTGCAGTCCGGGTGGACTCCCTACAGTTACCCGCTCTATAAAGCGCCGCCGAACCTGGTTATGTGCCGTCTCCTGTGCCGCCTCATCGGCAGATACGTTGCGTCCAAGACCAGGAACCTGCTTTATTTTCGTCAATGGTTTCTGGCGTATCGGATTAGCCCGAATGGAAACGGCCTGGACGGCGCGTTTTACAGGTTCAAGCACCTGGTTCCACCAAAAGATTGCTTCTGGGCCGATCCATTCCCCTTCAAGAAGGACGGCAAGTTCTATATTTTTTTTGAAGAGCTGCCTTACCGCACGGGCAAAGGGCACCTTTCGGTCGTTGAAGTTGACCGGCAAGGCATCGTCAACGGACCCCACAAGATTCTCGATCGGCCTTATCATCTCTCGTACCCTTTCATATTCGAATGGAATGGCGATCTGTACATGATTCCGGAGACGGCCAAAGCGCGCACCGTGGAGCTTTACCGATGCGAATCATTTCCCGACAAATGGGAGCTGGACAGAATTCTTCTCGCCGATCTCCACGCGGTCGACGCTACTCTTCTGGAACTCGAAGACGAGTGGTGGATGTTCGTGAGCGTGGAAGCGGAGGGCGCAAAGTTCGTATATGAGTTGCATCTCTATCGCGCGGACAACCCCTTGGGTCCCTGGGAGCCGCACCCCTCGAATCCAGTAAAACCGGACGGCCACTTCTCGCGATGCGCCGGCCGTATTATCAGCAGGAATGGGTGCTACTATCGGCCAACTCAGGAGGGGCCGGGTTATGGCATGCGCATCCAGAAGATCGAGCGCTTGGATCGGGAAGGATATGGGGAGACGGAAGTCTGCAAAATAGCGCCGTCCTGGGCCAAGAATCTGATCGGTACGCATACTTTGAACAGCGCGGACGGATTGACGGTGATTGACGGGCTAGCGCGAAGGCGGCGGTATTTCTGAACCGCTTGGTAAACGGCGCAGCATGATAGGTGGATGAATTTAGTACATGTGCGGAATCTGTGGGATTTTCGACCCTGGATTGGAACGGGCGATCGAGCGCGGCACGCTCAAAACAATGACCGATCGGCTGCGCCACCGCGGGCCGGACGACGAAGGCTATTACATTTGCGGCGAGATCGGACTGGGTCACCGCCGGCTCTCCATCATCGATCTCGAAGGCGGCCATCAGCCGCTCTCGAACGAGGATGGCACGGTCTGGATTGCCTTCAACGGAGAGATCTATAATTTTGACGAAATCAACCGCCAGCATCTCGCGAGCGGCCACTTGTTCCGCACGCGGTCCGACACCGAAACCATTGTCCATCTCTACGAGGAACTAGGCGAGAGCTGTTTCGCCGAGCTGCGCGGCATGTTTGCGATTGCGTTGTGGGATGCGCGCCAGAAGCGCGTGTTGCTGGCGCGAGACCGCATCGGAAAGAAGCCGCTGTACTATTCCTGGGATGGCCGCCGGTTGGTGTTCGCTTCGGAGATCAAGGCGCTGTGGCCGGCTGGAGGCGTTTCGCGCGAGCTCGATCTGGAGGCGCTTT
The DNA here is from genome assembly GCA_963838885.1 of Bryobacterales bacterium. Taxonomy (GTDB): domain Bacteria; phylum Acidobacteriota; class Terriglobia; order Bryobacterales; family Bryobacteraceae; genus JAICMB01. The sequence continues at coordinate 161,715 of CAWITB010000002.1, read as the reverse complement.
CCGATTACTTCTCCTTACAGTACATTCCCGCGCCCAAAACTATCTACCGCCAGGTACGCAAGCTCCGTCCCGGGCATTACCTGATTGCCGACGCCTCCGGTATTCGCGAAGTGCCCTATTGGGATATACGCTTCGATCAACCTCGGCGGCTTTCCGAAGAGGAATGGTGCGAGTGCTTCCTCGAGGAGTACCGGGCGGCCATAAAATCGCGATTGATCAGCGATGTTCCCTTGGGCGCTTTCCTCAGCGGCGGAGTGGATTCCTCTTCCGTCGTGGCGCTGATGGACGAGCTGCAGCCCGCCGTGACGACCTGCTCGATCGGATTTGCGGAGGCGCGCTATGACGAGAGCGCCGAAGCCCGCGCGTTTGCCGCCGGTCTGGGCGCGCGGCATTTCGAGCGCATCGTCGAACCCCACGCGATCGATCTGCTTCCCAAACTGGCCTGGCACTACGACGAGCCCTTTGCCGACTCTTCCGCGATTCCCACGTATTACGTTTGCCAGGAAGCGCGCAAGCACGTCACGGTGGCGCTGTCGGGCGATGGGGGCGATGAAAATTTCGCGGGTTACGGCCGCTATCGGCTCGATCAATTCGAGAACCGGCTGCGCTCGCTGTTTCCCGCGCCGCTGCGCCGCACGGTCTTCGGAGCGCTCGGAAGATGGTATCCCAGGCTGAGCGGGGCGCCTCGCGTTTTCCGGGCCAAGCCCACGTTCGAGAGCTTGGGCCGCAGCCCGATCGAGGGCTACTTCCATGAAATTTCCTGCTGCCCCGCGGCGCTGAAAGCCGATCTGTTCAGTCCCGCGGCTTGGGAAAGCCTGGGTGGATACGATTCGCTCGAAGTGCTCCGCTACCACTACGAACGCGCGAACGCGCCCGACCATCTTTCCCGCATTCAGTATGTCGACATGAAGACCTATCTGGTGGACGACATACTGGTGAAGGTGGATCGCGCCAGCATGGCGAATTCGCTCGAAGTGCGCTGCCCGCTGCTCGATCATAAGCTTATGCAACTGGTGGCCGCGATGCCCTCGAATCTGAAGCTGCACAAGGGGCAGGGGAAATATATCTTTAAAAAGTCGTTGCGGAGGATTCTGCCGCCGGAGGTCTTGAATCGGCGCAAGCGGGGTTTCGCGATGCCGGTCGCGGAGTGGTTTCGCGGCGAGTTGAAAGACTGCGCCTACGACGCCGTCGTGCGCCGCAACGACGACCTGCTGAACGGCAAGTTTTTAAGGCAGCGCTGGCAGGAGCACCAGCGCGGGCAGCGGGACTGGTCCTTTCTGCTTTGGTGCGTACTGATGTTTCGAATGTGGCAGGATAACGAAAAGGCCGCATGAGCGGAATCTGTGCGGTATGGACGCGAGAGAATGCCGGACGCGCCGGGGAGGCGCTGGCGGCGATAGCGGCGGCCCTCGCCTCGGCCGATGGCGGGCGCATGGGTGGGCGCGTTCAATGCTATTCCGACGGCCGCGCTGGGGTGGGGGTCGGGGCAGGTTTCGTATGGCAACAGGTTTATCAAAACGAGCGCGTACAGCTGGCCTGCGATACCGATCTTTATAACGAGAAGGAGCTCGCGCAGTGGGTTCCGCGACTCGCCCGCGAGGGACGGGACGGCGGAGCTATTAGCCGGGCTGTATGAGCGCTTTGGGGAAGACTTCGTGGAGAAGCTGCGGGGCGCCTTCTCCGTCGCGTTATGGGATCGCGTGGAGCGCCGGCTGCTCGCCGCCATTGATGGATTCGGCGTGAAGCGGCTGGTCTACTCCGATAACGGCACGGCGGTGGTGATCGCGACCCGCATTGATGCCTTGGTCCGCTCCGGCGAGGTCGACACCCAGATAAACCCGCACGCTATACCGAATATTCTGAATTTCACGGCCAACCTGGCGCCCGAAACGATTTTTTCGCGGGTGCAGCGCCTGGTTCCAGGCGGGCTATTGTCGGCCGGCGACGGCGGCGTGCGCGTGCGCAAGTACTGGGACATGCGTTACGGCGTGGGAACCGATTTCGATGAAGAGCGGCTCAGCCGCAAGCTGGAGGCAGTCGTCGAAGAGTCCGTGGCCGCCCACTGCAAGTCGGATTCGTCTTCCGAGCTGGGCGCATTCCTGAGCGGAGGTACCGATAGCAGCACGGTGGTGGGCATGATGAGCCGCGCGACGAGCCGGACGGGTCGCGGAGCGGTCAACGCTTTTTCTATTGGATTCGAGGAGCAGCCTTTCAACGAGCTCGAGTACGCGCAAATTACCGCGAAAAAGTTCGACGCCAGGCATTACACGTACTTGGTGGGACCGAAGGATTGTTTCGAGGCGCTCCCGCGTATCGTCGAGTGCTTCGACGAGCCCTATGCCAACTCCTCCGCCATCCCGACTTATTTTTGCGCTCGCCTGGCCGCCGAAAACGGAGTGAAGGTTCTGCTCGCGGGCGACGGCGGCGACGAACTGTTCGGCGGCAACGAGCGCTATCTGACCGACCACATCTTTGAGGTTTATCAGCAGGCGCCACGGGTGCTTCGTAAGGGATTGATTGAGCCGGCTCTGCGCTGGATACCGATCCAGGGCGGTCCGTTCGGTAAGGCGCGCAGGTACATCAAGCGCTCGAACATACCTTCTCTTGAACGATACTTCTCATACCAGTTCCTTTCGACGCATCCTCCCGCGGAAGTTTTCGAAGCCGGTTTCCTCGAGACGCTGGGCGGCTACTCCTTTCTGGAGATTCCTTCCCGGCATTATGCCCAGGCGCCGGCTCGCGATCATCTGGACCGGCTGCTGTTCGTCGATATGAAGATGACACTGGGCGACAACGACCTGCCCAAAGTCACGTGCATGTCGGAGCTCGCCGGCATTCAGCCGCGCTTCCCGCTGCTCGATCGCGCGGTGGCGGAGTTTTCCGGCTGCGTCCCGGCGCGGCTGAAATTGAAGGGCTTTCAGAAGCGCTATCTCTTCAAGCGCGCCTTTCGGAACCTGCTGCCCAACGAGGTGATTCGCAAAAAGAAGCACGGTTTTGGCATTCCCGTGGCGGTCTGGCTCAAATCCGATCCGCGGCTTCGCGAGATGGCGCGCGACACGTTATTTTCCACCCGCGCCCTCGAGCGCGGCTACTTCCGGCGGAAATTCATCGAGGACCTCTACCGCAATCACGAAACCGATTCCACCACCTACTACGGCGATTGCCTGTGGCCGTTATTCATGGTCGAGCTGTGGCATCGGCAGTTTGTTGACCAGCCGCTGAGGGTAACGGCATGAAGGTGGTCGAGATCCGGGAAGAGTCCGAATTCGCGCAGCTGCGTAGCGGCTGGGAAGGGCTGCTGCGCGACTCCGGTTCGAACACCATCTTTCTTTCGTGGGAGTGGGCAAGGGCGTGGTGGGGCGCGTATGGAACTCGCCGGCGAGTTGCGTATCCTGACGGCGGCCGATGAAAGCGGCGTTCTGCGCGGCATCGCTCCACTGCGGCGGCGCGGCATGAGCCGGTTTGGACAGAAGGTCGAGGCGCTGGCGTTCCTAGGCGATGGCTCGAACGATTCCGACTATCTGGATTTCATTATCGCCGCGGGTTACGAAGGTCCGGTGATGGAGGCCTTCAGGCGGCATTGGGGGGCCGAACTGCGCCGCGGAACCGTTCTCGCGCTGAACGAGATTCCCGCGAGCTCTCCCAATCTGCCGTTTTTGAAGCAGCTATCGGCGGACCTGCTTTGGACCGAATCCGACGCGCCCTGCGGCACGGTTGCGTTACCGGCTACCTGGGAGCAATACCTGGGGATGCTGCGGCCCCGTTTCCGCACAAAAGTGCGATCGGCCCTGCGCAATCTGGAGAGCCGCGCCGAGGTGCGCTTCGGATTCTGCGAGAGCGCCGCGGAGCTCGAGCAGCGCCTGCCCGGCCTGTTCGACCTGCATACGCGCAGGTGGGCGCAAGAGGCCAAGCCGGGAGTGTTCCGCTGGGATCGCAAGCGCGAGTTCTACTCCGCCATGTCGCCGCTGCTGCTCGAGCGCGGCTGGCTGCGCTGCAGTTGGCTGGACTGGAACGGGCACATGCTGGCATGCCAGTATGGCTTCGCATACGACGGCGTCTATTCGCAGTTGCAGGAAGGCTACGAGCCAGCCGCGGAACACTGGAACGCCGGCATAGGGCTGCGCGCCTGGTCGATCCGCGAATTGCTGCGGCAGGGCGTGCGCGAATACGATTTTCTGGGCGGCATCGGGCGTCACAAATCCGACTGGGGCGCCGAAACCAAGCACAGTAAACGAATCCTGCTGGCCGCTCCCGGCTGGCGCAATTCCTTGTTGTGCCGCAGCCCGGAATGGGAGGCGAGCGCGCGGGAAGCGGTGGGCCGATTGCTGCCGGAGAAAGCGTTGGCGGCGCGGCGGCGCGCCGTTTGGAAGAACGGCGCATCGCGGCGTTTGCGGCGGAAAACGGATTTGCCCGGCAAATCCCGCGGCGGGAATGGGCGCGCCGGGCCGTGGCGAATTGTTACGTGCATTCGCCGTTGCCGGCGCTGGTCCGTCCGCTGCGGGAGCGTTACCGGCTTTCATTTGGTGGAAATGGCGCGGGTCGCCGGATAGCTTACGGGCGGCGCACACAGACCTCTGCCCGCATCCTCTTTTATCATCGGGTCAATGACGATCGCGATCCGTTTTTTCCGGCGATCTCAACACGGCTCTTTGAACTGGAAATGCGCTATATCGCGCGCCGCCACAAGGTCGTTGCGATGTCGGAGCTGCTGGACCGGCTGGAGCAAGGCGCTCCGGAATCCGTCCTTGCGATCACCTTTGACGACGGCTATCGCGACAACTACGAGAATGCCTTTCCGGTGCTGGAGCGCTATGGACTGCCCGCCACCGTGTTCCTGGCCACCGGAGGCATCGACACGGGCGAGGCGCTGTGGTTCGAGCGCCTGGCCCAGGCTGTAAAAGCCACGACGCGGGATTTCGTGGACCTGGAGATCGATGTCCCGCAACGCTTCTGGCTGCGGAACGAGGCGGAACGGCTGGAAGCCAACGGCCGGATTTTCGGCGTTCTGCGCCTGCTCCCGGACGAGGTCCGGCGGCAGCAGTTGGCCGGCCTCCTGCGGCAACTTGCGGCCGCGGAGGACGCTCGCAACGGAAAGATGCTTACGTGGGAGCAGGTCCGCCACATGCGGGCGCGGGGAATCGAATTCGGCGGGCATACCGTTAGCCATCCCTTCATTTCCAAGCTGACGCGGGAACAAGCGGTCTGGGAGATGTCGGAATGCAAGCGGCGGATCGAAGAGGAAGCGCAACAGCCTGTTGCATATTTTGCGTATCCCAATGGGCGGGAGGAGGATTTTCGCGGCGAGAATGAGCAGTTGATTCCAAGCTTGGGTTATCGGGCGGCGGTGACGACGATCTGGGGAGCGAATTCGTCGTCTACCGATCCGCTGGAACTGCGGCGGGGCGGGCCATGGGAGGAAAGCGCGGCGCTGTTTGCCGCCAAGCTGGACTGGTATGGATTCTGGGAGTAAACACCCGCATGTTCACGATTAAGGATCGCCAGAAGTGCCGCGAGCTTTTCGACAAATATTATGCGGGCCGGAAATTCCACGACGGGCTCTATCGCGACTTGATCGCGAAATATCTGCGCCCGGGGGAACGCGTGCTCGATGCCGGATGCGGCCGCTATATGACAATCTGCAAAGATCTGCCGGCGGCGGGGCAGGTGGTGGGGATCGATCTCGAAACCACCTTGGAGACCGATAACCGGCGCGCGCCTTTTGGGGTCCGAGGCGATCTGAACCGGCTGCCATTCCCGGCGGAGCACTTCGACGTGGTGGTTTCGCGCAGCGTCATCGAGCATCTCGAACACCCGGCGGCGGCGTTCCGGGAGTTTGCCCGCGTGCTGCGCCCCGGCGGCAGGGTGGTCGTCGTCACGCCCAACAAGTACGATTACGTTTCACTGCTGGCGGTAATAACGCCGTATTCTTTTCACCGCAGGCTGGTGAGCAGGATCTTCCCGGTTTCCGAGGACGACGTGTTCCCCACCCTGTACCGCGCCAACACGCGTTCCGCGATTCGCAAGGCGTTCCGCTCGGCCGGCCTGGTGGAGCGGGAATTGGGGACCGTCAATCATTACCCGGCTTATCTGATGTTCTCGCCGGCGCTGTTCCGGTTGGGCGTGCTATACGAGCGTCTGACATCCCTCGCGCCGTTCGCCTCTTTGCGTGGTCTGATCTTATCCGTGTTCGAGAAGCCGGGCTTGGCCGGCCGGCCGCGAGACGCAGGCCCCCCAAGGCGAGGCGATCGGGGTCTGAACCGTGGGAATACGCGCAATCCTATTCCTGACCTTTTTCATTGGCAGTCTGCCGGTGTGTTTCTTCCGGCCTTTCTACGGAATTCTGCTGTGGACGATCGTCGCCTTCGTCAACCCGCAATGGTATGCCTGGGGCGCCAGCCAGGATCTGCCATGGGCGCTGGCCGTGGCGGTTCCCACTCTGCTTGGGCTGGTGATATTCGTGCGCGGGTGGGAACGGCTGGCCACGCGCGAGTGTTTCCTGCTGTTGGCGCTTTGGATATGGTTTAGCATCACGTCGTACGTGAGCGCCAACACCCCCTTGTTTGCGCCCCACGCCGCGCTGACATGGTATCGCTGGCAATTCGTCTCCAAGATCCTGCTTATGACGGCCGCCACTGTTATGATCGTGAATTCTCTGCCGCGCTTCAGGATTCTGTTGATCACGATCGGATGTTGTTTCAGCGTCTTCGTGCTTAAGGCGGTTCCGTTCCTGATCGAGACGGGCGGCAGCTTCCGTCTGTACGGTCCCGATAATTCCATGATCGCGGACAACAACGACTTCGGCCTGGCGCTGAATATGACGCTGCCGTTGTACTTTTTCCTGGCGCAAACCGAACCGCGGCCCTGGCTCAAAAAGCTCTTCTGGTTACTTTTCCTAAGCACCATCCCAGCGATTTTCTTCACTTATTCTCGAGGGGCTTTGGTCGGGCTAGCCGCAGTTTTGACACTGATGTTCTTGCAGTCCCGGCAGCGTTTTTTCCTGATTCCAGCGATCGCCATGGGCATGACCATCGCGGTGTTTCTCGCTCCCGCGGCCTGGAAGGAGCGCATGGACCCGACGCGGCCGGGCGCGCTCGACGGTTCCGCGCGGTCTCGTCTGAATGCCTGGACATATTCCTGGAACATCGCAAAGGATTACCCGCTAGCGGGTGGGGGCTTTGACACATATACGCCGGAGTTGTTCGCCCGCTACGCGCCGGACGGCAACGATGTTCATGGGCCGCACAGCATCTATTTCGGCGTGCTGGCCGAGCATGGCTTTGTGGGGCTCGGTCTTTACCTGACGTTACTGGGCTCGTGTTTTCTCACTACCCGCTCGGTCGTCAAGAGCGCGCGCCTGCGCGGCGACCGCGTCGCGGCGAGCTACGCCATGATGCTGCGTTTCAGCCTGGTGGGATTCATGGCGTCGGGGGCGTTTCTGGGCCGGGCTTATTTCGATTATTTCTTCACGATCGTCGCGCTGATCACAATTCTCCAGTACACGCTGCGATTGGAATGGCGGCAGATAGACGCAGAGGATGCGGAGCCGGAGGAGCGGATATATGAAATCGCGGAAGCGCACGGCTGATGCGCGTCGTGGACGCGGCGGAGGGCGAAATGATGGGACGTTGCGGCAGGCTCGCGCCGGGCGGGAGGAACTGGATGGAGGTCTAGTTTGCCCGGACTGCCGCGCGACTTTGCATCGCGCGGCCGGCCAACTAGGCTGTCCGCAGTGCGGCCGACCAATATCCGATCGTCAATGGAATACCGCATTTTGTCCGCGATTTTCCCTATTGGGGCGAGATCCCTCGCGAACAAATGGCAGGAAGTCAACCGGGGGCCGAGGCGGGAGATTGGAAGGCGGCGCTTCTGAACCATCCGGAACCCTCCGTGCAACGCGCCGCGGAGATGATCCTGAACGTGGAAAGGGCCAACTGGCATTGGCTGGTGGATCTGCCGGCCGAAAGCCGGGCCCTCGATCTCGGAGCGGGGATGGGCGCCAACTCCCATGGCCTGGCGCGCTATTTCCGCGAGGTGGTCGCCGTTGAACCCGTGCTCGAGCGCGTCCAGTTCATGCAGCACCGCTTTCGGCAAGAGCACTTGAACAATGTCGAGATTTTGCGGAGTTCGCTGTGGGATCTCCCTTTCCCGCGCCGGGAGCTTCGACCTGGCAGCCATGAACGGCGTTCTAGAATGGGTCGCCGAAGGACGGAGCGGCGATCCCGGCGAAGCTGCAGTTAGCGGCGCTCAAGAACGTATTTCGCATGCTCCGGCCCGGGAGGATATCTCTATTTGGGAATTGAGAACCGGCTGTGCCCGGGTTACTTCAGGGGCTACCCGGACCCCCATTGCGGCTTGCCGTTTGTGACCATCCTGCCGCGGCCGCTGGCCCATTGGTATGCCCGGAGAAGAGGCCAAAACGGCTACCGCAACTACCTGTATTCGAGCCGCGGCTACCGCAAGCTCCTGCGGCAAGCGGGATTCTCGCAGGTCGAAATCTACCTGGCGCTGCCCAGCTACAATCACCCGAGAGCGCTGATCCCGCTGGACAGCAAGATATTTTCTTATTACTCGCCGCACGTTTTGCGGGATCGACGAACCGGCTGCGGGACTTCATGCGGAATGTTTTGCTCAAGACGCGGCATGCTGCAGTATTTCGAATATTCCTTCGCCATCGTGGCGCGGAAGTGAGGACCCGGAATTGATGGTGGAAGTGCTTCAGGAACGACAGACCATACAACGGGAGATCGGCGCCGCCGTCCGGCACAGCTTGGTGTACGGGCTCGGTAGCGTCGCGGTCAAGGGCCTCGGGTTCCTGATGATTCCGTTCTACACGCATTACCTGAACCCGGCCGATTACGGCATTCTGGAGATCCTGGATCTGACCATCTCCGTGTTCGGCATGTTTCTGAACATGGGCATCACCGCGGCGCTGCTGCGCTCCTACAGCGCCGCGCCATCTCCCGGACAAAAGCGCAAGGCGGTCAGCACCGCCTTTCTGTTCGTGGCGGCTACCGGCATTAGTCACTTTTCTTCTTTCGGTCGGGGCTGGTCCGCCCGGTGTCGCATATGCTCCTGGGGCCGGGCGGTCCCGTCCAAGTACCTGCTGCATCTCACTCTCTTCCTTCGTGCTCAGCGTATATCGTAAATCTGCCCCGTACTTATCTCCGCGCCCTCGAATCGTCGAAGGCATTTGTCGTCAATCGATGTCGCGGCTCTGTTCCTGATCCTGCTTTTGAATATTTTCTTTATCGCCGTGCTGAAGATGGGGCTGATGGGCATTCTGGTGAGCGCCCTGATCGTTGACGGCATACAGGCGGTGGCCCTCTCGGCGTGGATGTTGCGCCGCGTCGGAATCGGGTTCAGCCGCGGGCTCATGCGCCAGATGTTGCAATTCGGCCTGCCCTTGATCCTGTCGAACCTGGCGCTCTTCACGTTGAATTTCTCGGACCGTTTCTTTCTCCAGCACCTGCGATCGCTTGATGTAGTCGGTATCTACGCGGTGGGCTATAAGTTCGGTTTCATGATGAATTATCTGTCTGGTGCAGCCATTCTATGCGATGTGGCAATCGCGGATGTACCTGATCCACGAGCAGCCGGACCATCCCAAGATTTTTGCGCAAATCTTCGTGCTCTACTCCGTGCTGCTGACCTATGCGGGGCTGGCGCTGGCGGTGTTGAGCCCTGAAATTATCCACTTCATGGTAGATCCCAAATTTCGGTCGAGCCAGGCGGTGATTCCAATCGTGGCCGCGGCTTATGTATTCTACGGACTCGGGTATTATGCACAACTCGGAATGTTTCTCACAAACAAAACCCATTTGGTGGGGGCCGTGAGCGCGGCCGCGGCCGGGCTGAACCTGCTCTTGAATTATTTTTTAATCCTCCACTTCGGCATGCTGGGCGCGGCCTGGTCCACCCTGCTGACGTTTGCGGCTTTCTTCTTCGCGCAGTTACGCTGTTGCGCAGAGGACGCTTAGGCTTCCGCTGGCCGCGGGTCGCGTGACCCGGGCGCTGCTTCTCGGCGCCGGGTTTTATTTGTTGGCCTGCTTGTGGAGCCCGGCCTCAATTGCGCTTGCCTTGCTCCTGAAGACAGTCCTCCTGCTTGCTTTTTCCGGTTGTGTTGTGGAAGGCCCGGGTCTTTTCCGCGGCGGAAATGGAAACTTTGGCCGCCGCCAGGGACAGAATTTTGGCGCTCTTATCCAGACGGGCCGCCGAAAAGGCGGTGAGCGCATGATCGGCTACTGCCGCAATGTGCTGCGGCAACATGCGCGGGAGTGGAACATCCCGGACGGGGGCGAATGGCGCGTCCTTTTGAGCAACAACTACCAGCCGAATTACAGCACTTTGGCCCTGTTCTGGTTTCAAAACGGCGCCGAGTTTCCGAGTGTAGTTACCAAGGTATTCGGCAGTCCGGAGATCCCCACGCGGGAGTTTGAAAATCTGAGGGCAGCGCATGCCGTAGCGCCCGCGCTGGTTCCGCGGCCTCTGCACGTCGGGCACAGCGGCGAGCGTTGGATGTTGTGGATGGAAGGCATGCCGGGCCGGCCTTTCCATGCGCGAAAGGATAGCTCGGGCGCCCGGCTCGCGGCAGTCGTGGACGCGCTGCTGTCGATCCACCGCGCCAAGGAGCGGCAATCCGCGGGCGGGGACCGGCGCTGCCGCATGGTCAGTGAGCCTTTGAGCTCGCTCGAACAGTTCGGCGATGCCGAGCCGGTTCGAGCCGGCTGTGCGCGCCTTTCCGCCCTGTGCTCCGAGGAGTGGCTGCGTTCGGTCGCCGTGATTCCCCAGCACGGCGATTTCTGCGCAAATAATCTGCTGTCATACCGCAACGAGTGGCGCTTCGTCGATTGGGAAAATTACGGGGCAATCGATCTGCCTTTCTACGATCTGTTCACATTCCTGATCTCGCTGTTGCGCCGCGGGGAGGAGCAGCCGGAATCGTGGAACCCCTCCTTGGTCGCGCAGGCTCCAGGCCTGATCGATCGCTACGCGCGCGGTTTGAACGAGGAATTTGCGAACTTGTCTCTGTTCTTGCCTTTGACGCTTGCCAACTGGTTCCACCTCCACTTCGTTGACGGCCGGCGGGCTTTCACCGCCAGAATGTACAAGACCATTCAGCATTACTTCGAGCACGCGGATCTCTGGGAGGAGGTGTTCGCGCGAAGATAACTGTTGCGGGGAGAGGATACTCGAAAAATGTGCGGCTAAATTAAATGGGTATTTGGACACGGAGCTATGGTTGAAGATGCGCGCCGGGAAGTCTCACTCGTGAGGCACCCCGGCTTCACCGTTTTGCTCACCGGCATGCCTGGCGCGGGCAAGACCACGATTTCGATTCTGCTGGAACGCCGGCTTCGAGCGCTGGGCGCCAGGGTGGAGCTTTTGGACGGCGACGTGGTGCGGACGCATCTCTCGAAGGGCTTGGGTTTCAGCAAGGAAGATCGCGATCAAAACGTGCGCCGGATTGGCTTCGTCTGCGAACTGCTTTCGCGCAACGGCGTGATTGCGATTGCGGCCGCGATCGCGCCCTATCGCGACGTTCGCGATGAGTTGCGGGCGAGCATCGCTAATTTCGTTGAGGTTTATGTGCACTGTCCGCTGGAGGTCTTGATGGCGCGCGACGGAAAGGGACTGTACCGGAAGGCGTTGGCGGGCGAAATTCAACAGTTCACCGGGATTTCCGATCCCTACGAGCCTCCGCTCTCGCCCGAGGTAAGGTTGGATTCGTCAACCGAAACACCTCACGAAAACCTGGAGAGAGTTTTTGCGGCACTTGAGAATATGGGATTGATTATTTATAATCGATCCGCTCTCGCCTAACAATGAATGCCGTGGATGTCCTCTCGACTGAGAGCTTGACGCCGGCGGGCTGCGGAGACCGGCGTAGGGCTGGCTGCGCAATACGAGACTTTCGGCGATCAGGAGACGCTTTCGGCGCCGCTCGAATAACCAAATGGACATGTTGATACGCTGTTTCCCAAAGTGAGGAGATGCAGGACTTCTTCCAACTCTCTCGTCCTAGCGATTTGAGCTTGCCGGTCCCGTTAGTTGGGAGAGGGCGATCTTCTTGAAAATAGGAGTGAACGCCGGTTGGGCGGGGTACGGCATCGCCGAAAAGTCAGCAGTGGGGGGGCGAGGAGTTCCACTTTTCACGACCGTCTTCCCCACACCGTCTTCCGGAGGAACTGGCTCGGGCGCCTTTTACTGTCTCATTCCGGGTTCATAGCCGGCTGCATCCCCCGCCCTGCATTCCGGCGCGCCCGCTCCGGAAGGCGGCGGCCTTGTTGCTTACCGAGTACCGGGGAGAATTGGAGAACTGAACGTCGCGTTTAAGCCTCATCGTGGCCGTTCGTTTGCTGGGAAAGTGTACAACCGTGAATCGATTCACCGTGCGGCGTCCGTGCGTGCTGGGAGCGGACACCATTGATAACGCACGGGAAATGACGATGCCCGAGATCGGGACCGGGCTGACTGAGCTGTGGAGATAGATCTTTAGGAAAGCAAGCTCATGCCTCCGGTTGCGATCGTCATGAATATGTTCTACACCGGTCTCGGAATCGCCCGCAGCCTGGGCGAGCGTGGGATCCCGGTCATTGGACTGACTTCCCGCCGTGGCATTTACGGCAATTATACGCGCTACGCTACGTCGCGGTTTTGTCCGGACTCGCGGCAGGAACCGGAGGCGCTGCTGCCGTTCCTGCTAAAGCTCGGCGCGGAGCTTTCGCGACCAGCCGTCCTGTTCCCCACCCGGGACGACGACGTGCTCTTCCTGGACCGCTTCCGTGCGCCATTGAGCCCTTATTTCAATCTGGTCCTTCCGCGCTCAGAAGTCGTGAACGCCTGCCTGGACAAATGGGAAAGTTATCTCCAGGCGCGCCAAGCAGGCGTGGAGACTCCGCGCTGCTGGTTGGTCGAGAACGAACAAGACCTGGCGCGCGCTGCCGGGGAGATTTCCTTTCCCTGCGTTATGAAGCCGCTCTCTTCGCATCTCTGGCGGCAACGCGATAATTGGGAGCGGGTGGGAGCAAGAAAAGCCATCGCCATCGAATCCGGCCCGCGGCTCGCTACGGAATACGCGCGGATTTCCACGGCCGATTCGCGGGTCTTGATACAGGAAATGGTTCCCGGCGAAGACAACCAGCTATTCATCGCGGCGTGTTACTTGAACAAAGATTCCCGCCTGGTAGCGAGCTTCACGGCCCAGAAGCTGCTGCAGGTTCCGGAGGGGTTTGGTACCGGATGCATTGTTCAATCGGTGAATCGCCCGGAGCTGATCGATCCCGCCTCCGCGCTGCTGCGCGGCATGAGGTACAGCGGCATCGCGGAAGTAGAGTTCAAATGGGACGCCGCTTGCGGCCGCTATAAGCTGATCGAGGTGAACCCGCGCCCTTGGGACCAGCATTCCCTGGGCAGGGCCGCGGGCGTCGATTTGATTCACATCGCCTACTGCGAATACGCAGGGCAACCTTTGCCCGCTATCCGCGCCGCCGATCCCGGCCATAAATGGATCGCCGAGGACGTTTTCCTGACCACCGCGCTGCGCATGATCTGGAAGCGCGATAGGCGGCTGCGTTCCCTGTTCGCGCTGGCGCGGGGGCGGCGGATTTTCGGGATCTGGTCCAGCCGCGACAAGCGGCCGTTTCTAATCTACATGGCGAAGTTGACGCCGCGGCTGATGTGGATGGGTATACGAAGGTTTTTCAAAACGAGTGTTCAGTATGACGAGAGGTTCCGGGATGCCAAGACCAAAGCTTAGCGGGATACTGGCGCTCGCCTTGGTTCTCTTGGCGGCGAATGCTTATGCCGCGCAATGGCAAATTCAGGTGGTCGATTCGGGCGGCGGGGGTAAGTATCCGGCCCTGCGCATCGATGATTTCGGGAACGTCCATGCGGTTTACTTGAATGACCAGCTGTCTGAGTTGAAGTACGCGTTTTACGACCACCGGCTGAAACAGTGGTTTACGATGAAACTCGGCGACCATTGCAGCGGCTTCACATCGATGGCGCTCGATTCGCAGGAGCATCCCCACATTTCGTATCTGGAGTCCGGCCGCTTGAAATACGCTCACTTCGATGGGACGACCTGGAAGATGGAGGCCATTCCTTTAGCGGTCAAGTTGATTGAATACTACACCTCGATCGCGCTCGATTCCAACGGCCGCCCGGCTATCAGTTATTACGAAATTCTGAACGCGACGAGCCCGGATTACGTCCTGCACCTTCGTACCGTGAAGTTCAACGGCCAGTACTGGGAAGTAAGTACGGTGGACAGCGCCTTGGGTAGCGGTAAGTTTAATGCCATGGCCATGGGAAGCGACGGGAACCTGCGGATCGCCTACGCCAACGTCCGGGATGAGACCGCCAGCCTGCGATACGCGCGCTGGAATGGCGCTTCCTGGGACCATCAAATTCTGCAGGGAGCGGAGGGCTCGCGACCATCGTATTCCGTCAACATCGCGCTCGATAAGAACGACGCGCCGCATATCACTTATACGGACGCAGTGAATCAGTTAGTCAAATACGCTACAGTTTCTACTTCGGGGAACGGCAATGGCAAATGGCGATTCGAGACCGTCGACGCCCTTTCGAAAGAAGCCTTCCCGGACAGAAACGGAATTGCGCTGGATTCCCAGGGAAACCCGTATATAAGCTATTACGACGCCGGCGCCGGCACATTGAAGGTGGCCCATCGCGAGGGCGGCGAATGGATCGCCGAGACACTCGAGCAGAGTTTCGCCGGTTTTACGCCCGCGATTCAAATCGCCAACGGCGAGCTCGTGGTGGCTTATTTCGATACAACCTCGAACAGCCTGAAATGCGCGCGCCGGCCTTTGCAGCCGGGTAACACAGTCCCTGACGGCTCGATCTCGCGCCTGAGAGGGGAAAAGCCATAACTAAGCCGACCAACCTGGAGTACTGGCGCCAGTATGGCGATTACGTGCTGATGGCCATGCCCTACGCCGACGAAGTGCTGGTGGAAGGGCGCGGCTCGACCGTGCGCGACGCCGACGGCAAGGAGTTTCTGGACCTGGCATCCGGGATGTTCTGCTGCGTCCTGGGGCATAACCACCCCAAGTTCATCGAACGAATTTCGCGCCAGGCCGGAGCGCTGCTGCACACCGGGACGCAGTTCCTTTCCCCGCCCGTGCTGGAATCCAGTTACAAGCTGGCGGAGGTGGCTCCCGGGCGCCTCCAGAAGTGCATTTTTCTTTCGACCGGCACGGAAGCGAACGAATTTGCGTTCCGGCTTGCCAAGGCATATACAGGCCGGACCGGTATTTTGGGACTGTCGCGGGGCTATTATGGAACCTCGCTTGCCACCAAAAGCTGTTCGAGCCTCTTCTCGCATCAGTTGAAAGACTCGCTGCCTACGGTGCCCGAGAACGCGCGCGTGCCCATTGCGGCGTGCCTGCCGTGCTTCACGGATGGCGGCCATCCGCCCTGCGGGTTCCCCTGCCTGGAGAACCTGCAAGACTCGATCGGAGACTGGAGCAACATCGCCGCGGTGATCGTTGAGCCCATCCTGTCGGCCGGCGGCATGTTGTTCCCACCGTCCGGATATTTTAAACGTTTACAGGAAATCGCTCACCAGCAGGGCGCGCTCTTCATCGTGGATGAGGCGCAAACGGGCTTTGGCCGCACGGGCAAGTGGTTCGCCATCGAACACCACGACGTGGAGCCGGACATTCTGTCTTTGTCAAAATCGGTGGGCAACGGCTTTCCTGTGGCGGCCGTGGTGACGACCGCCGAGATCGCCGATCATGTCGTTTCCGAAGGCCTCTGGAACCTCTCGAGCCACCAGTCTGATCCGGTGCCGGCGGCCGCCGTTGGCGCGGTGATCGATATTGTGCGCGAAGAGAACCTGCTCGATCGCGCCCGGGAAAGCGGCGAATATTTTCTCGGCGCGGCTGCGGGACCTCTCGTCGCGCCAGCCGGCGATCGCGGGAGTGCGCGGTCAGGGATTGATGATCGGTTTCGACCTAGCGCCGCCCCCTTCCACGGATATAGCCGAGGTCGTGAACGGCTTTATGTACGGCTGCCGCCGCCGTGGCGTCCATCTCACCTACGGTTACGGCAATATCAATTTTCGGATCATCCCGCCGCTGGTGATCACCAGAGCGGAAATCGACTTCGCTATGGAAGTGATGGAGCAGTGCATCGCCGAGGTGCTGTCCCATCCGGGTTCCGCCCGAGCCGCGCTGCCGGTCAATGCTTACACCCGGCGTCTGATCGAGAAACATCCCTGGCGGCGCGTTCTGAATTACTGCTGGCGCTCGTCGCCCGAGCAGTGGATCGAGAAGGGCCGCAGCGTGGTCCGCGAACGGTTCGGGGGAGATGGAAAATGACGCGCGCCGTGTTATTGGTCGCCCCCAAGCCTCCGCCTTATGGAGGCGTGGGGCTGCAGGCGGAGTTGCTGACCGAAGGCATGCGCCAGGACGGCGTGGCGGTATCTCTGCTGCCCTCGAACCCGCCCTTTCCGGCCGGGCTGCGCGCCTGCGCCAAGATTCCGGGATTGCGAACGTTACTGCGCTCCGCGGTATTTTGCCGCCAACTCTGGCGCCGTCTGCCGGGGGTCGAGGTGGTGCACGTGCTGGCGTGCTCCTGGGTGTACTTCTTTTTTATCGTGTGGCCCGCCGTGATCCTCAGCCGGGTGCGGCGCAAGCGGATCGTCATCAATTATCACGGCGGCCAGGCCGATCACTTCCTTGGCCGATATGGTCGTTTGGCAAAACCGGTCTTCCGCCTGGCGCACGTCGTGACCGCGCCTTCCGGGTTTCTGGCCAAAGTGCTGCGGTCGCGTCTCGGCGTTCCCGTCGAGATCGTTCCCAACATTGTGGATTTGACGGCGTTCTCTTACCGCGAACGAAAGATGCCGGCGCCGCGTATGCTGGTCACGCGGCACCTTGAGAAACTTTACGGCATCGAGACCGTCCTGCGCGCTTTCCGCGAGGTGCAGTCGCGCTATGCGGAGGCTTCGCTAAGGATTGCCGGGACGGGGGCCCAAGAGAGTTATCTGCGCGGCCTGGCGACCAACTGGGAGCTGCGGAATGTGCACTTTCTGGGATACGTTCCTTATGCCGAGCTACCCGCCATATACGAGCAATGCGACATTCTGCTGAATGCTTCCCGCGCCGATAATTTCCCCGGCTCGCTGGTGGAGGCGGCCGCGGCCGGTTTAGTGGTGGTTTCTACTGGAGTGGGAGGCATACCCTATATTTTTGAAGACGGCGAAAGCGCCCTTCTGGTCGAGCCCGGCGACTGGAACGCACTCGCGGGGGCTATTTTGCGCGTACTCGAGGAACCCGGCTTAGCCTTGCGGCTGGCCCGCGCGGCGCTCGAGCAATGCCGCGGCTATGACTGGAAGAACGTGCGGCCGCTGTTGTACAAGGCCTATGGTTTCGAGCGGCAACCGAGCCGCGGCCGCGAGGGAGCGGTTGCCGCGCAATGCGGGTCTTTCACCGGAGCGGGCGGACGATGACGAGCTTCCCGATGCATCGCTGGCTGGTCTGGAATATATTATTCCCCGCTCAGGAATGGGCGAAAGGCCACCCCACGCTAGGGATCCTTCGAGAAATGGAAGCGTTGGACCGCCGCAGTCCGGTCGAATTGCAGCGATTGCAGGCGGCCCGCCTCCGAGAATTCATCGCCTACGCTTATGCCCATGTGCCATATGTGCGCGGGATGATGCAGCGCGCAGGCGTAGAGCCTTCCGATATCCAGGGTCCCGCCGATTTGCGACGGCTTCCGCTGCTGCGGAAGGCCGACATTCTTCAGAATCGGGAGAAGCTGCGCTCGGAACGGGCGGGGAAATTGACGCCGTTTTCAACCGGCGGCTCGACTGGCGCTCCGCTTCTTTTCGATCTGCCCAAGGAGAGGATTGCTTGCGCGGTGGCGTGCCGGCAGCGCGTGACGCGCTGGTGGGGTTTGTCGGTCGGGGATCGGGAGGTCGCCCTATGGGGATCTCCCGTCGAAGTGACCCGCCAGGACCGCCTGCGCAAGTTGCGCGATTGGCTGTTCGCGACCGAGCTGTTCTCGGCATTTGAAATGAGCGAAGCCGTGATGTCGCGCTACCTGGACCGCCTCGCCCGGGGCGGCTACCGCATGATCTTCGCCTATCCGAGTTCCATTCACCTGCTCTGCCAATACGCCCGCAAACAAGGCCGGGACCTGCGCGGGATCGGAATCAAGGCCGTGTTTGTCACTGGCGAAGTGCTGTTTCCGGAGCAGCGCGAGCTGATCTCGGAAACTTTGAATTGCCCGGTGGCGAACGGCTATGGAGGACGCGAGAGCGGTTTTATTGCGCATGAGTGCCCGCGGGGCGGAATGCACATCCTGGCGGATACTACGGTGGTGGAGGTTCTGGATTCCGACGGGCCAGGCGGCGCGGGAGGGAGAGCCCGGCGAAATCGTGGTCACCGATCTCTATTCGCGGGAGGTCGCCTTTCGTGCGTTATGCAACCGGCGATATCGGCGTCCTTTCTTCCCGCCAATGCCCCTGCGGGCGTCCCCTCCCCCTGCTCGAAAAAATTGAGGGACGCACGACGGATTTCATTGTGGCGCCCGACGGCACGGTACTGCACGCGCTCTCGGCGATTTACGTTCTACGCGAGATCGAGGGCATTGAACACTTCCGCATCCGGCAGCAGGCCGTGGACCGTTTCCATTTGCAAGTAGTGAGGAACGAGCGCTATCGGATGGAGAGCGAATCTCGCATCCGGGCGGGATTGGAGAAGCGCTTGCGAGCGCCCCTCCAGGTGACCATTGAATATTTGCCGGCCCTGGCGCCGGAACCTTCCGGGAAATTCCGGCAAGTCATCTCGGAGGTTGTCAGGGATCGGCAAGGGCCGCCGGCGCCGCGCGAAACGGCAGCTTTGACGCACGGCCATTAGGACGCGGCAATCGGCGGAGAAGCAAAACGGGAGAATGAGAATGAAGATCGCGGTCGTAGGCGCGGGATATTGGGGAGAGAACCTGGTTCGGGTCTTCCATGAATTGGGTGTGCTCGACCAGGTTTGCGATGTCCGCCCGGGAAGACTCCAGCAACTGGCGGCGAAGTATCCAGGGATGCGGATTCAGAATGATCTCGATGCGGTCCTGAACGATACCGGGATCGACGGCGTGGTCGTCGCCACTCCGGCGGAAACCCATTATAAGATCGCGAAAGCGGCGCTCGAAGCCGGCAAGGACGTCTTCGTCGAAAAGCCGCTAGCGTTGCGCGCCTCCGACGCGGAATCGCTGACGGAGCTGGCCGAAAACAAACAGCGCATTCTCATGGTGGGACACTTGCTCGAATACCACCCCGCTATAATCCGGCTGCGGGAGCTGGTGGAAAGCGGAGAGCTGGGCAGCCTCGAATATATCTACTCCAACCGGCTGAACATGGGCAAAGTGCGCCGGGAAGAAAATGCTCTGTGGAGTTTCGCGCCCCACGATATCGCGGTGATCCTCCTTCTGCTCAAACAGCTGCCTTTCCAGGTGGCGGCCACGGGCGGCGTCTACCTGCAGCCGAACATTGCCGACGTGACGGTCTCGACCATGCTGTTCGACCGCGGCGTGCGGGCGCACTTGTTCGTCAGTTGGCTGCACCCTTATAAGGAGCAGAAGTTGGTGGTCGTGGGATCGCGGCGCATGGCGGTGTTTGATGACGTGCGCAAGAGCGATAAGCTGCAGTTGTTCGACAAGAAGATCGAGCTGGTGGACGGGCAGTTCGTCGCGGAACGGCCCACCCCGGAGGTGGTCTCGTTTCCGCCCGAGGAACCGTTGAGCCTGGAGTGCCGGCATTTCCTCGAGTGCATCGAGACGCGGCGGACTCCGAAAACCGATGGCGCCAACGGCTGGCGCGTGCTGAAGGTGTTGGAGGCCAGCCAGCGCTCTTTGAGCATGAACGGAGAGCCGGTCCAATTACAGCCGCTGCGATCTTTGGAGGTGGTGCGTGGTTGAGGCCGGCAACGCGCCGGTCTACCGGGAACAGGCCGCGCCAGCCAAGGACCGCTGGGGCCTGTGGGCAGGCCGCAAACTGGTCCGGCATATCCGGGAATTCGGAGTTGGCGAAACGACCCGACTGATCCGCAAGAACATCGCGTCATACGCGCGCCACTACTTGAACCGGAGGTTCGACCGGAAATTCCACGTCGATACGGCGGGCGTGGTGCAACTTTCGGAGCTGACCTGCGATAGCGGCAACAAGATGCACGGCGTGTGGTACGAACCGACGCCCCTTAAGACGCTGAAATCCATGTTTGCGCCGCTTCCCGCTGATCTCGGCGGATTTACCTTCGTCGACTATGGATCCGGCAAAGGAAGAACCATTCTGTACGCGTCCAATTACAATTTCAAGCGCATCATCGGCGTTGAATTCGCCCGGGAGTTGCACGCGGTGGCGGAACGCAACATCGCAACCTACCGCAGCGCAGCGCAAAAATGTCGCGATATTGTGTCGCTATGCATGGATGCGGCCGAGTTCCCGCTGCCCGAAAGCGACTGCGTCCTGTATTTCTTCCATCCCTTCCGGGAGGAAGTCATGGCGCGCGTGCTGGACAACATCGAGCGATCGTTCCAGCGCAATCCGCGGCGTATCATCGTGCTCTATTACCACCCGCAGATCAACAGCGTAATTCAGAAGCATTCATTTCTTCGCAAGCGGGAGGAGAGGCCCATGCCATTTGACTTGTCTGGCGAGCCGTGCCCGTACCGCCGGCGGCTGGAGGTCTACGAGGCCCAGGTCTAGAAGCGCGTGAAACGCGTGGGCCGGAGATCTCCGGATCGCTCTATGTCACAACGGAAAGTTCTCATTATCAGTTATTTGTTTCCGCCAGCGGGCGGCATTAGCGTCCAGCGCGCTCTGAGCTTGGCCAAGTATCTGCCGCAATGCGGCCTGGAAGTTCACGTCTTGTCGGCGCGCAATGCCACCACTCCCACGGTCGACCCCTCCTTGCTCAAACAGGTGCCCGCGGAGGTCCGGGTGCACCGTACCTTTACGCCCGAGGCGCCGTTTCGCGTCAAGCGATTAATCTGGAAGTGGGTTGCGCCTTCGACCCCAAGCGGCGCCGGGAATCGCGCGGCAGGCGAGGCGCAGTCCTCTTCCAGCAACTGGAAAGCGCGCCTCGTAGATGCGGCGCGCCGCCTGTTTTCCCCGGACCCGGAGGTGGTATGGACTCCTTTCGCGCTACGGCGGGCGCGCAGGATAATCAAGCGATACGGCATCGACAGCGTCGTCGTTACCGCGCCGCCCTTCTCGGCTCTGCTGATCGGCAACGCTTTGCGGCGGGAATTCCCGCACATCCAGTTGATCAGCGATTTTCGCGACGACTGGCTGCGCTTTTTCCTGGGCACTTCCGATTTCCAGAAAAGCGAAACCGTGCGGCGCAAAGCGATAAAGATCGAGCGCGAGACCGTGGAACGATCGAGCCGCGTCGTCCTGGTCACGCCGTCGCTGCTGGAGGAAACGCGCGCCCGCTATCCGGACCTGCCGGCCAGTAAATTTTTATGCGTGCCGAACGGTTTCGACCCGGCGCTGTTCACAGCTTTTCAAGCTCGTCCGCACGCTGGTTCGCACTTCGTCGTGACTTATTCCGGAACGCTCTACAGCACGACTTCGGTGCGTTATTATCTGGATGCGCTCGATAGTCTGCCCGAACAAATTCGCGCCCAGGTGGAGACGCGCTTCGTCGGGCGCGTTGCCGCCGACGAAGCAGCGTACCTGCGAAATCGAAAGAGTAAAGTGACGGAGGTCGGCTTCGTCCCGCAAACCGAGGCGCTGCGGTTAATGGAAGAAACGGATTTCCTGCTGGTGACGATGTTGGACCCCTCGGCAACCAGCGGCAAGGTTTATGAGTATCTCGCGACGGGCAAGCCCCTTCTGGCCGTGGCCGTCGAAGGCGAGCTGCCGCAGTTGATCCGCGATACGCGCGCGGGTTGGCATGTCGATCCCCATGACCAAGCCGGCCTGGCAGCCCTGCTGCGGCAGTTGTTCGATCCCAGCCGCAAGCTCCTGAGGGAGTTTCGCCCCGATTGGGAAGCGATTCGCCGGTATGAGCGGCCTCGGCTGGCCTCCATGTTCGCGGATATTATCACCGAGGGCGCCGGCGAAAGCAAGGCAGCTTGGACTGGAAGGCGCCGGCAAACAACTGGGCAGGGAGACTGCATGAGCGATTCCGGCTGGTGTGAGGATTTCAGCTACGCCTACTACCGCCGCATCTTAGCGGCTGTTACCAGCAGGTTTGCGCCGCGGCTGTTTCGGGAAGCGGTGCAGCTTTCTTCATGGACCGCTCCGAGCGTATTCCTGCGGCATGACATCGACATTAGCCTGCCGCCGGCAGTAGCAATGGCAGAGGTGGAGCGGGAGGCCGGCGTGGTCTCCACATACATGGTCATGATGGAGTCGCAGCTATACGATATCTCCCTGGGCGATGCGGTGCGAATGGTCCGCGAAATTGCGGCCATGGGTCACGAAATAGGCGTCCACTTCGACTGTCCCGGGGAGCTGCGGAACGGGAACGGCAGCGTAGAAACGATCGGGCCACTCATTCTGCGGGATTGCGCGCGCCTGGAAGACGCCCTCGGGCTGCCGGTCCAATCAATTTCCTTCCATCGCCCCATCCCCTGGCTACTGCGCGGGCCGCTGCTAGTTCGCGGGAAGGTGAATGCGTACGCCGCCGAGCTCATGAACTGGTACCTCTCCGATTCGAAGGGCGCTTGGAGAGCGGGTCAGCCGCTGCCGCTCCTGAGCGATGCGTCGCAAATGGTCCTGCAGTTATTAACACACCCGATCTGGTGGGGGAAGGAACATGAATACCCGGCGCAGCGCCTGGAGTCTTTTTTCCGGGCCGAAACGCGAGACGCGCAGCCGGAGAACTCGGAGCATTTCGACCGCATGCTAGCCGCCACAATCCCAGGGATTCGGCGTAGCGGACCTACGTTTACGGAGTAACTATGGGCACATTGGGAAAATTCGATACCGACGCGGCAGCGCTTACGAAACGACTCGAGGCGCATGATCGCTTCGGAGCCTCGGATCTAAATCAGTGGTGTTTCGAGCTGCTGAACCTCTCGCCGGGAATGGAGATTCTGGAGCTCGGATGCGGCACCGGCAAGCAATCGCTGCCGCTGGCCCGTCTAGTGGGTGAAACCGGCCGCGTGACGGCGGTGGACATCTCGCAGGAGGCGCTCGACACTCTGCGGCAACAAGCGCTTGAGGCCGGAGTGGGCGCACGGATCGCCATTCGCCGCGCCGACCTCGACGAAGTCTCGCCGGTCCTCCGGTCCGGTCCTTTCGATCGCGCGATCGCTTGTTATTCCATTTACTACGCCAAGCGCCCGGAGCCGCTGTTCCGGTCCTTGCACGCGGCGCTGCAGCCGGGCGGGATCTTGTTCTTTTGCGGTCCTTCGCAGCGGAACAATGCTGAACTGAAGGAGCTTCACGACTCTCTTTATGCCCGCGTGAATCGGCCGGCGCCCGCCAGAAGAGGCGCCGCGCCGTTCATGGAGGCGACCGGTCCAGGCCTGGCGCGTGAAATTTTCGGGAACGCCGAGGTCTTTAATTTCGAAAACGCCCTGCGCTTCGACTCTCCCGAGGCGCTCTACTCCTACTGGAGTTCGTATAATCTCTATGATGAGTCGCTCGATAAGACCTTCCAGGCCCGCGCAGCGGAACACTTCGCGCACGCCAACGCGTTCGAAACTGTGAAGCGCGTTATCGGAATCCGGGCGGTGAAGCTCTCTTGACGCTAGCCTGGTTTCTGGCCGCGGCGGCATTTCATTGAAAATCGTGACCGTCGTTGGGGCCCGCCCCCAGTTTGTCAAGGTCGCGGTGGTGTGCCGCTCTTTGCTGTCCCGCCCCGAAATCGAGCACACGCTGATCCACACAGGCCAGCACTACGACTCCGCCATGAGCGGCGTCTTTTTCGAGGAGCTCAATATTCCCCCGCCACAGGTCAATCTCGCCGTGGGCTCCGGTCCTCACGGCGCGCAAACGGCCGAGATGATGACGCGGCTCGAGCCCGTGCTGGAATCCGCCGCGCCCGACTGGCTGCTGCTCTACGGCGACACGAACTCCACGCTTGCCGCGGCTGTGGTGGCTTCGAAACTGCGCATCCCGATGGCGCATGTGGAATCCGGGCTGCGCAGTTTCCGCCGCACCATGCCGGAGGAAGTGAACCGCATCGTGTCCGACCATCTCAGCGATCTTCTGTTCTATCCCTCGGCCGCGGCGTTCGAGAACCTGGCCCGCGAAGGCCTGGCCGATCGCGCCATATTCAGCGGCGACGTCATGTACGATGCCGTGCTGCTCTTCCACGAAATCGCCGAGCGCCGCGGCGGAGCCCTCGCCGACGCGTGGCAGCCCCGGCAATTCGTTCTGGCGACCGTGCACCGGGCGGAGAACACGGACGACCCGCAGCGCCTCACGGCAATCTTAGAGGCACTGGACGAGCTTTCCGCCACGGTGTGCCCGGTGCTGCTACCCCTGCATCCCCGCACGCAAGCGCGGCTTGAAGCGCTGCGCTGGAACCCCCGGAGTGTGAGGGTTACCGGACCGCTTTCCTACCTCGAAATGCTTCTGCTCGAAGGGCGCGCGCGGATCGTTGTCACGGATTCCGGCGGTGTGCAGAAGGAAGCGTATTTCATGCGCGTCCCCTGCATCACGCTACGCGAAGAAACCGAGTGGATTGAGACGCTGGAAAACGGCTGTAACCAACTCGCGGGCACGGAGCCGTCGAGAATTATGGAGGCCGCCCGGAGTATCGGATCGAGCGGCCCCTGGGGAACTCCTTTCGGAGGCGGTCAAGCCGCCGCCGGCATCGTGCAGACCTTGATAGAGCGGTGTTGACGCACGGCTCCAGACGCATTAACGTGTATTTGCGAGATTCTGGCATCCATCTAACGCGATCAAAATAATTCACTTAATGCCCCCGCCCGAAACGCTCCGGCAGGGTATCAGCTTGCTTACCTCTCAAACTTAGAACGAAAGGCGTTCCGCGTCACGGCCGAATTGGTCAACTCGCTGCCATTCGGTTTTTTTATTTGGGGAGGAAGAACAATTATGAGCTTTAGAGCGCGGTTCGCGTTGGCAAGCATCGCATTGTCCATAACGTCGATCCTGCTGTGCGCCGGCCCGGCCCTCACTACTATCCAGGATCTTTTGTACAAGGCGGATGGGACCAGGTTTAACGGAACTCTACTGATTACGTGGACTGGTTTTCAGGCCGGTGACACAAGCAACATCGCGACCCAGAGCGTGACCGCGCCCGTATCGAACGGATATCTTCGCGTGGTGCTCGTCCCCACAACGACGGCGGCAACGCCGACGGTATACAACGTTGTTTATAACAGCGATGGCAAGATCCAGTACAGTGAAACCTGGGTAGTGCCGCCGAGCAATACTCCCCTGCGCGTCGCCGATGTTCTATCGTCGAGAACGGACGGCGACGTAGCGGCTGCAATTACGCAGTTACAGATCTCAGACATATCCGGGCTTCAGACCGAATTGAATATACGCCCCACGATCGGCGCCGGCTATGCGCCTTCCCGCGCCTCTGTTATAGATAGCGTGGGTGGGCTAGGCGGCGCGACTGGTAACCTCTCGGATTGCGTCCATGTCGATGGCACGTCCGGCCCATGCGGCAGCGCGGTTGCAGGAACGGATTTTGCTCCTCCAACTTCGGGGACCTCCATACTCAAAGGGAATGGTTCGGGCGGATTCAATCCTGCGTTGGCGGGCACGGATTATCAGGCGCCTCTCGGCTTCACGCCGGAAAATTTGGCCAACAAGGGCGCCGCGAACGGTTACGCCGGATTGGATGCCGGAGGTAAATATCCTTGGTCCGGGTTGAGTGGAATTCCTAATACTTTCACGACTCCATTTCCTGGGAATTCGACCTTGGGCGGAGTTCTTACTAAGGATTGTTCCGCTGGCGGACAATTCCTTCAAAAGATCAATTCCGATGGCACGGAGACGTGCGCGACGCCGGTCGGCGGAGGAGGTGGCGGCGGAGGCGGAGTAGCCGATCCCGGCGGGAACGGTCTTATGGTCCGAACCGCTCCTAATACGACTACCGCGCGCTCCATCGCGGCAACCGCTCCACTGACAATCGCTAATTCGGACGGTACGTTAGGAAACCCTACTATCGCTATCTCCGCCGCTAGTACGGCGGCGGCAGGTTCGGTACAATTGGCTGGCGACTTAGGAGGTACCGGAGCATCTCCATCGGTTTTAAAGATAAACGGCAACGTCCCAGGCGGGACTTGTACCTCTAGCGTTGCGACGGCGATCGACTCCTCCGGCCGACCGGTCTGCTCGGCTTCTATAGCCGTGAGTGGCAGCGTCTCGACCGGATCTTCTCCACCGGTCGTCGCGTCCGGCAGCGGGGGCCTCGCGGCCTGGATCGAGGGCACGCCTCCTACCGCCGGACTGCCGGGGGCGGGCGTGGATGGTTGCTATGGAGACGCGGCGACTCACGGACTGCTCTGCTCATTCAACAATGATTCCCTTTCAAAGCTGGCGCGGGCATCGAATAACCTGGGATTTTTCTCGACTACAACTTCCGTACAGCTCGCGGCGGTGCTGAGCGACGAGACCGGAATCGGCGCGGCTGTCTTTGGGACCGGCCCAGCGATCACGAGTCCGGCGATCAGCGGCGCCGCAACGATGCTTGACATGAGTGCGGCCACAACGACTAATGCGTTTAAGGTTCCCGTAGCGGCGGGCGCGACCTCGACCGCAAATGGCGGTGTGGCGTATGACTCGACGAATAATATGCTGCACGTTGCCCAATCCGGCGCGGACGCCATGGTTCCGCAGTTCACCACCGCGCCCGTGAACAACGATTGCGCCAAGTGGGTAGTAAGCGGTTCAAATTACAAGCTGGGGACGGCTGGAGCGGCGTGCGGCTCTGGCGGCGGCGGGGGCGGATACTCCACAATTCAAGGAAACGGCGTTTCCGCCGCGCAGCGCTCTACCGTGAACTTCGCCGGCTACAACGTCGTGGTCTCAGACGTAGGCGGCTCAACGACTCAGGTGAGCATAGACGATCCCGCCTCGACGATGTACATGAAGGAAAACTTCACGTGCGGCAACAGTGCGTCGGGATCTATTGGCTGCTTGGGTTGGTACCTGAACAATACCGGGTATTATGCCAACAATCTCATCAACACCGTGCTCGGTTCTCCCGGCATTGGAACGCTCACTACCAGCGGCGCGAGCGGAGCGGTCGTTTCGATTTCCCCAGTCGCTTCCGACTACAGCATCAATTCCGGGGAAACATTCAAGATTCGTCTGAAGGTGATCTCCGTCACGGGGACGAATCCTTCTTCGAATATCCGGCTCCGCGTGGGCTTAACGGGAAATATTGCCGCCGACACCGATCCGCCTCCGAACGGATTCTACCTGGAGAAGCTGGAATCGGACTCCGACTGGTTTTGCGTCGTGAACAACGCCGCCACCGTTACTCGGGCAGATACCGGCGTTGCCTATGTAACGACCGCGACGGCGGTGCAAATCCGCAGAATAGACACTACCCATATCGGATGCAAGGTTGCGGCTACTCTTGGCGGCCTCGCCGCAGCCGCGGAAGTATCGAACGGCGCGACGGAATCGACCTTCGATACCGTTCCGTTCATACTGATAAAAAACACGGCGGCGGAAAACAAGAATTGGAACCTGAACTATTGGGATATGCTGATTACGGGGCTGGCGCGATGATGCGATACCTGATAATACTGTCCTTCCTTGGAGCGTCTCTTACGTACGCCGCTATCGGCGACAATGCGCCTTCCCTCCCATCCACCTACGTCGCCTCCCATCCGCGCCTGGGAGCGCCATCGAACGCCCAACTTTTAGCGCTGTGGAACGGCGGCGCTTTGCCGTCGCGATTCTCGGCCTCGGCAAATAGTTGGGATACGGCCTGCACGGCGCGGAACTGCGACATTCTTGATTTCCGCTATATGCTCATGGCGTACTTGGCGTCGAAAGCGGGCGGCGCTCCCAACGCTTCATGGAAAGCCAAGCTGATGGCGATGGAGGATCTCGGCCCAGTGTGGGGTCCGGTATTGCTTAGCGATAACAACGCCTTGGGGGATGGCGCGGGAAACATCACGGACGCTAGCGTGGATTTCACGACCGGCTGCAACAGCGGCTCATGCGACGACGTGATTGTGTCTTTTATGGGATTGGTCTATGTGACCCACGTCAGCAGCGCGCACGCGATGACGGTTACCAAACTGGGCGGATCACTCCCTTATTCCTATCCTAATGGGTCGAACCTGAAGATGCGAATCCTGTCGAGCACGTATCAGTTTGGCATCCCCACACTGCTCTACGCCATGATGTACGACTGGATGTACGCCGACTTCACCACGCAGCAGCAGAGTGACATGCAGACGAGCTTGGCAAATATTTGCCTTCTGATGGAAAACGATTTCGCCAACAATAACTATTCCCCGTACAACGACGAATTTTACGGTAACGGTGCTAACTCATCGAATATCGGGATCGGTCAATTCGCGGCTGCGATGGCGATCTACCCGGACGCCGGAGCCGCTGGATTGACGCACCTGCGCTGGTCAATGGACGCGATTTTCAATATCATGCTCCCGGCGTGGAAGCAGGTAATGTCGCAGGGCGGCTGGCATGAATCCTGGAACGATTACCAGAACGGCAATAATCCCATCGCGATGCGAAGCTTTATTGTCCCGCCGCTTTTGATGTGGGCCAACGCAAGCGGACTCGGCGTCTCGTCGGTTTTCACGACATCGTATCCCTGGATCAAAAACTGGGCTTACCAGATGATGTACGTGTTCAAGCCCGATTTCGTCCCGCTGAATTGGGGAGACACGCAACCTGCATCTACGAGCGAGACCGCAACAACCATCGGATCTCTGAACGGGTTGGCCGAAATTTACAACGACCCTGTTCTTCGTGGCTGGGCGCGCTTCATGAACGGGGCGGCCCTTGATGGAAATGAGCCGTCCGCGTGGCCCTACTATACGCCCGATAAGCCCGCAAATTCTGCCTCCGACCGTAGTTCTCTTCCCCTGTGCAGAAATTTTACGGGGTGGGGAATGCTTATCTGCCGATCCGGTTGGACCGAGAACGACACTTGGATGAGTTTTAAGTACGGCGACTCATTCTGGTCGCATGAGCACTTCGATGCCGGGCACTTCGATCTATTCAACCGGGGAACTCTGGCGATTGACTCGGGAACCTATCATGCCGGTTCTGGCAGCAGGCATCGCTTGAAGTATGCCATCCAAGCTATCGCCCACAACACGATCACCGTAACCGATCCCAGCGACTCGTATTCTACGCAGCTTGTGCAGGTAAGCCCATCTACCACGGCTAGCATCATCTGCGAGGCGCTTCCAAATGACGGTGGTCAGCGCAGAGTCGGCAGCGGGTGGCAGTCGTATTTCACGGGATCGGGCTGCACAGGCGGGCCAAACACTACCGTCCTGATGAATTCCCCTTCCGATATCGTCCGCATGGTTTCGCGGGCGCGAGATATTCCACATGGGTACTCTGATGGCCTACGTCCCGACGCCGAACGAGACTAGCCCTAACTTTGTTTACGCGGCGGCGGATCTGACGCCTGCTTACAACACCAATTTCAGCGGTAACCCGGCGATGCCCGCCTATGGCATGAGCAACCGCACGCAGCGCGTGCAAAAGTTCATTCGGCATTTAGTATTCATTCCCGAAGGCCATGCCGGGTACTTGGTCGTGTTCGACCAGGTGATCTCCACGAACTCGACGTTTCAGAAGAAATGGCTGTTGCACTCGATTAACCAGCCCACGATCACCGGCAACAAGTTCGTGATTCAGCGCGCCGAGAACGCGAAGGATGGTCCGTATCCTGGAATATGGCCGGGCGGATTCATGCTTTCGTCTCTGGCGTACGCCAATAGCACATGCGGCCTCACCAACGGCTGCTACCAGTATGCGGGCCAACTTACGGGGTTCTCGGTTCCGGTCAATGGAACAAACGCGATTACCACGGTTGGCGGGCCTGGGCACGAGTTCGACGATGGTACCGGGACAAACCAGAACGAGTGCCAATACAGCATTCAGTGCGCGGATGTCGGCGACCCGTGGGGCCTGGGCGATACGAATAACGGATGCACGGCGGGAACGATCTGCCCCACATCGGCGGCTGGCCCGTTTGAGCCGGGCGCATGGCGAATCGAAGAAACGCCAGCGAGCGCCGCAACGCAGGACTGGTTTCTGAACGTGCTCTATGCGTCGAACACGTCGGATACGACCGCTCCAGCTAGCGTAACGGCCACTTCTGGAGGTTCGGCTGAGACGGCCACCCTGGGCGCGACTTGGACGAACGCCGCCGCCACCTGTACCTACACCATGACGTTTTACAAATCGGGCCTCGGCGGCACGCTGACTAAGACCGGGAGCGGGTGCAATGTCGTCGTCAATTAGAGCAGCATTAGTTGTCTTGTCAGCGTGCCTAGGAGCGCGCTCTGCGGACCTCATGGCGGCGCAACCCGGAACGGCCATCCCGATTGCTTCCGGCGCGGGTTCGTCCGGGACAGGCTGGACCTCTACTGGACTCATGAACGGCTGGCCTTGCCAGCATCTCGGATTTGACAGTCAGTTCTACGCGGAATCAATTGATAAGCACATCTCAATCGGCGCGTATCACCAGTTAGGTACCGAGCCGGACGACTCCGTACATGGCTATTCCTACACCGAGAACCGCTGTGACATCCTCGATTACGGCACTGATTGGCATTCGGAGCATAAGTGGGAAGCCGGGCATGGGGCTTTCGAATTCTCCTACATGCCGCTCTATAACAGTTTCGTATTTTACGGCGCAGACTCCGGGTCGAACCAGCCGGAGGTTCCGTACTATACGTGGATCTGGGATGCCGTTGGGAGAATCGGGCGCAATAAGACTCCATTGGCGAGGCCGGGCCAGGAGCAAACGTCCGCGATGG
Organism: Bryobacterales bacterium; assembly: GCA_963838885.1. Classification (GTDB taxonomy): domain Bacteria; phylum Acidobacteriota; class Terriglobia; order Bryobacterales; family Bryobacteraceae; genus JAICMB01. The sequence continues at coordinate 130,773 of CAWITB010000002.1, read as the reverse complement.
TCTACTCCGATTACTACAACAAGGCCGTGTTTTGGTTCAATCAGACCGACGAAGGACATCCAGACGCAACCAGCATTTACGATCCGGTCGCGAACACCTGGACTACGACCGGCAGCGGAACCGTCACGATCGCCGGTTTCCCGGCGCGGGCATACAACACGCTCGATCATAAGGCTTATTTCTTCAGCGGCGGTTCGTTTGGAACCGACGTAAATACATTCGATTTCTCGACCGGCGCGTGGGCCGTTCTCTCCGTAACGGACGATCCTACCTATGGGCATCCTCGCCGGAAGATCGTTATCCGGGATGGCTTTTAATCCGCGTGACAACGAATTTTTGCTTGGCGGCGGCCAGGACTCTGGCGGCATCCCGTTGGCGGACATGTGGATCTTGAAGCAAGTGAGCGGAAGCTGGCAATGGGAGCGCGTACCCGACGTGCCGTCCGTCGCCATGGTTGGTCCCCTGGGGGCGCAGGGATTATACAGCCGCCTCAGCTATGACACGGGGTCGAACGCCTTCCTGATAAACGGAGTTGGGAGCGGGAACTATGCGAACGGCTCCTACACGCCGGCCGCTTCACAGTTCTTTGCTTTGTGCCGGTCCGGTTGCAGCAATGCCGGCCGCGTGACAAACACTTACGCGACGCCGCAGAACAGCGTAAACAAGGTCACTCCAACGGCGACGAGTCAATCGTTTGCCGTGGATACCGGTATCGCGGTAAGTGGCACGACGCTGTATACCGGGTGGGTCGAGACCGGAGCGCCGTTCGATAGCTCCAACTGTGGGTACAGCCATCCATACGTGAATTCATTTTCCGGTTCATGGAGCGGTCTTTTCTCGCCGTGCACGCTGATTGACCCAGAGCCGGCAAATGGGCCGGCATTCTCGAATTCAAGCGCAGTACAACTCGCGATCATGGGCGGAAATCTGTGGGCTACGCACGGAACCGAGAACAACGCCGGCCTGTTTCCGCGCGTTCTCGCGAAGCAATGGAACGGGTCTACGTGGGTCGGCGGGGAGCTTGGCACGCGCAACGGCCAGCAGATCATGACGATTACCGGCGTCACACAGGGGAGCACGACCACTTTCAATACCTCCACCGGCCCTCTCGGAGTAGGGAATTACGTTTTTATTTCCGGCGCGAGTGGCGGGGGATGGAATGCCGTCAATGGCGTATGGCCTGTTACGGCATATACGGGCAGCAGTGTCACCATAGCCGTCAATTCCTCGGCCTTCACCGGCAGCTTTAACGGCACGGTGAAAGAGGACATCGGCAATGAGTTTCAGGGATCTACCGCCATGGCGGACGTTGGGGGCGTTCCCACGTTTGCTTTCATTGAGAGCGACAACGACCTCTACCGCCCATTCGCCACGACCATATTCGTCGATCAATTGCCCAGTGGTCCAGCTACGATTCCTACCTCACTTGGAGGCGCTCTCAATAGAAACGCGCTCGGCTCAAGCTACGCGAACGACATAGCAATGGCCAGCACGGGGACGTTCCCGGTGGTCGCGTGGACCGAAGAGCATATGACGAGCAGCCTTCTCTTCGCCGAGTCCAGCAAGATATACGTATCGCAGTGGAACGGATCGTCCTGGACCGCGCTCGGCGGCGCGCTAAACCAGAGCAGCACGGCTTGGGCAATGAACGCGGCGATCACTTACATGGGCGGCTCTCCCTATGCGGCCTGGGCAGAGCGTACGGTGACCGGCGTGCCGCTGTTGTACGTGTCCAAGTGGAACGGATCGGCATGGAGCTTGGTTGGCTCCGGCGCGCTCAATAAAGATACGAACCTGGGATGGGCGGCTCGTCCCCGGCTTACAAACGACGGGACGAATGTGTACGTGTCGTGGGTTGAGCAAAACCAGAACGGCGCGCCGCGCGTGTATGCCTCGTCCTGGAATGGATCGGTGTGGACATCTTTAGGCGGTGCGCTCAATAACGATCCGGCTTACGGCAGGGCGCTCGGTAATTCCATCACGATGTTCAACGGCAAGCCAACAGTGTTGTTCACGGAGGCCACGCCCGGAAATCTGGGGCAAGCGACAGTGAAACAATGGAACGGCGCGGATTGGGCCGTCATCACGGCGGCGACAACGGCAATCGGCGGAACATTGCAAAAATTCATGGCAATTTCCGGTGTACTGTTACATTGACGCTTGGCGCGGAAGCGTCCAGGCGTAAACTTACGGCGCCATTCTCGATAGCGGTTGCGCGATGCGTGCGGTCACTGCCGGACACTTACTTGGCTCAGGTAGCCCTACACGTTGTGGTTCGCGTTTTATGCGGCCGCCACGGGCACGCGCTTCGAGAGGCGCGGCGCGATCTCACCTCATCCATCCGCGGCCGAGCTCCGCAGCTCGCTTTCAAAAACGCGGCGCCTTTACAGCCCCACGGCGCTGGCTGCCATTGAATGCGGCAGCCGCCGTCCTCACGAGCAACGACGCTCGACGGTCTCGCCCAGTTTTGAGGCGCTTGGCCGAGAAATTCCGGTGGCCGGCGAAACGCGGTCTGGCCGCTTTCAATGGCACGTTTTGTCATTCATCCTTAATTTTTCGAAAGCACAATTTCGCATTGCTTTGGGCGCGTTCTCGCCCGCCTGAATCAATGAATTGAGCACTCCGGCGTGCATCTGCAATGGCCGGAAGATTGCTTCAGCATGCTTGGCTGGGAGAGCACTCCCCAGCCAGCCGAATCCGGCCGGTGTACTACTTTTCGTTGCAAAGTGCGATGGTGCGAGTTGCTCTTAAAAGTAGCGGCAAATCGATTGAGTGGCGGCACCAGACCTTTGACGCCTTTGGGTCACGCCCGCTGCTCGCGCATCACGCACTGGACCCCCACGAATTCCTGAATGACGAAATCCTGATCGATCTGCTGGACAGATATCCACGGAAGCGCTTGCAGGCCTGGACCATGGGGACCGACCTAAGGCGGCGTGAAGATTGGCAAGCCGTCGACACCACAGGCGTATCCGGCGCCGATTTGCTGGCGGCCGTCAAGTCCGGGCGGCTATGGTATAACATTTTGCGCCTCGACCTGTTCGAGCCGCGCTACCGCGATTGTGGACCAACTCTACGCTGAAATGGCGCAGGCCGACCTGTGGTTCAGGCCAAGGTCGGCCCTTGGCACTCTGCTCCTTTCGTCTCCCGGCGCGCAGGTATATTATCACGCCGACGGTGCACCCACCACTCTTTTTCACATTCGGGGCCGTAAACGCATGTGGATTTATCCGGCGGGCGACCCACGGTTCGTGTCTCAGGAGATGATGGAAAACATCTTCGGATCCGCAATGGATGAGGAAGTGCCGTACTCGCCGGAGTTCGACAACTCCGCCGAGGTCTTCGATCTTGGACCGGGGGATCTGGTGTGGTGGCCTCTAAACGCGCCACATCGTATAGAAAACCTGGATTCGTTCAATGTGTCGCTCTCGACGCGTTATCAAACAGTGGAATCGGAAAGACGCAAGTTACTTTACAACGCCAACCGCTTCTTCCGCCGGCGGCTCGGAATGCGAAAACTGTCTGTAAAGGAAACCGGGCTAGGTTGTTCACTTAAATGCCTTACGTACCGGCTGTGTCGGCGCGCGAAACTTGATTTGCCCGTTTCCGGGTACGTTTATCAGGCAAAGGTCCGCGTCGATCCCAAAGCGCCCCTGGGTCTCGCTGTGCTAGCCGAACCCACGAAGCCGGCATTTTCGCGATAAGCGTAACGACCCTACGCAAGGCAATCTCGAAGCGATCCGGGCGAAACGAAGATCCGGCCCGGCTTTCGAGCGGCGGATTTGGCCGGGAACTCGCCCTCGATTCCATCCGCATACTCCAGAAGGCTGGCCGTACGACTGGGCGCCTCGAAGCTGTGATCTGCTTTGGCCGGATGCATGCTTGAAGAGGAGATTCACTACATATGCGCCAATGGTCATGCGAGAGATTTATTGATTTGTCGAGCCAATGAAAAAGAGTGCACTGTTTCTGAACCGATTATCGGAAGAACCGCCGTTTAGGTTATCTACCAAAATTGCCCGTGTCGATCCGAACCAAGGCTCTTTGGGACGTGTCCTTGAGACGGGGTGCTGGCGGCGGCGGATGAGGCAATCGCGGAGAGGATAAAGACCATTTCCGTATTTAAGTTCGGCGTTGCCGGCGGGAACGGTCTGGTTGCGCTGGGAGATATCGCGGCCGCCGTTCCAGCCGAAACCGGGTCCAGATCGCAGTTTACGGGTTTGATACCGGTTCTGGCTGGGGGCGTAAAGGATCGACGCCTGGAGGAGCGTCGCCAAGCAGCGGCCGTTTCCAGACGACTTCGTGGTTGAGGCGCATGTATATCGCGCACGACCTCGAGGCCATATCGGGCGCGCGAACGGATAGGAAGCCAAAAGGTCATTGCAGTTGACGAAGTCACGGCAATACGGGGTAACAGGCGGATCGCGCTCTGCGGAGCAGAGTTGCCCCCTTCGGCCGCAAGCACGGCAGCGAACGGCGCAGCCTTTTTTCGCCAATTCATCGCGCGAACACTGCCGAACGTCCTCCGGGTTGGTGAAAGGAGCCCGCTGTAGCGGATGGGATAAATTTTATCAATAGGCCCAAATTGGGAAAACAGCTTCTTCGTTACGTTCACGCGTCATGGCGCTGCCCGTTCTCGAAAGCACTCCAGGCAGGCCGCCGATGGTCTGCCGATTGCTGATGCTATTTCTATGCCGAAGTGGCTGAAAAGAGAAGGTCCGCAATGACGCCGGCGAAATCGGAGTACTCCCGCGGTACTCTCCTTGATCGTACGTCCCAATATCCACAAATCGATCGCCGCTCGGGGCTGTCCCTGAAGGAGTTCTACCGCGAATACCGCGATCCAGGCAAGCCCGTGGTTCTAACCGACGCCACCGGCGATCAACTGACGTTCGGGTTTGGATGATCGGCCGGAGCGAGCCTTGGCTTGCGATGCGCTTGATATAATGACGGCGGCAAAGGAGCGCACTATTTATGTCTCATCTCACTTCCCGCAGATTCTTCCTGGGAGCCGCGACGGCGGCGGCGGCCTCGCGCGTGTGGGGCGCGAACGACAAGATCAACGTCGCAATCGTCGGACTGGGCGGACGCGGGACCGCTCACTTGCGGACCTACTCGCGGCTGCCGGAGGCTCGCGTCGTGGCGCTGTGCGATATTGACCAGGCGGCGCGCGAGCGGGCGCAAGCGACTCTTGAAAAGACCACCGGCGAAAAGGCCAAAGAGTTCGAGGACATGCGCGAGGCGTTCGCCGATCCGAGCGTGGAAGCCGTTTCGATCGCGACGCCCAATCACTGGCATGCGCTTGGCGGCAATCTGGGCGATGAAAGCGGGCAAGGACGTTTATGGCGAGAAGCCGGCCTGTTACAACATCTACGAAGGGCAACGCATGCTCGAGACCGCGCGGCAGACGAATCGAATGCTGCAGATCGGCTCGCAGCATCGCAGCATGCCGTTCAAGATTAAAGCCATGCAGGCGATGCAGGGCGGCCTGATCGGCGACATTTATCTGGCCAAGGGACTGTGCTTCAAGCGGCGCGCCTCGATCGGGCACAAGCCCGATAGTCCCGTGCCGCCGGGCGTGAACTGGGATATGTTTTTGGGGCCCGCGCCCATGCGACCGTTCAACGCCCTGCGCTTCAAGTACAACTGGCACTGGTTCTGGGACACCGGCAACGGCGACATCGGCAATCAGGGCGTGCATGAGATCGGCGTCTGCCGCTGGGGATTGGGAGACCCGGCATGGCCCAAGGCGGCCTATGCGCAGGGCGGCAAGTACGTCTATCACGACGACCAGGAGACGCCCAACACGCTGCTGGCGAGCTACGATTACGGCGGCCGCGAGATCGTCTTTGAAGTGCGCGGTCTTCTGACTGGCGGCGAGGGCGTACCGGTGCGCCGCCGTCCCGGCCCACCGGCGGCAGGGGCCGTGGCGCCGCCAACGGAACCCGCCCCGGCTGCGACGGCGCCAACCGCGGGGCCGCCGTTGAATATCATGATCGGCAACCTCTTCTATGGCGCCGACGGTTGGGCCGCGATGAGCGATCAAGGGTTTCAGGCATTCAAGGGCGAGAGCAACGAGGTGGTTATGGAAGAACGGCCCGAAAGAGGACCGGGGGCCGATGGGACCGCTCTGCACATGCAAAACTTTCTGGCCGCCTGCCGCTCGCGCAATTACAAAGATCTGCACGACGAGATCGCGAACGCTTATTTAAGCGCATCGCTGTGCCATCTGGCGAATATCAGCTATCGCACGGGGCACAAGCTGACGCTGACGCCGGGGCCGAAGTTCGCCAACGATCCGGAGGCGAACAGATTACTGACGCGCGATTCCTATCGCAAGCCCTATGTGGTGTGAGCGGGGCGGCCGGCTCCGCACGTGAAAAGGCCGTCGTCTGGGCGTTGCGTTGCGCGCGCGGGGAACTTGGCCGCAGCGGCAATTCGCCGGTTATGCTGTCCGCGGCGTGATGGGAATAATCTGTGATTCCATATTTCTGCGAGATCCAGACGGGGGCGCCCGTGGCCGGCGATAGTCGCTGGCTCCAATGAGGGCGGCGGACGATCGCGACAGGGCGATGATCTAGCTCCACGATATCTCCATGCCTGCGAGGACCTTCGTCAGCGTTAGGAGCGGCCTCGGGAGCGCGGCTCCATTTTTGAACCTGGGTCGCTTTTCCAAGCGCGGCGTTTCGGTTGGACTCGTTGTGCTGCTCGCCGCATGCGTGCTGCGGTTGTGGTTGATGCCGCTCGGATCGAGCTTCTGGGTCGACGAAATGGTGACGGTTTTCGTCGTCCGGCACGGTACGTCCGATCCTTCGCTCACGGTCGCGCCACAAGTCCGCGATTCGCTGTACTACGTCCTGCCGCGCGTGTCCGGGATGCTGTTCGGCATCTCCGAAGTTTCGTTCCGGTTGCCTTCCCTCCTGGCGATGGGAATGGCGCTGTATCTGATCTCGCGAATCGCGGCGCGCTTGATTCATCCGCAAGCCGCGTGGTTCGCCGTTTTCGCGTGCTTTGCTCTGCGCGGCATCAACGACCAGGCCGCCGATGCGCGTCCCTACGCGTTGGGAACCTGTCTGGCGGCCGCGAGCGTGCTATTTCTGATCCGCTGGCTCGACACGGCGCGCTGGTTGGACGCGATTCTGTTTCTGCTCTTCGCCGCTTTACTGTGGCCCGTACACTTGCTCTTTTGGCCGTTCTACCTGGTTTATGGCGTGTACGCGGGGGTGCGGTTGATCCGCCGCGAAACTCCCGTTACGTGGCTTGCCGCCGCTGGGGTTTTTGCCGCGCTGGCCATCGCGGTCGCGCCTGTAGCGATCGAGGCGCTCGCCTTGATGCGGCAGGCAAAAGCGCACGTCATCGTTCTCCCTCCGACGTGGCGGGATCTGAAAGGAACACTCAAGCTGGGCCGCATCGTGAGCTGCCTGGGGCTGGCATGGCTGATCTCATTCATAGGGCATTGGCGACGCGATGCCGCCCGGCCTTGCTGGGCCGCGCTCGCTCTGATCGCGGGCTGGTGGCTGATTCATCCGCTGGCGCTATTTGCGTTCTCCTGGCTGAGCGGCAACAGCGTGTTCGTAGCGCGCTATCTTAATCTGGCGCTACCGGGCGCGGCGCTGGCGGCAACCGCGGCGGCAGCTTTTTTTATCCCGTCCGGGCAGTGGAAACCCATGGCGGCGGTGCTCGCGACCGGCGCCCTGCTCTACGTTGGAGAATGGAGGACGGCGTGGCCGCCGCATCACAACTCGAACTGGCGGGCCGCGGCGCGCGCGATCGATGAATTGAGGATCTCGCGCGACACCCCGGTCGTCTATCCAAGCCCGTTTATTGAAGCTAAAGCGCCCGCGTGGCGGCCGGATTATCCGCTTCCGGGTTTTCTCTACGCGCATATCGGCGTTTATCCAGTGGGAGGCAAACCCTATCTTCTCCCGTTTGAAAAATCTCCGGAAGGCGAAGCGTATGCGGCCAAACTGGCCTGCGAGACGCTGGCGAAGTCGCAGCGCTTTGTCATTTATGGCGGCGACCGCAACGTCCGATTCTGGCGCGACTGGTTCGCCGCGCGTGCCGAGCTGGCCGGTTGGCCGCGCGTGGAACTGGGACCGTTTGGAGATGTCGATGCCGTGCTGTTTGAGAAGCCAGCGGCCTATGGCGCGCGAAATGTTGTAAGATTACGCGGCGCTCACTGAACTAATTGGCTGGTCCGTAGTATCCGGCGCGGCTGCGTATGCGCAGCGGCGGCATGCCCGCGGGCGGCTCCAGGCCAACGCGAACGCGTCTGTATTTGCCATCGCGGCCGGCGTTCGAAGGCGCATAACCAAGGACGTACTGGTTGCGAAGCTCATCTGCGATTTGGGCGCAGATGTCCGGAAGATCGTTGAGGTTGCGGACGGGGAAGTGGCGGCCTCCCGTTTGCGTGGCAAGCTCGTCGAGAAGGCGCGGCCCGTTGCGCTCTTCGCGCGTACGGGGATGCGAGCCTGGATCGTCGAAGATACCCATGGCATAGACCTCTACGTCCGCTTCGAACATGGCATTCTTAACCTCTCTTTCGGTATGGCGGCTGTGGTTGTCGCCGCCATCGGACACGATCACGAGCGCTTTCCTCTCGTAGCGCGCGCTCTTCATCTCGAAAATCGCGAGGTGGATGGCATCGAGCAGCGAGGTTTGCCCTTTCGTTTTCGCCTGCGTGAGCGCTGCGTGGATGTCGTCGATATCGTGCGTGAACGCGACGGTGATGGCAGGCTTGTTATTAAACTCGATCAGAAAAAACTCGTCTTCGGGATTGGCGCTGTGAAGCAGCCCGACCGCGGCTTGCGACGCCTTCCCAATCTTGTCGCGCATGCTGCCGCTGGTATCGAACAGCAGACCGATTGAAACGGGCGCGTCTTCTTTGGCGAAAGTGGAAATGCGCTGCGGAATGCCGTCCTCGAACAACTTGAAGTTGCCCTCGCCCAGAGTCGTGACGGAATTCCCCATCGCCGTCGTGACGTGCACCGGGACCAGGACGAGCGAAGCGTCGATACGCAAATCCGGACGGAATAGGCTCGACTCCCCGGACCTCAAACGCGGGACAATGGCGACCCGGTCGGCCGATCCGTTCATCTCGTTCTGGGCGATAGCGGCTAAAGAAAAAAGGATTAGACCGGCCACGACCACGCTACCAGTGCGATAGGAAGCCAATTTAGGACGCCGCCTTTCTCTAAGGTGGATTTAGTGTATCACCCAGGATCAATGAGGACAAACAGGACTAAAGGTCCAGGACGAACCAATTTCGAAGCCTCTTTAACATTTCTTACAGATCCAGCCTTCATAGCTCTGTTGTCGCAGCCGCTAAAGGTGTATGCTTGATGCACCTTTGAAATCAGGCAACTTTGAAATTCCTAACGGCACCCTTGTCTACCGGCGCATTTTTTGTGGCGCTGGCGTTTTCCGGCGGCGCACCCGCGGCCGCGCAGAGTAGCAGCTTGCTCGAGCCGCAAAAGGCCACGGCAGACGGTCCTTTTACGCCCCTGAGTCTCCGTCAGAAGCTTTTTTACACTGAAAACGAGGTATTTGGAGCGCCGCATCTTCTGCAGCTTACTTTCGCTGCGACGCTGCAGCAGTTCACGAATCAACCTCGGGATTGGGGATGGGGTTCGGACGCCTTTGGGGTGCGCATCGCGTCGGAGCTGGGGCGCAGCTTGATCCGGCAGAATATCGCGCTGGGCGTGCGCGCGTTGGATCATGAAGATCCGCGCTATTTCATCCTGGGACACGGCACGCATTGGCGGCGCGTGCGTTCCGCTCTCGCGCAATCCGTGATGGCTCGCAACGACAATGGCGGGTGGATGCCCGCATACAGCCGCTTTGTCGCGGACTACGGTATGCCGTTCATCGCGCAGCAGTGGAATCCGTATCGCTTTCGGACCGCGCCGCTCGGTTTGCGGGCCGGAAGCGTGGGCATCGGCTTGGCGGCCGTATCCAACGTCTGCCAAGAATTCTGGCCGGACATACGGAAAAAGCTGCAGCGGCACGCTCCGGCTTGGGCGGCTTCGCGTTTTCTCGACAAGCAGCAATAGCTAAGCGGTAATAGCGGGTCGCCGGCTTCCTCGCGCTGTCCATCTTCGCGTTCTCCATGTTCGCGCTATCGTGGACCGAAGACGCGATGGAATCGGCGCGCGAAGTCCAACGGCACAGCGCGGAGCTGAGTCCATCTGTCGTATGCGCTGGGACCTCGCTTTGCCTGGATCGGGGCGAATAAGTGGTGCATTGGCGCGGTAAGCCTGGCGCTGGCCGTGGGGCTTACCGCGGTTACGATGCTGGGGCTGCGGGTCGGGAGATGGATACAGAACGTGGGCGCGCTGTTTCAGATCGCGACATTCGCGGCATTGATTTTACTTCCGCTGACCGGCCCGGCGCGCGCGTACACGCCTTTTCGCGCGGCGATGCCGGCCATATCGCTCTTCAGTTTGAATATTTTCGGCAAGATTTCCATGGGCGCTTTCAGCGGCTTCGAGCATGCCGCAGTCCGGCGCGGACCATCGCGCGCTCCGTTCTGATCGCCTCGCCGGGCATCGCGTTGATGTTCATTCTCGGGACCAACTCGGTGCTGGCGTATGTCAGTCCAGCGCAAGTTGACTTGGTCGGGCCTGTGCCGCAGACGTTGAGCATCGGGTTACGGCGGTTTGGAATCGCTTCGGTTGCGGCTTCGGCTATCATTCTGATGCTCATCGGACGGCAGCTCGGGGTCGCGACCATGGCCGTGACGGGCGTTACGCGGCTCCCCATGGTGGCGGGCTGGGACCGTTTGCTGCCGCCGTGGTTTTCAAAGCTGCACCCCAGATACAAAACGCCGATGAATTCGATCCTGTTCGTGAACGCGCTGATTTTCATAATGGCGCTGGCGGGAATTGCGGGCGTGGGGCATCAGGAAGCGTTCCAGATTCTCGACAGCGCATCGAACGCTTTTTACGGGATCGCGTATTTGTTTCTGTTCGCGATTCCGCTGTGGGGGTTGAAGAGCTCGAAAGCGCCCGGCTTCCTGGCTGCGCGCCGCGGCGTTTTCCGGTTTCGCGGTTACGCTTCTGTCGTGCGCGCTCTCGGTATTTCCGATTGTGCAGGTGGGCAGCCGGCTTTCGTTTGGATGTAAGGTAGGCGGCGTTATCCTGCTCGCGAACGCTATCGGCGTGTATGTTTATTCGGCGCGTCCGGCCGGGCGCGGCGGATTACGCACAACCTTTTGGAACTCTTTTCCTCCCCCCGCTGAAAGATAGCTATAGAAGCAAACGGTCCGCTCTTCGAGGCCGTCCAGGATGCAATGCAGGATTTGGCGCAGGCTAGCGACGACGACCTTCTGCGGCGGACCATCGCCGGCGACGAGGACGCGTTCACGGCGCTGTACCGGCGGCATCATCCGGGCGTGTACCGCTTTGCGCTGCACATGAGCGGGCGCAGCGATGTCGCCGAGGAAGTTACTCAAGAGGTTTTCATGTTTTTGATTCGCGCCGCGCGGCAATACGATTCTAAGCGCGGTTCGCTCGGCGGGTTCTTATACGGCATCGCAAGAAACCACGTGCGGCGGATACTAGAGCGCGATCGCGCTTATGCGGAGCCGCCGGAGGACACCCGCCCGGCCAGCGACGGCGACGCTTTCCGCGAGCTCGTTCGCGGCCGGCGGGTCGACTGTCTACGCAAAGCTTTGCTGGCGCTTCCGGAACATTACCGCGCGGCGTTGATCCTATGCGAACTCGAGGAAATGGATTATGAGCGCGCGGCCGAGGCGCTGGGGTGTCCCGTGGGGACGGTGCGGTCGCGTTTGAGCCGGGCTCGCGCGATGCTGGCGGAGAGATTGAAAGCGAACGAGAGGTGTCCGGTATGAATGGCGGCCCGCTGGACGAAGAATTGAAGACGCTGGCCGGGTATGGTCCGCGGCAGGCGCCGGATCGGCTGGAGGCACGGCTGCGGGAAGCGTTCAGACGCCATCGCCGCGCGCGTAGGATGCGGGCTGCAATCGTGACGGTGATTACGGGAGCGGCCGCGGCGGCCTGCGTACTATTTTTCGCGCAGCAGCCGCAACGGATCGAGTTGCGACGCGTGTCTGAGGCGCAGGCATTGCCGCCGAGGCCAACGATCCCTGTCCCGCGGTCCGCGGCCATTCACAAGACACGCCGCAAAACGCGAGTGAATCGATTCACGGCGACGGATTTTATGGCCCTGCCATACGGCGACGATTCGCTTGTCAATGAGAGCGCCACAATCGTGCGAGTGGAACTGTCGCGTTCGGCGCTGCGGCTGGCCGGCTTTGCGGTGCCCCAGGATGGCGCGGACGGACTCGTTCAGGCGGATGTTGTTCTGGGACCGGACGGAATAGCGCACGCAGTGAGGTTCGTGCGGCAAGCAAATTGATTTTTCAAAGGAGATAGTGCCATGAAGTGGATCGTTATCGGGGCTTTGACGGCCGCGGCCGCGTGGGCGCAAGGCAATGTTTTTTATTTTGCCGGGAAGCAAGCTGAGTTTGAGGGCAAAGTGGTGACTGGCGCGCCGTATTCGGCGCAGGCGACCACCGAGACTACGCAGGTGCTTGCGGACGGAACGCGAATTTCACGCAAGACGTCGTCTTCGGTGACGCGGGATAGCCAGGGGCGCACACGGCGGGAGCAGAGCCTTGAATTGGCAGGCCCGTGGCCCTCCGGCGATGCGCCTCAACTGGTGTTCATCAACGATCCAGTTACCGGAGTGCGGTATACAGTTGACGCCAGTTCGCGCTCGGTGACCAAGTCTTCGAGTTCGTCCCCCATAGTTTCGGTCCGGCAGAAGCTTGATCTTGCCAAGCTTAAGGACGAAGGCCGCGGGGAGCAGGATCAAGTTGTAATCACGAGCGACTCGCTTGGGACCCAACCGACCGTGCAGATGCGACAGAACGCCCATGAGGTCAAGCTCCAGGCCGAGATGAAGGCCGCGGGACGCAGGGAGACCGGTCCAGCAACAACCACCAAGACCGAGTCGCTCGGAACGCAGACGATCGAGGGCGTTCAGGCGGAGGGAAAGCGGATTACCGAGACGATTCCGGCGGGGAAGATCGGCAATGACCGGCCGATAGAAATCGTAAATGAGACTTGGTATTCGCCGGATTTGCAGACCGTTGTGATGAGCAAGCACAGCGATCCGCGCACCGGCGACGTGATCTACAGCATGACAAACATTATCCGCGCGGAACCCGATCCATCGCTATTCTCGCCCCCCGCCGACTACAAGGTGAGAGAAGAATCGAAGTGGTTCGAGATCAAAGAGTAGATTACGGCGCTTTGCGCTGCAGCGCGGCCGGAACGCGCTCGCGGTCGTGCCCCTCAAGCTGAAACGTCCACTTTAGCGGCAGTACCTGGGGTATATAGCAGATGCGATCGTCGCAAGCCTGATAACGCAGCGTGCCCTCGATGGTGAACTGTCCGGATGCATCGGTCAAAGGCTTGACCTTGGGCTCGGCGGCGATGGTGATGTCCCGTACAATCCGAAATTCGCCCTGATAGACCGGTACGGTTTCATCGATGACCGGCAAATGCAGCATCTTCGAGGGCGGCAGCGCGACGGGGTGGGCCGTGAATGCGGGCGATTCCTTCATGATCCACTCGATAGGAATGTAATGCTCGACGCCGGGCGCATAGACGTGCATGCCGGGCCTTAGGATGGCATCGAGCGACAGGGCGATGCGTTGGCCGCCGCGAACGACGAAGTTACTCGCGGAAACGGTGGCGGTGAGCTGCTTCCCGGTCACCTCATGCCGGTCCGCGGCGGGCACGACGCCGAACTGGCGGGTCAGAATATCGGCCGCGGTAAAGCGCTCGCGAAAGTCCTCCTCGAAATACTTGGCCTTGATGATTCCTTTCGCATCGAGAACGAACGTTCCCGGATTCGGGACTCCGAAAAACGGGGTGTTGCGTGGAATCGTGTCGTTCAGCAGACCGGCGGAGCGGATGATCTTCGAGTCCGGATCGGAAAGCAGCGTGAAGTGGATACCGCGGCGCTCGGCGAAATTGTGGAGGATGGCCACCGAATCGTAGCTGAGCGCGGCCAATCCGAGCCCCAGTTTCGCGAACTGCTCGCGGCTATGCTCCAGTTCGACCAACTGGCCTTTGCAGTAGGGTCACCAATCGGCGGAGCGGAAAAAAACAAGCACGGCGCCGTTTGGGCCGAGAATGTCTTGAAGCGTGCGCGTCCGTCCATTCTGATCCTGCGCTTCAAAGCGAGGCATAGGGGCGCCGACAGGCAGACCGTAATCGGCGGCCAAGGCCACGGCAGACGCGGCGAGTATGGAGATGGCGAGGAACCGCTTCATCAATCGCGACAGTAACATGTTGGGCGGCAGCGCCGACGTGCGCGAGCAATCGGATGTAAAGAAAATATCAACTCGGAAATTTTGGAGGCGCCCGAGGGGCATTCGCGGCATCACAAGGACTGGTGAGGTACTGGATTTTAATCGCGATCCTGGCCGCGCTGGCTTTGCAACCGGCAAGCGTTGCGGGGGCTGAACTGGCTCCGGATACCGTGAAGGGCTGGGAGCGCTTTATAACGACGGTTCGCGAGAACATTGCGACCAGCTCCGATCTTTTTTGGATGGACCAGTCGCCCGCCAGGATGCAACGAGTGCGAAGCGGCGATGTTGCCGTCGAATTAAAGCCCCGTATTACGGTTCCGGAGGGGCTGATTCACATTTGCATCGGAGCCGTTTTTATTCGCGGGGCAACGATCGAAGACGTTCTGAGCGTGATGCGCGATTACGACCGCTACCGCGAGATCTATACTCCGACCGTAATCGAATCCAGATCTGTTGCCAAGAACGGCGACGTGGATCGCTACGCGATGTTGTGGTTGAACAAGGCGTTCTTTCTATCTTCGGCGATTTACGGCGAATACGAGACCTACTATGTGAGGGGCGATGAAAAGCGCTGGTACAGTGTTGGGCGCGCCACGCGGCTGCAGCAGATCGATCGTTACGGTCAGGCGGACGAGCGCAAGCTTCCGCCCGGCGAGGGTAATGGATTTCTCTGGCGGCTTTGCAGCGTCTCGAAATATCAGGAACGGGACGGAGGCGTGTACCTGGAACTTGAAGCCATCACGCTGAGCCGCGATATTCCGAACGCGGTGCGCTGGGTGGTGCAGCCGACCGCCTCCCATATCGCATGTAAATCGATGGCGACCACGCTGCGGCAGACTCGGGACGCGGTTCTTGTGAAGATGCGCAACCTAATCACCGAGAGACAGCGCCGGGACACTACGGGCGGCAACTGAGATTACGAGGCCCGCGGCTTCAATCGCAGCGGCTTGACGTAGTTGTCGAGCGATCTGCGCTTCGCGATCAGCGCTTCCTGACTGTTTGCCACGGGCTTGCCGTCAACCTTCTTTTTACGAACGTAGGTCCCGTCCGGCAGCATCCTCCGGGCCTTCACGGTGTCCGCCACATATTGCTGCAGAACGTCGTCGTGAATGCGCGCGATCAGCTTGCGATCTTGCAGTGGGAACAGAACCTCGACGCGATGATCGAGATTGCGCGGCATCAGATCGGCGCTGCCGATATAGGCTTGCGGATCTCCCGCGTTCCGGAAGTAGTAGATGCGGCTATGTTCGAGAAAGCGGCCAATAATGCTGGTGACCTCGATGTGATCGCTGACGCCCGCGATGCCCGGACGGAGGCAGCAGATTCCGCGCACCAGCAGCTCGATCTTCACGCCGGCCCGCGAGGCGCGATAAAGCGCCTGTATAAAATCGCGGTCGACCAGCGCGTTCGTTTTGAAGATCAGGTGTCCCTTGCGCCCTTGCTTGTGGTGCTCGATTTCCCGCTCGATCATGGCGAGCAGGCTCGATCGCAGATTCACGGGCGAGACAAGCAGCCGTTTGTAATCGACCTTCGCGGAGTAGCCGGTAAGGTAGTTAAAAAGATGCGTGACATCATCGGCGATATCCTCGCTGGCCGTGAACATCCCGATGTCCGTATAAAGATGGGCGGTTAGGGCATTGTAGTTGCCCGTTGAGAGGTGGACGTAGCGGGCCATGCGGTCGCCCTCGCGGCGCACCACCATCATCACTTTGCAGTGGATCTTGAGGCCGATCAAGCCATAGACGACGTGCACGCCTTCGCTTTCGAGCGCTTTCGCCCACTCGATGTTGCTCTCTTCGTCGAAGCGCGCCTTCAATTCGACGAGAACGGCCACCTGCTTGTCTTCTTCCGCGGCTTCGAGCAGCGCTTCGACGATTGGCGAGTTGCGTCCAACGCGGTACAGACAGGCTTTGATGGCAAGCACGCCGCCGTCGTGCGCAGCGCGCTTCAAAAAATCGATGACGGGCTGAAACGAATCGAAGGGATGATGAAGAAGAACATCCTGGCGCGCGATGAGCGCAAACAGGTCCTCCTCGGAAGACGCTTGCGCGATCAGTGGAGGAATCGCGGGGACGAAGGCGGCGTCTTTAAGATCGGGGCGGTCGAGGTTATAGAGACTCATCAGCCGCTTCAGCGAAAGCGGCCCGTTGAGCCGATAGATCTCGCTAGGTCCGACTTCGAGGTTATTGGTGAGGATCTCCTCGACGTGCGCCGGCATGCCATCGCCAACCATGAGCCGGACGACGCTCTTGAAGCGGCGTTGGCGAACGCCCTCCTCGATGGTTTCGAGCAAGTCCTCGGCCTCGAGTTCCTTGATTGCCATTTCGGCGTCGCGCGTGACATGGAAGGGATAGGCCTCGAGTACCTTCATTCCCGGAAACAGCTCTGGAAGGTGGGCCGCGACGACCTGCTCCAGCCAGACCAGCTCGACCCTCTTGGGCGGTCCTTTCCGTTTCGCTTTTGGCTTCACGGCCGAACGGTTCACGGGTACCAGTTGGGGAAGCGAATCGGGAACCTTCACCCGCGCAAAGTGATCGTTGCCGTCGCGGCCGCGAATCAGGACGGCGAGATTCAGGCTGAGGTTTGAGATATGCGGAAACGGGCGGCCGGGATCGTTCGCGAGCGGCGTCAGGACCGGGAATACGATCTCGGAAAAATATTTCGATGCCATCCGTTGCTGCGTTTCGGAAAGCTGCGAATAGTCCAGGATATGGATGCCGGCGTTCGCCAAAGCCGGATAGAGCTTGGTTGCAAGGCACTTGTGCGCGTCCGCCAGCAAGCGCTTCACCTCGCGGCGGATCGCGATGAGCTGGGCGCGCGGCGGCATGCCGTCCGGGCCAGTGTCCAGAATACCGGCGTCGAGCTGGGCGATCAGGCCGGGGACGCGAACCATGAAAAACTCATCGAGGTTGGAGCCAAGAATGGATAAAAACTTCACCCGCTCCAGCAGTGGGTTCTTCTCGTCTTCGGCCTCTTCAAGCACGCGCCGCTGAAAAGCCAGCAGACTCAGCTCGCGATTGATGTACAGGCTGGGGTCGCTCAGGTCGGCGGCGGATTCGGCCCGCGGTGAAGGTTCATCGGTTTTGTAACGCTTGGCTACCGTTACGAGAGCCCCCGGAACCTGCGCTCGCGCGCTCCTTTTGTGCATCTACTGTAAGTCTAACCGGCGAAACGGGACGGACGTTCTCGCCATGGTAAAACGGGAAGGCGGGCATGAAATTATTCATCGTCGGACTGATCATAGGCTTACTGGTTTTGGCGCCTTTGGCGGTGTACTTATATGTCCGGCTCGGGTTCTTGTCGCTGGCCACGAATGCGAAGCCGCTGCCCGGCGAACAATTTCTCGCGAAGACGGCGCTTCACGAGAGCGTCGGAAACGCCGCGAACTTGAAGGACCCGCTGCCCGTGAACGACGAAAACCTGCTTGCCGGGGCGCGGGAGTATCGCGGGCATTGCGCGGTGTGCCACGGTTTACCGGGTCAGCCGAAGACGCACATCGCCGAGGGCATGTTTCCGAAGCCGCCCGAGCTGCTGGCGGGACATGGCGTAACGGACGATCCCGAAGGCGCGACCTACTGGAAAGTGACGAACGGCATTCGCCTCTCCGGAATGCCCGGATTCGCCGCCACCATGCCGGATAACGAACGCTGGCAGGTGACGATGCTGCTCAAGCGCGCGAGCGAACTACCTGCTTCCGTGATGTCGGCGCTCAAGGAGCCGCCGGTCCCGTCACATTGAAATCCATGCCGCGCACCAGGCCATAGGCGCCGCCAGATTGCGGCTCGGCGTACTCCACGCGTACGGCGCGAGGCTCTTGCGGGCCGCATGTGAACTCCGCCGGAGCATTGCGCATGCGCACTCGCGACAGGTCTGGAATGGCCAGAACAAGCGCGCCATTGGAAGTCGTAACTTCGATTCGCGTGTCACTTCGACTGTCTGGGCCGCCGCACTGAATCTCCCGCAGCGTCGCTGCAACGCGGTGAATGCGATCGCGCGGCTCGATAAACGGGTTCCAGTCCGTGGCGCCGTGGGGTGAGCGCGCCGCGACGAGCTGTGCGCGGCCGTTGGCGTCGCGAGTGAAACGGACCGCGAAATCCGTATCGGCGAAATAGGCAAGCTCGGCGGCGTGGGCGCGCTCGCCGGGAGTCCTCGCTGCTTTCGCGGCGAGGGCCGCGGCGGACTTGGCCTCCTCGCGACGGTCGAGCTCGTTCAATGAATTGGCCAGCGCCATCCAGTAATCGTGGGTGCGAACAGGCGCAATCGTCTTCATGGCGCGCAGTTGCAATACTGCCTGTTCGTAATGCCCGGAGTTCATTTCGAGCAGCGCGAGAGCGTAGCGGGCATCGTCGAATCCGGGTTGGAGCGCAACGGCCCTTTCGAGCGCCGGCCGGACGTCGTCATTGCCGGCCCCAACTTGCTGAGCCAGTTTGGCGTAGTTGTAGCAGAGCAACGGATCGTCGATGCCCTGCGCGATCGCCTGCCGCCACTCGCGGCGCGCGAGCTCGCGGTCTCCTCTACGCATCGCAACAGCGCCGAAGCCGGCGGATCGAGCGGCGCCGGCGGGAGTGTCGCGATAGAGCCGTTCGGCGCGGTCCATGTCGCCAGTAGCGAGCATCACGCCGGCGAGCATGAGGCGCACGGTTTCGTCAGGCGCAGTTGAGATCTGTATCGAGGTCGTTTCCCGAGGGATGCCGGGTAGCGAAATCGGAGTGAACCGGCCGCGTTCCACCCAGGCGTGAACGTCGCGTTCAATGGCCGCCAGCGGCTTGTCGTAGACGCTCTCGAGCGCCTGCCTACTGGGCGTCCCCGCCTGAATCGCGGCGATCAGTTTTGGGAGGCCCGAAGAATAACCGGGTGCGAGCGCGAGCATGTGGGTTAAGGCCCAGCTTTGGGCATAAAACAGGGCGTCCTGCTCGCGGTCGAGCCGCAGTGGAGAATCGGACGCGATCGCGAGCAGTTCCGCCAACGGGATCCAACGGCGGCGCAACGCCTGTATGCGGGGCGGGAGTTCGCCGCCTATCGTGCTGCCGTGCGACGAAATGCGCGCGCTCGAAAGAAATTCCGCTAATCCTTCGTTTAACCACGATGGCAGCCGAACACCATTTGCGGGCAGACCATTTGCGTGCAGACAAAGATGGGCGTACTCGTGGGCGGCGAGGTTGAAGTGTGCCGGGTTGAGGTCTGGCAGAACGATGAAGTCGCTCGTTTCCGAGCCGGCGTAGTACGCGTCCGCCGTGGGACCCGAGCGGTAGGGATTGTATTCGGCGGCGGAACGGAAGGCTATGATGCGGACCGGCGGACGATTGCTCAGATCGAAACCCGCCTGCTCGGAGAAGCGCCGTAACTGCTCGAAACGGCGGAGCGCCGCGCGCGCGGCATCGGAGCCCGCTTGGGAGTAGATCTCAAAGTGAGCGCCGCGGGCGAGCGTCCAGGCGGTCTCGGCTTCCGCGCTGGCGCACAAGGCGGCAAGCAGCGCCGCCAACCGCATCCATTGCGACATCTTTTGAGCACTACCGTAACACGTGCCATACCCGTTGGTTTGCTAGACTCACGGCAAGTATGTCCAGAATCGTTTTGTTTCTTTTGGCCGCGGCGCTGGCAATGGCCGCCGAAGACGCCTGGAGCAAAGTTCAGCATCTTAAGACCGGCACGGAACTTCGCGTTTACAAATCGGGCGCCAAGCAGCCGATCAGCGCCAAGATGGACGACGTGAGCGACGATGCGCTCATTGTGATCCTAAAGAACGAGCAAATTGCGATTCCGAAAGAGGAGATCGAACGCATCGATTACCGGCCACCCGCTGGCGGCAGCCGTGTTACGAAGGAGAGCAAGACGGACGCCAATGCGCCCGATACCGAACCGGTTGGGCCGCGTCCCGCGCATGGGGCGAATGTTCCGGGAACATCGAGCTCGAGCAGTATTGGAATGCAGTCGAAGCCTGGTTTTGAAACCATCTATAGGCGCACGCAAGCGGCGCAGCGCAAGTAGCAGGGCGGCGTGAAACGGTGGAAAAGTCCCCTGTGCGCTTTATGCGGTCAGGCAGTGGGAGTGCGCGCCGATGAGCTGCTCGGGTAGCGGGGCGCCCGATGACATCCCTAGCGAGTAGGTACACAACAGAGGAACGGAGTAGGCCTGCACCAGTTCATTCCACAATTCCTCCAGGCGCAATGTTGCCGGAAGATCCTTGCCGCAGAGCAGGCTGACCATCTCGCCGAACAGTCGCACGCGACGGGTTGGGGACGCCAATTTCGCTGTCGTGATCAGGCTGCCGAGCGTGTCCCTGAAAACCGTGGCATTGGGGACGCCGCGAGAGAGGAGTTTCGCAAGTAACGATTCGGCGTCAAAAAACGCAACCTGACGGTTACGCTCCAGGCGATCGATATCGTACCCCTCTTTCCGCAAGCGCTGCGTGATCGCTTCGCGGTGTTCCTTGGTCGTGATAAGGACCACGCCTTCATCGCTATCCAATCCATGCGCAGCGTATACGCTGACCGCCTCGACGATATTGCGGTCATCCGTGCAGGGGTAAACGATGTGGCAACGAGGGTGGGGATCCGCCAGAATTGCAGCTGTTTGAGGTGTCATCGCGTCCTTCGGGCCCAAGTGGCCGTTACGAGGGTAACACGGCCGCGCTGCGCGAACGAGCAACGAAAACACTAGCCGCGTCCGGGGCGCATAATGTTACCTGGATGCGGATTGTCCTGCGCAGCTCGTCGCTGCTTTTCTCCGTGCTGGGGATTACGGCCAACGCGCCGCTCTCAAAAGTCCGGCGGTTGCTGCGGCCCGGCGCGGCCGGCAATGTGGGCATCGGCATGTCCGTGCGGCAATTGCGTGAGGAATTCGAAGACCGCGTGAGATTGGACGAGAACGCCGGAACGGCGCATGTGTTCCTGGCGTCGCTGTCGCAGCGCCGTCCCGACCTTTCGCTCGACATTGCCGGCGGCGAGGTCACCGCGATCCGCGTTTACGCGCGGTCGTACAAGACGGCGGCGGGCATCGGCCCGGGCGGTAGCGTGCGGGAGCTGTCGGACCGTTATGACATCCGTTGGACAGACGACAATATCGCGGAAGTCGACGATCTCCGTATGAGCTTTCAGGTTGAGGGCGAACGCATCGTTTCGGTCCTGATCTGGTAATCGCTCCTCTCGAGAGCTTACCTAGCGCGTCAAGTTCAGGACGAGCGTTTCCATCACGACGCGATCGTCCGGGCGAGTATCGCGTAGCGCTTTATCGGCCCAGTAGACCTTCTCGATGGCGGTCTGCAGCTTCTCTCTCGAAAATGCCGCCACCGTCTGCGATACCTGATCGGCGCGGTCGCGCCACATGCGGATGCCCTGGCGCGTAAAATACGTCTGGATCTGTTGGGCGCCGCGGAGATTGGCTTCCTGGGCGACCATTGCCAGGCGGAATTGCGTGGCCAGAAAGGTTAGCGCCAAGGGCAGGTATTCGCCTTCGCGCAGCAGCGTATCGAGGCTGTCGAGCGATCGTTTGCGGTCGCTGCGTCCGAGCGCGGCGGCCAGCGTGAAGACCGTCGATTCGCGCGCGTTCGGAACCAGCAGGGCGATGTCGTCCGCCGTAATTTTGCGCTCGCGCCCGGCATATAGCGCGAGCTTTTCAATTTCCACCGCGATGCGGCCGGCATCGCCGGCCAGCGCTTCGACCAGCAACCCGATCTCGGAAAGACCGATGTCGATTCCCGCTTCGCGCGCGAGATCCTTCGCAAGCTGGCGCGCGGAATCGATCGTGAAGCGCCGGAATTCCACGCGATCGGGGATGGCGGCGTAGAATTTCTGAACGCGCTCGATCCTGGCTTTGTCGTCGCCCTCGAACTCGTAGCGGCTGCAATCGAAGACGAGGACGATTCCAGGCGTGGGATGGCGCAGGTAGCTCGCGAGATCGGCGCTGTCGCCTTCGACACGGTCCGTCGAACGCGTGCGCGGAAGCGCTTCCTCGGCGCTACAGGCCCACACGATTCGATCGGTTGAAAAAAGCGATAGCGAGCGGGCATCGTCCAGAACGACGCAAAGTCCCGTTTCGTCGAGATCGAAGCGATCGATTTGCGGGATCCGCGCCGCCATCGCCGCGCGGCAGAGCGCACGTCCGTAAACGTCCGGGCCGATGAAGAGATAGGCAGGCGCGGGCGCTCCTTTGGCGATGCGCTGAAGAAACTGTTCCGGCGTCAAAAATTCTCCAAGATGGACGTGACGACATCGCGGGCCACGTCGCGGGCGAGGCGGTCGAGCGCCGTGCCGCTTTCGTCGAAGTACTTGTTGGGGTCCGCGCTGATCTGGTATTGGGCGTGCGATTCCCAGTTCTTGGTCCACAGGACTTTGCCCGTGGCGCGCTCTGTAAGCGTCACCGAAAGCCTCACTATGATCTGAAGGGCGGTGGCGCGGCCCAGAGCGGGATCGGTGATGATGGGATAGTTAAAAACGTTGAGCACGGTGCCGCCGAGGTAAGCGTCGGCTTGACCGGCGTCCGGGACGACGCGGTAGCGCGTGCGCGTAATGAGCTCGCGGGAGATGGCCTCGGGCAGGCGGTCGGTAAGCCGGTAGCGGACCGACAAGTTCGTGAATGGCGGAATTGCAATGGTGTGTAGAGTCTTGGGGAGGGTTTCGCCTTTGCCGGAGACGTGATATCCGCAGCCCGCGCCCAGAAGAGCAATAACGAGCGCGGAAACCGCTCTAAGCGAGGGCTTCACGCGCGACCTCCACGGCATTTTGCGCGGCCAGGCGGAGGTTGTCGGCCACCATCCAGAACCAGCACGCGCGGGCATCGTTGCGGTCGGGCGCAATGGCGCCGACGGAAATGCCGTTTTGACCGGCCACGCCAACGTTCGACGGCGCTTCCTCGCCCTGGATGCGTACTTCGACGTGCGCGTTCGCGAGCGCGGCGGCCAGTTCCGCGATTGTTGGACGGCTCTCGAACTCGACCCACAAAGAGAAGCTGTAGCCGTGGAACACGGGAGCGTGCACGACGCGCAGCGAAGGCATGGGGACGTTGGAGTTGGCCGCGAGCAGCGTCGCGAGATGGCGTTCTACCGCGTTTTCGACATCTTCGAGCGATCGGACGGCATCCGCGCCGTAGGCCGGCAGCATGTTGAAACCGATTTGCGCGTCGAATACATCTTTGTTCAATTTTTGGAATGACAATAGCCCGACGGTCTGCTGGTGCAATTCGTCGAGGCCTTGCTTTCCCCGCTCGCTGACCGGCTCGAAGATGTTGCAGACGGCGCGGCGGATGGCGGAGGCGCGCGAGACTTGCTTCAAAAAGAGCGCGAGAGCGATGGCGGCCGGATGAGCGATGACGTAAAGCGGCGAGCGCGCGGAATCGCCCGCAGGCTCAACCATAGGCGCACGCAGGCGCGCGGCGGGATTGTCTTCAAGAGCTCCCGTGAGGTCGATTGAGATCGCGGAGCCAGCCACGGCTTGAACGGCCGCGAGGGCCTTGCGCGAGGATTCCGGCGAGCCCGCCAGCAGCACGATGCGCGCGTCCGCCAATTCGCTCTCACGCAAGGAGGCGATGAAAATGGGCTCCCCTTCCCGTTCGGCCAAGATTCCTCCTGCCGGCGCTTCCTGGCCAGCAGCCGCTAGGAGCTTCACCTGCGCGGGCAGATTCTGGGATTCGAGAACATCGACGAGCTCGCGTCCGAGCAGCGATTCCGCGCCGACCACCCCGATCACCGGCGCGTTGCCGCCAAGGGCGGGGGGAAGCGTTTTCCTAGCCGGCTTGTGCCTCTTATCCCCGGTTTTCTTATCCAATTACGTGCTCCGGATGCGGACGCGGCGGAGGGCGCCGGAAGCGGCGGCGTATGATTCCTCCGGCGCGCAACACGACGCCGCTACCGACATAGGCGCTCGCCAAGGCCAGCAGCACGGGTTGGGGGAAGGACCAGATGAGGTAAATCAGCGTGGCGATCAGGATGACCGTCAAGGGCGAGCGGGGTTTGGTGAGGTGCAGGTCCTTGAAGCTGGGATAACGCCAGGTGCTCACCATTAGAAAGGAAACGAGGGCCAGAAGAGCGAGCCAGAGCACGGACCACGCCCACCACTGCAACGGGACGGAGTCGGACGCGAATACGACGGCGGCGACGATGCCGGCCGCCGCAGGAATCGGCAGGCCGATAAAATATTTGCGGTCTGGGCGTCCGGGGTTTTTGGGCATGGGGTTGGTTTGGACGTTAAAGCGCGCGAGCCGCGCCGCGCCGCACAACAAAAAGATGAAGCTGATGAAATAGCCGATGCGGTGGTCGAGGTTCCGGGCGTCCGGCGCGATAAATTGAACGCCCCAGGCATAGGCCAGTACGGCGGGCGCGATGCCGAACGTGATGACATCGGCGAGCGAATCCATTTCACGCCCGAAGTCGCTGGTGGTGTTTGTCATGCGGGCGATGCGGCCGTCCAGACCGTCGAGCACGACCGCAACCCCGATGCAGGCTGCCGCCACCTCAAACGCGCGGTTGTAGCCGAGGCTGCCGGCGTGGGCGGCCATCGCTCCTTGAAACGCGCGAAGAATGGCGACAAAGCCGAGAAAGATATTTCCGGCCGTGAACAGCGTTGGGAGCGCGTAAGCGGCGCGGCGCGGCCTGCGGCCCGGCGAGCGAGGTCCGATGAACCGTTCCTTGAGCGAGAGATTCGACATCCGCGTTACTTTCGTTCCGCCGTTACGCGCTTTGCCAATATGGAGGACCCGGCCGAGACGCGGACGCCTTCCTGGACGGCCACCTCCCACTCCGGCCCGAAGAACACATCCACGCGGGAGCCGAATTTAATGAGGCCGATGCGTTCTCCTTTATTCACTGCGTCGCCGGCGCGCTTGTAAAAAACGATGCGCCGGGCGATGAGACCCGCGATTTGAGAAAAGGTGATGCGCAGATCGCCGTCTTCAACCGTAACCATATTCTGTTCGTTGCGGCTGCTTGCCAGTTCGCGGTTGGCCGCCAGGAATTGGCCGCGTTGATAGCGAACCTGGGAGATGGTGCCCGCTATGGGTGAGCGGTTGACGTGGACGTCAAAGATGTTTAGGAAAATGCTAAGCCGTGTGGCGCCGGAGGCGTCGGGACGGATCGCGACCACTTTCCCGTCGGCGGGAGAAACGGCGACCGGGCCGCCGGGGATGGGGCGATCCGGATCGCGAAAGAAATAGAGGCAGAACGCCGCTACCAGGTACAGCGGAACGCCGTACCACGGCGAGGTGAAATACGACACGATCACCCCCCCGGCGATGAAGCCGAGCGCATAATAAACGCCGTCCCGGATCATTGTTTCTTTTATTGTACGAGGATGGGACGGGTCCGGAGCGGAAATTGTCTCTGTTGGCGGCGCCCTGTTCTGCCGATGTGATGTGTGATGCCGGAATGGTCGGAAGATTTCTCGGAACGAAGCGTGGAAGAGATCCTCAGGGCACAGGAAGAAAACAAAGCCTGGTCCAAACAGCTCCGCATGTTGTCGGCCGCCTTGGTGAACAGCAGACTGGCCAAGGAGATCGGTCCAGAAGAGTACGTCGTTCATCGCACCATCGGTAAAGACGATGCAGCAGAGTGCCGCCGCCGCGGAAATATCCTGGCGCACGAAGTCTCTATGCGCCGCTGCCGAATGTAGTCCAGGGTCCGCGAAAAAGAGTTCTGCGGCTTACCGAAAGCGTTCCCGCACACGCTTGCGAATCTCCGGACAAGCGCCTGGTCCAGTTCCGGCGCTTACGCTGCCTCCCTTTAACCTGCGCTTCCTTGCGGCAAGCGCGAATGCTCTTCAGCTTACTAAAACGGCCGTCATGCGTTAAAATATAAGTACATTTAGAGCTCCACATACCCCGGTTCAATCGGATACGTCACTTGTGCCCGTCCAAAAAGTAATTCGCGACCGCTACGCGATTAAAGAAGTTATAGGGCGCGGCGGCATGGGCGTGGTGTACAAGGCCTTCGACTCGGTGATGCGCCGGGACGTCGCCATCAAGACGCTTCACGATGTAACCAGCAAGGCGGTCCTGGATCTCTTTTATCGCGAGTGCGATATCCTGCGCGGAATCGTTCATCCCAATGTCGTCGACATACTCGACATGGGCGATTATGAGGACGACGGGGTCATAAAGCCGTACTATGTGATGCCCTTGCTCCCCGGCAAAACGTTGTACGATCTCCTGCACCCCACGCGCGACACCACCGAACCGCTTAGCGTCGACCGTTCGGTCGAGATCATCGCGCAAACCAGCCGCGGTTTGCACGCTGCGCACGAGCACGAGCTGCTGCACCGCGACGTCAAGCCGCGAAATATTTTCGTTATCGACGAATACTCGGTGAAGCTCATCGATTTCGGGGTGGCTCACCTGCTCAACAGCGAGTCCAGCACCGGCATCAAAGGAACGCTCGAATACATGGCGCCGGAGCAGCTCAGGATGAAACCGCTGAGCCGCCGGACCGATATCTTCTCGATCGCGACGGTCTGTTACGAGATTCTGACCGGAAGGCAGCCGTTCCGCCGCGACTCTGAGGGAGAGACCGCGGCCGCGGTCGTGAATTGGCTTCCCCCGCTCGCCTGCGACGTGAACACTTCCGTTCCAAAGACCCTCAGTCAGGTGATCAGCAAGGCCATGGCTAAGGATCCGTGGTCGCGATTTGCGAGCGCGGCCGAGTTTGCCGAAGCGCTCCAGAAAGCGCGGCGCAACGAGCCTCTGAACAGCCTTTTCGATCCGAGCACGACGCGCGCCCGCGTGGACATGGCGCGCAGCAGCTTCGAGCAGAAGGACTACCAGTTTGCGTCCGAGATCTTGCGGGAGCTGGAAGCGGAAGGACAGGGCGACTCCGAGATCCAGAAGCTCCGGCGCGGCGTTGACGAAGCCATGCTGCGCCAGACGACGGGCGCGCTTCTTGAGAGCGCCGACCGCTATTTTCAAGCGCAGGAATACTCTCTCGCCCTCCGCAAGGTTCAGGAAATCCTGGAGCTTGATCCCAGGCACTCCGGCGCACTCGCTCTAAAGTCGAAGCTTGAGGACGTTCAGACCGACCGCAAGATAACGGAGTTGGTCGAAGCCGCCGGGCAGCACCTGGAGCGCGCGGCCTACACGGAAGCGCGCAAAGCGCTGCAGGACGCGCTCAGGATTCGTCCCGACGATACGCGCATACGGCACATGCTATCGGAGGTGGACTCGCGCCAGAAGGAGTTTCTCAAGGCGCGACAGGCCCAGGAGAAGTTATATCAAGCGTCGCAGGCGGCGTGGGTGCAAAGGGACATCAGTCAGGCGCTGCTCACCCTCGAACGGCTCGCGGAGCTGGCGCGCCAGACGCCCGAGCCGCGCGAGAGAATTGTCGAGTATAAGAATTTCTACAAACTAGTCCGAGGAGAGCATGATGCCCTGCTGAATGCGCTCGATCAGGCGCGCCGCAAGGCGGCCGAGGAGGACTTCGGCGCGGCGCTCGCGCTGTGCGCCCAATATCTCGGAAAGTACCCGCGGCACGCTGCTTTCAGCGCCCTGAAAGCGGAAGTGGAAGCGAAAGGGCGCGAGAAGCGGGAGCGCTACCGCGCTGAAATCGAAAAACGCTTGGGCGAGACGCCGCAGCTCGAGGAACAGGCCAACTTACTCGACGCGGCAATAGCAAAATACCCTGAAGAATCATACTACTCCGAGCAGTTGGGGTTGGTGCGGGATCTTCAAGCTGAGGTCGCGACCATCGCGGAAGCCGCGCAATTGGCTGAGAACGCCGGAGACTTCGACGAGTCTGTGCGGCAATGGGCGCGCTTGCGCGGTCTGTACCCGAATTTCGCGGGACTCGAGCAGCAGATTTCTCGCGTTACGACTGCTCGAGACCAGGCGCGCCAGGCGGCAAAATCTCGCTGGCGGGAGGACATTGAAGCGGCGCTGCGCGCCGCCGACCTGGACCGGGCCGCCGCGACGCTCGAGACGGCATCCGCCCAATTCCCCGGCGAATTCGACGCCCTCGGCGAACGGCTGCGGCAGGAGCGACGCCGAAAAGACGAGGCCCGGCATTTGCTGGATCAAGCGCGGAATTTAGCTTCAGCCGGACGCGTGGCCGATGCAGTCGACGCATTCCGGCGCGCTTACGAGACGGATCGCGCCGATGCGGGGTTCGGCAAGGCGGTGCTCGATTCGATCGCCGAGAACGCCCGCCGCGCGGCGCCTGCGGATTGGAAAGCAGCCGAACAATACCTGCAGACCGGCCGTGCGCTGGATGTAGCGTTCGCGCTTCCCGGCGAGGTTCTCTCGCGCATCGAGGAAGGCAAGCAGGCCGAGTTTGCGGCAGCGTCGCTGGGGCGCGCCGCGGAGCTCGAAAAAGCCGGCGATTTGGATTCGGCCGTTCGCGAAATCGACCAGGCGCTGACGCGGTATCCGCGCGATAAGAGCCTGACCGCGAAGCGCGCTGCCCTGGAACAAGTTCGCCAGGAAAATGAGCGCCGCCGCGCGCGGGAACGGGAACTCGAACATGTGCGCGACTTGGGCCGCCGCGCCGCAACCGATATCGACCCCGCCGGCCTCGACCGCATGCTCGAGGAGCTGGGATCGTTTGCGCGCCGCCATCGGGCCGACCAGGAATTATACAAACTCGCCTCCGCGGCCGGCCAGCAGCTCATCGATTTGCGGGAGGCGCGCGCCAGCCTCGCTCGAGGAGATCTGGCGGCCGCCCGCGCGCTCTCCGACAAACATCTTCAAGCGGACGCGCAACACGCCGGATTCATAGAGGTGCAACGGCAGCTTGTGGACCGCGAGCGTACCATCGCCGCGGAATACCTGGACGAAGTGAATCGCAAGCTGCTTTCCGAACCGAATCTGGATCGGCGCATTGAGATTCTGGAGACGGCGCGGCGCCGTTATCCGGGCGAGCCCTACTACCAAGAACAGCTCCAGCGGGCGCGAAACGAACAGGAATTGGTGCGTTCCATAGTTGAGCAAGCCGGCGCACTCGAAAAGGCCGGGCGTTTTAAAGAGGCGTTGGATCAGTGGAACAGGCTGCGATCTACTTATCCGCACTACCCCGGTCTCGACGAACACGCCGCGCGGGTCGCGAAACTGCAGGAACAGGCTCTTGAGAAAGCAAAGTCGGCTCGAGGCGAACAGATACGGCAGGCGCTGAACGAGAGCGACTTCAGCCGCGCCGCCGAACTCGCGCGTCTCGCGGAAGCGGCATTTCCAGGCCAGTTCGGCGACTTGGCCAAGCTAGCGGGCGAAGGACAGGAGCGGCGGGCGCAATCGCGGCGGCTCATAGCCGAAGCGCAGGAACACGCCAGTAAGGGCAATTGGACGGAATGCCGCGTAAGCCTGAAACTCGCCTTCGACGCCGCCCCACGCGATAAAGAAATCGCCAAGCAGCTGCTGGACGCCCATGTCAAATACGCCAAAGCCGCGCTCGAGGACTGGAGAGCCGCGGACGCTTTGCTGCAACAGGCCGAGGCGCTGTATCCCCCGTTTCGGGCGCCCGCCGGACTGCGTTCGCAAATCAACGAGCGTAGGCGCGCCGAGCTTGTCGAGAACGCTCTTGCGGAATCGAAACGGCTACGCGAGTCCGGTAATCTGAAGGCGGCTTTGGAGGCAATCCTCGCCGCCCTCAAAGCATCTCCCGGCGATTCGCGGCTGCAACAGCGCAAGACCGATATTGAAGCCGAGCTCCATCGGGCCGCCATGGAGGAGGCACGCCGGCGGGCGATCGAGGAGCTGCATGGGCTGCAGGACCAGACCCGTACCATTGCCGATCCGGCGGAGCTGAACCGGCTGCTCGAACGGGCGCAGGGCATTGCCCGCTCGCAAGCGGCCGACACCGAAGTAAATCATCTTACCGACGCTATTCGGGAACAGGTGCAGGCCCTGCGGCGGGCCAACGATCTCCTGGCGAGCGGCAAATTCGACGAGGCCGAGAAGCTGATCGGCGAAATGCTGTCGCGTTACAGCGCGCACTCCGGGTTCTTGGCGCTGCAACAGCAAGTGCGCGATGCGCGGGAGAGCGCGGCCGCGGCCTACCTCGATGAATTGACGCATAAGCTGCGCGAAGTTCGCGATTTAGGGCGGCGCGAGGAAATGCTGCTGGAAGCGATCCGCGCTTTTCCCGAGGAACCGTATTACCAGTACGAGCTCGATTTGGTGCGCGACGAACGCCGCATTGTCGACGACATCGCGGAGCGCGCCCGCGCGGCCGAGAAGGCGGCGCAATATGAAGAAGCGCTGGAATTATGGAACCGCCTGCGGACCGTTTATAGCGATTTCCCCAACATGGACGCGGAAATCAGTCGCGTCAACGGTCTTCTCGCACAAAGCCAGGCGGCGGCCCGCCAAGCCGCTAGCGCTGCCATAACGAAAACGCTGGACAAGGGAGACCTTCGTAAAGCGTCCGAGTTGTTGCGCGCCGCCGAGTCGCAATTCGGGGTTTTTCCCGAGGGGCCCGCTTTACAGGCGCGGATCGAGGCTCTCTCCGCGGCGAATCGCCTGATCGCGGAAGGCCGCGCGATGTTCGAGGCGAAAAAAATCGCCGAAGGCTGCGACAAGTTTCGCGAAGCGGCGCGGAAGGCGGCGGAGGGCCGCATGCTGACCGCCCTTGCGGTCGAGCTGGTGGAGCGCGCGGCGCCGCTGGTCGATTCGGATTGGCGCGCGGCCCAACTGATGCTGCAAACGGCGAGCGCTCTCGATCCCAGGCATCCGGCCATAGCGGAACTATCGGCGCGAATCGAAACCGCCCGCAAAGAGGAACTGGTCAACGAGGTTGTCCTGAACTCTCGCCAGCTCGAAGAAGCGGGAAACCTGCAAGCGGCCGAGAACGCGATTCGTTCGGGACTCGATTCTTTCCCGCGCGAACCGCGGCTTATGGAGCGCCACGGCCAAATCCAAAGCGCTCTGCATCGCATCCAGACTCTCGCCAAGCTGGCCGCGATCGAGGCGGAGATCGGCGCGGCTAAAGCCCGGCGATTGCGGCAGCTGCTCGATCAGATCGGCGCGATCGAGGGATCGGCCGGGAGCGATCGGGAGATCGGGGCGCGCGCGCACGCAGTACGCGAGGCCGTGCGTGCGCGCATCGATCGGATACACACCCCGGTCCGGCAAACGCAGCCTCCAGTCGAGAGTCCACGGCCGAAGGGCGAGCCTGCTCCGGCGGCCCGCTCCAGGCGTATTGTCTTGATCGCCGCGGCGTGCGCGGCGCTGCTGGTTGTCGGGCTGGTGATTGTATATCTCTTTCGTCCTCCCGAAGTATCGTTTTTGGTGCGATCAAATGTGGCGGGCGCGGCGGTTGAGATGGGAGGTAAGAAATGCGTGACGCCGGATTGCTCGCTGCGGCTAAAACCGGGGGCCTATCCGCTAACAGCCACCAAGAACGGATACAAAACGATCAGCCAAAAAGTTACTGTCTCAAGAGGCCGGCCCGAATTCGCGCTCGCTTTTGAGCCCTTACCGCAGGCGCTGCAAGTGAACACGAACTTCGAAAGCGGCCGCGTTTCGCTCGATGGGCGTGCAGCGGGAGAATTGAAGGACGGACAATTTTCCCTGCTGGGACTAACTCCGGGACGGCATACCGTGACGGTGAATGGCTCGGGAAACGCTTTTGATGCCGAGTGGCAAAGCATCGCCGGCGAACCTCCCAAACTGCTGCGCGCGCAAGCATCCAGAGACGTTCAGGTCGCGGTCGTAACCAACTCCGGCGCCGCTGGAGCGGTCGCATGCAACTGCGGCGTCCAGAGCGTCGCGATTGATGGAGCGCCGGCGGGTAAAACGGCGGGTTCGCTTACTTCGGCCACGCCTGTCGGCGATCTTCGGGAGGGGACTCGCGAGCTGACCATCGCGGGGCAGCATCACGTTGTCGACATTCGCCCCAATCCTACTTTGACTCTTCTGTTGTCGCTTGAGAGAAACAGCGGGACTCTGGTGGTTCAAACCGCCGGCCAGGACAATGCCAAAGTATATCTGAACGGCAGGATCCACCGCGGCGTGACGGAGCACGGCGCCATCCGCATCCCGGTCGACGTGGGAACCTACTCCGTCCGTGTGGCTAAGGACGGATTCCAGTCGCCTCCCGAGCAACGCGTCGAGATTGGAAAAGGAGAAGAGAAGCAGGTTACGTTTGCGCTTGTTCCTTCGACCGCGACTCTTGAAATTGCGGCACTGGGCGGCGCCGAGGTGAAGGTGGATGGACGCCATGTTGGCGTCGTTGGGCCGGACGGAACTTTCCGCGGAACCGTCGATCCCGGCGTCCATCGCATCGAGTTGTCAAAAGACGGATATAGCAGCGCCGTTTTCCAGTCCAGGTTCGATGCCGGCGGTAGCGTGCGGCTCGGGGCGGCGCAGCTCGCGATGAATAAGATCGAAAAAGCGCCCGACCCCATACAACTTGAAGCGCGGGATTGGGAGCGGGTTCGTAATACTACGAACGCCGACGATGTGCAGGCTTTTCTGCGGAATCACCCCAACGGCGCGCATGCCAATGAGGCGCGGGCGCTGGCCGACCGTTTGGGCAAACAGGCGGCGGATACTACCGCGCGGCGTGCGGAACAAGCGGCATGGGACCGCTTGGAGAAGAGCGACAAAGCGGCTCTACAAGCGTTCCTGAACCGCTACGGAAATGGTCCTCATGCGGCCGACGCGCGGCAGCGGCTGGACCAATTCGAAGCCCAGGAGAAGGATGCCGCGGCTCGCGCGAGAGAGCAGCAGTCAGAACAGCAGCGGCTGGCCGAACAACAGCGTCAGGCCGAGCAGCAACGGCTCGCCGAGCAGGCCAAGCGAGCGGCCGATATAGCATCCATACAGCAGACGCTCGCGGCTTACGAGTCGGCATACAACAACAAGAACTTAGGCGGAATGCAAGCCGCTTGGCCGAGCATGCCGAAACTTGACATTAAAAGGATGCGCGAGATGTTTAAGGACATCAAATCCTTCACGTTTCAGCTCCAGCCGACCCAGCAACCGCAGATCAGCGGAGACTCCGCTACCGTGACGTGTGTGCGCCGCGTGGAATCCAAGCAGATTCCCTCAACCGGGGACGATCGCGTTAGAATCACGTTGAGCCGCGCCGGCGCCGGCTGGATCATCCGATCAATCGAGCATTTCTAACCGAGAGATTAGTGGCCGAAATCGTAGGAGAGCGCTACCAGCGGCGTCACGGTCTGGCGCAGTCCGCGATTATCGAGACGGAACAAAAGATCGGCCGTCAGCAGAAGGTGACCGAAGAGATCGTATTTGAGACCGGTCGCCGCGCTATTCAGTCCGATCGTGTCCTTGCCGCCGTAAATCGTGGGGTAGGCAGTCGGCATAGTGGGCGCTCCCGCGGGCGGCACGGTAGTAAACGTGCCTTGGAACACGCGCGGCGCACTGATCAGCAATTGGCCCAGGTAATCGGCCACAAAAGTCAAATTCTTGGTCACGCCGGCGTCGATGCCGGCGGAATACTGGAACTGATTTGGCAGCCGCTCCTTGGTGGCTTGACCGCTCCCCTCGGGCGTCGGCACGCCGCTAATCGGATCTACCGCGACACCCGTAATTCCCGTTATATTGCCGGCCAGGACCGAGCTTCCATTCCATTGGAATCCGGTATTGAAATGCGGCGACACGCGCCCGACCCGGGAGACGGCCACGAAAGGCTTGATCCCTATGGCGCCGGAACCCAGGAGCTTCCAGGGATCGCCGGTAGGGGCGCGAACATCGAGCGCTAGCGCGGCGCGCATTTTTTCGCCGTTGTAAACGCCGGCTTTGACGCGGAAAGTGACGTCGCCAATTCCGGACGCGCTGGTAACAGCGGGCGAAAACGCGCTGGTCAGTCCTCCGTTTGGAAACATGTGCGGATTCGGAATAGTAAGCGGCGGCGCGTTTGGAACAATAACGTTACTGACCACATCGCCGGACACGCGGATGATGCTCGCGTATGAGCTTACGCCCAATCTCACGTCCACGATTGGAATCGCCACCGAGACGTCGACGCGATCGGTAATGCCCACGGTGCCGTAAAGAACGGTTTGATCCATCTTTAAGTCGATATTGTTCGTGGTCGAGATGACGTCCGCTTCATAGGGCTCGGCGATACCACCCGCCCCCGTATCCGGCGTGTGCGTGAACACGGCGGGCACCTGGTGCAAGTTTATGCCATCGATGCTGTCGAACCGAAAGCGCTGATAACTTACCCCGATGGTAAATTTGCCGCGTCCTATGGTCTCGGCGCGCTCGGTGTAGATGGGGCCGAAACTGGACGTCGTACGCACGATCGCCCCCGTCGCGCTGTCGTACTTGAACGTGAAGCCGGACTGAGGAGAGATGATCGGCAACGTGGTAAGTTCCGTGGCGATGGCGCTTCCGAGCGTTTGATTTAAAGTGGTCTGCGCCGATCCGATGAAATGGGCATAGTGCGGA
The DNA here is from genome assembly GCA_963838885.1 of Bryobacterales bacterium. GTDB lineage: Bacteria > Acidobacteriota > Terriglobia > Bryobacterales > Bryobacteraceae > JAICMB01. The sequence continues at coordinate 96,104 of CAWITB010000002.1, read as the reverse complement.
AACTGCGCCGCCGGCGCCAAGGTGAGTCCAGTGGGGCCATAAAGGTTGGGCAGCGCACATGCCGGATCGCCCAAGTGCTGATTGCACGCTCCCGTCACGACTACGTTTAACGCCGAGTTGGTCGTTTGCGCGAAGCAATAAGAAGAGACGGCCCAAGACAACAACAGAGCCATGCCGGTTTTCGTCATGATGTCCTTCAAATCTCCCTTATAAAGTTTCACCCTTTTAACACGCGCGGATAAGGACGGTCAAGTCCTGAGCAAGCTTTTTCGCATGTATTCGCGCGGCCGCGCCGTCGCGGCGAAAATCAAGAGTTGCGAGCATCGGAGCGTGATTCATTTGCAGTGTCCGCGATCCCATAGTCTTGTGCGGCGGCGCCGGGGGGCGTGTCAACTCATCTTGCGAATATTTGAAGCGAAAAGGCGGGGAAGACGATCAATCGCGCGAGCGCGTCACGCCGAAAGCGAGATGCTGGCGCGTACTTGCGGAACGGTGCAGGAACGGAAGCACTTGAGGCGCTGCCAGTCGGAGGCGGCGCCCTGACGAACGAGGCGTAGCGTTTCGCCGATCTGGTCGCCGCTATGTAAGGCGCTTCTCATGGCCTCGAGATCGGCGGCCGTAAAAGCCCCGGGACCGCTTCTCGAAAGGCGTTCGATCGCCTCGCAACGCCGCGCCAGCGCTTCTTCGATGCGGACCAGGTCGCCGCCCGCCGCAAGCGCTTCCCGGGTGGCGCTTTCGAGATCGAGGACGAGCTGGTTTATCCGGGCCATTAACCGCCGGTCGTGGTTTGACCGAAGTCCTTTCCATACACCGTATAATCGACCGCCTGAATGCTCGCCGTGAGCACCTGTTGCTGCGATTGTAAGGCCGCGATCGCCGAATCGGCCGCTTCCAACTGCTGCGTCAGCGCGGTTTGCATCGTGGTGATGCGCGTGGTGAGGGTGCTGATCTGGCCGGAAAGCGAAGTGTTCTCCTGGTTGAGCGTGTTTTCCTCGGTGGTGATTAAGCCGTTGACCGGATCGCTTAATTGCGTGAACTGCGAAGCGAAGCCGCCCAAGCCGGTCGTCGCCGAGCCGAGGAACTGGAACGCTTGAGTGAGTTGCGAACCGGACAGCGAACCGACGGCAGTCGGATCGAACGTCATCTTGCCGGTGGTGTCGAACGTGATGCCCAAAGTCGTCAAATTCATTCCACCCGACCCGTTGTACATGGCGAGCTGCCGCATGTCATCCGAGGTCTGGGCGATGAGCGTGTCTCCATTCAACGCGCCGCCGCTGCCCCCTACCTGCGTGTTCACTTCATCGACGAGCGCGTTGTAGTTGGTTACCAGATCGGTGAGCGCGCTGTTCAATTGAGAACTGTCCGGGCTGGCGCTCAGCGTGGCGCTCTGGCTTCCGGTGGTCGTGCCGAGCAGGTTGAACGACATGCCGGGAATGACATCGTTGACGGTGTTGCTCGACTTGGTGATCGGAATGCCGTTCAACTCGAAAATGGCATTGGATCCCTGATTGGCCTGCGTGATGAGATCGGTGGATCCGCCTCCCGACGCGATGTCGTTCAATTGCAGCGTGGTTGCGCCGGTACCGGTAGCCGAAAGGGTCAGGTAATCGGGCGTGGACCCCGTGCCCGTGGTCAAAATGGAAGCGGTAACGCCGGCATTGAGGGCGTTGATGGCTTCGCTCAGACCCGTAAGATTGTTCTGCGATGGCGAGAGCGCGATCGAGAACGTCTGTCCACCCACGACGAGTTGCATATTCCCCAGGGCGGAGACGAGCGCAGTGGTATCGTCGGCATAACCCTTGACAGATGTTTCCGATGCCGCCGAGGCCAGCGACTGGATGTTCGAGATCGTGTAGGCGGTCGTGGAAGTCGCGCCGGTATTGGTAACCGTAACGAGGCCAGTGTTGGAACTCGAGGTGTTCAACCCCTGGTTCGCGCCCAGGCTTCCTAGCGCGGAAATGCTCGAAGCGAGCGCCGCCACCGAGCTGTTCAGCGTTTGCAGCGCGTTTACTTTCCCCAGATTGTCCGCTTCTTCGTTCTGAAGCTGCTTCACAGGAAGCTGCATGATGGCGGCTTGCCGGGTGAGGACCGCTTGCAGATCGCTCGAGTACGTGCTTACGCCGGCAAATGAGGCGGGCGCCGTAATCGGGACGGTGGACGAGGACGAAAGAGCCGATGTTGAGCTTGCCATCCTGCCATACTCTATCGGCGGCCTTTCGCGGTTTTTAGATACGGCTAAACTCCTACTCCTCGCGGAAAATCGCGTATTCCACTCTCCAAACGCTAATATTGACCTCGGGATGAACCTTCTCGATCGCATCCAAAACGCGCGCGCCTACGACCTCGGACAGCCATATTTTCCGGGGATGCCGCATTTCCCAACGCATCCGCCGTATCTCTTTGGCCTGACGAAGGCCCACGGCGATCTCGTGTTAAAGGACGGGGTCAGCTCCTCGGCCGACGCGATCGCGCTCGGCACGCACGTGGGCACGCACATCGATGCGTTGTGCCACTTCTCGCGCCAGGGTAAGCTCCATGGCGGGATCGAGGCGGAGAGTAACCAGAGCCGCACCGAGGGCATGAAGGATCTGGCGGTGGACACCGTTGGGCCGCTGTTTCGGCGTGGGGTTCTGCTCGACATCGCGGCGGCCGAGGGAGTCGGCGCGCTGCCGCCGGATTTTGCGATCGCGCCGGAGCACCTGGAGCGGTGCGCCGGCCTGGAGGGCGTCCAAATCGCGCGCGGCGACGTGGTCCTGTTGCGGACCGGTTGGGGCGCTTGGTGGCAAGATCCAGCGCGCTACATCACGGGCGGCCGCGGTTCGCAACCCGTGGGGCCTGGTCCGGAGCGCGCCGGCGCCGCATGGCTGAGCTCACGCGGCATATTCGCCGCCGGATCGGACACCATCGCGTTCGAGCGAGTGCCCTCCGGGATGGAAGTACACGTCCACCTGCTGGTCGAGAGCGGCATCCACATCATCGAGGCTTTGAACCTCGAGGAGCTGGCCGAAGCCCGCGTTTACGAGTTTGTCTTTGTCGGGATTCCGATGAAGCTGCGGGGCGCTACGGGATCACCGCTGCGTCCCATTGCCTTGGCCGAGGGTAGTCCCGCTTGAGCTTGCCGCGCCGCCGGAATTGAGGCCGAAAGGCGGCTTCACCCCATTATTTTTCCATTCCCGCAGCTCGGCGAATCCGCGCGCGACTTCGGCGGGAAGAATGGCGCAGTGGCCGTCGTGTTTCACGTATTGCTGGACGAACATGTCCGATGCCCGGGCGTTGTCGACGATCCCGGGATAAAGATCCGGAATGCGCACGGGCACGAGCTGGTCGTAGGTGGTATGGATCGCCAGGAGCGGCCGTTCGAGCTTGCCCGTCGGCGTGTACCAGGTGCGCACGTATTCCTCCGCGCGGGGATCGGCGGCATAGCGTTTGACGCCGTCGTTCAGTGCATTGTAATCCGGCTCCGGAGTCTCGTAGATGATGCCGCGGTTGTCGAAGGGATTGCCGCCCGCGCGCTGTTGCAGCTCCGCCAGCAGATAGGTGACGAAGACGAGCGTGCCGCCCAGGTCCTTATTATTATGCGCCCCGGAATAGTGGCGCAGCGCGGCCGATTTTTCCGCAGCGGCGTCGAGCAGCGCGGTGATGCGGTCGCGCTCCGCCTTCGCTGCCCTGATAATCGGCGGGAATCTTGTTGGGCGCGGGCAGGGCGCCGGGGAAGTAGTAGTCGAAGACCACGCGAAGATCGAAGGCCCCGCGCCCCATGAAGTAGCTAGCCGGCGCGAGCGGCCCGCACAACGCCAGGCCGGCATCATAGGCATTGGGGTACTGCTCAATCATGAGCATGGTGAGGAAGCCGCCCATGGAATGTCCCGTGATATAGGTCTCCTTGGGCTTTCCGTAGTTGGTGGTGAAATAGCGCCGCAGATTCTCGATATCGGTGACGGCCTGCTCCACCGCCCAACCGCCGGCGGCGTAGCCGGACTGCGCCAGCGCGTAGCCCTGCTCGGTGAAGATCGCGAAAATCGGCGGAAGCTTGCCTTCCTTGTAGGCGACGGGACTGGCATCGTAGCCATGGCAATAGACGACCAGTCCTCCATTCCAGTTCTCGGGAACGTCGATGCGAAATTTCGCGCCGTTGATGGCGCCTAATTCCGTCTTCGGCGCCGCGTTGGCGCTTCCGAGGCAAAGAAGTGCGCAGAAGAACAGAGAGGCGGTCGTTTTCATTTTGTGGTTCCTTATAAGCGAGAGCGGAAAACTAGCAAAAGTATAATGCATCTGGAGGACAACTTGCCTGAGCGATTTGGGCCGGACGAATTTGCGGATAAAACGGCACTGGTGACAGGAGCGTCGCGCGGTATTGGCGCGGCCACCGCGATTGCGCTCGCGCGCGCGGGCGTTTCACGCGTCTTGATTCATTACGGATCGTATCGCGAGGGCGCCGAGAGAACGCTCGCGCTGGTGGAAGGCGCGGGCACGCAGGCGGAGCTGCTCTCCGCCGACTTGGCGTCCTCCCCGGGCATTGATGGATTCATTGCGGATTTGAAGGGCGCCGCGCCGGAAATCGACATCCTTGTCAATAACGCCGGTTCACTGCTGCAACGCGCCAGGCTCGCCGAGTATACCGGTGAGCTCTTCGAACGCGTCATGAACCTCAATGTCAAGAGCGTCTATTTCATCGCGCAAGCGGTTGCGCCCTATATGATCGCGAAGCGCGCCGGGACTATCGTCAACGTGAGCTCGATCGCCGCGCGCAATGGCGGCGGCCTGGGTTCGACAGTCTATGCAGCGGCAAAAGCGGCGGTCTCGGCGATGACCAAGGGACTCGCCAGAGAGCTGGCGCCGCATGGGATTCGCGTCAACGCCGTGAGTCCGGGAACAGTCGAAAACCATTTTCACGAGGTGTTTTCGACTCGGGAAATGCTGGACAACATGCGGGCCCAGACGCCCGCCGGGACGCTGGGGACCAATGAGGAGGTCGCGGACACGATTTTATTTCTGTGCTCGCGCGAGTCGCGCTACATCCACGGCCAGACGATCGAGGTGAACGGCGGCATGTACATGGTTTAGTTCAGGGCGCGAGAGTAGGTCCGCACGCGCATTTCGTTGGCGGCCTGGTGGAGGGCCGTGTCGAGCGTCCAAAGGGCACACCCGTCGAGCAGCGCGGATGCCAGCAGGGAGACGTCCATCCACCCCAGACCGCGCCCGAAGAGTTTCTTCGATTCGAGAAGCTCGTGCACTTCATCGTCTTGCGCGACAGTGGCGCGTTCCAGGTGGGAGAAGTCCTGGAGAATCCTGGCGCGGTCCCGAAGATTGCCGCAGGCCAGTTCCCCTATGACGAGGGGGTGCGTGAACACGCTGCATGCTTCGAGGAGGCGCTGTAGTTCCGGATCGCGCTCGCGGAAGTGCGCGACCCAAACCGATGTATCCACAAGGGTCATTGTTTCGAACGCGATATCTTTGCCGAACGCCTGCGGGGGACGTCGCGGAGCCGGGGGTCCGAACCTCCTAGGAGCGCGAGCCGACGGCCGGTCTCAAAAGCGATCAGCGATTTCAGGCCCCTGCGCACCAGTTCCGTTTTCTCCTCGATGCCCGTTAATTCCCTAGCCTTCTTAATCAGGTCGTCATCGATATTCAATGTCGTCCGCATATGCTCGATCCTACCATATTCATGCATACCAATCAGTGTATGGCCACCGTGACCCCCGCCTGCGTCGAGGTCGCCCCCGCCGTGACCACGACCGGCAAATCGCCGCCGGGCAGGAAGCCAACGGGCGTCTGCAAATTCACTTGCGTCAGACCGGGGTAGCCGGGGGCCGGTCCGGCGTAAAGAACGTTGGCCGGATAACCGGCGATCTGGACCGCAATACCGCGGCCGCCATCGCCGGTAAGATAGAGAACCAGGATGCCTCCCCGGCTCTCGGGGTTGTTATCCGAGTTCGCGCTTCCGTCGTGATCGAGGGCGGCCGCTTGCCCCGTCCCATTCGCGGTCGTGAAGATAGCGGGCGCGGCCGCGGCCACGTTCAGCGTTGCCGATGCGGCCGCCGCGCCGAAGGACAGAACATTCAGCGCGGTCGTTCCTCCCGGCGTCACCGTGGACGGAACAAGCGCGTTGATCTGGCTCGATCCGGCATAGAAAACGGTCGCGGGAACATTATCGAAGAGGACTTGCGCCGTCGCGGGATCGAACCCCGAGCCGTATATTGTGATGATCTCATTCGGGGCGACCGGTCCCGGCAGCAGACTCGCGGCGTTGACCACGGCAATAGGGAGCGCGGCGCTAACGGCGGCCGGCGCAAGCACGGCGTTTAATTCCCGCACGCGATTATTGGCGCTATCGGCGATTAGAATATTGCCCGCGGCATCCACGGCGAGGTCGACCGGGTCGTTAAGCAATGCCGTCGACGCCGCTGCGCCGTCCCCCCCAAAACCGGCCTGGCCGGTTCCCGCGAGCACCGTGACCACTCCCGCGGCCCCCAGTTTGATAATGCGGTTCTTGCCGGATTCGGCGATGAGAAGTTCGTAGCTCGAATCGAGCGCCAAGCCCGCAGGCGCACTGAGAGCGGCGGCGGCCACCGTGGATGCTCCCGCAGCCGAGACCTGGACCACCTGCTGGCCGCTGCTGACGTAGAAACTGCCATCATTCGCCACGGCGAGACCGGCGGGCTTGGTCACGTTCGCCGCCGCCAGCACAAGCGCGCCGGAGGGCGTAATCTTCACAACGCGATCGTTCCCGGTATCGCAAATGAAGAGCGATCCGTCCACGGCGACGCGGAGACAGGTCGGCGCTTTAAGGTTGCCCACCACGGTCGAGACCACGCCGCCGGCGCTGACGCGCTCCACGCGATTATTCGCCGTATCGGAGAAATAGACCGTCCCCGCAGCATCCACTGCAATACCCGAAGGGCTGTTGAGCTGCGCGGCGTCACCCGCCAGGATGGAGATTTGGCCGTTCGAGGCGACCTTGCGAATGCGGTTGGCGCCCTGCTCGGCGATATAGAGGTTGCCGCCGCCATCGCGCGCTATCGCGACGGGACCGCTAAGACGCGCCGAGACCGCGGGGCCGCCATTGCCATAGGCCGCGAAATTGGGGGTTCCGGCGATGGTGGTCAGGTTCGCGCCGGCGAGTTTTTGAATAGAGTGCGGGGCGACAAGAAATAGGACCCCGGCGGGATTCGACGCGACATCCATCGCCGCAACGAGCTCCACCGTCAGACCGGCGGTGGAGGGCGCACGCACCCCGGTTGTGGCGGACGATGATGCGACATAGAGCCGTCCGGCGGCATCGAGCGCCACGCCCGTGGGCGCCGAAATCCCCGTGGCGACGGTCGCGATGGCGCCGCGCCACACCCTGCGGATATTGCCGTTGCCGCTTTCGGCGATGTAGACGTTCCCCGCGGCGTCCGTGGCGAGGCCGCCGGGATAAGAAATCTGCGCCAGCGTGGCGCCCCCGCCGTCGCCGCTGAAGCCCGCCGTTCCCGTTCCCGCCAGCACCGTCAGCAAACCGGAGGGCGAGAGCTGATAAACCTGGTGGGCATTGAAATCGGAGATATAAACGTTCCCGCCGGCGTCGACCGCAACGTTGCGCGGAGCGGTCAGTTTGGCGCTGGTCGCCGCTATACCCGAAGTCGCGGAAATGGGCGTCGAGCCGCCGCCGGCGATGGTCGTGATGACGCCGTTGGCGTCCACTCGCCGCACGCAGGCGTTTCCGAGATCGGCCACGTAGACATTTCCGGCGAAGTCCAGCGCGATTCCATAAGGATGGTCTAATTGCGCCGCGATGGCGGGCCCGCCATCGCCTGAAAAACCGGCAAAACCGTTGCCCGCAATGGTCGTAATGATCCCGCTGGCCGAGATTTTGCGCACCCGATTATCCCCTGCATCCGCGACATAAACGTTGCCCATCCCATCAATCGCAATCCCTTCGGCTTGCGCCAGCAGCGCCGCCGTGGCAGGGCCATTATCGCCCACGGCGCTTGTACCCGCAATGGTTTCAATGACATAGGTTTGGCCCACGGCGGGCGCCAGAAGCATGAGGAAAGACAGGCAAACACGCGTAACCACCAGATATACCTCATGGGGTAAGTGCGATTTAAGGCGGCAAATTCTCACGGCAAAGCGATAAGAACTCTTAAAGCTCAGCTCGAAAAATATTCCCCCATCGAGGAAATGAGGCGATGCGATTTGTCCTCTCGGTTCTGATATTCCTGCAACTTTGTTGTGCGCAGGACAGCATCCGCTGGAGACCGTGGATGTACGGCGCCGGGCGCGCGGACGGCCGGCGCGAGCTTGACGCGGCGCCCCGCAGGGATACTCGTGTCGCGCATTTCGCCGTCGAATTCCCCGCCTCGATGACGTCCGGCGATGTGCAGCGGCTTCGTATGCGCGGCGCCGAAGTGATCGCCGTACTCTCGGATCGCGCCGCGATCGTTTCCGCGCCCTCTGACGTTTCGCTTGCCGGACTGAATCTCGCGTGGTCCGGAGCGCTCGGGGCCGCCGATAAGATCAGCCCTGCGATCCGCCGCGGACCGCATCCGAATCCGTACTTCGTGGTCGAATATCACGCCGATGTAGATATTGGCGGCGCGCGCGCCATTGCGATCGAAGCCGGGATGCGCGTCGTCGACAACCCGGACCTGCTGCCGCAGGATCTGCTGGTCGAGGGAACGCTCCAGAATCTGACATCGCTGGCCGCTTGGGATGAAGTGGCGTATGTTTTCCCGGCCTCCATCGACCTCATCCGCGGAATCCCGGTCCACGGCTGCTCCGGAGCGCTGACCAGCCAGGGGCCGGTGGCAACGGGTGTTCCCACCGTCGGCGACGGTTGGGACGGTCCGGGACAAAACGCGGCGGCGCTCGGCTATGCCTTCGCGTCAGTCACCGAGAAATTGCCCACCGCGAACGCGCAGTCCGAGATCGTCCGCGCTTTTTCGGAGTGGGCCAAATACGCGCAGCTCACGTTCACCCAAACCAACGCGACGGCCGCTCCCCGCACTCTCACCGTGCTCTTTGCGACCGGAGCGCACGGGGATGCCTATCCGTTTACGGACATCACCACCCTGGCCCACACCTTCTATCCGTTTCCGCTGAACCCGGAGCCGATTGCGGGCGATCTGCACTTTAACGATGCCGAAAACTGGAGCATCGGAGGCGATACGGACCTCTTCAGCGTGGCGCTGCACGAGACCGGCCACGCCCTGGGGCTGGGACATTCCGACAATCCGGCGGATGTGATGTATCCCTATTACAAGCGCGTCAGCGGCCTTTCCCAAGGCGATATTACGGCGATTCTGGAGTTGTACGCGGCCCAGAACGGCTCGCCCTCCGCGGCCCCTCTTTCAATCGCGATGCAAGCAGCCGCGGCGACGGTCACCACGTCCACCGTAACGTTGAATGGGACAGTCTCCGGCGGCTCGGGTGTTGTGCAGGTGACGTGGCGCAACGGCGCGTCGTCGGGAGCGGCGCAGGGATCGGCCGCCTGGACCGCGATCGTTCCGCTGGCTCCCGGCTCAAATGCCATCACCTTCACGGCGCGCGATGCCGCGAACGATATCGCTACGGCAGCGGTTTCGATTACGCTTCAAAGCGCGTCCAACACCACGATTCAGATCGAAGAGCCATCCGCGGCCGGGGTTTACAGCACTGGCTCGAGCACGGTGGCGCTGAGCGGAACTGCGTCGGATGGGGTGGGTTTGGATCATATTACGTGGATGAACCAAAGCGGCGGCAGTGGCCCGGCGACTCTCACCACTAGTGCGGGCGCGACAAGCTGGAGCACGGCGGCCATCGCGCTGTCGTCTGGCCAAAACATCATCACGGCGACGGCTTACGGCAAGGCGGGCGGGAGCGCCACGCGCTCCATCACGGTGACGTATACGCCACCGCCGCCGCCGATGACGCCAACCGGCCCAACGCCAACTAGCCCAACTGGCTCGACCACGCCAACCGGCTCGACCACGCCCACCGGCTCGACCACGCCAACCGGCTCGACCACGCCAACCGGCTCGACCACGCCCACCGGCTCGACCACGCCCACCGGCTCGACCACACCCACCGGCTCGACCACGCCAACGGGCTCGACCACGCCCACCGGCTCGACCACGCCCACCGGCTCGACCACGCCAACGGGCTCGACCACGCCCACCGGCTCGACCACGCCAACCGGACCAACCGGACCTTCGGCGCCGGACACGACACCGCCCAGCCTGACCATACTCTCGCCGGCGGCCACCAGCTTGGGCACGACGGCCGCCACCATCGTGTTCACCGGAACCGCTTCCGATAATGTTGGCGTGACGGCGGTCACATGGTCGAACTCAACGGGAGCCACGGGCGCCGCCACTGGCACGACGAGCTGGCGCACTCCCGCGATACCCCTGCTGATCGGCACAAACCAGATCACGATCGGCGCTTCGGACGCCGCCGGCAATATTGCCTGGCGCGCCGTTACGGTCACCCGCACGTCGCAATAGCGCGCCGCGCTAGCTTCCCAGAAACTCGCCGATGGGCGCGAGAGGCTCAATATGATCGCAGAAGATCTTAAACATTACGAGCATCGGGACGGCCAGAAAAATACCCAAGATGCCCCATAGAAAGCCCCAAAACGTCACGCCTACGAAGATCACGACGGGATTCAGCGTCAGCCGCCGCCCGACCACGTAGGGCGATACGAAATTTCCTTCGATCAGGCCCAGCCCGAGGTAGGAAGCTGGGACCAGCAAGGCGTGCCCAAGGTGCGGGAAAGTGGCGGCCGCGACGATTGCCACGATGGAAATCTCGGTCAGCGCCCCGATATAGGGAATGAAGTTGAGAAGACAGCCCAACGCCCCCCACAGCGCCGGATTCGGCATGCCGAGGGCCCAGAACGCGAGGCCTCCCGCTGTACCCAGGCAGATATTGATCATCGCGACTGTAAGGAGGTACTTCGAGATGTGGTCCTCGATCTGGCGCATGATGAGCACGGCGCGTTTCTTGTCCTCAAATTTCGGCAATACGTGGATCAGCTTGCGCAAGAACAGATCGCCAGAGGATAGCAGGAAATAGAGCAGGACCAGCAGCACGACAAGTCCGAAGGCGACATCGCGGGTCTTCGTTAGAAGGCCGGACGCCAGACTAGGCGGCTTCACCTCAACTTCGGCGGGCTTGGGGCCGGCGGGCGCGACAGATGCCATATTACTGACCTGCTCGGTCGCCTGGTTCATTCTTTCCATCGGCCTTTTCAGCTTCTGCATTTCGCCCGAGATCTTCGTCACGATGGTGGGCGCGCGCCCTATCCACGTCGTAACCGGCCCGGAGAACTCGTAAATGATAAGTCCCAACAGCGCAAAGCAAGCCAGCATCGCGATTGCGGCGCCCGCCGCCTCTGGAACGCGAATCTTCTTGAGGGCGCGAACGAAGGGGCTCAGGAGAAAATTAAAGACAACGGCCAGAGCGACGGGGATAAAGAACTCCCGCGCGAAGAACAGGGTATAAAAACAAGCGAACAAAAATAGCCCGTTGAGGGCGACGGAGCGAACGCTGCGGCGCTGTTGCAGCAAGTCCGCGGTGCGCTCGATATCGGGGTTTTGGACTCGAGTCTCATCGCCTTCTTCGAGTCCGAGCACATTGTCCACGCCGTCCATGAACTATGGACGTCAGCGGTAGCTGAGGTTATACAGAGTAGTTGTAACAGAGTTAGAAGAATCTCTCCCGGCAGCATCTCCGCGGAGCCCCAGGCGTGCGCAGGCAGCGGTCGATCCACTGCGCTGTGAGCTTTTCCTGCACGCCATTCTGCGATAGCCGTGTGCGCAAGTTACCGAAATCGACGCTGTCGAGCGCCTGGTCCTGATTGAAACAGGAGAAGACCACGGTTTCCTCGCCCGTTTTGGGATCTTTGTGCAGTTGCAGGCATTGCGCGCAGATTTCCTTCATCATGCACTGCATGGGCGAATTGATGCTGGCGATGGCTTTATGGCCGGGGCTGAGATAAGGGCGCAGAACGCCATGGCGCGCGCGGGCGACGGCGCGCATCATGCCATCGGAGCCGATCACGATGAGGCGCTCCACCTCGCTCAGGGAGATCTCGGTTTCGCCCAGATCGCCGCGGCCATAAGCGGCCATGGCATCGACAATGTTGCCAACAAAAGTCTTATCGCGGGGCCGGGTGGGCGCGAATCCGGGCGCTTCATCGCAGCACCAGACCACCAGATCGGCGGCGCGCTCGATCTCTTCGACCTTGTAGCGGTCGATCATTTTCTTATATCCGGCGAAGTAGACGACGCGGGAGCCGTTGGCCCGCAGACTCTGGCCAATGGAGAAGAGCACGGCGTTACCGAGTCCGCCGCCGGCCAGCAAGAGCCGTCTCGCGCTCCGGCGTTTCGGTCGGCGTTCCCGTGGGACCCATGAGGACGACCGGCTCGCCGGGTTTCAACAAGGCGCACAGATCGGAGGACCCGCCCATCTCGAGAACAATGGTCGACAATAGGCCGCGCTCGCGGTCCACCGACGCGCCGGTGAGCGCCAGGCCTTCCATGGCGAGCGTGGTCCCGTCGGCGCGGGGAGCGAGCGTCTCAAAATTCTGCAGACGATAAAATTGTCCCGGCTGAAAAGCGCGCGCCGCCATGGGAGCGCGGACCACTACTTCCACGATGTTCGGCGTCAGTCGGATCACGTCATGCACGGCGGCTCGCAGCTCGCCGTTGAGGCGCGCGCTGAGCTGGGCGGGGCCTGGCTTTTCCGGCGAGCGGCGCGCCAGCATTCGCGAGATCACCGGATAACCCTGCTTGGCGCTCGCCATGGCCTTCACGACGTTGCCGGAGAACGACGGATGCAGGTCGCCGAAAAAGCTCATGGCGCGCCCGTCCGGGCGCATCGACATCAACACGTGCACGGCAGCGGGCTTGGCAAGCTTTTCAGGCTTAACGGGGTGGCCTTCTTCGTCGAAAGCCTGGAAGTGGCGGCCATCGAGGTGAACATTGAAGGGATCTTCGCGCGCCAATACGGTATTGGGCTGCGTACCGGCGGCGACCAGGATGCTGCGGGCGGGCAGCGTAACAGCGCCGCTTTTTGACTTAGCGCGCAAGGCCACGGCGTGGCCGTAAATGTCTATATCGACCGCTTCGGGCGTCAGCTCCTCGGCAAATCGCACGCCCTCTTCGAGCGCTTTGGCCACCTCCTCGTGATTAAGCGTATAGCTGGGCGAATCGATCATGCGGCGGCGGTACGCGATGGTAACGCCGCCCCAGGAATTCAGGAGATCAACGATGCGCGCGGGCCGGCCGTCGTTCTGCGCAGTAGCCTTTTCGGCGCGAATCGCCTTGGCGTGCGCGATAAATTCATCGGCGGTTTCAGTCTCCTCGGCCGTCCAGTTCGCCCGCACGGCGGCTTCGCCTTTTTCCCCCGCGAGCGCTTCATAACGGGAGAGAAACTTTTCGACCTGCACGGCGTAGTAAGCCAGCGATTCGGTCGCGGTGTCGATCGCGGTCAGGCCGCCGCCGATCACGACGATGGGCATGCGGATCTGAAGATTCGCAACGGAATCGGATTTCGCCGCGCCAGTGAGCTGCAGCGCCATCAGAAAGTCCGACGCCTGCCGCACGCCCCTCGCCAGACCGTTCTTCATCGGGATCACGGTCGGCCGGCCAGCGCCCGCGCACAAAGCGATGTGATCCACCCCAAGGTCTTCAAACGCGCTTTCGATCGTCACCGTGCCGCCGAACCGAACGCCGCCGAACATGCTGAATTCGGAGCGCCGCTCGAGCAGCAGGCGGACAATCTTGAGAAAGTTCTTGTTCCAGCGGACCGTAATGCCGTACTCGGCCACGCCGCCGAAACCCGCCATGAAGCGGTCGTCGAGCGATTCGTAAATTTCGTGAACGTCGCGGATGGGGCGGAACGGCGTGCGGCCGCCATGTGGGTCCACGCCCGAAATAGCGGCTGGCAGAGGCTCGATCTTAAGACCGTCAATGGCCGCTACGGCGTGGCCATCGTTCATGAGGTGGTGCGAAAGCGTGAATCCCGCGGGGCCGAGGCCGACCACCAGCACCTTGTAGCCGGATGACGCCAGCGGAACGGGCCGTTCCAAGTTAAGCGGATTCCAACGCGTCAGAAGGCTGTAAATCTCAAAGCCCCAGGGCAGGTCCAGAACGTCTTTTAGCGTCCGGGTTTCGATCTGCGGAATATCGACCGGCTCCTGCTTCTGGAAAATGCAGGATTTCATGCAGTCGTTGCAGATGCGGTGACCGGTAGCGGCGCACATCGGATTGTCGATAACGACGATGGCCAACGCGCCGATGCTATAGCCGCGCTGCTTGACTAAATTGAGCTCCGAGATTTTCTCCTCGAGCGGGCAGCCGGCCAGCGTGACGCCGAAGGCGCTCGATTTGAAGGCGCCGCTCTTCTCGCGCAGACCGGTGGAGCAGCTATCTTTGCCCTGGTTGTGGCACTTAATGCAGTAAGCGGCGTTGTCCAAAGCGCCCGTGAGATCGGTTCCGGGGTCGGTAAGCTTAAAACCTTCGCGGTTGCGCCAATGGCTCGGGTGCAGGCGCAATGCCGGGATTCCGTTGACCTCTGTTGCCTCGACCGGAACCAAGTGATTCATGTCGAGCTTGTGGGGCAGTTTGAATAAAACGCCATGCTTGTGGCGGGCCTGGCCGGCCGGCGTCAGCGTCGCCCAAGCGGCATAGCGCATGGCCAAGTCGAGCTCGTCCGTATGCTCCGATTCCGCTTGTGTCCAGCGCGAGACATGCTCCGCGAAGGCCATTTCCGTGAGAGGCTCTTGAAAGGCGCGCTCCAGTTCGGCTGCCAGTGCGCCGCCCTGGAGCGTGGCCGCCTGCTCTTTCGGAATCTTGGGAACAGCTTTGCGCTGCACGAAGTTGCGTTTCACCGCGTAGAGCGGCGCGAGGCGGTTATGGCGCGCCTGCAGGGCCGCGGTATCGGCGCCGATCCCGAAAAGTTGGCCGATGAAATCCTCGAGATGCGGCGCGATCTCGACGATGAGGTCCGATTGCTCCTTGCGGGCCAGCGCCGACGGATCCCGGCGAGCTGCGATCAGACGTTCACGCAACGCCGCTTCCGCCGAATTCAAATATTCCAGGAAGACCAAATCCAGGCGAGCAAGGCCCTCGCCCCGGTACAGGTCGTCGAACGAGAAACCGAAATTTAATCTCAGCGGATCGGAGCTCAATTCCATCTGTTAGAGGGGGAGCGGGTACAAGATGGATCCCGGAAGTTGCCCTGCCGTTCTCATTCTACCCAATTCAGATGGGATTAGGGTTCCTAGCGATGCGGGAACTCCTACCGGAAGGCATTTCTCGTAACGGGTAATCGTCTGCTTCGTCACACAAAAGTGCCGGTTTTCCCAATGGCCGTAGCCCGGCGCCCCTCTTTAAGACCGCTCCTAGCATTTTCGACGCTGACCGTTCTGGCGGTTTGCGCTGCGGGGTGCTTCTTCGTCCTGAGAGATTCCCTCTTGCGATCATGGTGGAGCGGGGATCAGCCGCGCGATTTGGGAGTGCGAGTAATCCAGACGGGACCCGGCGCTCTGGAATTGAAATGGGATCGTAATGCGCCGGCAATTCGAGGCGCACAAGCTGCGACACTGGACATCATCGATGGACGGAAGCGCCGGAGCATTGACATCGACCGGCAGTCATTGTCGTCGGGAATTGTCGCCTTCAGGCCGGAGTCGGACGATGCGCGCCTGAGTCTTTCGGTCCGCACGGCCGCTGGAAATGTTCTGCACGAAGAGGTCGCCATAATCGGTTGGGCGAGGCGTGAGAGCCCGCCGCGGACATCTTTGGCGCGAGAACGGCCAGCCGCGTTAATCGATGCGCCTTCGTTCTCTTTACCACCTAGATCGCTCGAGAGTCTGCCCGCGCCGCCCGTAGTTGCGGTCTGGCAACCGCGCCCCGTAGCCGGGCGGGTCTTGGCAAAACGTCCGCGGCACAGAATTTCGACGGGCGCGCGCCTGGAGATTCCAGCGTTCTAATAGGACGGTTTTTTTGTCCCGGGCTCCCCGCCCGAGGATGGAAAAGGACCGTCCTTTGCCTGATGAATCAGATCGTTTAAACCTTCGGAAGTGCCGTGGCGCACCTCGTAGGCGTGGTCCAGGAAAGTCTTCACGCGCTCGCGGGCTTGCGGCGTAAGCTCCCCGGGGCCGCTGACGGCGAGCGCCCGCGCGTAATAGTAAAGAGCTAAGTCCTGAGTTGCCGGATCTCTCTGGCCCACGATGCTTGTCGCGAGCCAATACGAGGCTTCGGCGTCGTCTGGATCGCCGCGGAGAACGATCGTGAACTCGCGTCCGGCCGCGCGCCACTGTTGGCGGCACAGTGAGATCCACCCCAGCGTCCTGTGCGCAACGATCGCGCTGCGCTCTTTTTCCGTGTTCCAAACGGCCATGGTGACCGCCGATGGCCTGTAGCCCGGAGCATAAGTGATGGGCAGATTGCGCAACAATTCCCGCGCGGCGCGCTCGCCCTCCGCCAACGCCTGAGGCCTCGTATTCCGCAGATTGACGGTGATCAGAGCGATCCAGTAATTTCCGAGTCCCCGCGGATCGTCATCCCTCATTTCACGGGCGGTGCGCAGCATCTCGCGCCCGCGCCCCAGGGCTTGTTCCGCGGTAATAATGAAATAGAACTGTTCCTGCGAAAAGGCGGAGCGGGCATACTCTTTGCGCCACTCGAGCGCCAGCGCGAGCCGCCGCTCGGGATCGGATTCCTTGCGGATGCGTGCGGCTAGATCGTACTCGCGCCGGTCCTGGTATTGCTTTAGCGGCTGCGAGGCGGCGACGCAAAAAGCAACCAGAAGAAACCCCCGCAACAGTCTCATACTGCCCTCATTATGCGATGATCTCATCGCGCGCTTTCTCCGGCTTGGAGCCGACGGGGTCTCATAAACAGAGTTCCTGAGCGGCGGCATGGCACTGGCCCGTTTGATCCGCGGGGCAATGCGGGCCGCCATTAAACTCCGTTCAGGCCCGAGATAAAGAGCGCTACGACGGAGTCCAGGGAATATGAGAACGACACTTTTCCTTTTGTTCCTGTCTACACAGGCAATGGCTCCAGGCGCCGCGGGGACGCCCGCGAGCAAGCAACCGTTCTTCGGGCGATCGAGCGCGGTAAACCCGAGGCAGGGCTCGGGCGCTCCGGCCGTCGTGAATGCCGCCAGCTTTCTACCGGGCGTAAGTCCCGGCGGGATTGCCTCGATCTTCGGGCAGGATCTTTCCGGTTTATCCGACTTTGTCGAGGCGGACACGAGTCCCTTGCCCTTACAATTGGGCGACGTGTCGGTCACCGGTGAACGGTATTGCCAGCGCCGTTATTTGGCGCGGGGTACGCGAGCGGCGAAGACCAGATCAATTTTCAGGTGCCGTACGAAACGCCCACCGGGCCAGGCGCGGCACAGGTCCAGATTTTTAATAACGGAGATCTCATCGCCACCGTGCAAGCGGATTCTTACACGGAGGACCCGGGTATTTTCATGTACGACGGCAACTACGCGGTTGCAGAGCACGGAGACGATGGCTCGCTCATCGGTCCCAATAGTCCAGCGCAGCCCGGCGAGGTGATCGTGCTATACGTGACCGGGCTGGGACCTCTGACAATCGATCTGGCCGACGGGGTCGGCGCGCCTTCCAATCCGCTGGCGTATACGCAGGACCCGTTCCAGGTGGAGGTCAACGGGGAGGGCTGTGCGGTTCAATTCTCGGGTTTAGGGCCGGGATTCGTAGGGCTCTATCAGATCAATCTGGTGCTGCCTTCCGACCTGCCGCCGGGAAATCTGAACGTCCAGATCTTTTCGACGTACTCGAACAGCGGGACCGCGGTGCTGCCGGTCGATTGACGTTCACTCCGCGACTCACGAGAGCGCCAGGCCGTTTCGCATCGGGATGTCGTAAACTACCCAAGGAGTATCCGTGCGGATCAGGATCTTGCATGGCGATACGCCGCAGCCGCGCGACGGCCCTGGCAACCTCTTCTGCGTGAATCAAAACATCCGGCCGGCGGCATAGCTTCACTCCGCCCGCAAGGAGCTCATCGGATCGGCGGATGCGGCGCGGCGCGCCGGAAAATAACTGGCGGCGAGCGCGATCGACAGTAATCCCAGCGCCACCCAGGCGAAGGTCGCCGGGTCCGCCGCGCCGACCGAGAACAACAGACTGGCCATGAAGCGCGTCAGGAAACCGGCGGCGGCGAGTCCAATGACAATGCCGCCCAGAGTTGTCCACAGGCTCTGGCCCAGCACCATGCGAAGCAATTGAAAACGGCTCGCCCCGAGGGCCATGCGGATACCCAATTCCTGCAGCCGCTGCGCCACCGAATAAGAAACCATGCCGTAAATCCCTACCGCGGCGAGCGCCAGCGCCGACCCCGCGAAGATCGCCAGCAGTAACATGGACAGACGCCGCCGCGCCACCGAATCGGACATGATTTGCTTCATCGTCGCGACTTTGTAGACGGGTTGGTCCGCATCGACCGCCAGGATCTGGCGCTCCACCGCGGGCGCCAGCGCCAGCGGGTCGCCCGTTGTTTTAACCACCAGCGCCATGTCCGTCGAGGGCCGCTGGGCAAGAGGATAATACAGCTCCACGCGCGATTTCGCTTCCAACGTCCGGTAGCGCACGTGCTCGACCACCCCGACGATGGTCATCCAGGGCAGCTTCGACCGCGCCCCGCTAAACTTGATACGGTGCCCAATGGCATTGTCGTTCGGCCAGTACGTCTTCGCCATGCTCTCGTCGATAATGGCCACCGGAGCTGCGCTCTCGTTATCGCGTTCATCGAAATATCGCCCGCGAATCAAATTGACGCCCATGGCCTTGAAAAATCCCGGCAGAACCGTGCGGCGGTCCGCTTCCGGAGAACTGCCCTCGCCCGTGACGGCCTGACTTTCCGGGGTCACCGTGCCGGAACTGCTCCCGGTGAGGGGCAGCAGCGATACCCCGCCCGCGGCTTCCACGCCGGGCAGTCTTCCAACGCGATCCAATACGTCGCGATAGAATCCGCGGATCTGGTCTGGTTTGGCGTATTTCTGCTCCGGCAGGGACAGCCGCATAGTTAGAACGCCGTCGGGGCGGAAACCGGGATCGACGTTCATGAGGCGGGCGAAGCTCTCGAGAAGCAATGCGGCGCCGGCAAGCAAGGCCAGAGAGAGCGCGATTTCCCCCATTACAAAAGCGCGGCGCAAGCCCTGCGAGGCTGCGCCAGCGGTGCCTCCACGCCCCCCTTCCTTCAGCGATTGGTGGGTAATCGAGCGCGCGCTTTGGAGCGCCGGGGCAGTCCCGAAAAGAACTCCGGTCGCGATCGAAACCAGCAGCGTAAAAGCGAGCACTCCGAGGTCGATCTGAGCCAGCGCGAGGCGCGGGAAAGTATCGGAGCCAACGGCGATCAACGCCCGCAGACCGCACCACGCCAGAACCAACCCCGCGATCCCTCCCAGTCCGGCCAGCAACGTACTTTCCGTGAGTAGCTGCCGCACCAGACGCGCCCGCGTCGCCCCCAGCGCCGTGCGCACGGCGATCTCGCGTTGCCGGCCCGAAGCGCGCACCAGCAGGAGGTTGGCAACGTTGGCGCACGCGATCAGCAGCACGAATCCTACGGCGGCCATCAGCACTCGCAAGGGCGTTCGCATGTCGCCCGTGTACTCGCCGATCAGCGGCCATGCCAATAATTTGTAATTGAACCGGCGGTACGGATATCCGGGCGAGGCGGCGATCATGCGGTTCGTCACGGAATCCATGTCGGACTGAAGCTGCGCCGGTGACACGCCCTGCTTGAGACGCGCGATGGTCTCAAATTGGTGCGCGCCGCGGTTCGCCAGATCGTCATTGCTAAATACGAGCGGCGCCCACAAATCGATGCCGGGCGGGTATTCGAACCAGGCGGGCATCACGCCGGCCACGGTGTAGGCATGGCCGTTGATCTGGATATTCGATCCCACCAGGCGCGGATCGGAGCCGAAGCGCCGCTGCCACAGCGCGTGACTCAGGACCACCACATCGGATTTGCCGCGTTGGCCCTCTTCGGGAAGAAACGTGCGGCCGATCTGGGCCTGGGCGCCCATGAGGGAGAAAAAATTTGAGGAGACCAGCGCGGCGAGCAAGCGCTCCGGCCGGCCCACGCCGGTCAGATTGAAATTATCGCTACCAATCGCGGCGACCGCGCTGAAGCTGCGGTTCATGCGCTCGATGTCCTGAAACTCCGGCGCGGAGATCCAATTGCGATCGTTCGGCAGCCCGATCGTTTCAAAGCGGCCCCACAGCTTCACGAGACGATCCGCGTCTTTGTAAGGCAGCGGTTTCAAGAGGACCGCGTCTACCACGCTGAAGATGGCCGTATTGGCGCCGATTCCCAGCGCCAAAGCGAGAATCGCAATCGCTGAGAAGCCGGGCGCGCGGAGCAGCATTCGGAGCGCGTAGACCAGATCTTTCCGCAAAGTTTCCATAGCCGTCTCCCGGGAGAACTACCATAACCACTAACGATGGTTACCTGGAAATAGTTCGCCCGCGAGCGAAAAGCCCCGCTGGAACCGCATGCTATCCTGAAGCGTCAAGAGCAGTTGTCCCTATGCGTTTGCGCCCCGCCTTTCTGGCGATGCTCCTCGGGCTCTCATTAATCGGCACGATCTATGCATTTCAAAGGCCGTGGCGGGAGGTGGATGCGCTCGAATACGGAAATTTTCCCATCCCGAACGACTACCGCGATAAATCCGAATGGGTCTTCGCGCGCATGATTTATCCCGTCATGGTCACGGCCTGTGGCTGGCGCTACCGTTGTCCGGATAATTATTTCACGATGGATTACCCCCGCTCGGACCGGCACTTCTCGGCGGCGCTGCGGCGTCTCACGCGCGTCAGCGCGCGATCGGTGGAGCAGGTTGTCGATCCGCTCGATCGCGAATTTCCGGACGACATCTATAATTACCCGTGGATGTACGCGGTCGAGGTCGGACACTGGAATCTGCCCGAAGAGCAATGCAAGAAATTGCGCGAGTACTTCGACCGCGGCGGGTTTTTGATGGTGGACGATTTTCACGGCACGCGGGAATGGGAGACGTTTATTGCCGGCATGGGGCGGATCTTCCCGGATCGGCCGATCGTCGATCTCGATAACAAGGACCCGATCTTCCATACCATTTACGATCTGGACGACCGCTACCAAGTCCCCGGCGCGCAGTTCCTGGAGTCGGGCCGCACTTACGAACACGACGGCTTCGAAGCGCGCTGGCGCGGCATTTACGACGATAAGGGCCGGGTAATCGTGGCCATCTGCCACAACATGGACCTGGGCGACTCCTGGGAACACGCCGACAATCCGCGCTATCCGGAAAAATACTCCGCGCTGGGGTTCCGCATCGGCGTCAATTACGTTGTTTATTCCATGACTCACTGAAAAGGACCCATTAGGAAGCAGCCGGCGGCATCCCCACATGTTCGAGTTTTTCTTCAAATATCCCGTCACGGTTTTCTCAAAAGGGACGTTTGTGCTCCTGGGCGGGTGGCCCGCCTGGCTGCTGACGCTGCTGATCGTCGCGGCGGCCCTGGCGCTCGGAGCGGCCATCTGGATACGCCGCCGGCGGATCGCTCCGTCGATGCGCGGCGTGCGCACCGTGGCGGTATGGCTGCTCCAGACCACGCTGCTCGCTTTGCTTCTGGTTCTTTTGTGGCAGCCGGCCATGAGCGTCGCCACGCTGAAGCCGCAGCAGAACATCGTGGCCGTCGTCGTCGACGACAGCAAGAGCATGGCGGCGGAAGAGGATGGGTCCACGCGCATTGAGAAGGCCGTGAAGACGCTGAACTCGGGTCTGGTCAAAAACCTGAGCCAGAAATTCCAAGTCCGGCTTTACCGCCTCGGCGACCATCTCGAACGCGTCGCAACCGTAGATAATCTGAAGGGCACGGAGCCCGCCACGCACATCGGGTCCGGTTTCCGCGATTTGCTGGCCGATACGGCGACGCTTCCGGTTGGCGCAATCGTGCTCTTGAGCGATGGCGCGGACAACTCCGGCGGGATCGACCTGGAGACGATCTCGGATATCAAGCGTCAACACATACCGGTGCATACCCTCGGCTTCGGTCGCGAGCAGTTTGCGCACGACATCGAGCTGACCGATGTGCAGGCGCCGCGGCGCGCCATTCCCGATTCGCGCGTGCAGGCGCAGATTACCATCCGGCAGCACGGCTACGACGGCCAGCGCGCGCGTCTGGTGGCGAGGGAAGGCGGGAAGGTTCTCGGCAGCCGCGAGATTCTGTTGAAAAAAGACGTTCGCATCGAGCCGGTCCTGTTCAATGCCGGAGCGGCGGGCGTCAAGAACATCGACTTCTCAATCGATCCGCTGAGCGGCGAAGAGAACAGGGAGAACAATCGCCAGACGCGCGTGCTTGAATGTCGACCCGGCGAAGAAACGCGTCTTGTACGTGGAAGGCGAGCCGCGCTGGGACTATAAATTCATACGCCGCGCGTTCGACGACGACAAGAACATCGAGATCGTCAGCATGCTGCGGACAACGCAGAACAAGATTTACCGCCAGGGCATCGCGAACCCGACCGAGCTCGAAGAGGGGTTCCCAAGCAAGGTGGAGAACCTCTTCGACTACCACGGCATCATCCTGGGCAGCGTCGAGGCGAACTACTTCACGCCGACGCAGCAGGAGATGATCCACCAGTTTGTGGACCGGCGCGGCGGCGGGCTGCTGTTCATGGGCGGACGCGCCAGCCTCGGCGATGGCGGGTACGCCAAGCCCCCGTTCGCGGACATGCTGCCCGTGAAACTGCCCGAGAATCACGAGACCTTCCACCGCGATCTGGCGCAGGCGCAATTGACCGCCGCGGGACGCGACAGCCTGATCTGCCGCATTGAAGAGGATCCGGACAAAAACGTCGCGCGCTGGAAGGCACTGCCGGCGCTGATGAACTATCAGGAGCCGGGCACGCCGAAGCCGGGTGCTTTAGTCCTGGCGGAAATGACGGCGGGGGGTCGTAAAATGCCGCTGCTCATAACGGAGAATTACGGACGCGGCCGTACGGCGGTGTTCGCGACGGGCGGCGACTGGCGCTGGAAGATGATGCAGTACCACACCGACACCAGCCACCAGGAATTCTGGCGGCAGTTGCTCGGATGGCTGGTGAACGACACGCCCACGCGCGTCATCGCGTCCACGCCGCAGCCGGTGCTTTCAGACGATGGCCACTTGAAGCTTCGCGCCGAAGTCCGGGATACCACCTATCTGCCGGCCGGAGATGCCGAGGTGCAGGCGCGCATCGTGAATCCGGACGGCAGCGCGGATACCATCGCGTTTCAGCCCGATGCGACGAACCAGGGCGTGTATACGGCGGAGTGGAGCGCGGCGCGTGCGGGATCGTACGTCGCGGAGGTGACGGCGCATCGCGGAACGCAGGAGCTCGGCCGCGATGTGGTGACGTTCCGGCGCGAGAACGGCGTCGCGGAGAATTTCCATCGCGAGCAGAACCGCGATCTGCTGGAGAAGCTCGCGTCCGAAACGGGCGGCCGCTATTATCGCCCGGAAGACGCCGGCAGATTGACGCAGGAGATCGCTTACTCGGACGCCGGAATCACGGTGCGCGAGACGAAGGATCTCTGGGACATGCCGGCGGTATTTTTCCTGGCGCTGCTGCTGCGCTCCTCGGAATGGCTGCTGCGGCGCAAGTGGGGCGTGGTATGAAGTCGCGTGGTATGAAGTTGGGATTTCTGTTTCTCGCGGGCGTAATGTCGCTGCAAGCAACGACCTATTACGTGACGATTGCCGGGCTGGGCGGCGAGCCGGAGTACGAGCAGCGCTTTTCCGGTTGGGCCAAGGACATCGACAAGGTCCTGCGCGGATCGCCGGATTCGAAGGTCGAGACCCTGTACGGCCCCGATGCCACGCGGGCGAAGATCCAGGAGCTGTTTACGCGCATCTCGCGCGAGGCGCGGCCGGACGACGCTTTCGTGCTCATGTTGATCGGACATGGCAGCTTCGACGGCGTCGATTATAAGATCAATTTGCCGGGTCCGGACCTTTCGGCAATCGAATTGCGGCGCTGCTCGATCGCGTGCCCGCAAAGCGCCAGTTGGTCGTCAATATGACGAGTTGCAGCGGGGCCTCCCGGGGCGCGCTCGAAAAACCGAATCGCGCCATCATCACCGCTACGAAGTCGGGGACGGAGAAGAACGCGACCATCTTCGCGCGCTACTGGGTCGAAGCGCTGCGCGATCCCGCCGCCGATACCGACAAAAACGAAACCATCTCCGCGTTGGAAGCCTTCCGCTACGCCGAGCAGAAGACCGCGAAGTATTACGAGACCGAGAAACGCCTTTCGACCGAACATGCCATGCTCGAAGACACCGGCAAGGGGGAAGGCGTCCGCACCCCCTCGGCGGACAACGGCGAAGGCCTGCTTGCCTCCCGTTTCCCGCTGCTGCGAACCGGAACCGCGCAAGTTGCCGCTTCCGATCCGCGCAAACAGGCGCTGCTGGCTCATAAAGACGATGTGGAGCAGCAGATCGATCAATTGAAATATCAAAAAGCCGCGCTGCCGCCGGACACCTATAAGCAGCAACTCGGAGCGCTTCTTCTGGATCTCGCGAAAACGCAAGCGGAGTTGGACAAGTAGATGAGGCGCTTGGTTTTTTCCGCATCTTCGCGCCGGCCTTTCCGCGCCGCAGCCGCTTATCCCGCCGTTATCGCGAAGGAGCGGCGCCTGCGTCCACT
This sequence comes from Bryobacterales bacterium, assembly GCA_963838885.1. Lineage (GTDB taxonomy): Bacteria > Acidobacteriota > Terriglobia > Bryobacterales > Bryobacteraceae > JAICMB01. Next base: position 71,419 of record CAWITB010000002.1, on the reverse strand, counting down.
CGCGTACCTCATCGCGCTATCGTGCCTGCCCCTGGCGGCCTCGACCGTCAACGACTGCGCCGGGTTGCGGCATCACGGGAAACTTGCCGAAGCGAAAACGTGCTACGAGTCGCTATTAGACAGCCGCGACGCTTACACCCGCGCCGAGGGCCTCTGGGGCCTGGATCGTTACGAGGACGCGCGCGATCAATTCAAGATCGCGACCACGGAGCACCCCAAGAACGCCGAATGCGCGTTCGCTGGGGCCGCCTTTTCCTGGAACGTTTCAATAAGGCGGATGCCGAAAAGCTCTTCAATGAAGCACTGGAGATCGACCCCAATTACGCGCCCGCGTATCTTGGGCTGGCGCTGGTTTACGCCGAAGGATTCAGCATCAAAGCCGTCGAAGACGCCCAGAAAGCGCTGCAGCTCGACCCCAAGCTGGTCGAAGCCCAGGAGCTGCTGGCCTATCTCGCCCTCGAAGATAACGACATCGACAAAGCCGTCAAAGAAGCCGATAAAGCGATCGCCATATCGCCCGAGGCGCTCGACGGCATGGCCATTCGCGCCACGGTGGACTGGCTGAACGACAAACCCGGTACGGAGTGGACGGACCGCATTCTAAAAATCAATCCGGTTTACGGCGAAGCCTACGCCACCGGCGGACACTTCTTCGTCATCAATCGCCGCTACGTCGAGGGCATTAAGCTCTACCGCAAAGCCCTGGAGCTGAATCCGCGATTATGGGACGCGCGCGCGGAGCTGGGCGTCAATCTCATGCGCTTGGGCCAGGACGGCGAAGCGCGGCGGCAGCTTCAGCGAGTGCTGGGAAAATCACTATCGCAGCGCCGAAGTGGCGAATTCGCTCACGCTGCTCGACAGCTACAAGAATTTCGTCACGTTCGAGACCGGCAACACGATTCTTAAAGCTGCACAAGAAGGAAGCAGACGTTCTACGCCCTTATTTTGAAGCGGAGCTGAAGCGCGCCATCGCGACGTACGAAACCAAATACAAAATGAAGCTGACCGCGCCGGTGCAGCTCGAGGTTTATCCGGATCACGAGGACTTCGCGGTTCGCACCATGGGCATGCCCGGGCTCGGCGCGCTCGGCGTGACGTTCGGCAACGTCGTCGCCATGGACAGCCCATCGGGCCGCACGCCCGGATCGTTCCATTGGGCCAGCACCATGTGGCACGAGCTGAGCCATGTTTACATCCTCTCCGCGACGAATTTCCGCGTGCCGCGCTGGTTCACCGAAGGACTCGCGGTGTACGAAGAATCGGCTGTCGCTCCCGATTGGGGCGACCGGCTCGATCCGCGGCGCTATCGAAGCGATTCAGAAAAAGAAGCTGCTGCCGATCGCGCAGCTCGATCGCGGATTCGTGCGGTCGTCGTATCCGGGGCAGATTATCGTTTCGTATTTCCAGGCCGGCCAGATCTGCACGTTTATTGCGGACAAGTGGGGCTATGGCAAGCTGCTCGACATGGTGCACTCGTTCGCCGCCGTCAAGACCACGCCGCAAGTGATTCAAGAGGATCTCGGCCTATCTCCCGAGGAGTTCGACAAACAATTTTTCGCATGGCTCGACGCTCGCACGAAAGTTCAAGTGGAGCACTACGCCGACTGGAAAAAGGGCGTGAAAGAGATGCTCGACGCCGAGAGCCGGGGCGATCACAAGGCCGTTATTGAAAAAGGGAATGCCATTCGCGACTGGTATCCCGACTATGTCGAGGACCATAGCGTTTACGAGGCGCTTGCAGGCGCGTATCTCGCCGAGGGGGACAAGGCCGCCGCCATGGCGCAACTCGAAAAATATAGTATGCTTGGCGGCAAGAACCCTGTAACCATCAAGAAGCTGGCGACGCTCGAAGAAGAGGCGGGCCAGAAAGAGAAGGCCGCCGCGACGTTGAAGCGCCTCAATTTCATTTACCCGCAGGACGAAGAACTGCACCGCCGTCTGGGCGACCTGCTGCTCGCTCAAAACGACGTGGATGGCGCGGTGCGCGAATTTCAAGCGCTGGTTGCGATGAAGCCGCTCGACCAGGCCGCTGCCCATTACGAGCTGGCGCGAGCTCTGAATGCAGCCCGCCGCAGCGGCGAGGCGCGCGACCAGATTCTGTTGTCGCTTGAGGCCGCGCCGGGTTATAAGCCGGCCCAGAAGCTGTTACTGGAACTCTCGAAATAATAAAAAATATGTCCACCATCGCCGTACCCAGTATCGATTCCGCCGAGCTCAAGGTTCGGCTCAACCGTTTTCAGGAGGTGGAAAAGGGGATCGTCCGTGAAGTCCGAAAAGCGATCGTCGGCCAGGAAGAAGTCGTCGATCAGGTCCTGATCTCGCTGTTCGTCGGCGGACACTGCCTCATCACCGGCATGCCCGGCACCGCCAAGACGCTGCTGGTCCGTACCTTGGCGCAGACCCTCGGTCTGACGTTCAAGCGCATCCAGTTCACCCCCGACCTGATGCCCTCCGACATCACGGGAACCGACATCATCGAAGAGGATCCGGGCACCGGACGCCGTACCTGGACGTTTGTTTCCGGGCCCATCTTCACCAACGTGCTTCTCGCGGATGAAATCAACCGCACGCCGCCGAAAACGCAGTCGGCGCTGCTCGAAGCCATGCAGGAGCTGTCCTGTACCGTGCGCGGCCACATGTATACCATCGCTCCTCCCTTCTTCGTTCTCGCGACGCAAAACCCCATCGAGCTGGAAGGGACGTATCCTCTTCCCGAGGCGCAACTCGACCGCTTCCTGTTCAACACGCTGCTCGATTATCTTTCGGCCGCGGATGAAATGAAAGTCATCGACCTGACCACCTCGACGGCCGTCGCGAAGGTCGATACAGTCACCAACGCCGAAGAGATCCTCGATTTTCAGCAGCTCGTTCGCATGGTGCCGGTGGCCGAATCGGTGGCCAGGCACGCGGTCGATCTGGTTCGCGCGACGCGTCCCGTCGATGCCGCGGCCCCCGATTTTATAAAGAAGTACGTGAACTTCGGCGCCAGCGTCCGTGCGGCGCAGTTCCTGGTTTTGGCGGCAAAGGCCCGCGCTTTGATGCGCGGCCGCTACCATGTGTCGTTCGACGATATCCGTTCGCTCGCGGCCCCCATCCTGCGGCATCGCATTCTCCTGAACTTCCACGCGGAATCGGAGCGCCTGACGCAGGACGACATTCTGAAGAAGCTTCTGGACGCCCGTCAGCCCGTGCAATAGCGCGCCATGCAACGCTTTCTCGATCCAGCGACGCTCTCCACGCTCTCCGGCCTCGAACTCGTGGCCAAGACGGTAGTCGACGGTTTTGTCTCGGGGCTGCACCGCTCGCCCGACTTCGGCTTCAGCCAGGAGTTCGCCGAGTATCGCGCCTACAACCCCGGCGACGACCTGCGTCACGTCGATTGGAACGTATTCGCGCGGACCGAGCGCGCCTATCTGAAGCGCTACCGCGGCGAGACCAACTGCCAGATGACGATGCTGCTCGACGCCAGCGCGTCGATGGGCTACACCTCGCACGGCGTCACGAAATTCGATTACGCCCGCTATCTCGCGGCCTCGCTGGCCTATCTTGCGAACCTGCAGCGCGACGCCGCCGGCCTGATCGTATTCACGGCCGACGTCGACAATTACATCGCCCCCTCGACGCGCCAGGGCCAGTTCCATCGTATGATCTACGGCATCGAGAAGGCGGAATTGGGCGCCCGTACCGACATGACGAAGCCGCTGCTTCATTTTCAGGAATTTCTGCACCGCCGCGGTCTCGGCGTCGTCATCTCGGATTTCTGGCAGGACCCGGACGAGATCGTCAACGCCATCGCGCCGCTGCGCTTCCACGGCAACGAAATGGTTCTGTTCCACATTCTCGATCCCCAGGAGATCCAACCAAAACTGAACGATGCCGTCTTATTAGTGGACATGGAAACGCAGGATGCGCTGGAGGTATCGCCGGACTACGCCAAACACGAATACCGGCAGAAGATCGATGCCCATATCGACTCCTTGCGGTCGAAATCGAAAGCCAACGGGCTCGATTATTTTCTGCTGCCGACCGACCGGCCGCTCGACGCGGCGCTGCGCGAATATCTGACCGTGCGCCACGGGAGGTTGTAGCGGGATGGGTTTCCTCGCTCCCTGGTTTCTGGCCGGAGTCGCGGCCGTCGGTTTGCCGTTCTGGATTCATCTGCTGCGCCAATATCGCAGTACGCCGCATCCCTTCAGCTCCTTGATGTTCTTCGAGCGCCGCGTGCAAAGCTCCGTCAAGCACAAGCGGCTGCGCTATCTGATGCTGCTGTCGCTGCGGGTCGCGCTGCTGATCCTGATGGCGCTGGCCTTCGCCAATCCCTTCGTCGCGCGCTCCGGCGCCGCGGCGGGTGGACGCAAGTTTCTGATCCTCGCCGTCGACGATTCCTTCAGCATGCGCTACGGCGACCATTTCGCGAAAGCCAAACAAGCTGCCGCGGAGACGGTCGCGAAGCTTCCGCCCGGCGGCCGCGGGCAGGCCGTGGCGCTCGATTCGCAAGTTCATTTCTTAACCCAACAGACGGACGATCCGGAGCAGCTCCGCGCGGCAATTGAAGCGCTGCAGCCCACGGATGCGCGCAGCTCCTATGCGGAGCTGTCGCGCGCCTTGCGCTCTCTCGCGACATCGGTAAAGCAGCCGATGGAAGTGCATTTCTTCACGGACGCACAGAAGTCGTCCATGCCCCCGGCCTTCGCCGATCTGCGGCTCGGCAACGACACCGCGCTGATCGTCCATTCGGTCGCTAGCGATAAGGAACCCAACTGGATGGTCGAGAGCGTCACCGCGCCCGGCCGCATCTACGACCCGAAAAAAGCGCGCGTCGAGGCCGTCGTGGCAGGCTCGAACACGGACGCGGCGCACAAGACGGCGTCGCTCGTTCTCGACGGCAGGACGCTCGAAAGCAAGCAGGTGAATATCCCGGCGAACGGGCGCGCAACGGTCGAGTTCACATCGCTCGAATCGCCCTATGGTTTCCATCGCGGCGAAGTCCGCATCGATTCCTCCGACCCGCTCCCCGCGGACGACCGTTTTCCCTTCGCCGTCGAGCGCGCCGACCCCAATCGCATCCTGTTTTTGCATCGGGGCGGTCAGGGCCGCGACCTGCTCTATTTCAGGACCGCTCTCGAATCCGCGGCCGAAGCCGGCTTCCTGGTCGAGCCTCTTCCCGTGGACCAAGCGGGGGGACAATCGCTTTCGAAGTATCCTTTTGTTGTGCTCTCCGATGCCGGACCGTTACCCTCGGGCCTCGAAGACAACTTGCGCGCCTACGTGGTCAACGGTGGATCGCTGTTGATTGCGCTCGGCCCCGCATCGGCGGCCGGCCGCACCGTGCCGGTATTCGGCGAACCGATTCTCGAGACGCAATATTCTTCGCGCGAAGGCGACCGTTTCCAGACCGTGTCCTCCGCCGATCCCGATTATCCGCCCATCGCCGCCACCCACAAATTGGACGGCGTCCAGTTCTACCAGGTCATTCGCGTGCAGCCGGGCAACGCGCGCGTCGCGGCCAAGCTCGACGACGGCACGCCGCTGCTGCTCGAAAAGGCCATCGGAGAAGGCCGCGTGGTCGTGTTCGCTTCGACGTTCGACAATATCTCAAACGACTTTCCTCTCCATCCATCCTTCCTGCCGTTCATCGAGCAGACTGCCCGCTATCTTGGCGGCCAGCGGGAGCGGTCCACGAATCTTGCCGTCGACGATTATGTGGAGCTGCGCAATGCCAAGGATCGCGGCGCCGCCGCCGAAGTCATCGACCCCGATGGGAAGCGGCCGCTTTCGCTGAAGGAGGCCTCCAGCGCGCAATCCTTCAAGGTGACGCGCGAAGGCTTCTACGAAGTGCATCGCGCCAACGGCCGGCAGGAGCTGGTCGCCGTGCATTCCGACCGGCGTGAGTCCGACTTGTCCGTCGTTCCGGCGGAAACTCTGGAGCTGTGGCGCAACACCGGGCAGGGCGCGGGCGCGCAGGCGGCGGCCACGGGTGAAAATCAAGCGCGGCCCTGGTCTTTGTGGCGCTATGCGTTATTTGTAGTCCTGTTAATCGCCATTACCGAGTCTATATTGGCGGAAAGATATCTATCGGTAGAGAAGGAGGCCGCGTGAACGCACTCGATCAATTAAACGGCTACCTGAAAAGCATCGAAAAACGATTGCGGCTTTTTGCAGTCTCGCGCGGAGCCGCGATCCTGGCCGCGGTGGCGCTACTGCTGACGCTCGTACTAGTGATCATCGTCAATCGCTACGCCTTCTCCGAACCGAGTCTCATTGTGGCGCGTTTCGTACTGTTCGTTTCACTGGGCGCCGCGTTCGCTTTCGGTCTGTTGCTGCCGCTGCTCCGACTGACGCGCCGCAATGCCGCGCAGCGCGCCGAAGCCCGCTTTCCGGAATTCAAGGAGGGATTGCTGACCGTCGCGGAAGATAAAGACAGCGGCAACCCGTTCGTGGGTCTTATAGCCGGCGAGGCTATCGAAATCGCTCGCGCCAACGCTCCGGAACGGCTCATTTCGAGCGGCGCGATCTTCGGGTTCGTAGGCAGCGCGGCTCTCGCGGCCATCGTGCTCGCGTGGCTATTTCTTGCCGGCCCCGGCTATCTGGGCTACGGCACGTCCGTGCTGTGGGCGGGCGTTTCGCGCGACGGCTCGCACGCTCTGTACGACATCATGGTTTCACCCGGCGACCGCACTGTACGCCGCCGCTCCGATCAGTTGATCACCGCGCAGCCCATGGGCTTCGCGACGGACAAGGTCCAGCTTTATGCGCGCTATGGGGGCTCCACCAAGTGGGACCAGGTCATGATGCAACCGCAGCCGCACGGCTCCGCGTTCGAGTTTCTCTTCGGCGGTCTCGCCGATAACGTGGAGTATTACGTCGAAGCGGGCGCGGTGCGCTCGAAGCGCTACAACCTACGCGTCGTCGATATGCCCGGCGTCAAGAAAATCCGCGTCACCTATCGCTATCCCGCCTGGACCGGATTACAGCCCAAAACGGAAGATCCCGGCGGCGACCTGCGGGCCGTGCAGGGAACCGAAGCCGACATCGCCGTCCAGACCGACCGTCCGCTCGCCAGCGGCGTGCTGATGCTCAATGACGATTCACAAATCACGCTGAAGGCGGGCGAAGGCAACTGGCTTACCGCTCGCGTGCCAATCGACAAAGACGGCATGTACCACCTCGCGGCGCTGGATCGGGGCGACAACGTGCGGCTCAGTGAGGACTACTTCATCGAAGCGCAGAAGGACACGCCCCCCGTGGTGAAGCTGGTTCGGCCCGGCCGCGATGCCAAGGTGAATCCCATCGAGGAGGTCGCCGTCGAGGTGCAGGGCTCCGACGATTTCGGACTGCACGAGCTGAGTCTGCGATATTCGGTAAACGGCGGGCCCGAGAAGACCGTTTCCATGCTGCCGCACCCCGGCGCCAAGGAAGCCGGCGGCAAGACGACAATTTATCTCGAAGATTATAAGATGTCGCCCGGCGATCTCGTCACCATGTATGCCACGGCCCGCGATGCGCGCAACAGCGTCAAGACCGACATGTATTTCATTCAGGCCGAGCCGTTTGAACGCAACTATTCCCAGGCTCAGGCCGGAGGCGGCGGGATGCAGGGCGGCGACCAGGATCAGTCGCAAATCTCGGATCGCCAGAAGGACATCATCGCAGCCACTTGGAATGAGATCAAGAATGGCGTAAAGGATCCAGGCACGGCGCGCGACGACGCAAAATTCCTTTCGGAGCTCGAAGGCACGCTCTCGCAGCAGTCGAGCTCGCTCGCCGAACGCATGCGCGCCCGCCAGCTCGCCGGCGCCAACCAGGAATTTCAAAACTTCGCCAAGAACATGGACGAAGCCTCGCAGCACATGAAGGAGGCCGTCGGCCGGATCAAGGGCATGAAATGGACCGATTCGATTGCGCCGGAGCAGCAGGCCCTCCAGAATCTTCTGCGCGCGGAAGCCATCTTCCGCGATATCCAGGTCGCCTTCGGAAATAAAGGCGGCGGCGGAGCGGGACAGGGCGGCATGGGCCGCGATCTCGAAAATCTGTTCGATCTCGAACTGGATACCGAAAAGAACCAATATGAAACCGGACAGCAGTCGGCCTCGCCCGGCCAGAAGGACAAAGAGGTCGACGAAGCTCTTCAAAAGTTGAAGGAGCTGGCGCGGCGTCAACAGGAACTCGCTCAACAGCAGCAGAAACAGCAGCAAGCTTTCCGGCAGCGCTGGGAGCAGGAGATGCTCCGCCGCGAGGCCGAGGAGCTCCAGAAGAAAATGGAGCAGCTTCAGAACGGACAATCGGGTCAGCAGTCGAATTCGCAAGATCAACAGGCATCGAACTCGTCCTCCCAGAGCTCGTCGCAAAGCTCCTCGCAGAGTTCTTCTCAGAGCTCTTCGCAATCGTCCGGCCGCAGCAGCTCGCAAATGAGCGCCCGCCAACGGATCGGGCAAGTCGCGGATCCGCGTATGCAGCAGGCTCTCGATCGCCTGAAGCAGGCCACCGACGATATGCGCCGCGCCGAGGCGACCCAAAACGGGAGCCCCGAGCAGGGCAGCGCCGGCCAGCGCCGCGCCGCCGACCGCTTGCAGGAAGCGAGCAATCTGCTCAGCGGACTGCGTCAGGATCAGGCCTCCGCGCAGCTCGACGACATGTCGCAAAAGGCCCAGAAGCTCACCGAGCAGCAGAAAGATTATCAGAACCGGCTCCGGAACATGCTCGGCAGCAGCGCCGACGATCCCTTCTCGCGCCGCCAGCCGGGACAGAGTAATTCAGGGTTGAACGGCATGGCGTCGGAAAAGCAGCAAATGGCGGAGCAGCTGAAACAGCTCGAAGACCAAATGCAGTCGGCATCGCGCAATATGGCGAGCACGCAGCCGTCTACCTCGTCCAAGCTTCGGGAAGCTCTCGGCGAAGCGCAGCAGAACGAGCTTGAGCTGCGCATGCGCAAAGCCGCGGAGCTGCTGCGCCGCGGTCAGGGAGTCTATACTTGGCCGGGCGAGCCGACCGTAACGGCGGGCCTGGAACATTTGCAGGAACAGATCAAGCAGGCACTGGGCGCCGTAAAACCGGAAGACCAGAACGGCAAGCAGCCGGGCGCCGGTGACGATCAGGTCGCCCGCGCGCTCGATCAGCTAGAGCGGACGCGGGAGCGCATGCAGGAGATGGCGGATGCGCAGCATGGCCAGGAAGGCGGCCAGGGCCGGCAGCAAGGTCAACGGCAGGCGAGCCCGCTTGAGCGCGGCTCTCAGCCCGGTGGCCGCCAACCGGGGCAACAGCAAGAGGGTCGACAGGGCCAGTCCGGCCAAGGTCAGCCGGGTCAGGGTCAACCAGGCCAGCAGCCGGGTCAGGGCCAGCCGGGCCAGGGTCAACCGGGCCAGGGGCAACCAGGCCAGGGCCAGCCAGGTGGACGCGACGGTCTGGGCGATCGCTGGGCCGGCGGCGATTACGGCTATGCCGGAATGCCCCATAACGGCTGGGTTCCCGACCAGGTCGCTCGCGAGGCGCAGCGCGACTTGAGTCAATTGCGTACCCAGCTCCGCGATAACCCCGAGCTTGCCGGCCAAGTCCAGGATCTGCTCCGGCAACTTCAGCACGTCACCGCGTTTCAGAATCCGCAGGAGCTGTCGGACCGCTTAAGCCGCGAGATTCTACCGGAGATGGAGCGCCTTGAATTGCAATTGCGCCAGGAGCTGGGCCAGACCGGATCGCAGGTTCGCAATTCGGCCTCGGAGCCCGTTCCGCAAGGCTATGCGGACGCAGTCGCCGAATACTTCCGCAAGCTCAGTAAAGGCAAATAACCGCGTTCCGAGCCTCGACCGCGAGGGAGCCGTGGCATTTGAATGTCATGCGCCGCATCGATTCGCGTATTGCTCGCGCGAGGAAGAAGAGACGTTTCTGGCTACTTATAGGTTCTTAGAATGTGGTGGCCAGGGACGGAATCGAACCGCCGACGCCAGCCTTTTCAGGGCTGCGCTCTACCGACTGAGCTACCTGGCCAAACGAATTTTCAGTTTACCAAAGCGCGGCTTCACACCGGCTCCGCGACGAGCCCGGCTCCGGCCGAGGGGCGCACGCGGTAACATGCCGGATCGATGCCGAAGCGGTCGCGATATGCAGCGCGCAACGTCTCTTCGAGGCGCTCCACGGCGGAGGGGTCCACGAGATTCACTGTGCAGCCGCCGAATCCGCCGCCAGTCATGCGCGCGCCATACACGCCCGGCGTCAGCATGGCGTTGTCGACCAGAAAGTCGAGCTCGGCGCAGCTCACTTCGTAATCGTATTGCAGGCTGCGGTGCGATTCCACAAACAGCCGGCCCATTATGGCGAGCTCCCCGGAGCGGCAGGCCGCGACGAATTCCCCGACGCGGCGATTCTCGAGAATGACGTGGCGGGCGCGTTTGCGGACGGTTTCATCGCCGATCGATTCCAGGTCCTCTTCGGATGCCTCGCGCAGGCTGTTTATTTCGCGTCCGGCGGCACGGATCTCTTCCACTGCCTGGGCGCATTCCGCGACGCGCTCGCGGTATGCCGAGTGCCCCAGCTCGTGTTTCACCATGGTGTTAACGGCGACGATGGCCGCGCCCTCCGGCATCTCGACGGCCTCGCTCTCGAGACTGCGGCAGTCGATGCAAATGGCGGCATGATCGCGTCCGAATACCGAGACGTACTGATCCATGATGCCCGAAGGCAGACCGATGAAATGGTTCTCGGCCCTCTGGCATAGTTTCGCCAGCTCGAGCGATGGGCCGTTGGCATAGGGCCACCCCAGCGCCAAAGCGGACGATACTTCAAAGGCGGCCGACGAGCTTAAACCGGAGCCGAGCGGAACGGCGCTGAGCAGCATCACGTTGCGGCCGCGCAGCTCCGGCAACTGGCGCGCGACGCCCACGACGTAATCGCTCCAGTCCTTGGCCGGAAAAAGATTGCGTACGTTCTGGACGGGCCATTCGCGGCCTTCCTCGACGTTCATCGAATAGACGCGTAGCACCCCGTCGTCGCTGGGAGCGGAAGCGGCGTAGCAGGCCAAATCGATGGCGATGGGCAGAACGAATCCAAGATTGTAATCGGTATGCTCGCCGATCAAATTGACGCGGCCGGGAGCGCGGAACACCTGTGGCTGGCTCTTGAATTTCGCCTCAAACGCCTCGATCAGGATGCGCGCCGCGCTAGCCACAGCATTACGCTACCAAACACCAGCATCGAGATACCACAGTAGAGGTTGACGTTCACATTGGTCAGGATGGCGCGATCGCCGGGCATCGCGAGGCCGGCGCCGATCAGGATAATGCCGACGATTAAGAAGAACAGGCCGATGGGAGTGCGCAGGTCGTTCATGAATCACCAGAAAAGGACGTTCAAAAAGATAACCGCTACGGCGATGATGAGGGCGAGCGGCGCGGGGCGTTTATACCAGACGACCTTCTCGTGCGGTATCTCGGTGATGCCATAGACCAGATTATGAAGCGCGGAGACGGGCTTTGGAGTAGTCGCAAGACTCACGGCAATAGTTACGAGGAAACAGGTGGACCACGCCACGATGGCCATCCAGAAGTTCTGCGCCATGCTCGACGGGAAAGTGTGGATCACGGAAATCCAGCCGCCTTTATTCTCGGCGAGCGTCAAGCCGTAGGTGATCGCGGCCGAAATCGTGCCCGCGATCAAGCCGCTGAAGGCGCCATGGCCCGTGGCGCGCTTCCAGAACATTCCAAGAAGAAATGTTGCAAACAGCGGCGCGTTTACGAAGCTGAACACAAGCTGCAGCATATCGTTGATGTTGTTGAAGGCGGTCGCGAGATAGGCCGCCACGATGGATAAAAGGATGCCCACAACGGTAGTGATGCGGCCGACCCATAGATAGTGGGCGTCGGGAGCGCCGGGACGTATATAGCTTTGGTACAGATCGTACGTCCAAACGGTGTTGAAGGCGCTGACATTGCCGGCCATGCCCGACATAAAGGACGCCATTAGCGCCGTGAGCCCGACCCCCAGCATGCCCGAAGGATAGAATTTTGCCATCAGCGTCGTAAGCACCAGGTTGTAATTGCCCGCGGGAAGCTCGTAACCGGACGCCATTTTCGAAAGCGCCACCGCCGCGATGCCCGGCAGGATTACAATGAACGGCATCATCATCTTCGGGAACGCGGCGACCAAAGGCGTGCGGCGCGCCGCCGACATCGATTCGGCCGCCATGGCCCGTTGCACCACTAGAAAATCGGTACACCAATAGCCGAACGACATGACGAACGCCAGCCCCGCGATGAGGCCGAAGGCGTCGATGCCCATGGGATTCGAGGACGGGTGCTGTAAATATGTCCAGGAGTGCGTCATATTTGCAGGAAGGCGCGAGGAGATGCCGGACCAGCCGCCGGCGCGGCTGACGGCAAGAATGGCGAGCGGCGCGAAGCCGAGCACGATGAGAAAGAACTGCAGGACTTCGTTGTAGATAGCGCTGGTGAGCCCGCCCAGGAACGTATAGACCAGGACAATCGCCGCCGAAAGCAATACGGATTGGGTGAAGCTCCATCCCAGCACGAGTTGAAACAAAATGCCCAATGCGTACATCGAAATTCCAGAGGAGAAGACAGTCATCGCCGCGAACGTGATGGCGTTGAGCGCTCGCGTTTTCTCGTCGAAGCGCAGTTTTAAATATTCGGGAACGCTGCGCGCCTTGCTGCCGTAATAGAATGGCATCATGAAAATTCCTACGAAGAGCATCGCCGGAATGGCGCCGATCCAGTAGAAATGGGCCGTCATGATGCCGTACTTGGCCCCCGAGGCGCACATCCCGATGACTTCCTGGGCGCCGAGATTGGCGGCGATGAAAGCGAGACTGGTGATCCAAACGGGAACGGAACGGCCGGACGTGAGGAAATCCTCGCTGGTCGAGACGCGGCGCTTGACTACCCATCCGATGCCAAGGACGAACGCGAAGTAAAGAGTTAAAAGAAGGTAATCGACCCAGCCAACGTTCAAGGAACGGAGTCTAACACAATGGCGGCAGAGTTGCCTTCTTTTTCGACGGAGCTATGAACCGCAGCGGAGCAGCCGCCGATATGAAAGATTACCATCCATCACACAGAGAGGTGGGCGGTGGATTCATGCGTTTTCTGATCGCGACTGCGCTTGGACTATTAATATTAGGCTTGTCACCCCGTGCCAACGGGGCGGAGCTCTCTACGCGCGACACGACATCGCGTCTACGCGTTGAAAGGGTGCAGGTGCCGGGCGGCGCTGAAATCGACACGTTTATCGGCGTACTTCCAAACGGAGGCGGGGACTTTCCGCTGGTTAGTATTCTGGTAGACACGTTGGGGGATTCCGACCCGACCAACGACGCTCTCCGCAACGTTTGGGTTTTGAGCTACGCGCGGCCGACGATTTTACAGCGTGTAGTGGCGGGGCTGCCGTTCTTCTATATGAGAGCCGGTTCGCCGCACCGCCGCGAAAATTCCACGCCCGCCCCGATCCTGGACATGGGCTCGGGCGGACGCGGCACATGGTTCAAGCTGGCCCACGCCATAATGCAAGCGGAACTGCTCGATCCCATCGACATGCCGGTGCGGGCTTCCACGCGCGCCTACTCGGGCAATGCCGAGGATTTTCGCAATGAGCATGTCTGGCAGGCGCTGAGCGCCCTTTCCGACGCGGACCGGGAGAACATAGACGGCGCGCTTTCGCACGAGGAACTGGAGCGCGTGCAGGCGCGGCTGCTGCTGAGTACGCGCATGTTCGGAGATCTCGTCAGCGATTCCTATCTCCCCCGCGCATTCCAAAAGGAGCGCTCCGCCCGGATCGAGTTTCGGGAACACAACTGGGAGTTGCTGCGGCAGAGAGCGGAAGAAGACAACTTATACTTTGAGCCCTTGACGCTGACATTCGGGCAGACCGCGCAAGCGCTGCTGTGGGTGGAGCGGCGTTCTTATCCCGTGAGCGGCCGGCCGGCGTTCGATGGGCAGTTTCTCGGCATCGGCAATCCCTTCGAAGGGAACTGGCTCGAAAAGTGGAAAGGCTATACGCGAACAGTGGACGCTCGATATGGATGGCGAGCGGGTCGAGCCGGGCACGCCGGGGTCGCATACCGCGGAAATGGTCCCGCTGGCGCTATACAGTCTCGATTACCCCAAGGCGCCGCTGTTACTGGCCGATTTCCGCCAGCCGTTCAAAGCGAAGCGGCGCGAAATGACCAAGCGGGCCGCCGACCAGGCACTAACAGGCGTCCTGGGACTCACTACGTTTGGAAACCTTGAATATTTCGCCGCCAAGGAAACCTGGATGTTCGTGCGCACGCGGCACGGGGCCGCCACGGACCGCGAAGCGCGGCTAAGCGCCTATGCGCAATTCCGGCACGCGTTGTATTTCGATGACTCGCTCGATCCCAAGCTCCGCGCCGAGTTGTTGCGCCGCACCGGCGGGCTGGGCCTGAATCCCTTCGAAGCCAGTATGGCGACCGAGGCGCAACTGGCCCGGGATCAATACGCGGCCCTGCGCGCCTACGCCGTGTCGCCGGATGGCCTGGCGAAAAAACTCGCCCGCGCGCGCTCCGCCGAAGTGGCCCGCCTTCTCCATACCAAAGGGCAACTGGCGTGGTATCGCACCGCTTCGATCGCAAGTTTGGGGATTTACCGGCACACGGACCCGATGACGCCCCAACTGCTCGCCGATGTCGACCTGCAACGCCGCTTTGCTTGGAACAAGCGCTTCCTCGAACAGGTGATCGGCTCGACGCCCAAGGCCGAGGTCGCCTACAACATGGACCAGGTGCAGCAGTCGCTCGACGCCATAGCCGAAATCGGGCGGCAGAACCCCGATTACCGGCAACCGAGCGAACAGCTCGTACGCCGCGTGCTCTCTCAAACATCGGACTCCGATATGCGCCGGCGCTGCGCCGAATGCTTGCAGAGAATCGGCTCGGGAGCGGCGCCGAAATCTCCGGGCGTCGCAGTGGCTTTGGTTTCAGAAGAGCAATAATTCCTTGAAACAGCTATTTCTGTTAGCAGTTCTGGCCGCTTTTTCATGGCGCCTGGACGCGGCGTCGTCGCAGCCACAACCGAAGCGCCTCGTAATCCTGAAAGTCGATGGGCTGCCCGGCTGGCTGGTGAACCGTACTGTTCGCGAGCGCGATCCCACCACCGGCAAGAGCCGCCTTCCGTGGATCGATTACATTTTCCGCCAACAGGGCGCGATTGTAGACAACTTCTATGTGCGCGGCATCAGCCTTTCGGTTCCTTCCTGGTCGCTTCTCGAGACGGGCCGCCATCTCGTAATTCATGGAAATGTCGAATACGACCGCTATACTCTGCGGCCGTACGATTACATGAATGCCTTTCAGTTTTACGTGAGCTATGCCCGCTCGAAGCACGTCGACATGCCGGGGGTCGAGTTTCTCGACGAGGCGGGCGTGCCTCTTCTGATCGATCGCTACGCGCCCGCGCAGCGGTATCAGTCGCTCGAGTTATACCAACGTGGGGTCGAATGGCGGACGCTCAAGGAGAGCCTGGTGCGCCGCATCACGTCGCGCAAACCGAGAGAACTTCTAAACGAGTGGCAATCGGGCTTCGAGGTGAGCACGGGATTAGGCGAGCAGATTGAGCGCGAACTCGAGGCCAAGCTCGCCGATCCGAAGGTGCTGTATCTCGATTACTTCTACCTCGATTACGATCACGTGGCGCACCTCAATAACGACCCCGCGACGCAGTATGCGGTTTTGAAACGGCTGGATGGACTCGCCGGCCGGATGTGGGCGGCGATCGAGAGTAGTCCGCTGGCGCGCGACACTATCTTCGTTCTCGTATCGGACCACGGCATGAACACCGATCCCGCGGTTTACAGCCAGGGATACAGTCTGGTGGACTTCTTCAATAGCGCCGCGGGCGGGGGCCACCACGTCATCACGAACCGGCATCCGCTCGACGAATACAAGCTGAAGGGCCTCGATCCATTCGTGGCTGAAGTAACTACGCCGAGCGCCCACTCCTTCTATCTGCAGGATCAGGCCGAGCAATACCCGACCGTGCTGCTCGATCTGGACGGCAACGAGCGAGCCTCCATTCACCTCCGCAACAACAACTTCAACGAGCTTCAGATCCTCCTGCAAGAGCTCTCGCGCAAGGATTTGCCGGACGCCGAGCGCGTCGCGGCGAGCAGCCGATTTTTTCGGATTCTCGATGAGCGGCGGCCCATTTGGGAGCGTGAAATCACGGAGATTGGCGAAGAATTGGGCGCGCTCAAGCGTAAAGTGGAGCGTTTAGAGACGAGCGTCAAGAATCAGGAGCCAGTCATTCAAAAGACGTCCGCGAACGCGGAGGAGCGGCGCGAAGATCGCCGCGTCGTCGCACGTCTGCGATCCTGTCAGCAGGATCTTTCCGGCTATACGCAGTACGTGCGCGTTTTGGGCCGCCTGCTGCGACTGGAGCCGGCCGACTTGGATCCTTCGAAGCTGCGCGTCGAAGATCTGATACCGCGGCGCTCCATGGGCGACTCGAACAGCATCTACGATCTTCAAAACTATGCCATTGCGCCGGATGATAATGCCGGATTCCGGCGCCTGGATTATTTCGCTCTGTTATCCGGCATTCGCGTGCGCAACGTGGTGCAAGCTGGGGTGAGCGGTCGCGTCGTCGATTTTGTGGCGGTTCGCGTTCCACGCGAGCAGCTTGCCGCGGCTCTGGGACCGGAGGACGCCGGGAACGCGGATGGCGTGTGGATCTATAAATCGGAAGAAGATCAGGCGCTGATTCTGGCGCGCGACGGGCCATCCGGTTTGGAACTCCGCTATGTGCCAGTACGCGGGCTTGCACAGGACCGTTCGGGGAAACTGCACTTCGCAATTCAACCGCTGCGCGCGGGACTGCCGCTAGCGATTTTTGAAGATCCGAAACTGAAAGTGACGGGAGACCGTGAGGCATGGCTAGGGGCCTGGCATACGGATCGCGAATGGCTGGACGCGGTGCATGAGACGGCGTACTCGGACGGCATTATCGGACTGAACGAGGAGCTTGCGACGCCCCACGCCGCGTCCGTGTACGGTTCGGCCGCGAGCGATGAAGCGCTGCTGCGCCGCTTCGAGCAGCGCCGGCTTAAAAACGTTCAGGCCGACCTGCTGGTACTCGCCCGCGATCACTGGAATTTTAACGCTCGCAATTTCAACCCCGGCGGGAATCACGGCTCGTTTTTCCGCATTTCCACGCATTCCACCTTAATGCTGGCGGGCGCGGGCGTCCCGCAAGGCATCGAGATCGAGCGGCCCTACGACAGCTTGAGCTTCGTTCCGACATTGCTCTCCCTCACCGGCAAATTAAAACCGGGCGAATTGAAGAGCTTCCCAGGACAGCCCATCGAAGAACTCATACCCGCGATCTCCTATAATGACGCCAGATGAAAATTCTCGTAACGGGGGGCGCCGGTTTTATCGGCTCCGCCTTCATCCGTCTTGCTCTGCCCTCCGGCGAGCTCCGCGATCGTAAACGTCGATAAGCTGACTTACGCCGGTAATCTCGAAAACCTCGCGGCCGTCTCGCGCCACCCGCGCTACGAGTTCGTGAAGGCCGACATCGCCGATCGGGCGGCGGTCGACCGCGTGTTCGCGGAATCGAAGCCGGACGCGATCGTGCATTTCGCGGCGGAATCGCACGTCGACCGCAGCATCCATTCCCCGCAGCCGGTTTTCGACACGAACTTGCGCGGAACCTTCACGCTGCTCGAGGCCGCGCGCGCGAGCGGAATCGAGCGCTTCGTGCATGTATCGACGGACGAAGTTTACGGCAGCCTGGATGCGCCTCATGAAGCGGACGAGAATTATCCGCTAAACCCCAGCAGTCCGTATTCGGCCGCCAAGGCCGGCTCGGACCTTCTGGCGCTGGCTTACGCCAAGACGTATAAGATGCCGGTAATCGTGACCCGCGCTTCGAATAATTATGGGCCGTATCAGTTTCCTGAAAAACTGATTCCATTGATGATCTCGAATGCACTCGAAGACAAGCCGCTGCCGATCTATGGCGATGGCCTGCAAGTGCGCGACTGGTTGTACGTTGAAGACCACTGCCGCGCGCTCCTGACGCTGCTTAGAGCAAGGCCGCGCGGGCGAGATCTATAACATCGGCGGCAATCGCTCCCTCGCCAACAAAGAGGTGGTCGAACGCATCCTCGCAATCACCGGTAAGCCGCGCGAGCTAATGCAATCGGTCGCGGACCGGCCCGCCCACGACCGCCGCTACGCCCTATCGAGCGAGAAGATCATGAAAGAGACGAGCTGGAGGCCGCTGATCGATTTCGAGAGCGGTCTGGCGGAAACGATCGAGTGGTACCGCAACAACCGCGAGTGGATGCGGCGTGTGAAGTCGGGCGAGTACCAACAATTTTACGCGCTCAACTACGGCCGCCGGGCGGCGCAGCCGGTATCGTGAGCGGCCCGATCCCGAGCCGCGACCGCACAGAAAGCGGTATTTGCGGCAACGCAGATCGTTAGACATAGTCTCGTTTGCGGACGACCGATTGCCGGCGCGAGCGGCTCGGCGCCAAACAGCGACCGCGACGGAGTGGTGGTTGAGCTTCGAACTGGCTAGCTTTCAACCAGCCCCGCGCCGCGCGCGAGCGCCGAAAGGATCTCCTCGCGCCGGGCTGCGGCCATTTGCGCCGCCGATGTCAATGCGAGGCGGTACACAATAACGCCGAATATCGCGGCGAGCGCGACGACTCCGAAAAAAGCGGCTTCGCTATCGAAGGCATAGCGCGCCAAATAGGCCAGCGCTAGCGGGACGGCGACGACCGGATAAACGATCAACATCATGGCTTGTATGCGGCCGCTGCGGGAGGCGCGAAGCGGTTTCGTGGGATCGACGAAGCGCGGCGCGTAGAACGACGTGATATTGCCGATCGACACGAGCAATAATGTCGCGACGAAGGTCACCGCATACGCTTCCGCGACCTGGGCCGGAGAAATGGGCAGCCTCACGATGGCGCAGATGACTGCTGCAATCGTCGTTTCGAGCAGAATGAAGAACAGCGCCGCGATGTTCTTGGCCAGCAGCACCCGAGTGGTCTCGACGGGGACGACAAAATAGAGCTGCGCGGCGCTGCGATCCATGCCGAACACGTTCCAGAACAGCGCGTCGCTCAGCAGCAGGACGGCGTAAAGGCTGACCACCGCGACGTAATTCCGCGCCATGAAGCCCGGATCCTGGCCGTGGCGCCCGAACGCCAGCGGCCACCAGATCAGCAGGCCGAAAGAAAATCCCATAACAAACAGCGTGCGAAAGCGGGAAGCACGGCTTAGGAAGCGGATCTCCTTTTCGACCATGGCCGCGAGGGGATCCGCAAACAGCGCATTGGGCCAGGTAGAAAACCATCCGGTCCAGCGAGCTCGCCTCGACAACGCGGGCGAGGCTCCGCTGGCGGAGGCATCGAAGCGTAGCGTGCGCTCGAACTGGCGGCGGCCGAAAATCCAGGCGGCGGCGGTCCACGCCAGCAGTATGGCGGCCGCGCGTGCGTCCGCATGACCGGTGGCAAGCCGCGCCGCGGCGGTCCACGGCCAGCCCATCCAGGATGCCGCCGCGCCGATCGCTTGCAAGCCGCGGCCGCCCTTGGAGCCCGGAACGTTGCGCCGTGAAGCGAGAACCTGCGGAAGTGCGGCCACCAGTATAAAAAGCAGCGCCACGAGCTCGCGCACGCCTTTGCGGGCCATCAATCTGCCGAGCATGTCGTGGAAGCCGAGCGCCGTGGACATCGTGAACAGCACGAACACGAGAAGCGCGAACGGCCCCCAGAAAGGCACTGCGGAGTTGAATAGCAGACCGAAAAAAGCCCCCGCGATCACAATCAGAACTTCGATGGCCGCGGTCAAGCGCAGCAGCATCTCCAGGCGGAAAAACTCAGCGCTGGGAATGGGATAGACCAGCAGCTTGCGAATATCGAGCGAGCTGCCTTTGGACGCCAGCAGCACTGGAATAATGAGCCAGTACAGGAAGACCAGAATCAGGCCGCCCGGCATCACTTTTCCGATGGTTTCCATTTCCGAGGAATTGGACAGCAGCACGCCCGCGACGATCGCAAGCACCACGAACATGCTGTACCAAGCCAGGCCGGCCGCGGCAGTGAAGGCCAGACCGAGCTTATTTACAAGCGGGAGGCGATTACGCAGGGATCGAAATTGCGCCCACAGGATGGCGCGCGCATAAGGCGAGGCGAACCCGGATAACGCGCTCATCTAAAGCCAGTCCATATTTAGAGCCAGTCCAGCGATTCGGAGGCGTGCTCCGCCCCGACCACGCGCACGAACGTATCTTCGAGCGTCTCCGATCCGGTGCGCAATTCCGCCATGGACCCGCTCAGGACCAGCTTGCCGTCGTGAATGATGGCGACCCGATCGCACAGCCGCTCCACTACCTCGAGCACGTGCGAGGTGAGAAAAACGGTCGCGCCGCGCCGCACCTGATCTTGCAGCAGATCTTTCATCAGGCGCGCGCCGACGGCGTCCACTCCCTCGAACGGCTCGTCCATGAGGAACAGCTCCGGCCGGTGGATCAGCGCGGCGGCCATGGCGACGCGCTTGCGCATGCCCTTCGAATACTCCCCGATGAGCTTGCCCGCGGCTGCTTCGAGCTGAAACAATCCCAGCAATTCCGCGGTCCGTTCGCGCGCCACGGCGCGCTCGAGCGAATACATGCGGCCGGCGAACTCCAGGTATTCGGCCCCGCTGAGGTGATCGAAGAGCAGCGATTCATCCGGGACCACGCCGATGCGGCGCTTGATTTCGAGCGCGCGCTCGGGCATCGGCAACCCCAGCAGCTCGATGCTGCCGGAGGTGGGCTGGGCCAGCCCCATGAGCATTTTGATGGTCGTCGTTTTACCCGCGCCATTGGGCCCTAGGAAGCCGAAGAAGGAGCCGCGCGGCACCTCCAGATCGAGTCCATCGACAGCCGCCTTGGACCCCTGGATCTTGTGGGCTCCATAGACCTTGTGTAGATCGTGGACGCTGATGGCGGGGCTATTGTCCATCCCTGACCATCCTAGCGGGTGCAAGCTCGCCGCGCGCCGGGATTCCGCCGCTAGTCTCAAGTCCGGCCGGTATCGCGCCGATAAGATTGTTGTGACCGTACCGGTTCCAGCCGTAAGTCTGCGTGAACAAGCTCTGGGGAGCCTGGGGAAGCTGCCGCCGTTCCCTCCCATTCTCAACCGGCTTCTGGCCAGCCTGGCCCAGGAAAACGTCTCGCTCTCGAAAATCGCGGAACTGATTGAGAAAGATACCGTTCTTGCAGGTAACGTGCTCAAACTGGTGAATTCGGCCCTTTATGGCCGCAGCGCCACGGTCAACTCCGTTCGACATGCGGTTTCCCTGCTGGGCGTGAACAAGCTGCGCAACGCCACGCTGGGCATGTCGGTAACGCGAATGTGGAGCCAGGTACGCACGCCGCAGGCATGGTCCATGGCACGATTCAATCTGCATTCCGTCGCAACCGCCATTCTCGCCGACATCATTTCCCAAGCCGCGCCCGTGGAGTATGCCGAAGGCGCCTTTGCCGCCGGACTCTTTCACGACCTCGGACGGCTGCTGATCGCCATCGGATTGCCGGAGGAGCACGAACAGGTCAATCGACTGTGCGCCGGCAGCGTGGTCTCGCGAAGCGAGTGGGAACTGGAGATCCTCGGCTTCACGAATACGGACCTAGCAGCCGATGCGCTGGCGCGCTGGAACCTGCCCGAAGAGATCCGCGCCGCCGTGCGCTTCCAGCATGCCCCGGAGTCCCCAGGCGGCGGCAAGATCAGCCTCGCCGAGGTCATCCAGGCATCGAACGCCTACATCAACGCCCTCGGACACGGCATCGCGCCCGCCAAAGCCATTGCTCCAGACGTCATCGATCAGGCCACGGCCGGCATCGCGAAGCTGGGTATCGGCGCGCGCCTGCCCGCGGTTCTCGAATCGTTTTCATCCGAGTTCGGATTTGTCGGCATCCTGCTCTAAATCACATCGTCAGCTTGCGGAAAATGACAATGTGCTGGCGCGGCAGGCTGTCGATCACCTTGTCCAGCTTGTAGCCTTCGGCTTCCACTTCCGTCTTGATATCGGGAAGGCTCATCTTGTGCTCGGGGCGGATCGGAACCGAGGGGTCTTCTTTCTTGTACTCCACCAACACCAACCGGCCATCCGGTTTCAGCGAGCGGCGGATGCTTTCGAGCATCTCCTCCGGACGCGAAAACTCGTGGTATACGTCCACCAGGATCACCAGATCCATCTTGCCGGCCGGAAGCTTGGCATCGCCTTCCGAGCCCAGAACGGTCTCGATATTACTCAGATTGTCGCGGCGACTGTTTTCGGCTAGACGATCCAGCATTTCCCGTTGGATGTCGTTGGCGTAAACCTTGCCGTCCGGGCCCACGCGCCGGGCCATGCGCAGCGTCATATAGCCGGTGCCGGCCCCGACATCGGCCACCGTCATGCCGGGCCGGATGCCGATCAGATCGAGCGCTCTCTCGGGCCGTTCTTCGCGTTCCCGCTCGGAGCGGTCGAGCCAATCCGCCCCGGCGGCGCCCATAACGGGCGCGATATGACGTCCCGTGAGAGGATGCTCGGTCTGCCCGTGGATGGGGTAAACGGAAAGAAGAAGGGCGAGAGCCAGGCTTCGCGCAAACATCGGCTGTTTCCTGTTTCATCCACAGTAGCAGGCGCGCGGCTACAATCGGAGCAGGTGTACGCAGTGCCGCGGTTTGGTTCTTTTTTGTGGCTAGTTTCATGTGCGCTGGCGCTGGCCGCATTCGCAAGCGAGAACACGCTCGTCATTCTGAGACCGATGCTGCACGAGAGCGACGACGGGCCTCCCATCCCGGCCGATTACCGCTACCACCCCGGCGAGCTGGTCTTTTTCAGTTTTCAGGTCTCCGGCTACAAACGCAGCGGAGGAGCGGATGAAGCGAAGTCCATCGACGTGGCTTATGAAATAGACGTGCGCGACGGAAGCGGAGTGTTGATCGACCGGCCGAATGTGGGTTCGGTCGGAACCAAGGTTTCGCAAGAGGATCGCGACTGGCTGCCCAAGGTCCGCTATGAGTTCGGAATTCCGCCCCTGGCCGAATCGGGCGATTATAAGATCTCGGTCAAGCTCTGGGATCGCGTCGGGAAGACGGAAACGGCCGCCGAGATTCCGCTTCGCGTCGAGGGGCGCGCCGTCGCGCCCAGCGATACTCTGGTGGTTCGCAATTTTCGTTTCCTGCGTTCCGAAGACGACAAGAATCCGCTCGCAATCGCGGCCTACCGCCCCGGCGACACTCTGTGGGCGAAGTTCGACATCACCGGCTACAAGTTCGGACCTGAGAACCGGCTCGATGTTGAATATGGCGTCGCCGTGGCCGGCCCCGATGGCGCGGTCGGCTATTCGCAGCCTCACGCGGCGGAGGTCGATACGAAATCCTTCTATCCGCAGCGCTACCAGCCCGGCGTCGTGAGCTTGAGCGTACCGCCCGACATGACCAAGGCTCGCTACACGCTGATCGTAACGGTAAAAGACGATTTGGGAAAACAGACCGCAGAGGTGAAGGAGCCGTTCACGGTGGAATGAAATCCGGCCTGAAGGAAGAGATTTCGGACCCCAACCGGCCACCGCCCATCTCGCGCTCTCCCGCCTCGTGTCAGCGGGAAAGATCGTCTCGCCTCCCTTCGGTCGCTGGTTCATTCCACCGCCGCGCGGCGTCTCGTCGGATTCGCCAGCGGCCCAGCAGTACCGGGAAAGGCGAGCCCCCCGCGCGGCATTTGCGCCTGAGCCAGAGCAATTAGTGTATAACCGATATCTCCACGCGAGGACAGCATCGCGGTACAACAAGCAGTAACTTGTAATAAGAAGCTCCGCAATACGTCCTTAATTCTGCTCCGCCAACTATGATCCGAAACTGCCTGTTGTGCGCTGTCCTGGCCCCTGCTGCCTTTGCCGCCGACGCCGCGCTGTTGAATCTGATGATGCCGGACGCGAAGGTTATCGCCGGCGCCAACGTGGACCAGGCCAAGACTTCGCCGTTTGGAGCGTACGTGCTTGCGCGCATGCAGCCCGACGATCCAGATTTCGCGAAATTCGTCTCCGCCACTGGTTTCGACCCGCGCCGCGACGTGCGTGAGATCGTGATCGCATCGAATGACGCTCTGTCCCCCACCGCGCACTGGCTATTGGCCGCAAAAGGCGCCTTCGATCCTGCGCGCGTGACGGCCGCGGCAAGAGCCGGCGGCAGTGCGCTCATCCGCTACAAAGGCATCGACGTCATAAGCGGCGCGCCGATTTCGTCCATCGACCCGCACGTGGCAGTCGCGTTCCTCGATTCATCGACCGTGGTAATTGGCGAATTGCCGGAGGTCGAAGCGGCCATCGCGCGGCGCAAGGCTCAAGCCGCTGCGTCCGCGAGCATGGCGGCCAGCCTTTTTCGCAAAGTCGGCGAGGTGAGTGCCCGGAACGATTTCTGGTTCAGCACCGTCGTCCCGCTTTCCGCCTTCGCCGGCGCCATGCCGGATGCCAACCTCGCAGGCGCAATGAAAGGCAACCTGCTCGGGTCGATCCAGCAGGCCAGCGGTGGGTTAAAGTTTGGTTCCACCATGGAGCTTTCCGTTGAAGCCATCATGAAGTCTCCCCAGGACGCCGCCGCGTTGGTCGACGTGGTGAAATTTCTGGCGGGCCTGATCCAGACCAACCGCCAGAAGGACACTACGGCCGCCCAAGTCTCCACGCTTCTCGATTCGCTCCAGGCGGAATCGCGCGAGAACATCATGACCATGCATCTCGCCATCCCGGAACCGGCGCTCGAGAGCATGCTCGAAGGAATGCGCGAACAGCGCCGGCAGAGCGGCAAACCAGCCGCTCCGGCGCCAATTTCCCCAAACAAAAACTGAGAGTCCCGCGGGCTTGGACGCACCATACGTTTAAGCCGTTGAGCGCCTGCATCGCATTAGACCGTTAGCGCATCAGATTGAAAGTGTGCGCTGGTCCGCGGCAGAAATTCTTACCTGCGTTGGCCAGCAATTTTGGCGGCGCGAGAAAGGGGACAGCGGCGAAACGCGAGAGGCCGGAGCGCTGTAATGTTTTTCGCTTTCGAAGTCGATGAGAATCAGAGGTCAGGCGCGAGACTTTGAAAGCGTGAGCCGCAGAAAGCAAATTTGGCCCTGGCACTTGAATTGCTGACGGAGTGTGGTATGATTTCTGGAGCCGAGTCATCGGACGCGTGGGGCGGCCCGGGTCGTTCAGCCCTGCTAAACTTCAGACTTCATTATAGTTTGTTAAAAAGTCTGGCGCGCATAACCTTTTCGGCGCGGAACGCGTCTAAACCACTTTGCAATAATACGAACCGATAGATATCTGATTGATAAGAAGGAGAGTTACACCAATGACGAAGACCGAACTAAACAAATATCGAGAGATCCTGGAAACCAAGCAGGCCGAGCTCGCTCAGGTGCTGCGAAACCGGGACGGCATCACCATTGAAAAGAGTCCGGACGCGCTAGACGAAGTTCAAAACGCGGCCGAACGTGAACTTGCGATTCGCAACCTCGACAGGGAGTCCAACCTGTTGCGCAACGTGCGAGCGGCGCTGCGACGGATCGAAGAAGGCAATTTCGGTGTCTGCCTGCACTGCGAGGAAGACATCAACCCCAAGCGCCTGAACGCGGTGCCTTGGGCTCCATTCTGCATTGCCTGCCAGGAAATCGCAGATAGGAATCAGGAAGAAGGAATCGACAGTCTCGACGATCTCCTCGTGAACGCCGCTTGAGAGCGGCGTCTTTTCCCGTAGTTTCCACCAGAGGCGTGGGCTCGTTCCCGCGCCTTTTGTGTTTTTATAAACGCCGTCCAATAGCCGAGATCATCCGCCCCGCCCCTTCCCGCTCGCGCCGGTAGGAGAAAAACTCCGCCGCCCGGCACGCCGTGCATAATCCGCACATCTCGATGTGATCTTTTGGCACGCCTGCGGCGACAAATTGCCGCCGGTTTGCTTCCGCCAGATCGACGGTGGTTTTGCCCACCTGGTGGTTCAAATCAACCCTTTCCGGGAAGATCGCCTGGAACTGCGTTGCCACTTCGGGACCCACTTCAAAGCAGCATGGTCCGATCCCAGGCCCCACCGCGACCCACATATCTTCCGCCTTGGCCCCCAGCTCTGACATGGCGCGCACCGCTTCGGCTGCAATCCCGGCGGTGGTCCCGCGCCACCCCGCGTGGATTGCCGCGCACATCCGCGACTCTTGATCGGCCACCAGGATGGGCAGACAGTCGGCCGTCCGAATTCCCGCCAGAACATCGGGTTGCAACGAAATCAGGGCATCGGCCTCGCCCAGCCGGACGGGCGCTCCGGTCCGAACCCCCGTCGGAATCACGAGTACACGGCTGGAATGGACCTGTTTGGGCGTGACGAGCCGGGACTGCTCCGGCCACGCCGTGCTCGATCGCGTTCCAAACCCGTGTTCCAGCCATGGAAAGCGCTCAAGCGATTCGGCGCGGTAGACGCCCCCGTCATCCAGATAGAACAAGGCTCATTTTAGCGTCCCCCGCTCATGCGCCCGGGATCGGTTCGCATCGCAGCTTGCTGTCGCGCGCCCGATGAACTTCGCCCGCGCCGAGCGCGACGAGCGGCAAACCCGCTGATGGCTGCCCGAGGTTGCAGTGCGGGTCAGTTAGCGAGACAGCCGACTCTTTGCCATTCTCCAGTCCGATATACCGCGTTTCGGCGTCAAGCTATCCGGCACTGTCCACGCGCTCCGCCGGCTCGGGTAATCTCTCAATCCGCACGCGCGCGATGCGGTTGCGATCCAATTGCAGCACCGTGAACCTGCGGCCGCCGTGATCGAGCTGTTCGCCGGGCGTTGGAATGTAGCCCAACTGGAACAGCAGAAATCCCGCGAGCGTCTCAAACCCGGCTTCCGCCGGCAGTTCCAGGCCGTATTGAGTGTCGAGGTCGCGGATAGTCGTACTGCCGTCCAGCTCGAGCACCGGCGTCCCCGCCTTGGGAGCCGGCCGCTTCACGTCGTGCTCGTCGCCGATCTCGCCGAAAATCTGCTCCAGAACGTCCTCCAGCGTGACCACGCCCGCGATGGTCCCAAACTCGTCCACGACCATCGCCATGTGAATATGGGTATTGCGAAACTCGTCAATCAGCTCGTTCAAGGGCTTGGTTTCCGGCGCCACGAGCGGCTTGCGCAGCACGCGCTGCAGCCGGAAAGGACGCAAAACCCGCTTTCTCTCGTTCGCGACCCTGCGCTCCTCCCAAATGCGCATCAAATCCTTGTAATGCACATAGCCTATAATGTGCTCGGGTCCACCCTCCCACACCGGCACCCGCGAATACTGGTGTTCCCGCATCACCCTCAACACCTGATCCAGCGACGCGTCCACGCCCACCGAGACGATCTGGTTGCGCGGCACCATGATCTCACGGGCGGAATAATCTTGTAGATCGAGCAGCGCTTCGATGGCGTCTTCCTCGAACTTGTGCAGGTGTCCTTCGGTGCGGCTGGAGGAGACAATGAACTTGATCTCTTCGGTCGAGTGCCCACCCCCGGCGTGATCGCCCCGCAAGCCGAGCGAGCGCGAGATAGCCGCCGTGGTGTGCTCCGCCACCCACACGAAGGGCGCCATGATTCTCGAGAAAAGGAGCAGCGCGGGCGCTACCAGTGTCGCCAGACGATCCGCCTTTTCGAGCGCCAGATTTTTTGGAACCACTTCGCCGAGCACGACGTGAGCATAGCTGATGATCGAAAACGCCAGCACGAAGCTGACGCCGTGCAGGATCGGATTCCATTGCGCCGGCACATGCGGTCCGAGAAGCCTCTCGATCAGATTGAAGACGGTCCCTTCGCCCGCCCACCCCAGACCCAGACTCGCCAGCGTCACGCCGACCTGCGTCACCGACAACAGGCGGCTCGGATTCGCCAGAAGATTCAGAGCCGTCTGAGCGGGCGCGTCTCCCCCCTCGGCGAGTGCCCGCAGGCGGCTGCGGCGAACCGAGACGAGCGCCACTTCGGCCGCCGCAAAAAATCCGTTCGCCGCTAGAATGGCGATCAAGACGAGGAAACGGTAGCCCATTTAGAGCGCGTCGCGCGCCGGTTCAGTGAAATCGCATGGGTTAGAATTCATTCGAGAGTGCATTCCAGCAAAGTTCTGAAATACATCAACTTGAGCATAGCGGTTCTGCTCTTGTGCGGTCTTTTTGTGGTGTATTGGATCGCATGGCGTCCGCTGGCGCGGGTATCGGGCAGCATCGCCGCGCCAATTTCGCGGCGTGCCTCCGTTGTTCGCGACGCGCTAGGTGTTCCCCACATCACGGCCGCGAGTTGGGAGGATGCGCTCTTTCTGCAAGGCTTCGTAACGGCGCAGGACCGGCTGTGGCAAATGGATGCCCTGCGGCGCCTCGCGGCCGGCGACCTGTCCGAGGTCATCGGCCCGTCAACCATTGAAGCGGACCGCGAATCGAAGCGTCTCCGCATGCGCCGCATGGCCGAAGAGCAGACTCGCACTCTGCCCGCGGCCGATCGCGCCGTGCTGGCCGCCTACGCACGCGGCGTCAACTATTTCATCGAGACGCATCGCGGGAATCTGCCCCTGGAATTCACCCTTCTTGGGTATCAGCCGCGGCCGTGGAGCGAGGTCGATTCCATCCTCGCCGGGCTGCAAATGTACCGTAACCTGACGACTACGTGGCCGGACGAAATCCAGAAGCAGAATTTGCTGGCGGGCGGCGATGCCGCGAAAGTCAACGCTCTGTTTCCCGCTCGAAGCGGCCGTGAGATTCAGCCGGGATCGAATGCCTGGGCCATTTCCGGCGCGCGTACGGCGAGCGGAAAACCGATTCTGGCAAATGACCCGCACCTCGATTACAGCGCTCCAGCAACCTGGTACCAAGTCCACCTGAAAGCCGCCGGCCTGGATGTCACGGGTGTCTCTCTGCCGGGCGTACCCTGCGTGATTATCGGCCATAACCGGCGGATCGCGTGGGGCGTGACGAACCTGGGCTTCGATGTGGAGGATCTCTACGTCGAAAGGTTCGATCCCCGCACCGGCAGATATTTGTTTCGCGGAGCGCTCGAACAGGCGCGTCTCGAACACGATGTGATCGCGGTGAAGGGGCGCGCCGGTGAACCGTTCGATCAATGGGTCACGCGCCACGGTCCCATCATGGTTTCAGATCGCGGCCGCTACTTGTCGCTACGCTGGACCGCCGCCGAGCCGGGATCGTTTCAGTTCCCATTTCTCGATATCGACCGCGCCGTTAACTGGGGCGAGTTCACCGCGGCGATCAAACGGTTTCCCGGTCCGGGGCAGAACTTCGTCTACGCGGATGTGGACGGCAACATCGGATACCACGCCACCGGACTGCTGCCGGTCCGGCACAACTTCAATGGCGACGTTCTTGTGGACGGCAGCTCCGGCGATTACGAATGGGACGGCTTCATTCCCTTCGATCAATTGCCGGCGTTCTATAACCCAATCGACGGCATGATCGTGACCGCGAACCAGAACCCGTTTCCTCCGGGCTACGCATACCGCGTCAGCGGCAACTTCGCCCCGCCCTACCGCTCTAGACAGATTCGCGATCTTCTCCTGGCGCGCACGGGCTGGAAGCCGGCGGCGATGCTGGCGGTCGAGAAAGACGTTTACTCCGGGTTCTGCCGTTTTCTCGCGCGCCGCGTCGTGGCCGCCTGGGATCGTAAGCCGATGAAGGACCCGGACTTGAAAGAAGCCGTCCAGACCCTGCGAAGCTGGAACGGCCAGATGGAAAAAAGCCTCGCCGCGCCGCTGCTCGCCAGACTCGTCTACCTGCGGCTGCGCAGCGTCATCGCGAATGCCGCATCGCCCGGCAAGGGCGATCGTTACGAGATCCAGATGGCCCCCGCGGTGGTCCAGAATATCGTCGAGAACGGCGGGAGTGGCTGGTTTAAAGACATGGACGAGATGCTGCGCCGCTCGCTCGCCGACGCTTATGAGGACGGCAGGAAACTACAGGGAGAGAGCGCCCGGCGTTGGCAGTGGGGGCGCTACAACGAGTTGACGATCAAGCAACCCGTGGGTGGCGCACTCCCCGTCCTGGGGAGCTTCTTTAACATCGGACCCGTCGAGATGAGCGGATCGTCAACCACGGTGAAGCAGACCACGCCGCGGCTCGGACCATCCATGCGCTTCATCGCGGATCTTTCGAATTGGGAGGGTTCGTGGAACAACCTGACCATCGGCGAATCGGGCCAGATCCTCTCGCGTCATTATAAGGACCAGTGGAATGCATATTACGCTGGCACAAGTTTCCCCATGCAATTCGACCGCGTGGACGCGAAGTCTACCCTCACGGTCAATCCCAAGTAGCGGCTACCACTGCGCCTGCGTCGCGTACGAGAGATCGTAGATGTTTCTCGATTCGGCCTCGATGCGCTCGAAAACAGATTGCACGGCCACACGGCCCGGACCGGATAGCCGCAGCCAGATGTAGCGGTTGGTCCATGATCCCCAACCGAAGCTGAAACCGAAAGTGTTGGGCTGCTCGATGTGCAATTGCATCTGAACGCCGGGATCCTTGAATATCAGCGCCGTCGGCTTGACCAGAATCGTTTGTCCTGGGCCCAACTGCCGCACGAAGACGTTCCCGGCGGCATGAAGCAGCAACAGTCCAGGCGGCCCCTGCGCGCGGAAGCGGTCCATGAACATGCCGATAGGATAATGAGTTTCGGTGTCGTTGCCATTCCGCGTGCGGAACCAGATGTTGGTCGAGAACCAATCGTAGGTCACGTTGCTCGTCGCGGTGAGAAAGAGGTGCTCACGGACATCGACCTCTTGTCCAGGGTGGATCGGAAGAGCGATGGTTTCGCCCGGAGCGTCACGGGAAAAGGCGATGTGACCCGGGCCTTGCGCTTGCGTCATGATCAGCGGCATGCCCGCGAACATGCGTTTCCAGGCCCCGCTCAGGGCCATTGTCGTAATGTTGACCTGCGGGTCCTTCCACAGCAAAACGTGATGGGCAAAGTAGATTCCGTCGCCCAGCGCAAGGTTGAAATCCGCAACCGGAACGTACGCGCCTTCAATCTGGCAGAAGGAATTGCCGAACTGCAGTTTGGCCATGTCGCGCCGCCCCGGTAGCTGCGACCAGCCGGATCGCGTCACGCCGCTTGGAGCGACGCTTCCAAGCGTGTTCACCGCCGCGCCGCATTTAGGGCAGCTCGACTGCGTTGCATCGAGCGCGGCGCCGCACCAGGGACATTGTGAAACCGCGGCGCGCGGAGTCTCGCTCGAAGAGGCGCTTGTCGCGTGCGGCTGGGGAGCGGCCGGCGCGTACGCCGGCGGCACACTTTGCGAGGCCTCCATCGCGTTCGGCAACGGAGCAGGCGCGCTATAGCCTGGCGGCTCGGCTGCCCGCGGCCGTGGCGGCGGAGGCGGCGGGACGGGCCTCGCCGCGCTCCCGCATGCGACACAAAAATTCGCGCCATCGGGAATTTGCGCTCCGCAACTAGTGCAAAACATTAGTGCGTCCTTTCGCTCAATCCCTCTTGCTCAATCAGACGTGTGATGGTGAACGTACATCGACTGTATGCCCACGCGACCCGGCCCCGTCATTTTCGCGAGGCTCATATTCGTCCCGCCGAAAAATCCGCTGCCCAGGCGTTGAAACTCCACCTGCATTGTCACGGAAGAATCCTTGTAGAGAAACGCGCCCGGCTCCAGCATGATGCTCTCGCCCGGCTTTAACACCCGCTCGAAAACGTTCCCATAACCGTGCAGAATAACCAGCCCCTGCGCGCCGCCCGTTACGAAGCGGTCCATGAACATGCCCTGCCCTCCGAAGAGAATGTTAGCCAGGCCTTTGATGCGCACGAACGAATAGTTGATCTGATGCGATGCCAGCAAAAAGGCGTGCTCGCGGACGTCCAGCTCCATGCCCGGATGCAATGGCAGCACCACCAGCTCGCCCGTAGCGTCGCGCGAAAAGGCGATGCGGCCCGGTCCGGTCGCGACGCTGATGACGAACGGCATGCCCGCGAACGCCCGCTTGAGACCGCCGGAAAGTTGCATCACGTTCATCGCAACCGCTTCGTCCTTCCACAGCATGACGTGATGCTCGAAAAAGATGGCGTCATTCGCCCCGAGATTGATCTCGGCGACCGGCACGATCTCGCCTTCGACCTGGCAGGTGCTGGAGCTGAAATGAATCTCGGTCATGTCGCGGATGCGCGGCGCTTCCCGCCACCCGGATTCGCTTACGAGATTACGGATGTCGAGCGGCGCTCCGCAGGCTTGGCACGTCAGAGCGTTTTTCGGATTCATGCTCTGGCACCACTGGCATTGGATGCGCTCGATAGGCTCTGCCGCCAAAGGAGGGGTGGTCATCTCCTGCTATCGTAACCGCGTGCGTGTTGCCGTGCGTGGTTTCGCGGCGCCGCGGACCAGTGAATTGCCGCTGAACTAAGCTAATAGCGCTTCTACAGCTTTCCCTTTACCATTATTGGTCACGTAAAACGGGCGGCCTTCCGTGACGTAGTTGGTATCCGCCGCGAATCCCAACGCCCTGAAAATCGTTGCATACGCGTCGATCAGCGGGACGGGATTCTCGACCGGCTCCATCGGATGACGCTCCGCCGTCTTGCCGTAAACGAAGCCTTTCTTAAATCCTCCACCGAAAAACAGCATCGACATGCAACTGCTGAAGTGGCCGTGGAACCCGTACATTTTTTCGTTTTCGACAACAAGATTCTCGCCCGTGTTGCGCTCCGCGAAACCGTCGGGTTCTTTGCCCGCCGCCGGCGCCGAAGCGATGGTGCGCCCGAATTCCGATGCGATCACGACCAGCGTGCGATCGAGCAGCCCGCGTTCGTCAAGATCCTTAATCAGCCGCGCGATGGGCCTGTCTACCTGCTTCTTCATCTCGACCATGCGCCGCTGCCCGCTCTCGTGCATGTCGAACCCCTTGAAGGGTCCGTATTGATACTCCACCTGGATGAACCGCGCCCCGGCTTCGACCAATCGCCGCGCCAGCAGTAGCCCATGGCCGAAGCGGCTCCCGTAATAATAAGACTGATCGAGCAAATCTTTTTCCCCGATCTGCGGCTCGTACTCCGCCACGACCGCGGGCTTCTCTTCCTTGGCGTAATCGAAGGCGCGCTTCACCGGAGAATCCATCATGGCGCGCGCGTCTTCCATCACCTTCATGTAGTCGCTCGCCTTGCCCGCTTCGAGCAGCTCTTTCTGCGACACCCCCGCCACAGTTTCCAGATATTTCTGCCTGCGGTCGAGCCGCTCCATGCTCATCCCCGCCGCCGCGTTCAGCGTCGACAAACCTTTGGACGGCTCCGGAATCATGAACGGCGCGTAGTTGACGCCGTAGAAGCCCGGCCCGATGTATTCGCTGATGAAAAGCTTCTCTTCGTCGCTGGTATCGACGTCGCGGCCGATATAAATATACGGGGGAATGCGCGGATTGCGCCGTCCGAGCGTGCGACCGACGATCGAGCCGATGCTCGGCGCCTTCACGCCCGATGGGAACAGGTACCCAGTGTTGGCGTAATATTGCGCCTTCAAATGCACAGCTCCGAATTTTGTTTCGCTCGCCAGCGTGCGCAGGATCGCGCCCTTGTTCATCACCCCCGCGATATTCTCGAGTCCCTGGCCCAGAAAAATGCCATCGGCCGAGGTGGGAATTTTGTCGCAGGTCCCCAGCAGTTCGCTCCCTTTCATGCCGGCTTGATAGGGCGTAAATTTCTTGGGATCCCACAGGTCGGTCTGCGCCATCCCGCCGGGAAGCCAGATGTAAATGATCGAATCGGCTTTCGGCGCGATCTTCTTCTGGGCCTCGCCGGCGCGCCCCAATTCCGTAGCGGCGATTCCGGCGGCAATGAATTCACGGCGGCTCAGCGGCATCTTCATCACCTCAGTTGACGTAAGTAAATCCCGGACTGGCAAAGAGAGCCCACAGCATGTCTCCACGCGCTTCCGCGCCGGAATTGCCGTTCAGAAAATCCTCGCCCAGCTTCAATTCCTGCGATGTGGGAGCGCGGCTGAAGACGGCCCAGTATAGCCGCTCCACCGTCGGATTCTGTTTCAAAATCTCCGCGCCGTACACGCGGTCGTGAAATTCCTGTCCGTTCAAAAGCTCCAAGGCCTGTACCACCGCGACATCGTCCGGCCGCCCCGTGCTGACCTCGTTGCGCGCCGCCGGTCGCCCCAGCGCGCGCGTCAAATCCGTCGACTGGCGCTGCAAATACGTCCTCGCCCGCGGATCGAGCCGCTGCGTCGCCGCTACCTGAATGCTGTCAAGCAGTTGCTCCGCCGTAAGCCGCCGCAATGAGGGCGAACGGAAGTATCGCGGCGCCGACGGCTTCGCGAGATCGAAATGATCTTCCAGATTCGGATCGTACTGGAGCTGATAAGTCCGGCTGGTCAGGATCAAGCGGACGGTGTGCTTCAAATCGTAGCCGTGCTGCATGAAATCGTACGCCAGCCAGTCGAGCAGTTCGGGATGGCTGGGCGGCTGGTCGGCGCGAAAATCGTCCACCGGCTCGAACAGGCCCAGGCCCATATAGCGCTTCCACAATCGGTTGACGATCGTTTTCGAGAAGCGCTCGTCCGTCGGATCGGTCAGCAACTGCGCCACGCGGTGCAGACGCGATGTGATGTCGGCGGGCACGTTCGCGGGCGCATCGGGAAGATCGAACGGAAACTTCGCTTTCACGAATTTTCCCGTTCGCGCCTCGCAGCGGATCACCTCCAGGTCCTTCTTCGCGAACAGACTCGCGAATGCCAGGAAGCGCGTCTGGGGCCATTCGCGATTCAGAAAATGGTTATGACAACTGGCGCATTTCATGCCCGTCCCGAGGAAGACCTGGGCGGTATTGGCGGCTGTTTGTACCGTCTGCAAATGATCGGCGTTCAGAACGAATGAGGGATATGCGAAAAAATCGCCATCCATTTTCTGTGGGATCGGATTCTGATAGCCGGGCATCGTGGGATCGATCAACTCCGCCGCCATGATGTCGTACGGCTTGTTCGAGACGAAGCTCTGATAAATCCATTTCTGATAATCGCCGTGGCGCACGATCCCGCCCACCACGCCGGTATCGGAGCTGGCCAGCGCCTCTTCCCAAAACGGCGTCCAGTTGGCGGCATAATCGGCGTTGCGCGCCAACAGCGCATCGATCAATTTGACGCGTTTGTCCGGCGCTGGATCGTTCAAAAAGCGCTTCGCTTCCTCGACCGTTGGAATAACGCCGATGACGTCCAGATAGACGCGCCGCAGAAATTCGGCATCGCTCGAGAGAGCGGGCCGTTTCGTCGCTTCCTTGAGGCCGGCCTGCTGCCACTTGGCGAGAATGAATTGATCGATCGGGTTCGCATAGGCCGCATCCGCGCGGGGAGGTTCGGACGGCTTGGGCACGTACGCCAGGCGCACACTCCGCCGCAGGATCATTAATTCCTCCGGGTTGGCGCTGAACACAGCGGCGTTCAACAATGCGTCGGAGTTCCTCAGGTGATGGCCGGTCACGGCTGGGACGGCCGAGGTTGTTTCTGCCGTGTCGTCCACAGCGCCCGCCGCGATCCAATCGCGTATCGTCGCGATTTCCGCGACGCTCAAGGGCGTCATGCCTTTGGGCATCTGCGGCTGCCGCTTGCCCGTGACATATTGCAGCAGCGGACTCGTCTCGGCGTTGCCCGGGATGACCGCGCCCCCGGCTTTCTTGCCTCCCTTTAGCAGCGCCGCGACGCTGCTCACCTCGAAATTACTGGTCCGCGAATCGGCTGAGTGGCACATCCCGCAGCGCTCTTCGAGAAGCGGCTCGACCTGCTTCGAGAAGCTGACGGGATTGGACGCCGCAAAGGCAGGCGCAATCCACGGCAAAAGGATTGCGGTAACTGATAACCGCATTACTGCAATTTTAGCGCGATACTGGCTTGGCTGGCCCGTTTGTGCGCAACCACACGATGGGTTAGCCAGAAGCTCGGCTTTCCGCTTTCTCGATGACAGGGGCAACGACGGCATCGCGGGATCGTTCACATACAAATTTCATAGCAGGCTGCAGACGCGTTCGACGCTATGATCTTCCCGGCGTCTTTACGCATCCACTGCATCTGCTCTCTGTGAAGCCGTTGATTCTAGCGCTGCTGCCGCTCTATCCCTGACGATTTCGCTGGAACCACGCCTTCGGTCGCGGATTTCGAGAAATGCGCCTGGAACTACCCATCATGAAGGCTTGTAACTAATTTAAAGAAATGGCGGGGACGACGGGGCTCGAACCCGCGACCTCCGACGTGACAGGAAGAGGGTGCAAGCGCGGGTTTTGGACATATCGCTCCGCCGTTTTATGCCAGTTTTGGCATGCAGGACTTTAGTGTGGGAAAAGCCGGAGCAACCGCGCAAGTTGGTTTGGCTCGCCGACTCCCTTGAACTGATGAGATTCACGCCCTGGTTCGACAGAAGCTCGCTCTCGCGTTGTACCAAGCGCACATTGGGCAGAAGCATGAAAGCGCGAGGATGTTGCACGGCTTTGCCGAAACCGTCTGGCAGGTTCGCGCAGGCGATCCAGGTGGGACGTATCGTGCGTGTTCGTGGCACAGTTTTGGGGAAGCGGTTTACGTGCTTTATGCTTTCCAGAAGAAGGCAACTTCTGGAAGCGCGACTCCGCAAGGAGAATTGGATCTGATCCGACAGCGGCTCCAGCTTGCTCGTAAGCTGGCCAGGAAGAGAGGAAACTGAAGATGCGTAATCGAGAATCAACACCGAGTTCCGGGAACGTCTTCGCAGATCTGAACCTCCAAAGGCAGATGATCTGTTGGCGAAGGCCGAGCTGGCAACGAAGATCATCGCGGAGATTCAGCGACGGCGAATGACACAGATCCAAGCCGCGGCAGCTCTCGCAATCGATCAACCGAAGATCTCTGCTCTCAAGCAGGGCAAGCTCTCGGGCTTCTCGATAGAGCGCTGAATTCGCTATCTGTTGTTGCTGGGGCGCGATATTGAAATCACAGGAAAGGGAGGGCCCAAATCCGGGGCCGCCGCAAGACTACGCGTGGCGTGTCCTCTAACGCAATGCTCCTGCGGAAGGAAGCCGTCGAACGTCAAAGATCGTTACCAGATCGTGGGAGCGCGTATGACAGCCGTTCCGCTTTCATAGCCGAGCCGGCGAGAGGCATTGAGGAGAATGTGGCCCGGTATGACCGAGCTGTTTTCGACAAGCCTCTCGCGTAGAGGCAAGCGATGCGCTCGCGGAGCTCGTTGGCGCGCTGAGCGCTGCGGGCCCCGGCATTTCCATGGCCTCCGGTTCCGTATCGGCACGGTTGTGGAACCAGAGCCTGTACTTTGCAGTGCCGCAGCAGCCGCGACTTGGCGGGGTTCATCTTGCGTGCGCACTCGGTATCGCTTACCGCCAGCGCCTCTCGTTCCAACTCCCCCAAGCTCAGGCCCGGCGTGTTGCTCGGGCCGTTCCAACGACTTCAGCTTCTCCAATGGCGTCAGATAATGTTCAATCTTGTATTGGCGCCGGCCTTCGCCGTGCTCGTCCAGGCTATCCGTGGCAAAACCGCAGGGCCGGTGAAAATTCAGATACGGATTTAAGTGCTGCGCATAAAACTTCCCGATCGCGTCGGCATGCTCGCCCGCGATGTATCCGTAGCCGATCAGTTTGCGAATTATCGCGCCTTTCTTAACCTTCCGCCAGCGCGTTGTCCTGACTGCGGCAGGCTCGGCACTTGGTGAACTCCGCGTGCAGCTTCTGCAACTTTTTCGCCACGCGATGATTGATGTATTCCGAGCCGTTGTCGACGTGAAACCCGAATACCGTGAAGGGAAACTGCGCCAGCACCGCTGTGAGCACGGGCAACACGTAGGCTTCGCTGATCTTGCTCGCGCAACCCACCACTTGCCATTGCATCACCGTGTCTACGGCATTGATCTGATACACCCCCGGGGCGGCCGTGCGGCTCGGGCCTGCGCCGCTCGCCGATGCCGATCGCGGTGGACCGCGGGCCCTCGAACCCGCAGCCTAATTGCGATAGCGCGCGCCGGCTCGCAGGTTGTACAAGGCCCCACGCTGATCTTCGCCAGCCGCTCGTATTGCCTGTTGCCGTGCTGCTCGTACTCGCGCTGCAGAATGCGGCGCGTGGCCGGCCCGCTCAACCGCTCGTGCGCACGGTCCACCTCCGCCAGCAGCGCCATGTCCTCGGGCGTGTACCGGAATGTGAAGCGGCGCCGTTGGTACGGCGCAGCCCTCACCACCTTTGTGGTCGAGAAACGCCCGGATCAATCGCGTCGTTGTACACGCTCATTCCCGTCACCTTTTCCACATAGGCTCGCACCACACCCCGCTCTCGCTTGCCCAACTCGCCATAGTTCTGCGCTCCCAACACCCGCTCCACCCAGGCGTACTTTTCGCTTCGCCCGCACCTCGCCACTCGATCGTTTGGCTCGACTTGAGAAAGTCACGGATCTCTTCCTGGCTTAGGCTCTCGGCATTCCGCATGCGCACTTGCACCCCGCCGCGCCACCGCCTACCCCATTCTTTCCTTTTCATGCTCATCTTGCGTTGGAAACCGCCCCGCACACTTCCCCAATTTCATGCTCATCTTCCGTTGGGCAATTCTGAGGGGCGGCGAGGCGGATTGGAGTGATGCGAGAATATACGCGAGAATATACGAATGACGCACGTATTCGAACTGAAGCCCCGCCCGGTCGCTCGCGTCGAAACTTCGCTGCGGA
The DNA here is from genome assembly GCA_963838885.1 of Bryobacterales bacterium. Taxonomy (GTDB): domain Bacteria; phylum Acidobacteriota; class Terriglobia; order Bryobacterales; family Bryobacteraceae; genus JAICMB01. The sequence continues at coordinate 32,755 of CAWITB010000002.1, read as the reverse complement.
GGATTATGACGGAGCTACCCGCGCCCGGATCGCTGTCGTTGCTTGAGCGCCTGAAGCGCTACGAGCCGCTCGCGATGCAGGGTCAGCCGCCGGTGATCTGGGACCGCGCCGAGGGCTTTCAGGTCCACGATCCCTACGGCAACTGCTGGATCGACTGGTCCTCCGGCGTTCTGATCACGAATGCTGGGCACGGGCGGCAGGAAATCGTCGATGCGATTATCCGGCAGGCCTCGTCCCATCTTCTGACCAACTATTGTTTCCCGAGCGAGATTCGCGCGCGGCTGGTGGAGCGGCTTTCGGGTCTGATGCCGGAACCGCTGAAGAAAATTTTTCTGCTGACCACGGGCTCCGAAGCGGTCGAGTGCGCCATCAAGCTATGCCGCACGCACGGTCTGAAGGCGGGTGGACGCGCCAAGCACGTCATCGTTTCGTTCGCCGATTCCTTTCACGGCCGCACGCTGGGGGCGCAGCAGGCCGGAGGTATCCCAGCGCTGAAGGATTGGATCGTCAACCTGGATCGCGGGTTCGTGCAGGCGCCGTTTCCCGACGGTTTCCGGAATACGGATACTTCCTTCGAGGCGTTTCTCCGCAATCTCGGGGAGCAGGGGATTGAGCAGCGCAACGTCGCCGGCGTGATTCTCGAAACGTATCAAGGCGGGACGGCGGCCTTCGCGCCGGTCGAGTTCATGCAATCGCTGCGCCAATGGTGCAGCGGGCACAACGTCGTGTTGGTGTGCGATGAAGTGCAGGCCGGGTTTGGGCGTACGGGCACGATGTTCGGGTTTGAGCATTACGGCATTACGCCGGACCTGGCTACGTTCGGCAAAGGAATCAGCAGCTCGCTTCCACTCGCCGCGGTCGCCGGGAGGGCCGATCTGATGGATCTGCCGGCGCCCGGGACCATGACCTCCACGCACACGGGAAATCCGGTGTGCTGCGCGGCGGCGCTGGCGTCGATCGACATCATCGTTGGCGAGAATCTGGCGGCGCGCGCGAGGGAGACGGGCGCAACGCTGCATCGCCGGCTGAGCGAGATCAAAGCGCGTCATCCCCAAATCGGCGTCGTATACGGAAAAGGGCTGGTGGCGGGCGTCTGCTGCGTGCATGCCGGGACGAACAAGCCGGACGGCGATCTGGCGTGGGACATCGTGCGGCTGTGTTGGGAGAAGGGCGTATTGATGTTCTCGCCGGTGGGACCGGGCGGGGGAACGGTCAAGATTGCGCCGCCGCTGACGATCACGGAGGAAGCGATTTTGGAAAGCGCGGGCGTACTGGAAGAAGCATTCGGGGAGGCGCTTCGCGCCCCGCGGGCGGCCGTGGGCTGATGGCGATTGCCGTCACCGTCGTCGGCGGCGGGATGATCGTACACGATCAGATCCTGCCGTCGTTATACCAGCTTCGCCGCTCGAGCATCGTGGGAGAGATTACGGTCTGCGCGCGGCGCGAGAGCACGCTCGCGGCGCTGGCCGGGTCGGCAATTATACGGCAGGCATTCCCGAGTGAGCATTTCCGCGCTTTCCTGAAGCCGTATGGGGAAGCTTTGGCGGAGATGCCAGCGGGAAGTATTGCCATCGTCGCATTGCCCGATCCGCTTCATTTCGAAGCCATAATGCGAGCGCTGGAGGCGGGACATCACGTGATTTGTGTCAAGCCTCTGGTACTGCGCGCGGCCGATTCGATCGCGATTGAAAAGGAGGCGCGCCGGCGCGGGCTCTTCGTAGGAATCGAATACCACAAGCGTTTCGATCCACGTAGCCTGATCGCCCGGCGCGCGTACCGTCAAGGCCGTTTCGGCGCGTTTCGCCTCGGAACCGCATGCCTGATGGAAAAGTGGTACTATCGCGACTCGAATTTTCAGAACTGGTGCACGGTTGAAAATTCCGACGCTTTCACTTACGTAGGCTGCCATTATATCGATCTGGCGCACTTCATCACCGGACTGCTGCCGGCCAAGGTGAGCGTTTACGGAATAAAAGACAAGTTCCCCAACGGCCAGGACGGTTTTCTATGGACCGACGCGCGCGTGATCTGGAACAACGGCGCCTGTCTGAACGTACAAAATTCGCTGAGTTTTCCCGACGAGGGTCCGGGGACCAATATGCAAGGCCTGACGCTCTATTGCGCCAACGGCGAGCGCGGAGCGATGCTGCGGCACTCCGATCAATACCGCGGCCTTGAATACGTTTATACGGATCGACGCTCGGACGCGGGCGCGACCATGTATGCGGAGCCGAGCCCGGATTATTTCCAGTACGTCGATGTGGCGGGCGAGGGCCTCACGCCCACGGGCTACGGTTTCCGTTCGATCGAGGCTCTGGTCGCCGCGTGCCTGCGCGTCGAAGCGGCGGAAGATCGGCAAGCCGCGCTGCGTGGCATTGATGAGGAAGCCCTGCTGGCGACGCCGTCCAATAGCCGTTACAACGAACGGGTGATCGAGGCGGCCAGGAAATCTATCCTGAATGGCGGCGTCACAGTAGACGTGGAAACGGAACATGCAAACGAGACAGCTCGGTAACAGCGATCTTCATATCACTCCGATCGGCGTGGGAGCCTGGGCGATGGGCGGCGGCGGATGGACGTTCGCATGGGGGCCGCAGGACGACCGCCAGTCGATCGAGGCGATTCATGCGGCCCTCGACGCAGGCGTGAACTGGATCGACACGGCGGCGGTGTACGGGCTGGGGCATTCGGAAGAAGTCGTGGGCCGCGCGCTCGAAGGGCGCTCGCGGAAACCGTACGTGTTCACGAAATGCGAACGCCTGTGGGATAGCGAAGGCAAGATCAGCGCCAGTTTGAAGGCCGCTTCGGTGCGACGCGAGTGCGAAGCGAGTTTACGCCGTCTCAAGTTGGACGCGATCGACCTTTACCAGATCCACTGGCCGCAGCCCGAAGAGGAAATCGAAGAGGGCTGGAGCGAGATGGCGAAGCTGCAAAAGGAAGGGAAGGCGCGCTGGATCGGCGTTTCCAATTTCAATGCGCAAGACATGGAACGCTGCCTCAAAATAGCGCCGATTACATCGCTGCAGCCGCCCTACTCTTTGCTGGCGCGCGATATCGAGCGGGAAACCCTTCCTTTCGCCGCGCGGCACAACATCGGCGTCATCGTGTACTCGCCGATGAAGAGCGGACTTCTGACGGGCACGATGACGAAGGAGCGGGTCGCGAATTTCGCGCCCGATGATCATCGCCGCAAAAGGCCAGAGTTTCAGGAACCGGCGCTTTCGCGGAATCTGGAGTTGGCCGACCTATTGCGGCGCATCGGCGAGCGGCATGGGCGCAGCGCGGGCGAGGTCGCGATCGCGTGGACGCTGCGGCGGCCGGAGGTGACGGCGGCGATCGTGGGAATGCGCTCGGCGGAGCAGGCCAGGGGAGTGATCGGCGCGATGGATTTTCGGCTGGGCGAGGATGAGTTGCAGGAAATCGAGAGTTTTCTCACGCGCCAGATGGCTGCGGCGTAACGCGGCAGCCCGGTGTTTCGAAGGAAAGCGCCTCGCCCGATCGACGTTCGACGGTCGTCTTGTGCCGCGGTCGCGTTCAATTGTCTGTCGCTCCTTATTGTTTTGGGGCTGTGGCGACTGTCGTCGTCGGCAGTCTTCATTGCCGGCGTGGTTGTTTTCCTCTATCTCTTCTTTGTAGCTCGCTGGGATCTCGCCAGCTATTATTTGCGATACGCTCTTCTGCTGGCCCTTTTGCTGGTTGCTTGTCAAAAAGCGTGGTGGTGGGGCGCCGTCGTGCTCAGTGGGGCTTTGTGCCTGGCGGTGCTCGGCCTGCGCAGGCCGGGGGCAAACACGGCCATTGATCTGGCATTCCCTTTACGCGGGCCGCTGTTCTGCGTTGCTCATGGCGGGGCCTCGCAGTTGTTGAATGCTCACCACGTTTCGAACTCGCAACGATTCGCTCTGGACATCGTGGCGCTGAATTGGTGGGGCGCGCGTGCGCGGGGCGTCTTTCCCGCCAGGCTCGAACGCTACTGCATCTTTGGAAAAACCGTATACAGTCCTTGCTCTGGCATGGTCACGGCCGTCGTGAACGGGTTACCCGACCAGGCGCCGGGTAAAATGGATCGCTCTCATCCGGCGGGAAATCACGTTATCCTTCGGCGCAATGGGCGAGATATCTACGTTGGCCTGGCTCATTTGATGAACGAAAGCGTTGTGGTGCACGCGGGAGATTCCGTGGAACTGGGACAACCGCTGGCGCGGGTGGGCAATTCCGGGAACACTAGCGAGCCGCACTTACACATTCACGCCAAGCGAGGGGGAGAACCCACTTCCATGCTCGACGGCGAGGGAGTCCCGCTGCTCTTCAGCGGGCGTTGGCTGGTCCGCAATAGCCTTTTCAAATAGCGCTATGAATGACTGCGCCGAGCGCGATGGAGCAGTAGAGAACCGCGGGGTAGGTCGCCACAAAGGACCAGAAAAACGAGTTCAATCCCATTACGACTGCGTTCATGGCGTGAAATGCGACTCCCCAGGCGATGAAGAGCAAACATGCCGGGAATCCCACCAGGAGGGAGAGCGGGAAAACGCACTCCATGAAAACCGCTCCCCGGCCCAGGACGCCGGTAACCCCTGGACTGCTCATCAACAATCTTGCGGCAGGCTCGTATCCATAGGTTCGCGTATTGAAGATGTTGAATATTACTTTACCGTCGCGCCAGTGCGGCGACACTGCCTTGGCCAGGCCCGAGGTGAAATAGGAGAGGCAGGCCTGCGCGCAAATGTACCACAGCGCCGCTTTGTGTCCCAGGTCCGACCCACTCAGATGGCCGATGAACAGAGCGCCAAAGATCTGAGTCAGCATCTGGTCCGAACCATCCATTCCAAAGGGGCAACGGAAGTGCATCAGCAGCGAAGAGCAAACGACCAGCGCCAAAATTGCGGTAGAGCCCGTTCGATACCAAAGAGCCACCGGGAGACAGAGTAAGGCCGCCAGCCGTACAGCCAAGATGCAGAGAAAAGAGTGGTAAGACACGAGCCAGTTCAGGAACCGTTCGAGAGGCTCGGGTCTAATGACAACACCGCGGGTTTCAAACACCGCCCAGCTAAATAGACCGTCGTCTTTCAACTGCCGCCGATTCGAGATCCATTCCAGTGTAGAAATGAATCCGCCTACGCACGCGATCAGCGCAATCCAAAACTCGTAAACATCGATATTGAGAGGCATAGTTAAAGTCTGTGTACATTCGACATGAAGACAAACTGAGGGTCCAGCTCCGAAATGAATCCATGCGACATCAGAATCATGAATTGTGTCCTGACCGAACGATCCTCGCGTGGAAGAGACGATACGTAGTTCAGGATTGCCAGATAGGGAAGGGTCAAGCAGAAATCCTTTCGCGATTTGTCTTGCGCCAGACGGACCAGCCCGCGCACGACGTCGGAAAGAACCTTACGGCTTCGCTTGGGCGCATTCCATATCGCGCCCGTTAGCGTGCGGGCGTCCGCTAACGACAGTTCCCGCCATTTGCCGCACTGCCCACTTAAATCGATATCCCGGAATAACAGGTGATAGTCGGACGTCCCCGGGCGCGGCGCAAAGAAGCTCCAGTTGGGGATCAGAGAAAAGATATCGCGGGCCTTTAACGCTCTGGTCGCGTTTAGAAGACCGAAGGAGAAGTCTTTCCCGTTTTTTTCACTGGTCGCAAAGTTCAATTGCGAAAGCGCAGACACAAGAAACCACAAGCCTAGAACGATGAGGCAGATCGTAGTCATATATAATAACCGGAGCGCGCGAGCGGCGCCCCGATCCCCCGATTTACTTCCCTCCGGAACGCGGGCCGGGGACCGTAAGGCGTTCGCGAGCGGCCGCGATCTTCTCCCTGATTTCGGTCCTCTTCGCCGCCGTTTGAGCGCTGAGGGCATTGCTCTTTTCGCGAAGCAGCGCTCGCCGCGCTTGAAGCAACTGCGCGGAGGAAGCTCTGGCTTGAGCTCGCGATGCCGCCGTGGCCTTCTGGCCTTCAATGTCCGGCGCGAATCCTACGTCGTCGAGCAAGCCGGGCGTGGCAACAGCAAGAACGTTCTCGAGCGTTACGTTCGCAATGTTGTGTATCGCGGCCGTATGGTCCGTAACGACCTGGACGAGGTCGCCGGTTGCGTGAATGATGACGTCTTGCGTTGCCGCGTTATGCACCAACGTGGCAACGTCGTTAATCAAATCGTGCGTGGCATTGACTCCCGCATTGACGGCGCGTTCCACAGAGTCGGCGACGTCCCCGGCGGCGTTCTCCACGGCTTGGAAGACATTGTCAATAAAGAATGGTTCCACGCCGGGGGCGTTTCGCAGCGCTTGTTGAGAGATTTGCTCGGCGATTTTTTCCACCTTGGCCGTTAAAGACTGAGCGGCGGCATCGTATTGATGCATGAGTCCTCCTCCGGTGTCAATCAGGTCCAACGGTCGCGGCAAACTATCAATCAAATCCTCTCAATAACACAGGACTGTCGTGAAAGTAAGCCGCGCCGTTGGATGTTCAACTTACCCGCTCGAACGCTGACTTGCGGCCGCGATGCGCTCGCGTACCGCCGCGATCTTATCCTTGATTTCGATCCTCTTGGCGGCCGATCGAGTGGCAAGGGCATTGTTCTTTTCGCGAAGCAGCGCTCGCCGGGCCTGAAGCAACTGCGCGGCCGAAGCTTTGGCTTGGGCCTGCGAGGCTGCCGAAGCCTTTTCATGGCCCTCAACCTGAGGTGAAAAACCTATGAAGTCGACAATATCGGGCGTGACATTAATCGCCTCCAGTGTTACGTTCGCGATATTGTGTATCACATCCGTGTGCGCCGTAACGGCATTCACAATGTTTTCAGTCGCGTGGACGGCATTTGCTGTTACGTTAATGACGTCCTTCCCGACATTCTCGACGGCGTTCACCGCGTCGTGGGTGGCGTTTACGGCCGCATTGACGGCGTCGCCGACCGCATTGGCGACGTCGCCCGCGGCGTTTTCGACCGCGTGAAAGACATCGCAAATGAAGAACGGTTCGGCGGCGGGAGCGTTTCGCTGAGCTTGTTGAGAGATTTGCTCCGCGATTTGTTCCACTTTGGCTCTCAGAGACCCTGCAGTGGTATCGTATTGATCCATGACTCCTCCTTTAGGTGTCCTTTGCAATTGTGTCGATGACAGCCGTTCCGTTTCATCACAGGGCAGAAAATTTTGAGGCTGTTTTGCCGGGCAGAAAAGGGGGACTATTCGTCGATTTTGTAAATTGTCAGGCCGCTTAATAGCTTGGGGTAGAAATCGGTGGATTTCTGGGGCATAACGCCGCCGGAGAAGGCGGTTTTGGCGACTTGGGCTATGGTGGTTGGCTCCAGCAGAAAAACGATTTGGGCGGCGCCGCCGGTCAGCTTCTCGAGCGCCGCATCGATGCCGCGGACGTATTGCAGATGGCTTTCGTCGCGGACGGCTTCTTCATCGATTCCCAGCAGCGCCGCAAGGATCTCGCGATGCAAGACCTGCACGTCTAGATCGCTTTGCCGCCGTTCTCTGTCGATCAGGTAGACTTCGGGCGCGCGGCCAACGGCTATGCCAATGCGCAGGCGCGTCGGCGCAGGGGTCGCGAAGACGTCCTTCAGCGCGGCCACGGATTGAAGCCGCTGCGCTCCGGTTTTCTGGACCAAGTCCGCCACATTGAAATCGGCTAGATTCGAGACGACGCGGTGAGTGGCCAGGATTTTCAGTCCCGGGGAATGCATGTTCACGAAAGTCATCATGACGTTCGCGGCGCCCGCCAATTCGGGATTTTCATTACGGAACGCCAGGGCCGTCTCGTAGCGATGGTGTCCATCGGCGATGAGCAGCTTTTTACCGGAAAGAATCCGTTGCGCCTCCCTGATGGTGGCCGCGCTCGAAATAGGCCATAAGCAGTGAATGGTTTTGAATTCGTCTTCGACGCGGGCGGCAGGCGGCTCCGCCGAAGCCGCATCGACGATGCGATCGAGGGCGAGATCGGGGTCCGCGTAGAGCATGAAGATCTGTCCAAAGTGCGCGTGAGTGCGGCGCAGGAGTTCGAGGCGGTCTTTTTTGGGACCGGCGAGCGTCTGTTCGTGACGGTGGACAATCCCGGCGCTATAATCCTCCACCGCGCCCAGGCCGATTACGCCTTTACGGACCAGCTTTGCGCCACCATCTGGAGGCGTGAACTCCTGCGTATACGCGTAGAGACATGGCTGGGGGTCGGCGCGGAGCACGCCTTCCTGAATCCACTCGCTGAAATATCGCTGGGCGCGAGCGTAGACGTTATTATCGGCGGTGTCGGTGGGGTAGGACGGGCCGAGGACAATGCGGACGAGATTATAAGGGCTCGCGGACAGATAGCGCGCCTGCATGGCGGGCGAGATCTTGTCATAAGGCTGCGTGACCAGAGATTCAAGCGGCCCCGCACCAGGGGTGTACCGATAGGCCGCGAAAGGAGCGATGCGAGCCAAGCGCGGCTATGCCGTCTGCGCCACTTTGGCTGCGGAGGGAGCTTCGAAAGCGTCTTCGGCGCCCTCGGTTTCCCACGGTACGGGATAACGCCGCAAACACGTGGGGCAGGCATACTCGCCATGGATCGGCCACATCGGCCCATCGTGCATGGCGCGGCACCATGCCCGGCCAAGATAGGCAACGGTGTCTTTTAGATAGTCCGGCATACGGCAGCTTTTCATGCAAGCCGGGCGCCATACGCATTACGTTGAATCGCGGGCTTTCCGGAAAAGGAGGTTAGGACAATGTGTCCAGAGGTTACTCCGAGTGTGTACAAATTGCCCCAGCGGGGGCATCGGCGTGACCGGGGATCGGGCCTCCGCTTGGTTAGAATAAGAGCACGGCGCCGGTTAAGGCGAAGGATTCCACGCGGTTCATGGACCTCGATCAATTGCACACGTTCCTCGAGATCGTGCGGCTGAAGAGTTTTTCGAAAGCGGCTGTGACGTGTTATCGGACGCAGCCGGCCATCAGCGCGCAGGTGCGGCAGCTCGAACAGGAGTTGCACGCCACCTTATTCGAGCGCCTGGGCACGCGCATCGCGCTGACCGCAGCGGGGAAAATCTTCGCCGAATACGCGGAGCAGATTCTGGCGCTGCGCCGCCGCGCCCAGGATTCCATCAACGAGCTGAAAAGGCGCCCAAAGGCGAGCTGATCATCGCGGCGAACGAAGCCACCTGCATCTATGTTTTGCCGGAGGTTTTTTCGCAATACAAAAAGCTCTTTCCGAATGTCCAACTATCGGTGGACCGGAGCTACGGCGCGCGCGTGGTGCAGGCCGTGATGGATAATCTGGCCGATTTCGGCATTACGCAGTTGCCCGTTGTGGAGAAGAGATTACAGGTGGCGAACATCCATTGCGATGAGATCAAAGCGATTGTGCCGCCGGACCATCCGCTGGCGGCCAAGCCGGTGGTACTCCCTCGCGATCTGGAGCCTTATCCGGTGCTGATGCCGAAGTCCGGGACGACGCGATCGCGCTTAAACGTCTGGAGCGATGGTCTGGACGACGATCTGCACATCTCGATGGAGTTGGATTCGACGGAAATGATCAAGCGCTTCGTGATGGCCGGACTGGGGGTGTCGTTTTTGGCGGCATCGCATTGCGCCGAAGAGGTGGCTGCGGGGCGCATGGCGGCGGTGTCGTTGGGTCCAGAAGCGATGATTCGCAAACTCGGTCTGATTTACCGAAAAGATAAGGCTTTGTCGAAGGCCGCGCTGGGTTTCATTCAGGTATTATTGGATCATGCGGTAGCGGCTGCTCCGGCGTTGGGCGCGGGCTCCGTCTCGCGCGGTCTGTTACCCAAGGCGGCCGGTTCCTAAGCTTTCCTATGGCGCGCGTGACTGTCAAGAGCTCGACGATTTTCATATCGGTAGGGGACAAGACGCAAGTATTCCGGTCGGTAGACGACGTCCCGCCCCGCCTGCGCAAAAAACTGGAGCAATCCACCAACGGGATCAATTCCGCGACGATTTTGATCGCCGACCGCCGCGGGCGGGAAGAGATCGTGCGGGCGATCCGGGGATTGCCCTCCGGGGTGCGCTCGCGGTTTGCGGCCACATTTCGTAAGGACGCCGACAGCGCCCGGCCGCCGCGACGATTCGAGGCGCTGCGGCGGAACTGGGCTGAGATCCTGTTGCCGGGCGCGATCAGCCTCCTGGTGTGGCTGATTTACAGCATGACGTGAGGGCGAAGCGGCTGCACCACACGCTGAAACCAGTACTGCTGGCCTTGCCTCGCGGCCCAATTTTTTCTGCAATCACTGGTAAGCCTCGCGCCGGTGTGCCATCCGCCTGACGCGTTCATGCAGCCGGGCGGCCGTGGAACCGATGCGAGGCGTTCGAGTCGCGGCACAATACGGCAACCATTTGCGCCGATAGCCTCCCTAATTCTTTCTCCGCGCTTGCGGTTAGCGAGGCGCGATAACTACTCACGCGGGAGCTTACCGCTCTTGATGAGGCCCGCTTTAATTTTCTCGAGCGGAATCCGCTTTTCGCGGCGCCGCGATCGGGAAACCAGCACATCCTCGAGGTCTTCCCACAGTTCCCGATGTTTCCTAAGATCGATCTGAACGGCCACCTTGCGGCCCTGCTCATCGGTCACGTAGTGGATTCCGTTCATGACCTTATTTTCCTTCAGATCGGGACGCATTGGGAGCCTAAATTTCCGCGGCGTTCCGCCGATACCTCTATCATGGAACGCCGTCGGGAACTCCGCGTCACCTCAGAAGAGCCGGTTCGCATCACGGTCTTGGGCGCGCACGAGAAGCGCATGCAGGGGAGGGCGGTCGACATCTCGGGCCAGGGCGTGCGGATTCTCGTGCCTGAGCCGATCGCGGCCGGCGCCGCGGTGAAAATCGAATTGGACGATTCTCTCATTCTCGGCGAGGTCTGTTATTTGCAGCCGGACGGGCGGTGGTTCCTCGCGGGAATCGAGATCGACCAGGTGCTCGCCGGCCTGGGAGAACTGGCGCGACTGAATGGAATTTTGCTCGATGATGGCGCCGATCGCCCAGCGAATCGCGATCATGAGCGCAAGACGAGCGCGTTATCCTACCGGTAAGTGGAGCGGCAAAAGGTCGTCGTCTTTGGGAGCGGCGGACAACTTGGCGTGGAACTCTTCCGGGAGTTTAGGAAGCGCGGCTACGCCGTTACGGGGTTTGAGCGATCGGCGGTGGACATCAGCGACGGCGCACGCGTGGAGCGATCGCTCAGCGAGGTGGACCCGGCCATTGTGCTCAATGCCGCCGCGTACAACCAAGTCGACGTGGCTGAAAACGAGCCCCTGGCGGCATATCAGGCCAATGCGCTGGCTGTTCGGAACCTGGCGATGGCCTGCCGCCAGATCGATGCCCGGCTGGTGCATTATTCAACCGACTACGTTTTCGACGGAACTGCCGGGCGGCCCTACACGGAATCCGACACGCCGCATCCTTTGGGCGCCTACGCGGTATCGAAGCTGGCGGGTGAATTATACGCCCAGGCATACCTGGACGAGCCCCTTGTGATCCGCACATCGGGCGTGTTCGGACCCGGTGGATTGAAAACCGCGCGCGGCAACTTCATTGAAACGATGCTGCGCCAGGCGGCCGCCGGGCGGACGATTCGGGCCGTCGACGACCACGTGGCATCGCCGACCTACGCCCCGTATCTCGCCGTGCGAACCGCGGATCTGCTGGAGCGCGGCCTGCGCGGCCTCTTCCACGTTGGCGGCGGCCAGGCGATCTCGTGGTTCGACTACGGCAAAATGATTTTCCGTCTGGCCGGAGTGGATGCCGATCTGCAGCCCACCAGCGCGAGGCACTATCGCACGCCTGCCCGCCGGCCGAAGTTCTCCGCGCTTGCAAACGCCAAAATGGAGAGCGCCGGCATCAACCCCATGCCGCCCTTGGAAGAAGGCGTCCGCAATTACCTCGAAGCGCGGGCCAGGCACTTCGCGCACTAACGCGCCGGCGCGCTTACAATCCTTTTCAAAGCACGATGCCGGGGGCGCGTAACATCGAGGCCTCGGCGGACGTAGTTATAGTAGAGAGAAGTAAAAATCAACCAACGGACTCGCGGCACCATATCCGCGGACAGTCCTCTTATCAAGGAGTTAACATTTCATGAAGCGATTTAAACTCGCGCTTGCGCTCAGTGTGTTCGCCCTCGGCGTGGCGAGCGCCTCGACGCACCACGTCACGGTTTCCAGCACCGAGTACCTGAATGGAACGCAGTTGAAACCGGGCGATTACAACATCACGGTGCAAGGCGACAAAGCCATTTTGAAGAACGGGAAGACCGTGATCGAAGCGCCGGCAAAAGTGGAAACGGAGGCGCAAAAATTCGACGAGACGTCTCTTCGATCCGAGGACATAAACGGGAAGTCGACTCTGGAGGAAATTCGTCTCGGCGGCACGCACACCAAGATCGTCTTCGAGCATACCCCGGTCAGTCAGACTAATTAATTAAGACTCAGCCAGACCAATTAAGATGCGGCGGGCCGGCGATGGCCGCTATGGAAGACCAGCCATCCCGACCCGATCACCGCGGCAGTGCCGATGGCCAGCTTGCCCTCGAACAGCCAGATACTCGTAACCGAGGCGGTAGGCGCGAGCGAGCATAGCAGCGCCAGGATCGAGATGGCCCAGCCGGAGATGGCGCTGAGGCGCTTTCCGGCTTTCCAGGCGCTGCCAAAAATGTAGAGGTAGGGGATAAAACCCGCGATCACCATTAGAGACACGAGTTCGTCGTAGGTGGCGCGGATCGTATCGCCGAGCTGGATTGCGATAAGCAGGAAAGACGCGACCGCTCCGAGGGTCAATATGGAAACGTGGGGCGTGCCCCAGCGTGGGTGAATCCTGCCGAAGGCGGCGGGCAGGAGATGGTCCACTCCAACGGCAAACGGCAAGCGTGATGTTGCCGTGCCGAGCGCTCCCAACTGGCCAATCGCGGTCGAGCACACCAGCAACGCAATGAGCGGCGATAACCAGGCCGCCCCAAGGGCCTGTGCGGCGGCATCGCCGGCTTCGCCGAGACCGTTCAGCTCGCTGATATTTTCCGGGGGCAGCAGAACCAGCAGCGACACCGTGGCGGCAATGTAGAACAGCGTGGCGAATGCGGAGGCAATCCACCCTGCGCGTGGGAGAGTGCGCTCGGGCTTGCGAATTTCCGCGCCCATTAAGCCGGCGAGCTCCAGGCCGGTCATTGCGAAAGCGATCGTGGCCCAGAAATTGACGGTGTTCCAATTCCACTTCGGGGCGAGGCGCAGAGGGGTCGCGATACCGCGCTTTGCTCCAACCTCAACCGCAACGGCGACGAGCAGAAGGCCCAGGACCCACGTTGCGGCGCCGCCGAGATTCTGGGTCCATTTGCCGATCTTGAGTCCGATCAAATTGCTGCCGAGAGCGATCCAGATGGCGCTGAGCGAGGCGGCGATCAGGTACACGCGCTCGTTCGCCAGATGCGCGTAGGCGGGACCGAGCGTGTAGACGGCGACGCTCATATAAAACATTGCGGCGCTGGGAAGCAGGAACGCAATGCCCATCCAGTAAATCCAGAAACACAGGAATCCGTGCAGAGGACCGAAGTCGCCGCGGGTCCAGAGATAGAGTCCGCCGGCGCCGGGGTATTTAACTACGAGGGCCGCGACTGCGACAGCAAGCGGCGCGGCAAAGAAGACCGCGGCGAGGATCCAGAGCGTGACGGAGCCGGGTCCGGCATGGGCGGCGGCGGCAACCCAGCGGGTTCCCACGATGCAGCCGATTGCGAAAAGAGTCAGATCGCGCAAGCCGAGCTCGCGGCGCAACGCGGGCGCACTCTCGATTTTCGCGACAGCCGGCTCAGGCATGTAGGACTTGCGCGCCGGCCGCCTCCTTCTGCAACTCTTTGCCGATGCGGCGCAAACCTTCGGCTAGAAACTCCGGCTTGCCGCCGAGCCAGATGCGGAGAAATCCTTCGAGCCCCAGGTGAACGCCCGGTACGATGAGCACGCTTTGCTTCACGCGCACGCGCTCGCACAGCTCGAAACTCGTCGTCACGGATTTATAGCGCAGCAGGCACAGCGCGCCGGCTAGCGGCTCGCGAAATTCGAGAAAATCGCCTAAGCTCGCGATCCAGCGGCGCATCACGGGCAGGTTTTGTTGCAGTATTGCGCGCGTGCGGGCGTACAGCTTGTCGCGGTTTCCGGGCTGCACGGCGACGCGGGCGACGGCGTCGGAAATCTTATTCGGACCTATGGTGAGGTAATCGTGCTGCGTCCAGCAATCGGCGACAATTTGTTTCGGACCGGCGATCCAACCGATGCGGACGCCGGGGATGCCATAGGCCTTTGATAGCCCGCTCGTCACGATAACGCGATCGCTCATACCCCAGAAACTACGGGTGCGCTCGCAATGAATCTCGGCGCCTAGGTAGACCTCGTCAGCGAGCAGGTAAGCCCCCACGCGATCGCAACGCGATACGATGCGACGCATGGCGTCGTGCGACAGGATGGACCCGGTTGGATTGTTGGGATTCGAGAGATACACGAGGCGTGTGCGCTCGTTCACGGCGCGATCGAATTCACCCCAGTCCGGCTCCCAATCTCGCTCGATGCGCAGATGGAACGTGTTCACCTTGGCGCCCAGGCTTTTCGGCAGTCCCCCATACTGCATATAATTGGGAAGCTCAAACGCGACCTCGTCGCCCTCGCGGAGCAGCGAGAGAGCCAGCAGATAATTCGCTTCGGAGGTTCCGTTGGTGACCTCGATGTGATCGGGCGTGGCCCCGGGGTATTGCGCGGCGAGCGCTTCACGCAGCGGGATTGTCCCGTTCGATTGGCTGTAGCCGAGAGGCATGTCGAGAATGGCGTCGAGATCGAGACCCAGCTCGGCCAATTCCCGCAGCGTGACGGGACGGATACCGCTCTCGCTCATATCCATTTCCACGACGTTTTCCCACGTCGACTGCATCCGCTCCATTTCAAACTGATCGATTTTCAAATGGCGCTCCCTTGCGCGGCGGCGATTTTCTCGAAGCAGTATTCGGCGATGTAAAGATCTTCGACGCCGAGTCCGGTGAAGTCGCAAACGGAAATGCCCTCGCGGTCCCAGGAAACCGGCGCCTCGCAGAAAGTGCCCAGCTCGACGGCGCGCATCGATTGATAGGGCGCGTGCTGCAATTCCCCCAGCGTCTCACACTGCAGGCGGGAATCGACCAGCAGCAGACCGGCGTGAGGGAGAATAGCGGGATCGAGCTCCTGCTTGCCGGGCGAGTCGGAACCGACCGCCGAGATGTGCGTTCCCGGTTGCAGATCGGCCGCGAAGAGAAGAGGCTCGCGGGAAGCCGTCGCCGTGACGATCAGGCGTGCTTGGCGCGCGAGGGCCGAAGGAGATGCTGCGATCTCGACGTCGATTCGCGGTAAGAGGTCCCGCAAATCACGGGAGCACTGCTCGACCCGTTCGGGCGTCCGGCCCCACACGACAATGCGCTTTAGATCGAGAACCTGGGCGTGCATTTGCGCCTGCAGGCGCGCTTGAATACCGGTCCCCAGGATTCCAAGGACAGTATCCTGGCGGCCCAGCTCGCGGGCCGTCATCGCGGCGACGGCGGCTGTGCGGAGATCCGTAAGATATCCGGCGTCGGCGAGAAAAGCCGCAGGCTCCCCGGTGACCGCTGACGAAAGCAGCATCATGCCGTTACCGCTGGGAAGACCGTGGTCGACGTTGCCGGGGAAAGTCGACGCGATCTTCAGAGCGAAATAGCGTCCGCCGCGGCGATAGCTCGATTTTATGTGCACCTCGCCGCGTTGGGGCGCGATTGCGAGGCGCATCGGCATCGGCGTGTCGCATTCGCCGCGCGCCTGGGCGATCAAGGCGTCGCGCATGCGGTCGATTACTTGGGCATAATCGACCGCGCGACGGATCTGATCGAGCGTGATGATGCGCATCAGCCACGCCGGGCAGGCTGAAAAATGGCGAAGACCGCGCCTTGAGGATCGGCGACCACGGCCCAGCGCCCGACATTTTCCATGCTCGTCGGTGGCATCAGGAGGTTTGCTCCGAGTCCCTTGGCTTTTGCCGCCGACGCATCACAATCGGAGACTAGAATATATGCGAGCCAATGCGGCGGCGCCTGCGGATTACGATGCGCCGCGGGAGGAATGCCGCCGATGAAGTCGCTGCCGTTTTTGATGTGGAGATAACCGGAAGGATCGTGCTCGCCTGGCTCGATCTGCCAGCCGAAGACGGCGGAATAAAATTGCTTGGCTCGATCGGCATCCGGCGTATTCAGATCGGCCCAGCAGAGCGTTCCATCCACTCCCGTAATCCCGGCGCCGCTGTGGCCCTTGGCCTGCCACACGGAAAACACGGCTCCGGTGGGATCGCGCAGGACCGCCATCCTGCCGAAATCGTAGACGTCGAAGGGAGGCGCGAGCACCGTGCCTCCGGCGTCTTGAGCGTTCTGCACGGTTTCATCGGCGCTCCGCACATCTATATAAATCATCCAAAACGGAGGCACGCCCTGAGAGCGCTGTTCGGGACGCAAGGTATAGGCTGCGGCAGCCGGACGGCTATCCGAAAGAAACATGGTGTAGAAATTGCCGGGGCCCATGGGCTGGTCGTCGGCGCTCCAGCCGAAGAGATTGCCGTAAAAAGTTTTGGCGGCGTTCTGGTCCGTCGTTGCTAGCTCGATCCAGGAGAACGATCCGGGCTCGTGTTTGTCAATGTGTGGCATGAAGAAATTGTAACCGCGACGGCCATTCCGTATATACTCTGATTTGCGCAGCCGAGGAGTCCTGGCGGCGATCATCACCGGCGCTATTTTGAGCGGCGTTCTATACAGTGCCTTGCTTCCGCTATGGGAAGGTTTTGACGAGCCATTCCATTACAGCTACGCGCAGTGGCTGGCCTCCGGGTTGGGCTTCCCGGTCCTCGGCCGAGCGACATTATCGCGCGAGGTTTGGGATAGTCTGCATCTCGCGCCCGCAAGCGCAGCGGTACACCGGAACATACCCGTTACTCCCACCTTTGATCAATACTTCGCTGAGCCGCCGGCGCAGCGCCGGCAGCAGCGATCCGAACTCGCTTTCCTGCCGAAGTCTGAGGAGCACGACTTCCGCGGAACTCCTCCCAACTATGAGGCGCAGCAGGCGCCCTTGGCATACCTGGTTCTGGCCGCGGCCGGCATCCCTCTTTCATCACTGCCGATCGCCACGCGAGTGTTTTGGCTCCGAACATTGTGCGCGGCGGTCGCCGTGCTGCTCACCTCCATTGCGGGAATCGTGCTCACGCGGCAACTGGGCATCTCCGCTCCATGGGCGCTCGCGGCGATATTTTGTGTTTTCTGCTCACAGATGTTTTACGCCGCGGCGGCCCACATAGCCAACGACTGGTTGGCGGTTCCCTTGGCGGCCTTGCTGGTATGCGCGTTTATCGAACTCGCCGAGCGGCCCAATCTTCGCGCCGTACTGTCGGCCGCGTTCGCTCTATCCTGCGGGCTTCTCACGAAATCGTATTTTCTAGTCTTCGTGCCGCTCGGAATCGGCATAGTTGTTGTCCAGCGGCAGCGTGGGCGATTATCTTGGCGGCTATTGCTGGCCGGCATCTTCGTTCGTCCTTTCGCTAGCAGGCCCATGGTACGCGCGAAATTGGATGCTTTATAAGAACGTGAGCGGACTGCAATGGGCGGCCGCGGGCGTGGGCTGGCGCGAGGTTCTTCGAACGATCCCCATCGTGCCCTGGCCTGCCCATATCTGGAGCACGCTTCGCGCGAGTTTATGGACGGGCAACAATTCTTACACGAGCTTCTCGCTCCGTACAGAGCTTGCCCTTTTGGCATTGCTTGCCGCGGGCCTTGTTCTCTGCCTGTGGCGCTCTCGGCGTGCGGCGAACCGCGCCGCCGAACGCACCGTCTGGCTGTGCATGCTATCGTCCGCCGCCGGCCTCATTTATGTCGACGCCGGCGGGTTTGCCAATTCTCACGGCGAATCCCTGGGAGCTCCGGCCTGGCACTCGCAGGCAATGCTGATGCCGCTGGTTTCCCTGGTGTTCCTGGGATTCTCGCGAGGAGGTAGGGCGGGACGGATCTTGGCGGTAATCACCGTTCTACTTTGGGCCTATATGCTCGAAGCAACCTACTGGCTGAAGCTGGTTCCCTGGTACGGTGGATTCCGCGCGGTTCATCCTCGTATGGCCGACTTAATGTCATGGTATATGCAGCGCAAGGGCGCTGGGCACGAAGTGTTGTCAACAACTTGTTTGGTCAATGCCGGAACGCTGTTCGCGCTACTGATCGCGACGTCTTTCGCTTGGCTATTCACCGTGCTGCGAATCGCTCGGGATCTGTGTGGACCTTCCGCGCGTTGACGCGAGCCACTGCCATTTGACGGCCGGCTTTCGTCAAAGGGGCGAGGCAACTGGAGTGGAGCTTTAACGCCTTACGTTAAACGTCAATCGGTAGTACGATTGAATTGTGATTCGGTCCTTTCGGGACAGGGAGACCGAGAGGGTGTTCCGGCGCGAGTTTAGCAGGAGGTTTCAGGTTATTGCTCCGGTAGCGAAACGGAAGCTCGATCATATTCATGCCGCTGCGGCGCTGTCGGATCTTGGAGCTATTCCAGGCAATCGCCTGGAGACCCTCGCAGGCGATCGCAAGGGTCAGTACAGTATTCGCATTAACGGCCAGTGGCGCATCTGTTTCGGCTGGGCCGATCTTGGCGCCCTTGACGTCGAGATTGCGGACTATCATTGAGGATTTTCGATTATGGCCAAGAAGAGCAAGTCAATGCCCCCGATCCATCCCGGTGAAACGCTGCGGGAGGACTTTCTCGAGCCCCTTGGCTTGACGGCCAACCGCTTGGCCATCGAGTTGCAGGCGTCGGCGACGCGCGTGAATGACATCGTTCGCGGCAAGCGGGCGATCACCGCGGATACGGCTCTCCGTCTGGCGAGGTATTTCGGAACGACCCCTCAATTCTGGATGAATCTTCAGACGAACTACGATTTGGAGGTGGCTCAGGACGCGCGCGGTTTGGAAATCGCCGATCGGATCGTTCCGCACCGGGCGGCGTGACTACCACTTGACGGGCGCGCCGATCTCGAGCGGCCATATTTCGGTCTCGGGATAATCCTTCAGTAGCTCCTGAAGCTGAACGGGGGTTCCAGTCAAGGCCGGGAATGTTCCGAAGTGCATGGGAACCACTTTTTTCGCGCCCAACATGCGGCACGCCAGCGCCGCTTCGCGCGGGCTCATCGTGAAATGGTCGCCGATGGGGAGGAAGGCCAGCTCGGGATGATACAGCTTCTCGATAAGCTGCATGTCCGAAAAAACATTCGTGTCGCCGGCGAAGTAGACGGATCGGCCATTCGGCAGCGCGAGAACATATCCGCAGGCCTCGCCGCCGTAGATGATTTGATCGCCGTCCTGAATGCCGCAGCTATGGACGGCATGGGTCATGGTCACGCGCAGCGGCCCGACCTGCTGCGTGCCGCCCTTGTTCATCGCAGCGCAGTCCTTCACTCCCTTGGACTCCAGCCAGGCGCACAGCTCGAAGATCCCCACCACCTTGGGCTTGAACTGTTTCGCAAGCGGCACGACGTCGTGGATGTGATCGAAATGCCCGTGCGAGACCAGGATGGCGTCGACCCGATCGAACTTGTGGTCCTTGGGATATTTCGGGTTTCCATCGGTCCAGGGATCCATTACGAAGACTTCGCCGGATTCGAGCCGGAACTGGAAAGTGGCATGGCCGAGCCATGTAATTTCGAGCATCTCTAAACTCCTGCCGATTTCTTCCGTTTTGTTGTCGAGGCCGCGGTGGGCGTGGAGGCGGACATCGCCGGACGTGTAGCGGGCAACTGAATCCCGTCGCCGTACTTTGCGATTCCGGGTATGGTGACGGGCAAACGCCCGGTAATCGGAATCTCGCCGAACATCGCCTTGACGGCCGCGACCTCCGAAGTCGTGGTAGAGCTGAACGTCGCAACATACGCCTTGGCGTTTGGGAAGGCGCGGATTAAATACGGATTGCCGAGAGAGAGCAGCGTGACGGGAACATTGCCGCCGATTAGAGCGTTGACAAAAGCGGGGAATTCACCAGGCAACGCGACATCGCCGCGATAGGCGCTCACGGTCACGTAGGCCGCCGCCACGATCGAAGAGCACCCGGCGAGCGATTGCGCCGCTTGATCGAGGTCCCATTTCGACATCGCCGCGTCGAGCAGGATTGCCTTCGTGTTCGGCGAACGGCGGCGGATCTCCGCGAGCAGCGTTCTGCCCTGCTGCCCATAGCGATTCTCCGAGAGCGCCGCGACGCACGCATTAGCAGGGCTGGCCGGCGGGAAAATCCCGCCTTCATTGCGTACCAGCGTGATGGCCCGATCGGCGACGATCTGCGCCCGCTCATCGGCTTCGGGAGACTGGACGACTTCGGCGATGTTTTCGATGTCCACCACCTTCTTCTTTGCCAATCCAAGCCGCGCTTTAGCGTCGAGCAGCCGGGCTACGCTGTCGTCGATGCGTTGTTTGCTCAAACGGCCGCTTTGAACCGCCGCGACAACGGACTTGATCGCCTCCTCGGCGCTCAAGGGCATCAGCAGGCAATCGGCCCCGGCGGCGAGCGCGCGTACGGAGGCTTCTCCGGGGGCGAACAAAGTCGAGAGTCCGCGCATGTCCATCGCGTCTGTGACGACGATTCCGCGAAAATCGAGATCGTTGCGCAAAATCCCGGTCAAGACGTTGGACGACACCGTGGAAGGAAGGTTTTCCGGGTCGAGCGAAGGGACTGCAATGTGCGCCGTCATAATGGCATCGACGCCGGCGGCGATGGCGAAGCGGAAGGGAACGAACTCGACCGTGTTCAAGCGCGCGCGATCGACGTCGAGACGCGGCAGCATCATGTGGCTGTCTTCGGCCGTGTCGCCGTGACCGGGAAAATGTTTGGCGGTTACCAGGACCGGACTGTTGCGCTCCGCATGGGCTCCTTCGATGTAGGCGCGCACCAGAGCGCCGGCCTGCTCGGGATTCTCGCCGTAGGAGCGGATGTTGATGATGGGATTATCGGGGTTGTTGTTGACGTCCGCGTCCGGAGCGAAAAGCCAGTTCACGCCGAGCGCGCGCGCTTCCTGAGCCGTGAAGGCGCCCTGAAAGTGAGCGTCCTCGAGATCGCGGGCGGCGCCGAAGGCCATATTGTAGGGCCACGCCGTGGTGGTGTTCACGCGCATGGACGCGCCGCGCTCGAAGTCGGCCGCGACCAGCAGAGGAACTTTGGCGGCGCGCTGCATGCGATTCAGAAGCGCGGCCATGGCATACGGTTCCGCATTGTGGACGCTGCCGCTCTGAATATGTCCCAGAACGATAACGCCGCCGATCTTCAGATCGCGAATCCAGTGCATGTACTTGCGGTATTGCGGCGAGCGCGTGTTGATGGGCTCGCCGTAGCAAGGCATCACGACGAGCTGCGCGACTTTATCGCGCAGACTCATGGAACGCATCCAGCGTCGCGCCAACGGGATTAACGCGCGCCTTCGACGATGAGGCAGTTGCGCGGGCGGACTTAGGGGACCGCGCCGCGGCGAATAGCATCCCGCCGCCCATTACCCTAGTGCGGCGGCGAGTACGGCGCGGAGTAAGCGCATCAGCTTTAGAGTACGACAGCGGTTGATCGAACGCGGCGGCGAATGCCGTGGCGAGGTGGCGCGGTCAGGCGCGGCGCCGCACGGATTTCGCGGCCGCCGCCGTTGCCGCTTTCGGCGGCTTTCGCAGAACGCGGTTCACGGCGCGGATAAGCTGTCCAACTTCATGAGCGCTCTTTTGAATTACGGCATTGGCGCCGGTGTTCAACTCATTGAGGCCAAGCGCGTCCTTTAAGCTGGAAATCAGGATAATGGCCAGCAGCGGATTGCGGCTCCGCAGTTCGCGCACGACCTCGACGTCGCTCTTGGACGCCTTGTAGACCATCACTACGATATCAAAGCTCTGGTTGGCGCAGCGCTCCGGCGCATCGTGCGGCAGCGCGCACGTGTGCACTTCATGTCCGAGCTCTTCGAGAACAGCGCGGCGCGCCATGAGCGCGCTGCTGCCATCAACGATTAAGATGCGGGCGGACGGTGTTCGGGAACCGATTGTGCCCATGGAAGGAACATGGCGAAAATAACAGAGCGATGACGGCAGTGTCAACGATTTTGTATCGGACTGTAATGCTGGAAGATCCAGAACTTGACTCGCCGCGATTAAACGGCTATGGCGCGGCGCGATCCGCTCCACGCAAACTCGCCCACAAGCGGCAAATGATCGGACGCGATCATCGATGCCGGCGATCGATGCAGCGTCAGGCATTCCAGCTTGAATTCCGGGTCGTAATAAAAATGATCGAGATGCCAGAAGGGAAGCATGCCAGGATAGGTACGCTTGCGTTGCAGATGCAAGCGCACGTCCGCGCTCTCGAGCTGCGCCGACAACATGCGGCTTACTAATCCGCGCGTCCACTCGTTGAAATCGCCTAGAACAAGGCGCGGACCAACGAGCGTGCGGTTCACTACGATCTCATTCGATATCAGCCGTAGCGCCTGCCTGCGCCGTTCGAAGAACGACGTTCCCAGGTGGACGTGAAAGACGTGGACGATGCCGATGCCGGGCACTTCGAGATCGGTACGCAAACAACCGCGCCGTTCGCGCCGCGGAACGCTGATATCGAAATTGCAGCTCTTGACGATGGGAAAGCGGCTCAGGGTGAGGTTGCCGTAGTCGTGTCCGCGCAGGATGCTGTTCTTGCCGAAAACGTAGGGAAAGCCGATGCGCCCGGTGACGTAACCGGTCTGGTCGGCCGCGATCTCCTGCAGGGCGATGATGTCCGCATCGATCTCGCCAAGCACATCGAGGATACGGTCCGGCCGCACCTTCCAATCCATTCCGCGGGAACGATGAATGTTGTAGGTGACGACGCGAAAGCGAGGAGAAACGGTAGGCGGCTCCACTGTTTTTATTTTCGCGTAAGGGCGTGGCCGGCCGCCGTTGTCACCGACGTCTTCGGTAAATGTGAGTTCGGGCAATGATAACGTTGCGCGATATCCGGAGGAGGAACCGGGGACTCACCGCCGCCATTGCCCTGCGTCAGGTCGGAATTGATGTGCAGGTTTACGAGCACGCGCCCGCCCTCCGCGAAGTTGGCTCGGGAATCGGACTCATGGCCAACGCCCTACGCGCTTTGGATCACCGGGGCTCGGCGCCGAAGTTCGCGCGCAGAGCATCGCCGGCGCGCCAGGCGCATTGAGATATCCGAACGGATGCGGGCGCCATCGCGGTGATGCACGCGCGGAATTGCTGGCTTTGCTGGAACAGCGCGTTGACCCGGAACGGCTGCGTCTGGGCTGGACGTGTGTCGGATTCGAAGAGAGCACCGCCGGACTTATGGCGCGTTTTCACAATGGCGACGTAGCGCACGCAGATGCGCTCATTGGCGCGGATGGATTGAGGAGCGTAATTAGAACGCAACTGCTGGGCAGCCGGCCGCTTCGCTATGCCGGATATACGGCTTGGAGGGCGGTTGTTGAATTCAAGCCCGGCGGCAAATTAGCTGTGGGCGAGACTTGGGTCGAGGCCGCCGGTTTGGAATTATTCCGATGAGTCGCGAGCGCGTCTACTGGTTTGCTACGAAAAATGCCGTGGAAGGGGAACGAGACCCGCCAGGGCAAACCAGGGAACTGCTGCAGCGGCTGTTTCGAAATTGGCATGAGCCCGTCCAGGCGCTGATTGCGGCCTCACAGGAAGACTCGATTCTGCGGAATGACATCTACGACATAGATCCTCTGCCGAACTTTGTCCAGGGCCGCGCCGGATTACTGGGCGATGCCGCCCATGCCATGACGCCCAACTTGGGACAGGGGGCGTGCCAGGCGATGGAAGACGGCATTTTGCTCGCGGCCTGTCTGAAGAAGAGCTCACGCGTCGATTCGGGATTGCTTGAATACGAGCGGCGGCGGATGCCGCGAACCAGGCAGTTCGTCCTACGTGCCCGGCGGCTGGGCGTAATCGCTCAATGGGAGAATCCGGCTTTGTGCTGGCTGCGCGACACAGCCATGCGGGCAACGCCTAAACAGATCGCCGCACGCCAGATGAAATTGCTACTGGATTTCGAGATACTCGCGCGCATCCGAAAGGGCCCTGTTCACGAAGCCGGCGGCAGGCCCGAAATTCATTTCGATAAGCTCGATAGCCGACACGCCCCCGTTATGGCGTCAGCTTCAAAATCATTCCCGTGTCCGTCGCGACCCACACGTTGTGGTCGTCGGCGGCCGCGATCATCGCGCGGTTCGCCTCGGCGCGATAATCCACTTCCATGTCGATCCACGATTTTAGCGAGCTGCTGATCATCATCTTGAGTTTCCCGGCGATCGGAAGCATGTTGGATTTGCCTTGGCGCTCGACGCCCGCGAGGATCATGTCGCCGCCCGGCAGTCTTACGAAATCCCGCACCACGCGGCTGGGGTCCTGGTAAATCGCGGTGTTCTTATGCGCTACCAGGTCCATTTCGAACAGCTCCGAAGGCAGTTGAGCGGAGTTGGGGAACTCGAACAGGGCGAAGCCGGAGCCGGCAGGACCATAACGGAATCGCGTCATGTCGCCTTCCAGGCTGCGCGAAGTCTCGCTCCATTTCTTGCCGCCGTCGATGGTCTGCAGGAGGATCGTCAGCGATGGAGACGGTTTCCGCTTCAACGCTTGGTCGGGCCGCAACATCCAATCGGGGACTTCGTCCGCCTTGTGAAGCGACCATGTCCCCACGATGAGTCCGTCGCGCTGTTCCTTTCCCCCAAAAGCGATCCAGTGATATACGGTGTCTTCGGCCGCGGTGGGGGCCTGCTGAGCGGCGGCGAGCGGCGTCCATTTGTGTCCGCCATCGGCGGTCTCAAGCACCAGCTTGTGAGCGCCGATGGCCCAGCCGCGGTTCTCGTCAACAAAATAAACGCGCTGCAGTTCTTTCTCGTCCTTGAGCTTCTTCCAGTCGCTTCCCGCTTCCTGCGTTTCCCAAATGCCGCGGTCGGTAACCATCCAGCCTTTGCTTTCGTTGAGGAAAAACAGCGATATGGGATGCTCGGCGACGTCCTGGAGCCTCCAGTCGACACCCCCATTGCCGGTGATGGCGACGACGCCCTTTTCGCGCTTGCCGTCGGTGACGATGGCCGTGGCGGCGCAATGGGTCGCCGACGGACACTGGATATCTGTGAAAGCCAGCGACGATTTATCTTCGTCGTAGAAGTATTGCATGCGCCATTTTTGGGCGGCGCTGGCCGCCGAGCTCGCCAAAATCAGAGCGCTTGCGGTCAGTTTCAGGAAATCAGTTTTGAGCCGCCGGAGAAACCAGGGATGGGCCGCTAAGAGATGTTGCATCGATCCTCGCTACGGTGACCAGGCACCCGGCCAGCTCGCCGACAGTGGTCAACAGCTCGATTTCGTCGCCGGTGTGCGGGTGCGGGTCGCGATGTTGAACGTTGATCACGCCGGCGACGCGATTGCGAACGATGATGGGAGTGGAAAGAAATGCTTCGAAGGTGTCCTCCGGAAGGTCGCGGAAAAACTTGAACCGCGGGTCGTGCGAAGCCTCCCGCGAAATCGCGAGAACGCGGCGTTCGCGCGCCACCCAGCCCGTAAGTCCCTCGCTCAGCTTCAGGCGGACTTTGCGGATGGTCTCGGGATGAGGAGTGTTAGAGGCCAGCAGCACCAGTTCGTTGTCCTCGAGCAGGTAGATGAGGCAGGAATCGGAACCCATGAACTCAACCACCAGAGAAACCACGCGCTGCAGGGCGTCGCGCATGGTGAGGTCGCCGCGCACGATCAGGCGGGCAATCTTTTGCAATAGGCGGAGCTGCCGTTCGGTATGCGCCAGCTGCTGTTCTATTTCCTTGAGTCTGGACACGACCTCATTATAGGGAGAACGGCGTTGGGCGCGCCTTGGCGGCGGCCGGATTCGCGCTCTTGCGCGCGCTCCTCTTCGCGCTGCTCGAGCAGGCGCTTCACGCGATCGATCTCGCGCCGCAGCTTCCGCTCGCGCGCGGCGATCGAGACGACGTACAGCATCACGATGAGCCACGCTGCCAGGAAACCGTAAAACATGAATTCGAAATTTCGAACTTCCACCATGCAAGTCTCCTAAAGCGCGTGCGCGTAGCGGCGCAGCGCGTCGATTTCCCGCCGCGTCTCGTCCTGCCGCAGTCGAAGCAGCACCAGTGCCGTCCCGAGCAGCAGAAATACGAGGTAATTCCAGTACATCGGGGGCTCCATGCCGGGAGCCATCCCGCCGCCATTGCGGATGCTCAGCACCGGGCCGGGATGCTGCGTACGCCACCATTCGATGGACTTCCACACGATGATCACGTCGGCGAAAGCGAAAATCGAAAGCACCGCGGAAAGGCGCGCGCGCTGGTTCGGTTCTTCGATGGCGCCGCGCAAGCATCACATAGCCGGCATAGAGGAGCCAGCAGACCAGCATCGAGGTCAGACGCGCATCCCACGTCCACCAGATTCCCCAGGTCCTGCGTCCCCAGATGCTGCCGGTGACGAGCACGATGCTCGCGAAGGCGACCGAGACTTCGGTGGTGGCGGCGGCGGCGGCGTCGTAGCGCAAATTGCGAGTGGCGAGATAGACGGCGCTGGCGATCATTGCCACGAAAAAGCCCGTGAATGCGGCGAAGACCGACGATACATGAAAATAAAAGATTCGAAAAACCGAGCCTTGACTGGCCTCGTCGGGGAGTTCGAGCAAAATAGTGTGCAGGTTCCAGGCGAAAATGACGGCCGCGACGGCCACGAATACGTAGATGAGCTTTTCGCGCATTGTGTTTACCCTACCAATAATATTTCAACGAGCGCGCCCGCCAGCAGAGTGAAGATAACATCCACGGCGAGCAGCACGCGGAACCAGATGAAGTCGTCCGGGGCGAGCGGCTGTCCCGTAATCAGAATCGAGGTCAGGTGGATGGCGGCCATCAGAGCCGGAATGAGCATGGGATAAAGCAGCGCCGGCAGCATCACCTCGCGTAGCCGCAGATTCACGGTCATGGCGCTGAACACCGTGCCGATTACGGCCAGCGCCCAGGTGGTGAGCAGCAGAACCGCGATCAGCCAGCCGATTTGTCGCGTCCAATTGACGTCGTATAACAGTCCGAAAACGGCCAGGCTGACGGCCTCGATGGCGAGAAGCAGAACGTAATTCGCCAAAGCTTTCCCGGCCCACAGCTGCGCGCCCGATGCGGGCGACGAAATGAGGGCGTCCAGGCAATCATTCGTCAATTCGCGCGCAAAACTGCGATTCAGGAGTAGCGCTCCAGCGAACGTGAATGTCAGCCACAGCAGGCCGCCGCCGATATTGTGTACCTCTTCGAGATCAAAGGCAAAACTGAACAACACCAGGATCACGAGGGCGAAGGAAAGCGCCGCGTTGATGGTCTCCTTGGTGCGCAGCTCGGACCGCAAGTCTTTGGCCGCGATCGCCAGGGTGAGCCGCAGCGATGCCAGACCCGGAAGCGTGGTTGCCCGGGGAGCGCCCGCCCTCGCCGGCGCATGATCCCCCGCTGGATTATCCGTAGATGCGGTAGAGGAGAGCGGGGTCATCCAACATTTCCTGCGTGCGCGCGCCGCTATAGGCGAGCTTGCCGCGATCGATGAGGGCCACGCCGGTGGCCAACTGTAGCGCCTCCCGGAGCTGGTGCGTGGACATCACGATGGTGCGGCCGGCCCGCCGCGCGGTATCCAGGAATTCCAGGAGAACGGCGGTTCCATGATCGTCCAGAGCCGTGAAGGGCTCGTCCAGCAGCAGCAGCGATGGTTCATGTAGAAAGGCCCGCGCCACGGCCAGCCGCTGCCTCATGCCGCGCGAAAACTCCCGCACCAGACCTTCGCGCACGCGCTCCAGGCCGGTGCGTTCCAGCCATTCCGAGACCGTGCGCTGCGCGTTGGGAACGTCGTAGAGGCGCGCGAACAGCATCAGGTTTTCCTGCGCCGAGAGCTCGTCGTAGATGCCGATTCCATGTCCCAGTACGCCGATGCGCCGTCGCGTTGTCTGCGCGCGCGCGTCCGCGCCCAAAATTTGCACCACCCCTTTGCCCGGATTCGAGAGGCCCGCGAGAATTCTCAACAGCGTGGTTTTTCCGGCGCCATTGCGGCCGAGGAGCGCCAGGCAGGAACCCTCCTCGACGTCGAAGGTGATGTCCCGCAACGCCGGATAGTCGCCGTAATACTTCCAGACGTTCTGGATATGAAGCGCGGTCACTAACGCGACGCCGCTCCTTTCCGGACCGGCTTGCGTTGCGCGTCGCCCTCGGCCGCCTCGGCGGGCGCGGGCCGATCCGAACGATAGAGCAGGAACAGGCCCAGCGCGAGAATGCTCAGCGTGATTGCGGCAATCCAATACAAGCCCGGGATGCCCAGCACCGTGCCGCCGTACACATGCGGCTGAATCTCGCGAATCTGCGGCTCGCCCGAGTCCTCGTCCGCGTTCGCATCGGGCGCCGCGGCGGCGGCGGTCCATTCGAGCTCGGCCTTGAACTCCGGCCCCTTCACATCGTAGATGGACGCTTTGGTTTGCGGCTCCTGACCAAGCAGCGTGACGTCGTCGCTCTGGAGCGCGACGCCGGCCGGTACCGCGATGCGCGTCGGCCCCTCGCGATGCAGGATTTCCCCGGACACGATCATGGGCTTCGAGACCGGCAGCGCATACGTCAGGTCGAAGCGCGTCTCCCCCGGCTTGATCGGATAATTCACGCTATAGACGTTTTTCTGCGCCGTTTTTTCGGCGGCGCGAACGATGGGCATGCCCCCGGGCGCCGTGACCGCGACCTTGACGTTGCCGTTTGCTTGCGGGGGCAAATAGAAGCGCAGAGCTCCGTTGCGGGGATTGTTATAAGTTGTTGTCGAGGCGTTCTGGAAGAAGATGCTCTGGTTCACCGAAACCTGCTGTTCGCCCGGCTGATACAGTATGAGATCTTGCGATACCTTCGCAATCCCTGGTTTCGAGGACGAATCGTAGACGTCCACTTGCACAGCGGATGAGGCGGCGCCCGGCGGAATTACTTTCGTATACGTCACGCCCGCGAACAGCGCCTGCACAATCTGCGGGCCGCCCGCGGCAGCTTCTTTAAAGAAATGAAATTTGCCGTCCGCCGCCGTCTTGATGGTCTCGAGATTCTTCATGCCGGCCGCGCTCGGCTCAACCAGCGAAATCACGACGTTCGCCTGCGGTTTGCTGCTGGTTCCGTTGACGACCGTTCCATCGATCGCGGCAAAGAGGGGCGCGATCGCGACGCAGCAAGCGAAACACAAGCGTAGGCCCCGTTCGGCGCCGGACGAGCCCCGTAACCGAACCGCAGCGGCAAGGGAGCGGCCTTTAAATGTGAGCCGCGACGCCACGCTACTCTTCATGTCATCGGCTTTCCACACTCGCCGCAAAACTTCAAAGAGCGCTCGAAGGTCGCGCTGCAATATGGGCAAGTCGCGCCCGCGGCGGCCGGCTTCGGAGCTGTTTTCAACACCAGCTTCGTCGCGGTCTTGGGCGGCTGCGGCTGCTGCGCTTTGATCGCGTCCGTTTCGGCCAGCACTTTGGCGAGTTCCGCCTGCAGGCCGAGTTTCGTCTTCCCGTAATCCTCGTCCGAGAGCTTGCCCAGCCGGTACTCGAACTGCAAATCGCGCAGATTGTCGTAAATCTGCGCCTTGCGCTCGTCCAGATGCTGCGTGGGCGAGATCGCTTCGGGAGCGGGAATGTCCTTGGCGCGCACCAGCAGCGTAAACGCAAAAGCGCCCACGGTGAGAAGAACGGCCAAGGGTAAAACCATTTAATCCAGCGTCGATGTCTCTTTTTCGATCTGGTCGTGATAGCGATTCAAGACCGCCGCATCGACCGCCTCGCCCGGAGCGGGCGCCGTTCGTTGGCGGCGGAAGAAAAGAAATACCAGCAGAAGGCCGAATGCCAGGCCGGTATAAGACAGAATGGATCCCCACGGTCCTGGGTGTACCGCGAGGATGCCGGCGCCGTTCTCCTGAGCCATCTGATCGAGGATTTCGCGGTCCGTTTTGCCGGCCTTCTGGAGCGTGTAAATCTCCGTCTTATAGCGTTTGCAGACGCCGCACATGTACGGCTCCATGCGGCACGTCATGTCCATGTTGCAGCCGCAGCTACACTGCAATTTTCGCGCGACCCGGTTCAATTGCGGGCTTT
The DNA here is from genome assembly GCA_963838885.1 of Bryobacterales bacterium. Taxonomy (GTDB): domain Bacteria; phylum Acidobacteriota; class Terriglobia; order Bryobacterales; family Bryobacteraceae; genus JAICMB01. Next base: position 2,631 of record CAWITB010000002.1, on the reverse strand, counting down.
CGAGGTCGGCCCCGGATTGGGCCCAAGTCAGAGCGGCGACCAGCCCGGCAACGAGCGCGGCGAGTAAACTAGTCTTCCACCGCAACATGTTTCTTCGTAAATCCCACCACCTGCGTGCGCGCATACGCCAGCTTCACCTTGCTCGGGACCATGCAGATCAAAGTGCCGAAGAACAGTACCCAGTAGCCGATCCAGATCCAGGAAACGAGCGGGTTGACGTATGCTTGAATGACGGCGCGCCGGCTGTCGTTTGAGACGCCGGCGTAATTGAGGTAGAGGTCTTCGTTTAATCTCCGCCGGATAGCAACTTCGCTGGCGGGGCTGCGGCTGGCCTTGAAAAAGCGCTTTTCCGGAACCATCGTACCGAGCTGGTGGTTGCCGTCGTAGACGTCTATATAAACCTTGCTCCAGCCGTAATTATCGTTTTCACCGTCCTGCGTGTCCGCGACCTTCAAGGTGTAGCGGCCGATATGGAACGAGTCGCCTTTCGCGACTTCGACCGTCAGATCTTTATCGAAGGCGGCGCCGGTGAAGCCAATGAACATGAACACGATGCCCATGTGCACGATGTAGCCGCCGTAACGCCGCGTATTGCGATGCGTCAGCTCGATCATCGCGGGAAAGAAGCCCTGGCCCGTTTTCGCGCCGATCGCTCGCGCGCCCTTGAAAAATTCCATTCCGATCGATGAAGCCACGAAAAGGCAAAGGCCGAACGACACCATCGCGAAGGGATGCTGATACACGCCCAGGAACGCCAGAGCGATCATCAGCGTGACGGCCGCGATCGAAGGCCATAAGAAAGCGCGCCGCAGGCTCTCGAGCGAGCTGCGCCTCCACGCGATGAGAGGTCCCACGCCGGTCAGGAACAACAGAAATAGTCCGACCGGAATATTGATGCGATCGAAGAACGGCTTATCGACGCTGATCTTTTCTCCCGTGAACGCTTCCGAAATGACCGGGAACAGCGTGCCCCACAGCACCGCGAAACAGCTCGCCAGCAGGATGAGGTTGTTGAACAAAAAACTCGATTCGCGCGAGACGACGCTTTCGAGCTGCGCCTCGCTCTTCAAATACGGCAAGCGGTCGAGAATCAAGTAAATGGTCAGCGCGATGCCGGCCGCCATGAACGTTACGAAAAACTTGGCCAGCGGCCCGCCGGTCGAGAAAGCGTGAACCGATTGCACCACGCCGGAGCGGGTCAGGAACGTTCCGAAGATGCACAGGAAGAAGGTCGCCGATACCAGGACCATGTTCCAGACCTTCATCATTCCCTTTTTCTCTTGCATCATCACGGAGTGCAGAAACGCCGTCGCGGTGATCCAAGGCAGCAGCGAAGCGTTTTCAACGGGGTCCCACATCCAGTAGCCGCCCCATCCGAGCACGGCATACGCCCAGCCGGCGCCTAGAACAATTCCCGTGCTCTGGAACAGCCACGTCAGCAGCGTCCAGCGGCGCGTGGTATGAATCCAAGCCTCGCCTTTCTGCTTCGTGATCAATGAGGCGATGGCAAAGGCGAACGGAACCGCGAAGCCGACATAGCCCAGATACACCATGGGAGGGTGGATCGCCATGGCCGGGTATTGCAGCAGGGGATCGAGCCCGCGGCCGTCTCCCACGTCGGCGATGGCGCGGCCCGCGGCCAGCATCTTAAAGGGACTTGAGATGAACGTCACCAAAACGAGGAAGAACGCCAGCACCGTTGTCAGAATGGCCGTGACGTACGGCATCATGTCGCGGAACTTGCGCCGGTTGGTGAAAACCACGACCGACGTATAGGTCGACAGCAGAAAAGCCCACAGCAGCAGCGATCCTTCCTGGCCGCCCCACCACGCCGTGAATTTGTACAAAGTTGGCATCGCGTGGTTCGAATGCGAGGCCACGTAGGACATGCGGAAATCGCCGTTCACGAGTGAATAGACCAGGATCCCGGACGCCAGCGCGATGAGAAACCAGATGGAGTAGACGGCGCGTTCGGCGCTGACGATCAGAAAGGGCTTTCGTTTAAGTTTGCCGAGTATGGACCCGAGCGAGGCGTAAACGGCGAGGCAAAAGGCGAGGAGAATTGCAAGTGCGCCTATATTTTCCATGACAGGTTTGTTCTTCCAGGAGCGAACGGGCCCGAGCGCCCGGCGCCCCGCGTTGCCGGGCTACAATTTCGCCCGGTTCTCAAGAGCGTTCTTGTTCTGCACCGGCTTGGCTTCGTACTTGGAGGCGCACTTGGCTTGGATCTTGCTGGCCTGAAAAACGCCGTCGGGTCCCAGTCGCCCTTCAGCCAGCGCCTGCGCCCCGCCTCGGAATGTATCGGGCAGCGGGTCCATGCCGTCGTACACAACTTTCAGTTTGAGGGCGTTCTGGCGAAGCACGAAAGAGACTTCCCGGCCGTTGCGCGCGATGGAGCCTTGCTCGACATCGCCGCCCACGCGAAGACGCTTACCCTGGGCGTCGTTGCCCATGTGGCGAAGTTCGGAAATCTCCTTGTAATACGTCTTGGTATCGTTGACGCCGCTGGCGAACAGAAACGCAAGAACGCCCAAGATCGCGACCACAAGGACCGTGAACTTCACGTAAGGTTTCATGCCTCTACCGAAAGAACCAGTATACCTCTAAAGGCAGCCGTGGCCGTGTCCGCGG
>CAWITB010000001.1:0-203677 GCA_963838885.1 Bryobacterales bacterium | reverse complement strand
AAAAGAGTCCGTGAGCGTTTGTCCGGTGGTCAGACTGGCAATAGCACCAATGGGGAACTCGCGAGTTTCCAAGGGTAATTCTCCGTTGATTGGATCGGGGTTAGGTTGACGCGCATCGTCCCAACCCAGCCCGACGCTGCTTACGATGCCTTGCCAAGATCAGCGCCACGGTCTCAGCCAGAACTCCTAATCTTTGTGCTGCTGCCTCTTTTGTCGCCTCGGAGATCGCGAACAAGTTTCGCTATCCTATCCGGCCTGCGTTCGGACGCACCGACAAAGGACAGAACCCGGCTATCTCGGAACCGCTCAACGTTCTGACCGGCTACGGCTGTTGAAAAGGCCGCAATCTCCTCGCGACATGAGAAGAGATCGCCGGTATCTCGCCAAGCATCTCGCAATACAACGATAGCTTGGCGGAGGCGGTCCTCAGCAACTTGCCGTTGAAGAGAGACAAACTCGCTCATAATTCCCTCCGGGGGTTCGTTCCTTCAGTAAGAGAGACCCTATCATCCTCGCTTGACACTTGCAAGCGCCATGTTGACATAGCCGCGCGTTTTGCTATGCATAGGGGACATGGACAGAACCGTGCAGCTTGGGGTTCGGGTTTCGGGAACCTATAAAAAAGAGCTTCTGAAAGAGGCGGCGGCCGATGGATAGGTCGCTAGCTTCCCTTGTAGAGCGGCTTCTAAGGGAAGCGCTCGATGCGCGCAGACCCTCACCAAAGAAAGGCAAGCCGTGAGCGACGGCCGCTGCGTGTTCATCCTTGGAACAGGAGACCGGCCACGTTAAGATCGGGTTCGGCGCGAGAAGGAGATTGGCCACCGGCCGGCGGCCGAAGCCTGCGGTTGAGCGGGTGGGGGCTGCTCAGGTTCCTGTTCGGCGGGAGTATCCGCTAGCGGTTACGGCGGCTGTTGAGGCGCGAGGTGCGACGATGCTGTTCGGAGAGGCGACTTAGCTCAAGGTCTCGGTGCGGACGCTCTACAATCTGTTTGGGTCAAAAAGGGCGTCAACCTAAGATCCCGCAGGAAGAGGATGAAGCGCAAATGAGTGAGGATCAGACGACCCAGCCGTTTCTGGCGGGATCTAACAGCGTTTTGTCGGTGCCGGTGACGGAAATTGGCATCAGCACATACAGGACGCAGGTTGTTCGCTGGCTTCGGCGCAAGGAACAAAAATGGCGAGAGACGGCGCGAGCTGGTGGGAGGGACGCAGCCGGGGAGCGCAGCCTGCTCGTTCTATGCCGCCGCTTACCACAATGTGGCGGATGGGATCGAGCGGGGCGAGCCGGAGCGCCGGGCAAAGATCGAACGGAGAAAGTATGCCTGATCCAGTCTCCCAAACCACCGGAGGGTCGGTGTCCAGAGTGCAAAGCCGACTTTGATGGCGGTCCAATCCCCGAAAGTGTCCGCGAACACTTTCGCCCCCTTACCGCTGGTCACGCCGAATAGGTCTCAGCGACGGGGATAGCGTATATGCGTATCTGTGCCCCGACTGCGGCCACCAGTTTGGGCTTCGTGGAGAGTTCTACATGGCTCGGGCACAGCGCGCCGGTTGGAGGGAGAAGCATGGCTGAGGACAGAACGACCGAAGCGCCGGACTGGCGCGACCGGTGCCGGGTCTGCGACACACCTATCCGTTCCCGTGAACTGTGCGAGCGATGCTATGAGGGCAACGACCCGTTCTTCTCAAGCAAGTGGAGTTGGGGAAGTGAACGATAGTGATCGTGAGGTGGCGTGCGCTTTTCTGCGGTCGGTTGAACAGATGGAATGTGGCGCTTCTCGGAAGTGTCGTGTGTTGCGCATTCCACGTTTGGGTTCGACGGCTTCGCGAATGGAGGGGTGAGCCGTGTCTGACCCTGTAGACACAACGACCCGTGAAGTCCTTGAATGGGTGCGCTCTGAACTGGTCGCTCTGTGCGAACACACGGAAGATGATCCATCCCTGACGGGTCTTGCAGCGCGAGACACCGAAGGAAAGATGGGCGCATTCGCGCGCGCGGTCGGATCAGCGAGGCAAAAGGCATTCGCCGCGCCATGGCCGAAGTGATCCGAGTGAAGCTGACAGAGGGCGTAGCAAATGCCAGATAACCCAGCCTCCCAAACGACCATGAGGAAAACCGCGCGCGGGTTTGACCGCATGGAGTTCAAAGACAGCAATGGGGTTGGCTGCTCCTTGCAAAAATCGTCCCTAGCAACCGAAGATTGCGTCTGGCTCGGGTGCAACGAGATTGGCTTGCGGCGGTTTGATCCTGGCGCTGGCGGATGGTCGGCCGTTCCCTTGGAACAGAACCCGTATGGCGTGACCCATATTGCAAATACCCACATGCACCTGAGCCGGGAGCAGATTGCCGAACTGCTTCCTTACCTTCAACGATTTGTCGAGACGGGTGATTTGACGTGAGCGACAGTCCACGAACGACCTCGGCTCCGACCTGCCTGGGCTACCGGCTGGCCTGCGCTCCAAAGCACTCCGGGTGCTGCCGCCGCAGGTCGCCGACCCACCCCGTGAGCGCGGCGCACGGCTGGCCGGCATTCGTCATCGGGACGACGGGCGCTTGGCTTGCCGCTTTCGCCACGTCCTCATGCCTAGGCGGGCATGGATCGCCAGCATCGGCAGCTCCTTCTCGGAGCGACGGATAATTGCGGCACAAGTAGCCCCAAGCGGCGGCGGCATGTCCTGCCATCATCGCTTGGCATGCTGGGTCAAAGTGCGTGCCTCCGACGCTCAGACCGAAGACGGGAGCTTGAGCCGCGAGACTCGCCGACCCGGCGCACGGGTTTACCGTGTAGTTGGATGGCGCAATGGCGCTCGCGACCGGGCCGCGACCCCAACCGTCGCCAGTTCCATATCCGCCGCCGTAGCCTCCGCCCTGGTAGCCGCTCCCGACAGCCCCAACGCCGCCTGCCGCCCCATTGCCTGCCGTGCCACCCGAGCGCGCCCTGTGTCGTCCCGCACCCGCTCCCCGTGCCGCTACCTGCCCCGCCAGCAGCCCCGGCGCGACCCGTACGACCCGTGTAGATGTTCACCGCCTGCGAGTTCGTGCTGCTGACGGTTGACAGGGCTGTGGACTGTGCTGCTGCGGCAGCCGATGCCGCCGACGTGGACGTAGAGCCAGGCGGCGGCCCCATGTGCCCCGTGTCGCCCGAGCCGCCGGCCCAAGCCACAGCCCGCGAGCATCGTCGATGCGGCAAGCGGGATGATGCCGCGCGCCATAATACCCAAAGCAGCCATGCGAGGTGATCTCCGCGTTAATCCGTCGTTACCACTATAATCGCTAGCTGTTTCGGCGCTCTAGACAAAACTAGCGCGTGTGCATTTTCCGCTAACACCCGTGTCCAGCGGGTTCCGACTCCAACTGCAAGCGGTTACGCTCGGCCATGCCCCGCAAGAAAGAGTTCGACCCGCTAAAGGCCGCAAGCCTCGGCCTTCAGGCCGAGGTTAGGCCGTCTTGCTTGCTTAGTCCGGGGTTCGCTGCTGTTCGATGTATTGCCGGATGATAGCCGATTGGAGCACCGCCGCAAGATGCCGCGAAATAGGACGGAGACCAGAGAACGTTCTTCCAGTAGCGGCGCACGATGTCCGGTCGCTGTTGGCGAAGCAGCCGGGAGGACACGCCCTTGAGGCTGTTCACCAGCGTCGGAAGCACACCGTCGGCGGATACTCCACCAGCAGGTGGACATGATCATCCTCGCCGTCGCACACCTTCAGCTCCGCGCCGAAGTCTTCGCAGACTTTGGTGAAGATGCTGCGGAGCACCTCGGTCGCCGCTTCGTCCAAAACCCGACGTCGATATTTGGTCACGAAGACCAAATGCACGTGAAGGGCATAAACTACCGATCTTCCTCGCCTATAATCGGTTGCGTCATCCATAGACCAATTGTAATGTTGGCTATGGTTATCCGCAAGGCCAACACCTTCCGGCTCTACCCGACACGCGATCAGGCGCAACAAATGGCGCAGATCGCGGGTTCATGCCGGTTCGTGTTCAACCTCGCACTTGAACAGCGGCGCGACTGGTGGAAGCCCGGACGACGGTTCAACTTCGCCAGCCAGTGCCGCGAAGTCACCATGCTCCGCGCCGAGGTGGAGTGGCTGAAGGCGGCCCCTGTCCATACGCTGCAACAAGCATTCAAAGACCTCGACCGCGCCTATCAGAACTGGTGGGCCGGACGTGCGGACTACCCGACGCCGCGCAAGAAGGGGCTGAACGACAGTTTCCGGTTTCCTGATCCGGTTTCGATCAAGGTTGAGCGCACGGGAAATTCGTCCGGACGGATCAAGCTCCCGAAGCTGGGATGGGTGCGGCTACGTGGCTGGTATGCCATCCCCGGCGCCCTCTGCAACGCCACCGTCTTACGCCGTGCCGGGCAATGGCATGTCGCCGTCCAGTGGCAGCGCGAGGTCGCTGAACCGATCCCGCCCATCCTGCCAGCGGTCGGGATCGACCGTGGCGTTGCGGTGTTCGCCGCGCTGTCCAACGGGGCCAATATCGCCCCTGTGAACCACGGCAAGAAGGCACTCCGGGCACTCCGGAAGGCGCAACGCGATATGAGCCGCAAACGGCGTGGATCGTCCAACCGTCGCAAGGCTATCCGCCGCGTGGCAAAGATACAGATGCGGGTGGCGAACGCCCGCAAGAACTTCCTCCATGAGCAAACCACAACCATTGCCAAGAACCACGGCACGGTCGTCTTGGAGGCACTGAAGGTGCGGAACATGTCCGCATCTGCGAAGGGCACCTTAGCCGAACCGGGCAAGATGTCCGGCAGAAGGCGGGTCTGAACCGGGCTATTCTGGATCAAGGGTGGGGCATGTTCAGCACATGTTCCTGAGCTACAAGCTGGCTGATCGTGGTGGCGTGCTGGTCGAAGTGCCAGCCGCATACACCAGCCAGACGTGCGCCGAATTGTGGCGTGGTCGATGCCGCAAAGCCGACAGGATCAGGCGCGGTTCGTCTGCACGGGCTGCGACCACAAAGCCAATGCCGACACCAACGCGGCGATCGTCATTCTCCAACGGGGGCTGGATAAGTCCTTGAAGCCTGTTAAGGGGCACCGCAGCAAGCGGCCCGAAGACGCAGGAAGCATCCGGAAGGCGGCTTAATGCAGACCACCGGAACCCTCGCCATTCATGGCGTGGAGGATGTCAGGACTACAAGGCACGTCTCGCCGAGGCAGAGAAGGCCGTGAAGGCGGCGCGGGCTGCAAGCTGCCGTGGACCGAGAGCATGAGGCTAAACGAGCGCGGAGAGCGCGGGCGAAGCGGAAGGCGGCTCGCTAGCCAGCCGCCAATTCGGCAATCGCCGGAATATACGCGCTGTCAATGCTGTGATCGGACACCGAGAAATCCAGCCCCGGACGGCTCTGCGCCTCGATCAGCTTGCCGCCGTGCAACCAGTCGATCGCGCTGGGCTGCGTAAACGGACCTTCATAGGGCCAAGCCGGGGCGAAGTCTCGCTCGTACACGATCCGCGTTGGCGGCGTGTCGGGATAGTGCTCCTGCCAAAACGCATCGTCCGCGCCCTTCGGCGCTCCGAAGCTGACCACCTCCGCCTCGGCCACAGCGCCCGAGCCAGGTGCGCCCGCACGCCGCCTAGCGAGTGCCCGACGAGCAGCGGCTGACCTTCGGGCAACTGCGCCTTCACCAGGGGCCACACGGCCACCAGCGGCCTCCAGAACCCGGCATGGACCCGCGTGCCGTCAGGGAGCGCGATGATCGCGTCGTTCAGGTCGTCCCACAGCTCGGGCAGGCTGGCGTTCTTTTCAATGCGGGTGCCCTGAAGGGCCGCTATGGCGTAGCCGCCCCACTTGCAGGATCAGCGCTTCACACTGCCATCGTCGCCGCCCAGCTGAGCAACGTAGGTGGCGCCCAATGCCGCGACCGCCGACCGCGCGTCCGTCAAATAGGCCGCGTCAGCAAGCCTCGCCAGCATGAGAAGATCGTTGGGCGACCAGTCCATTCTCTGCATTCCCGCGCCGTAGTTGGGCGCGAGTGATAGCCGCTAGCGGTTACTCGCCGCAATCGCGAGAGGCGGGCGGCTAGGGCTTCTTCCTCCCCCCGCGCTTCTTGGCCCGCGCGTCCAGCGCCTCGCGCAGCAGAATGCGGATAGCCGCAGCCCTCGATGCCACACGTTCAGAAACCGCCAAGCGTCTACATGCTCAATAAGCTCGTCGGGCATAGGCGTAATAATACGGGTGATCCCAGGCGTTTTCTTCATAGTCGCACTATACAGAAAAGCGCTAGCGGCATCAAGTATGCCGTTGACATATCCGCTAGCGGGTTTAGGCTGCCCCTACAGACAGCGGAGGTCCCATGAACGAAGCACCATCCATCCGCGAAATCTATCGGCAGGCTTGCCACGGCGCGGGCGCAGAGCCCCGGATGGCGGCACGCCTCCAACTGCTCAAGCTGGTGGACGAGAGCGGCCAGCGGCTGGGCGAGTTCTTCGACCGGCACGGGCTGGACCTGTCCGCGTACTTCGCGTCGCGGCCAATCAGCTAGCGCTTTCCTCCAACCAGGAGCACCCACATGCACCTGTCACCCGTCATCAACTCCATCTTCGTGCGCCTCGGACAGATCAAGCGGGATGCCGATTACGAACAGGAGCCGAGCGGCCCTGGGTTCGAGCGCATCACCCAGCAGGACTGCGATGACGCAAAAACTGCGCTCGCCATGCTGACCGAGATAGGCCGCAACGCCGAGAAGTATCTGGACGTGTTCTATGCCGCCATGGGCATCGCTTACGCGTGGGAGCACGGCAACGCCGTCGTTCTGTCGGACGACCTGAACGCGGTAGGCGGCTTCGTCTACAGCCCAGACCAGGACTTCTGACGCGCAAATCCGCTAGCTGTTTCAACCCTGCCCACACAGGAGAATTGGCTATGTATATCGCCCCGCAAACCCCACGGATCGTCACGGCAGACGTGGACGACAACGAGTTCCGGTTCAACATTGCTGGCGGCCATATCACCATGGAAGCCGCGCACGAAGAGTTCTGCGCCGACGGCCGCATTAGGTTCGTCCCCGGCGCGGACGGCCTCACGCTGGACGGCCTCGCCAAGCTCGGGCGCGTTCTTCGCCAGATTGAGAAGATTGCGGCGGGTCAGGCGCGGCCCCCGAAGCAGTGCTCGACCACGTTCACGCACGCAGCGCAGATCGAGCGGGCCATGAGCCGCCGGACGCACGTCCATGTGCGCAAGCGGGTTCCGGCTGCCAAACGCCCGGCCGCTGTCGGCTAGGCGCGCTCGTCTCCGCTAGCGCTTTGGAGGACACCGATGATTGGTAACAGTCGAATGACAGGATGCGGCCAGTGAGCGAGCGAGCGAAGTGGTTTGGGATGAAGGATCGTCTGGCGGCTCAAGTTTCTGCCGATGCAATCCGCGCCGCCATTGCTGACCCTGTAAAAGCCGGCGAACGCGGCACGGTCCATGTCGATTTCGCGCGCCCGCGTCGAGGTGTGTGGCTAACAACATGGGCAAAACTCCCCGGCCTGTTTTTTGACGGCAAGGCATATACCCATTCTCTTCTGCCCGGCTGGCAATACACAGTTTCAGAGATGAGGGGTGAGATGCTGGACGATCTGGAACATTTTGCGCGCACTGGCGAACAGCCGAAGGAGGCCACAAGATGAACGAAACTGACAGCAATTCACCGACTGCCTTCTGCGAGGAGAAGCAGCGGACCTACGCCGCCGGCCGCAGAGCGTGGACCGCCGCGCGGCTCGCGGAGAACCCGCAGCACACGCACACCACCGATGCGGCTGAGGAGCGCGCCCCGAAGCCGCAGCCGGTTGTCGCGCGCAAGCCGGTACCGGACGCGCCCGTTTACGACGAGGGGGAGTGCATCGCATGTCAGTAGGGCATACGGCATTGCCGCAGTGCGCGACGTGCGTCCACTGGCGGGCAGCAGCCTTCCCGTACGACTGACTGCACGTTGGTCAACGTCAGGGAAGGCTGGGGCGACCTCACATTTATGCCCGCCGCCCGCGATGACACATGCCACCGCCACAAGGATACCGCCGATGTCGATTGACACCGCAGACGACGGCTCCCCGCTCTCCGACCTGGACCTACGCGTGATCGGCCCGGATGCGTGCCTAGCCGAAATTGCCCGGCTCAAGGCGCGGGCGTTCGAGCGCAGGATGCAAGTGCCCGCTTGGATGTGGGCGCAAGAGTTGGGGCTGGAGCTGCGGACGTGACCGCCAACCGCCGCTTCTCGCCTGGCGAGGATACGCTGCTGGAATCGCTGCGGATTAGCGGCTTGGGCCTGCGCAAGATCGCCACGCGGCTAGGTCGGGGACGCAGCTCCATCCAGATGCGGCTTATCGCGCTGGCAGTGCGGGACGAGCGCGAAGAGTCTGCGCCAGATGCGGTCCTTCGAGCAATGGAGGACACGCCGGGGCCGTTGCCAGATGCGGTAGCTGCCGCGTGGGAAGCGAGTACCAGAGGTTCCCATGACTGACCGCCATCGCTGGAGCCGTGCGGGTCGAGAAAACATGGAGGGCAGCGTGAGCGATGATCCGAAGGAAGTAGCCCGGCTTCGATACCAGTCGATCAGGTTGGCTCGGTGGGCTGTTCTCGATGCGCTGGACGCCGCTGCTCACATAGCCTCCCGTAGCTCGGATTGCTTTGAGGGCACCGATTTATGCTGGCGCTTAGCGAACAGCAGGAGATGGTCCGCTCCGCCGTGCGCCAAGCAGGCTTCGGCAACCGAAGGGCGCGTAGAGCCGCGATCGAGTTCTCCGCCGCTGCCATGACGGAGTGGGGGAGGATTGAGCCGGCGCTCAGCGGCAGTGCAGGGGGACGGCGTGATTGATAGACGTAGGCTCTGCGCGGCGATGGCAGAAACGACAGGAGCGACGGCGATGTGGAGCGGGTCGGGAAAAGCCAGCGACAGATCCGAACGAGACAGGGAAGATGCTCGACTCAAAGAGCGAGAAGCTCTGTCAGAGCAGGCCAAAAGCCGGATTCCGACCGTGCAAGAGCAGCAACCAGCGCGCCTTATTAAGTTCCAGGCTGAGCATGAAGCCGACGTGAAGGCATTCCAGCTTCCGCTGCGAGCGGTGGGGCGATTTTCTGTCAACTTTTGTTGAACGGCTCCATCCCACATGGGAAGCTCATGCAAAAGTGCGACGTACGACTGAAGCCATAAACATCGGAGCAGCTCCGACGATAAGGCTGGCGCTTGGCCACACACCGGACCTTGAAGGCGTAGGCGATTTTCGGACGTTCCCGCGCTACTCTGAGCGGGATCGCACTTGGAAAACTGGGCTATGTTTTGAAGGAGCTGCCCTCCCAACCGCTGCGGGCAGCTACCACTGGGGCTGTAGTTTGAGTTCAAGCTCGGACTACAAGCTAGGTGTAATCGTCACGAGCATAGCCCGCGAGGCAGAAGACGATCGGATCGTGTTCGGGGAGGGCGGCGGCTACCCTAGTCAGGGTGGCTGGATGTCTATCCCCTCCAGTTCCAACAACCCACTAACTCCACGCTCTGGCACAACCCTCTCGGTACCTGCTGGGCTTGGGGAGAACGTCTACGCCAAGATTTTGGCTGCGATCAAATCCGGCGCTTCGGGATAAACAGGTTGGACACCCGTATCGCCAAGCTGCGGGCCGAACGCACCGCGCGCATCGAGGCGGCACTCGCGGCAGCAAACGAGGTCACGGTGATCGCGCGGGGCAAGCTCAACGCGTGCCTGATCGAGTTCGAGGATGGTACCACATACGTTACCAGCCGGAACGCACTGCGCCGAGCCTGAACAGAAACGGCCCCGCACCCTCCGACGCGGGGCCGCCAACCTCTGGCGACGGTCTAAGTCGGGCAGTCGGGTTCGGGCTACCCGGTGGCCTGCATGGGCTGCTGCTCGTGGCTCATGCCGCCCTGAGCCGCAAGCTTGTTCGCCTTGCGCGAGGCGGCGATCCTCTGCCCCAGCAGCTTGGCCTCGGGAGATCCCTTGGCAGGGCGACCGTTTCCGCGGTTGCGCGTCGTCTGCACCGTTGCAGTGTTCGCGAACGTATTGCTCGGTGCCGATGCGACCGTGCCAACCATCTCCGTTCCAGCGATCGGAGCGCCCCAAATCCCCTGGAACTGCTGCTGGAACTGGGCTTTATAGTAGCCCTCAGTCAGCGTGTCCCACTGGCTGTTCAGCACGGTTTCGAGCTGGCAGAACGCCTGATAGCCCTTGATGGGGCCAAGGGCTTCGATCTGCGATGTGATTTGCTCCGCGAGGGTCGTCACCTCAGGGTAAATCGTCGGCTTGCTGGCCACCGCCACCTTGTTCGTGCCCCGAGAGGTCAAAGAACGCTTACGTCCACCACCACGCGCCATACGCGCCTCCTTAAAGCGATAGCGCTTACTGATGGGCGTCCCACAGGTTGCACGCAAGGGCTTTCTACTCGCGCGCCGCAAACATGTGGATTAAGGGCTTCGATTAAGCCGAGTGCAGTTCCCGCCAGCGCGTGGCTGCGCGAAGTGATAGCGCCAGTCCGACCGCCACCATCACCGCGTCGATGCTATGGAGAGGGTCGCCGTGCTGAAGCGCCACTGACACCACGAGCAGCGATCCGACGAACGCAAGCTTGAGCAAGCCGTACGCGAAGCCGCGCCAGAGGAACAAAGCCGCTACAAACAGAATGACCAGCAGCACGGCGCGCCTCCTATCGCTTCGGCGGGATGGGCGGTGAAGCCCACAGAGACACGCACGAATAATACGAACGGCCGGCGGGGTCAGTAGAAACCTGCGCCGGAAGCAGAAGCCTGGGATCGGGATTGGCGCGCTCTATCGCAGACCAAGCCGACGCGGAACTGAACCGGCCAGCATCGGCCAGCCACTCAACTCCCAGCATGGACGCGGCACCGACCACGAACGCAGATCCAATCAGCGAGCCGTAGCGGATCGTCGTGCTTCGGTCGATGGAGCGCACCAGACGGTCGGCAGCGGAGCGGGCTCCGGCAACAGCACCCTCCTTGGCCGCCGAAACCACATCCCGCGTCAGTCGCGTCCGCTCGTCCTCGGATAGCGGCCCCGCTTGCTCCAGGCGGCGCACCGCCCGCTGAAACAGCCCGGCAAACGAGCCCAGCCCCGCCAGGATCAGGCCATACGGATCGCGGCGCATTGGAGCGGAACTGGCCGCAGCCGCAAGCTGCTCCTGGGTTGCCGATACGGCTTGGGCGAAGTCGTCCACTGGTGGAGTAGGTGGCGGTGGAGCGGGTATCTCCAGCCGGCGAGCGTATGTCCGCATGTCCGTCACAAGCGGAACCCCAGCATTCGCAGCGTGGCGACAAGGTGCAGCAGCTCGGGACGCATGAGCCAGACGAACAGGACCAAGAGCGCGACCGCAGTAACCGTGCGGCCATCACCCCGGCGACGCCAGAACGGAGCACGCCTCCCAAAATGGGAGCTAGGCCGACCCTGAAGCGAGCGGGCCGCAGCCTCCACCACCCGGCGCGCTTCCTGCGGGTTTGCCCAGAAAAGCTCCTGGCAATCCCGGCGCCGAACCCGCTTGTGCGACAGCATCCGGTGCGAGGCCGCCTCGACGAACGCGCAGTCGAATACGGCTATGGAGCACGAAACCGCATACGGCGCGAAATCTCGGTAGCCCGGCGTCTCGGCCAGTTGCTCGGCCCGCCGATACGCGCTGTAGGTCGTGCGGCCGATCTTCACCACGCGCGGGTCGCGCTGGCTGACCAAGACATACACCCAGCCGGGGACAGCACGGGTTACTGCCACTGGCGCGGAAACACCACCGTTGGCTGCGGCGTGCTAGCGTTGTTCTCAAAGCGCCGGACCCAACGCAAGCCCATTGCCCCAAGAGCAAGAGCAACAGCGGCGGCAAAAAGCCCTCCGACGATTAGGCCGCCACCGCATTCAAAGGCCGCCCCGGCAATCCCGACGCCCGATAGGAAGATGCAGTAACACCCCAACCAAAGTTTCAGGTCCACGGCATCCACCCCTTCTCCTCTACAGAGGCGAACTCGGCAGCCATTCGATCCATCCACTCCCGGACCATGGCCCGCTCAATCGCGGAAATATCCGGCTGCGGGCGCCCCTCTGGCACGTCACCATCCCGCGCTTGCCGGAAGTGCAGCCGGTTGCGCTCGATCGTCAGGGCAAGGCTCTGCGGCTCCAGCGCCGGCATCCACAGTTCCACAGCGCCGCGATCCAACGCCGCCCGGTAAACCGGATGACGCCGAACCGGGTCGAACACGCTCGGGTCCGTAGCCTTCGCCAAATTGAGAATAAGCGCCGTCGCACGCGGCCGATACCCGCGCTGCTCCAGCCCCTTCAGGTAGACCATGTCCTCCAGACGGGGCGTCAGAACGTAGGCCGCGACAACAGCCAGCCCTTGCTCCTCCAGCGCATCGACCATCCCAGGCGAGGTCTCGGCCAAATACGCCTTCGACGTGTCGCCCCCGCCGTAGTCAAAGATCCCGCTCATGCCGCGCCGGGCCATCGCCTCCTGCGCCTTGCGTATCCAGCCCGCGACGGACTTCGGTTCCGTGCCCTCGGGCTGCATCACGCTGAAGAACCCGGTCAGGCTCCGATTGCCGGGAGCCACCGCCGCCAGCACCGCTTTGTCGATCGTGCCGTTCGCCAGCATCTCGCCTGCAAGGTGGCGTCCTAAAAACGACTTGCCGCCGTTTCCCTCGCCGATCAGCTCCCAGCACTTCGCCAACCCCGTCAGGTCGGGAACCGCCTGCTTGCGCTTCGCCCGCTTGAACGCCGGGACCAACGGGGCGAGGTCGCCAATCTCGGGAACCGGCTCGTCTACAGGGCTTGTGCCGAGTAAGTCGGCAAATGTGAGGGCGGTCATGACGGCTCCTTCTGCCTCTTCATTTCCTGCTCGAAGGCTACACGCCATCCAGGCCAGTCTTTGTCAGTAAGGGTATTCAGAAGCTCAAGCTGGCGCTCTGGCGTTTCTCGTAAGAGATACGTGACGCTTGCTCTGATATAACTCTCGCGAGTGCAGGTCATGAGGAGTGCTCCGCCTTGTGCCTAGTCAATCGAGCGAGCGCCGAAATAAGATTGAGGCCGAGCGCAAAGATCCATGCCGCCAGCAAAAGCGTTCCCATGCTATTGCCGAACTCATTCCACGAGGACCATTTCGTGGGATCGTAAAGCAAGTTGGCGAATGCCCGCACGAAACTTGGCAGCGCATTGAGTTCCGCCTGATCCAAGGCCCGAATATACTCGGCTACCACATGGTCAAAAGGCATCGGGATTACCCCACCAATACGACTTAGGCCGCCGCGCCAAGACCGAGGCTACACACGCGCCGAAAGCCCCCATCGCAAAACAAAGCCCCCAAAGGGAATGAGGGTGGCTGACCGTCAGCCACCAACCGCACCCAAGCAGCCCAAATGCAGCCAGATAAAAGGCAACCGCCGCAACCCGCCGCCAATCCACGTTTCGCACGATCATCGCGGGCTCCTTACCAGCAACAACTCTTCGCCAGCCCGCACCAGAGGTCCGGTCGAATGCCGACGAACAGGAACGACGCTGCCGAACATGGGAGTTCGGATGTTGCCGCAAATCTGGTCAATGATGGACACGACCCATTCCTGGGTTGCCCCATTGAAAGACAGCGACCCGATAAACTCACACCCAGAGGAACGGTCCATAAAAGCTACCTGACCGGCTAACGGCATGATGTCGGTCAGGGCGACGACCGGCTCCGATCCCCCACCAGCTTTTGCATGGAGAGCCCCGAGTAACCCTACGGCTAGAAACGCCGCACCCCGCAGGTAAGCCTTCATCATCAGGCGGCCCCTCTCTACTTGATCAGCTTGCCGGTCGCGCCGGTCACGCAGTAGACCGCGCGCCCACAGACTGACGCTCGGACTGAGTAGACGGCGACGACTGGCGCAACTGCTTGCCCACCTCGGCAGCACGAGAAAATACGCTTGTAGCCTCGCGCTCCCGCCTATCCCGCCGCTCCTGGGCAGACAGAACAGCCGCATCTTTCAGCGTCATCCCACCAGCCTTGGCGCTCAGGTGGCGCTCCATGATGCGCGCATCTTTTTCCGTCCAGCCGTTCGCAATCTCACTCACGATCCAACGCTCCTCACTTGATCCGCTTGCCGGTCGCGGAGATCAGCTCGATCTCGCCGTCGTCGTCGGGCTCGTCCACGGGGCCGAACACCACGCCCACGCGATGGCCGGAGACATGGTGGACGACCGGCTTGGCAGGCTGGCGGGCAACCAACCGCTTCCTCACTCGCTGCCACGTCCGCTTGGCCGCCTCTGGCTTGGCATCGGCCGCCATCAGCCCCTCAGCCTTGAAGCTCTCCGTCAGCACGGACCAGTTCGCCCCGTGCTGCCTCAGCGCCTCCGCAAACCCCTCGTGGTTCGCCGTCATCCACCGGGCCAGTTTCGACCGAGAACTAGCCGCCTCCAGCGCCTTCGTTATCCGCTCCAAATGCGGGTCGCTCCGTTTAGCCACCACAAGCTCCATCCGCTCACGGCAGCAGTCTAACCACACCCATCGTCAGCCGGTATCGACCGATCGCGGCAGCGGTAACACAAGGGGCGACATGGTGGCAACGTAAAAAGGCACGTGCCGGGTGCATTCAGGGATGACAAAGGTAACGTCGGAGTGGTAGGGCAAATGTCTACAGACCAAACACCACCCTTCGGGTGGCTAAGATGAGCGCTGCTACATGAACGATGCCGCTAGCCTGCACCTGAAGCTGGATCGAATTACCGCCAAGCAGGACGAGCAAGACCGGAAGCTAGACGCGATCGACCAATCGCTAGCCGCCTTGACCGCTGGCATGACCGGTCTAGTCCCGTTGCTCGGCACGCACCGCGAGATGCTTCAGCAGGTCCTGGACGAGCTAACCAAGGAGTCGCCTAGCGGCAGCGATTTGCACAACCTGCTGGCCCGTATTGAGGCGACCCTCGGGAACCTGAGCGGGGCAATCCACAGCATCAACGGGCTACTGCGAGATCTGCCTGCGGCGTGCGAGAGCGCCACGATCGACGGGGTGCGGCTGGCTACGGGTGGCGGCGTGGATATTCGGACGAATGGACACGGGTAAGCGCCGATGACTGACCATGCCAAAACGGCCAATGAATGCCGTTCCTGCGTTCATTGGGACAGGAATGGCGGAAGCCGCTTAGCCTTAGACGCTCTAGGACGCGAGTGTCTGAACCCGCGCCTCCGGGTGCGGGTCTGCGCAGAACCTGGGGACCTGTTTGGCAACACGTCTAACATACAAACCGCACCAGATTTTGGATGCGTACAGTGGGAATGGTCCGTTTCGGCGAACTAAGTCCGCCGTAGCCCGCGCATACTTTTAATGCTCACCTACCGCCAAGGCGCGGCCGGCGCCCCAACCGCCGCAACGGCAATGGCCGCATACCTCACGTCTCAGGACGACGCGCTTCCTGCTGAAGAACTGAAGCTCTCCGAGTATTACTCCCAGACCAGTGGCGTGGATGACGCGCTGGCCGCTGGCCTTGGGTGTGTGCCTACTATTCGACAAGACATTAACCCGGCCGTTGCGGAAGCGCTCGGCATTGATCCCAAAACCGTCCTGACTACGGATCAGCTAGCGCATATCCTTGCTGGCCGACGCGCGGACGGCAGCGAACTTCCTGGCGATCAGAGAAGTGCTCGCGAGTACAAACCGGAAGTTCCGGGTTCTGCGAAAATTCGCCACCGCATTTCCTACGTGGACTTGACGCTATCGGCTCCCAAGTCGGCAGCGGTCGCCTTCGTTTTTGCCCGCGACGACGCCGAGCGCTACTCCATCATGCAATGCGACCGCGAAGCGCGAGACGAAACGCTGCGCTACATTGAAAGCCAAATGGCCTGGGCATCATTCGGCCATGCTAGGAAGGGCGGCGGACGCGAACGCGCCCACATGGCCTGGATCAATGTCAACCACATCACCGCTCGACCGACATTGGAGATTACGCGCGCCGATCCTGTGACGGGGTCCTCGGGACCGAGCTTCACCGCATGAAGGTGGCCGGCGATCCCCTTATCCATTCGCACAATATCATCCCCAATCTGATGGTGACGGAGAGCGGACGCGTAGTCTCGATCCATCGTTCGCAGCTCAAGATGAGGGTCAAGGAGTTCGGCGGGGTTTATCAGGCGCTCTTTGCCAAGAAGATGCGCGCTATAGGGATCGACGTTGAACTAGACGACCGGACGCACATGGCCAAGCTCCCGGCTATCCCCGAGTGGGTGTGCCAGGAGTTCAGCAAGCGGTCCCAGGACGCCGAACAAGCTGCTCGTGATCTAGCAAAAAAGCACAGCCTCGATTGGGATCGGCTGACCGATGACCAGCGCATCAGCTTTGTAAGCGCCGGGGCCGCGCAAACCCGTCAGGGCAAGTCGGATGGTGCGGCCGACTTCGAGGGCTGGCGGGCACAGATGGCCGGACGCTGGGAACACACCAGCGCCGTAGCCTACGGGCCGCCAGCGCCGGCCATGTCCTACGCCGATCGCATGGAGGGTGCGTTCCGGGTCGGCATCTCCCTGTTTGAGCAGGATTTGCAGAAGCGCGCCGTGGTCGAGGGGCAGGATGCTCGGGTCGCCATGATCCGGGGGCTGATCGCCTACGGGTTCGACAACGTGAAGGACATTGACCGGCTCACGTCGGAGATGGTCAGCCGAGGCGTGCGGCAGGACGGGCACTGGACCCGCGTGATCGTCCACAAGATGGACGGCGGCCGTGTCAAGATGACGACGCAGCTTCACGCCGAGCAGGAGCGCGAGCTGATTCGGCTGGCGCAGTCCGGAGCGGCCGACCGAAGCCGGGCGCTCACACCTAGGGAGATAGAGGCGGCAATTCAGCGCACCGGGAAGGTGTTCGAGGGCAAGGTCGGAGATGAGCAACGATCGTCCATTAACCGCCTCGGAACCGGCGGGGCCGCGTCGGCTTTGATCGGAGCCGCCGGGATTGGCAAGACCACAATGGTGCTTGCGGTGCTGGTGGATGCCTGGAAGGCCAAAGGGCTCGACGTATGGGGAACGGCCAACGCCTGGGTGCAGGCCAACGCACTGCGCGAGGCGGGCGTTCCGGGCTGGCATTGCCGAGCGCTACAGCCGTTGCTCGATCAAGCGCACGACGGATTCGCCAAGCTGAACCGCAACAGCGTTGTCGTGCTCGACGAGCTAGGCCAAGTCGGCACCCGCCAGTTACTCGACCTGTTCAGGCTGCAAGAGAAGCACGGCTTCCAGATCGTGATGGCTGGGTCGGAGCGCCAATGTGCGGCAATTGAGGCGGGCCCGGTCATTGAGCTTTTGCGCCAAGCTTGGGGCGATGAAGCGATCCCGAAGATCCTGGAGACGGTTCGCCAGAACACGAAGGAAGAACGCTACCTCGCCAAACTATTCCACGATGGCGAGGTGGAGAAGGCCATCGAACTCAAGCGATGGAACCAAACCGCCGAGTTAGCCGAGGGCGGCTACCGCCAGTGCGTCGGTCGGGTCGCCGAGCTTTACGTGCAGCGTAAAACCGCTAGCGGGCAACGATCCGGAATACACGGTCACGATCAGTGCCCCGACCAATGCGGACGCGCTGGCGATCAGCCGCGCCGTCCGGCTCGCGCGCCGGGAGATGGGCGAGGTCGGGCAGGACGTGCTGACCGGCGTCAAGGCAACAGACCAGATGGGCAACGCTTACTCGCTCAACCTAGCCGAGGGCGACAAAGTGCGGCTGTTCCGGCGCACCCGCGCGTTGTTCACCAGGCCAGATGGTAGCCGGGGCGAGGCGTATATCGGCGACAATGGCAGCGTGCGCGAGGTCGTAGCCGTCGAGACGAACGGGCTGCGGCTACGCGGCGAAAGCGGCAAGGTTGGGCTCGTCACATGGGACAAGCTGCGGGACAATGACACGGGACGACTGCTGCTGACCTACGGCGACTGCCGGACCATCGACAGTTCGCAGGGCATCACCTCTGACGAGCACATAAACGCTCTGCCGGGCGGATCGCGGCACGTCCAGGGGTTCAAGAACTACGTCGCGGAATCCCGGCACCGGGTTAGCTCGTGGATGGTCGGCAGCATGGGCCTGGAAATGCGGGAGGTGCAGGAGCGCCGACCGCTTGGCGCTGCCGAACCGACGCAAGCCGAACAGCGCGGGGAGGCATGGGCCAACCTTGTCCGCAATCTCTCACGGTTTCCGACCAAGGAGTCGGCCCTTGGGTTTCTACAGGGCGTGACCGCCGAACGAGAGGCAGCAGCACGGGCCATGCAGACGGGGTTACGTAAACAGGAGGCGCGGGAAGCGACCGGCCATCCGCGAATGACGGCGGCGCGTCGAGTGCAGGAGCGCCAGGCGGTGAAGCCGCTCCAACGAGTAGCGCAGACGTTGGAACAGACCTCCCGCGATCTATCGGTGGTTACGTCCAGCCTTGCAGCAATGCGTGACTATTGGGCCGGTAAAGAGGATCGGCGCATTGAGGTTGCTGCAAATCTAGTTGCCGAGGGCAAAATCGGTTACGCGGATGCCGAGTGGCGACTCATCCTGCTGTCACGCGGGACCAAGCTAGAGACCACCCGATCCGCCCTCTCCACAATACGGTCATGCTGCCACTCGATGCTGAACCTATCCAGCAGATAGAGCGTCGCGTTCAGGAGAAGCTTGGAACAGCCGTCGATCGTGCGATGGATATTATCGACCAGCAAGAAGCAAAACTAGAGGCGACAAAGCCCTCAGTGATACAAGGATCACGGCATAGTGCCACGCCATAGGAGAGCATCCCACATTGTTCAATCGCGGTAACTCAATCAGTCCAGAGATGGCCGAGAAGGAGCGGAGCACGCTCTTTCGCAAGCCCACTATCACTCCAGCCAACATCCCGGACGATCCACCAAAGGTGCGCAGCACGTTCTACATTCAGCAGGACGGCAACGCCCGCAAGTACTACGACGACTTCAAGATGAAGTCGCTCGCCATCACGGCGGCCCCGCTCAGCATCCGCACGAACCGCGATGATGGGCAGACTGTCGGAGCCATGATCGACCTCGCCCGCGCGCGCGGCTGGGAGACGATCAGGCTCACGGGCAGCAACGACTTCAAGCGCGAGACTTGGGTTCAGGCGCAGATCAAGGGCGTTCAAACCACCGGCTACACGCCCCAGGATACCGACAAGCAGGAGGTATCCAAGCGCCGGGCCGAAATGGGGATCAGCGAACCGAAGCCAGCCGAGACGCAAAAACGCACGATCAAGGTGGGAAGCAAGCCGCCCGTCAACGTGTTCGAGAAGGCGCAAATCAACGGCGCGAAGTCGCGGGCGGCAGCCAAGCCTCCCCAGCCCCGTGAAGCCGCTCGGGCAACGGCTTGATGGACCCCGAGATCAAGCGAGCCAAAGCACAGATTCGGCAACGGGAAGCAGGGGTCTGGGATCGAGTTCAGCAGGCTGGTCGGGCCGCGCGTGCTGCTGACGCTTCACGTCAAGCGCAGAACCAAGCGGCCACGACCAAAGCGGACGTGGATAAGCGGCGCGCGGGTATTCGCGCGTCGCAGTAACCAGAGGGGCGGCCTAGTGCCGCCCTTCCCATTCCCAGCGGCGGTGATAATGGTGGCGATGCCGTTCCTCGGCCTGCGGCTGCACGGCCGCGTGCTGCGTGGTAGGCGCCTTGACCGGCTGTGCAGCCGGGGACACGGGCTCCTGAGTGCCCGTATCGCTTGAGCCTCTAGTGATGGCCGATACAGCGGGCGCTGTCGTGTCAGCCTGCGTCGATCCGCCAGAGCCGCCCGCGTTCGCGCTTACCAGCGACGAATAGAGGTCGGCGGTCGGATCTGATGAAGTCGCTTGGCTTGTGGATGGCAGGTTGGCCGTGCCGGCAGACTGAACTGTGCAGCCGCTTGACTGGCTGGCGTCAGTAGACGCCGACACCGCCTTCGCTCCGATAGAGGCTCCAGCCGTTACTGTATTGTCAGACATGGTGCTGTCGTCCTGCGGCAGCAGCGCGATCTGGTTCCCGATACTCAGATCGCCGTTGCCGTAGGCGGTGTTCCCGACCACGTCGGCATGGGCGGTTTGCCACGTATGGATACCCAGTCCGCCATTGTCATAGGTGACGTTGTTCTCGACCCTGATGCGGCCGTTGTAGCCGGTCGCCATCCCGCTATCCAGGATGATTCCGCCCCCGTCCGTGATAGCGTTCTGCCCGATCGACGTGCTGTTCACAAGCTGCTTGTTATCGAACGCGATATTCCCCGACACGTATATTTTGTATCCGGCGTTCCCATCCACGGCGGTCGGCTCGAATACCGAAATCCCGCTTCCTCCCCATGGGTTATAGAATGCTGAGTTCGAGACTACATTTCCTTGGATCGTGACGTAGTCCACCCCGTTCGCTCCAATCCCACCGCCCGGCATATCGTGGATGGTATTGTTCAGCAGGGTGATGTGATGATAGGTTTGGGGAGACCCAACGTACCCTGCGATGATCCCGGTCGCGGTTGATGTCCCGCCACCGGACATACTCGCCTGATCGCCGGCAAACTCGAACCCGCTGATGAGGATGTAATTGGCGTTGACCTGGAACCCCGTGACCGCGTTGTTGGGTACGTGGATGATGGGATGCGCGCAGGGTGCCGCTTTGTAGGTGATCGGGTTGCCGTTGGTCCCCGAAATGTAAACAGTCACAACATAGCTGGGGTCTGAGGTGGGGCCGTAGGTTCCGTCGCCAACTTCCACCGTATCGCCAGGCTGAGCACGAGCCGCCGCTTGTTGAAGCGTGGTGAAGTCGCCGTCGCCGTTCGCGCTCACAAGATAGGTGGTCGCGTGGGCTTGGACGAAGGTGAGGCTGGCGACGCCGGCCAGCAGAACGGCTCTACGCATCAGCAGACTCCTTTGTAGGCACGGACGGCCTGTAGCGGGATTGACCAAGCAGTTTTTTGATCTCGGGGCGACGGAAGCCGATTGCGGCACCATGACGAATCGCTCGCCGCTTGCGGGGAAAAGTAATCCGCTCGTCGTCCCTCATCTCACTCAGAAGCTCGTGGGCTTTCACAAGGTCACGGCTGATCTCATGTTCATTGGTATTGCTGCCGCTTGATAGACTGGAAGTTTCCATGAACCTGCCAGACTTGCCAGAGTTAACGCCCTCCGACCAAGCGCGGGCTCCAAACTTACCAAGAGCGGCTGATACGTCGCGGGCGGTTTCGATGTTCTGGAACCCAGCGTAACTCACCCATGAGACGCTATCGAACCACGCTTTTTTACCGGGGATGCCCCACACTTCCTCGATTTGCCCGAGGCTCTGCCATGCCAGGAGGAGTGTTATTTTGAACTTGCGCCCAAGATCCCGTGCGACTTTCAGGGCAGGGTCGGGACCGAGCAGAACAGCTTCGTCGATGGCGAAGAACACACGCCCGTTGACTTGCCCCTTTGCAGCGACAACGGCGTCTAAATGGCAGCCCGTCAACACGCGAGCGATGGCTGGCGTATGCTCAAGCGCCTCCTGTGGGATTTGGCAGAACACAACGGTGTTCCCGTTCACGATGTCACCAATGTTGTAAGCGGTGCCGCTCACAAGATCGCCGTAAGCCGAACTGGCCAGCCACTCGGTATCATCCGTGGCGTTGCCAAGCGCGCCGCTGAACGTCTCATCAACCATGTCCCACATAGTGCCAGCCAAGCTTCGGGCGAGGGGGCTTTGCGAGGTGTCGGCAATGCCGCGCAGAATGTCACGCATTCTTTCTGTGCCGACAGACAGGCCATCCCTGAGTGCCCGCAGCGTTTTCAGTTCACGCGGGATTTCTGGGTCCCACATCATGTGTGCGGTCAAGGCAAGCACGATTGTGCGGCCCCATTTCTTGAAGCGATCCTTCCCGTCGCCCTTGTCGATAATCGGCCCAATAATACGGCCCACAACCGATCGCAGCCGCGTTTCCGCCAGCTCGTCGTTTGTGTCGATGTAATCCAGGACGTTTGGTCCTTCGCCACCGATGACAAGCCGAATCACCTTCTTGCCGCGCAGCTTTAGTTCATGCTCAGTCATGTCGGCCAGTTCTTCGCTTGGATCGAGATAGAAGGCCGATTTGCGCCATGTCAGGATTGTTGTCGCAAGCGAAACGGACTTGTAAGTCCCGCTTCCGCCGATCACCATGGAACCGACGCCGGTTTTGCAGTGGTCGATCATCAACGGAGCCTTGCCACCATTACCCCAGGTAGCCATGCCCTCTGGCTCCGGATTGAACGGGACACGGGCCAGCGGTCCTAAATCCACGCGGTCCCGCTCACCGACAACGACGCCGCCGACATCCTCGTCAGGATCCGACGGGAACAGTGCCGCGCACCTCATCATCGGGCATCCAGTCTGCCTGCCCGTGATTGTTGCTGGTCCCGCGCACAATGCGGCCAATCCCCAACTTGCCCTGCCGGATGCCGCGCCAGCCCCCGACACGTGAGAACTCCATTTGAACCAAGAGCCCGGTCAGCAGCGTTGCGATCAGAACCGGACCGGCCAACGCCATAAGCGACTTGATCGTCACCGCATGTGGATGCGCGTAGAACCAGTGCGCTGCTATGGGCCAAGCCGCCGGCCATTGCCAAACCGGGAGGCTGCCAGATAGATCCTTGGCGAAGATGAACAGGAGTGAGGTGCTTGCCGCCAGGAGCCAGATGACCGGCGACGCGGCCAAGACTGCGAAGATCACGCGGCTTCACCGAGGAGATCCGCGAACGTTTCATTGCGCCGCGCCGCGTCGTCGGCAAACCACACTTCCTCAATGCTCCTCGATCCTCGATCGTTGGCTACAGGAATAATGACATCCACCGCGCTCGCGAGCCGCGACTTGAGAGTCGCGTCTTCCACGCGGGACGCACTCTTAATGTAGTTGAATAGCCGACGCGCTGCCTCGGGAGGGGTTCGGCCATGAATTGTACTGATTGAACCAGGATGACCCGACATCACTTCATCAACGAACACTTCTGCGGCGGCAGGGGAGCGAAGCTCTTGCAGCAGCACTCTCGACGGCCGCATCCGCAAACTGGTTTTGAGCAGGTTCTCCGGCGCAATCCGGGAGTCTGGGCCAGGGTTGGCCGGATAGAGCAGCCGAACGAAATTCCGCTGCGGCACGCGCATTTCAATGGCGTCTTCGATGACAGATAATCCGCTCGTCGGCGCCAATCGCACCGGCTAGCGTTTTAGACACAAAAGTCTTCCCTGCGCCGGTCGGGCCAGCACAGATAATCGTCCTCTTCTTCTCAACCAAGGCCTTTAGGAATGATCCGAAATTGCCGCTATCAAAAAGCGCAAGCAACTCAGCGCTATCGGCTTTTCGCTGTTCCAGTCGACCGCCCCACTTGTTCCACCGCGACGTGTCGAACTTCGTCGCTATTTCCTCAATCGGAGTAACCCGATCGTCGGGACGGCGGAAGGTCAAGCGAGATTGAACCTTGCGCGACTACTGGCTCGACGATGGCTTCCAGGCGCAAGCCCAGAGGGAAGGTCAGTTGACAGAATCGGGTTAGCCTGGCTGATCGACTGGCGTGTTTGAGAGCCCGCAAGACCGGCTATACCGTGCAAGCGCCTGCGGGTCATTGTCGGCAGTTCAACTTCCTGCCACGAACCTCCTGTCATCCACCACGCGCGGCCGGGCTCGTTAAACGCCAATCCTCCGTCGCTGGATCATCCAGATATCGCGCGATCGGCTCCAGCGCGTAGTCGAGTGCTTCGTCGCTCATCGAAGCGGGCACGCCATGCGGTCTGTCTCCATGCGTTTGCGGCAGACGTTGAAGAAGTCGAGGTCTTGCCCACAGTTATGACTGATGAGTTCGGCACCGTGGGGCCGGGTCAGCACTGGCGGCTTGTTGATCTCGCTTTGCAAGAGCGGTGTTTGCGAGATTGCCACCGCCGCTGGCACCCATTCCGCCGCCGCCAAGGTTGAGCAGACCGATTTGAGATCCGCCGCCACTGCCTTGGGCAAGCGCCTGCGGAGCCGCAGCTGATGGCGTTCTGCGCGCCCTCGATCAGCGCATAGAGCGCGACCGCACCGGCCTTTTCCCAGAAGAATGTTTGGAGATTTCCCGGCAATACCTGGTGCGCCCATCTCCGTCTGTAGCGGGCGCGGCAATCCTGAATCTGGAAGTTGTCGCGCGGACGTGCGGATGCTGGTGAAGACGATACCAAGCCTTTGCTGCCCCGCCTGCATTCCCTGCTTAACTTGGCCAAAGATCTGGCTTCCCGGCCGGGATTAGACGTCCGAAAATGATCGTTGTTCGTGCTCGTTACCCAATCGGCGAACCGACTTGACACGTCACGAATCCGCCGAGGCGAACTGTTGATGTCCTCGTAGAGCAGGCAGGGAATGTGGCTGCCCTGGGAGATCGTGAACTCGGGGTGCGGCATTGCCGTAGCCGCCACGCCATCAAGCATGGTCACGCCCGATAGCTGGCTCTCAATGCTGGTCGAGTTCGCCCCCGCACCGCCTGCGCCGGGAATGCCAGCCTGCGGGGACGCTGGCTCCCCTCCAGCTCGCCGCCCTTGGGCTTACCCCGGCCGCCCCGGCTCCATATCCGGCCCCAAGGCCCGTGTCGGGGGCGCTGTAGGTGCTGATCGCCAGCGGCGGCGGGATGAAGCGATGGACGACGCGCGGAGGCGGGGGCGGCCTGCCGGTTCAGGCGCGGCAGGCGTCCCGGCCGGCGGCGGGGCGTAGTTACGGACGGGCGTCGCCTCGCCATCGCCGGTCGCAGCTTGGTCGGACGCGAGATGCATCGGAGCTTGGCCAGGATGCCAGAAGATAGCGGCAAGAACAGCTCCACCGCCCACGACGCAAGCAATGATCTTGTTCCGCCCAGACATCGCGGCAAAACCGCCCGCGACTGTCGAGCGGGCATCCGGCGGAGCGGTGGAACCGCCTCGCTCACCGAGCCACGCTCGCCACGGTCGGCGTTTGGCTTCCAGACGGGTCGGAACCACGGTTATACAGGCAGCCGATCTGGTCGCCGCTTACGAGGCACCAGCGAACGCCTGTCTTGGAAATCCTGAGCGTCGTGCCCCAAGCGTCGGGCTCAGAGGCATATCCAAAGCCAACAGTCGTCTTCTTCCCATCGGCCTCGTAGCCATACAGAACCGGTATCTGGCGATTGCCAGAGAACCGCAGATACGTGTTGCGGCCGTCGTCGCATGTGCCGTTCACATCAGGCAGAACGGCGGATGACCCTTGCTGGACATACGCCCGATTGGTGCAACTCGGCGGCGGCCACGGCGCGGATGTCGGGCCGCGCTTGCGCCGCCCGCTGATTCCAACCAGGATGTTCCGCACGCCATGCAGCCGCCTTCTCGGCGAATGCGCGTTTACGCTCCTCGACCTCACGCTGGGGATATGCAAATCGGAGACCGAAGTATGGAATGGACACCGCTTGCATCCACATCCTGAGCATCGATCTCGAACGCATAGCCGATGCCGTGGGTCGCACCTGAGTGATCCTGCCACCTCGGTTTGCAGGAAGAGGGGCTGCGACCGAAAGGCCGCTGCGGCATGATGTAGACGTAGTTCGTCTCAGGCGGGAACCCACGGCAGAGGTTCGTGTCGCACATGCCCAGAGTTGGATCGCCAGAACTTGGCGGCTGTTGGTAGTTCGCCTGCTCCTGTGCACGCTGTATTGCCGCCCATGGCCGCCCCAACTACCCGCTTGCGTCGGCCGCCGACGCCGGGCTCGGGATTTGCGGCGTCAAATGTCCGCTGATCCGAGACGACGAAGCCGCCCTTCACGATGCGCTCGCCATCGGCAAACTGAATGCGGAAGGAGGAGCCGGGCACCATTTTCAGATGCACGACCTCGTTCGGCTGGTACGTGATGCACTCCAGCCTTGTATCGGTCGCGCACTTCTGCGGCTCAGCCGCGAATGCAGGAAGCGCCGTCGATGCGAGCAGGAAAGCCAGCACGTTCCTCATGACGCGTTCTCCGCCACTGCGCGTTCGGGCTTTGCTCCCTCCGTCGGATACTCGATCACCTGGACGCCGGCCGGATTGAACGTGGCCTTCTCCACCCACGCCATCTTTGGATCATTGCTGAAATTTCCCGTCCGGTAGCGCAAGGCGACGTTGTAAGTGATGTGCTTGGATTCCTGATGGTCCCCTGACCTCCCAACGGTCAAACCGCACTTCGTAGCGATCCGTGCCGATCGCGGTCATTGACGTGAGATCGCACTCAATGCGAACCTTGTCGCCGTACACATGCTGCGGGGACTTCTTGTTGTTTTCGTCGGTATAGCGCAGCCATTCCTTGTCAGTCCGCGCGTCGCTCATTTCCTGCACCATGACATAGGCACGCGGGAACTCGGCCGAGCTGTAGCAGTCGTGCGCCCGGACGTAGGTCCATAGCCCGGTCGTGATGCCGGTCTGGTAGTCCTTCGGCGGCATGGCACTGAACCGGACACTGTTGGCGATCGTCCCGTCTGCCAGACACCGCCGTGTAAACAACGTCCTTGCCAGCAGCCTTCTCGGCCAGTTGGCTGTTTGACCTGGCGAGGAACACGACCACCCCGACGAGCGCAAAGGTGCCGAAGGTATTTAGCCATCCACCGACGGCCTTCCGTCGCCGCGCCGATCGGTTGGCCTTCACCTGCTCCTTGTAGCGCCCGTAGCGGGCTTCCCGGTCTTCCGGCGTGACGTGCTCAACAATGCTCATTTCTGGACCACCTTGACCGCATCAAGGTCCGCGCTAGACGGCTGCCAGAACGCCGGATTGGCGGACTGGAGCGGCCCATCACAGACCGGCGTCACATACTTGTCGGCACACGCTCCTAGCGCGAGCGCCACGGCAAGAAGCAACAGCGTGGGCTTCAAGGCTCTCTATCCTCCCGAGAGTGCATTTGCTTGACGGGCACCACCGGCACGGCCGCCGAGTTGGGCTAGCTTGCGAGCAGCGCCAGAACTTCCACGCGCCAACATCCCAGCGGCAGCACCGGAGGCAATCGCGTTGCCCGCAGCCGCGCCGCCGCCAACCGCGCAGATGAGAGGCAGAGCTAGCATGGCCATAACATCCGTCCCGATAAAGACGGTGACGTGAACCAGCGATCCCAATCATGACATCGACGGTGTTCGCACCCGAGTTATGGATCTGCTCCATCAAGGCCAACTCGCCCTGAAGCGGATCTGCAAAAGCGCGGACGATGACAACTGGAACACGAGCAGACCGACCATCACGCCCGAGCCAGCTATCCACCCACCCGCGCGTCCGGTCGAACAGCTCGAAAATGAGCAGCCAGACACCGTAGACGAGCACGATGGCGAGCAGTTTCCGGCCAAGGAGATAGACGCCCTCCATGACGCCAAGTTCAAGCTGCAAGGATCGATGTTTATCACCCAGGCCGTGATCCCATTGGAAACCATGGATGCGAGATCCCAGCCAGATCGGTTTTTGGACTGGATGTCAGCATAGATGCTATCGGCTCGTACGCTCATCACGTCGAACTGCTGGGCGGCAGACGAGAGCGGACGTCCGAGCCAGTCGTCACTGTCGCTATCGGTTCGGAATTCCGTCAAATGCCAAGTCCCGAACATAGGTCGTGTACCCAGTCCCGCTTGTCAGCATCCAACCCACCACTACGAGCCTATGACCCGCCAGAACGACCCCCACGCGGTGACCCGCCCATGAGAACAAGCATGCAACTGACGACCACGTAGATAACCGAGATTGGATGCAACACCGCACGCCGCCATCGAAAGGCTGCTCGCGATGAGCTTGTCCATCCCGGCGCGGATCGCCGCATCCTGGGTCGCCGCTAGCTGGGCAAATGTGAGGACGGTGTAGTTCACCGAGCGCCCGCGCTGTCCGCTGCCAATGCGGCGGCACAGTTGGCACCAGTCAGGTTGCCCTGATTGGCCGTGCCGCAGATCGCAACTGCTCCGGCCCTAGCAACGGGGTTCTGTGCCCAGTAGGTCGGGCTGTTCAACGTCCCCTCGGGGGTGCCGACGTAGGTCCGGCCACGCCAACCCGCTCCGGCGTGCATGGCGAAAAGCCGACGCTCGGCAATGCTGGCATTGATGCAGTCCGGCATGTCGCGCGGAACCGTCCCGTTGCCGCACGCCTTGATCGTGACGTGACGCAAGGGCGCTGTTCTCCATGTAGTCAGTCACCGAGTGCAGTTCTCTGCGCAACGGCGGGAACCGCAAGCACGGCCAGGACGGCCGCTACCACTGGGCTGCGGTATTGAGCGCGTCGCGCCATTGCTCTGCCTCCTTCTGGCTACGCTGCAAATCCCGCTGCACGTTCACCTGCTGCTGAAGCGAAGCCAGCGTTGCAAGATTGGCTCGCCTGCGCCTGCTGGTTGGTTGCAATGTTCTGCTCGACGCTGAGGCGGGCATTGATCGCCATCGTCTGCTGAATGTCAGTTGACGAGTCGATCGCCCCCCGGAACTCTGGCAAAGCCGCCGCCCGGAGTTGGAGCGATTGGAGCGCGCCAGTCGCAAGCGACTGCATGCCGGCGAAGCCGTTATCGCGCTGCAAAGCCTCTTGGGCGGCGGGGTCCGTGCTATTTGTCCGGTAGTAGGTGTTCGTTCCGAGGAACTGCCCGGCAAGCCCAGCCGTCGGGCCGAGCGCCGAGCCGCTCATTATTCCGGTCAGCGATCCAACGTTCGGAATAGGGTTCTGGAGCGTCGGGCTGGTCAGGGACGACGCGATGCTCCCGATCTGGCGCGGCAAATGCGCAATAGCCTCATATTGCTGCATGAGCGCGCCATACTGCTGCTGATACCAGCTAAGCGATTGCACCATCTGCGAGGCCTTTTGCTCGGCCCACGCGGCAATGCCCTTACCCAAACTGATAAGTTGCTGAACTCCTTGGGTCTCAAGGAGAGGATCTAACACCATGTCCCCTAGACCAAGATCGCATGAGCGGGCCGGCTTTCCGCGAGGACAACCGCCACAGCAGCTACGCCGATCATTAGGGCTTGCTTTCGTGTCATCGCGCGCTCCTACGCTGCCACTTCCGGCAACCGCCGCCAGAACTCTTGGATGTTATCAGCCATCGGACGACCTGGATTGGCAGCAATCACCGACCTGAACATCGCCGCGCTCTTGGGCGTGCTGCTCAATACGGCCAAGTGCTCCGGCATCCCGCCCAGATCAAAGCGGCACACCGCCGACTGGCCGTCCTGCCTGCGGATGAGAACCGGGTGACAGTCCATACCCGGCATTTTGTCGCGGACCATCTCAAATTCAGCCGACGAGAAGCCGAGCCCTGTGCAGTATGCCTCGCGCTCAGCGGCCGGGTTGCCGAAGGCGATAACCTGCCGCGCCTGCTTGATGAGCGCTAACCCAGCCTCGTTCTCCAGCAAATGCTCGGGCATCTGGGCAATCGCGATCAGCGCAGCGTTCCGTTTCCGGGCGCGAAGGGCAATGCCCTTGAAGATCGGGGCGAACTGCGGGGTCGGGAGATAGGCCGGAGCCTCCTCCAGCCAGACGACGCACCGATCGCCGTTCATGCGCTCCGACGCCATCCATAGCAGTAGCGTCGCCATCGGCGGCATGACGCTCTTGTCGTTCATGACATCGGTCAGATCGACGCCGCAGAGCCCGCGATTGAAGTCTAGGATGTGGCTCCGGCCGTCGAAGGCCCAGCCGTATTCACCACCCCGGCACCACGGCTCAATCCGGTCGCCCGCTCCGCCTTCCTCAAAGCCCATGAACCGGCGGATTGTCCCGAACGTCCGCAACTCGGGCGGAATGTTGCCCATGACAAAATCGACGCCGTCCGCGATACCTTGCCGTTCGGATGGCGTCGGTTTTTCCTGGCCTACCATAATGCCGCGATTAGACCAGTCCAGGTCGATCTCGGCGGTTCGCAGCCGCACCAGGTGGTTGAGCGATGCCGTCGAGCCGCCGAAAAAGTCCATGGACAGCGAGCCGCTGGCGGTGGCGCCGAAGAGCGTTTGAGCGCCCCTATATTCGAGGCCAATCGTCGTTTGCCGCAGCGTCGCCCCGCCGGTTTCCTGCCCCGGGGTCGCGGAGGCCACCGTGGGATTGGCGGCATTCCCATTCGCGTGGCCATTGACATAGGCGTTAAATAAGGCCATGCCGGTGATCCGAAGGGGCAGCTTCTGGGAAGCCTCAACGCGCGTCTGCGCGAGGTCGTCGATGCGCGTTTCATGCACCGACGCACGCTCCTCGAGCTTTTCGGCGGTGGGATTCTCAGTGGTGGGCGGGTTCGCCGCCGCGACCTGTTTCCGCAGCTCCAGGATCTGCTGCATGAGGTCTCGATTTTCCTGCTCCAGCCGGTCCAGGCGCGTCAGAACTTCACGCAACTCCGGCGTAGTTTGGGCCGCCAGCGGCGCGATGACGAAGACGGCGGCAACGGCGACAGCAGAGGCACGATTATTCCGGATTTTGAAAGTCATGATAGAGAAGCTGCTCCATTCTCTCCCGTAACAGGGCGGGCGAATAAGGTTTTGCGAAGAATGCGTGAGCGCCGGCGGATGCCGCTTTCGCGGACGTTTCCTCGTCGGTGCAGCCGCTGACGACGACAATGGGCAGGGCTCGAAGGACGCCATGAGCGCGGATGCGGCGGATGAGCTCCAGGCCGTCCATATCGCGCAAATGGATGTCGGTGACCACGGCGTGAAACTGGCCGCCGCGGCCCTCGAGCAGCGCCCATGCTTCTTCCGCCGACGCGACCGTCAAGGTCTGGAGGTCGCCTAGGTCGCTAAGCGCCAGCTCGATCGCGCAGGCGCACATGGCCTGGTCCTCCACGATAAGAACGGTCCGCGGCATAGGCTCAGTATGAGAGAGAAGGGCGGCGAAGTGGCCGGAGAGCTGTAAAAGAATTGTAAAAAGCCGTCGAGATTAGTGCGGCTGGATTGCCGAGCCGAGGTCCAGAAACAAAAATCGCGCACGGAGCCGGAAAGCCGGTGCGTGCGCGATTTCTAAAAAGTACGAGTGAGGTTATCGTGCCGGGGGCGGCGTGGTCGACGTCGTCATCTTGTCCGTCGACTTCTTCTTGTTCTTCTTCGTTTTGGTCTTCTTCGTTGATGTAGTGCTGGTCGTGTCCTGCGCGAAAGCGACCACGCCCGTCAAGAGCGACAGGCCAAGCATCAGGCTCATAATCTTTTTCATTGAATTCAGTTTTCTCCTTGGGTGAATTGCAAGTTGATCAAGCAACTATGCCTACATCATTGCAGTCGGACATGAAGTCAGCCTTAAGCGATTATTAAAAGCCCTTAACTTCACATGCCCCTAAGGCGGCGTACAAAAAATACCCGATTCACGCCTATTTTGCTAAATTTTAGTGTCCGTAAAGCAAAGCAGCAGTACGCGGTTACGCCCGCGACACAATTTTGCGCAGGTCGCGATTGCGACAGATCCGCTAGTTTTAGGCGTATGGGTAAGAAGGATTTCACGAAAGAATTCGCCAAACAAACGCGGTCGACCCCGGCGGAAGCGGCCGATCAGGTGGATCGCATCGTAAACGGTCTTCTGCGGCGCTTGCGCGCCGGTAAACCCGCGTTGCTTCCGGGCTTCGGCATCCTGAATCCTCGGGAGCAGTCCGAAGCGAAATTCGAACAGCCGTCGCGCAAGATCAAGGCGCCTAAGGACCCGCGTTGAAAGCCGAGCAGAACCCATCGCTCAAATGTTTTGTCGATCTGCTGCGGCAAAATCTCGAGAAAGAAGAAGTGGTTCAAATCGACGACCTCGGCATTTTTATGCCGGGAACGGCCGGAAAATTTCGCTTTGTCCCCAACAAGGCGCAGCGGATTTTCATCGCTTACGTGCAAGAGGATGCGGTGCTTGCGAGGAAGCTCTACGCCGATCTTTCGGCGCGGGGATTCAGCCCTTGGATGGACAAGAAAAAACTCCTGCCAGGACAGAACTGGCCGCGGGCGATCGAAGCGGCTATTGAGACATCCGACTTTTTCGTGCCCTGTTTTTCTTGTAATTCAGTCTCGAAGCGTGGAGTGTTCCATAGCGAGCTGAGGTATGCGCTCGAATGCGCCGCGCGTATGCCCGTAAACAAAATCTTCGTGATCCCGGTGCGGCTCGATCACTGTCCGGTTCCGCAGCCCATACTGGAACAGCTCCATTACGTCGACCTGTTTCCGGAGTGGCGGCCGGGCGTGGACGCCATTGTCGCGGCCATGCATGAGCAAATGACGGAACGGGGGAGGAAGCGCCGTCAACTTTTCCCGATCTTCTTTTTGAGACGCTCGGCGTCTTTGCTGTCGGGCGCGAGATCGAGGTATTTGCGATAGGCCTCCCTGGCGGTAGCTTTGTCTTTCATTTTTTCCGCAGTCTCGCCGATTCGCAGATACGCCTCCGCCATGTTGGGGTTCCACTTCGTGGCTTCCTGGTAGCGGCTTAGGGCCGCGGGATACCTGCCGCGCTTGAAATAATAATTGCCGATCCTGATGTCTCTGGCGGCTTCGAGCGGGTTGAAGCTGTACTCGCGGGGCTTGAGGGCCTCGTCTTCTTCGGGCGGGGCTTCCTCCTGTTTTTGGTCCTTCGGCGGCGGCGGGGTCTTCTGCTTGGAATCCTGCGCCCACAACGTAGCGCACATCAGAAACAGAACCGCCCACGGCCGCATGACCGATGTCCTCCTCTACAATGAAAGTATAGCCCTCGTTTCGCATGGACCTTCGCGATAAAGCAGCGCAATAACGGTCCCCCTTCGAAGTAGCTACAGGGCTGCATCAATACAGATGGATCATATTCAAAGAGCGATGGCGTTGACCGGGAGCCCAATGCCGAGTTCTCGTTTCCCCTTGAATGTTGGGCACTCGCGTCGACCGTGACCGTTCCGCCAATGTGCTCACAAGTATGACGGAAGCCGGCGACACACGCCCAGGGCATGGAGCCGGTGTCGACCTTTCAGTCATCGTTCCGGTATTCGAAAACCTGAATGAACTGACGTCCTCCCTTAGCGCACTGTCGAGAAGTTCCTATCGGTCGGCTGAAGTACTCGTCGTCGACGATGGCTCGACGGCCGGAGCAACCGAAATCGCCACAGCCTGCAATGTGCATGGCGCTCATTATTTGCGCCTCGAAACCAACGGCGGACCGGCGAAGGCGCGCAATGCCGGAGTGAAGGCGTCCGCAGGCAGGATTCTTGTCTTCCTTGATTCCGATGTCGTCGTGCACGCAGACACACTCGAGAGGATGGTAGAGCGACTGGAGGAACGGCCGGATCTGGATGGCGTATTCGGAGCCTACGACGACACGCCGGCTGCTCCTGGCACAGTGAGCCAATTCCGCAATCTTTTGCATCACTATGTCCATTTACACTCTGCCGGGAAGACAACTACTTTCTGGGCAGGGTGCGGCGCGATTCGCCGGAGAGTTTTCGAAGCCGCGGGCGGCTTTCCGGAATTCTATTGTCAGCCTTCGATCGAGGATGTAGAGTTCGGTCACCGTCTTCATAACGCGGGGTTTACAATCGAACTGGAACCGTCCATACAAGTCACCCACTTGAAGCGCTGGACGTTTTACGGGATGTTCCGAGCCGATTTATCCCAGCGAGCCGCGCCGTGGACGGAGAAATTGTGGGAGTGGGGTGGCGTGCCCCAGGGCTTGAACTTCGGCTGGGCGAACCGGCTCTGTGTCATGTTGACCGGACTCGGCCTGATAGCGCTGCCGCTGAGATGGCCTCTGCTATCGCTGCTCGCAGCCGGGACCATCCTGACGTTCAATATTCCCGTTTATCGCTTCATTGCCAAGAAACTGGGCCCATCGGCTGTTCTCGTTTCGGCGGCAGCCCACCTACTTCATTACTGCGCCGCATTCCTGGGATTGCTGCTGGGATCGTGGCGCTATTTGCAGCGGCGTGATCCGGCAGCGACACGCGTGGCGCTGAGCCTGCTGGCAATCGCAGGCTCTCTACAACTTGCCTCCGGAGCCTACACAGCGGATTTTGCGGGAAACTCAGATGAATCGAGTCACTTTGTAACCTCGATAATGGTGAGCCGGTTCATGGAGCAGCCCTTTCAAGATCCCCTGAAATTCGCTACGCGCACGTATCTGGAGTATCCGAAGGTTGGGATAGGGCACTGGCCTCCCTTCGGCTACCTACTGCAGGGACTATGGATGCGGGCCACGGGCATTGGCCGGATACAAGCTCTGCTGCTGGTTTTGGTTTTTGCGGTCCTCGCAGCGTTCGTTTTGTATGAACTTCTGTGGCCGGATGCCGGACGGCCACTTGCAGTAGGAGCGGCGATATTCTGGCTACTCGAGAACGCGACGATGCGGAGTTACGAACAGGTCATGATGGATATTCCTGTCGTCCTGGCATCTCTTCTCGCGCTCGTGATCTTTCGGCAGTACATCACGCGTCCTCGAATGGGAACCGCCCTCGGTTTCGGCCTGCTTGGGGCGCTTGCACTCCTTATTAAAGCCAACGCGATTATTCTGGCGCTCGTGCCGCCCTGCTACGTTGCGCTGGCCAACCGGTGGAATCTGCTGCGAAGGCGTGATTTCTGGCTCTCGGCGGCGCCTGCCCTGTTTCTTGCCGGACCGTGGTACGCGTTTACGACATTTCATTTCTACCGGAATTTTGCCGCGTGGGCGGGCTTGCCCGGGACGCGGGGCACAGCGTTGTTTGTCGTCTCGTCGATCTGGTGGAAGATGGGGGGATCCCTGCTTGCCATCGCCTCTCTTATCGGTTTGGCTGTCGCACTCAAAAGAAGGGGCCGCTGCAATCTACTTTGGGCCGCGGTCCTGGTTAGCAGTATTGCGACCAGTTCCCTGTTTCGGGCCATGGGGGAGCCGCGGCATTTGCTGCTCGGGCTCGCCGCAATGATCGCGCTATCGTTTTTGGCATTGCGAGATTTTCCATGGCCGATAGCGTTGTTGTTCGCGGCGATTATGCTCTTTTGGAGCTGGCGCTGGATCCCGACGCCGCACCTCGGTTACACCGAAGCGGCTATCGCCATCGATAAAGGTCCGTACGGAAATGTATTGCTTTCCGGACCCCGCGACGGAGCTGTCATCGCCGCCGCTGCCGCAATCCACCCCGACGTAACCCGGGAGCGCCTTTGGCTGCGCGCCAGCAAATTAATGGGTAACGTCACGTGGTCGGGTCGTGTCCTGTCAGCCACGGTGACCACAACGCAACAAGTTCACTCCATGTTGACCGCCTATGGGATCAATCAAGTCTTTCTCGACCCGCCCAACGGCAAATCCGCCGAGTTCGACGGTCTGCTGAGACAGGTCCTGGAAGGAGCAAGCGAATGGCGCGTCATCGCCCTGCCACAGGCTAGGGAAGGAACTCGACTGTTTCGAAGACTCGAACCGATTCCCGCCGGGCCGGTTACGTTTTATCTGCCGAGGCTAGGTCGCCGGATTGGTGAGGTCGAACCGGCAAACTGATTATTTCCAAAACGACTTGCCGGGTAGATCTCCGGCCGGCAGATCCAGGCCATCCATAAGAGTGGCCGGAATATCCTCAATTTGCATGTTCTCGTTGAGCCGTGCATTGGGCCGGTTTCCGTCGGCCAGAATCGCGAAGGCTCCGGGACAATGATTGCCGGAGCGGCCGACGATGTCCGCCGAGCGTCGAATATTGCCGAATTGCACAGATGTCACACCTTGGGTCGATTCGCCTTGCCTCTGTTTCCAGGTAACGATCAGGTCGGGAAAGCGGTGGATGTTGCGCCCCTCGCCAAAGAGGTCTTGCGGCGAGAGAACGCTTTCCATGCAGGGGTGTCCATCCAAGCTGGTGAAAGTCTGAAGGCCCGCGGAAATCTCTTCCCGAAGTTCCTGCGATTCGCTCTCTTTGATAAGCCCATGCCGCTCCCGCCCCGCGACATTGAACCGGATGAAGCCCAGATGATCAGTGGGTAGGCAGAACGCGCGCGTTTCACCCCACACCGCGCGAGGTGTTGAAAGCCGGGCCATTGTCTTCAGCACGTTTTGATCACTTATCGACCGCGCACCCCAACGTCGAATGGAGCGGGGAAGGAAACGTCGAAGCAGACTGATCGGCTGCCCTCCTTTCTTCTGGCGAAGGACACGCCGCAACATCTCCTCGAGTAAATCGGACCAATCGGTCACTCGCCCCATGCCCTTAGCGTAGAAAACAAAAACACGCGACCCACGCGGAAGCATCTCGAGGAGCGACCCGATCATTTGGTCATAGCCTCGAGCCAGTTGCAGCCGAGTGCCCTCGAGTTGAGCGCGTTGCCCGGAGTCTCGAATCAATGGAAGGTGGAAAAATTGATGGCCCGCCACGTGTAAGCCGCAACAGGTCACCCACATGCAATCCGGCGGATCTTGCTTCAGGAACTCGCGAGCGACCGTTGCGAGGCGGGCGGGCGCCTGCAGGAGAGCCGACCGCAAATAGCGCAGATCCGCAGGGGTGAACTTCCCAAAAATTTCGTCCGCACGCGGACCCGGCCCCAACCTTCGCACGGCTTCGCTCGGAAGCGCCGCCCCGGAAGACCAGGATTGCAGAAGAACGCGGGCCCGAAACTGAATGCCGCTCGCGCAAAAACCATTGCTGAGCTGACATGGTTGAGACTCCGGCGGATCCAGGACCACGATGCGTTTCCCCGCATTGTCGATACGCTCGAACAATCTATCCGGGGCCGGAAGCAGATCCCAGGGGATAACACTCTGGTCTTCCGGTTCCCACTGAAGAGGAAAGTAGAACCCGAGATCCGCCGGCCGTTGACCGGTGTAGAGCGTGGGATAGGCGGTTCCTGCCAGCGTCGCCGCGGTTACGTCCACGCTCGCGCCCAATCGCGCCAGCGCGGCCAGATTCGGCAAATTGCCGTTGGCCATGTGTTCGCGTAACCAGGATGCATTTTCCGAATCGAGGCTCACCACCAGTTGCATCTCTTGCATGGTACATTCACGGCTTGCGATTCCCAGAACACGGCGGCTTTGATGTGCTGATCGCAGGCACCGGCGCCGGCGGAGCCACATTTGGCTACGCACTGGCCAAAGCCGGGCGCAGCGTACTCTTCCTCGAACAGGGGCCCGATCTGTGTAGTCCGGAGTCATTGCGGGGGGCACCTCCGGAAGCAGCGCCACAATACAGGTCAGCGGATGCGAACCAGCGTCGCCAGGCGCTGATCCGTTCCGGCCGCAATCCGGAAAGTTACCACGACGCGGCGGACGGCGAGCCGTTTATTCCGTTCATCGGATATGGAACGGGCGGCTCGACGAGTCTTTACGGAATGGTGCTGGAGCGGCGGTATCCCCACGATTTTGAGGGCTGGCCGATTGGGTATGAAGACTTGGCCCCGTGGTACACCGCGGCGGAGCAGCTTTACGAGGTCCGAGGTTCCAGCGACCCTTTGCGGCAAAACGAGCCTAGCTGCTCCGAACCGGAGATCCCTCTATCGCAGGCAAATCAGGTGTTGTTTGCCCATTTGCGACGCGCCGGCCTTCATCCTTACCGGCTGCATCTGGCTTCACGCCGTCTGAAGGATTGCAGGCTTTGCCAGGGCTATCTGTGTAGTTCGCACGAGCGTTGCAAAAACGATGCGCGCGTCACATGCCTGGCCCCGGCGCTCAACACCGGTAATGCAAGATTATTCGCCAACACCCGGGTGGTTCGACTCGAATCTGCAAACCGGCGAATCAATGCAGCGATCATTCAGGCCGACGGAAAAGAGGTTCGGCTAATGGCGAAGGTCTTTGTGCTTGCGGCGGGCGCGCTGTCCACACCGCGAATCCTACTCAGTTCGGGAGTTGCGAATCGGTCTGGACTCGTGGGACGGCGGCTCATGCGGCATGCGATCGATCTGTTCGCGCTTGCGCTGGGACCCCGATACCAGGAGGCCGGAGAGTCCAAGGAAATGGGCCTGAATGACTATTACGCGCGCCGACCCGGCGAGTGGCTGGGAACGGTTCAATCCTTTGGTATAACGCCAACGCTCGACTATCTACGCAATCAGCCGCGCCGTAATCCGTGGCGAATACTGGGACCCACAGCCGTTCCGATCTGCCGGCTCTTCAGCAGGGCGCCCATTATCGCGAGCATTCTGGAAGACCAACCCTCGGCGGATAACCGTGTGGAATTTTGTTGTAAGCGCGCTCGCATTCTCTACCGCCTTCCAGCCGCTGATATCGCACGCCGGATCCATCTTCGACGTGCCGTTCTGCGCGCGTTTGCGCGTTTTGCCCCGATTCCTGTTTTTGGAACGACAGATCGCCAGGCGCTAGGGCATGTTTGTGGCACAGCAGTTTTCGGCGAGGATCCGGAAACGAGCGTTCTGAACTCCAATAACCGGGCGCATGAAGTCGAGAACCTTTATGTTGTCGATGGTTCTTTCTTCCCCACAAGCGGCGGCGTAAACCCTGCGCTTACGATCATGGCCAACGCTCTTCGCGTGGCTCATCACGTCCATGGCGAGATGCTGTGACCACCGGCATTCCGCCCATTCGCGTCCTGACGCTGGCCGATGACCGATATGCAATGCCTCTGGCCGTCATGGGCCGATCTCTACTGGAGAATCATCGCTCGAACCGGTTGCTGTCGCTAAACGTGATCGATGGCGGTATATCGCCGGCAAACCGGGAACGCATAGAGCGGTCATGGGCGGGCGCGACGATCTATCCGGCAAGATGGGAATGGGTAACGCCGGTGTTTGGAGAAATATCCAGTTTGCCTGTGTGGGGCAGAGTGCCGGCTCTGACGTATGCAAGGCTGTTCCTCGACTCTTACTTCGAACCAGCCTGCCACGGCCGAGTCGTTCTGCTCGATTCGGACACCCTTGTTCTGGGGGACCTCGGGGAGTTGCAGGATTCCAGCTTGGACGAAGCAATCATAGGCGCGTGCGTCGACCCGTTTATCCCAACTGTTTCCTCGGTTGACGGCCTGCCCGGCATCGTCCGCAGGCGCCTGCCGGATCACGCACCGTACTTCAATGCGGGGATCATGGTCGTAGATTTGCGGCGTTGGCGGGAGGAACGAGTTGGCGAGCGCGCCCTTGAATACATCGAGCGCCTCCATCGCCGCCTTCGACAATACGACCAGGACGCGCTGAATGCCGTCATGGCCGGACGCTGGAAGAAGCTGGACGGAAGCTGGAACACGCAACCGAGGACGCCCAACGCATTGGGAATACCGCTGCCCGAGCAACCGCGCATTGTGCATTTCAGTGGGCGCCTCAAACCTTGGGAGTATGACGGGGGCACAGAACTGGACCGGCGTTTTCGGGAGTATCTCCGGCGCACGGACTGGGCGGCGAGCGATATGCCGGCAACCTGGAAATCGCGTGCCTGGAAGTTGTACGATTCCCCGCTCCGCCGCGTGTTACACCGCCTGGAATGCAGGGTGTTTGCCTTGCAGCGGCTGTTCATGCTTGCACGCGCGCATGATCGGCCCTTTGCACGAGAGACAACAGCTCCTACCCAAAGCCCGGCATCGAAGCGAATAGAGTGATTGGTAAGCATGGCGGCATTTCGATTCCGCCGGCGTACAACAGTTACTATGGGTGTGGCACGGTCAGTTGCATCACGACATCTCAGGATTGTTTACGGCAACGACATCGCCATTCAGTTCGACTATTGCTGTGTTCAAATCTACGGCTGAGTCGTCGTAATTCCGGTCCAAAATCCCTCGTTTCGCCGACTGAAAATTCCCTTGGATACGGTCTTCGTGGAGCGCTCTGCTGGCTCGATCGGGCGGGCGCCGGCTTACGAGCTCCATCCGTTTTTTTGGATTACCGCCTTCAGCACCTCGCGATCCAGTGTCAAGTCCGCCACGGCGATCTTCAGCCTGCGATTCTCCTCTTCCAGATGCTTCAGGCGCTTGGCATCATCACTGTTCATGCCGCCGTACTTCTGGTTCCAGGCATACATTGTGTGCTTGCTCACGCCCATCTCGCGCGACACGTCTGCGGCAGTCCGGCCATTCGCCATCTGCTGCACTGCGCCGATTTTCTGCTCTTCGCTAAACCGTGCTTTCTTCACCCGTGCCTCCTTCCAAAACATTTAAATCGTATCCTGTTTTGGTAGAGTTTTCAGGGTTCAGGTCAATACTGATGATCACCCGTTCTGCTGCGAGCGCCTCGTCCAACCGCGTCATAGGACGTTCTCCTTCGGCTTCCGATAATCCGGGTCAAACGCCAGGGATTAAAGGTGACGCGATGGCAAAGACCGGGTGAAAGACCGTCCCGAGTATAGCGAACGTGGAGAGGGGCGTATGGCAGCGCAATCCGGTTTCAGAGCATTTCGATGATGGACTGGATCGTGATCGAGTTTCGCTGCGCGACCTCGGCGAGGATGCCGTGAAGAGTACCGGTCTTCAGTGGATCGTGCAGAGGGACCGTGATGGTATGGACGGCCGGCGCCTCATTCCGTAGCCGGACGTGGCGTCCTTTTTGCCGGATCACGCGGTAACCGAGGCGCTCCAGTGCCCGGATCAGACGGTCCGCGGGTATGCCGCGCGGCAACTTCATGCGGCTTCGAGTGGAATTAATTCGTCCCTTACATAATGCAATTGCACCAGACGAGGACGAAGGCCATCCTCGAAATGCAGCGATACCGCTTCAAGAACGTTCGCGCGAAGTTCGTCCCAAGTCTGCGCTTCCGTGAAGATGGCGTGGCCCAGCGCATGCGCATAATAGCCGCCTTCTTCCGCGTCGCGAATTTCGAAGATCAGCTCCATGCCCATAGAATACCCGAGGCGTTAAGAACTCGCGTGAGCGTCCCTAACTTCCGCGGTTCCCCCGAATCGGTACAACACAAAGCTCCGGCTGGCTCACCGTCTTTTCCGTGGTAACGAGCGCCTCAACAAGCTCTACTACGAATGTGTAGAGGCGCGCAAGGGGTCGGCAAGAACGGCGACTGGTGCGTCGATTTTCATCAGCGCTTCGATTTATCGGATGCGATGCGCGGCTGCGATTTGATTAAGGATCTGGCGCCGTATTTCGTAGAGGACGCGGTGCGCGCCGAAGCGTTCATGGAGGACCTGCCGCGGCTGCGGCGCAGCGCCAAGGTGCCGCTCGCGGCCGGTGAGGAGTGGGGGAATCGCTGGGATTTCAACAAGCTGGTCGAGAATCACGACATCGATTACGTGCGCGCCACGCT
Organism: Bryobacterales bacterium; assembly: GCA_963838885.1. GTDB lineage: Bacteria > Acidobacteriota > Terriglobia > Bryobacterales > Bryobacteraceae > JAICMB01. The sequence continues at coordinate 162,730 of CAWITB010000001.1, read as the reverse complement.
GCCGAACGTCGGGGGCATCACCGAGATGATGAAAATCGCGGCCATTTGCGAGACCCATTTCGTCGGTATAATTCCGCATTTCACCGGTCCGATTGCGACGGCGGCGCTGGTGAATTCACTCGGCACGTTTTCAGGGCCGGTTCTGATGGAGTACAACTATCAGGGCCGCACGCTGCCTGACCTGCCCCCTCGAGCTGTACCAATCATAACTGAAGTATCCGAGTCCTAAACCCCAAGTTACGGCACCCGTTCGGTGCCGACCAACGGGAGGCGGATCGAAATTGCAAGCTTGCTAAGCAAAGCCTGCCATTCGCTCTTCTCCGTTATTTCCCCCGGCGTCGCGGACAGGACCCGTCAAGACCTCGCGAAGCGAGCCGAAGGGGTGCGCGACATAGAAATGGTTAAGAACAATTCATAATCAGGCGATATGACGTGCGGCCCAGTAATCCTCAAGGTCGCCATTGAGCAAGCAACAGCGTAACGCGATGATTGCGTTTGCACCACGCACGGTCCAAAACATGCCGGATTGTTTGAGGCGGCTGCCGATCACGGTTTTGCAGCCAGCCTCAATTACGCCGGAACCGACGAATAGGTTCTTCTTCCGGAATTCGGGATAGCGCATGCGGTCACGGTTGCCTTCGAAGTACTCGGCCTCGATGCGGATGACCTTGGCCAACTCGGAGTTCTGTTCCGCGTCGGCCAGCTTGCGAAGTGCCGTCGCGAGTTTTTCGATCTTGCCGTTCTCCAACCAATCCAGCTTGCGCATCAGCCAACGCTTCTGCGCGGGCTCATCGGCGGGATTCAGCTTGCGAGCCAAATCCCAAAGATGCTCGCGGGCATGATAGAGATCGACGATCTGAATCGCGCCAGGAAAGTGCTGATCGGCGTTGTTCCAGATCCAGTGTGATCCATCCCCCATGACCACGCGGATAATGGCGCGGTCCCAGCCTCGGTCCCAAGCCTCCGTATAAATGCGGAGACCAAACTCTTCGGCGGTTTCGATCGCGCCGACGTAGGTGGTGGAGTTCTCATCGCGCATAGGGCGACCCTTGTCATCGACGGTGGTTTGCGTGAACACCGCGCCGAGTTTGCATTCACGAGTGCGAGCAAGCTGGCCTGGAGTTCTACCAGCCCGGCCTTCGGTTTCGGTCTTCACCACAAACACCTGGGTTCCATCCATCTGAATGTACAGGTACGGAATCGACGGGCCAGCAACCGTCGGAAGATGGAGTTGTTTGGCGCTCTGTGATATCTTTCTGCTGCCGCATCTCAATATCTTCACCAATCGTTTCGGCGGTTCTCTCAACGGCTTTAGCGGTAACTTCTAAGCCCGCCAGGAGTTTCATTTGGTCCCGGCCTTGAGCGAAGGGCGCCACGCCGCCAACTGCTGCGAGCATGCGCCGCACGCCCGGAGAGAAGTCCGTCTTATCGATGTCCAGTTCAACGTCGGCAGGAAACTGTCCCGTGTGGCATACCGGACATAAGTAATAGGGTCGGTCAATACGTGCCCAACCCACTACGGTGAGTATCGGCCGAGAACGCATCTCCTTCATATCCGGCGATACGACCGCATGCGCAAGCAATGCTGCGATGGTCGTCATCCGGTGGTGAAAGGCGCAGCAATTCGGTAACGGCGTCCGCGCCAGTTTGATGGACCGTGGAGCGAATCGCCATCTCTGCGGCCTCGAGATCCAGTTGGCCAGTCTTGTGCCGGTCAGCGAAAATTCTTTGCAGCTGCTCTTCTAATTGGCTGGAAGCTTTTTCGCAGGCCGCGGCCGTCGTTTTTTTTCCTGCGACGTCGGCTCTTGCTCCGTCGATCGAGCCCGGCAGATCTTGGCGTTGACCTCAATGAACGCGCGAATGAGTTGCTCGAAGTGGCGGAACTCGGCTACTTCGCGCTCGGCCTTTTTCTGTGCGGCCGGCGTTGGAAGCGACTCGGTTACGGTCTTGCCCTGATCTTTAAAAGTCAACCGAGGGTTGGGGCCATGCACCGGATTACCGGGCTTGTGGCACCGGCAGTTGGGCTTGCCGCAACGGCCGCTGGTATTGGAGATTGATCCGCTGCGCAGATCGCCCAAACCGGCGAACTGCTTGATGAGATCTGCTCGTCGGGACTCCAGATCTTGAAGAGAATCGGGCATGAAGTAGGCCTCCATGTCCTAGCGTATATCATACGCACGGATGGTGGGGACAAAAAAGGAAATGACCAAACGGCCATTTCTATGTCGCGCACCCGAGCCGAAGGGAAGCCTTGACGGTTGGCCGCGATGCTGTAAAATTTGTTGCACAGCGAATGGCAGGCTTGCAAAACCCGATTTTGATATGCCGCCAGTACGCACAATCGCCGCTGCTTCCGAGGGCGTCAGGTACGCGAGCGCGCTGTGTGGGCGCTCCTCGTTGTAGTCTTTTCGCCACACCGCGATCTTACATCGCGCATCATGCAAGCTGGTGAACCAGTTTGCGTTCAAGCATTCATCGCGAAAGCGCCCATTGAAGCTCTCGATATGACCGTTTTGGCTAGGCTTGCCTGGTTGGATATGCCACAGCCGCACTTGGTTCTGCTCGCACCAGGCGCTTACTATTTGGCTCACGAATTCCGGCCCGTTATCCACTCGTATCTCCTCCGGCCTGCCGCGTTCCTGGCTCAGGCGCTCCAGCACACGTTTCACCCGCCCACCGGCCAGACTCGTGTCCACCTCAATCGCCAGACATTCCCGCGTGTATACATCTTCGATGGTCAAGCAGCGCAGCGTGCGCCCATCCGCTAGGCTATCTTGCACGAAATCCATCGCCCAGCGCTGATCGGCGTGCGTTACCTCCGGCAACTCCACCGCCGGGCGCTTTAACGCTTTGCGCCGCTTGCGCGGAACCTGCAGGCGCTCTTCACGGCATATACGATGCACTCTCTTGTGGTTCACTCGCATCCCTTCCCGCTGCAACAATGCCGTCAGGCGCCGATATCCAAATCGCTGCCGCGCTCTCGACAGCTCGCATATCCGCTGCCGGATTCCATCATCCGGCCTCGCCCGCGCTGTGTAGCGGCATGTCGACCGCGCTACTCCTAAGAGCCTGCAGGCACGGCGTTCACTCGTTTTCTGTACCTGTCTCATATACCCTACCGCCGCCCTCTGGGCCACAGGCTCTACCATTTTTTTGATACGACGTCCCGCAACATGACCAGGTCCAGCGCCTGGTCCGCCACGATGCGCTTCAGCTTGCGGTTCTCTTCTTCCAGTTGCTTCAGCCGCTGCGCCTCGCTCACCTCCAGCCCGCCGTACTTCGCTTTCCAGGCGTAGTACGTCCCGGTGCTGATGCCGTGCTGCCGGCACAACTCCTTGGTCTTAATCCCTGCCTCGCCCTGTTTCAGAATCGAGACAATTTGTTCTTCCGAAAACCGTCCCTTCTTCACCGTTGTCCCCCTTTCCGCGGCTTCCCCCGCCGCCGGGAAACTCCAGCTTAGATTGGCTCATTTTTAAGGGACAAGGTCATGCCCTATCTGCCCGCGTGTCTCGATTTCAAGGACGGCAAACTGTATCCCAACGACCGTCCGGGACTAGGCGTGGAACTGGATATGAAGCCGCTGACACAGATCGCGGAAATTACCGAACGGGTGACGGCGAGGGCGCAGACGTATTTCCGGCCCGACGGTTCGATCACGAACTGGTGAGGCTTAGCCGATTGCGGCATGCGCCGGCGCGGGTGCGCGCCATGGAATCGCGGTCTGATCGGTTGCTAAGATTCGTTTTGAGTTGTTATGATCCAAAAGTCCGGGCCACCCTAGCTCAGTTGGTAGAGCGGCTGATTCGTAATCAGCAGGTCGCCGGTTCGATCCCGGCGGGTGGCTCCATATTTTTAATAATTTAGCGCTCTTCGCCCCGCAAAGTTGGATTCAATTGGGATTCAGAATCTGAATCGAATTCGACTTGCGTTCAGTGCGTAGATACATCCGATATGGGCGCTCTCTTCAACAGGTGGTCGAGCGATTTCACGGCGATACGCACGCTTTCCGGCACGGACTTGATGTAGTGCTCAAGCGTCGTCTTGGATGAGCTGTGGCGCAAATGCGCCTGCACATCCTTGACGGTGGTGAGTCGCGCCATGTAAGTGGAGCAGGTGCGCCGCAGCATCTGGTGCGTGACGCCGGGGATTCCTGCTTTTTTGCCCGCCTCCTTGAGCACCCGGAGCAGGAAATTGTTCGTGTTGATGGCCGTGCCCCGGCTCGAAGGGAAGATGAAGGCATGGACGAGGGTCGGCGCTGGCCGAGCGCCAGAATTCAAGCTCCGTCTCAATGGAGGCGGGGAGCCAGACGCTGGCGTTGCTGTTGTCGGTCTTGATTTCAACCTGGATGGCGTCCACAATCGCCGTGTCGATGCGTAGGCTGTTACCGTCCTTGTCATTCCAGCGCAAAGCGAACATCTGGCCTGGCCGCAGGGCCGAGCACAAGAAACATGCGGACAATCAGCCGGTCACGGTCGCCGAGATGAAAAAGGAGGTGGGGCATCTGTTCGGCGTTAAGGGCTGGCTTGCGGCTTTGCTGCCCGAGCGGGGGATGGCGAGCGAGCGCGCCGGATTTTTCGGGATGAACTCCAGTTCGGTGGCTACTTCCAGCATGGAACCTAGATACACACGGACCTTTGCCAGAACACTTCTTGAGAAATTCGGGGCCAGCTCGTTGAGATAGGTCTGCAGCCTGAATTGTCCAAGTCCGCCAGCAACGTTTCTCCGAAGCGCTTCATCAGGTAGTTTTCAATGAACCGCTCGGTCTTGGGCCGCGACGTGACCTTCCACTGTTCTTCCTTCTGCGGCAGGTAGGGATTTTCATAAAGCAGCGCAGCGTGACATTGACCGGGGCAGGGGCGACGTTGCTTGTCTCATGCGCGATAATCTCGCGCAGCTTCGCTCTTGCCGCGCCCTTGTCCATTCCGCGCTTTAAGCCGAACGGGATGTATCGGAAACGGCGCACCTCGGAGCCGCCCGCCCGGCGCTCATAAACGTAGAAATGGCCGCGCCATTTCTTGACGCGCTTGCCGACCAGCACAATGCTGCCTTCCTGCTACCGGTCCCGCCCCATGCGCCTGCCGAGCGCGGTAGGTATAGGTCGCGGCTCACGACTTATCCATAGACCCGTCCTCTAAGCCCCGGTAGGTATACGTCGTGGGTTAGGCCAAAATCGGTGGTATAGATCGCGGGTTGACGCGGCTCGGTAGGTATAGGTCGCGCGTTGCGGCATGAAACGTGTGTTTTTCAAAGACCTACGCACCCTTATCCTTCCATCCTTACATATATTCTTCTTACTAACCATCCATTCGGATATACATCCGCGATGCGGGCTTTCGAGTCTTTGTCAGCAGTTTTGGCAGCAAGCGGCGACGGCAGGCCCACACTGAGCTTCGTGTCGCCCATGATGACGAGCGGCGATCCGCAGATCCACCGGGCACCGAAAGCAGCTTTGTCGAGGAATCGTATATATAAATGCTATTTTCCGACATTCCTGCGACCTCGCAACTTGGAAATCGGCAAATTGCCGGTTACTAGCGGCTCGCTCAGTCGTGGTTCGAAGCCATGCCGGGGAGCCAACACCCGCAAAGCCGTATCGACCAGCCACGAGACATTTTCCGGTCAACGCATGGACGTCTGCTCGTATGCGATACGATTCTTAACCTGGACCCGAGTCGCACGCGCGCGGCATTGCTGCTTTACATGGCGGCACTGTTCGCGATATTAAGCCGAAATGCGGGCGATCCTAGGTAAAAGACCCCATCCCGAACCACAGGTTTTTCGCCGTTCAACTGCGTAGGCGCCGCCACGTGCGACCGCTTCGGGATACCAGGAGATATCGTCCAAAATGAAACGCAATATGGCGCCGCTGCTGGCCATTGCCTTTATCGTCGCCGCGATCTCGACCGGCGTTTTCTACGGCCTCTTTGCCGGCCACCTCAAGGCAGCCGCACCCGATCTGCCCCATAGAACGCTTGTAGTTGCCGCCCGCGACCTCCCGCGCGGCGCCGTCCTCAAGCCCGCGGACCTCAGAGTCTCCGAAATTCGCGCCAGAATGGAATTCAAAGGCGCATTCGATTCCCCCGCAAAACTTGCCGGCGCCACGCTCCTCGATCCGGTACGCGAGAACCAGCCGTTGACCGACGCGGTCGTGGCCCTCGACGGAGTAAACAACAGCACCGGCGTACCAGCGGGAATGCGGGCCGTCTCGATCCATGTATACGAGTCGACCGGAGTCATGCCGCTACTGCGCCGCGGCAGCAAAATCGACATTCAGGCCGTGAGCGAACGAAGCGGCGCCATGGAGTTGATCCCGCTTTTGCAGGACATCGAGGTTCTCTCGCCCGCCTCCCCGCCCTCGCCATCGGACGCGCCGCAAACGCCGCGAGGTCCAGCGCAAGTCGTAACGGTTCTCACGCGGCCGCTCGATTCCGATATCCTCGCCCTCGCCGATTCCGGAACTCACCTGCGCATCGCCCTGCGCGCGCCGCTCGACGACGCTCTCGATTCGCGCAAGTCCCTCGCCGTTGCGGCCCTGTTCCGCGTTTCCGCGCCTGCCCCTCGCGACCGGGGCACAACCGCCAAAGGACAGTAAGGCACGGCGATGCTGACGTTCGCCGCGTTCCTTTTATTTCTCGCCACATTCGCCGCTGTCGCGGGCGCGCTGTTACTGACGCGCGTAGCCGTTGATCGGGCGCAGCCGGCCGGTCTGGCGCCCGAAGCCGCCCCAAGCGCCGGCGCCCTCCTGCTGCGCGACGACTCGCTCAGCACCATCTCTTTTTGGGCGAGCCTGCTCGAGCGATTCGATTTCGTCGATCTCATGCGCGCCCGCATCGAACAAGCCGATTTGAGCTGGTCCATCGGTCGCGTCACCTTCTCCATGCTCCTGTCGGGCGCCCTCGTGTTCTATTTCCTGCTCGGCCGCGCTTGGATCCCCTGGTGGATAAGCGCGGCTCTGGCGTGCAGCGCATCTCTCCTGCCCTATCTCTACATTCTGCGCCGCCGCGACAAGCGCCTCGCCAAATTCCAATCGCAATTCCCCGACGCTCTCGATTCGCTGGCGCGCGCGTTGCGGGCCGGCCATCCCTTCGCCGCGGCGCTCGACCTGATCGCGGGCGAATCGGAAGCTCCCATCTCAACCGAGCTACGCCGCGTCTCGATTGAAGGCAATTTCGGCACGAGTTGGAAACAGGCGCTCGAAAATCTCGCGCGGCGGATGCCGCTGCTCGAAGTGAATATGTTTGCCGCGGCCGTGCAGCTCCACAGCCGCACCGGCGGTAAGCTCAGCGAGCTGATCGCCACCCTCGCCGAGGGAATGCGCGAGTCCGAAGCGCTTCGGGGCGAGGTGAACGCCATCGCAGCTCACGGCAAGATGACCGGAGCGGTGCTCACGGTGTTGCCACTGATCATCGCCCTTGTCATGAGCTTCGTCAACCCCTCTTATCTGGCCGTCTTAGTCTCGAATGCGTACGGAAAATACCTGATCATCGCGGCGCTGGCCTGTCTTGTCGCCGCGCATTTCATCATCCGCCGCATCGTCGCCATCAAAACATAAATATGGAAAAGGCCCGCGCATGAGCTTCAACCTGATTGGCATGTGCCTGTGCCTGTTCTCCTTCGTCATGGCAGCCGTCGTTCTGGCGGGGTACCGGTTCGTTCTCAAGCCGGGCGATGTGCCCCTCCCGCAGCCCCGCCCTACGCCGCACGACCGCGATGTCCGGCGAAGCGCTGCTCGATTTTTTGCGTTTTCTCGGCGATCGTTTCCCCGCCGCTCAACGCGAAGACAATCCCTACCGCAAACGCCTCCAGATGGCCGGTTATCGCTGGCCGGGAGCTATCGCGGTATTTTACGGGATAAAGTGCGCCGCCGCGCTCCTGTTCGCCGCCGCGTTGGGCCTCATAGGCGTGTTGACCGGAGGCGCTTTCGGCCTGCTGCTACCCGTTATCTGTGGAGCCGCAATTGGATTTGTTCTGCCCAACGCAGCGCTCGGGTCGCTCGCGCGCAGGCGAGCGCAACGCTTGCGCGCCGGCCTACCTCCCGCCCTCGACCTTATGATTTTGGGCATCGAGTCGGGACAGTCGCTCGATTATGCCATTGCGGACGCCAGCGGCGGCCTGCGCGCAACTCACGCCGAATTGAGCCAGGAGCTGACGCATTTGCAGCTTGAGCTGCGCGCCGGAACGGCCCGCGCGGAATCCTTCCGCAACTTCGCCGAACGCAATCGCGACCCCGAGGTCCGCAAGCTGTGCAGCGTCTTCATCGATAGCGACCGCTTCGGCTCACCGCTCGGCCCATCGCTGCGCAGCCATGTCAAATACCTGCGCACGCGCTTCCGCCAGCAATCGCAGGAGGCGGCGCGAAAAGTAGGCGTCAAGCTCATATTCCCCGTCTTCTTCCTGATTTTTCCTTCCGTGCTGCTGGTCACCCTGGGACCGGCCTGCATCATCATGTACCAGCAGCTCCGCACCATGCTGGCCTAAGCGGGCAGCATTCCGTCCGCCGCCGGTATAATGATGCCTCATGCGCATCATCGCACTCGCCGCCGCTGTGACGTTCACCGCCTCCGCCTCAGCCGCCGTTAAAATCGAGAAAATTTCATATCGCGGTTGGCCCAATTCTTTTCGCATCTCGAACGGCGAGGTCGAGCTCGTCGTCCTCTCCGATGTCGGACCACGCGTCATTCGATACGCCTTCGTGGGCGGACGCAATCTGTTCAAAGAATATGACGAACAGATGGGACATAGCGGCGAGAAGCAGTGGATGGCTCGCGGCGGCCACCGCTTGTGGATGTCGCCCGAGGATCCCGTCGGCAGTTACGCGCTCGATAATTCCCCCATCCACGTGCAGCGCCAAGGCGACGCCATGGTTCTCACCGGCAATGTCGAGAAGGAGACCGGGCTTCAAAAAGGGATTACGGTAAAGCTCGCGTCCCGCGGAACGGAGGTCGAGGTGCTGCACCGCATCACGAACAAGGCCGCCAATCCACGCCGTCTCGCCGCTTGGGCGCTCACGCAGATGGCGCAAGGCGGGACCGCGATAACGGGATTCCCTCCCCGCGGCACGCATCCCAAAGACCTCGCTCCCACCAATCCGCTGGTCATGTGGGCGTATACCGATTTCAGCGACAAGCGTTGGCAATTCACGAAGAAGTACCTCATCTTGCGCCAGGATCCGAACAACTCCGTTCCTGAAAAAGCGGGAATTTTCAACAAGAACACCTTTGGAGCGTACCTGCTGGGATCGGATCTCTTCGTCAAGAGATCGAGCGCGGCCGATCCGTCCGAGCAACCCGATTACGGCTGCTCCTTCGAGACCTTCACCAACAACGAATTCCTCGAAATGGAAACGCTCGGAGCGTTGAAGACTCTACGGCCCGGCGAGTCGCTTACGCACATCGAGCATTGGACTCTACGCCGCAACGCGACGCCCGCTTCGACGCCCACCTCCTGGACCGACGCGGCGCTCGATCGCATCCTCTCATCGGCCTCCAATTCAGTACCATGAAGCTGATGACACGACTGCCATTTCTCGGATTGTGCCTTCCCCTGCTGGCCTGCTCGGCCGCATTCGCGCAGTATAAAGCCGAACCCGCCGGCGCGCCGCCCGCGGGCGTGGCGCCTTCCATCACGGCGGCTCTCCAAACGAATGGAACGAAGATCACAAAAAATGGCGCGCCATATCTCGAAATCTGGTTTCGCGCCACCAAGCCAACAGGCGGCAAGGACCAGGCCGAGGAGGCCGTCACGCTGCCCACCATCCCGCAGGGCGCCCTTCTTGCCGTGCTTCGTTTCGACGGCCCCGGTGCGGACCGCCGCGGCCAGACCATCAAGCCCGGCGTCTACACCCTCCGCTATAGCCTCATGCCGGTCAACGGCGATCACCAGGGCGCGGCGCCGCAGCGCGATTTTATGCTCATGGTCCCGGCCGCGAACGACACGGATCTGAACGCCGCGCCCGCCTTTGAAGCGCTCGTCGACATGAGCCGGAAAGCGTCCGGCACGCCGCACCCCGCCGTCATCAGCCTCTGGAAGGCCGACGATACGAAGACCGGCTTTTCGCAGCAGGGCGACGATTGGGTGCTCCAGACGAAGCTCGGCGACACGCCGATCGCCATAATCCTGATCGGCACGGCCGCGAGTTAGAGCCGCAACGCGCGACGGCGAACGAGGGCTGTTAAATGCGTAGAATCCGAGTGGATGCTGCTATCCTAAAAATTAGATTCATTACTGCTTGCCCAGCCCTGCTGCGAAGGGCCTGAGGCGCGAGGTTCTCTTATGTCCGGACATTCCAAATGGGCGACGATTAAACACAAGAAAGCCGCCCTGGACGCCAAGCGCGGCAAGGCGTTCACGCACCTCATCAAAGAAATCATGATCGCGGCCCGCAACGGCGGCGATCCCGACAGCAACGCTCGCCTGCGCACCGCCGTGACCGCCGCCAAGGCCGTCAGCATGCCGTCCGACAACATCAAGCGCGCCATCATGCGCGGCACCGGCGAGCTCGAAGGCGGACAGATCGACGAAATCATGTTCGAAGGTTACGGCCCCGGCGGCGCCGCGGTTCTTGTGAACGTCGCCACCGATAACCGCAATCGCACCGTCAGCGAGATCCGCCACATGTTCTCGAAGAATGGCGGCAACCTCGGCGAGCAGGGCAGCGTGTCCTGGATGTTCGAGCGCAAAAGCCAGATCCTGATCGAAAAGGACAAGGCCGAAGAAGACCGCCTGATGAACATCGCGCTCGACGCCGGCGCCGATGACCTCCGCGGCGGCGACGACAACTGGGAAGTGATTTCCGCGCCCGAAAACCATGAGACCGTGCTGCAGGCCATCCAACAGGCCGGCATCCCCATCGTCTCCGCCGAAATCGCCATGATCCCGAAAAATCTGATCAAGCTCGAAGGCAAGAACGCCCATGGCATGCTGCGTCTCAGCGAGGCGCTCGAAGAACACGACGACGTACAGAACGTCTACTCCAACTTCGACGTCGACGACGAGGAGCTGGAAGCTCTGGCCGGCCATTAATGCGCCCCTCCGCTGCAAAACGGTCCAAACCGCGCCGCAACCGCCGGGGAGCCGTTGGCCGGTTTATCCGCATCCGGCCGTCAACGCCCCGCATCCACCCTTAATGCGCGTTTTGGGAATCGATTGCGGCGCCGAGAAGACCGGCTATGGTCTGATCGAGAGCGATGGCCGTCTGCACACGATTATCACGGCCGGCTGCATCGTCACCAGCCCGAAGAACGCCCTGAACGAGCGCCTGCTCGCGATTGCCCGCGGTCTCCGCGAAGTCATCGCGCGGCATGAGCCGCGAGCGGCCGCCGTCGAAGAGGTGTTCTACGCCCAGAACGTCAAGACCGCGCTGAAGCTGTCCCATGTCCGCGGCGTCGCGCTGTTGGCCGTCGCCGAAGCCGGCATTCCCTTGGGCGAATATTCGCCGCTCGAAATCAAAACTAGCGTCGCCGGTTATGGCCGCGCCGAAAAGCAACAGGTCAAACTCATGGTCCACTCGTTGTTGCGTCTCGAAATCGAGATCGAGTCCGAGGACGCCTGCGACGCTCTCGCCGTGGCCATTTGTCACGCCACCCACGCCAAGGCTGCCCATGCGTAGTCTGCTGCCCTTGATCGCCGCCGCGCTGGCCCTACAAGCCGAGCCTGTCATTACGTACTCCAAATACTTCAAAGGAAGCAAACCGGAGAACGTCATCGTCACGCTCGAAAAGAACGGCGACGCCGTTTATAAGGAATCCGCCGATGACGAACAGCCCTTAAAATTTCAGCTCGCCCCCGATCAGGCGGCGCAAATTTTTGCGCTCGCCGATAAACTGGCGCGCTTCACGCGTCCCCTTGAGTCCGGACTGAAGGTCGCCAACATGGGCGTCAAGACCTTCCGTTTCGAGGATAACGGCGTCAAAAACGAAGTGAAGTTCAATTATTCGCTCGACCTTGATGCCCAGGCTCTGCTCGACTGGTTCGAGCGCATCGTCGAGACGGAACAGAGATACATCGAGCTCAACAACACCGCTCATTTCGACAAGCTCGGCGTGAACGAGGCTTTGCTCCAGCTCCAGATGGTCTACGAACGAAAACGGCTCATCGCGCCGCAACAGTTTCTTCCCCTGCTCGACCGCGTAAGCCGCAATGAGAGCTATCTCCACATGGCGCGCCAGCGCGCCGCCAGCCTCGCCGAAGCGTTCCGCGGAGGCGCCACGGGAACGCCGTCCGCCGACCCTCCAACCCGGCAACCCCAGGCTCCGCAACGATGACGCGTCTCTGGTTCCTTTTCGCGCTGCTCGCCGCGCCGCTGCCATTCGCGCAGACGCCCGCTCCCGCGCGCCCCGAAATGTCGCCGGCGGAGCAGAGCAGCCTCACGCAAGCGCTCGGCGAAGCCGGCAACAGCCAGGTGGATTTCATGCGCGCTCTTGAGAATCACCTCGCAAAATATCCGCATTCGCCCAAGCGCGCCGAGCTGGAGCGCGCCCTCGTCAAAAGCGCCATTGACCTGAAAGACAATTCCCGAGTTATCCTCTATGGCGAGAAGGTGCTCGAGCGCGAGCCGGACGATTTACAGGTTCTCGAGCAGGTTACCGTCGCTCTCATGCAGACCGGCGGCCAAGCCCGCCTCGAGCGCGCCTTGAAATACGCAGAGCATTTCGAGGCCGTCGTGGACAAACCCGATAAAGCGGGCGTCGATAAGACCATGCCGCCGCGCGACCAGACGCGCCGCAAAGATCAGGAGGACCGCCTCCACGCGCGCGCCTATGTTCTCGAAGCCCGCGCCAACGGCCTGCTCGGCCACAATGACCAAGCCATTGCCCTGGCGGAGAAAAGCTATCGCACGTTCGCCAGCGTGGAGGCCGCGCGCGAAGCGGCGCGCTGGCTCGATAAGGGCGGCGACGCTCAGCAAGCGATTGAGTATCTCGCCGCCGCCTTCACCATCTCCGGTCTGCAATCCGCCAATCCCGACGCCGAGCGCGACCGCGAGACCATGGGCCGGCTCTACCGCAAGCTCAACGGCTCGGAAAAAGGTCTCGGCGATGTCATTTTGCGCGCCTACGACCGAACTTTTTCGGAGCTCGCCGCACGCCGCGATACCCTGCGCCAAGGCGATCCCAACGCGCAGGCGAAAGATCCCATGCAGTTCACGCTTTCGGAGCTGTCCGGCGGAAAGCTCCAACTGGCAAGCCTCAAGGGCAAGGTGATCGTCATGGATTTCTGGGCCACCTGGTGCGGGCCATGCCGCGTCCAGCACCCGCTCTATGAAGATGTGAAAAAGAAATTCAAAGACCGCGCCGATGTTGTCTTCCTTGCCGTCGATACCGATGAAGACCATTCCGTCGTCAAGCCCTTTCTCGAGCAGGCCAAGTGGAGCCAGAAAGTTTACTTTGAGGACGGCCTCAGCCAGTTGCTGCAAGTCTCGTCCATCCCGACTACTTTGATCATCGGCAAGCAAGGCGAAGTCTTCAGCCGCATGATTGGCTTTATTCCGGAGCGTTTTGTCGACATGCTCACGGATCGCATCGAGGAAGCTCTCGGCGAAAAGACCGCCATGCAGGCGACGAGTCAATGACGAAGTTCCGTCGCGTCACCTGGATTGTTCTGGACAGCGTCGGCATCGGCGCCATGCCCGACGCCGCTTCGTTTGGAGACCCCGCGGGCGCGGACACCCTCGGCAATCTCGCCCGTGCACGCCCATTGCAATTGCCCAACTTGGCTAAGCTTGGCCTCGCAAACATCAAGCCCCTCGCGAACATTCCCGCCATTACTAAACCCGCGGCCTCCTATGGCCGTTGCGCCCTTGCCTCGCCAGGCAAAGACACCACCACGGGACACTGGGAAATGGCCGGAATCCATCTCGCCAAGCCCTTCCCGCTATACCCGAACGGATTTCCGCGCGAGATCATGGACGAGTTTGAACGCCGCATCGGACGGCGCTCGCTCGGCAACTACGCCGCCTCAGGCACGGAGATTATCAAGGAGCTCGGCGAGGAGCACATGCGCACCGGCTCGCCGATTGTCTACACCTCGGCCGACAGCGTTTTTCAAATTGCCGCGCACGAAGAAGTAATACCCCTGTTCGAGTTGTATAAGATGTGCGAGATCGCCCGCGAAATCCTGCGCGGCCCCCATGAAGTCGGGCGCGTTATCGCCAGACCGTTTGAAGGCGATCCCGGCCAGTTCACGCGCACCGCCAATCGCAAGGATTACGCCGTGCCGCCGCCCAAAGGCATGCTCCTCGACCAGCTCGACGCCCGCGACGTTCCGGTCTTCGGCATCGGAAAAATTTTCGACGTTTTCCTCGGCCGCGGCATACGCGAGTACGAGAAAACGAAGGATAACGCCGACGGCATGGCGAAAACGATTGCCGCCCTCGACGAAGTCAAAAGCGGTCTGATCTTCGTAAACCTCGTCGATTTCGATCAGCTCTATGGCCACCGCAACGACGTCGCCGGTTATGCTCGCGCGCTGGAACAGGTCGATTCCTGGATTCCAACCCTGACCGGCAAACTCGACGACGGCGATCTGCTGATCTTGACCGCCGACCACGGCTGCGATCCGACCGTCCCCGGAACCGATCACACGCGCGAATACGTCCCGCTGCTCGCGTATCGGCCGCGCAACGCGACAGGCGCCGATCTCGGCCTGCGTCCGACGCTTTCCGACATCGGCCAGACCGTCGCCGAAAATTTCGATACTCACATTTCTCAAGGCGGCAGCTTTCTGAGCGCACTCTCATGAGCAAGCGTCCCCTCATGGCGGGCAATTGGAAAATGTACAAGACTCCCGGCGAGACCCGCTCGTTCTTCGAAAAATTTCTTCCTGCCGTCGCCGCCGCGGCCGGCCGCGAGATTGTCGTCTTTCCTCCTTTTGTGGACATCCCCGCCGCGGTCGACGCCACCCGCGGCGCGAACGTCGAAATTGGCGGTCAGAACGTATTCTGGGAACAGAAAGACGGCGCCTATACCGGTGAAATCTCCGGCCGCATGTTGCGCGGGAGCGGCGCCCAATGGGTCATCGTCGGTCACAGCGAGCGGCGCCAGTACTTTCACGAGACCGGCGAAACGGTTTTCAAGCGCACCATCGCCGCCCTCGACGCCGGCCTGAGGCCGATCGTGTGCATCGGCGAAATGCTGCCGGAGCGCGAATCCGGGCAAACCAACTGGGTTCTCGAACGGCAGTTCACGCACGGTATTTCAAACCTCTCGCCGGACCAGTTCTCGAAAATCGTCATTGCCTATGAGCCCGTGTGGGCCATCGGCACTGGCCGCACCGCGACGCCCGAAATCGCTTCCGAAGCGCACCGCTTCATTCGGGAGCAATGCAAATTAAAATACGGATTTCACGATATCCGCATCCTCTATGGAGGCAGTGTCAAGCCGGACAACATTAAGGATCTCATGGCGCAGGACGAAATTGACGGCGTCCTCGTCGGCGGCGCCAGTCTCGACCCGGTCTCTTTCGCTGCCATCGTGAATTACTCATGAGAGGTTTTGGGATCATTCTCATCTGCTGCGCGGCTGCACTCGCGGCTACCACCGAAGCGCCCAAGCTGCCGCCGGATCTGGATCACATCGTCCAACTCGCCAACGCCTGCCCGCCTGAATTCGCCTCCGACGCGCTCCTGCGAGTAGCGGCCGTAACCACCGTCGAAAAAACACTGCGGCTGGAACTGATCGACCGCGCCTTCCACCTCGCTCCGAGCGCGCAGTTTCACACTCCTGTTACGGTCGTCTGGCGGATACCCGATACCAGCGCCGCCATGATCGCGGCCGCCGCAAAGCTCAACCTCGATACGTTATCTCTTCAGGCTCGCGCCATTCGTCTCATGCTGCAGCTCGACAAAAAGGCCGCGCGTCAGTTGTTCCTCGAAATGAACGTACCGGCGATCGAGCCCGTCTCTTGCGATCAGACGTATGTCCCCGAGGTTGCGCCGCTCTACCAATCCCTAACGGCGATCGCAAACAACGCCTTCTCGGATCAGGAGCGCAAGAAAGAAGACCACATCAATCTCGTTCTGACGTACATGGCGCGCGCGACGTCATCCGTTTTCCTCGAGCCGATCTCGCAAATGGTCGCAAGCCTCGACGTCACGCCGGAGCAGCGCGAAGTTCTGACAACGCGCCTCGCCGGACTGCGCCAGTCCCTTACATCTCCCCCTTGTCCCCAACCCCGGCCGAACGATCCCAATTCGCGCCCCGACGGCTTCTGGCAATCGGATCAGGGCAAGCGCCTGTTGGATCGCGGCGTTCACCTCCGTGCCAAACAGAACGGGACGTTCTATACCGACGCGGAGCGCGATACGCCGGAGTGGTACGCACAGCTCACCGATTACATGACCGATGTCGCCGGCTGGACCTCTTCGGACGAACGCGATGAGGCGACCTTCTATCACCAGAAAGCCATCGTCTACGAGATGCTCGTAGAATTGATCCCGCACGGCCCCGAGCGCGACAAAGCCATTCAAGCCTACGTCGATTTCGTCGCGAACTCCAGCCTCCAGCGCGAAAAGCCGGTGGAGTGGTTCTTCCACGCCCAATCCCTGCTCGATCGCGTCCGCAATACAAACAACGGAGAGCCGGGGAAGGTGATCGCCGCGTTCGAAAACAGCGGCAATCCGGTGTTGCTGCTCTATGTCGCCCTGGATCGCCGCAAGCTCCCGGCTTCTTGAAGATCGCCTTCAAGAAACCATTGTGAGCGGAGTCCGGCCGTCGGCGAGAAACCGAACCTGCACGATAGACGGGAGCGCGACTCCTCGCGCGCCCGTACCAATCTCTCACGCCGACCAGTTGGCGGTGGTTCGGCATGGCTCTTTGTTTCCGCCCCATTTCTTGTCTTGACGAATCGTGTAAGCATCGAGCTGGGCTTCACTGGCTCGGTAGCGCGACGAGCCGGGTGCGACGATATCCGACGTTGCCGCGATCTCGAATCTATCAGCGCGAAAAGCCGGTCTATGCCGCCTCGAGAACAGCGGCTAAGCGTCACGGCTTCTTGAAAATCGCCTTCGGGATCATCCCGTGGACGCCTTTGTTGCCATCCACCAGTTCCGTCGCGCAGAAATCCACAGCCACGCTCGCAAGCATGTAAGCGTCCTCCCGGCTGAGCTGTTTCTCAGTCACCAGGAAATCGATTGCCTCGCGCACCGCGAGTTTCGTCGCCTCCGTCAAATCCTCGTTCAAGCCCATCACGATATAGTGCGTCGGAGTTTCCGCGCGCGGCCACTTCAGATGCATGTCCTTGCGCACCACAAACTGAAACGTACCCGTCAGCGCCGTCTCCATGGCCGTAATGTCGACTTCGCCGTTTCCCTGCCCCGCGTGTCCATCGCCAGCCTCGAATAGCGCTCCGGGCGCGTGTATGGGTATGTAGAGCGTCGTGCCGGCAACCAACTCCTTGTTGTCCAGATTACCGGCGTGAGTCCAGGGCGGCGCGCTGCTCACCTTCCCCTTGTCTGCGGGTGGCGCCACGCCCATGCTGCCAAAGAACGGACGCATCGGGATCTCGATCGAGTCCGAAAAATGCGCCACGCCGCGAGCGCGGTCGAGCGGAATAATTTTCATGCGCGCGTGCGGGAAATCGTCCGGCAGAAATCCCGAGCCTGGCCGGAATCCGTTATAGGCGAACGGCATCGTGACATCGATCTTCTGGATGCGAACCTCCAGCGTGTCGCCGGGTTCGGCGCCATCTATGTAGACCGGACCCGTCAGAACGTGGCCCCCAGGTCCGCGCTCCTTCACTTGATCGAAAATTGCGCGCATATTGCGAGGAATATCTTTGGCCGCGACTCCCGCGGCCCCAAATCGCGCGGGGCTCCCGGTCGCAATGGTCTCAATCGTCACCGTGTCGCCGGACTTCACCCGCAACACCGGCGGATTCGAGGCCGCATAATTGCCCCAAACCACCGTCTTCGGCGTAGCCTTTAACTCGTAATGCGCCGCATGGCCAACGCCCGCCAATACAGATGCCAACGCCAACGCCGCGAAGAGAAAACGCATAATGCAGTATGTACCGATTCGCCGCAAGCGCGCAATTCACGTCTCACTTCACCATCACTACACAGATTTGGCGCTCGAGGCTCTTGGGCTATATGCGTTCTGGGTGCATGAACCGACTGTTCAATCGCTTCCGCGCAGAGACGCCGCCCCAGAGGCTATCATCAAAAGGAACGTTGCATGTCGGGGCGTAGCGCAGCCTGGTAGCGCACCTGCCTTGGGCGCAGGGGGTCGGGCGTTCAAATCGCCCCGCCCCGACCAAACCTCGTGGCAATCCTCAAAGAGATCGATCGGCACACCAGGTTTTCATTGCTCCTTGCCTCTAATTAACAAACTGTGACTAACGCGGGCGGGATTGGTCCTGACAGAGGTACAAAGCGCCTGAGACCAGCCTGATTGTATTTTTTTGCGCCAGTCGCCAACAGCAAGCTGACATACCCGCGGGAAGGCACAGAGCGGCCACACGATGCCGCCGTGACATTCGTGCTGTGCTCTGCAAAGCTGGTGTTGGAGCAATATCAAAACGATCCAGAAAGTCAGCCTGAGAGTGAGTTGCATATTCTTGCTTTCGGCCGTGCCGGCGCTTGCGGCCGACGTGATCGGACTGAAACAGCAGTCGGACATCAAGCTTACAGCCGAGATGGCAGGTGCACCTTTTGAAGGAGACCACGCGCCCTTCATTTGGGCACTTTCATTCTCGCCGAATGAAAAGAACATCGCACTCGGCGTGCAGTTCGCGCGTAAGAAGAAGGAACTCAGTTTTCGTTCGTATCTGCTCGTGCTTTCGACTGATCGGCCAAGCGTGGTTAAAACGAGGTTCGACTCACCGAGAGAGGTAGAACTTAGAGATCTGCACGCGATCACCTGGAGCTCTGATAGCAAATTCCTGGCGGTGACGCCGTGGGGGGATTGGGAACACGCGGCGGTAGTGGACCTCGGCGCTGGCCAGTTAAACATTGTTCAGGATCGTGTCGGCGTGTCCTGGTGCGGTGGCGCTGCAGGTCTGCTCCCTGGCCCTCGTATGGTCCAGCAGTGCACGCTTCAAGGTAACGCCGGCAGCGCTATACGATTCATCGGCCTCGACGGAATCACTGCATCGGAATGGACATTCCCCGGATTCATGAATCTCCTCCAGGTCAGCCCGGACGGAGCGCTACTCGCTTTGGACGTCCCCGGTTCAGGCGGAAGCTCTCCGCTGGTCAAAACTCACAATGTCGTGATTTTGAATATCGCGGGCCACTCTGAAATCCGGCGCTGGTCCGTGCCGGAAGCGCGTTCCTATAGCGGCACGTTTGCGAAACGGGGAACGGCTTTTTGCCTTCTTCCGGATCCAAACAATGTCGCTGTTGAGCACGAGGTGGTCTGCCGGGACGTCATGAGCGGTGGCGTTATCTCCAAGTTCGTCGTTCCCAAGGGGCCTGTTTGGATCGGCGGCGCCGGAGATAAGCTCTCCTTCACTCATTCTGGTGTTGCGATCCTGCCGTTTCGTCTCTTCGGCACAAAATATCTTCTCAGGGGTTCTAATCAGTACATCTTGGACTTGCAAACCGGAACAGCTACCGCTCGATGGCAAGTTCCAAGTAACGTCAACTTTGCATCGGCGGTATCTGGCAGTGGGGAGATGGTGGCGATTGCAGAGTCGGGTAGGATTCGTGTCTATCGCGTCGATCGTTAGCAACTCGCAATCGCGATAATCTCGCGACTCCGACAACGCCGCCGTGGTTCCGCCGCGACGATCAAATGACCATCTGGACTCGCCCTGCGCCGGTTCGAGCGCCCGCACCCCGATTTTTCCTCGGCTCGAGACTCTAGAGTCAGTTGAGATCGACATCAACGATCCGCGGCAAACCTGCAAGGTCGGCGCTGTGAATGCGCGAGAAGCCGGCAGCGGGTACGAGCCTGAGCGGCGAGGGCGGTCAACCCGTCCCCATTGAGCGCCTGGATGATCTCGCTTATCAGGAGCGCTTTAAACCGCCCGATGTCCCCACTCTCGTGCCCGAAGTCGGACACATTTCCGCTGCCGCGAACCAATTCCAATTTCTTAACGCTCCTATTGTTCGATTGCGCCACAACTGTATCCCAATGCCATCGATTTCCAGCTGCCGGGATTGCCCTTTGAGCGAAAGCGGATTTTTAGACTGTCGTGATATCAGAAATTCACGAAACCCGATCGACTGCTTGGAACCGATTTCGCTCCTTGGGCGCTGCGGGTCCGGCGTTCAAATCGCCTTCCCGACCGATTCTATGGGCCGTCCAATTCGCCCCACCACAAATGGGATTCGTTTCACCGAGCTTCGGAGCATATTCGAAGACACCTTAGCGGAATTTCGCGCTCGTTTCGTGACGATAGGCGCGATCCGGTCACAGGAATCCAAAGCCGGATGCTATGACCCGCTCAAGGTAGAGTGGAACCCGGCGCGCAACCACTTCTTGCCTTCCGGCGATTACCATCAAAGTTGGCTCAATCGTGAAACAGCCGCCTTACGCCGCAAGGCGTTTGCAATATCTCCTAGCTCTTACGACGCTCATCATCGCCTACGGATCGCTTTATCCCTTTCAGTTTTATCGCCCCATTCTTCCGGCCAACCCTGTTGCGGTTCTTATACACTCCTGGCCCGCACGATCGGATATGAACGTTACTCTGGCGCCCGACGCTATCGTCAACATCCTCGTGTATATGCCGCTGGGCGCTTTCGCTTACCTGTTGTGCCGGCGGCTGGGCATGCCCGTTCTGTCCTTCGCCGGACCGTTGCTGCTGGCGCTTTTTCTGTCCGGTTCGCTCGAAACGACCCAGTTGTTCGTGCGCGGCCGCGTCTGTAGCGCGCTTGATTTGGTCTGCAATGTGGCCGGCGCGATGCTGGGCTCCGCGGCAGCCAAGTTGTTCGAGAGCAAGTCGTCGCGCGCAACTCGGTCCATGGCGCTCACGCACGCTCCACGGCCAAGCGCCTTTTTTCTCGCGCTCTGCTGGATATGCTTTCAGAGCTTTCCATTTATCCCCGATATCAGCCGGGGGCATTTGCTCGCGAAGCTATCCGCGTTCCTCGACTCCGCCGCACTCGCGCCCCTCGACGTCATGACGTCCGCGGCCGGCGCGCTCGCGTTCATCGAAATCGTGGACCGGCTTGTGCACAAGAAGACCCGCAATCGCGCCATCCTATTGCTGCTTGCCCTCGCTCCGTTTAGGTTTCTATTATCCGAGCGCACGCTTTCCGCGTCCGATATAGAAGCGTTTGTGCTGGGATGCGCGGCTTGGTTCGTCCTGCTGCGAAGCCGCGTTTCGCGCCCCCCGGTCATTGCGGGATTGCTGGCCGCCGCGATACTTCTCAGCGGTCTGATGCCCTTCCGCTTCTCCGCCGCCGCGCAGCCGTTTTCCTGGATTCCCTTCAGCGGATTCCTTAACGGCGACTGGCAGTGGTCCTTCGTCGTCCTGTTCCGGAAGCTCTTTACTTACGGCGCCCTGGTCTGGTTTTTGCGTGAGTCGCGTATCCGCCTCGCCCCCGCCGCCCTATGTGCTGCCTCAATACTTGCGTTTATCGAAGCGGTTCAAACGCATCTTCCTGGAAGGAGCGCCGAGATTTCCGATCCGCTGCTTGCGCTAATGTCCGCTCTCCTGTTCTATCTGTTGGACCAGACTTTCGGGAAGGACGCGCGGGCGAAACGCGTCCTTTTAGATCCCCTCCCGATATCGCACCGACTCCAGAAATAGGCCCGATGCCGGCGCGGTCCAGGCGGCCACGTCAAGGCTATTGGAGCAGCGCCCCGCCAGGAGCCGCTCAAAGTCGTCCATCGTGACCTCGCCCTTGCCCAGCTTGACGAGCACGCCCGTCAATCTCCGAACCATGCGCCATAGAAAATGCGATGCCTCGATGCGGAACAAAACCATCTCGCTATCGACATCGACCTCCGCCGACTCGACCACCACGATCGTCGACTCCCCCGGCCGGGACGCGTCCGCAGCTCGAAAACAGACGAAATCGTGGCGCCCCACGAGCATTCGTGCCGCTTGCGCCATTACGGCCACATCAAGATCGTCTTTTACCCACCAAACGTATTTCTTGGAGAACGCTGTTTTCCGCGTCGAGATCTGATACAGATATGTCCTCGTCAGCGCGTCATGCCGGGCATGAAAGCGGTTGGAAGCGGGCGATACATCGAGGATCGCGATGTCGCCAGGCAAACGGTCGTTGAGAGCGCGAATCATCCCGGCGGGGGGCTTTGAAATCCGCTGTTTCACGCGCAAGTGCGCGACCTGCGCCAGCGCATGTACGCCGGCATCGGTGCGGCCGGAGCCCTGAAGCTCTACCGGGACGCCGAAGTAATCTTCCGCGGCCTTGCGAATCGCGCCTTGGACGGTTCTGGCATTACTCTGCTCCTGCCATCCGCTGTACTTCGTGCCGTCGTATTCGATCGTGAGCTTCCAGGTCATCCGCCGCGGTGAGCGGGAGCGGGCTAGGGGACGACTTCGAGGCCGTACTCCCGCAGAACCTCGCCGCCGCGGGTGAGGCGCACCCAGTACTGTCCGGGTTTAAGAATACCAGTTATAACGGCGCGCACGTTCGTTCCCGAGCGCACAGGGGGTCCCTTCCAGACCTCTTGTCCGGCGGAGCTCACAAGGTGGACCGCGTCGGGCGACAAGTCCCCCGCATCGAGGTTTAGAATCAACCCGGCCCCAGCGCGGGCTCGCGGAGTCGCGCTGTCGCCGCCGCGCATGGCAAGGAGGCTCACTTCGGATACGGACCGGCCGGCGCTGCCGGGACGCGACGGCAGCAGGAGTCCGATGGCCAGCGCCATAACGGCAGCGGCACAAACCGGGACGGCGATCCAGGAAGGAGACAGTGAAGAAGCGCGGGTCCAGAAAGCTCGCGCGGCCGGCTTGCGCGCTACTTCGCGCAGAGCGGCCCGAGTGGCCGCAATAAATTGCTCCGCTTCGACGGTCTGGTCCTGACAGGCCGGACACGCCAACAGATGCTCCTCAACCGATTCGAGTTCCGCATCCGGAAGACGGCGCATCACATAACGTTCGAGAAGATCATCGGCGAGATGCGCCCCGATGTTCCGATAACTCATACAACCCTCCTGGCCCAACAAACGAAACCGACTCTGACTTGTTAGTGGGCGCCGCGCGCGGAAGCTCTCAAGAAAAGATGGGCGAGATTGCTTCTTTGCAGTTTACGCCTCCCCAGGGCGCCAAATCTGGCTTTGGCGCGAGATTTCAGGAGCCGGAACTGCGTATCGCTGATCTCCAGCTCTTCACAGATCCGTTCCTGCGTCTGCTCGTAAATATAAAAGCGCGTTAGGATGTCGCGGTCACGATCGCCCAACCCCCTTAAAATGCTTTTCATCAACTCGATCTTTTGCGCGAAGGCGACTCTCTCTTCGGGGTCGCGGCGCGAATCCGGAACATTCGCCCCCAGTTCATCGCTCGCTTCCTCGCGGCGGCTCTGAACCAGGTGATCGATGTAAGCGGCCACTTGACGGCGCACGATTGTCCTCACAAAACCCATCAAGCGCTCGGGATCGCGCAGCTCTCCACGCTGGATTGCCTGGACGACGATTAGGAACGTGTCGTGAACCTTATCGTCGAGCTCCTGCGGCCCCAGTTGGCGGCACAGGTAGAAACGGATACCGCGGGAAAAAACGCTATAGAGCTCTTCGAGCGCGAGCGGGTCGCCAGTCTGGATGCGCGCGACCAGAGTTCTCCAGATCTCGGGCCGCTCTGTTGTCTCCATACCATCGTCCGGCTCGTGGGGAAGATCCTCCCCGGCCTGCGGCGGGCTGCCGCGCCCCTTATCGTCTTCGGAAGCCGCATTCCTCTGCTTCAGCGCCGTTTTCGCAAACATGACCTTCTCTATTCCTTAGTCATCAAGTAAAAGGCGCTCCAGTATTTCGGATCGGAACGCCATGTGCCGGACCGCAGCATCTCAAGCTGCGCCTGGCGCAACGAAAGGCTCAACCCGGACCGTCCGGGTTGAGCGGCCGCCAGGCGCGCATAAAAGGAGCGAAACAACTCGCCGGTATCGTCCGGCACGGGCCAGCGGCTGCCGACTACCGCGCGGGCGCCGGCCAAAAGCCAAGCGCGCGTCAAACCCATGATGCCGGCCCCGCGAACGGCATTTCCGGCGGCCGAGCTGCACCCGCTCAAGCCCACCAGCGCGCCCTCGGCGTGAAGGCCGGCAACATCTTCCGCGGTCAGTACATCGAGGGCGCCGCTTGGCGTCAGGCCAAGATCGATAACGGCCCGGTTCGGTTCCCCGGCTGGGGAGAGGAAATGGGTCGCAATGTGAATCACGGCGGGATTCCGCCGCATTGCCGCGAACAGTTTCAAACTGCACGCGTTGGCGCCTTCCAGCAGCACCGGAGGCCCATTGCCGCGCCAGGCCGCGGCGCAGCTTTCTATTTCGCGGCCGCTCGAGGATAGCCGCGGCATCTCCATAGCCGGTCTCGTTCCGCCACCCTCGAATGGAATCCGGAAAGCGGGACGCCGGACCGCGGGCCAGCGCGCGTCGGCGGTATTGTAGACGGCATCCCCCACGCCCAAGAAGGGGCCGCTGGCGGCGACGGGAGGCGGCATCGTCAATGTGAGCGCCGTCGGAATCCGTTGCATGTCGTGGTTCTCGATCAGGTACACTGGCCTACCATTCCTTCTCTCCACAACCAGCGCCGCCACTGGCGCCTCGAATAGCGCGTCGTCGGAGGTCAGTATCCAGCTCCGTTTCGCCAAGACCGCTCTGGAAACCGTTCCGAACAATTCCCGGTACAACTCCGCCGCGAGCCGGTCGCGCTGCGGAGCGCTCTCTTCAACGGAGCGGCGGAACTCGACCGCCAACTTCTCCAGTTGCCGGCGCCCGGCGAGACGGCGCAATTCAAAGCCGTCGCGCGTCACTCCCCAAACCAGCGAGGCAGGCTCGCCCAGGTAAAAAGAAAAAATCGCCTCCTCGGGTCCGATCTTTCCCTGGATACCACTCAGTGTATTCGGGGAAAGAAAATTCTCATTTTTCTTATTATTTAAATTGACGGGAATAATTTCGATGGCCGCGCGCGCTTCCGTTTCCGCGATTTCATGGCGGACGCCGGCGGAACGGCGCTCCTCGGTGGAGGACGGTTTGGCGATGCGCGCGATCTCGCTGGCGCGCAGGCGGGCGAGCTGTTCCCGGTAGGCAGTCGTGCGAGCGCCACGGGGGCCGTCGAGCAACATCTGCAGCAGACTGGCGGAACGCTCCTCTTCGGCGGCGAGGAAGGCATCCACGCCAAGATTGCTTTGAACCGCAGAGGTAATAAAAGCGCTGTAAACACCTTTAAGCCAAAACTCGGCGCCGCTGCGCAGATTATCGGCCGGCGCGATAGCTTCCCTCCATTGGCGGGCGTATTCGAGAGCGGCGCCGAGGTCAGCGGCAGCCGCGGCGGGCTGATGGCGCGCCGCGCTTACCATGGCGCGCTCGTACAGGAAGTACATTTTCCAAAGCTGGCGGTCGGTGGCGCGCGGCGGGACGGCGATCCCGCGCTGAATCATCGATATGGCGAGATCGTACTGGCGGCGCGCGCGATAAATTCGGGCGAGAGCCAGCCACGCCGGACGCCTCTCGCGCACGCTTGCGAGGCCGCCTATGCGCCAGCCATTCAGGGCGGCGGTCTCGGCGGCCGAAAGGTCGCCGCATTCGAGCAAGCGCTGGGCGTAGTGGCTCCAGGCCTCAAAACGCATGCGGTCGTCACCGAAATTTTCGGCGGACTCGACGGCTTGGCGCAGATACTCGTTCGCGCGCGCGCCATCGCCACTGCTGGCTGCCAGAAGGCCAAGTATTCCAAGTAGTTGTAGAGCGGTGTGAAAGAGTGGCATCGGAGGAGATCTGGAGGCCTTGTGCGGCGGCGTATTTTGCGGAGGCGTTATCCCCGAGCTGCATATATAAGGAGCAGAGGTTCGCGCAGGCGACGCTGAGGTACGGCCAATCGCGGTTTTGGCGGGCCAAATCGCGCGCGCGGACAAATGCGTCAATCGCGCCGCGATAATCGAAGGCCGCAAAGCGCGCGGCGCCCAAATCATTCAGAAATTTAACTTCGTAACGAGGATTGTGGAGCGCGACAGCCTGCGTGTAGCCTTCCTGATAGCTCTGCTGCGCGAGCGCATAATCGCCTTTCTCATAGGCTTGGTACGCGCGTTGCCGACGCCGGGCGAGCTCCTGGTCGCTGGTTTTGAAATGCCAGAGCGCCTCTCCCGGACATGCGGCAAGCGCTAAGAACGCTACGGCGAGCGTCAGTATACGCAGGCCCCCGAGGGCTGGTGCGGCAGGAATTATAATTACCCTTAGAACTACCTAGGACGATCATACCCTAGCATAGTTCCCTCTGGAATACCAGAGTTTTTTGAGCATATTTGTTGGGGCCAACATTCGCCAGCCCCATGAAAACTGTGGTTTACATCATCCATTTCAAACAGAAAGGCACGGTCTAGCGAGGGACCATTTCCAGCTTTTGGAACGTCAGCCCAGCTCGGCTAGCTTCCATTACCAATTGATGATGATGATAGGGTCAGGCATTTGAGTTCCTTTCGCCGCGGATTTCATACCGCGATGTTCTGCCTAGAATCTATCGGCGGACTTAAGGGACTCAGCCGGTGTTTCGCTGTATCTTGCTGAGACCAGGGGAGATTGAATTGTTCGATTGCGGTCAACGGCATATCGCGACCATTCGGATAAAATGCCGGGCTCAAAAAATCCGGGTGCAGTCAACGGAATTTAAATAGAAGAACCGACGCAAACAGGAAAATGGTGGCGTGGTGCGGCAATGGCGCGGTTCTCAGCAGCAGGGCAGCGGCAAACGATGCCGCGGATAAGGCGAGTGTCAGTCTTCTTGCCCGAAAAGGCTCGCCGATACGGCCTTCGGCCGTGCATGTCGGCGTGGTTCCGAATGATTCGGATTGCTTCCCGCAACTTTGGAAGAGAATCAGCCCGCTAAACAAAAGGATGCTAAGCTGAAGGCCGAATTCTGCTCCCAATACCCAAAGTTGGGCTCCATCGGCCTGCATTATTCGGGAGAAGGCGTTGGCGAATATCCGGAAATAGAGCGGCGCGGCGCGCTTCGCTTCACGCGCGTTCCGGCGCGATTTTACCGCCCGCCGGCGGTCGACTGTTCTGACCGATCGCGACTTCCTTGTTTCAAGATATGACGGGCAGTGGTATCGGGCCGCCGACACGACCCAAATCTGTTTTTGAGAAAGATCCCGAACTTTTGGCCGATTGCCCCGTCCCCGATTACTTTTCCGGCAGGCTCTCTCGCGTTCCGAGATTTATGCAGCTGCCTGGGCCGCGGTTCTTCATGGGGCCAAAGGCGCAATGACACCGCTGCACGTCGGACATTTGGAGCACACAAGCGTGGCTCACGCAGGTAGTCGGGCGAAAAAGATGGATTTTAATCCCACCGAAGCAGCAATCTGTTTTGCATCCCGCCTCCAAGGAGGTAGGCTGGCGTCGAGCCCAGCGAATCGACGCTCTGTCCAGGTGAAACGATCTTTGTATCGGCGGGTGGTTGATACCACGTCACCTCGCTCGATCCTGGGGCAGCAGCTGGTGGCTGGAACTTCATGATAGCTTCTCACGCGGGCACGGGCGTCGGCGTAGGCGATGGTCGGGCGCTCGGGTCGACCGCCAGGCCACCAGCCCGCGTCACGCGGGACCGGTTCTCTTGTCAGCGCTCGCCGCAGTCGGCGCATCTCCGCTTGACGGCCGTCTCACGACCGCAGCGCTCTGGCGCACTGCCAGCATCCCGTCTGCCGTACGCTCGACCTGCACGCCCTCAACACGTCGCGCTGCCATGTCTGGCTACTCCGACGCGAAGCGGCTCTGCCATCTCGCCCTTGCTCAGTCCGCCACTGCGGCCACGATACGGGCGCACAATACGGGCGCACAATGCGGGCCCGCATCGCGAGGGCTGCCCGGTTCTCGGCCGCCGCGCGAGCGTTGTCAGTTTCTCCTCCCTGAGGGTCGCGTGGAGCGGTTTGGCCTGACCTCGCGAATTTATTCAAACAGCGCGTCCTGTTCCTGTTCGCGCAATCGCGGCGGCCTATAATTTAATCATGCTCAAGCCCACGAAAAAAATCTGGCACAACGGTCGCCTCATACCTTGGGACGACGCCCGCATCCACGTGCTTTCGCACGTCACGAGCTACGGCAGCTCCGTATTCGAGGGCATCCGCTGCTACGCGACGCCCTCCGGACCAGCGATTTTCCGCGTCAAGGAGCATACGCGGCGGCTGCTCGACTCGGCCAAGATTTATCGCATGGAGGTTCCCTATAATGGCGAGGAACTGACCGAGGCGATGCGCGAGCTGGCGCAGGCGAACAATCTCGAGGCGTGCTATTTCCGGCCCATCGCGATGCGCGGATACGGCGATGTCAACGTGCTCGGACTGGCGAATCCGATCGAGGTTTACATCGCGTGCTGGGAATGGGGCAAGTATCTGGGCGAAGATGCGCTCGCTCACGGGGTGGATGTGTGCGTCTCGAGCTGGACGCGCATCGCGCCGAATACGCTTCCGGCGCTGGCGAAATCGGGCGCGAATTACATGAACTCGCAGCTCGTCCGCATGGAAGCGCACCTGAACGGGT
Organism: Bryobacterales bacterium; assembly: GCA_963838885.1. Classification (GTDB taxonomy): domain Bacteria; phylum Acidobacteriota; class Terriglobia; order Bryobacterales; family Bryobacteraceae; genus JAICMB01. The sequence continues at coordinate 134,145 of CAWITB010000001.1, read as the reverse complement.
ACGCGGAAGGGATCGCGCTCGATAGCAACGGCTACGTCAGCGAGGGCTCCGGCGAAAATATTTTCGTCGTAAGAGACGGCAGGATTCTTACGCCGCCTTTGGGCGCGTCCGTGCTGCCGGGCATCACGCGCGATACCGTGATTCAACTGGCCCGCACGCTGGACATCCCGCTGGTCGAGACCATCATTCCGCGCGAGATGCTGTACATCGCCGATGAAGTATTTTTTTCGGGAACGGCGGCGGAGATCACTCCGATCCGATCGGTGGACAAGATCGCGGTGGGGCAAGGCTCGCGCGGTCCCATTACGGAGCGGCTACAGCGAGCATTTTTCAGCGTGATCGACGGGAGCGCGCCAGACCGGTTCGGTTGGCTCACTCCCGTGAATGTGCGGCAGCCCGTGGGAGTTTGAGCTGCGCCGCGGAGCGTGAACGAGAAAAGATTCCGCAAGCGCGACCCCGGCGGGCGCCTCCCCCGAGATTCCCGTCTGGACCGCGCTTGCGGGCGATCTGTACTGGTTATAACAGCGGCAGCGCGCGCGCGCTAGAAGAATTGAAAGGATATGTGGAGGATTTCAACAGATGTTTCGCGTCGCGATTCCAGTACTTACGGACCCGCGGTGTGGAAACGCTGTGTATAAACCGGCATGGTTATGAAATGTAGCGGCATTGATGTTGTCACGGGGGAACACAGTCAGATTTCGTTCGATGGCGTGATCGAAGGAGTGGATCACTTGCTGACGGCGGCCGAGGAGCGCGTTTATTTGGCGCCGGGCTTTATCGACATCCAGGTGAATGGCTTCGCGGGCGTGGATTACAACGCTCCGGACGCGCCGCATGAAGACATCGCGCACTCCATTCGTTGCATGTATGCGACGGGAGTCGCCCGATTTTTCCCGACCGTGATTACCGGCTCCCCCGAAGGCATGACCGGCGCGTTGAAGAATCTTGCGATGGCGCGGGAAGCGATCCCGGAGGGGCGCGCGATGGAGGCGTTTCATGTGGAAGGACCCTACATTTCGCCGGAGGACGGTCCCCGCGGAGCGCATCCGCGGCGCTGGGTGCGGCCGCCCGATCTTGAAGAGTTTCGCCGTTTTCAGGACGCCGCGCAGGGGCACATCCGCTTAATCACGATCTCGCCGGAATGGCCCGAGACGCCGCATTTTATCGAGAGCCTGGTGAGCGAGGGAGTGGTGGTCAGCGTCGGCCACACCAAGGCCGACGCCGCGCAGATCGCGGACGCGGTGCGCGCGGGAGCGACCTTGTCGACTCATCTCGGTAACGGCGCGCACTCCGTTCTGTCGCGGCACCCTAACTACATTTGGGAACAGCTCGCTGAAGATCGGCTGAACGCCAGCTTCATCGTGGACGGCATCCATTTGGGGGAGTCGTTTCTCAAGGTTGCGCTGCGCGCGAAGGGCGTGGAGCGGGCCGTTCTGGTGACGGACGCGGTGATGCCGGCGGGGTGCAGTCCGGGGCGCTACCGGCTGGGCGAGATGGAGGTCGAATTGAGTTCGGACGGCAGCGTGCGCCTGGTGGACGGGAAGCGGCTGGCGGGATCGGCGCTGTTGATGGATCGTGCGATCGGGAACACGATTCGCCTGGCGGGCGTAAGCTTGCGGGACGCGGTCACTATGGCTACGCGCAATGCGGCGCGCGTGGGAAGGATTGCGCTGCGGCAGCGCGGTCTAGCCACGGGCGAGCGCGCCGATCTAGTGCGATTCCGCTATGACGAGGAGGCTCGAGAGTTGCGTGTGGCCGAAACTTATGTGGGCGGCGAGCGCGTTTTTCATGCGGCGTAGGGGGCTGCACGTCCGGCGCAGCATTGCGATGGGGTCGAGCCACTAATGGGTAAAACGCTGGCATTGGGAATAGCGCTCATTTCCCTCGGAAGTTTATGCGGTCAGACTGCCGCTGGCTATGTTGTGGCCACAGTGGGCGACGTGAGGACAACGCCTTCCCGCGACAACGGCGAATCTGGCATGAAAGACGACGTGTTTTACATCAAATTTAATGCGACTCTGCGCAACACGAGCCATCACGCCTTCTTGTTCTCGGGAGAACCGCTCGTTGGCGTCAAATCCGAGATCTTACTGGTATCCGGAGAATGGAAAAGTATGGGGATGCCGGACCAGTTCTATACGAAAGAGCCGAACTACCCACAGTGCACAAAACTGCGGCCGGGTAAGACATTTACATTTCCAGACGTGAGTGACATGGTCGTGGTGGGACGAGATCGACCGGCGAATCGTACCGTTAGCGTCCGATTTTATTATCAGAATGTATGTATGAATGGGTCCTCGCGGCACAGTACCTACGTCGTAACCGAACCGATACAAGTTCACCCATAACTTCACACCCGACATTGGTTGCACCAATCGGACCTGTACCCGGCTCACGGTTCTCACGGTTACAACCATGCCAGAGCAGCCCGTCAGCTTTAGGCCGTAGCTCAAAATGAACGAACAACGAATCAAAGCAGAGCGTCAAACAAAACGGCGGATCGGAGGAGGCGACGCAGGGAAGCGGGCAATCACAAAAGAGTAATAGGCACGCTGCGCGGGTGGTGCGCTTATTCGTTGCAACTCTCGCGCTCGTCGTTTGCGGTTGCGCGCAACGTGACACGATATTACCGCGGAGGAGCTGACTGGCGGCAATGTGCATGTTGGCCAGCATCTGATCTACTCCTACGCCTGCGGCTCATGCCACGCGATTCCAGGAATAGCGGAGGCGAACGGAACCGTCGGTCCACCTCTTCGGGGATTCGCCTCCCGCACCTACATTGCCGGCACGATGATGAATCAGCCCAAGAACCTCTTTTTGTGGATCACAAAGCCACAGGAGGTCGTGGCGGGAAACGCGATGCCCGATCTGGGCGTTAGCGAGGGGCAGGCGCATGATATCGCCGCCTACCTGTATACCCTGCAATGAAGCGCCCGATCTGAGATGAGACCGTTCAGGTTTTTCCGCGGAATTACTCTGGCCGGTCTCGTGTTTTATGCCGCGTTGGCCGAAGTATTCAGGCCACATCCGAACCCTGTGGGCCATGCGGCGATGCCGAGCTCCAGTTCCTTCAAGTTGATCGTCAAAACCGCTGTCTTCGCGTTCGTGGCTTGTATCGTTCTCGAAGCAATCGGCGGGCTGTTATTCATGGCGTCGGGGTTTTACAATATCGCGGCCGACCAGCCGCATTTCGGACCTATACGCTGGTTTCTGAAGACTGCCAGCACCCGCTCGGCGCGTTTCCATACCGAGCCGGAGCGGGTCCCAAATCTTCGCGACGCATCGCTCGTCAAGCAGGGGTTGGCATTGTGCCGGAAGAATTGCCAGCCTTGTCACGGCGCGCCCGGCGTCGCGAGCGATCAACTGGGCCGTGGTATCAATCCTAAGCCGCCGCGCCTGGCGATCATGGGAGACGATTGGAACGATCTGGAATTATACTGGATTCTCTCTCATGGCTTGAAGATGAGCGGTATGCCCGCCTTCGGCGCCCGGTTGAGCGAGACCGACAGGTGGGCGATTGTCGCGTTTCTGCGCCGGGTCGTGTTGCTTTCGCCGATCGAGTATGGGCAGTTAACGGCAGCCGCCGATCGGGGCATCGACGATCCGCGGGTCGCTTGGTTGCCCGATAACGATGCGGGGTTTCACGACCTCCAGACGAAGGGGAGCGCCGCGCGAGGCCGAGAACTGCTTGGCAGCTATGGTTGCGGTACATGCCATCTGATCCCTGGTGTCGGCTCCGGCAGTGTGGGGCCGCCGCTTTCAAATTTCGCCGAGCGACAGTACATAGCGGGTGTGCTGGTTAACGCGCCAGCCAATCTGGTCCCGTGGATCGCGAATCCGAAGCGGTTTAAGCCGGCGACCGCGATGCCGAATGTTGGTGTCCAGCCAAGCGAAGCTGTGCATATGGCCGCGTATCTCTACACGCTCGGCAGCCCGAAACGCATGGTTACGCTGAAGCGGGCAGCGGGGGGGAACCCGGTATTTGCGGGCGGCGGATGAATTCGGCCTATGGCGCTCAATCGACGCGCTGACGCGACATATCGTGCCGACCCATGACTCATATGGAGCTCGTGATGCGGAGTCACTGCGCCATGCTTTCGGCTGAGTAATCCGACGGTCTTCAGCGTGCTCTCATGGCTGGGCGGATTATCAAGCTGGAGGCAGGCTCGAAAGTCGTGTTCTTGGGCGCTCGGATGTTCACGCTTCATGGTTTAGTTCCTCTGGGCCCGAATAGAGGGAACGAGCTCGGAAAATGGACATAGATAAGGTAAGGATCATGAGCGGCCGGTGGGCGGGCGTGGACGTGTGCGTACTTGCCGCTGACGTTCGGTTCGGCTAAGCAAGTTAGCATTCGGCCGGCACGCCCCCGTCCTCGTATCTCTCCAATTCGAGCTGGTCGCCGGCGAGGGTCCCGGTTAGATCGCACATCCCAGCCGGCAACTCCAGGACCGAATGCGCCCGCAGAGAAAGCGCCATTCTCCACTTCCCCATCTCGCGACGGATGCGCACTACCTTCCTTTTCTTATTCAGAAAGATCACGTCAATGGGGAACTTCATGCCGATGGTATGCACGCCTTCGCAGGGGACGATCCAGAGGCCTTCGCCGCGCTCCAACCCCGTGCGCCGCAGCAAGCCGCGGTTGCGAAGCGCCGAGGTATCCGCGATATCGGCCCGATCCGCGAGCTCCGCCAGCCGCGTCTGGTTGCGTACGCGCAGCTTAGTTGGAACCCGCGCCCGCATCGACCCTTCTAATCACCATAGTGAGCACGTTGATCCAGGACATCCGTTACGCCCTGCGCATCATGCCGCGCAATCGCGGCGTAACTGCCGTTGCCATTCTATCGGTCGCGATCACAGCCGGCATTACAGGCGTGGTTTTCACGGCGCTAAAGACCGTCCTGATCGATCCGTTGCCCTACGCCCAGCCCAGCCGGATGGTCGTCCTACGCAGCGATGGCCACACCTCCAACTGGGTGTCCTGGGCCGACATGGAAGACGTGCGCCGCCGTTCGCGAACGCTGCAATCGGTGGGCACGTATCATTACGCGCTCCTCAATCTGCGCGGCGGCGGCGGCAACCCACCGCAGGCCCTTTACGGGCTGAACATTACGGCCGATCTTTTCCCCACCCTCGGCGTCTCGCCCATGATCGGCCGCAACATTCTGCCCGAAGAAGACCTGCCAGGACGAAACCGCGAATTGATCCTTAGCTATGGTTTGTGGAAACGCCGCTTCGGTTTGGATCGCAACATCCTCGGCCGCACGATGATCGCCAATGGCTACGAATATAAAATCATCGGCGTCATGCCGCCGGGCTTCGATTTTCCACTGCGGCTCGCCACCACCGTACGCACTCCCTCGCGTTACATGGAATTTTGGGCGCCGTACGGACAGGATCCGGCCAAGGCCGACCGCGCCAATACCGGCTGCGGCGCAGTAGCCCGCCTTCGCCCCGGGGTGAGCGAGCGGCAAGCCGGCCAGGACCTTGCCTCAATCGCCCGATCACTGGCCCGAGAATATCCGCTTACGAATAAGGATCGCCCTATCCAAGCGATTCCGCTGGCAGCGCAAACGTTCGGTTATTCGCGCCCGGCGCTCCTGATCCTGATGGCCGCCGCCGCGATGTTTCTGCTCATTGGCTGCTCGAACGTCGCGAATCTGCTACTCGCCCGCGCGCTGGCGCGACAACGCGAGATCGCCGTTCGCCTGGCGCTCGGAGGAACACGCCGCCGCATCGTGCGCCAGCTCATCACCGAAAGCTGCCTTCTCGCCTTGATCGGCGGCTTAGGCGGTTATCTGCTGACCGCCGCGGCCTGGACTTTTTTGCCCGCTATCACGCCGCAAAACATTCCGCGTCTGGCCGACGCGCGCGCCGACTGGAGCATTTTCGCGTTCATTCTCGCCATCTCGCTTCTCAACGGCCTGCTGTTCGGCATGGTGCCGGCGCTGCGTTCCTCGGCTCACGATCCGGCAGGCCAACTGCGTGAATCCGGCTCCCGCGGCAGCGGCGCAAGCGGACCCGGCGGGCTCTCGGGTAAGCGTCTGCGGTCGGCGTTCGTTATCTCGGAGATTGCCATTACGGTCGTCCTCGTAGTCGCCGGCAGTCTTCTCACTGGGAGCTTCATTAGTCTGCTCAACACTCCTCTTGGCTTTGATCCCGATGGCGTGCTCGCCTCCATCATCGTTCCGATCGGAGAAGCCTACAACACGCCCGCGAAGTGGGGCGCGTTCTTCGAGCGCGTTCTGGAGTCGGCGCGAACGCTGCCTGGAGTGGCGTCCGCGGGTCTGGTCGACGCGCTTCCATTCAGCGGCCAGAACGGCGGCGCAGACGTTCGCACCGGTCATCCCGGCGAGACTCCGCGCGGCGCGGCCGACATCGCGGAATTCGATCGGGTCAGCGCCGATTATTTGCAAACATTGCGCGTCCGGCTGCTCGAAGGCCGCTGGTTTCGCAAGGAAGATGAAACGATCGGCGGCGATCTCGTCATCATCGACGCGAACGCCGCCCGCAAGTTTTTTCCGGGCCAGGATCCCATCGGGAAAAGCCTGTGCATCAATTGCGATGAAGGAAGCAAGCCCGACTGGAAGCGCGTCGTCGGGGTTGTAAATCCGGTGCGCCATTATTCGATCGAGGCTCCCGCCGAGCCGGCAATCTACCAGGCCTTTCACGCCGTTCAGAGCGCCCAATTTCTCGTCTTGCGGACGCGGGGCCGCGCCTTGGATCTCGCCGCCCCGCTGCGCCGCATGATGGCGCAGCTCGATCCGAACGTTCCCGTTTATATCAGCGCCGAAATGAGTTCTTTCGTCGGAGATTCGATCGCGGACCGCCGCTTCATCATGGCGCTGCTCGCGGTCACGGGGATCCTGGCATTGGCGCTCGCCGCGGCCGGCGTCTACGCCGTGGTCGCGTATTCCACTTCGCAGCGGACTGGAGAGATCGGCACTCGCATGGCCCTCGGCGCCACGCGCGGCAACGTTCAGATGCTTGTGCTCGGCGAAGGGATGAGGACCGCCGCCGCCGGTCTCGCCATCGGACTGGCATTGTCGTTAGCCGTCAACCATGTATTGCGAGGCGTGTTGGCCGGACTCGGTTCCTCCAACGCCGCCACCATCGCGGCCGCCCTTGCGCTTGTTACCGCGACCGTGCTCCTGGCCTGCTTCATTCCGGCCCGCCGCGCTACGCGCATCGAACCCATGGCCGCGCTTCGCCATGAGTAAACCGTGGATTGCGGGCGGTCGCCGAGCGCGCTCACGATCTGAACGCCCACGCTCGCCATGGTCTTGCCAGCAGGATCCCACCGGGTCATGAAGAAGGGTGAAAATGTTTGCGGCGCAGCCGGCGTAACCCTTGCCGTCAAGGACAATATGGCTCGGGATGGAGTGGCCCAAGGCGCAATGCAGCCGTGCTGGCCGGCGGGCGCTGAGAATGGCTATTTAGGCGCGGGCGCGATCTTCCCGTCACCCACCTTTAAAACTTGAACACGTACGCGGCGCTTTCCGAACCTCTTCGCCTCCACGGCCGAGGGCATATAGAGATCGAGCTTCGCCCCTTGAATTTTGCGTCCACTGTCCTGGACCGTATAGACCCCCGAATAGCGTCCCGCGTGCGTGATGCGGATGCGGGTGCCGAAGGGAAGAATGGCGGGATCGGCCGCGATTGTGCCTCGATGGGTATCGTGACCGGCCGCGGTGACGCCGGAGACGGAATACGCCGTTGCCGTATAGATGCGAGGGGCTCGCGCGGCGAAAGCGCAGACGCAAGCGATCAGAGTCAGCAGCGAGAGCCTCACGACCGCTGGACCCAAGGCTCTTAGGGGTGTGAGGCACCGAAACCGCCGGGACCCGCCTCCTTTGCGAGGTCCATCGGCGCCACCGCTACGCACCCATATCAACCGCGGTATCGGCCGCAGGGGCGCGGAGGGTTTCATATCCTATACGTCCGCAACCTTGACCAGCATCTTGCCGGTGTTGTCGCCACGAAGCAGTCCGATGAAGGCGCGCGGCGTGTTCTCGAAACCCTCTACGATCTGTTCGCGGTATTTGATTTTTCCTGCGGCGATCCAGCGCGCCATCTCGGTCAGGCCTTCCTTGAAACGATCGAAGAATTGGAAGACGAGGAAGCCCTCGGCCTTGGCCTGCTTGGTCAACAGATAGGGAAAGGGGCGCGGCCCCGGCTCCGGTTTGGCGAGATTGTAGAGGGAAATCTGACCGCAGATGGCGATGCGCGCGCGCGAGTTGAGGACCGGAAATACGGCGTCCGTAATCGCTCCGCCGACATTGTCGAAATAACAATCGATTCCTTTGGGGCAGAACTCTTTGTATTTGGCGACATAGTTGTCGGTGGACTTGTAATTAAACGCCGCGTCGAAGCCGAGGTCGCGCGTGATGTAGTCGATTTTGTCATCGGCGCCGGCGATGCCCACGGCCCGGCACTCCTTTATTTTTGCGATCTGTCCGACGAGCGATCCGACCGCGCCGGCGGCTCCCGACACCAGCACCGTCTCGCCGGGTTGGGGTTTGCAAATATCGAGCAAGCCGAAGTATGCCGTCATTCCAGGCATGCCGAGGACGCCGAGCGCGGTCGATACGGGAGCGAGAGACGGATCGAGTTTGCGCAATCCTTGTCCGTTCGATGCGGCCCATTCTTGCCAGCCCCAATAGCCTTCGACGAAATCTCCGGGTTGAAAATTCGAGTTCTTCGATTCGACGACGCGGCCAACAGTGCCGCCCACCATGACCTGTCCGATCTCGACCGGATCGGCGTACGATTTAACGCCGCTGATGCGGCCGCGCATGTAAGGGTCGACCGAGAGATACGCGGTGCGCAGCAACACGCCGCCATCGCCGGGCCGCGGCAGGGGCGCTTCGACGAGCTTGAAATCGGACTCCTGAGGCATGCCGGAGGGGCGCGCGGCGAGCGTGAACTGGCGATTCGTCGACATCTATCTGACGATGATCGCGCCGCGCGGGGAATAGTGTCAAACTGGAATGGTGCCCGACTACTGCACTTGCGGGGCGCAACTGCCGCCGGATTCCCGTTTCTGCCATAAGTGCGGGAAACCGCAATTCGATTATCCGAACCTGGAGGAGCCCGAACCGCCGCCGGCCGCGATAACGCCGCCGCCATTGCCGCAAGCGTCCGCGGCTCCGGAGATCAGTTTCCGGAACGGGACGGCGGTACGCATCGGGTTCGTGGTGGCGCTGCTCGCGATGGTGCTGGTCTCGACGGTGGCGTCGGTCATTCCGTCGTCGGCTTGGGTGATGCTCGGTTTCTTTTGCGCCGGGGTGGCGGCGGCGACGTGGTATGCGCGGCGCACCGGACAGCGATTGTCGATGCGCAGCGGAGCGCGCATTGGATGGATCACGGGAATTTTCTGCTTCGCCATGGCGCTGCTGATCTTCACGCTTTTTGTGCTGACCATCACGAACCCGGCGGCGCTCTCAGCGCTCCGCAGCGATGCCAACATGAACAGCAATCCGAATTTTCAGCAGATGCTGAAGATGATGACGGATCCGAAGACCGCGCCGTTCGTGATTGTGGGATCGCTGATCTCGATGTTTATTTTGCTGACGTCGCTGCCGATGCTGGGCGGAGCGGTAGGAGCGAAAATCGCGGACAGGAAGGCTTAGCGCGCCCTAGGGGCGGAGCGGCGCCCGGATTGAAAGATAAAGCGTCCGGGATTTATTTGCGGCGGCGACGTCCAGCGGAAACGATAAAAACGATTGAGGCATTTGCGGCAGCGTATAGGCTGCAAACGCAGCGTCGACAGAACATTGTCGATGAGGCCGCGGCGCAAGGAGAGACGCGTGTCGCTCCAGCCACACTTCGGACACACCAAGCCGAGATTCCCTTCCATGAGAGCCGTTATTGTGACTGCCGCTCTTCGGGCGCAGTTGCGTGTTTAACGGTGAGGAATGACGTGGCCCGAGCTTACTGGTCCTGGGTTACCGCGAACGAAGCGCCCGCGATGGTTATTGTCGCGGTGCGCGCCGCTCCGCTATCGTTCTGCGCGACGGTGATGGTCACGGCGCCATTGCCGCTGCCGCCGGCGGGGGAGATTGAAATCCACGAGGCGGAGCTGGACGCCGTCCAGGGGCAATTGGGCGTCGAGGCGGTTACGTTCACGACGGCGGAGCCGCCCGCTTCGGGAAACTGCTGCGATCGCGATGAAATGCCGTAGGAGCAAGGACTGAATCCCATCACGAAACCGTCCTCATTGCCGGCCGAGGTGGCCTTACCGGAGCCTCCCAGCGCATCGAAGATGGGACCGGTGGTATATCCGGCGACGTAGATGTTGCCCGTCGGATCGTAGTCGACCCCATATGCGATCTGATCGCCATCGCTTTGCAGGTAGGAACTGAAAAGCATCCCGCCGAGGCCCGGCGAGCGCGGAGTGAACTCCAGCGCGAAGCCGTCCAACGTCTGGCTGTAGGTTCGCTGCAGCGCGTTCCCGGTGAGGGGCAGATCGGGCGACATGGTGAAGCCCGAAAGGTACAGATCCCCCGACGAATCCTGCTTCATGTCGTAGGCGATCTCGGGCTGGCTGCCGCCGTAATAAGTGGAGTACACGATCTGCGCCGCGGGTCGCGCCTGGGGATTGAGGATGGTCACGAAAACATCGTAGTTGCCGCCATAGACGGCTTGCATGGCATCGGCGGTCACGGGAAAATCCTGTGAAGCGGTGTAGCCGCAGACGACGACGCGGCCGGCGCTGTCGAGCAACACGCGCTTGGCTTCATCTTCACCGGAGCCGCCGAGGTAGGTGGCATAGAGCAGTCCGGCGATGCCGCCGATGCCGGGATTAATTTGCACGACGTAGGCATCGCCGCCCGGGCTATAGACGGGTTGATACGTATTTCCTGAGATGGGGAAGTCGCCCGAAAAAGTGCCGCCGACGGTCCACAGGGTTCCGTCCGGCGCGGCCGCAATGCCGCGTCCGGTCTCTCCGCCGCTGCCGCCCAGGTAGGTGGAGTAGATGAGAGACGCGCTACCGGATTGCGAGGGATCGAAGCCGATCACGACGGCCGTTTGAGCGCTGCCATTGACGGTTTGAAAACCGCCCGCGATGGGGAAGTCCGTGGAGCGCGAAGTGCCGGAGACGAAGATGCGGCCGTTTTGATCGAACGCGACGGCGCTGCCGGTATCGTCGCCGCTGCCGCCGAAATAGGAGGAGTAGAGCATGTTCCCGAAGGCGTCGAGCGACAGAACGAAACCGTCGGAATTGCCGTTCAGGGTGGAGTAGGCGGCGTTGATCATGGGGAAGTCGACCGAGGTGGTCGATCCCGTGAGATACACATTTCCCTGCGGATTGACGGCCATGTCGAAGAGCACGTCGGAGCCTGTCCCGCCGAGATACGTGGCCACAACGACCTGCGAATCGGGCGTGGCATGAGGATCGATTTTTACCAGGAAAAGATTCGACGAGCCTGTCAACGTGGTTGCGACGGGATTGCCGTTGGTCTGGAAATCGGACGACTGCGTAGCTCCGGCGACATAAATGAAACCGGGCAGATCGTGCCCGATGGCGATGGCGTAATCGCTTTGCGACCCGCCGAGAAAGGTCGAGAGCGTTAACGCCGGATCGACGATCAAGGTCTTGGTCCGGTCGTAGCGGCCCAGAACAAAACCGAACGTGCCATCCGCATTTTTGCGATAGCGGCTGGGGACTGTCATACGGCGGCCGTTGGCCGCGATCTGATAAGCGAGCGGGCGCTTCTGGATGAAACCGGCCGCGAGATTGCCGTCGGCGTCGAGCCGCGCCGGGACATCGAAGCGCAGGCGGACGAGGCGCGGATCCGTGCCGGGCCGCACGATCAGATCGTACTCGAGCCGCTCGCCAGTGCCGTAGTAGAGGGCGTCGATTCCGGGATACAAGCCGTTGACGCGGAGTCGGGCATAGTTGGGCAGGCCGATGCGCCACTTGGCTGGATCGGCGCCCAAAATCACATTGGTGGTGGAGCGAAGGTTTTCGAGACCCTCGATTGTGGCTGTGGACGACGCGCCGGCAAACGTCAGCCGCAGGGACGCGCCGGGGGAGCGCAGCACGGCGCCGCGCGAAGAGAACGAAAAATCGAAATGCGGTCCGCGCGCGACGAAGCCGCCGGCATCCGCGGCAGGCTCAAAGCGCAGCGGCGCGGCGCGCAAAATACGGAGTGCGCCGGCGTCCGTTTCAGAGGCGGCGAGCGAAGCCGCGCCGAGGCACACAGCTAACGAAAGGTGAAAAGCGAATCTCATTGCAGACCCAGGAGTGGTGAACGTTAAAACCCATCTTAGCTGGAAAAGTCGCGCGAGGCTCAGTTGCTTGCGGCGCCGGACTCGGATTCAGGGTGGTGAAAATGATGCTTGATATCGGGCCAGAATTCCTTCAAGACGTTCGAAAGCGCGTCGGTTCCGACCTCCATGTAGAGGCGCTGCATGGTGTCGGAAAATCCTCTCGCGTCGGGATAATAGGCGTTGCCCACGGAGGCCATAACGCCATTGCCGATCCACTCGGAGAAATTGAAGCGGCTGCCGCCCGCGTCCGTTCTGGTGATCATGACTCGGGTCAGCGCATAACCTAATCTGCTTTTTTTGGAGCCTTGCGCCTTGCGGAAATAACGCGGGTCTTCGCGCAGCAGCGTGGGCATGACGGCTTCCGTCATGAGGTTGCCCATCGATTGGTCTATATAGGAGGTCCAATAGCGGTGCGCATACCCTCGAAGTCCCTGGCCGAAGGAAGGGTTTGAGTCTTCGAGTTGATAGAAGCCGGCGAACGCGCCCGCGACAAGATAATTGGGCCAATCGAAGGAATCCTTCAACGCGATAGAAAACTTCTGTTTGGTGGTGAGGGGCTCGTAAACCGCCATGGGATTGGCGGTGCGGTAATTCGGCAATACGCCCAGTATGCGGCGGTCCACGGGCTCGTCCTGTGTGCCCGGCGCCGGCTTCTCCTCAAATTTTCCGGGATCGACGGCGGAGGGAGCCGCGGGGGAGCTGGATGCCGCTGGATTAGGACTTGCTTGGGGCGGGGGTTCGGCGGGCTGCTGCGCGAATGCTCCGGGGAGCAGCATAGTCGCGGCGAGCGCGAGCATGGCCCGTCTCCACACACTGTGCCTCCCGCAATGAACAATAATCATTCAGGTTCCTTCTTGAAAGTGAAGAGACGTCCGAAAAGGTTAGAGATGTTACCGGACTACCGCGGGTTCCATATCTTCTCTGGGGGGACGGGCGTATGCGGCCCGCCGGGTATGAAAACGGCCTGGATAGCGGGATAAAAGCCGCTCCAGGCCGGCGGGTTTAAGCTTCGCTGACTTGCTCGGCCTGCAGACCTTTCGGGCCGCGCTTCACGACAAACGATACTTTCGCTCCTTCATTGAGGGTGCGATAACCGTTCGATTCGATGGCCGAAAAATGCACGAATACGTCTTCTCCGTTCTCTCTCTGGATAAATCCAAAGCCTTTGGCGGCATTGAACCACTTTACTGTACCGGTTTCTTTCATTTCTCTCTCTTTCGTTCTGTGCGAATTAAAACCTCGCACGGATCGAAACGCGGACGAAAACGCCCCAGCGAATTCCAACGGCGTGCCAGGATTTCAAGTTCCTAATAACCATAGCACGGCACAATGACGCGAACAAGCGGCGAGAGACGCCGGGCGGAGCGGTTTAGAGACTAAACCGAGCGGCGGCGGCGGACAAAATGGATGATTAAAAAGATGACCGCGAGGATGATGAGCAGGTGAACGGCGCCGCCCGCAACGTGGAGACCGGCCCAGACGACCAGCCAAACTACCAGCAGAACGACAAACAGCACTAGAAAAATAAAATCGGCAATAACTCGCATCGCGGGCCTCCTGCGCGGCATGAGCCGCCCCGCCCCATAGGACGTTAAAAATCGTAAACTGTTTCGGTCCGGCGGGACGGTTACGGGCTAGAGCCTGGTTTCCCAGCGGCCCGTGATGACGGCGTTCCAGTCGGGAGCGGGACGGGAAGCGAGAATGGCGGGCGCGATTTTAAGACGTTCCATGGTGGCGGCAATGGCCGTTTCGCGCGCATCGGCGGGATTCGCGGCGGTCAGCTCGGCCTCGAGCGGGGTATCCCCCCAGACTTGCAGCCGCCATTTGCGTCCTTTGATGTGCGTCAGAATGATCCAGTCGTCGCCAATGCGGGTCGAAACCTTGCGTGCGCCACCGCTTTTCCAGACTGTCATTTCTGTCTCCCCTTAATTTTAGACGGCGCGACCCCCGCATCGGTAACCAAAATGCGGCAGTAAGAAAATAAGGTACTGGGCCGAAGATCGCGGCAGTGTTTGCTATGCTGAAAAAAACTGGAGCCCCCACAAATCTCAATGAAAGACGATCTTTCCCGCCGTAATTTCATAAAGACCTCGAGCGGCCTGGCGCTGGCCGCCGCGCCCGCGATCCTTCCCGCGCTCGGCGCCGGCGACAAGGTCCAGATTGGCTGGATCGGCGTGGGTACGCGCGGGTACTACTTGATGGAGCGGCTTTACGCCGGGAGCAAGCCCCTGGTCCAGGTGGTCGCCGTGTGCGACACCTACACCGGACACCTGACGCGCGCCAAGGACCGCGTGCAAACCATGGGCGGCAACACCCCCCAGACCTATGAAGATTTCGAGCGGTTGTTGGCCGACCCCAACGTCGACTCCGTCGTGATCTCAACGCCGGAGCACTTACATTATCCCATGTTCATGGCCGCTCTTAAGGCGGGCAAGAACATTTATGTGGAGAAGCCGCTGGCGCATACCATCGAGCAGGGCGAGGAGATGGTGGCGGCCGCGAAGAAGGCCGGCAAGGTGGTGCAGGTTGGCACGCAAAATCGCAGCAACAGCCTGTACCAGCGGGCGCAGGAGATGGTGGCGCAGGGCATGATCGGCGATATTCACTTCGTGCGCGCATTCTGGTATCGCAATTCGCTCGACAGCAATCCCGCTTGGAGATACGAGATCCCGGCGGACGCCAATCCTCAGAACACGGATTGGGAGAAATTTCTGGGCGCGGCGCCGCAGAGGCCGTTCGATAAGCAGCGCTATTACCAGTGGCGGCTGTATTGGGATTACTCCGGCGGCATCTCGACGGATCTTCTGGTGCATCAGACCGACATCACGAATTTCGTGTGCGGAAGGGTGGTGCCGACGTCGTGCATGGCTTCGGGCGGCATTTACCGTTGGACGGATGCGAGCGACGATCGCGAGGTGCCCGATACATTCAGCGCGACTTACGAGTACGTTCCTTCTAAGTTCCACATCGATTACAGTTGCTATTTCGGGAACGATCATTACGGTTACGGCGAGAATTTCATGGGGAATGAAGGGACGATCGAGGTTTTGAACCGGCAAATTTTGAACTTCTATCCCGAGAAGTTCGGGGGGAAGGCTCCGGCGCGGGTGGCGGAGCGGAAGGAACTGCACATCGAGCTGCCCGGCAACGATAACCGCGCCGTGGAAGCGCACTTGAACAACTGGATTCAAGCGATCCGGGGCGAAGCAAAGCTCATCGCGCCGGTCGAGGTGGGGCAGCAGGCGGCCATCTCGGGGCACATGGCGACGCTGTCATACAAGAACCAGAAGAAGATTGTGTGGAACGAGGAAGCGCACACCTATCGTTTCATTTAGGCGCGGGTAGGCGCGAGCTTCCCCTCTGTGGTTCAAATCTGGGAGGGAAAGCCCATACCGGAGTTTGCGGCGCGGCATTCGTTCTCGTCCAGGCCGCTGCTGGAGCTGGTCGCCGCCAGCGGTCCCCGGTGGCGAAAACTGGTTCGACCGAGTTTGCCTGGCGGGCATTGCTAACAAGGGAAAGGCGGCCATAAGGGCGAGGAGAAGAGGAGAATGTGTCTCACAAGCGCTGAGAAATGGCATTCAGCCGCGATGGCGCTCGCGATCATAGCGCAGAGTTGTCACCCCTTCATGCAGCAGGTTCGATTGAATTGAGGGTTTTAATTCCGCCCACGCCTCGGCATCAACGGCCCGGTGGCGCAGCAGGCTCCTTGGACGGTTCCGGGCGGCGGCCTTGGGCTTCCATTCCCGCGCCATGCGCTGCGCCGCGGCCAGCTTCGAGGGACTCAGTTTAGCGGCGACCCAATCGCGGTGCGCGGAGCAGGTTTCGTTGCCGCTCGCGGCGCACAGGCTGAGCCAGAGATACGCCTGCGCGTAGTCGCGCTTGACGCCTCTGCCGACGGCATACATTTCGCCGAGGTTGTACTGCGCGCGCGTATAGCCCTGCTCCGCGGCGCGCTCAAACCATCGCGCCGCCTCCTCGAAATCCTGCGGCGCACCCTTGCCGTCGTAATAGAGCAGACCGAGATTGAACTGCGCCAGTTGATTGCCGCGCTCGGCGAGCGGCCGCCAAATCTTCATCGCTGCCGCATAGTCGTGATCCTGGTAGGACTTCAGTCCGTCTTCGAAACTCTGACCCCACAGGGCGGGCAGACAGGCGCAAACGGCAATCGCCAGAATGCGGCGAGCGGTCATCGGGGCCTCCCCTCCAAGATACCGCCCACGACGGCGGCCGGAGCCATGAAGACGATGGTCACAAGCTGCGACCAGATGACGCCGCTGCGAAGTTGCGCCAGCAGGGATATGAGCGCAATCAGCGCGAGAACGCAGGCGAGCGCGACGGCGTGCAGCAGCGGAGCGCGGCCTGCGATCCATGCCGCGGCGTACCCGCCGAGACCGGCGAAGATCACGCCATAGATAGTGACGGCCAAGATGAAGCCCCCCGAGGCGGGCTGCCGCGGCGCGCGGTTGGTGAGATGAAAGATGATGATGGCCGGAACGGCGAACACGATATAGCCGGCCAGCACCGCAATCGCGCTTCGGATCGCTCTCATACTTCGGGTTAAAGTATACCCAATCCGTTCGGGGCTCCATTCAGCGACACTTAAGAAGAGCGGTATGAATACGAAGATCCGGCGCGCGCTGAAGAAGGCCGATCGCAAACGCCGCGAGCTGCGTATGTTCGCCAGGGCGATGCAGTCGGCCTCGCACCCGATTCTGGCGCAGATCGTTCCGATTCGGCGCTGCAATCTCGATTGCGCCTATTGCAACGAGTACGACAAAGTTTCCGCGCCCGTGCCGCTCGATGTAATGCTGCAGCGCATCGACCGCCTTGCCGAGTTAGGGACTACGATCATCACGCTCAGCGGCGGCGAGCCGACGCTGCACCCGGATCTGGATGCCATCATCCGCCGTATCCGCGAGCGCGGCGCGATCGCGACCATTATCACGAACGGTTATCTGCTGACGGCGGAGCGTATTCAGAGATTGAATCGCGCGGGACTTGACTATCTTCAGATCAGTATCGATAACGTGATGCCAGACGATGTTTCGAAAAAAAGCCTGAAGGTGCTCGACCGCAAACTCGAATGGCTGGCGCAACACGCGGAGTTCGGCGTGACGATCAATTCCGTGTTGGGCGCGGGCATACGCAATCCCGAGGACGCCTTCACGGTGGGCCGGCGCGCGCGCGAACTGGGATTCACCAGCACGGTGGGAATTCTGCACGACCAGGAAGGCCAGCTGAAGCCGCTCGCCACGGAACAGCGGGAGGCGTACGACCGCTTCCGGCGCCTTAAAACCTCGCTATTTTCGTTTGCGCATTTCGACAGTTTTCAGGAGAACATCGCGCGTGGGCTGCCGCACCAGTGGCACTGCCGGGCGGGAGGCCGTTTCCTGTACGTGTGCGAAGAAGGACTGGTGCATTATTGTTCGCAGCAGCGCGGGCGACCGGGCCTGCCGCTCGAAAGTTATACGGTAGCGGACATCAAGCGCGAAGCCGCCCAGCCGAAAGGGTGCGCTCCGTTCTGTACCATTTCTTGCGCGCAGCAGACGGCGATGCTCGATGAATTTCGCGAGAGGCCACGGGAGACGCTAACAGGCATTCTCGATCGCCGCCGCAAACTCGACCCGGGCTTCCGGCCGCCGCGCGCCGTGGGAGCGCTGTCGTGGCTGTTCCTGCACCCCGGCCGGCGCGCTTTGGTGGGCCGGATGCTGCTGGCGGCGCTGCGGTTGAAACCGCGTACGGGCGGCGCGTGACGCGGTGGGAAGCGACCCAGGCGGCAGGGGCGACAGTTGCGGGAGGAGACGCGGCGCTGCGTTTGAAACAGTCCGCGCGGACGCCGGCGATCGCTCCGGCTACGGCGTAGCCCGCGTACGCGGCAGCGGGGCGTGATACAACTGGCAATTATGGTTATGAGAACTTTTTTGTTTTGCGCGGCGGCGGCATGCTGCTTCGCGCAAGGCCAACCGCAGTACGACCTGGTCTTGCAAGGCGGCCACGTGATCGATCCGAAAAACAGGATCAGCGCGATCCGCGATGTCGCGATCCTGGACGGAAAAATCGCGGCAGTCGAAGAGCATATCGATCCAGCGCGCGCCTTCAAGCTGGTCAATGTGGGCGGGCTGTACGTCACGCCCGGGCTGATCGACATTCACGTGCACGTGTATGCGGGAACGGGCGAGCCGCGCTCCTATGCGGGCGACAACAGCCTTTATCCGGACGGGTACACGTTCCGCGTCGGCGTAACCACCGTTGCCGACGCAGGCTGCGCGGGATATCTGAATTTCGAGGATTTCAAGCAGCGCATCATCGACCGCTCCAAGACTCGCGTGTTGGCGTTTTTGAATATTGTCGGCCACGGGATGCGCGGCCCGAAATACGAAAACAACCTAGCGGACATGGATCCGAAGCCGGCCGCGGAGATGGCGCTAAAACACAAGGGGCTGATTGTTGGCATCAAGACGGCGCACTACGCGGGGCCGGAGTGGACGCCGGTGGAGCACGCCGTAGAGGCAGGGACGATCGCGAACATTCCCATCATGGTGGATTTCGGCGAGAACCGGCCGGAGCGGCCGATGCCGGTGCTCGTGACGCAGAAAATGCGTCCGGGCGATATCTACACGCACTGTTATTCCGGGCTGCGCAATGAGCTGGACGATTCCGGCCATATCAATCCGGCGATGTTTCAGGCGCGCAAGCGCGGCGTGATTTTCGATGTCGGCCACGGCGGCGGGAGTTTTGCGTGGCCGGTGGCGATGGAGGCGATGAAGGAAGGATTTCTGCCGGATTCGATCTCGACGGACCTGCACATCGGCTCCATGAACGCGGGGATGAAAGACATGCTCAATTTAATGAGCAAGTTTCTTGCGATGGGACTTTCAGTGGACGACGTGATCCTGCGCTCGACCTGGAATCCGGCGCGGGAGATTCATCATGAGGAGCTCGGGAATCTCTCGACCGGTTCTCCGGCCGACGTCAGCGTGCTGCGGCTGGAGCGGGGCGATTTTGGTTTTTCCGATATGTACGGCGCGAGACTGAAAGGAAACAGCAAGCTGACCTGCGAGCTGACGCTGCGCGATGGCAAGGTGGTTTGGGACCTGAACGCGATCACGCGGCCGGACTGGACTACGCTGCCGAAGGGTTACCGGCAGACCGGCGACCGCCGCTGGGACGCAGTCAACCCGGCGCGAACGGGCCGACGGAACGCCCCACCAACGGCGACGGGTCCGGCAACAGCTCCGCCGAGAGACGGGAATCCGCCACTGTAGGATTAGCGGGCCGTCATGCTGCGGCTGCTTGCAAGCTGGCGTATAGCTTCAAACCAGTCCACTTCCGGAGACCCGAAGGGACCGCCTCGCGCTTGCCAAAGCTCGTAGGCCAGGGCGGCGATGTCTTCTTGCGCCAGGTGTGGACCGTGGTGCATTTCCTCGGCGTGCTCATAGGACCGGTTTACGTGCTCCAGAGCTTGCCTGGAATGCTCGTGACCGCTTTGATGATCGCTTTTCTCGTGTGAGACGACGGCAGTGGAGTGCGCATGCGTAGGGCCCTCGTGCTGCTCGGCGGCTCTCGGATGATTTTCATAGTGCGATCCGCGTTTGTATCGTTCAGCCATACTTAATCGTAATCTCTTCCGCTCCTCCGCGCTCATCGCCGGGCGTAGACTTTAGAACGTGTTAACGTTTCGTTTTATGCGTAGACGTTCTTTCCTCATGTCGCCTCTGGCGCTCGCCGCGGGCCGCGGCGCATCCGCAGCAGGCGGGAGGCCGAGAGTTGCCGCCATTCTGAACGTTTACTTTCCAAATTCTCATGCCGATGTTTTCATGGGGCGGCTACTCAGTTGCTATCGTCTGAACGGTAAGACTTATCAACCTCGCGTCGACGTCGCTTCTTTTTATGTGGATCAGTTTCCCGTTAACGACATGGCGAGGGAGCAGGCCGAGGAATATAAGATTCCGATCTATTCCTCGGTACCCGAGGCTCTGCGGCTGGGCGGCCGCGGCCTGGCGGTAGATGGTATCGCGGTGATTGGGGAACACGGCAACTATTCCCGTACGCCACGCGGTAATTTCATGTACCCGCGATGGAGGTATTTCGAGCAAATCACAAGCGTTTTTCGCGAGGATGGACGCGTGGCGCCGCTGTATAACGATAAGTACCTGGCTTATGAATGGACGGATGCGCGCAGGATGTACGACCGCATTCGCGAGATGAAAATTCCGTTCATGGGCGGCTCCACGCTCCCGCTGACGTGGCGCCGCCCTCCGCTCGAATTCCCGCGCGGCGTGGAGCTGGAGGAAGTGCTGGCCGTGAGCTGCGCCGATCTCGAGGAGCACGCCTATCACGGCATCGCGCTGATGCAAGCGATGGCCGAGCGCCGCAAGGGCGGCGAAACGGGCGTGGAGTCAGCTCGCTGTATCGAGAATGAAGAGGTGTGGAAGAGCGGAGAGCGCGGGGAATGGTCGCAGGAATTATTGCAAGCCGCGCTCACGCGGCGAATCAACCCGGTGAACGAGGATCGAAAGGCGCCGGCGCAGGCGATTCAGGTGCGCTATAAAGACGGCCTGAAAGGGACCATCTTAAACCTGAACGGGCTGACGCGGGACTACCTGTTCGCGGCGCGCGTGAAGGGTCAGGCGGAGCCTTACTCCTCGTGCTTTTATATCGAGCTGTACAACCACAATCATTGGAGTTTCATGGTCCGCAACTTTGAGGAGCTGGTGCTGACCGGGAAGGAGCCGAATCCTATTGAGCGTATCCTGATGTCGACCGGAATCCTGCTGTTTGGCTTGGAATCGCGCCTGAAGGGACACGAGTGGCTGGCGACGCCCCAACTCGATATTCACTATTGAGCTCATCTTGGACTGGAGGATGCATGTTTCGAAACATTGGGCGTTGTGCGCTCCTATTTTCATTAACGGCGGGGATTGCGGCAGCTCAAATTGGCCGTGGAACCATTCTCGGGACGGTCACGGACGCGCAGCACGCCGCCATACCCGGCGCGCTGGTTATGGCCGTTCAGACGCAAACGAACACAATCCATCGAGCCACGACCAATGACGCCGGACTATTCAGTTTTCCAGACATTCCGGTCGGGAGCTATGACGTTGCGGTGACAAAAGAGGGATTCAAGCGTGAGGCCCGGGCCGGCGTGATTCTCGAGGTGGACGCCAATGCGCGGGTCGACTTTCGTTTGGAAATTGGGGCCGTGGCGGAATCGGTCGAAGTCAGCGGGGAGGCTCCGCTGGTGAATACGACGAATGCGACGGAAGGTGACGTGATCGACAACAGGCGCATCAGCAGCCTGCCGTTGAGCGGGCGGAATGCGCTTTCGCTCGTGATTCTGTCGCCGAATGTAAGATCGCTCGCGTCGTCGCCGGAAGGCTTTGCGGACCGCGGACTGGAGGTTACGGCGTTCAGCGTGAACGGCGGACCGGTCGGCATGAACAACATTACAATCGACGGCGCCACGAATCTCAATGTGCGGGCGGGGGACACGAACGTAAATCCAACGGTCGATAGCATTGAAGAATTCAAAGTTCAAAGCGGCACGATGTCCGCCGAATACGGCTACACGGCGGGCGGGGTGGTGAATATTGTGACGAAGTCCGGGACGAATGTCTTCCATGGGACGCTGTACGATTTTCTTCGCAACGATGCGTTGGACGCCCGCAATGCATTTGCGACGGGTATCGCGCCGTACCGCTATAACCAATACGGTGGAGCGCTCGGTGGTCCGATCAAGCGCGACCGGACGTTTTTCTTCGTCAATTACGAGGGGTATCAGTACCTGCAATACTACACGGCCATTGGGACGACGCCGACGCCGCAGGAGCGGACGGGCGACTTCTCCCAACTTTTTGGCGCGAACGGTCAGTTGATATCCGTTTACGATCCGCGAACCACGGCGCCCAATCCGGCGGGGAACGGGTTTATGAGGACGCCATTCCCCGGGAACGTGATTCCGAAGAGCGAGTTAGACCCCGTGGCGTTGAACATCTTGCTGTTCTATCCTCTGCCGAATCGTACGCCGTCAAACTTGTTGACGCAATCGAATAATTACCAGGCGAACTTAGGATCGACCCGGTCAGCGAACCAAGAGCTGGTCAAGATCGACCACCATTTTTCGGAGAAGAATTCACTGAGCGGCCGCTACATGTTATGGGACGCAAAAAATGACAACGCATCGACAGGATCGGGTTATTTTACCGATCCGATCGCCCGCGTACGGAATGACAACTACGTCAACCGCAATGTCAATCTGACGGATACGGAGGTTATCTCGCCCAACCTGGTGGACCAGTTTCAGTTCAATATCGCACGGCAGTATTTTCCATTCACGGGCGCGAGCTACGGTCAAAATGAGACGGTAAAACTAGGATTACCGTCCAGCGTGCCGGACATCACGGTACCGACGATATCGATTCCGGAGATACAGTCGTTTCCGGCGGGATTCGCCGCTTATGCAGGCACGAACGCGATGCAAACTTTCCAACTGACTAACAGCGTTACATGGCTGAAGGGAAAGCATTCCTTAAAATTTGGGCTGGAGCTGCGGCGCAACTTGAGCAATTCCAATTCGTGCTCGGCGTGCTCCGGGCAGTTTACATTTAACTCGACGCTGACGGGCAATCCGCAAATGCCGGCCGGCACAGGTTATGGGGTTGCGAGTTTTCTGACCGGCGCGGTTGCAAGCGCGAGCATACAGACGCAGGTTGGCTCATCGCTGCAGAATTTCGATCAGGCCTACTACGCTCAGGACGATTGGAAGATAACTCGGCGACTGACCTTAAATTTAGGGCTGCGCTACGACTATCAGCAACCCCCCTGGGAGCGGCACGATGGACTGTCGCGCTTCAACCCTTTTGTCACTAACCAGCAGAATGGTCTTCCCGGTGAAATGCAATACGCTGGGGTGAATTTTGGACGGAGCGTCGTGAATCCCGATTACAAGGACTTTGGGCCCAGGGCGGGATTTGCGTGGGACGTGTTCGGGACGGGCAAGACGGTGGTGCGGGGAGGGTATGGAGTGTTCTATCCGCTGACGTTCATCTATGCGCGTAACTACGGCTCGCTGGGCTTTCAGAATACGACGACATACAGTCCCGCGGGCGGGAATACGCAAGCTCCGGCGTTCTATCTCCAGAACGGATTTCCATCTCCTGTTATCCCGCCGCAGGGCGCGGCATTGGGACCGAGCGCGTTCCAGAGCCAAAATGTGGTCTACGACGAGCCCAATAGTCCGACGCCATACTCGCAACAGTTTACGTTTTCGGTGCAGCATCAATTGCCCGGCGCCGTTCTGATTGAAGGCGGATATTCCGGGAACAAGGGCACGCACCTGGGCGCGGGCAGTTACGACTGGAATCAGCTCGACCCACAATATCTTTCGTTGGGCAGCGCGTTGCTCAACCAAGTCCCGAATCCATATGCGGGATTGGTCAGCGGGGCGTATGGCGGCGCGACGATTACGCGCCAGCAACTGCTCCGACCGTATCCCTACATGGGAACGATCAGCATTAACTACCCGCACTTGGGCAGCTCTACTTATCATTCTGTTTTCGCAAGCGTGAATAAAAGGTTTTCCAGCGGCTTGGTTCTGCTGGCATCGTATAGTTTTGGAAAGCTCATCAGCAACGGACTGTACGCGTATTCGCAAAACAATACCGAGCAAGTGAATGTGATTACATACCAGAACGGTAAATACGATCTTCAGGCGGAGCGGGCATTGGATTCGACCGACCCCGGCTCGCGCTTTATTACGAGTGGGGTTTATGAACTGCCGTTCGGTTCTGGAAAACGTTGGAACAGCGGGAACGCTTTTGCCCAGAAGCTCATCTCAGGGTGGCAAGTCACTTCCGTTCTGACATTACAGAGCGGACTTCCCGTGGTCATCACGGGCGCCAATAATTTCATAGCCACGCGGCCCAATTCCACGGGGGTAAGCGCGAACCTGCCAAATCCCACCGCCGCGGAGTGGTTTGACACGCCTCAGTTTGTCAATCCCCCGAATTTTACATTCGGAAACGTTGGGAGAACGCTGCCCGATGTGCGCAATCCTGGGATTATCAACCTTGATTTATCGCTGATCAAGGATACGGGAATTCGAGAGCGCGTGCATTTGCAGTTTCGCGCCGAGGCCTTCAACATCGCGAACCACGTGAACTTATTGGAGGCGAACGGAACTTTTGTTCCGGGAACCAATGGTTATAACCAGAGCGGCACATTTGGGACCATCACGGGCGCGCGAGATCCGCGGATTATTCAGCTTGCGTTGAAGCTCATCTTTTAGGGGACGTGTGCGAAAAGGCGGCATCGTATTCGCGTTATTGACGGCCGCCGCATGGGGGCAGCCGCGAACGTTTCAAGTCCTCGATGTGGAGGCCGTTCGAGCCGACGGCGATCCAGCGCAGTGGGTCCGCCATGTAGCGGTTCCGTCCCGTCCGCTTGAAATTAAGTGCGACATTCTGATTGCGGGCGGCGGTTTGGGGGGCGTAGCCGCGGCTCTGCGCAGCGCGTACATGGGAAACTCGGTATGCCTGACGGAAGAAACGCACTGGATCGGCGGGCAGCTTACGGCGGGCGGCGTATCAGCGCTGGACGAGAATCGCTTTATCGAATTCTCGGGCGGTACGCGCAGCTATTACACGCTGCGCAATGACGTGCGGGATTATTACCGTACTCATTTCACGCTCGCTCCCGGAGTCCGGCATCTCGAAGACTTCAATCCCGGCGCATGTTACGTTTCTCCGCTGTGCTTCGAACCGCCCGTGGGACTTGCGGTTCTCAGACAGATGCTTGAACCTCTTCGCGATCGAGTGCAGGTGTTTCTCAGAAGCAAAGTATTCGATCTGGATGTTCAGAACGGAAGCATCCAGTCCGCTTTGGCATTTCGATTCGATACGGGCGACGTAATCAGGATTTGGCCGAAGTTCGTGCTGGACGCTACTGAAACGGGGGATCTCCTGCCGCTGGCGCAGGTCCCTTATACGACCGGCTCGGAATCGAAGAGCGACACGGGCGAACCGGACGCGGGGGCGTCGCCCAATCCGGGTTGCGTTCAGAGTTTCACTTACCCCTTCATTGTTGAAGACCGCCCGCATGAGCAACATCGAATTCCCAAGCCAGACGAATACGATCAGGAGTTGCAACGCCAGAAATTCAGTCTGGTGCTGGACTATCCGAAATCCCTCGGCTGGGCGGGCGAGGTGCGGTACAAGATGTTTGGCGAAGAACCTCCGATTCCGAATAACCAATCGCCTGGCTCATTTTTTAACTGGAGACGAATCCTCGCGCGCAAGAACTTCACTCGACTCGACGGTTTCGAACGATGTCGCGTTGATCAATTGGCCACGTCAGGATTATTCTTTGCAATCGATACTCGATCGCGAACCCTTAGATGCGGCGCGCATCCTGCAACAAGCCAAGCGCGTTTCACTGGCGTTCTTATACTGGCTGCAAAACGACGTGGCCCGCGATGACAACAACGGTACAGGCTATCCCGAGTTGATGCTGCGAGCGGATGAGATGGGGACGCGCGATGGGCTCTCGATGGCGCCCTATATCCGCGAATCGCGGCGGTTGCGCGGGCGCGTGCGAGTAGTAGAGCAGGATATCGGCGCAGATTACCAAAAGGGATCGCGGGCGCGATGGTTTCAGGATTCGATTGGCACGGGGTTTTACATGATCGACATACATCCGTGCGGCGCGGGAGAGCGTGGCCGGATGATGATGCCGAAGCCATTCCAAATCCCCATGGGCGCCCTGGTTCCCGAGCGCATTTCGAACCTTCTCGTGGCGGGCAAGAGCATCAGCGTGACGCATATCACCAATGGCGCATTCCGTCTGCATCCGGTGGAATGGAACGTTGGAGAGGCGGCGGGCGCGATTGCGTCGCTCACGATCCGGCAAGACAGAATGCCCGCGCCGTTCGAAGTACAGCGCGAGCTTGCCGCCGCGGGCGTGCCGCTGGTTTGGTTTGACGATTTAAACCCCGATAACAGCCACTTCGCCGCCGTTCAGCTTACCGCGATCAGGGGAATGTACCCGCTGAATAATTTCGATCTTCACGCTTCCCTCGATTCGCCCATGACGCGCTCCGAGGCGGCACACGCGCTGGCAGGCTTGTTCCCTGCTCCGCCAGTCGAATCGAAGATGCCGTTGGATGTCCCTGAGACGAGTCCATACGCGGCCGCGATTCGCCTCGCAATTGAGCGGGGCTGGATGTCGAGCGATTACCGCAATTGGTTTCACCCCGATGTGCCATTTTACTGGAGCGACTGGCGTGAGGCGCGTTTCCCGCACCCGCTCGCTCCGTTCAAGATGAAACGAATGGGGCCGGTGCGCCGCAGTGAACTCGCTGAGCGGCTGTTTGCGACTCTTAAAAGCCGACGGGAATAGTGCCCTGGGGCATCCTTCTCAATGGCATCGCGCTTGCCGCGGTCGCGGCGGCTTTCTGCCGCATCCCGCCTGGCACGCCATTTACCGATGTGAGATCCCAGAAAAATGGGATGGCAAGGGGCGCGCGATGCAGTTTCCCGATCGCGCGACGGCGACAGCCGAGTCAGATTACCATGCTGGCGACGTCCACCAAGGACCGGTGGCCTTCGATGACGACGATGCCGCTCGGGGTAACCATGTAAAGCTGCTTGTCGCGGTCGCGATCATAGCCGATAGTGGCATCCTCCGGAATGCGGACGTTTTTGTCGAGGATGGCCTTGCGTACGCGCGCGCGGCGGCCGATGTCGCAGTTATCGAAGATGACCGAATCCTCGACGTAGGCGCCGGAATGGACTCGAACGCCGCGCCCCAGGACGGAGCCTCGTACCAGTCCGCCGGAGAGAATGCTGCCGCCCGCCACGATGGAATCGAGCGCCTGCCCGCGGCGGCCCTCGACGTCGAAGATGAATTTCGCGGGCGCGTCCGAATATCCCGCCGTGCGCAGGGGCCACTGGCGGTTATATAAATTGAGCGCCGGGGAGATGGCGCGAAGGTCCATGCTGGCTTCGAAATAGGCGTCGAGGGTGCCGACATCGCGCCAATACGCGGGGGCGTCCGGCTCGTCGCCCGGTATGCGATTCGTCTGAAAATCGTAGGCATACATGGCCGAGCGCCCGATTAATCCGGGAAGGATATCGCGTCCGAAATCATGGGAGCTGCTTTCATTCGCGGCATCGGCAAAAAGCTCCTCGATGAGGACCTTGGTCGAAAAAATATAGTTGCCCATTGACGCGAGCACATGCTCGGGACGGTCCGGCATCGTGGGAGCGTTGGGATTCTTCTCATGAAACGCGGCGATGGCGTTATCCGGATTGACTTCAACGACGCCGAACTCCGCGGATTGATTCTTGGCGACGGGAATGGCCGATATCGTGATTTGAGCGCTCTTCGCCATGTGGAACTCAATCATCTCCCGGATGTTCATGCGGTAGATGTGGTCGGCGCCAAAAATCGCTACCAGATGGGGGTCGGCCTGTTCGATCAAATTGATGTTCTGATAAATAGCGTCGGCGGTGCCTTGATACCAATCCTCGCCGGGACCTCGCATTTGCGCCGGCACCGGGATGATGAAGTGGTTGCGCAACAAGCTGGATGCTTCCCATCCTTCGCGCAGGTGCTGTAGAAGAGACTGGCTCTTGAACTGGACCAGAACGTAGATGGAGTAGATCCCCGAGTTGACGAGATTGCTCAGGACGAAATCGACGATGCGGTAGCGGCCGCCGAAAGGCACGGCGGGTTTCGCCCGCTCCTTGGTAAGGGGATGAAGCCGCGTGCCTTTTCCGCCCGCGAGCACAAACGCCAGAACGCGTAATTGCATTCAGTCTCCGACTCCGCGATATGGTGCAACCTGCTACCGATAGTAGAACAAAGCGGCTGGGCGGTTTGCGGGCGCGGGCGGTCCGCTCAGTGCTCGTGCGGGACCAGAATGGAGCAAACGCTCTCGCAGCGGGAGTGCTCGAACTGCACCGTCGTGTGATGGATATGGAATCCGCACAGGACTTCGTTGAGGCGCCGCAGGATCGATTCGCTTTCAGAAGGCGGCACATCGGCAATCTGAACGTGGCAACTCAAAGCGTGCGCGTTGGCGCCCAAGCTCCAGATGTGCAGATCGTGGATGTCGATGACGCCTTCGACGCGCCGCATCGCGCCCGTGACGGAGCTGAGCTGGACGCCGCGAGGCAGGCCTTCCAGCAGCACGTTCAGCGATTCCTTGACGATATCCCAAGCGGACCAGACGATTAATACTCCAATTACGATGGAAAGAGCGGGATCGATGGCGCTCCAACCGGTCCAATAGATCAGTACGGCGGCGATCATAATGGCGATAGCGCCGAGGGCGTCGCCGAGCATATGGACGAAGGCGGCACGGACGTTGAGATCGTGGCGGTCGCGCCGCAGGCCGAGCATGATGGAAGCGTTCATAACCAAAGCGACGGCGGCGACGACCAGCATGGTCCACTGCTGGACAGGCTCGGGATGGATCAGGCGCTCGCAGGATTCGTAGAAGATCCAGACCGCGATGGCGATGAGAGTGAGAGCGTTGACGAAGGCGGCCACCACGCCGGCGCGCTGATAACCGTATGTTTTGACTTCATTGGCCGGCCGGGATTGAATTTGGGACGCGATGGCGGCGAGAATAAGGGCCAAGGCGTCGGTGAAGTTGTGGCCCGCGTCTGAGAGCAGCGCGAGACTGTGGGCCCGAAATCCGGCGATGATTTCGACCACCACGAAGGCGAGCGTCGCAACGAAGGACCAGGTTAGGATCTTGCCGGCGTTATGGGCATGGCCATGATGGTGGCCGTGTCCGTGTCCGTCGTGATTGTGAGTGCTGTGCACGCCCGTTACCTTTAGGTTATGCGCGGCGGGCTATATTTTCAAGAGCCGGCGGCGGCCGTTTGGGCGAGGGTGGAGCGGGGCTGGAAGCGACGGCGGAAATGCGATGATCGGAGCCGGTTATAAGTGAGCGGCATTGGCCGGTGAGTGAAAGCCGCGGATCCGTGTCTCGAAAAATCGTATTAGGGCTGCTCGCGGTTTTGTGCGTGGCATCGATCCTGACTCGTCCAAGCCCGCCGGACAGTGCCAATGCTCCATTGCTGGCGGGCGCTCGTGTGGATGCGCATGTCTTGACATTAATTCAAAGATCCTGCCGCGACTGTCATTCGAATGCGACGCGTTATCCGTGGTACAGCTATGTCGCGCCGGCGTCGCTGCTGATCAACCGCGACGTGCGGCGCGGCAGGGCGCGCATGAATCTATCGCGATGGAGCGAATACTCAGTGATTCGCCGTGAGAGATATCTCTCGGAGATCGCCAACCAGGTGAAAGATGGTGGAATGCCGCTGCCGCTTTATACAAGTATTCATCGGGATGCCAGGCTCTCCGATGCGGACGTTGGCGCGATTTTCGAGTGGACACAGAGGGAGCGCATGCGGTTGATCGAGGAGAATGCAGCCGCGAAGTAAATCTTAGGACCGTTGTTTGGGGAGCAACATCATGGAGTAGGTAATTGCCGGCCATTGGATGGTTGCGAATCGACTCCCAATTGCGAAAGGCGGAACGGGCGGCGTTCAGAATTTCTTGTACTTCTATGGCGCTCCATTGCTCATGGTTGTCGTAATCGGCCGCGTGCCGATCCTCTTGCAGATCGACGAACGCGCTCGCAACCTGCTGGAGAGCTTGCGGTACGGCCTGCCGTTGACCATGCCAGTCCCGCCAATCCGGTTTTCGAAACTGCATGGAGGTGTTCAGCATCGGTCCATGTTGAAAACCACGCTCGAAACCGGTACGTGCCTCCGCGGAACCTTGCCATCGCTTTCCAGCCTCTTCGACCAGCAGATGAAATAGGGCATAGTATGCCGTTGAGACCGCGCGGCGGAGACTCGCTTGACTGGGCTTGACGCCCTCATACGTAGCGAGGTGATCGGCTTGGCGCAGCAAATCCTGCGCTATTCCCATGCCGCTTCCCGCAGCTCGGCTTGTTCGCTTTGACTGCGAAATTTGAAGTACGGGATATGTTCCAGATTGGCCAACCCAAGTTCGTCAGTGAGCGTTTTTCTGACTTTTTTCGCCACATCCTCTAAGCGATCACGCCGGCTCGCTTCATCGGACAGAATCACGCGGAAATAAATTGCCGCGTGATCCGACCAATCCGGCATGTCCCTAACACGAATGCGCACGACGTCGGGGGCAAGTTGATGAGCAACGCGGTCGACTTCTTCCTGAGTCGGGACAGCGGTAATCATTAAGAGCTCCTGATTTCAGGATACATTGCCGTCAATCCAAAGGCGTCGCGCTACTCTGTTTCAGGAGGAGAGGCATGCAACTTGGAATGATCGGCCTGGGCCGCATGGGCGGCAACATGGTTCGCCGTCTAATGAAGGCGGGGCACACTTGCGCCGTACTCGATCTGGATGCGGCCAAGGTACACGAGCTGGAGGGAGACGGAGCGCGTGGGGCGGCCAATGTCGCCGATCTGATGAAGCTCCTCGATCCGCCGCGCGCGGTGTGGATCATGGTTCCCGCCGGCAAGCCGACGGAGCAGATGGTGACGACGCTGGCCGCGCATCTTGATTCCGGCGACGTCATCATCGACGGCGGCAATTCCTATTTCAAGGACGATATCCGCCGCGCTGCGCTGGTTGAGCCGAAAGGAATCGATTACATGGATGCAGGCACCAGCGGCGGCGTGTGGGGACTGGAGCGCGGCTACTGCCTTATGGTCGGCGGCAAACCGGAAACCTTCAAGCGCCTCGATCCGATCTTCCGTGCGCTGGCGCCGGGACGAGGCGATATACCCCCGACGCCGGGCCGCCGCGAGAGCAGCGCGGAGCTCGGCTACATCCACTGCGGTCCCGTGGGCGCGGGCCATTTCGTCAAGATGATCCACAATGGCATCGAATACGGCATCATGCAGGCCTACGGCGAAGGATTCGACATCTTGAAGAACGCCTCCTCGAGCAACGTCGCGCCGGAGTGCCGCTACGACTTGAACATGGGCGAGATCGCGGAAGTATGGAGACGCGGCAGCGTGATCAGCTCCTGGCTGCTCGACCTGGCTTCTATGGCGCTGGCCGAAAATCCGACGCTCTCGGAGTTCACCGGCTTCGTGCAGGACTCCGGAGAAGGACGCTGGACGATTCAGGCCGGCCTTGAAGAAGCCGTGCCCAGTCCGGTTCTTGCCGCGTCGCTCTATGCGCGTTTCCGCTCGCGGCAGGAGCACACCTTCGCGGACAAAATGCTCTCGGCGATGCGCAACAAATTCGGCGGTCACCTGGAACAGCCTGCCGGTGGCTAACGCGATGGCGGAAGAGAGCGGGAACGTTTCCGCGCAGGCGCGGCCGGGCGATCCCTGCGCGTTGGTTATTTTCGGAGCATCGGGCGACCTCACGAAACGGAAGCTCCTGCCAACGCTGTACAACCTCGCAAAGAAAAAGCTTGTGCCGGCCGACTTCGCGCTTGTGGGCGTTGCGATCGAGCCGATGAGCGACGAGGATTTCCGTAAGCTGGTGCGTCAGGATCTGATGGAGTTCGGCGGCGCACCGGAGCTGTGCAAGTTCTGCGATTGGCTCCTGGAGCGGCTGTATTACATTTCCGGAGACCTGCGCGACCCCGCCGTGTTTGAGCGGCTGAAAACGCTATTGTCGGAGGTCGACGAAAAGCACGGGACGCGCGGCAATTATCTCTATTACCTGGCGACCACGCCCTCTCTATTCGGCGTCGTCGTAGAGCGGCTGGGCGCAGCGGGCCTGGCGGAAGAATCCGGCGAGCATTGGCGACGCGTGGTGATCGAAAAACCGTTTGGGCACGACCTGGAGTCCGCGCGCGCGCTCAACCGCGAGATACGCAACGTTCTTAGCGAGCGCCAGATTTTTCGCATCGATCATTATCTTGGCAAGGAAACCGTCCAGAATATTCTGGTGTTTCGTTTCTCGAACGGGATTTTTGAGCCGGTGTGGAATCGGCGCTATATCGATCATGTGCAGATCACAGTAGCGGAGACGCTCGGCGTGGAGGAGCGCGGCGGATATTACGATCATGCCGGCGCGCTTCGCGATATGGTCCCAAACCATATCCTGCAGCTCGTTACGTTGACGGCCTTGGAGCCGCCCATTTCCTTCAAAGCCGATGCCGTTCGCGACGAGCAGGCGAAAATCCTAAACGCGCTGCAGGTGATGGCGCCCGAGGATGTGCTGACGCGCGCCGTGCGCGGCCAATACGGCGAGGGCGTGGTGGACGGCGAACACGTACCGGCGTACCGGGCGGAGCACAACGTCGCGCCCGATTCGCACACCGAGACGTTCGTCGCCCTGAAGCTTTCGATCGACAATTGGCGCTGGGCGGACGTGCCTTTCTACATTCGCACCGGCAAGCGGCTGGCGAAGCGGGTGACGGAAATTGCCATCCAGTTCCGACGCGCGCCGTTCATTCTTTTTCGCGAGACGCCGGTCGAGCACCTCAACCCCAACCTCCTGGTGCTGCACATCCAACCTGACGAGGGCATTTCACTGCGCTTCGGCGCCAAGGAGCCCGGTCCCGTGGTGGACATCGGATCGGTCGATATGGATTTCCGCTACGAGGACTATTTCGGCAAAGAGCCGAGCACCGGTTACGAACGGCTGCTGTATGACTGCATGCTGGGCGACGCAACGCTGTTCCAACGCGCCGACATGATCGAAGCGGGATGGAACGTGGTGCAGCCACTGCTCGATGTCTGGAACGCGCTTCCGCCGCGCAATTTCCCTAATTATGCGGCGGGAACGATGGGACCGAAAGAGGCGGACGACCTGATGGAGCGCGACCACAGGAAATGGCACAGCCTGGAGATGAAAGCGCGCGCCCACTGATCCCCGGCGGATTTGCTAGAACATAAATGGATAGTTCTGTTTTGTGGAAATCGCGGCTTGCGCGCCTTGTTTTCATCGAGATCGCACGTGCCGGCGCGGAGGCGGATTTCCACCGCTATTTACACAGTCTAAGCGGCGGACGGCGAAGGATCAAACTTTTTGCTTGTGCCGGCGTTCTTAGGCGCTTAACTTAGAACCTGCACCCCACAAATGGATATCGCGCTCGAAAGAGGCCTTCCAGCCAATCTCGACGCCGAGCGGTTCGTGCTCGGCTCGATCCTGATGGACGATTCGTCCTTCATCTCGACCGCCGGAACAATTGACGCGGACGATTTCTCGCTCGAAAAACACCGCCGCATTTTCACCAGGATGACGGAGTTGTACAACCGCGGCGAACGCATCGACCGCGTGACCGTCGCAAACGAGCTGATGAAGCACAATCAGCTCGAGTCCGTCGATGGTCTGAGCTATCTGGTATCGCTCGACGACGGCTTGCCGGCCATTTCGAATCTCGACAGCTACGTGCGAATCGTGAAGGACAAATCCGTCCTCCGCCGCATCATCTTTAACTCGCAAAAACTGATCGATCGCTGTATTCTGGGCGACGAAGAGCCGGAACAGATCCTCTCCAGCGCGGAAGAAAGCCTGCTCAAGATCGGCGAGGCGCGGACGAAGGACGCTCTCACCAATCCCGAGCGCATCATCCGCGAATTTGAAGGCGGCCTCAACGCCTTTCTCGATCCCAGCAGGCGCATCAAGGGGATCGGCACGGGGTTTTTGAAGCTCGATGAGATGACCGGCGGGTTGCATCGCGGCGAGCTGATCATTCTTGCGGCCCGGCCCTCGATGGGTAAAACGGCGCTGGCCCTGAACATCGCGCAGCACGTCGCCATGAGTCCGCAGCAGAAGCAGACGGTGGCGGTGTTTTCGCTTGAGATGTCGAAGGAATCGCTGCTGACGCGCATGATTTGCGCGGCCGCGCGGGTGGACCAGCAGAAATTTCGCGCCGGCTACTTGAACCAGGATGAGCGGCGGCGTTTGCAGAAGGGCGCGGCGGAGCTGGTGCAATCGCCGCTGTTTATCGATGATACGCCGGGAACGAATTTGATGGACATCCACGCGAAACTGCGGCGGTTGCGCAG
The DNA here is from genome assembly GCA_963838885.1 of Bryobacterales bacterium. Lineage (GTDB taxonomy): Bacteria > Acidobacteriota > Terriglobia > Bryobacterales > Bryobacteraceae > JAICMB01. The sequence goes on along the minus strand of CAWITB010000001.1, from coordinate 99,893 downwards.
CGAGCATGGACTATCCCTGGTAATCGTCGATTACCTGCAATTGATGAGCTCACGCGGGCGGCACGAGAATCGCAATCAAGAAGTGAGCGCGCTGTCGCGCGGCTTCAAGCTGATGGCCAAGGAGCTGGAGGTGCCGATGCTGGTGCTTTCGCAGCTTAGCCGCGCGCCCGAGACGCGTCCCGGCGACCATCGCCCCCAGATGAGCGATCTGCGCGAGTCGGGTTCGATCGAGCAGGACGCCGATGTCATCGCTTTTATATTTCGCGAGGAGGTTTATAAACCCGACCGCGCGGATTTGAAGGGCATGGCCGAACTGCTGCTGTCGAAACAGCGCAACGGGCCGACCGGGCGCGTGAACCTGGTATTTCTGAAGGAATTCACGAAATTCGAGAACCGTATGAACGACTTGGGCGAGGATGTTATGGGCGAGTAGCGGATCGCGATCAAATCTTCAACGCTGAAACGCGCGGTCGAACAGCGGAACCAAAGTGGAGAGGATATCACGTATTGGGTCAGAGGAAATACCCACCGCTCGCGCTTCGAGATGTTATCGCCATCGTTGAACGGCTCGGTTTCATTCTCGTCCGGAAAGAGGGATCTCACGAGCAGTACGAACGTCAAGCCGATGATAAGCGGCCGCGCAGTATTGTTACGGTCGATACGGCCGAGAGCGTGTTTGACGATTTTTTGATAAAGAGCATGATCACCCAATCCAATTTCACGCGAGAGGAGTTCTACGGTGCGACCAAGAGGTCCGCACGCAAGGCTGGTGTAAAGTTGTTCTTCCCGGGCTAAGTACATGTCTGGCGCCGTTTACATCGAATGGAGCCTTGTATATTATCTTAGAAGTGTCCCATAATGTGGTGGGAGGAGGTTTCCGTACATGGCGGTCCAGGAGTTGCCATCGCTTGCCGCTGTCAATCAGCAACGCCCCCAAAGCTTCCATCCCCGCTGCATCGTGTACCGCCGCCACGGCGCCTTCCTCGCCGAATGCATCGATCTCAACCTCATTGTCCGCGCCAAGACAATTGAGGAGGCTATTGAGAGTCTCAAGCCTGCAATATCCGGTTATCTGAAGACCGCCTTCAGTGGTCCCATCGAGGGGTTAGTTCCGCGGCCTTCCCCGCTTTCACATCGCATTCGCTACCACTTGCTGAAAGTTCTAAGTTGGATTCACGGGACAGCGAACGTCCGGTTCTTCCGCATGAACGAGCGTTGCGAGCGCTGATCGCCACAAAGAGCCGGGCGTCTTTCTCGGTTCACCAATTCAATACTTCCGGGTGAACGGCTCGATTCCTTGCATCTCGAGCATGCGCTGCTGCAACTCGAGCGCGGTGCGGTCCGCGAAAGGACCCAGGAGGATGCGGTAAACGCTCGCATCCGGGCCCGGCGCAACGAGCGCGTGTATCCCGACAGCCGCAAGGCGCGGGACATAGCGATCCGTCGCGGTAGGTCCGAGCGCCGCCAGTTGCAGATATAGCTCTCCCTGCTTGGGGTCGATCAGCGGCCGCGAACCGGGAGCCGGCTCCGAGCTCGCCGGGCCGGAAGCTGCAGGCTGCGGCGCCTCAACAGGAGAGGTGACCACGGCTATCGGCGGGATTGGCTCGACTGGACTTGCGGCCGGTTTCAATGCGACCTGCACGGGAACGCGGTGCGTGGCGCGGGCGGCAAAAACCCTGCCTCCTATATAAACCATTGCGACCGCCAATCCGATCGCCATAATCCCGCCAAACCCGATCAAGACGCGTTTGCGCAGCGCCTCGGACGCGTCCCGTGTCGGCTGAGCGGACTTGGGAGGAGGCGCGAGAGCGGCCGGCTGGAGATCCGCCGGGCTCGAAACCGGCTCTAATCCGTTTTCCATATAATGCACACCTTAATCCGGCAACTAAGCTGGATACTTATTTATCGGATGCACACAACGCGGACTGTAGAAGGCTATGCGACCGGTTGGAGGACGGTAATATGGTCAGGGAGCTTACCTTATTGTCGGCAAAAGGCCGTGGTCTCATTGTGATCGGCGCTTCGGCGGGAGGGCTGGAAGCGCTCGACGCGCTGATCGGGCAATTGCCGCCCGATATTGGCGCCTCCATCTTTATCGTTCAGCACATGGCGCCGGAAAACGCGGGAGCCGCGCTGCTGCATCGGCTGGGCAAGTACAAATCTTTTCGATGCGCATTGGCCACCAATGGAGAAAAGTTTGCTCCGGGGCGGATCTACGTCGCGCCCTCCGATTACCACCTACTGCTGAAAAAGGATCATGTTCTGGTTACCAAAGGCGCCCGCGAGAACCGCTACCGTCCTGGTATCGATCCGCTCTTTCGTTCCGCTGCCGCCACGCACGGTTCGCATGTGATCGCGGTCGTCCTCACCGGCATGCTGGACGATGGCACGGCCGGCCTGATCGCCGTGAAAAAGTGCGGCGGCGTGACCGTGGTTCAAGATACAACGGATGCTACCTATCCCGACATGCCGCGCAATGCATTAAACAATGCCCACGTCGATTATTGCGTGCCGATCTCCCGCATGGGCGCGTTACTGGGGCGGCTTGTGAGCGAGCATGCGGGCAAGGCCAAACCCGTTCCGGAAGATATCAAGACGGAAGCGCTCATCGCGGAACGCGTCTTGAGCGATGTGGAGCAGGTGAGTGGTTTGGGCGAGCAGGTTCCTTACAACTGTCCCAACTGCGGGGGCGTCCTGTGGCAGGTGGATCACGCCGGTATGCATCGCTACCGCTGCCATACGGGGCATTCTTTCACGGCCGCCGCTCTGCTGACCATCCAGACTGAAAAAATCGAGGAGACTCTATGGGTATCGCTGCGAATGTTCGAAGAGCGAAAAAATTTGCTCAACAATATGGCCCAGACCGAGAACGCTCCAACCGTGAAGCGGTCTTATTCGGAACAGGCACAGGCGACTCAGGTCCATATCGAACGTATCCGGGCCATGTTGATGTCGGCGCAGCCACAGGCCAGTGCGAATAGGATGTCAGATAAGAGTTAATTACTCGACAGACGCACTCTCGGCCCCCGCGGCGTTACGGCGCTCCGGTTTTCCGGCATCCAGATGGTTCCAGTTCAAGATGGCGTTGAAGGCGAGGAAATACGTGCCGTGCGTTTGCCAGCGCCAGAACGGCCGCAGCGCAAACATCACGATGTGGCCTTTCCCGAGAGACACATCCAGCGCGAGCGCCCGATTCGAAAGCGCCTGCCCGCCCGCCAGCGTGCCCGATAGCAGCATGTCCTTCGCGTCCGCCGGGAATTGCATTACGACCCGAGGACGGGCCTGTTCGATGATTCCGAAGGCGCGCATCTGCTGACGCATGCCGGCCATTCGCTCGGCCTCGGAGGGTTGCCGCGGCGCCGTGGGCGCGCTCGCATCCCATGGAGAGATTTGCTCCGGGACGGCATTGGGCGTGACGTTCTGACCGGTTGACGCGCCCGTGCCTCCTCCGAATCCGCCGCCACCGCCAAATCCGCCCAATCCGCCGCCCGCGCTGAGGACCGGATCCTGATTGAAGTACACCGGCAGATCCTTGCCGTCGAATCCATACGCGATGGGGCTCTTGCGGTCCGCGATAACGCCGCGCAGAATGGAGCCGCGCGCGAAGAGCTGCGCCGGATGCTCCACCGTCACTCCCGCCGCAATCCCGTAATCGGCCATCAGCGACGACGTCGATCCCTCGGTGATCAGCGTGCCGCCTTCCTGCACGAACTTCGCCAGCTCCGCCAGACCTTCGATGCCCATGCCGCCGCGAATATCGTCGCTCTGATCGTTGGCGCCGAGGTTCGGCGTCAACTCCGTCTTCCTATAAGGAATCGGATCTTTGCCGCTCTTCGGTATCCCATTGACCTGAGATTGCGAGCTGCCGCCGACGCTCGGGAATATAATCACGTCATATTTCGCGCGGAGCTCGCCGTCGCGTAATTTCTGGTCCGCGAAATAGGTATACGGGACGCCATAATAGTCGAGCGCGGCGCGCACCCAGCCTTCGTCCTGCGTGCGCTGCCAGGAGTGGACGTAGCCTATGCGCGGAATGTCCATCTCGTGCGTCTTGACGGAAGGCGCCGATGCCACCGCCCAGGCCGAAAGGCCGAACTCCGTCAGGGACGGCTCCAGCGCGGCGCGGTCAGCCGCGGGAATAACGAACGCGCCGGCGCGGAACTTGTGGCCGGCCAGCTCGAAATCGTCTTCCGCCGCGAGCATCTTGACGTCGCGATGACGGAAGCGGAAGGCCATCAGAGCATTGTCGGTAGTGTCGTCGACAACAAGCACCGGGCCGTTCCCTTCAATGCCGCCGGGCGCCTTGGCGTCCCCGGTCAGCATGGTCATGGGCTGGTCGAGCACGGCTTTATCCGTGACCGGCGTCAATTTCACGTTGCGCATGTATTGCATCGTCCAGCCGGTATCGTCATACGGCCGCGGATTCGCCGGGGGATAATTCTGAACGCTGAAATACATGTCGGCGAGCGTGCGGTAGGGTTGATCGGCGCGAATGATGTAATCGCCCGCTGCAATCTCGACGGCGCCCGCTTTAAAGGCGCCGACGGCCTTGTGAACCTCGAGACCCTGGCGGCGCAAATCGTTTATCATGGCGGCAGCATCCGCTTTGCGCCGCTGCCCGGCGGGAATTACCCACGCGAACGTTGGGCCGGCCTTGCCCTTTTCGACCGCCCGCTTATTCTTCATCCAGTAATTCTCGAGATAGAGCTCTTTCTCCTTCGCGACCTTGTTCATCGCGATCAGCAGCGCCGATTCCTGGATGTTGGTGTTGTTGCGCGGACCCCATTTAATCGACGGCAGCGGCGGATTCGGACGATACCATTCGCGGCTCGTCACGGTCGGCTGCAGCCGCAGATTCTCGACGATGTCGGGACCGTAACTCTGGACTTCATAGAATCGCCCGAAGGAGTTGTGCGTGATGGCGATCCAGAACAGGTAGTTGGGCACCCAGCCGTCGTAGAAGCCGTATGTCCAGACTCCCGGCACGCCGCGCTTGGCCATCTCCATCACCTCGGTTTCGGCCAGCAACCACCATTCGTTTACCTGGATCGGATCGAGCGAATTGTTGTAGGGGCCGGTGCCGGTTGAGACATAGAGATATGACTGCGCTTCGTGCAGGTCGTGCAGGATGGTGGGATGCCATTCCAGCTCGGCCCTGGTGATGTTCTGAGTCAATTTTAGAAATTGGCCCATGCCGTCGCGATTGTTGTCGTGCGCGACGTACTTGCCCCAGTACATGAGCGGAGGACGCTGTTTTCCGGTTTTTTTGCCGTAGTAGTAGGTATCGACCTCTTTTTCGCGCCCGTCGACTTCAATGACCGGCGTGATGAACGTAATTACGTTATTGCGGATCGCCTGTATGAACGGTGTCTCTTCGATAATGAGGCGATAAGCCAGCTCGATCAGCATCTCGGGGCCGCCGGTCTCGGGCGAATGGATGCCGCTCGCCGCCCAATAGATGGGCTTGGCGATCTTGACGATCTCGCGCGCCCGTTCCTCGCCGGTTTTACGCGGATCGCTCAATTCCGCCAACATGCCCTTGTATTGGTCGAGGCGCTTGATGGTGTCCTCATCCGCGATGGCAAGGATCACCTGGTCGCGCCCTTCCTCCGTCTGGCCTATTTTCCACAATCGCGCGCGCGGCGACGCTTTCGCGAGCGCTTCGTAATAACGATAAATATCCTTGGCGTAGGTCAGCTCGCCGGGCGTGCCCGGGATGCGTCCGAAAAACTTCAACGGCGAGGGGACGGTATCCGAGGCGGGCATGTGGTCGACCAGCTCCGTCGTTACGCGCGGGTCCTGAAGGTATTGCTTGATCCGTTTCGTGTACTCATCGTCGAGCTTTTGGGGCGCGGCGGCGTTCTTCAGCGCCGATGTCGCCGGTTTGGCGCTCTTATGGGCGGCGAATGCGGGGGCGAAAACGAGGGCCAAACAGAGGGCCGCATGCTGCGAGACGCTTTGGAGCATACTATACTGTATCGCCGGGATGGCAACCCACGCGCGCTTCGTATATAAGGATAAAGTGAAGGGGGAGTATGTATAAAGTCAGTTGGCTTTGCTCCGCGACGCTGGCCGGAGCGTTTTGCCTCTGCCTGAGCGCCCAAGACGTTCCCAAGCCCAATCTGAACGGGAAATGGCAGTTGGACGCGGCCAAGAGTCAGATGGAGATGAACAAGCTTTCCGGCCTGACGCTGGTGATCGCCGAAACGGACGACAAGATCAACATTGACGAGAACCAACAACTCGCCGATGGCAAGGAGCGGAAAATCTCCTACAACTGTCCCACCGACGGCAAGGAATGCGATGTTCCGGAGACCGGCGCGAAGGCGTCGTTCTGGTATAACGGCCCCGTGCTGGTGAGCATGGAAACGGAAAAGAAGGGCGGAAGCGTGGTCCGGCAGCGCCTGAGTCTATCGCCCGATTCCAAGCAGCTGACACTCGAAATTTCCTCGCTGGTGCCGCAGTCCGACAAAAGCGACAAGCTCGTCTTAACGAAGCAGCAATAAAGCAAGTAAGCCGAAAGCACAGCGAACTTTTCTCCCCCGATGCTAGCCTGGACTCCGCTGCGCACCATCGGCGCCGCGCTTGCGATTCTTTGTTCAACGATCCCAATTCTGCTCGGCTGGGGCACTCCGCAGCACATGGGAATCGTCGACTCCGCTTTATCGGTGATTCCTTCAACGGACGGGTTAATTGACCGTTTGCAAGAGAACGCTTACCGGCTGCGGGTCTACGTCCTGCTCGGCGATTGGCCCGACTCTTACGTCGCGATGAGTGAACAATGGACCTCCACGAACGTCGAGTTGTCGTCCCCCGGCGTGGCGTTCTATGCGAATGATTACTTGCTATTTCCCGCTTCGCCGCGACTGCGCCAGCACGGCGTACCGGAGGTCCTGCTCACATACCGGCCATTTTTCGACCGCGCCCTGCAGGCGCTGCGGGCGGAATCGCCCGCGAACGCCGCGCGTTGGATCGGCAGCCTCCTGCATTACGTGACCGATACGGGATCGCCGCCGCATGCGGCTGGTATCTCCGGCGCCGCTCATACAAAAATGGAAAACTGGCTCGATGCGTCGCGAATCGATATAAGCGATTACCGGCCGAAATTGCTCGGCGCCTCGGATGCAGAGGCGCGCGAGGGATTTCTCCGCCGCATGGACGAGTTGATCGCCTTCAGTAAGCTTCGGGCTGAGCGGCTGCGCCCTCTGGTTGCCCGCGACGACCGGCAGGCGTGCGAACCGATCGCGCTTGAGAGCGCCACGGAAACAGCCAAAGTCGCAGCCGATGTGCTTCATACGTTGCTGCAACTCGCGGATCATGCCGTAGCCGGCGCCCAGCCAGGGGCCGATTTGGACGCCGAGGTCACAGTGCCCGATGTCGCGGGAATGGAACTCCTGCCCGTGAAACTGATTCTTTTAGGAACGAACTTCAGTACGCTCAGCGATACTGTCGCATCCCGCTCCGGCGTATACCAGGGGCGGCTTCAGCTGCGACATCTTCCTCCCGGCACTTACCAGCCGGTCCTCTCACGCAGCGCGGCAGCTACTCTGAAGCCCGATCCCATCACCGTGCAGTCCGGCCAACGCGTCCATCTCCGTTGGGATCTGGGGCCAAGCGCAGTGCCGGGCAACCTCATCCGAAATCCCGATTTCCAGATCCGTTGGATCCGGACCGGCGCGCCCGACGGTTGGCAGTATGATGCCCCGAACGGGTACTGGCGCTCGGACAACATCAAAGTAGTGCCGGGCGCGACTTATCGCATCAGCATCCAGGTAGACGGCTCGGCCGCCAAGGACGTATTCGCACAGTGGATGGCCGAACACTGGCTGGCCCTCGGCAGTCCCGCGGAACTGGATCTGGCGCCCTCGGGAAAGTTCTCCACTGCTGCCGTAGTTGCGCCCCCGAAAGCCCGCTATTTGAAAGTTGGCATTCGCGGCCCGGAAGATCCCAGGGTTCGCATAGCCGCTATTTACGTGAATAAGGAGTGAGCTCGCGGCTGGTCATGCCCGCGCAGTCAAGCTTGGACGCGCCGTGGAATCGCGCACCTTCAATTCGGTTTTTAGCAGTACGACCCCGGGGGTCGAAGGGGCTTGGGTGGTCGTGTCAGGCGCCATCTTGGCGTGCAACAACGTAAATGCCTGGTAGCCCATTTCCCGGATGGGCTGCACAACAACCGTCAATTTAGGGTGGACATGCTCGTTCCATACGTAATCGTCGAAGCCATCAAACCCCACAATGCTGAGGTCCGCTGGGCAGGCGATGCCAAGTTCACGCAATGCACGCAATAATCCCGATAAGAGCAAGTTATTACTGGCGATAACGGCTGTCGGCGGCTCTCCAAGGGCGAGCAAAGCCTTGCTCGAAAGGTACCCGGAATTGGCTTCGAGATCGCCCGGGCATACGTATTCGGGCGGGACGATCAGACGCGCTTGCTGCATAGCGCGGCGAAATCCCTCCAGACGGTCCGCAAACGGAGACAGACTGAGTTTGCCGGCTAAGAAGGCGATCCGGGAATGTCCCAATTCAACCAGGTGCCGGGCGGCGAGTTCCGCCGCGTCTACATTGTCCGACGAGATCGCACTCTCCTTCAGACCGGCTGGCAGACGATCGACGAATACGAGCGGGAATCGCCGCCGGATCAGGGAATCGTAAGCGCTCGAATTATCCGAACAGGTCAACAGCACCCCATCCACGCGGCGGGAAAACAGGGTACTCAGGTGGCGCCTCTCCTGCTCGGGGTCCTCGTTGGAATCGCACAGCAGCACGCCGTAACCGGCGGCGCGAGCAGCCTCTTCGACGCCTCGGATCAGAGACGCATAGAAGGCATTGGTGACATCGGGAATGACGAGGCCTATGGTGTTGGTTCTGCCCACCTTGAGGCTACGGGCCACCTGGTCGGGATGATAATCGAGCGCCTCCATCGCGTCCCGCACCTTTCTCGCCCTTTTTTCACTGACCTTCGGGACGCCATTGATCACGGCCGATACCGTGGAGACGGAAACGCCCGCGAGGCGGGCGACATCGCGCATAACGTGTTTGGGCTTGTTTGCGTTCAAAATCGAATCGTTACGATTTTAGCACAACCATTCTGCAATCTATGTAAGATCTATTATTTTCTCGCAATTTGCTGTCATACATAGTCCGTTTCATTCCGGATGCCGTTGAAACGATTCTCTTGACAGATTCTCCACACTGACGTACGATCATCCTTCGATTCGAAAGGGATCGGGGAAAGGAAAACGATTCATGTGCACTATTCGACGCAGTCGGGCCGGGAGGCGCCTGATCTCCTCCTCCGTCGCACTCGCCTGGGCTTTGCTTCTCTTGACAGCAGGCCTATACGGTCAAATCGATACCGGAACCATCCGGGGAGTAATCGTCGATTCCTCGGCTCGCGCCATCGCGAACGCCGAAGTCTCGATTTTGAACCAGGACACCGGACTGACGCTGAATGCGCGAAGCGGACCCGACGGTTCGTACGTATTCACTCCTCTGCACGCCGGCAAGTACTCCATTACGGTGTCGATGAGCGGCTTCGAAAAGCAGACCAAGAGCGGGATCACTCTCGACGTACAGCAGTCAGCCGTAATCGATTTCACCTTGACCGTGGGACAGGTCGCGAGCACGATCAGCGTCTCGGCGGCGGCTCCCCTGCTGCAGACCGAGGATGCATCGGTGGGACAGGTGTTCACCGCCCACGAGATCGACACAATGCCGCTGAATGGCAGAAATTATACGTTGCTCGCTCAGCTCACCACCGGAACCACAACGCCCGTAGCGGAGACGAGGGGATTGACGGCGAGTGGAAGTTTCGTGGCCAATGGAGTCCCTAGCATCTACAACTCCTACTTCCTCGACGGCATTGAAAACAACAACAACACGGTCGACTTTTTGAACGGCGCCGCTTACGTCGTGCGTCCACCCGTGGACTCAATTCAGGAGTTCAAAGTGCAGACCAGCGACTACAGCGCGGAGTTCGCCCGCGCTGCCGGCGCGGTGGTCAACGCGGTGCTGAAATCCGGGACAAATAGCCTGCACGGCGACCTTTGGGAATTCATCCGCAATGACGCGTTCGACGCGACGGACTTTTTTCTGAACGCCGCGCGCCAGAACAAGGGCGAGTTCCGCCGCAATCAGTTTGGCTTCACTTTGGGCGGCCCGGTGGTCCTGCCGCATCTCTATCACGGCAAGAACAAGACGTTTTTCTATGGCGACCTGGAGGAGACCCGCATCCGGCAGGCTGTCCCGTATACCGACAGCGTTCCGACTGCCAACGAACGAGCCAGCGGCTTCACGAATTTCCAGGACCTGATTACGGGTCAAACCGGTTCGCAAAAAGATTTGCTGGGGCGATCCTACGCGTTGGGCACGATCTTCGATCCGGCGACCACGCGGGCGGTCGCAAGCGGGGTGGTCGACCCCATATCGGGCTTGATCGCGACGGGCGCCGGCTATGTACGCGACCCCTTTCCCGGCAATATTATTCCCGCCAGCCGCATCAGTCCGGTTGCGGTAAAACTTCTCGATCTCTATCCGGCGCCCAATCAGCCCGGAATCCTGAACAATATCGTCACGAACCCGATTAAGGCGATCAATAACACGACGACCGACATTCGGCTGGACCACAATTTCAGCGAAAAGGACCAGACCTTCGTCCGCGCCAGTCTCGGCTGGGAGCCGCAGGTCTTGCCCAGTCCGTTGGGAGGACTCGCCGAGGGAGCATCGACTTTCCAGGAGGGCAATCAATCGAACGACGTGATGAACTACGCCTGGAGCGAAACGCACATCTTCTCGCCAACGACAATAAACGAATTCCGCCTTGGTTATAGCCACGTCAACACCATACGTCTCCAACCTTTCGGGAATAGCGGCGGGCTGAATGCGCAGTATGGCATTCCGGGAATTCCGGATGTTCCGCCCAACGGAGGACTCGCTCAGATTAACATCAGCGGCCTGAATCAACTCGGTGGGCACAATAATCTGCCTCTGAATGAGGTGAACGGAAACCTGCAACTTCACGATAATGTTTCAAAGCAAATTGGCGCACACTCGCTCCGCATGGGCATGGAATATCAGCGGGTGAAGGTGGGCGTCTTCAGCGCTCAATTTCCGCATGGGTATTTCGCCTATAGCGGCCAATACACTACGGTTCCGAACGGCAACGCCGCAAATACCGGCATCGCGCAATTCGTTTTAGACCCGCAGGTTTCGACGTCTCCGAACGGGATCGATAACGTGGGCGGCGCGAATCAGGTCGAGATTTCGCCCATAGGCCAGGAAGATTATCGGAGGCCGTATTACGGTTCTTTCTTTCAAGACAACTGGAAGGTGACGAGGCGTTTAACGCTCAACTTGGGGCTACGCTGGGAATACTACCCGCTGCCTCACGATAATTTCGGGGCGGACGCAAACTTCCTTCCCGGCGTTCCGTTCGTGAACGCAGAGTATTTGATCGACGCGCGGCGCCAGAGCACGCCTCTGTCGTCAAGCTTTCTCAGCACGCTCCAGCAAAACGGCATCCAATTGGTTTATACGAAGAACGAACAGCTCGGCATCGTCTCGAAAGCGAATTTCGCGCCGCGCTTGGGCGTCGCTTACCAACTCTCGTCGAAGCTGGTCGTGCGGGCGGGTTTTGGGCTTTTTTATAACGGCATTTTCAATGTCGGCGACGGCGCCAACGTGGGGAACAATTATCCGTTCGCCTTCGGACTGAACTACACGCCTGCCAACAGCGTTTACCCGTTAACGGCGGACAACTCCATCGGACCGATACAGAATGGGTTGCTCAACGTGCCGCTGACGCCGAGCCAGGTGAATGCATCGGGGCTGAAGCTGAATGCCGTTCAATACAATTTCCAGACCCCGTATGTCGAAGGCCAAAATTTCACCGTTCAATATGAACTGCCGCGGAACCAGTACATTTCGGTGGGATACGTCGGCTCCATGGGCCGTCATCTGCTGACTTATCCGGGTACGAATGTTCCTTCCGAGATTTTGCCCACAACGGCGAACGTCACACAGTACATTCCCTACCCGGGTCTTCCGAGGAATATGTCTTACGGGACCACCGACGGCAACAGTTTCTATTACTCGGTGCAGGCGAAGTACGAGCGCCGCTACAGCAGCGGCTTCAATCTGCTGGCCGCTTACACCTGGAGCAGAGTGAGGGACGATGTCTCGGACGTGCTGTTTTCGACTCTGGGCTACCGTGCGCCAGACCTGCCTGGCTTTGGCATCCAAGGGGACTACGGTTTGGCGAATTTCGATATTCGCAATGCGCTGCACGTGAGCGGCGGTTATGAGTTGCCGTTCGGCGCCGGCAAACCGCTGCTGAACCACGGGGGATGGATAAACGCCATTGTGGGCGGCTGGAGAATCAATGGCCTGATGACCATCCAGAGCGGCACGCCGATCACGATCGGCTGCACGGTCGGAACCACTGCGGGATTGGGGTGCGACGCACTGCTCGTACCGGGTCAGGGCCTCTATACCGGCGCCCATACGGTTGCCAACTGGCTCAATGCCGCGGCGTTCGCCAATCCCGCTGCCGCCGTGACCGTTGGGCAGACGGACTATGGTCCGCTCGGCGGCGCCCCGACGCAGGCGCGCGGTCCTGGCTTTCACCGCGGGGATGCCACTTTGGCCAAGCAATGGCATACTTCGGAGCGCACACGGGTGGAGTTCCGCGCCGAGGTATTCAATCTGACCAACACTCCGAACTTTGGCCAGCCCGGCAGTCTGAACTTCGGCAGCCCGAAAACGTTCGCCTCGATCACAACAACGCGGGATAGCCCCGACGACCCGCGGGAGCTACAGTTCGCGCTGAAACTTTACTTCTGAGGAGCTGCCCGGCTGCGAGCGCGCTGCGCGCTCTCGCAACGCAGGGCAACTGCTTCATGGGTATGGCGGGAATGTGGGATCGGGGTCACGAGGCGAAGCACGCTCAAACCCGTGCGATGCGACGCTTCTACCTGAACGATTGCGAGGCTGGTCGGTATTCAACAGAAGGGGCCGCGAACCGGCGCGTCCGTCGGGCAGTCCCCATTCGCGACGGTTCGTCATGCCGCGGCGCTGGCGCGAGCCATTTTAAGCCGCCGTTGTCCCAGTTTCGCAAAGGTGTTTTTGGCCTTTGATTTTAAGAGGCGAAACTGCGTTGACGTGAGATTCATCTCACTGCAAATCTGTTCTTTCGTTTGTTCGTACACGTAAAAGCGCTCCAGGACATCCCGGTCGCGCTTCGGCATTAATCCCAGAATGTCGCGCACGATCCGAGCCCTCTGCTGGTGGTATATGCCGTGCTCCAGATTGATTCTGCCATCGGGAATGTTGGCGTGCTCCAATGGCATGTTGTACTTTCGCCGCACAACGCGGCGATCGATCTGACCGTAGGTATAAAACCGGGTCAGAGTGGTGAGAAATGGCGTGAGGCGCTCGGAATCGCGCAGTTTGCCTGCCGAGATCGCCGTCGCAGCGGATACAAAGACATCGTGGACCTTGTCTTGCAAGTCATCGTGACCGAGCTGCCGCATTATGAAGTACGTGAAGTTTCGGGCCATCGAGTACAACTCTTCAAGACCGGCTGGGTTCCCGCGCTTGATCATCTCAACTACATCGTTGGTTTTTCCCGCGGGCTCGCCGGCCCGTGCTTGGCGGCACGGCACCTCGATCCCCGTGGGCTGGCGCCCCAGGACTGTTGATTGATTCATAAAAATGTTCGAAATCTGAATATACGTTAAGGCAGAAGTTTTCTAAACCCCGTAAATTTTGTATTTAGACGAGAGTTGCTCCCGTAGGGGACCCTAGGAAAATGCCCTAGCCGATATCCCGAGGCACCTCAGGGGACCTTAGCCCACGCCCCCTCCCACGGAATATGTTTCGTGTAGAACGTTGTCAAAGCTGGTGTTATGCTTGGGGCTGGTGTTATGCTTGGGGAAAGATGCGCGCGCTGGAATGCGCCGTTCCGCGCCACTCCTCAGGCCATAGACGTGCCGCTCCCGTGACGCGGCCCGTTTTTGGATGGAGGTCGTTTGGGACAGATCATATCCGCCCTCACCCGCATTCAATGGATGTTCCTTCGCGCCGGCGATGCCGCCGAGTCTAATCTGTGGGTAAATTACGGCTGGCTGCTTACGACGTCGCTGGCCATGATTATTTGTTACCTGCTCAATATTCCTAATCCCGGAGTCTTGCTGTTGGTGGCGGTATTTCATTCCGTATTCATCGGCGGCTGGAAGTCCGGAGCGGCGGCAGCGGGGTTATCCACGGTTTATTCGGCGCTTTTCTTATCCTCTCCCGACGGCCTTTTCCATTACTCCGACGCCGACACCAAGACTCTGATCGAGAACGCTCTGGCGTGTTTCGGAAGCGTGGCGCTCATTCATCATCTACGGCGCCGCGAAGTGACGCAGGCGAAAGAGGCGGAGGAGCGCGATATCGAAGCGATCGCGGTGGCCGAGAGTGAACGCCGTTTCCGCGAATCGATGGATGCCGCGCCGGTCCTGCTATGGACGGCGGACGTGAACGGAAGTCGTACCTTCTTCAATCGTTGTTGGTTGCAGTTCACGGGGACGAGAATGGAGGACCAGACCGGCGCGGGTTGGCAGTCCTCGGTGCATCCCGAGGACCGCTATGCGCTGCTGCGCTATTCCGCCGCCGTGAAATCCTGCGATCGCTTCGAGCTGGAGTACCGTTTGCGGGCGGCGGATGGCGAGTATCGCTGGCTGCAGGATTTTGGGGCGCCATGGCTCGGTCAGGACGGGCGCGTGTTGGGCTATGTGGGGGCCTGCGCCGACCGCACAGAGCGCAAGCGCGTCGAGACAGCGCTGCACCAGCTCTCCGGCCGTCTGTTGGAATTGCAAGACGACGAGCGCCGCCGAATAGCGCGCGAGCTGCACGATACGACGGCGCAAAACCTGGCCGTCCTTTCAATGAATCTGCACGGGGTTCGCGATAAGGTGCTGGGGCAAAAACCGCGTGAGGCGGTTATCGAGAGCCTGGCGCTCGCGGAGCGCTGCTCACAGGAAATACGGACGTTGTCCTACCTGCTTCATCCTCCGCTGCTCGACGAGTTGGGACTGATATCGGCGCTGCGCAGTTATACCGCCGGATACGCGCAGCGCACCGGAATTCACGCCGAGTTGAAAATGGAGGAGATGGGACGCCTGCCGCGCGACGTCGAAATCACGCTATTCCGCATCGTGCAAGAGGCCTTGACGAACGTACACCGGCATTCCGGTAGCGCGCGCGCCGAAATTCGAGTGATTCGCGACCCCCGCGAGGTGCATCTGCACGTCACCGATTTTGGGCGCGGCGTTCCGCCCGAGGCGCTCGACCTCATCAGCGAGGGAGCGAGCCTGGGAGTCGGTATTGCCGGGATGCGGGAGCGCGCGCGGCAATTGGGCGGCGCGCTAAAGGTCGCTTCGAGCAGCTCCGGCACCACCATCAGCGTCACTCTGCCGCTGAATCGCGAGCGAGGATAACACGTGCCGGTCCGCATCCTGGTAGCCGACGATCATGAAATTGTGCGCCGGGGATTGCGCGCGTTGCTCGACGCGCAGCCGGATTGGGAGGTCGTCGCCGAAGCGGTTACGGGCCGCGAAGCGGTGGAGCGAGCCCGCGAGCTCACCCCCGACGTCGCTGTCATCGACGTCGGGATGCCCGAAATGAACGGCCTCGAAGCCACGCGGCAGATCCTGAAGGCGTTGCCGCAAACGGAAGTGCTGATCCTGACGATGCACGAGTCGGAGCAGATCGTGCGCGAGGTCCTGGATGCCGGCGCGCGCGGCTACGTGCTCAAATCCGATGCCGGCAAGGACCTGGTCGCGGCCGTCGAGGCGCTGTGCCAGCACCGCACGTTCTTTTCTTCGAAGATCTCCGACATGCTGTTGAAATCTTATATACGGCCATCCCGCACGGAGCAGCCCGAAACCTCGCGTGGCCGGCTGACGGCGCGGGAGCGCGAGATCGTGCAATTGCTGGCCGAGGGCAAGAGCAACAAAGAGGTCGCCAACTCGCTGAACATCAGCATTAAGACGGCCGAGACGCACCGGACGAACATCATGAATAAGCTCGACCTGCGCTCCATTACGGAACTGGTGCGCTACGCGGTTCGCAACAATATCGTGGAGCCGTAATGTCGACCCAGACCAAGACCCTTCTTACGCCCGAGCAATACCTCGAAATCGAACGGAAAGCGGAATACAAGAGCGAGTATCATGACGGCGAGATGTTCGCGATGGCGGGCGCGCGCCGAGCGCACAATCGTATCGTGGGGAATGCCATCGGGGGCCTTTATGCGCAGCTTCGTGGACGCGGCTGCGGCATCTACGGAAGCGACATGCGTGTCAGCGCCAGGGAGCGCCGCTCGTATATGTACCCAGATGTTAGCGTGGTTTGCGGCGAGGAAAAATTCCTTGAGGACATAGAAGACAATCTTGTTAACCCGGGCCTTATCATTGAAGTGCTGTCGCCATCGACGGAAGCCTACGATCGCGGCAGGAAGTTCGCGTATTATCAAGCGATCCCGTCGCTGAATCAATACGTGCTCGTATCGGCGGAGCACGTCCGCGTCGATGTCTTTACGCGCGAGTCCTCAGGAAAGTGGACGCTGACCTCGGCCAACAAACTGGAGGAGACCATCGAGCTGACGTCCGTCGATTGCCGCTTGCGGCTCGGGGACTTGTACGACAACACCGGGCTTCAAGAGCTCCCGCAATAGACGTGCTTACGCCCGAGCGATATCTCGAAATCGAGCGGAAAGCCGAGTACAAAAGCGAATACCACGATGGGCAACTCTTCGTTCGAGCAGTCTGCGCGAAAAGGCACAATCTGATAGCGGGGAACACCCTTTCTCGAGGACCAAGGCGAGAATCTCGTCAACCCGCGCCTCGTCGTTGAAGTGCTGTTGCCAGCGACGGAAGTTTTTGATCGCGGCAGAAAGTTCCACTATTATCAAACGATCCCTTCACTGACTCACTACGATGCTCGTGGCCGCGGAGCGCGTTCATGTCGATGTGTTTACGCGCAGACCCTCCGGAAGCTGGACGCTGATGCCGGCGGACAAGCTGGATGCGAGCATCGCCCTGACGTCGGTGGATTGCAGCCCGCGGCTCGCGGATCTCTACGAAAAGACCGAAGTCCGGGAGCTCCCGGACAATGCGCTACAATAGCCTGAGCACTTCGCCCGATCAGCCCAGGCTCCATCCCATTTCCGGGTGCGCCTGCTCCTCAACATGAGCGCCTCCACGCCGTCCATCGCCGCTCCGCGTCTCCGGGAATTCCGCCAAGCGCTACAGGACCGCATCCTGGTTGCCGATGGCGCCATGGGAACCGTGCTCTATTCGAAGGGCGTGTTCATCAACCGCTGCTACGACGAATTGAATCTCTCCTCTCCGGCCATTGTGCGCGAGACCCATCAGGAGTACGTCAAGGCCGGCGCCGAGATCCTCGAAACCAATACCTTTGGCGCCAATCGCCCCCGTCTTGCCGCGTTTGGATTATCCGAAAAGCTGCGCGCCATCAACCATGCGGGCGTGAAGCTGGCGCGCGAGGCGGCGGGAGAAAGCGCCTATGTCGCCGGCGCCATCGGACCCCTGGGAGTGCACATCGAGCCTCTTGGCCCGACGTCATTCGCCGAAGCCCGCGCTTTCTTCCGCGAGCAGGCCGAGGCCCTGATGGAAGCGGGCGTCGATCTGCTTGTGCTTGAAACGTTCGGGGATCTCAACGAGCTCCGAGAAGCCATTTTCGCGGCGCGCGAAGCCGCGGGCGAGGACACCGTTGTCATTGCGCAGGTCACGATCGACGACTTCGGCAACCTGCTGGACGGGGCCGATCCCGAAACCTACACGCGACGCCTGGACGAGTGGCCTGTCGACGTCATCGGCATCAATTGCTCCACCGGCCCCAAGATCACGCTGGAAACGATCGAGCGCATGATGAAATATTCGAACAAGCCGATGAGCGCCATGCCGAATGCCGGGCTCCCGGCGCGCGTCGAGGGCCGCAACATCTATCTCAGCTCGCCCGAGTACATGGCGCAGTATGCGCGGCGCTTTCTGTGGGCCGGAGTGCGCGTCATTGGAGGCTGCTGCGGAACCACGGCGGAGCATATCAAGCTCATCCGCGCCGAAGCCCGCTCGCTGCAGCCGGTGCGGCGCGGGGCCGCCATCCAGATTGAGCCCGAGAGCGCCGGCAAGGCGCTTCCCAAGGTCGCCGTGGCGGCAAAGACCAAGCTCGGAGCGAAGCTCGCGGCGGGGCAATTCGTGGCTTTCGTAGAGATTCTGCCGCCGCGCGGCGTGGACGCTTCAAAGGAATTGGAAGGCGCCCGGATGTGCGCCGCCGCCGGGATCGATTGCATCAATGTCCCCGACGGTCCGCGCGCCAGCGCGCGCATGAGCGCGCAGGTTACGTGCCAGTTGATCCAGCAGCACGCGGGCATCGAAGCGGTGATGCACTTCTGCTGCCGCGACCGCAATATTCTGGGCATTCAATCGGAGCTGCTGGGCGCGCATACCGCGGGCGTGCGCAATCTCATCTGCATCACGGGCGATCCTCCGCGCATGGGCTCCTATCCGGACGCCACGGCGGTGTTCGATGTCGATGCTATCGGGCTGACGAACATTGTCAACAATCTTAACCAGGGCCTCGATATCGGCGGCAATCCCATGGGTTCGCAAACCGCGCTTCTCCTTGGCGTGGGAGCGAATCCGGGCGCGCTCAACATGGACGAAGAGATCCGCAGACTGGAATGGAAAGCGCGGGCGGGCGCCGAGTATATCGTGACGCAGCCCGTCTTCGACCTGCGCCTGCTCGAAGCATTTCTCAAGCGCGCTGAGCCCCTCCACCTGCCGGTGATATGCGGCATTTGGCCGCTGACCAGCTACCGCAATGCCGAGTTCATGGTGAACGAGCTGCGGGTTCCCGTTCCAGCGCCGCTTATGGAGCGTATGCGCCGGGTCGACAATGCGGAGAAGGCGCGGCGCGAGGGCGTCGCGGTGGCGCGCGAGATGGTTGCCGGCGTTCGCGGCATGGTTCAAGGCGTGCAGTTAAGCGCGCCTTTCGGGCGATACTCCATGGCCATCGAGGTCGCGGAGGCGATTGGACCCCGGATATCGCTCTCCATCCCGATACAATAGGCAAACCGCGTGGCGACAGACCTGATCGAGATAGATCCCCAGCAGCCGGAGCCGGAGGCGATCGAGCGCGCCGCCGCCTGTATACGCCGCGGCGGCGTGATCGCGATCCCATCGGATGCCTTATATACGCTCATCGCGGATCCGCTGAACCTGCACGCCGTGGGACGCGTTTTTGAAGCTAAAGGCCGCGAGATCCACCGCGCGCTGCCGCTGCTGGTCGGCAGCCACTACATGGCCGAGGAGCTTTCGAAGGAATTATCGGCGCGCTTCTATCTGCTGGCGCGCCACTTCTGGCCCGGACCATTGACAATCATCGTGCCTGCGTCGGCCAAAGTGCCGCTCAAAGTCACGGCCAACACCGGCCGCCTGGCGATGCGGCAGTCGCGCTCGCGTATCGCCCAGGCGCTACTCGATTGGCTCGATCAGCCGCTGGTTTCGACGAGCGCCAATATCTCCGGCCAGCCCACCTGCCGCAGCGGCATCGAAGTGTTCGGGACCATGGACGGCCGCGTGGACCTGGTCCTCGACGGCGGGGCTTGCTCCGGCCCGGGCGCCACCACGGTGGACATCACCGAGCCGTACTGGAAAGTGATTCGCGAGGGCGCCATCTCCGAAAAAGAGATCGGCGAGTGCCTCTCCGGCAAATGACGCCGCGACCCTTTCGCTATAACCTGCGCGTGCGCTACGGCGAATGCGACGTGCAGAAAGTCGTCTACAACCCCCGCTACGCCGATTATGTCGACCTCGCTACTTTGGAATTCCTGCGGGCCATCGGCTATGGCGAGGCCGTCTTGAGCGGCGCGATCGATTATCAGGTGGCGAAGCTGACTATCGAGTGGAAAGCTCCGGCGCGATTCGACGACGTGCTCGAGATCTCGGTTTACGCCGCGCGCCTTGGCAACACGTCATTTACGATCGCGATGGAATTTCGCATTGCCGGCAATGAACGCGTCATCGCAACGGCCGAGACGGTTTACGTCCTGGTAAATTTTCCAGCGCTGACGAAAACTCCCCTGCCTCCCGATTTCCGCACCGCTCTTGAAAAGGGGCGCCCGGCCGCTTTACCGACCACGCCGGAATCGCCGCGTCTACTTGATCTTACGCTCCCGTCCTCTCGCCGATACTGTCCAATGCGCCTTATCGGTCGAAAATTCCTGCCGGTATTCAATCTCGCCGGGCGCCGTGAACACGTTCACGACCTGGAAATAAACCTTCTTTCCTTCCTCCGTGTCGTCCCACGGAAAGGTCCAGACATTTCCCTTGACGATCAGCTTCCCGGAACCGGCTGGGCCGCCATCGGCTGGAATCGGATAGCTGTTGTACGTATCGGTTTTCGCGCTCATACGTGAACACGATCAACGCCTTCGATTCGCCATCGATGAACTGCGCGCACGCAAAGAAGCCGCCGCTGCGCCAGCAGTCGTTTCGGAGCGTATAGGACTCCTTGCGCGGCTTGCTGAACTTGGTCGCGAAATGTTCGATTTCCGTCTTCCACGTCCCCTCGCAGGCCCCGATGGCGTCAATTCCCCGCGGCGGCTCTTGGGCGCGGGCGAACCCCGAGCAGCCAATCCACGCGCTCAATAACGCAAGCGTAAGGTTCCAGCGATACATTTAACTCATCTTAATGCGGCGGTTGGATGGGCGGGCGTTACCATGAATTATGGCCCACCAAACGGCACCGGCGCTTCCGAAGAAACAGCGGGCGAACGGTAAGTTCAAGACCATCAGCGGCATACCGTTGGAGGCGGTGTATGGGCCGCAGGACGCGCCGCAACCGGCTCCGCCCGCTCCAGGCGAGTTTCCCTACACGCGCGGGATTCACGAAACGATGTATCGCGGCAAGCTCTGGACCATGCGCCAGTTCTCCGGGTTTGCGACCCCGGAGGAGACGAACCGGCGCTATCTCTATCTTCTTTCGCAAGGGCAGACGGGACTGTCGGTTGCATTTGACTTGCCGACGTTAATGGGGTACGACGCGGACCATGCGGCGGCTGCGGGCGAGGTCGGCAAGTGCGGCGTTTCGATTTCGTCGCTCGAAGATATGGAGATTCTGTTCCGCGGCATCCCACTTGGCGACGTGACGGTCTCGATGACCATCAACTCGCCGGCGGCGGTGTTATGGGCCATGTATCTCGCCGTCGCGGAGCAACAGGGCGTGGAGTGGACGCGCCTCTCGGGCACGCTGCAAAACGACATTTTGAAGGAATACATCGCGCAAAAGGAGTACATTTATCCGCCGCGGCCTTCTATGCGCCTGGTCACGGATGTTATCGAATATTCAACGAATTATGTGCCGCGATTTAATCCCATCTCGATCAGCGGCTATCACATTCGCGAGGCGGGATCGACGGCGGCGCAGGAACTGGCGTTCACGCTGCGCGACGGTATCGAGTATGTGGAATGGGCGCTGGAGCGTGGTTTGGCGGTGGACAGTTTCGCGCCGCGCCTCAGCTTCTTCTTCAACTCGCATAACGATTTCTTCGAGGAGATCGCGAAGTTTAGAGCGGCGCGAAAAATCTGGGCTCACACGATGCGCGACCGCTTTGGAGCGAAGGACGAGCGCAGCCTGAAGCTGCGGACGCACGCGCAGACGGCCGGGATGCTCTCTAACGTGGCAGCAGCCGTACAATAACGTAGTGCGCACAGCGGTGCAGGCGCTCGCGGCGGTATTGGGCGGGACGCAATCGCTGCACACCAACTCGCTCGATGAAGCCTACGCGCTGCCAGGCGAGCATGCGGTCACGCTGGCTCTGCGCACGCAGCAGATCCTGGCGTACGAGTGCGGGGTCGGCAACACGGCCGATCCTCTGGGCGGCAGTTATTTTGTGGAGGCGCTGACTGCGGAAATCGAAAAGCAGGCGAACGACTATATCCATAAGATCGACGCCATGGGAGGGATGATCGCGGCCATTGAGCGTGGCTATCCGCAGACAGAGATTGCCAATGCCAGCTACGAGTATCAGCACGAGATCGAGACCGGCGAGCGCAAAATCGTGGGTGTGAACGCGTTCACGGAGGGCGAGGAGCAGGCGATCGAGCTGCTGCAGATCGATGAGTCGGCGCAGACGCGGCAACTGGAGAGGCTGGCCGCGTTGAAGGGGCGGCGAAATCAGGGCGACGTTTCGCGCGCGCTCGAGGCTTTGCGGCGGGCGGCCGAAGGCTCCCAGAACACGATGCCGCTTATTCTCGACGCGGTGCGCGCCTATGCGACCACGGGCGAGATCTGCGATGCGCTGCGGGAGGTGTTCGGGAGTTATACGGAAAGGAGCGTTGTATAGAGTTATTCGCCGCTGGCGGGGGCAGGCGCCGCTCGACGGCATCCAGGCGGGCGTCAAAATCCGTCATACGGGCTTCCATCGCGCGCATACGGATGTCGCGCGGGCGGGCCCATTTCCAGAACTCGGAGAGCAGGCGCGTTTCCATCTCCCGCATTTCCTCGCGAAGGCGGGCTTCCATCTCATGCATTTCGCCTCGCAGGCGGCTCACGTCCGCTTTTACTTCCGCAATGTCGGCCTGAAGAGCGTCAATCTTCGCTTGCAGGACATCGATTCGCCGCTCCAACGTGGTGAAGAGCTTTAGAAGAAACTGCTTCGTCTCGTCGTCCATGTCCGCCCAAGTCCACTTTAACTCAAACAGGTACAAGCTATAATTCCTCTATGGAGACTCGCATCCGGGTGCTGGTTGCGAAACCAGGCCTGGATGGGCACGACCGGGGCGCGAAAGTGATCGCGCGCGCGCTTCGCGACGCCGGCATGGAAGTGATTTACACCGGCCTCCGTCAGACCCCCGAAATGATCGTGAACGCGGCGCTGCAGGAGGACGTCCAGGTGATCGGATTGTCCATTCTTTCAGGGGCGCATAAAGCGATCGTGCCGCGCGTGATGGAGCTGTTGCGCGAAAAACATATGGGTGACGTTCGCGTCGTCGTTGGTGGTATCATCCCCGATGAAGACGCCGCCGGGTTAAAGAAGCTCGGGGTTGCGGCGGTCTTTCAGCCCGGCGCATCGCTCGATGAGATCGTCGGCTTCATCCGGTCGTCCGTAAACCAGGCCGCGTGAGACTATCCCACGCCGGCAGTGTTGTACGAAGCGGCGCGGACAAAATATGAGGGTATGGCGGGTCGAAATCCGCCGCGAGAGACAAATGCAAGAAAAATTGACCATAGCCGTGTTTGTCGATTACGACAATATAGAGATCGGCGTAAAGACGACGCTGCGCCGCGAGTTCGACGTCTCGGTGGCGCTGGAGGCGCTGAAGGAGCGCGGCGATATCATCGCGAAATTCGCGTATGCAAACTGGGGCCGACAGGAAGGCGCCACGCGCGGCATGGCCGAGAACGCCGTGCAAATGGTGCAGCGTTTGCCGTCGCCGCGCGGCGATAAAAACGGGGCCGACATCAACCTGGCGCTGGATGCGCTCGAGATGGCGTTTACGCACAGCCATGTGAATGCCTTCGCCATTGTCAGCGGCGACAGCGATTTCATACCGCTGGTGAACAAGCTGAAGGAATACGGCAAGACCGTGTTCGTGGTGGGGGGCAAAGCTTTTACGAGCACGATTCTGCAGCAAAACTGTCACGAGTTCATCAGCTATGAATCGCTGCTCTCGGACGGCGGCGTGAGCGGCGGCCCTCCCGTCGTCGATCGGCCGCAGGAGCCGCCGCGCCCGCAGCAGGAACGCGGCGAACGCCGCCCGGAACGGGAGCGCTTCGGGCCCAAGGAGAGGCGCGGACGTCCGGCTCCCCTCGAGCTGGCGCAGGCAATGCCGCTGGTGGAGCGGGCGCTCCAGGTGCTGGAGCGCCGCGGGGTGCAACCGCAGTTGGGGCTTTTAAAATCGACTATGCTGCAGCTCGATCCGGCGTTCACGGAGAAGGCTTATGGCGCCAGCAGCTTCTCGGAATTTGTGGAGAAGTTGAAGAAGGGTGACTTCGTCAATGTCAGCGGATCGGGCGGCCGCTATGTCATCGAGCGTAAGACCTCCACGCAGCCGGAGCGGCCGACTCCGAAACCAGAGGAGGCGCTCCCCAAGCTGCGCGACGTGCTCGAAACGCATCGCCTCGAAATGGAGGAGGGCGCCACGGCCGAGGACCTGCAGGGATGGATGCAGGCGGAGCACCCGGATTTCGATTTCACAGCCTACGGCTACCAGGAATTCGCGGAATTTCTAAACTACGCTCAGGACAAGCTGGTGGTTCGAGTGGAGCCGGACGAAGAGCGCGGGTTGATGGTTTACCTCGGAGCGGAGTTCTATCCTCCAGCGTTGCCAGAGCTGCCGGCGCAGCCGCCGCCGGAGGAGGAAGAGGAAGAGCCGCAGCCCTATGTGGAGGGCCAGCCTTCGCTGCTGGAGCCGAATCCGCCGCCGGCCAAACCGAAACCCGTGAAGCGGCCGCGTAAGCCGCCGGGAGCCGGAGGGGGCGGCGACAAGTCCACGCGCCGGCCCAGAAAAAAGCGGAACGATTAAACTTCGGAGGATGACATGATCGAACGGTTATCGCCGCCCGGCTGCGCCTCGCCGCGCGGTCCCTATTCACCCGCGGTGCGCGCGGGCGACTTTATCTATGTTTCCGGTCAAGGACCATTAGACCCCCAGACGAACGAATTTAGCTTCGGCGACATCCAGCAGGAAACGCGCCTGGTGCTGAGCAACATCAAGCGTATTCTCGAAGGCTGCGGAGCGAGCATGGCGGATGTCGTGAAATGCTCCGTGTTCCTGCGCGAAGGCCGGGATTTCGCGCGCATGAACGAGGTCTACAGCGAATTTTTCGGCGACCACAAGCCGGCTCGGACGACGGTGGAAACGAAATTCGCGAATCCAACGATGAAGATCGAGGTCGACTGCATTGCATATAAACCGAAGTGAGCAGCGGGGCGACTCTTAGCGCGGATCTGGCCGGCATTGCCCTGCCCGACTGCGATGGGCGCCAAATCCGGCTGGGCTCGCTGTGGGAGAAAACGCCCGCAGTTGTCGTATTTCTGCGGCATTACGGCTGAATCTTCTGCCGCGAGCATGTCGCGCAGTTGCGCGAGCGCGAGAGCGAATTTCGAGCGGCCGGTTGCGGCATCGCGGCCGTGGGACTCGGAGACCGTAACTACGCGCGCATGTTTCGCGAAGAAGCGGCGATCGCCTTTCCGCTTCTAATCGATGAGGACCGCATCGCCTATCGCGCCGCGGGCCTGAAGACCGCCAACGCGCTGCATCTGCTGAAAAGAGAAAACGCCAAATTCCGCGAGCGCGCTCGGGCGTCCGGTCATCGTCAGCACAAAACCGGACCGAATCCGTTCCAATTGGGCGGATCGTTCGTCTTCGCGCCCGGTAATCTCGACCTATTCGTCCACGTTAGCCGGACTTTCGGTGACAATGCCCCGCTTGAAGCTCTGCTGGCGGCAGCGAGGCGCTAATTTACTGACGCTGGAAGTAGAGCGTGATGGATGGGTGTCCCTGACGGTCTACGATCTCTCTTAGAGAACCGTCCGCATTCAGGCTGTAATTCTCAGTGACCGTCTCGCCACTGCGCGTGGTCGTCACCACCAGCACATCGCCCTCCCATTTCGCCTTGCTCTTGAAGGCTTTGCCTTCGTGAATGGTCGAGTTTACACGGCCGTCAGTGCTGAAATTATACGTATAGCTCTGGTTTGCGCCGTCGTAGGAGAAATTCCGCGACACGTAAATATTGTGCTGCCGGTCGTTAATGGTGACCGTGCCGGTCTGGATGACGGGTTCGCCGGCGAAGTTGCTGCGCGTCGGCTCCAACTTCCATGTCCCGTTCAGGTCATGATGCGAGTTGCCCAATGCGGCGGCTGAAAAGAAAACCAGGGCACAAGCGGCGTTCCGGCAAGATTTACGAGTATATGCGAGCATAATTCCCCTCCAGGTAAAACAATGCAAACGGATGGCCGCGCCGCGCATTCCGTTCTTTATTCTCTTTTTACGACTTCCTTATGACTTCTTTACGGCCCGCGCCCTAATCTTAGTCAGGTGTTGTCTGAAGCGCAATCGCGGATAGAAATTCGAGCGGCTCATCCGTGGGTCGGGGAGGCTCGTCCGCTCCTGCCGATCACGGTCCTGAGTACAACCGATACGGAGACGATGGCCGCGTTGCGCGCAGCCGCCGCGCTGGCGCGCAATCTGGAGGCCGCGGTCCGATTGCTGGCGTGCATCGTCGTACCGTATCCGCCTGATCTCGCGAATCCGCGGGTCGCTCCGCGATTCGCCAGCGCTCGTTGCGAACGCTGGGCAGGTCTTCCCAATTGCGACGTGCTCCTCGAAACCAGCTATTGCCGCGACATAACCACGGCGCTCGACTGCGCCGTCGAGCCGCACTCGCTCGTGGTGGCCGGCCGGCGGAAACACTGGTCGCGCCCCCGGGAGCCGGTCTGGATGCGCGCCTTGCGCTCGCGCGCCTGCGATCTCGTAATTGTGGAGGTGAACTGACCCATGCTCGATTTATTTTATATTCTGCTGGCGATAATTTTCTTCGCTGGATCGTGGTATTTCGCTAAATGGTGCGACCGGCTTTAGAGAGAATGCATGGACTATATCATTGCCGGTATCGCAACCGTTTTTCTTTTCGCATACTTGATTTACGCGCTGCTCAGGCCCGAGAAATTCTGAAAGGAGAAGCCGTTTGACCGCGCTCGGAATGGCCCAGATACTCGCCTATTTCCTGATTTTGCTCGCGATCGCGAAGCCCGCGGGACTCTTCATGTCCAATCTGTTCGAAGGCCGGCGGACATTTCTTCATCCCGCGCTGCGGCCTTTGGAAAGCGCCGTCTATAAGCTGTGCGGCGTTCGCGAGGACGTGGAGCAGCGCTGGACCCAATACTCCGGCTGCCTGCTGGCATTTAGCATTTTCAGCTTTCTCTTCGCCTATATTATCCAGCGCGCGCAAGGCCATCTGCCGCTGAATCCGCAGCATTTCGGTACGCCCGTGATGACGCCCGATCTGGCGTTCAACACCGCCGTCAGCTTCGTCACGAACACGAATTGGCAGGCCTACAGCGGCGAATCCACGCTCAGCTATTTTGTCCAGATGGCCGCCCTGACGGTACAGAACTTCGTCTCCGGGGCGGCCGGAATTGCGGTCGCAGTCGCTGTGATTCGCGGATTCGCCCGCCAGCAGGCCAAGACCCTGGGCAATTTTTGGGTCGATCTGACGCGGGCGGTCATCTATCTGCTCCTACCCCTTTCACTGCTAGGCGCGCTGTTTCTCTGTTCCCAGGGCGTCCTTCAGAACTTTCATCCTTATACGGTGGCGAAGACTATCGAAGGCGCGGCGCAAACCATTCCGCAAGGACCCATCGCCTCCCAGGAAGCCATCAAAATGGTGGGTACAAACGGCGGCGGTTTTTTCAACGCTAATTCCGCTCACCCCTTCGAAAATCCCACTCCGCTCTCGAACTTCGTTCAGATGATTATGATTTTCGTCATTCCCGCGGGGCTGACATATACGTTCGGCAAAGCCGTTGGCGATACGAGACAAGGGTGGGCGCTCTTCGCGGCCATGAGCGTGATGTTCCTCGGCGGCGTTCTGATCTGTTATCCGGCGGAACAGGGAGGGAATCCGCTGCTCGCCAAGCTGGGTCTTGAAACCAATCCCACCCTGACGCAAGCTGGCGGAAACATGGAAGGGAAGGAAGTTCGCAACGGCATCGCCGCATCCGCGCTGTTCGCGACCATCACCACCGATGCCAGTTGCGGCGCCGTCAACAGCGTTCATGACAGCTTTACGCCGATTGGCGGCCTTGTGCCGCTGTTCAACATCATGACCGGCGAGGTCATTTTCGGAGGCGTAGGCGCGGGTCTATATGGGATCCTGCTGTACGCCATTCTGGCGGTCTTTATCGCAGGCCTGATGGTCGGGCGCACGCCGGAATATCTGGGCAAGAAAATCGAACGCAAGGAAGTGAAAATGGCGATGCTCGCGCTCATCATGACGGCGTTCAGCATTCTGGTTTTCGCCGGGATCAGCTCCGTCGTGCCGTTCGCAAAGAACGGCTACATGAACCCGCCGGGGCCGGCGGTCGCAAACCTGACCAATGCCGGTCCGCACGGATTCGCCGAGATTCTGTACGCCTATACCAGCGCGACGGGAAATAACGGCAGCGCTTTCGCGGGTATCAGCGCCAACACGCCCTGGTACAACATCACGCTCGGCCTCGCCATGCTGATGGGGCGTTTTCTGTTTCTCATTCCGCTTCTTGCGGCCGCCGGAAACCTGGCCGGCAAACAGACGAATCGCGCAAACCAGCGGCACCTTCCCGACGCACGGGCCGTTATTCGTGGGGCTGCTGGTGGGAACGGTGATCATCGTCGGGGCTCTGACATTTTTCCCGGCGCTTTCGCTCGGTCCCATCGTGGAGCACTATCTGATGCGGCAAGGCAGGCTGTTCTAAACCTATGGCGCCCACAACCATTCCTGTCCCGAGCGAAGATTCTGTCTCGCTGATTCCCAAGAAACTGGCGCATTCGCGGCCGTTATTCGACCGCGAGATTGTCAGCCGCGCCACGCGCGATTCGTTCGTGAAGCTCAACCCCGCCACGCTGATCAAAAATCCGGTCATCTTCGTAGTGGAGGTGGGAGCCGCGGTCACAACAATTCTGTTGCTTCGCGACGTTTTCACGTTCGCGCGCGGCATCGGCTTCGAATTGCAAATCGCGTTATGGCTATGGTTCACGGTGCTCTTCGCCAACTTCGCCGAGGCCATGGCGGAGGCGCGCGGCAAAGCGCAGGCGGATTCGCTGCGCAAAACCAAAACCGGCGCGAATGCCAAGCGGGTCTTGAACGGCAAAATCGAGCAAGTCCCCGCCTCCGGGCTTCGCGCCGGCGATGTCGTGATGTGCGACGCCGGCGATATTATTCCCGGGGATGGCGACGTGATCGAAGGCATCGCCACGGTCGACGAATCGGTCATCACGGGCGAGAGCGCTCCGGTAATCCGCGAATCGGGCGGCGATCGCAGCGCCGTCACCGGAGGAACGCGCGTGCTCTCCGACCAGATTCGGATCAAGATCACGTCGAATCCGGGAGAAACATTTCTGGACCGCATGATCGCCCTGGTGGAAGGCGCCGAGCGCCAGAAGACCCCCAACGAGATTGCGCTGAACATTCTGATCGCAGGCCTGACGCTCATCTTCCTGTTGGCGGTCGTCACGCTGCAGCCGTTCGCGTCCTACAGCGTCGCTTCGGCCGGCGCGGGCGCTGTCCCCACAGTCGCGGTCCTGGTTTCTTTGCTGGTCTGTCTGATTCCCACCACCATCGGCGGCCTGCTCTCGGCTATCGGCATTGCGGGCATGGACCGCGTGATGCAGCACAACGTGCTCGCCATGAGCGGCAAGGCGGTGGAGGCGTCGGGCGATGTCAACACGCTGCTGCTCGACAAAACCGGAACCATTACGCTGGGCAACCGCCAGGCGGTCGAGTTCGTCGCTACCGTCGGGATTGGCGCCGCGGAACTGGCGGACGCGGCGCAGCTTTCGAGCCTCGCCGATGAAACGCCGGAAGGCCGGTCCATCGTCGTCCTGGCGAAACAAAAATACAATCTGCGGGGACGCGAGCTGGCGGGGGAAGACGCCCATTTCATTCCCTTTTCCGCTTACACCCGCATGAGCGGCGTGGATCTGCAAGGCCGCTCCCTGCGCAAGGGCGCGACTGAGGCGGTCCTCAATTTCGTTCGCGAGCGCGGCGGCAGCGTGCCCACGGGATTCGAGACGCTTTCCGACGACATCGCGCGCCGCGGCGGGACGCCTCTGGCCGTTGCGGACGGCTCGCGCCTGCTCGGCATCGTGCACCTGAAAGACATCGTCAAGGGCGGCATGAAGGAGCGCATCGGCCATTTACGCGCTATGGGCATCCGCTCCGTCATGATCACGGGTGACAATCCGCTCACGGCGGCGGCCATCGCGGCGGAGGCCGGGGTGGACGATTTTCTCTCGCAAGCCACGCCCAAGGACAAGCTCGAATACATCCGCCGCGAGCAGGCCGAAGGGCGCCTGGTCGCGATGACCGGTGATGGAACCAACGACGCCCCGGCCCTGGCTCAGGCCGATGTGGGGCTCGCCATGAACACCGGGACGATGGCCGCCAAGGAGGCCGGCAACATGGTGGATCTCGACAGCAATCCCACCAAGCTGATCGAGGTGGTCGCCATCGGGAAACAACTCCTCATTACGCGCGGCGCGCTCACCACTTTCTCCATCGCCAACGATGTCGCCAAATATTTCGCCATTATTCCAGCGATGTTCATGACCACCTACCCGGCTCTCGGGCGGCTGAACATCATGCATCTGCACACGCCTCAAAGCGCCGTGCTGGCGGCGGTCATTTTCAACGCGCTAATTATCATTGCGCTGGTGCCGCTCGCTCTCCGTGGCGTCAAATACCGGCCTTCGAGCGCGGCCGAGCTGCTGCGCCGCAATCTGCTGGTGTATGGAGTGGGCGGCATCGTCGCTCCCTTTCCCGGAATCTGGGTACTCGATCAGCTATTGGTATTGTTCAAGCTCGCGTGAGGTTCTATGTGGCAGCAACTTCTTCCCGCATTTCGCATGACGCTGTTGTTTACGATTTTGACTGGTCTGATCTATCCGGGTGTTGTAACCGGAATCTGTCAATTGATCTTCCCAAGCCAGGCGAACGGCAGCATTGTGACCGGCGCGGATGGCCAGATAATCGGATCGGAGCTGCTAGGCCAGAACTTCACGCGTCCGGAATACTTTCATCCCCGTCCGTCCGCGAGCGCCTATGATGCGACCAACTCCGGCGGCTCGAATCTGGGGCCGACAAGCCAGAAGTTGATCGATCGCGTGAAGAACGACGCCGCCGCCTTCCGGCGCGAAAATCCCGATTACGATGGCCCCATCCCAGCCGACATGCTGACCGCTTCCGGCAGCGGCCTGGACCCCGATATCAGCCCCGCATCGGCCGAAGCCCAACTCGCGCGCGTCGCCCACGCCCGGCGCGCCGCTCCCGCGCAGCTTCGGGAGCTCGTCGCCGGGAACACTGCGGGCCGCACCCTGGGGCTGCTCGGCGAACCACGCGTAAATGTACTGCGGCTAAACTTGGCTCTGGATCGCAAATTTCCGGAAGCCACATTCAAATGAAATTTTCCCAAGCCGCAGTTTTGATGCTCTCTCTATTCGGGGCGGCATTCGCGCAGGACTCCGCCCCGCCGCTCACCAGCCGCGAGAAGATGCTGCTGGACAAGATTGAAGAACTCGAAAAGCGCGTCGCGGTTTTGGAGCAGCGCGATGGGACCGCAACCGTGGCAGCGGCGCCCGCCGCGCCGATCGCCGCTGCCACGGCATCTTCACCAACCCAGCCCACCGCACCGCCGCCGGACCCGCTCCGCGGGACTACCGTGAATCTCGCGCTGGATGGTTACTACGGATATAACTTCAACAATCCCATTGGACGCGTCAACCTGCTCCGCGCCTACGACGTAAGCAGCAACAGCTTCAGCTTGAATCAAGCCAACGTGGTTCTCGAGAACGCGCCCGATCCCGCCACGGGGAAACGCTTCGGCGCACGGCTCGACCTGCAATGGGGGCAGGCGACGCAAACGTTGCAAGGCAATCCGGCGAACGAGCCGCGCCCGGAAATATACCGGGCCATTTTCCAGGCTTACGGGACCTACGTGGCTCCGCTTGGCGGCGGACTCACATTGGATTTTGGGAAATGGGCCAGCTCCATAGGCATTGAAGGGAACTACACGAAAGACCAGATGAATTACTCGCGGTCCCTATGGTTCGACTTCCTGCCCTTCTATCACATGGGCGTTCGCGCCAGCTATAAGATCAATAATGTCGTGGCCGCCAATTACTGGTTAGTCAATGGAACTCAGGAGGTGGAAGATTTCAATGGCTTCAAGGACGAGTTATTCGGGTTAGTCGTTACTCCCAATAAAAATCTGAGTTGGACTATTAACTATTACTTGGGCCAGGACCATCCGGACACGATCTATTATCCTAACGGCGAGCGCTCCGCCCGGCCTTCCCGCAATACAAGGCGTTCCGTTCTCGCCCATCCCCAACGCGCCCAACGGCCGCACCCACATCTTCGATTCGTACGCCTCCTGGCAGGCGACTCCCAAACTCGCGCTGGCTCTCGAAGGCGACTACGTAATCGAGCGGCTGCTGCCCACTTCCGCTCCCTCGCGCGTCTCGGGAGGCGCGGTTTACGCGAAATATCAGATAACGCCGAAATTCGCAGTGGCCTCGCGGGCCGAATACCTTTCCGATCGTGGCGGCCTCTTCAGCGGCACGACGCAAGCGATCAAGGAAACCACCTTTACGGTTGACTATAGTCTCGCCGACGGCTTCCTGATGCGCTCGGAATGGCGTCGCGACTTCTCGAACCAGCCCTATTTTTATACCAGCACGCTGGGAATTCTCAAAAAAGACCAAAACACCGCGACATTGGGGCTGGTATGGTGGTTCGGCGCGAAACAAGGCGCTTGGTAAGCGTCTATGGAGAGACGCCCGGCTGCCGCGGTGCGCCCGGCGCAAATCAGCGATAGGGAGCGTGAGGAATGAAGCACTTTGACGAGCGGGAACCAAAATCGGGACTTGTGATCGGCTCGCGGGATGCCGCGGGGTCGCCTGTCGAGGCGCGCAAGGCCGATGCCGATGGAAAGGACGGTAAGAAGGACGCCGATGGAACCGACGGTGAAAAGGATGCCGATGGAACCGATGGCGACGGCGCGGACGGCGACGGGACTGATGGGGATGGGGCCGACGGGGATGGAACGGACGGCGACGGCACGGATGGCGAGGCAGGCGATAGCGACGGCACGGATGGCGGGCGCGCCTGACGCCCGCGGCTTGGCGTGAAGCTTTACGATGGCGACCTCGCCGCGCACGCTCGATGAACTCCTGGAGCCTCTCAATGCGGGCGAGTTCTTCTCGACCTACCTGGGGAAATCGTTTTTTCATTTGAAGGGATCGCCCGGCAAATTTGCCGGGCTCTTACCCTGGCCCGACCTCAATCGCATCCTTGAACAGCATCAACTGGATACGCCGCGGCTGCGCCTGGTGCGGGAAGGCGAGGCCATCGCGCCGGAATCCTATGTCGCCTATCAGAGTCCGCGGCGCGGCAGCTCCCGCCGCATTCCGCGGCTGCGTGCTCCCGGCCTGACGAGGCATCTTAAAGAAGGCGCCACGCTGATCGTGGACTCCATCGAAGAGATGCAGCAGCCCATCCGGACACTCGCGGAGGATCTTGAAAGCGTCCTGCGCGCGCGCATTCAGGTGAACATGTACGCGGGCTGGCGCAAGTGCCGGGGGTTCGATGTGCACTGGGACGGCCACGACGTTCTGATATTGCAGGTCGCGGGAAGAAAGCAGTGGGGCATTTATGGAACGACGCGCGAATTTCCGCTGGCCGCCGACGACAAGGGGACGCCGCCCGAGAAGCCCGTCTGGGAGGGGATGCTCGAAGCGGGCGATCTGCTGTACATCCCGCGAGGTTGTTGGCATGTCGCCGTGCCGCTCGACGAACCCACGCTGCACTTGACAGTGGGCCTGCACCATGCCACCGGCATGGACTTCGTGACCTGGTTCGTCGACCGCCTGCGCGAAAGGCCGGCGGTTCGCCAGGACCTGCCGCGTTTCGCGAGCGAAAGCGGGAAAGAGGCGCACCTGGAGCGCATGCGCGCAGCTTGGACGGAAGCATGGCATCCCGGATTGATGGACGAATACCTCGCCTATGTGGACGGCCGCAGCGCGCCGCGTCCGCACTTCGGACTGCCTTGGACGGCAATGCCGGCCGCTACCGTCCTCGAAGATATCGCGGTGAAGTGGATCGCTTCGCGCCCCGTCGATTGGGACCGCGGCCGCAGCAACGGCGTTGTCAAGATCACGTCGAACGGCAAGGAGTGGACCTTCGCGGCCGAGGCGCTTCCGTTGCTGCGGACGATGCAGGCAAGGCGTGCGTGCGGCATGGACGAATTATTGGCAGCCTCCGCCGGCGCACTCGCGCCCGAAGCCGTGCGAGCGTTCGTGAACGAGCTGGTTGAAGCCGGGCTTGCCACCATTGTGCGCCGCCGGCGAGCGGGCCGATGAGGCGGCGCATTGACGCGCTTCTTCTGCGCCGCGCAGGCGCGGGCGCGAGGTGAGGCGATCTTCGGCACGGCCCCGCGCGTCTCGACATGGCTGCTCATCGAATATCCGGGAGCGTGGAGCGAAAAGGGGTTTCCCGACGACGGTCTGGCACCGGAAGTGCAGCGCCATATCGAAATCCTGGCGCGCAACATGCCGCGGTCCAAGCGTCTCCTCATTCGCAGGCATCATGCGCGTCACAAGCCGCTGCGCTGCTTCGTTATTCACAGCGGCGAGAGCGTTTGCTCGGCAACTTGGTTTGAGTTTCGCGATTACGCCGAGCTGCTCTCCGAGGCTTTGCCCGACTCTCCTTCCGCACAGCCCTGGACGCGGCCTCTATACCTGGTCTGCACCCACGGCAAGCATGACAAGTGCTGCGCGAAATTCGGCTTCCCGGTATATACCGCCGCGCACCAGGCTGCTGCCGGGGACGCCTGGGAATGCAGCCACGTCGGAGGCGACCGCTTCGCCGCAAACGTCATCTGTCTTCCGCACGGCCTCTACTACGGCCACGTTTTGCCCGAGGAGGTCGAGCCGCTGCTATCGTCGTACCGGCGCGGGAACATCGATCTGCGGCATTACCGCGGCCGTTCTTGTTTCTCGCCCCCGGTTCAAGCCGCGGAATATTTTGTCCGCCGCGAAGCCGGTCTCATCAGGCTCGACGACTTTGCGCATCACGATCGCACCATCATTGGAGCGCGTGAATGGCGCGTACGCTTCTTCGCCCGCGGCAACAATTCGATGCATGAGGTCCGCGTTCGAGAGGGCGAGACGGAAGCGATGGAACTGCTGACATGCCACGCCACTGCGCCGCGGCGCGCGGCGCAATACGAGCTCCTGGATTATTCGGTCCACTCTCGCGGAGAAGGATAAAATAGTAGCTTCCCGCACGGAGGACAATTTATGGCAACAGTATCCCAGAATTATGCGAACCATATAAGACGCGATCCGCCATTTCATTTCTTCCTGATGCCTGTAGCGGCCATCACGTTCGGCGTTGCCGTCTATAACGCCGTGCGCAATTTCAACTTCTTCTCGGTCTGGCTGGTCGTGCTGGCCATCGCATGGATTCTTCACCTTCTGCTGACTCGCATGTACGCTGTCAAAGCCCAGGATCGCGTCATCCGTCTCGAAGAGCGCCTGCGTCTGTCCACGCTCCTGCCGGAACCGCTGCGCTTGCGCATCCCGGAATTGACCGTGAGCCAACTCATCGCGTTGCGATTCGCATCTGATTCCGAAGTCCCCGTGCTGGTTGAGAAAGCCTTGGCGGCCAACTCGCCCGCCGTTGAAATCAAAAAGTCGATCGTAAACTGGCGTCCCGACTATTTCCGGATTTGAGGCCGCGAGCCGATGTCCAAGACCACGGCTCCGCAACGCGCGGAACGGCCCGATCCCGACGCGCTCCTGCGCCGGATTGAGAGCGAGGAGCAAGACCACCAGCGCGGGCGTCTTAAGATCTTTCTGGGTTATTCCTCGGGTGTGGGCAAGTCTTTTCGCATGCTCGACGAGGCGCGCCGCCGCCGCGAACGCGGTCAGGACATCGTCGTAGGCGGCGTGCAGCCAGAAGTCCCCCCGGACGCGCGGGCGATCCTGGCGCAATTGGAGACGATTCCGCCGAGCGGCTCCGGCGTGGACATCGCCGCGATTTTGGCGCGGCGTCCCGAAGTGCTGGTGATTGATGGCTTGGCCTACGATAATCCGCCCGGAAGTAAAAACGCGAAACGTTGGCAGGACGTGGAGGAGATCCTCGAAGCGGGCATTTCCGTCATTACTTCGCTGAACCTGCAGTACGTTGAAGAGCAGCGGGTCGAGGTCGAAAGGATTACCGGAAAGCGCGTTTCCGACACCGTTCCCGAGGACTTCATTAAGCGCGCCGATGAGATCGTGGTGGTCGATGCCCCGGCTGATGCGCACAGTGGCGCTTTGTCCGAAGAGCAGCTTTCGGAATTGCGCGAACGGGCCCTACTACTCGCGGCCAACGTGGTGGATCGGCGGGTCGCCTGCAATGCGCGAGCGCAGGAGCGCGTCCTTGTCTGTATCACGCCGCGCGCGAACGCGTCGCAAATGCTGGCTAGCGCGCGCCTGACGGCCGATCGTTTTCACGGCGAACTGTACGCCGCCTACGTGACGCAGCCCGAGATCGCGCCCGAAGATCGCATAGCGCTCGAACGCAATCTGGACCTGGCGCGTTCCGCCGGCGCGAATGTGGAGGTGCTCGACGGCGAAGATCCCGCTGATGCTATTCTCGCCTTCGCCGAACGCACCGGGATCACGCAGATTTTCATCGGCCACACGCAGCGTCGCAACTGGTGGGCGAAGCTGACCAGCACGCCGGTGGACCGTCTCCTGGCAAAGGCCGAACACGTCGATGTCCGCGTCTTCCCGCAATGAGCGCGGAGTTCCGGCGCGGACGCCTGATTATCTATTTAGGATACGCGGCGGGATCCGGCAAGACGTATGAAATGCTCGAAGAAGGGCGCCGGCTGAAGCAGCGAGGGGTTGACGTTGTGATCGGCTACTTCGAGCCGCACGCGCGTCAGGACACGATTCGTAAAAGCGAGGGTCTCGAAACAGTGCCTCGCCGTAAAATCGAATATCGCGGCGCAGCGTTCGAGGAGATGGACACGGACGCGATTCTCCGCCGCGCTCCACGGGCCTGCCTGGTGGACGAATTTCCGCATACCAACGTTCCAGGCGCGGGCCGCGCCAAGCGTTGGGAGGACGCTCTGGCGCTGCTCGACGCCGGCATCGACGTCCTCACGACGATGAACGTGCAACATATCGAAAGCCTCAACGACCAGGTCTTTGAAATTACCGGAATCCGCGTGCGCGAGACCGTTCCCGATTGGCTCCTGGAGGATTCGGACGAGGTCGTGATGGTCGATGTCACCCCCCGCGCGCTGCTGAATCGGTTAGCTCGCGGCGTTGTCTATGCGCCGGAGAAAGCGCGGCAAGCGGCCGAGAATTTTTTTAAAGAATCGACTCTCATTGCGCTGCGCGAGTTGGCCTTACGCCAGACCGCGCATGAAGTCGAGCCCCCGCACGACGCGTCGCGTCTCGAACGATCGCATTCTTATTCTCATTACGCCGCACCCATCGAGCGCGGCGCTGCTCCGCCGCGGCCGCCGCATGGCTGATTTTCTGCAGGCCGGATGCATGGCCGTGGCGATCCTGCGGCAAGCGGATTTGGCGGCTCTGCCAGCGCCGCGACGTGAAGCGATCGAGCGCCACCTTGCTTTCGCCCGTAATCTGCACATCGAGACGCGAGTAATTCACGGCGACGCTCCCGCAAGGACGCTGGTAGATTTCGCGCGTCTGCATGGGATTACGCATGTATTTCTGGCCCGCTCCGGAGACGGCCGCGGAGCGAGACTCGGCCGCAGCTTGGCTCAGGAAGTGGTGCGGCTTGCCGGCGACATGCAAGTCACGGTCGTGGCGGAGCGGCGGGCATAAAGGTATGACAAAAATCCTCATTGCAGCAGCGCTAATTCTCGGCGCGCATGCGCAAGACACGCGTCAAGTGAAGGAACCCGCGATCCCCCCTGTCTGCGCCACGCTCCCGGCGCGCCTCACCTCACAACAATTTTCGCTCGCTGCCAGCGATGAGGCGAAACCGGACACCGTGCGCATCCAGGAAGCGCTCGACTCCTGCCCACAGGGGCGAGCGGTGAAACTGACGCCGGCTACCGGCCACAATGCGTTTCTGTCCGCCCCACTCGAGCTGCGGCGCGGCGTGACGCTTCTGGTGGATGGCGGAGCCATCCTGTTCGCCTCGCGCAATCCGCGCGACTATGATGTCCGTCCCGGTGTGTGCGGAACGATCGATCAGAACGGCCATGGCTGCAGGGCGCTGCTGAATGGAGACCGCGTGAGCGGCGCGGCAGTGATGGGCGACGGCGTCATCGATGGACGCGGCGGATCGAAAATCATGGGCGAGGGCCTTTCCTGGTGGCAGCTCGCCGAGAAAGCGCGCGCCGGCGGGAACCAGAACAATCCCCGTATTTTGATTTTGAACCATTGCGACAATTTCACGCTCTATCGCATTACGCTGAAGGACTCGCCCAATTTCCACGTTTACTACGGCGGCGGAAACGGTTTCACGGCCTGGGGGGTGATTATCGAGGCGCCTAAGAACGCCCGCAACACGGACGGCATCGATCCAGCAAGTTCAACGAACGTCACGATCGCGCATTGTTTCATCCACGCCGGCGACGATAATGTCGCGATCAAGGCCGGCGCCAGCGGCGCGTCCACGCACATGACCATCGCCCACAACCATTTCTACAGCGGACACGGCATGTCGATCGGAAGCGAAACCGAGGGAGGCGTAAGCGCGATCCGGGTGAGCGACCTGACGATCGATGGGGCGGATAACGGCATTCGCATTAAATCCAATTCCAGCCGCGGCGGCCTGGTGCGCGACGTCGTTTATGAGGACGTCTGCATTCGCCATACGAAGAACCCGATTTTGATGGATTCGAATTATTCATTTTATGGCCGGGCCAGAGATAAGCCGCCTACCTTCAGCGGCATCGTTCTGCGGAATATTCGCATCCTGACGGCCGGGAAGATTACGCTGGACGGCTATGATGCCCGCCATCGGCTCGGGATCGCGTTCGACAACGTGATAGCGGCCAATCCGGGAGCGATGAAGATTGCCGCGACGCACGCGGATGTGACGCTTGGCCCCGGTCCGGTGAACTTTCGTCCCGCCGGCCCCGACGTCTCGCTCGGCGGCCACATCGGCGAGGCGCAATCCTATTCTTGCGGCGATAAATTTGTCCCCTTTCCCTCAAAATGACTTCCCGGTCTATGTAGTTGTCCCTCCTGCCGGGTGACTGTAGGTGTAATGCACCGCTCGGGAAGCGACGATGCATAGGAATAGATGCAGGCGGCGATCGCGATTCCGGCCGAGCGGAGCGGGGTATGGCAGCGGCTTTTGCGGTTTCCCGTCGCGGTTTGCGGGCTACTGGTTTGTGTGACGTTCTGTTTTTGTTGTTTGCGCTTCAGTGATCCGGATACCTGGCTGCACCTGAAATTGGGGCAGGAGATCTGGCGCACGCGCGCGATTCCGCGGCTGGACCATTGGTCGTTCACGGTGAATGGAAAGCCGCGAATCGACCATGAATGGCTCTCGCAGCTTTCGATTTACATTGCTTATCTGGCGTGGGGGTATCGGGGCTTGCAGCTATGGCTGTGCGCGCTGGCCAGTGCCATTATGGCCGAGGCGTACGTCCTTTGCTACCGCTATTGCGGCAATGCGAAGATAGCCGCGCTGGGGGGCTTTCTGGCGTTCTTCTTTGGCACCATCGGATTCAGCATACGTCCGCACCTGATCGGGTATGCCTTGCTGGCGCTCGAACTCCTCTTGTTGGAGCGGGCGTGGCGAGGCCGGCCGCGGCTATTGTGGTGGCTGCCGCTACTGTTTATGGTGTGGGTGAATTGCCACGGATCGTGGGTGGTCGGCCTGGGCATATTCGGCATCGCCACGCTTTGTTCCTATGTGGCTGGACGGCGGAGCGGTTGGGTTCGAGGGCCGCGTCCGGGCCTGCTTGCGGGCGTGCTGGCAGCCGTCTTTATCGTCGCGCTCGTTTTCAATCCGATCGGCATTAAACTGCTTACCTATCCAGTGAACGTGTTCGCGAGTCAACGCACGAGCTTGGGTTTTCTCGATGAATGGCTTCCGCTTACCGTGAACGACGTGCGCGGAGTGGGCCTTTTTGCCGTATTGGCGGCGATGGGGATCGCGGGGCTGAAGAACAAGGCGAGGGCCACGGTTTTTGAGCTGCTGGTCCTGGTTCCCGTTTCGTTCCTGGCGGTGCAGCACACTCGCATGATGTTCGTGTTCGGGATCGTCAGTGGTCCCATCGCATGCCGTATGCTGAGCGAGTGGTGGCGCCCAGATCGCACACGCGACTATGCGCCGATCAATGTTTTGCTGCTGTCGACGACGGCGCTATGCTGCTGCGCGGCGTTTCCGGGCCAGGCGAGGATACAGGCCGATATCGAATCGCACAATCCCGTAAAGGCGGTGGAGTTTATTCGCCGCTCCGGGCTGCAGGGAAACCTGATGCACGATTACATGTGGGGCGGATATCTCGCCTGGGCGCTGCCGGAACGGAAGATTTTCATCGATGGCCGCGCGGACATTTACGATTGGGCGGGCGTGCTGGCGCGGTACCGCGATTGGGCATTGGTCCAATCCGATCCGGCGCGCCTTCTGGACGATTATCGTATCGGCTTGTGCCTGCTTCCTTTAACGGCTCCCGAAGCTTATGTGATGCCGCACCTTCATGGTTGGAAGAAGGTCTATGGCGACGAGGTGGCGGTGGTCTTTGCCCGGGAATAGGCAAGGGGGGCCGGTTTTCTCGCGATGATAAAAATTTGTGGACCGTGGCGGCGGGAACTAACGCTGTAGAGATGCCGTAACGCGAAGAACAACGTCCGTACCCAAGGGCGCAGCGTCTTTGCCTGAACAATATTCTTTCGCACTGTAGTTTGGAGATAGTGCGCGGCAATTTTCTGCGCGTTCAGCCACGGCCAACCGGCAAGATATGCTTTATCGATTTGCAGTCCGGCCTCTTCGGAGCGGGCGCACAGCTCGGCGAGGCGATAGTGGCGCAGATGACCGAGAAACTGCTCCGTTTTATAAATCGCGCCGCTTTGGGTGGTGAGCACGATGGTGGCGCCAGGCGCGGCAAGAGCGCAGATGTTGCGCAGCACCATTGAGTCGTCGGAAACGTGCTCGACGACCTCGGAGCAAAGGATCAAATCGAAACCGCCGTGCATTTCAGGCGGCGCCGCGGCGCCCAGATCGTGGCGGCGAAAGTGGATGGGGAGGCCGGCGCGTTCGATGGGAACGTTGGCGGCGATATCCATGCCGTGCAGCTCGGCCCGCGGAAAGATTCGGGCCACAGTTGCGAGCAGGGCGCCGTCGCCGCAGCCGCAGTCCAGCACGCGCCGGGGTTGAATGGCGATGGAGGAAAGCTCCCGGGCTATGGAGTCGTAGCGGAAGCGGTTTCCGGGGTGATGGTGGTGCGAAGCGGTGAGACTCGACCAATAATCGTTATAATCTCTGCTCACCGGTAGGCGCCTCGAAACCAAGCTCATAATCGACCCAGTAAACAGGCCGGTTCTGCACCTCAATGAAGATCCGGGCGAGGTATTCTCCGAAGATGCCCATGACGAGCAGTTGGATGCCGCTGAGGAAAAAGAGACTGACGAAAAGGCTGGCCCAGCCGGCGCCGAAGGCCGTGGGGTCGCGCAAACGCCAAACGATATAGCCAAGAGCCATCCCAAAAGCTGCAGTGGTCACGGCAGCCCCCAGGAGAGTGGCGAGACGCAGTGGAACGATCGAAAACGAAAGGACTCCGTCCAAGGCCACCAGACTGGAGCGCTTGAAATTGTAATTGGTTCGGCCGCGCAGCCGGGGCGGCCGCTCGATAGGGATGCCGGTTTGACGGAATCCGGGCAGGACGGTCAGCCCGCGGAGATACCGGGTGTGCTCCGTCAGGTTTTTCAGATAAGCGGCGACTTTGCGGTCGAGCAGCCGGAACTCTCCGGCATCGACGGGAATATCGATCGAGGCGATCTTTTTGAGGAGCCGGTAGAAAACAAACGAGAAGACTTTATAAAGTCCATAGGTTGAGGCGCTAGGGCGTTGCGCATAGACAATCTCGTAACCCTGGCGCCAACGTTCGATCATCTCCGGAATGACCTCGGGTGGATCTTGTAAGTCGGCGTCCATGACGATGATTGCGTCGCCGGAGGCGCGATCGATGCCGGCGGCGATGGCGATGGCCTGGCCGTAGCGGCGCGAAAGACGCAGCAGTTTGACGCGGGGATTGGAGCGATGCAGATTGGCGGCGATGAGGGGCGTATCGTCGCTGCTATCGTCCGCATAGATCAGCTCGAAATCGCAGCCGGCGAGGTTTTCGAAGACTGCGGCGATGCGCTGATGCAGGGCTTCGATATTTGCGCCCTCGTTGTGGGTGGGCACGACGATGGAGATCAGGGCCAGACGGGTGGGCCGCGAGGACGCGGCCATGCGCAGCGCCGGAGCATCGCCTTCGAGAGCCGCGCTGAGAGCGCGCAGGTCCGCATGCTCGCATGCGCTCACCGGGTCGGCCGTGGTCGTATTCGCGCCCGCCAAACCGTGTATCGGCAGGCAGGGGACAATACTTCAGGGTCGTATTGATTGTGCATGAATTCGCCCTTACGTCGTTGAAACGGGCAATGCCGAGCGCGGTACGCTGGGATCTAGCCCCTGAAATCCGGCCAATGTTCCGTACGGTGAAAGAGCAGATCGAGACGATTTTCCGCGAAGACCCCGCGGCGAATAGCGTGCTTGAGATTGTACTCTGTTATCCGGGTTTTCATGCCGTATTGCTCCACCGGCTATCGCACAAGCTGTATCGCGGGGGATTCCGGCTCCTGGCGCGCGTGATCTCGCAAATCGGCCGTTCCCACACGGGCATCGAGATTCACCCTGGCGCAACGATCGGGCGGAGATTTTTCATCGACCACGGCATGGGCGTGGTGATTGGCGAGACGACCGAGATTGGAGACGACGTGGTGCTGTATCAGAACGTGACCTTGGGCGGCACCGGCAACGAGCGCGGCAAAAGGCATCCCACGATCGGCAACAACGTCGTGATCGGGACGGGCGCGAAGGTGCTTGGCAATATCGTGATCGGAAATCACGTGAGGGTCGGAGCAGGGTCGGTGGTGATCCGCCCGGTCCCCGACAATTCGACGGTGGTGGGGATACCGGGACGCGTGGTGCGCGGGCCGGCGCACGTCGATTTGGAACACGGACGTCTGCCCGATCCTGAAGGGCAACTGCTCGAAGAGCTGGCGAAACGGGTGTACGAGTTGGAGGGTCAGGTGCGCGCGTTACGCGAGGAGAAGGTCTTCTAGCGTTCGCGGCGGTTGGATCTCAAAAACCGCAGGGCCAAGAGTCCGGCGCCCATCAAAGCCAATGTGGACGGTTCCGGGGCATTCGTCTGTTGCGTGAAACCGGCCGGTATATCGGTGTCGCGTGATGTAGTTGTCCGGGTTGTTCGGATCGTTGAAGTTAATCGCGGGGTCGGGAAAATCATCTCCGAAAGGCAGCGCGATCGATTGCGGAAAGTTTCCAGCGGCGAAGGCGAACTGCGCGCCGGCAACCATGGTGGTGACGGCGCCGACGGTTTTGCCCACCGGCCCGGCATTAGCGACAAAGTTGCCGGGCGGCGCAGTCGCCGGGAACGCCGAGTACGGGCAGGGTTGCGCCATCGAGCTGCCCCTGAGCGCCGATCGAGCTTGCGGCCGCCGTCGAATTGGCGTCGCACGCGGCGGATGAAAGCTCGGAAAACGACCACGAACCGGGCACAGTGACGTAGCTTTGCCTCAGCGATACGTCAAGGAACAGCCCCGCCATGGCCGCGTTGTTGGCCGTGGCCGTGCCCCAGGCGTAAATGTATTGTCGGGAACAAGCTGCGCCAACGAGGCATCGACAATATCGTTGGCGGGACAACCCAATGCATAATTGTGTTTTTTCATGGTTCATTTCCTCCTCAAACCCACATTTATAAACGCGTAAATGAATGAGAGAGGAGTCAAATTCCTCCGGGAAGCGTACGAGAGCGGACCCTTCAGGACGCGGATGCCGAAGCGATGGCGCGATTGGCGAGGTCCATTACTTTGTCGCAGCACCCGCTGACGTATAACCGGGCGTCCCGGAGCGAGGCGCCCGTGACGCGGACGCGCGGAGTGCGGCGATGGTCGGGGCAGCGGACGCCGCGGAGCTTGAGCTCAGCCGCGCGCTTAAATTCGTGAAGGGACGCCCGCTCGAGCGCGTTGTTCACTCATGAACATTTTACATCAAAATGTTTGATGCAAGTCTAACCGATCATGTTTAACAGCGTTTGCTGCAGCTCGTCGCCTGTCTGGGCCGTTTTGACGTTGGCGAGGAACGCGTCGCGCGCGCTCAGCATGAGGACCATGGCGGCGCTAAGGTCTACGGTATCGCCGGCCTCGGAAGATGGCGCGCCGGACGGCAATTTGGCGATAGCGGCGGCGGCGGAGTCGAATTGGGCGGCGGCGTTCTGGAGGCCTTGCAGGCTGGAAACCGAAATCGGACTGGCAATGGGGCTAGCCATTCGAAGACACCTCATGACGCTCTTCGGCCGGCTTGCGCTTTTCTTTAGCGACGAAATGGCCTTATGAAAGCGGCTGCGGGGCGGCTTCGGAGACGGGACGAAAGACTTCGTCGGCGATGGCGA
Source organism: Bryobacterales bacterium (assembly GCA_963838885.1). GTDB lineage: Bacteria > Acidobacteriota > Terriglobia > Bryobacterales > Bryobacteraceae > JAICMB01. The sequence goes on along the minus strand of CAWITB010000001.1, from coordinate 55,405 downwards.
ACTTCAGGGCTTCAATGCCCTGGCCGGTGATGCTGGAAATTTCAAAGAACGGCAGGTCTTTTTCTTGCGCCAGCGCGCGCAGGTCGGCGATGAGTTGGGGGTCTTGGGCGGCATCGATTTTCGACGCCACGAGGATCATGGGCTTGGCGGCGAGAGCCGGGTCGAAGCTGGCAAGCTCGGCCATGACGACGTGGAAGTCGTGGACCGGGTCGCGTCCGCTCAGACCTGAAACATCGACGAGATGAACGAGCACGCGGGTGCGCTCGATGTGGCGGAGGAACTGGATGCCGAGGCCGGCGCCGTTGTGCGCCCCCGCGATAAGGCCGGGGATATCGGCGACGACGAAGGTACGATCGCCGACGCTCACGACGCCGAGGTTCGGCACGAGCGTGGTGAAAGGATAATCGGCGATCTTGGGGCGGGCGGCGGAGACGCGGGAGATGAGCGTGGACTTGCCGGCGTTTGGGAAACCGACCAGACCGGCATCGGCCAGGAGCTTGAGTACGAGGCGCAGGCGCTTTTCTTCGCCGGGACGGCCGTCCTCGTGCTCGGTGGGGGCCTGGTGGGTGGAGGTGGCAAAATGCTGGTTGCCGCGTCCGCCGCGTCCGCCGCGGGCGACGATGAAGCGATCGCCGGGCGCGGTGAAGTCGTGGAGTAGCTCGTCCGTTTCGTCGTCATAAACGAGCGTGCCGACCGGGACGGGCAGTTCGATCGAATGGCCCTCGCGCCCGGTGCGGTTGCTGCCTTCGCCGTGGCGGCCGCGCTCGGCGTTGTGCTCGGGATTAAAACGAAAATGCAGCAGGGTGTTGTGGTGATTACTGGCGACCATGACGACGTCGCCCCCATGTCCGCCATCGCCGCCGCTGGGGCCGCCACGGGGAACGAATTTCTCGCGCCGGAAGGCCAGAATTCCGTTGCCGCCATTGCCCGCTTTGACCTTGATCTTGACTTCGTCGATGAACATTCGGGAGCAAGCGGCGGACGAGGGGGAAACGCCGGGTTATTCTTCGGCGCGGATACCGATGAACTTGCCGAGGCGGCCGCGATCGCGGAATTCCACTATGCCGGGGATTTTGGCGAAGAGCGTGTCGTCCTTGCCGCGGCCGACATTCTCGCCGGGCTTGTAGCGCGTTCCGCGCTGGCGCACCAGGATGGAGCCGCCGGTAACGGTTTCGCCGCCGAACCTCTTCACGCCGAGGCGTTGCGCATTCGAATCGCGGCCGTTTTTGGAACTTCCTAAACCTTTTTTATGTGCCATTTGTAGTCCTTACTGATCGAAGCGCTAAGCGTCGATGCCGACGATCTTGAGCTCGGTGTAATTCTGGCGATGTCCGATGGTGCGCTTGTATTGTTTCTTGCGCTTGAATTTGAATACCAGAACCTTGGCGGCGCGGCCATGGCGGGCGATGGTTGCAGTAATGCGGGCCTGGCCGAGCGCGGAAGCGGTGACAAGCTCGTTCGAATCCCGCATGAGGGCGAGGACGTTGCCCAGCTCTACTTGGGATCCGACTTCCCCGGGGAGCGTATCCACCCTGATGGTATCGCCGGGGGCGACGCGGAACTGGCGGCTGCCGGCTTTGATGACTGCGTACATAGATGAACCCGATCCTTTTAGAGAAATGGGCGGCCTCGCGCGGATGATGTGGGGCCGAAACCTTTAGAGTACAGCATTATAGGGTTGACCGCAAGCGCGATTATTGCGCCGTCGAACGGTCCTGGTGAATCGACGGAAGATCATAAATCTCCGCGACGTGACCGTCGCCAAGGAACAGTGCGGCCGGGGAAATCGGAGAGTGGCGTTATCACCAGGGTGGGTCAATCGGTCGACGCCGAACGCAATCGCGGCCGCCGGTGCGCTCATCGCGAGCTAGAAGATATTTGGTATCGAGCAGGCAGCCGCTCAAACTCCGCCTTCGAGGAACGATCAGGGTCCACCGGCGCATCCCAATCCGGACGCAACCGAATGCGTTCGCCCCTGCTGCCGAACCGGACAGCGCGGCGCTCGGGAGCGGCGCGGCGACTTGGAGCAACGGTTTGCCGTTGCGCGATGTTACGTTGGACTCTCGTCCATGAAACGATATCCCCTGCAGCCGGGTCCGCCCAATTTGTGAGAAAATACGCCAAAAGGAGAACACATTGTTCCGTCAGCGTCACGCGCCCTTTCTTGCCGCCGCTACTTTATCGATTTTCACCGCGTCGCTTGCACACGCACAGCGCCAGCAACGGCCGGCAGCCGCCGAGCCGGCCAGTCCCGCGGCAAGCACCGAAACGCCCGCGCCCATTCCCGGCCCCATCCCGCCCGAAACAAACTCCACCACCGAGCACGACCTCTCACTGAACGGTCAAGCCATCCACTATGCCGCCACGGCGGGAACTCTTATCATCAATGGCGCCGACGACAAGCCCTACGGCAGTGTGTTCTATGTCGCCTATACGATGCGCGGCGTCGCCGACCCGCGCACGCGCCCGGTTACGTTCCTCTACAACGGAGGACCGGGATCCGCGAGCCTGTGGCTGCACATGGGATCGGTCGGTCCGATGCGCGTGGTTACGGCCAGCCCGGATGCAACGGGCGCGGCGCCCTACGAGCTCGTTCCGAACCAGTACACGCTTCTCGACAAGACCGATCTGGTGTTCATCGACGCCGTTGGTACCGGCTATTCGCGGCCGGTTGGGAAGGCGACTATGAAGGACTTCGCCGGCACCGACCAGGACGTGCAGGCCTTTTCCCGCTTCATCCACCGCTACGTCAGCGTCAACCACCGCTGGAACTCGCCCAAGTTTTTATTCGGCGAATCCTATGGAACAACGCGTTCGGCCGCGCTGGTCGACGAGCTCGAGAACGGCGGCATGTCCTGCAACGGCGTCATCCTGATGTCGACCATTCTCAATTATTTCGTCATGGCGCCCGGCACGGACGAAATGTTCATCGGCAACCTGCCCTCCTACGCCGCCATCGCCTGGCACTATGAAAAGGTTCCGCATAAAGGACGCGATGAAAAGGCCTTCCTCGATGAAGTGCGGGCCTTTGCGCGCGGCCCCTATGCCGACGCTCTGGCACAAGGCCACAATCTTCCGGCGGCGCAGGTGGATGCCATGGCCGCGAAGCTCGCCGGCTATACAGGCCTGACGGCGCAGTACATCAAGGAAGCCGATCTGCGCGTCACGCCCACGCGTTTCCGTAAGGAGCTGCTGCGGGACAAGCGACTGATTCTCGGGCGCTACGACGCGCGCTTCGAGGGAACCGACATCGACGCCGCCGGCGAGAACCCCGGCTACGATCCTTCGAGCACCGGTATTACGGGCGCATTCGTATCCGCGTTCGAGGATTATCTGGAACGCGAGCTGAAGTACTCCTCGAAAGAGACTTATTACCCGCGCGGCCCGAACGTAAACCAGCAGTGGGATCACACGCACCGGCCGCCGTCGGCCAGCGGATTCGGCAATGCCCGCACGCAGCCGCTGCGGGACGCATATGTGGCGGGTGATCTGGCCGATGCCATGCGCAAAAACCCGCGTCTCAAGGTCTTCTCCGCCAACGGTCTGTTCGATCTCGCCACGCCGTTTTTCATCACCGAATACGATCTGGCGCACATGCAGCTCGATCCCAGCTTGCGCGGCAATATCGAGTTCGCGTATTACCACTCCGGACACATGATTTACCTGAACGTGGATGCGCTGAAGCAGTTGAAATCCGATCTCGCCGCGTTCTATGCGCGCGCCGCGCGAGGCAGCTTGGTTACTGGCGCACCCGCCGGCCCGCGCACCGCCGAGGTCGTCCAATAGCGCTGTACCAATTCGCAATAAGCAGGCGAGATCGCATTAAACCGGCTACCGGGAACGATTGAGCGGTTATCCGCCGCGCGCCCAGTATTGACTGGCGAAGGCGCTCAAAACCTACTTGCTGCGACAATCGCGAGCCACTTTCCTCGATCTGGTCCAATTCCTCAATGTTCTCCCAATCGTTGCCTTTGCCGGGCATCCGAATTCTTGAGTAGCGTGCCGCTCCGGTCGGTTGACGCAGTAGCTCTGCGGCTCGGTTTCGAAGTGGCGGGCATCGATACGTGCGGCGATCTGCCGTGCTGCGGCCGCCGCCGCGCGTCGGAGAGCCCGCTTTTACAGCTCTCCGGCGACAGCTTGAACGCGGCTTTTGTCCAGCACGATCTTGAAGCTGCTCCACTGCCCGTCTCACTTGGCAAGTTCGATGCGCCCATTTTCGAGAGCTGCTTGCATCACCTCTTCAACCCGATTCTGCGTAAATCACACCGCGCGCGTTTTGCCGGACGACGGTCTTGCCGTGCTTAATCGAAGGCGAGAACCGGCAGGAACCCATCAAGCCCGAACGTTCAGGTGATGCGCGAGTTTGCAACCCGATTTTGCAAACATGGAACGCCCCATCGCCGATCCGAACTGCGGGAGATCCTCATCAATGTGGGGGCTGCCGCATGTGGATTTTTTGGACCGGTCAAGGATGCGGCGCAAAGCTCCGCTTTGCCGGAATATGTCCACCATGTGAGCGAACTCGGCAACAGCGCGGTGTGCGCGAAATCTCAGAAGCGCGCGTCGAATTGTCCCTGGATCAGCCCCTACGCGCCCGGCGGGTCGTTGCCCGATAATATAACTCGATCCACGGCCCTGTCAGCGGGCCATCGCCGCGGGCGCGCGCGGTCCGATTCATGCGCTCGATTCCGGCCGCGATAGCACGCTCTTCTTCGCTCACCCAAGCGGGAATCTCGGGAAGCGGCAGCGTGATCAGCTCCGAATCGAGCGCCCCTTCGCGAACGAAACCCTCGCCTGAAACGAGCTGGTCGAGAGTCGCGCTGCCGTAACCGTACAGGTACGGAAACGCGAGGAGATTGTTGTATGCCATGGCCAGCAGCGCAAATTCCTCCACGCCGCCGTGCTCTTCGAACAGCCCGGAATCCCGCAACAGCGATTCGCAAAGCTCATAAAAGACGGCATTGGGCGTGCGGACCACGAGCAGTCCACCGGGCTTCACGACGCGATGGATTTCTTCTAGAAGCGGCCGTGGATCGGGAACCTGCTCGAAACAATTCCATACGAACACGCCGTCGTAGGAGGCCTCCGGGAACCCGCAATCCCGAAGCTCGCACGGAAAGACAATGAACCCTTTCGACCTTGCATATCGCGAGGTGTCCTTTCCGATGTCGATGCCTTCGGCGCGCCACCCCCATTCGCCGGCGACCTGCAGGAAGGCTCCGTAATGGCTGCCGATCTCGAGCGCCTTCGCGCCCGGCTGGAGCAGCAACCGGTACGGCTCAGCTTTATTGCGAAAGGCTTGCGCATAGCGCGGAAACAGGCGGCCGATTTGCGAATCGTCGTAGCGATCCTCCGTATAGGTCTGTTCGCTATCCGTGTTTTTCTCATCGCGCACGAACACGCGGCAGGCTCGGCAGGCCAGAATCGCGGCATTATCGCCGTGTGCGAAATCTGTCAGATCTTTCAGCTCGGAGGGTTTTGGCTGGCGCTCGAAGCGTTCGAGAATGAATTGCTCGCGATACCTAGACTCGCGGCGGATGCGTCCTTCGGGGAGAAACTTCTCAAATGCAACTCCGCCGCAAACGGGACACTTCACTTAGATCATTCCCAGCGCCACGTCGCGAGCGGGCGCCGGGAAGGCGCGGTCGATGACGCCATATTCTTCCGGCGTTAACTGCCAGCCGGCGCCGCCGCTGTTCTCGCGGACGTGACCGGGGTTTCCGGACTTCGGAATCGAGAAGACGCCGTGCGCCGTCAGAAAATTTAGAGCCACTTGCCGGGCAGTGCGCTTATGCCGCAGCGCGATCTCTTCGAGAATGGCCGCCCCGACGGTACTCGGCTTCGGGAAATCGCGATGTCCGAAGGGGCTATATCCAATGACCGCGACCCCCCGCTCGCGGCAATAGGGGATGAGCTTGCGCTCGATGCCGCGGTCCTTCAAATGATATAGCACCTGGTTACACGCCAGCCGGTTGTGACGCAGCGCCGCCTCCGCTTGACGCAATTGCTCCACGTCGAAATTGCTGACGCCGATGTAACGGATCGTTCCGCGGGCCACTAATTGCTCCATAGCGCGCATGGTCTCGCGCAGGGGATGCTTACTTTCCCAATGCAGAAGATAGAGGTCGATGCAATCGACGCCCAGCCTCTTCAAGCTGGCCTCGCAGGCTTTCAAGGCGCCGTCATATGAGGCATTGGAGGGCAACAGCTTCGTAATCAAAAAAACATCCGCGCGTTTCCCGCGAATGGCTTCCCCGACAATCTCCTCGGTGGCGCCGTTGCCGTACATCTCGGCGGTATCGAGCAGCGTCATGCCGGCGTCCAAACCGCAGCGCAGAGCCTCCACCGCGCCGTCGCGGCCGGTCTGTTCGATCATCCAGGTACCCAGGCCGAGAATCGGAAGAGCCTCGCCAGTCCAGCCGAACGGGCGCCGAGGTACCCCTCCTCCGTTCATATGCGGGACTGCGGCGTACGGCTGGGGAACTGGGTGGGCGTCCTTTGCGGCTGCTTCTTTGGAGTGGCGTCCGGCGCCGTTTCGCCCTTGCAGGCCAGCCCGCGATCGCAGGCGTAAACGTGCGTGAACTCCGCGCCTAAGAGGAAAAGCTGCGAGGAATAATATACCCAAACGAAAAGAACGACCAGCGATCCCGCAGCCCCGTACGCCGACCCGAAGCTCGCCTTCCCCAGATACAAGCCCAACAGGGATTTGCCCAGCGTAAACAGGACCGCGGTGGCGAAGGAGCCGACCCACAAGCTGCGCCACGGCAGCCTCTGTTGCGGAACAAAGCGATAAATGACGGTAAACAGCAATGTAATCACAACCAGCGAAATTATAATATTAGCCGCCTGGAACAGACCCACCGGCAGATACCCTCCGACGAACTTGCCGAGCGCGGCTAAGAATGTGCTCGCGATGAGCGATACCAGCAGCAGGAACCCGATGCCGACCACCATGGCGAACGAGAAAAACTCGTCGCGGATCATCGCCCACCATGAAGAGTTCTTCGATGTATCGACGTCCCAGATGCGATTCAGCGCCTTACGCAGCGCCGTGAAGACGCCCGAAGCGCTAAATAACAGGACAACAAACCCGATAATGGTCGCGATGATGCCGGCCTTGGGTGAATGGGCGTTCGCCAGCATGGTCTGGATCGCGTCCGCCCCGGCCGACCCTATCATTCCGCTAAGCTGGCCGCCGATCTGGTCGCGCGCGGCCTTTTCCCCGAAAACTAACCCGGCGATCGCGATGGCGATGACCAGTAGCGGCGCCAGCGACAGGACCGTGTAGTATGACAGCGCAGCGCCGAGCGTTTGCGCATCGTGGCTGCTCCATTGTGAGAACGAACGTGACACCAGCGAGCCGGCTTTTTGTAACTTCATCGATTTGCCCCCGCAATGTTGTGCAATTCAGATTCCAGCAAGTCAGGGTGGCAAGCCCCACCAGGGCGGCGCAACCTATAATGAAAAACATCTCATGCAACGCCGCCATTTCCTGTCGCTGATCCCCGGCGGCCTCGTCGCCGCTCGCCAGGCGCGAGCCGCGGACGCACAAATCAGCGTCTTCGCCGGCGAGCGTATCGCTCCCATCAGTGCGCTCCTTCATGGCCAGTTCATCGAACATCTCGGCGGCGTCATCTATGACGGCGTGTGGGTGGGCGACAACTCCACCGTCCCGAATATCGGGGGGATACGCAAAGCGCTGGTCGAAGCCATGCGCCCGCTGGGGCCTACCATTGTACGATGGCCCGGCGGCTGTTTTGCCGATTCTTACGACTGGCGCGATGGGATCGGGCCGCCCGCCGCACGCCCCCGCCGCCGTAATTTCTGGGCTTCGAACGGACGCCTCCGCAATTTGCCCGATTCGATCCCCGCCAAGGACGACCCCAACAGCTTCGGCACCGAATGAGTTCATGCGCTTCTGCCGCTTGATCGGCGCGCAGCCGTATGTCGCCGCCAATGTCCGCGGAATGACCGCCCGCGATTTCGATGAATGGATCGAGTACTGCAACGCCCCCGCGCACGCAGGAGTCGCCGCCGTGCGCCGCGCGGCCAACGGATCGCCGGATCCGTTCAACGTTCGCTACTGGGGCGTGGGTAATGAGAGCTGGGGCTGCGGCGGCGAAATGACCGCCGCGGAGTACTCGGTTGAATTCCGCAAATTCACGGCCTGGACCCCCACCTATAACCAGCCGCTTTCGTTCATCGCCTCCGGTCCCAACGGCGCCGACTACAATTGGTCCCGCGGCTTCTTCTCCAGTCTGTCGGAAAAAGGCTCCGCCGCGATGAATAAAGTCTGGGGTTGGGCGCTGCACTATTACTGCGGAACCACGGGAAAAGGCGATTCGCTCGATTTCACGGCGGACAATGCCTACGAGCTGTTCGATCGCGCCAATCGCATGGAGGATCTCATCAATCGGCATTGGAGCGTGATGGGCGAGTTCGATCGCGAACATCGCGTCAAACTGGTCGTAGATGAGTGGGGAGACTGGCACCACGACACCACCGCGGTCGCTCCAGTCGCATCTCTTCGGCAGCGTTCCCACGATGCGCGACGCGATTGTCGCGGCGTTGACGCTCGATACTTTTCACCGCCACGCCGACAAGATCGCGATGGCCAACGCGGCGCAGCTTGTCAACTGCATTCAAACTTTGTTTCTCGCCGATGGCGACAAGTTTTGCGTCACGCCGACTTACCAGGTCTTCACCATGTATAAAGACCATTTGGACGGCGAAGCATTGCGCACGATGTTCGCCGCGCCGGATGCAGGCTACGCAACGGCGGCTGGCGCGCAAGAAAGCAAGCCCCATTCCGTTGTCCGGCTGGCAGGCTCCGCATCGCGCTCCGGCAGCACGCTGACGATCACGGCCGCGCACACGCATTTGAGCGAACCGCTTGAAACAAGCGTGAACGTCTCCGGGCGCCACCGTGAATTCCGCGAAAGCCGTGGTGCTCCGCGGCCCCGATATTCACGCGCATAACGACTTCTCGCAACCCGATGCCATTAAGCCCGCGGCGCTCCCCGTAGAAGCTTCCGGAGGCGAGCTGCGCATCCGCATTCCCGCGGCATCCGTCATAAAAATTCAGGCCGAGCTCTCATGAAACATTTCCCGATCGCCGCCGCGTGCCTTCTCGCGGCGCGCCTCTTTACCGCGCACGCCGCGAGCCTCCCCGAAGCCACCGGATCGGCGAGCGAAATGCGCCCCTTGATTGAGCGTTACGCCGCCGACCGCGGCCTTCTGCTCCGTTATTATTCCATCGATCTTTCCGCATCGCGCCGCGATCGCATGCGGAAATTCGACTCCGAGTGGCTAGACCGTCTTCCGACACTGAATTTCGACGCCATGGGCCAGGACGGCAAGATCGATTACATCCTGTTCCGTAATTACCTCGACCACGATCTCCGGGAACTCGACCTGCACGAGAAACACCAAGTCGAGGCCGCGCCTTTAGTGCCCTTCACGAAGACGATTGTCGACCTCGAGGAATCGCGCCGCCGCATGGACCCGGCCGATCCGAAAAACTCGGCCCGCGCGCTCAGCTCGCTCGCAAAAGAGGCTGCCGCGCTCGAACGCGCGACGGAAACCGCGCTGAAGTCCTCGCCGCAGGATAAAACGATCGCGAATCGCGCCGCGGGAGAAGTGATTTCGCTCCGCTCCGTCCTGAAACGCTGGTTTGATTTCTACAACGGTTATGACCCGATGTTCACCTGGTGGGCGGCCGAATCCTATAAACAGGCCGATGCCGCACTTGCAAAATACGCGACATTTCTGCGCGTCCAGGTAGCCGGCATACACGAGCCGCCGCTCCCGCTTCCCGGTTTCCCCGTACCGCCCGTAACCCGCCCCGACCCCAGCCGCATGGATTCCACCGACGACATCATTGGCGATCCAATCGGCCGCGACGGCCTCATGAGCGAGCTCGCCAGTGAAATGATCCCGTACACGCCCGAACAGCTCATCGCCATCGCGAACAAAGAATTCGCCTGGTGCGAGGAGCAGATGAAGCAGGCCTCGAACGAGCTCGGTTACGGCGACGACTGGAAGAAAGCGCTGGAACATGTCAAGAACATGTACGTCGAGCCCGGCAAACAGCCGCAGCTCATTCGCGACCTGGAGCGCGAAGCCGAAGCGTTCATCGATCAGCACGATCTGATCACCATTCCGCCGCTGGCGCGCGAAACGTGGCGCATGGAAATGATGACGCCCGAGCGCCAGCTCGTGAATCCCTTCTTCACCGGCGGCGAAGTGATGAGCGTCTCCTACCCCGTCGAATCCATGACGTTCGAGCAGAAATTGATGAGCATGCGCGGCAATAATATCCCCTTCTCGCGCGCGACGGTTTTTCATGAACTGATCCCCGGCCACGAGCTGCAGCTCTTTATGGCGGCGCGCCATCATCCCTATCGCCAGATATTCAACACCCCGTTTTTAACGGAAGGCTGGTCGCTCTACTGGGAAATGCTGATGTGGGACATGCATTTTCAAAAAACGCCGGAGGACCGCATCGGAGCGCTGTTCTGGAGAATGCACCGCTGCGCCCGCATCATTTTTTCGCTCAGTTTCCACTTGGGGAAAATGACGCCGCAACAAGCGGTCGATTTCCTGGTAGACCGCGTCGGTCACGAGCGCGATAACGCCATTGGGGAAGTGCGCCGGTCACTGAACGGAAGTTATTCGCCGCTGTACCAGGCCGCCTATCTTCTCGGCGGCATGCAGCTTTACGCGTTGCACAAGGAACTGGTCGACTCCGGCAAAATGACGAATCGGCAATTCCACGATGCCATCCTCAAAGAGGGCCGTATGCCGGTCGAGTTGATCCGCGCCAGTCTTACGCATCAAAAGCTCGCGCGCGACTTCGGCTCCAACTGGCTCTTCTATGGACCGGTAATTCCTTAATGCGGGCGCAGCCCATGAAAGCGACCCGGCCCATCAAATCGGCGCAGGCGAGCGCCGCCACCGACGCCGGCTTCGTCCGCGGCCTGAACCTGTTCGACTCCACGATGATCGTCGTGGGAATCATGATCGGCTCCGGCATTTTCATCGTGTCGGCCGACATGGCGCGTCTCATAAACAGCCCCGGCTGGCTCCTGGTCGCATGGGCCATCACCGGACTCCTCACCGTCGCCGCCGCGCTCTCTTATGGCGAGCTCTCCTCGATGATGCCGCGCGCCGGCGGCATGTATATCTACCTCCGGGAAGCCTATTCGCCGCTGTGGGGTTTTCTCTACGGCTGGACATCCTTTACGGTGATACAAACCGGAACCATCGCCGCTGTTTCAGTCGCGTTCGCGCGTTTTTTGGGCGTTCTGTGGCCCGCCGTGGGTGAGAATCATTACATCATCGCGCCCATTCACATCAGTTCGCGGTACGCGCTATCGCTGTCCACAGCGCAAGTGGTCGCCATCGGCGTCATCGCATTGTTGACGTGGACCAACACGCGCGGTCTTGAGTACGGCAAAATCGTGCAGAACGTTTTCACTTCCGCAAAGACGCTGGCCATGGCCGCGCTTATTGTCGCGGGCCTGACGTTCGGTCTCAACCGAAACGCAGTTCATGTCAACTTCGGCCACTTCTGGTCCCTCGGCGCTTTCGATCCCTCGCTCGGCGTCGCAGCCGGAAGCGCCTTCGGCCTCATGGTGGCGTTGTGCGTAGCGCAATCCGGCTCGCTGTTCTCGGCCGATTCCTGGCACGATATCACCTTCGTCGCGGGCGAGGTTCGCGATCCCCGGCGCACCATGCCGCTCGCCATGGCGCTCGGCTGCACCGCCGTCAGCGTTCTATACATCCTCGCGAACGTCGCGTATATGACCGTGCTGCCCTTGCCGGCCATCCAGCATGCGCCATCCGATCGCGTCGCGACCGCGGTGCTGCAACACATTTTTCCGGGACTCGGCGCCGTATTAATGGCGATCGCCATCATGATATCTACGTTCGGCTGCACCAATAGCCTGGTCCTCGCTGGGGCTCGCGCTTATTACGCGATGGCCCATGACGGGTTATTCTTTCGCAGCGCTGGTGTGCTGAATGGCGCGCGCGTGCCCGGCTGGTCGCTCGTGGTGCAAGGAATCTGGGCCGCGGTTCTGGTTCTGCCGCGCACGTTTGATCGCAAGACGGGTGAATATGGAAATCTGTACAGCAATCTCCTCGATTACGTCGTCTCGGCGGCCCTGATTTTCTACATCCTTACTATCGCCGGCGTCATCCGCCTCCGCCGGACGCGGCCAAATGCCGAGCGTCCCTATAAAGTCGTCGGCTACCCGCTCGTTCCGGCGCTCTACGTCGCTGGAGCGGCCATCATTCTGGCGATTCTATTCGCCTACCGTCCTTCGACCACATGGCCCGGCCTGATTATTGTCATTGCGGGCGCGGTAATTTATCCCATAGTAAGAAAGAGATCGGCCAGCTTGTAGACTAGACCGCTCAACTCCACCGTCTCTCGGCTCGGGCGCCGCGCAAGGACTCATCCTTAATTTGCTGCTCGCTCATGGCGCCGATGCGCGCGCCGTGGGTCTGCGCCCGTTTTGGCGCGCCAAGAACAAGGATCGCCGCGGGAACTCAGCTCGACCCAAACGCTCTGTAGGCTCGTTCTTTGCGGCTTCTGTATGCCGGCGAAGCGCATCGAGGCGAAAAGCGAGCGGCGGGAAATGCCGGAGCCGATTGTGGGAAAATCGCTAAGCCGCTCATGAAAACGAATAGACTTCACGCGCCCGCCCTGTTTTTCCTGGCATCGTTCGCCGCCTTGGCCCAAACCCCGCCCGACGTTATCTATTACAACGCCTCGATTATCACGATGGCTCCCGGCCGGCCGTCCGCACAGGCTGTCGCGATCCGCGGCGAACGATTCACCGCGGTCGGATCGAACGCCGAGGTGCTCAAGACCGCCGGGCCACGCACCGAGCGCATCGATCTCGGCGGGAAATGCGTCGTGCCCGGCATTATCGAGACGCATGTGCATCCGATCGGAGCGGCCCTGAGCGAGATCGATGGGCCGATCCCGGTGATCCATTCCATAGCCGAGTTGCAGTCCTATATCCGAGCTCAGGACAAAAAGCTTCCGCCAGACCGCCTGATCTTCGTTCCTAAGGTCTACTCGACTCGCCTCATCGACCACCGCTATCCGACCCGCTACGAGCTGGATGCCGCCGCGCCGGATCGGGAAGTCGTGGCGGACAACGGCTATGCGGCAGTTCTAAGCTCGGCGGTTCTCAAGAAGCTCGGCATCACGCGAGATACGCCGCAGCCTGCCAACGGACGGATCGCGAAAGACGAGAAGGGCGAGCCCAATGGTTTGATCCTCGGCGCTCCACAATTACTGCGCTCGGTACGCAGTGCGCGTCTGGTCACGGCAAAAGATCGGCTCTGGGCGCTCAAGAGCATGCTCGCGCATTATAACTCGGTCGGTATTACCAGCATCATCGACCGATCCGAAGGGCCGGAGGGCTTTCGCACCTATCAGACGCTGTACGAGTCGGGCCAACTAACGGCGCGCAGTTACGTCACCTACCTCATTCCAGCGCAGGGTACGCCAGAGCAGGTGCGCGCCGAGATTGAACGTATTCCATTCTTTACGGGCTGGGGCGACGACTGGCTTCGCGTTGGAAATCTGAAGACCATCGCCGACGGCGGAATTCTGATCGGCACCGCCTATCTTCGCGAGCCATACGGCCCGCATACGCAGATATACGGGTTTACGGAGCCAGGTTACCGCGGCGTCCTGTCGGTACCCAAGGAGAATCTTTTTGAGATGGCGAAAACGGCAGCCGAGCTGGGCTGGCAGATGACCGCGCACACCACCGGCGGCGGCGCCACCGACCTGCTGCTCGATGCCTACGAGTACGCGAATCGCTTTGTGCCCATCGCCGGCCGCCGTTTCACCGTGACTCACGGGAACTTTCCCAATGCTCAGGCGATTGAGCGCGCGAAAAAGCTCGGCGTCGTTTTCGATATTCAGCCGTTCTGGCTGTATCTGGACGGTCCGGCGATCAAAGACGTTTTTGGTCCCGAACGCATGAAGGACTTTCAGCCTCTCCGGTCGCTTTTCGACGCGGGAATCGTCGTTGGTGGAGGATCTGACCATATGATCCGGTTCGACCCGCGGCAAGCGACCAATCCCTACCATCCCTTTCTTGGCATGTGGATCGCGGTCACACGCAAAATGGTGGACGGCAAGGTTCTCAATCCCGAGCAGCGCATTAGCCGCATGGAAGCTCTTAAGATGTGGACCTGGAACGGCGCCTACTTGATGTTTGCGGAAAAAGAAAAGGGATCGATCGAGGCGGGAAAATTGGCGGACCTTGCCGTCATCTCGAAGAACTACGCGACCTGTCCCGAAGATGAGATCAAAGACATTGAAACCCTCCGGACCGTGGTGGGGGGAAAAGTTGTATACGATAGGGCTCGCTAAACAGGGTTCATGAAACATCCCATCCGCCGATTGCGATGGTATATCGGCCTGATCCTGTTTCTCTCCACTGTCATCAACTACATCGACCGCCAAACTCTCAACGTTCTTGGGCCCGACATCAAGCGCGACTTTCACTGGAACAACGAGACTTTCGCCCTCCTGGTTATCTCCTTTCGAATCGCCTATGCTCTCGGCCAGAGCGTTTCCGGCCGCTTCCTGGACACCGTAGGCATCCGCAAAGGCTTGAGCCTCACGGTAGGGTTTTACTCCATCTCGGCGATCCTTGCCGCGACCGCCTCGGGGCTGGGCAGCCTATGCACGTTTCGTTTTCTTTTGGGCGCGGGCGAATCCGCAAACTGGCCCGGAGCGACAAAGACGGTCGCGGAATGGTTTCCGCGATCGGAAAGCGGATGGGCCGTCGGGCTTTTCGATAGCGGCTCCGCGATCGGAGCTGCCGTCGCGCCCTTCCTTGTCTATTGGGTTTACCGCGTCTCGGGAGGTTGGCGGCCGGCCTTTATCGTGACAGGAGTTCTCGGCCTGTTATGGATTCCACTCTTCCGCGCCGTCTATCGCCGGCCGGAAGATCATCCGCGCCTCTCCGCGGCGGAAAGAGAGTTGATTCTTTCGGGCCGTGCAACGAAATCCTCCTCGGAGGAAAGCGAGCGACTGCCTTATGCGACGCTGTTACGGCTGCCGCAGACCTGGGGCGTTATCCTGTCGAAAACCCTGACCGATCCCGTCTGGTTCTTCATCACCGACTGGCTCGCGATTCTTCTCGTAGCTCGAGGGTACTCGCCAAAAGATAATCTCCTTGCCTTCTGGATTCCATTCCTGGCGGCGGATCTCGGCAATTTTGCCGGCGGCGGAATTTCCAGTTACCTGATTCAGCGTGGCTGGACGGTGGGCCGATCGCGCAAAGCGGTTTGCATTGCGGGAGCAG
This sequence comes from Bryobacterales bacterium, assembly GCA_963838885.1. GTDB lineage: Bacteria > Acidobacteriota > Terriglobia > Bryobacterales > Bryobacteraceae > JAICMB01. The sequence goes on along the minus strand of CAWITB010000001.1, from coordinate 40,061 downwards.
TCGGCATGGCGGTCATTGCTCTTCCAGCGTTCGTCGGCGGTTTGGCTTGGCTCATCGGTTCATTGGCGGTAGCCACGCTATCCTACGCGGCCTTCTCGACGATCATCCTGACGTTACCGGCGGATCTTTATCCGGCCGGCAGCGTCGCGACGGTGAGCGGCATGAGCGGCACGGGCGCCGGGATCGGAACTATTGGCGCGACGTACCTCACTGGCGTCATCTCCGATCACTTTTCCTTTCGGCCCATCCTGGTCGCCGCCAGCGTCATTCCAATCCTAGCGGCAATATTGATCTTGTATCTAATACGGACCTTTGATTTGAAGATGCCGTCTATGTCGAGCCACTCGGGTTTAAATTCGTCTAACTAGACCTTCTCGGGAACTACGAATGGCCGCCGGTATACTCGCCGGAACATTCCGTTCGCTTCCTCGTCTCCGGTGCAGGAATAGCTTTCGGCGTCAAAATGCAACGTGCGACCCAGGCGATAAGAGATGTTCGCAAGGTGAACCAGCGTCGTCGAGATAGCGCCTTCCTCAATGGGCGCGTTCAGGTCCGAGTGCTTGCGGCTGCGGACGGCCCCGATGAAATTGCCAAAATGGTCGCCCAGGTCCTTGCCCGACGGCCCTGGCTCCTGCTCGCGTCCTAGAAAACTCTCGTATTTGCCGGAATCCTCGCTCCACAGGGCAAGGTATCCTTTCGAGCCATAAAAAATGACGCCTACAGTGTTTGGATCGTCGCGCGTAATGCCGGCCTCGTGATTGGTGATCCAATGACGCACCTCAAACGTCATCATTTTCTTCTTGCCGTTGTCGTTGAATTCGAAGCTGGCGCTAAGAGTGTTTGGCGTCTCCTGGTCGTCATCGAACATGAAGTGGCCGCCAATGGCGCTTACCTTCACCGGATACTTCACGCCAAGACCCCAACGGGCGGCATCAACCTGATGCACCCCTTGATTCCCCAAATCGCCGTTGCCGTAATCCCAGAACCAATGCCAGTTGTAGTGAAACCGGTTGGCCGTGAACGCGTGCTCCGGGGCGGGCCCCAGCCAAAGGTCGTAATGCACGCCAGGTGGGACCGGTGAGACCGGCTTGCGGCCGATGGTATCGCGATGTTTGAAGCACAAACCGCGCGCCATGTAAACATCGCCGATGAGACCGTCGCGCATTTTCTGGACCGCTTCCCGCCCTATGGCGGAGCGTTGCTGCGTACCGTGCTGCACAATGCGATTGTATTTCTCGGCGGCGGCCACGATCTGTCGCGCCTCGAACATGTCGTGCGAGCAAGGCTTTTCAACATACACGTCCTTGCCCGCCTGGCAGCCCCAGACCGTCTGTAGCGTGTGGCTGTGATTGGGCGTGGCGATAGATATTGCGTCGATGGACTTGTCCTCGAGCAGCTTCCGTATGTCTGTGTATGCGGCGGGACGCTTTCCCTTCGCCTTCTCGACGTCGTTCAGGCGGGATTGAAGCACCGATTCGTCTATATCGCACATCGCTGCGATCTCGACATTGGGCATTTGGCTGTAAGCGTGGATGTGGCTGCGGCCCCGGCCATGCACGCCCACGCACGCTACGCGAACGGTATCGTTTGCGCTCGCAAGCGCTCTGGAGCGCAGCGCAACCCCGGCCGTTACCGCGGATCCGAGAAAATATCGCCTGTTCATGGAGGAAGTATAGTCCCTTAGAAAGAAAGCCGCAATGTGTTGCGCGGTTGAAGCTGCGGCTGAACGCATGAGAAAATATTCTCTTTCATGAACGTATTTGGCATGCAAAAGAAATTCTTCCGGCTCGCGCTACTCTGCGCAGGATTCCCGGCTGTCCTTATGGCCGCGGACGCGGACCTCATTCTCGATCACGGGAAGATCGTCACCGTAGATAATCGCTTCAGTATCCAGCAGGCAGTCGCGCTGAAGTCCGGCAAGATCGTCGCCGTGGGATCCGATGCGTCGGTCTTGGGCTCGGAGCGAGGACCCAAGACCGAGGTGATCGATCTGCATGGCCGCACCGTGCTGCCGGGTTTGGTTGACGCGCACGTCCACGCGCTTGAAGCGGGGCTGAGCGAGTTTCGCGGCCCGCTTCCGCCGCTCGATTCTTTTGAGGCCGTGAGGAATTACATCCGCGCACAGGCCGCGAAAACTCCGAAAGGCGAGTGGATTGTCGTCCCGCGAACCTTCCCGACGCGCCTCAAAGAAATGCGCATGCCCACGCGGGAGCTGCTGGACGTCGATACCGATCATCCCGTCCTTTTCGACGCCAGCTATCTCGTGATCCTGAATTCGTATGCTCTGCGAAAATGCGGCATCACGCGCAATACGCCGAACCCTCCAGGCGGCGAAATCGTGAAGGACGCCAACGGCGAGCCCACGGGAATCCTGAAAAATGCGCCATCTCTCATCAAGGGCCTGGATCGCACCGAGAAATTCACCGAAGCCGAGAAGCTGGACGCTCTGGAGCAGCAGCTTAAGCGCTACATCGCGGCCGGGCTCACCACTGTTGGCGATCGCGCCGTGGATGCCGAGCAGATCGCCGTCTACCGGAAATTGAAAGCGGACGGGCGATTGCCGATTCGCGCCGTGTTGACGTGGCGGCCGGACGCGTCGCCGCCCGCGGCCGTATTGCAGCGCGAGATCGAAGACGCGGATTTTCACACCAACACTGGCGACTCCTGGTTGAAGTTCGGGGCCTTCAAACTGACTCTCGACGGCGGAATGACCATCGGCACCGCTTACCAGCGCTACCCCTACGGCGCATTCGGCAAGCAGTTATATGGCAAGACCGACCCGGACGATCGCGGCCAATTATTTGTTCCTCCGGCCAAGTTGCTCGCGGTGATGAGGACGGCGCGCAACCATGGTTGGCAACTCACGACGCACGATCAGGGCGGCGGCGCGGTCGACGTTTTCCTGGATACTCTCGAGGCTCTCGATCGCGAAAAGCCGATTGCGCCCACCCGCTCCCATCTTATCCACGCAAGTTTCCAAAGTCCTCAGGCGATTGCGCGCATGAAGAAGATGGGCATCCTCGCCGATGTGCAGGCGCCTTGGCTATATCTCGATGGACCGGCGCTTGAAAAAGTATTCGGCTACGACGGCATGAAGTATTTCTATCCGCTGCGCTCCTATATCGACTCGGGCATCGTTATCGCCGCCGGCAGCGATCACATGATCGGGCACGACAAGAACCATGCCGTCAATCCGTATAATCCATTCCTAAGCATGTGGACCGAGGTGACCAGACTCACTTCTCAAGGCGAGGTCATGCACCCCGAGCAGCGCATCTCTCGCGCCGAGGCGCTCAAGACGCACACGATCTGGGCGGCATACATACAATTTGCCGAGAAAGAACGGGGTAGTATCGAACCCGGAAAATTCGCCGACTTAGTCGTGATCGATCGCGACTTCCTGGCGTGTCCGGAAAATCAAATTAAGGACATTGAACCCGTCATGACCATCCTCGACGGGCGTATCGTCTACCGCGCACATCAGTAACATCACACCAGGTACTTCAAGCTTAGTTGAACCAGCTCCCTGGTACCCTTATACGGATCGGCATCACCCGTTTCCATCGAGAAGTACCCCTTATACCCATCCGCTTTGGCTATCTCGAAAATCTTCTCGACATCGACCGTCTGCTGTTGTCCATTTCGCGATCCAATTATATGCTTCACGTGCGACATGTTATAAGCATGCTTAAATAAGCCGGTTAAGGCCCGCTGGTTCTCCTCTGGGCTGTAAGCTCGGAGTGAGTTGCCGAAATCGGGCAAGGCGCGAAGATAGGGGCTGTTGACCTTTTCGATGATCTCCAAAATAAAAAATGGATCTTCCGCGCCCGGGCTATCATTTTCAAGATTCACCACTATGTTCTGTTTCGCGCCGTACTCTGCAAGCTGTCCCAGGCTATCGGCGGCCAACGCGACATCCGGCTTGACGCCCTGCCGCCCCCCGATATGCTGCCGAACGCTCGGCGATCCAATCTGGACCGCTATATCGATCCATTTTCGTCCATAGTCGACGCCACGCGCGCGTTCAGATGCGTCCGGATCGTAAAACCTTCCCGAAGAGAGGCCGAGATCGACGATGTGGGAATTGGCCTTCTCGATCGCCGTCCGTAAAGAGCCGATATAGCTTGCATCCGTGGACGCGAAGTGATCACCCAATGGATTGATATTGTAGACCCCAAACTCTTTGGCGATCATGCCCGGAAATTCCGTCAGGTCCATGCCCGGCTTACTGTTATCTCGACCCCGGTTTGTGGCGCTTACAATGTATGCCCGAAAAGGATAGGAAGTGACTGCAAGACGGTCGATCGGCTTAGTCGGAAAACGCAAGCTCGGGTGTTCATGGCTTTGCGCCTGAGCTTTTTGAATCGCTCCGGCCGAAACCGCCAACAGCGGCAGCCGCTTCCAGAAATCGCGGCGAGACTCACTCATTGTCACCTCCACGTCGCACTCTTACAGCAACCGTATTTTCAAGTTCTTGAACCACACTTCGGCGTCATGATGTTGAAGCGTAATAGGACCGCTCGGTTTGGCATGGTCCAATATCTCACGGATCGCCGGCGCGGCGGCCCAGCGCTTAGCTGTCCCGGCGCGCGCTTCAGCCGACGATAAGGAGCCGTCGAGCACCTCGACGCCGTTGATCCAGTGCTCGAAATGATCGCCCTTCACTACCAGTCGCGAATGGTTCCACTCCCCCGCGGGGTGCGCCGCCTTTTTGCGCGGTGGGATCATCGAGTACAACGCCCCGGTTGCATGCACGCCGCCATCCCTGGTATTCAAGCCTGGATAGCCGGCATCGTCGATCAACTGAAACTCGTAAGCGATCGTGTAGACCTCGCCTGTTGCGTCCGGAGCCATTTTGTCCCGATCCGAAAGCGGCGACGTGACTTCGCGCTCCAGCATCGTTTCGAACCCTGCACCGCGGTCTACCTTCGTGTTGTCTACGAAAACGGCGCGCTGCAGCCGGTATTTGACTCCCGTATTGCCATGCGCCGAGATGTGCCAGTCGAAGGTCAACTCGAAATCTCCAAACGACTGCTCCGTGATCAGGTCTTCCTTGATGCGCGGCTTCGCGGTCGTCTTCAGGCAGCCGTTTTCGACGACCCAGGAAGTGCCCGGGGGATTTTCGCGCGCAGGATCGCGCCACCCGCGAAACGTCTCGCCGTCAAACAACAACCGGAAGCCCGCTTGCTTTTCCGCGGGCGTCAAGACATTATCGGCGGCCAGCGCGCTCAAGCACGCAGCGGCAAGCAGCGCCAGTACTTTGATCACCCGCCCTACACCTTTTCGGGAACCACGAAAGGAACCCGATAGGCGGCGCGCGTGAACATCCGGTTGGCTTCCGGATCGTCCTTGCAGCTCATGGTCGCGGCATCGAAATGCAAGGTGCGCCCCAAGCGATACGAAATGTTCGCCAAGTGGATCAGCACGACTGAGGGCACGCCTTCTTCCATGGGCGCGTTCAAGTCGGAGTGGTTGCGGCTGCGCACGGCCTGAATGAAATTTGCCCAGTTGTCGCCGCCGCGCGTGGCTTCCGGCGCGGGTCCGGGTTGCTGCTCTTTGCCGAGAAAGATTTTGTAACCGCCCGCCGTGCTCAGATAGCCTTGCGGGCCGTAAACGATGTTGCCAACCACGTCCGGGTTGCTGTTCGGGCCGCCCCGCGAAACGATGCCGGCCTCGCCGTTGGTGATCCAGTGACGCACCTCAAAGACCAGCAGTTTTTTCTTACCGCCCTCGTCAAACTCGAAACTGGACGTCATCGTGTTCGGCGTCTCCTGGTCGTCATCGAACATGTAGTGGCCGCCCATCGCGCTGACTTTGGTGGGATAAGTCACTCCCAGCAACCAGCGCGCCGCGTCCATCTGATGTACGCCCTGGTTCCCGATATCGCCGTTGCCATAATCCCAGAACCAGTGGAAGTTGTAGTGGAAGCGGTTGCGCGTGAACGCATGTTTCGGCGCCGGCCCCAGCCAGAGATCGTAATGCACGCCTTCGGGTACCGGCTCCACGGGAGTACGTCCGATGGTATTGCGCCACTTGTAGACCAGCCCGCGCGACATGTAGGGATCGCCGATGACGCCTTCGCGAATTCGCTTCACCGCTTCTTGCATCACCAGCGACGAGCGGCCATTGGTTCCGTGCTGCACCATGCGGCCATATTTTTGCGAAGCGGCCAATAACTGTCTGGCTTCGAAAATATTGTAGGCGCACGGCTTCTCCACATAAACATCCTTGCCCGCCTGGACGCCCCAGATCGCTTGCAGGGCATGGTTATGGTTGGGCGTCGCAATCGAAATGGCGTCGATCGATTTATCTTCCAGCAGCTTCCGCAAATCGGTGTAGCCCACCGGCCGCTTCTTCCCCAACTTCTCGATATCCTGCAAGCGCGCGTTGAGCACCGACTCGTCCACGTCGCACACGGCCGCGATTTCCACATTGGGCATGTTGGAGTAGGCCTTGATGTGGTTCCGGCCCTGCCCATGAACCCCCACGCAGGCCACTCGGACGGTGTCATTCGCGCTCGCCAGGGCGGTTCGCCGCGCCAAAACCGTAGCCGCCGAGGTCGCTAGAAAATGCCTTCGTTCCATGCGATTTCTCCTTTTTTGGGGCAAGAACCCTCGGGTAATTTTACTACAAACGGAATAAACCCGCGAAGCGTCCGCCGCCCGGAAAGCACCGGCCGGGCGCCACACGGCTTCCTTGCCTTTTCCGTTCACTTGGTGTATAGCATATGTAATTCCCTTGCTTCAGGAGGGACCTGAAACAGGCGCTCCGCCGAGCGCGTTAGAAAGGCGACGCAATGAAAAACCGCGATCTGAAGCTGACCCTTCTCGGCTTAATAATGGCATTTGGCGTTGCGCAAATCTGCCACGCCCAAACTCTGTACGGCTCCATAGTCGGTAACGTCAGAGATGCCAGCCAGGCGATTGTGACCGGGGCAAAGGTGACGCTGACAAATAGCGAAACGCAGCAGTCCCGCGAGGCTGTTACAAACGAGGAAGGTGGATACGACTTCGCGACGGTATTGCCGGGGACCTATGTCCTGAATGTTTCAAAAGAAGGGTTCAACGCTTCGACGCGGACCGGCATCGTGGTGGTTTCCGGCAACACCGAACGTATCGACGTCACCTTGAACGTTGGCGCGGTGACCGAGTCGATCACCGTTTCGAGCACTGCGTCGGCGCTTCAGACGGACAGGGCCGAAGTTTCCAGCACCGTAACCAGCGTTCAACTCGCCAACCTGCCCATGTCCATCGGGCGAAACTACCAGACACTGTTCGTGACGCTGCCCGGTTTCGGCGGCATACAATCCACCTACAATTCAACGCCTTCGAATCCGTCAAAGGCGCTGGTATTTAACGTCAATGGCGCCAGTTTCAATATCAACAATACGAAAATCGACGGCGCGCAATCGATCAATCCCTGGCTCCCCCATGAATCCGCTTACGTTCCTACCCTTGAGGCGATCGAAACCGTAAACGTGGTCAGCAACAGTTTCGACGCCGAGACAGGCTTGGCGGGGGGCGCTGCGATTTACGTCTCGACCAAGAGCGGAACCAACGAGCTGCATGGCGCGGCTTTTGCGGAACACGACAACCAGCACCTCAACGCCCGGCCCTTTTTCCTGCCCTCCAGCCAGTCGAAACCTAAGTTCGTCTACAACGATTTCGGCGGCGCAGCCGGCGGCCCCATTAAAAAGGACAAGCTGTTCTGGTTCGGGAGCTTCGAGCAGACCGACGACCGCGAGAGCGCTTTTTATATTGCGACCGTGCCAACCGCCGCCATCAAGAGCGGCAATATGCAGGGCCAGAACAATCCGATTTATGACCCTGCGACCGGGAACCCGGCCACGGGCGTGGGCCGAACCCCTTTCCCCAATCAGATCATTCCCGCATCTCGCATCGATCCGATTGCCGCCCAGTTGGCCAACATGACGCCGCTCCCGAACCTGGGAGCAAACCTGTTGTCGAGCAATTACTATGACAGCGGCAGTTACATTTTCGACCGTACGCGCGCGGATGCCAAATTGAACTGGAATCCTTCCTCCAAGTTCTCGACCTTCGTTCGCTTCGGCATGCTGCACTTCAACATGGAAAATCCGCCCGTTTTCGGAGCTCTCGGCGGCACGCAGGTTGCCAGCCAGGGCGGTAATCCCGGGCACGGCTGGGGCAATACCTTCAGCCTGACATTTGCAGGCACATATCTATTCAGCCCCACATTCATCTTGGATGCATATGTGGGTTGGTCGCGCCTCGGAACCAATATCGAGATTCCGGGCTTGAATCAGCAATCCGGTCTGGCCCTGGGAATTCCCGGAACCAACGGGCCCGCGCATTATCAGGGCGGCCTTCCCAGGTTCGCCGTCAGCGGCTACGACGACATTGGGACCGTTAGCGAATACCTCCCCTATTACCGCGAAGATCCCGCCACCAATTACGTGGCGAATTTCGACAAAATCAAAGGCACGCATGATATTCGATGGGGCCTGGACCTTTCCCAAGTATCGATGAACCACATTCAGGCCGAAGGTGGTTATGCCGCTGGAATGGGTGGTTTTCTGTTCAACGGCGGCCCGACATCGATTCCCGGCGGACCGTCCCCGAATCAATTCAACAACTATGCGACGTTCCTGCTGGGACTGTACACCAACGCCGGAAAGAACACCATCTATGCGCCCAATGTGGGCTGTCCCGAAAGCTTGTGCGACGCCATTACCACGCGCCAGTGGCGTTACGGTCTGTATGCCCGCGATCGCTGGAACGTCACTCCGTCGCTGACGTTGTCCTATGGCCTGCGCTGGGAATATTATCCGCTGCCCCATCGCCTCGATCAGGGAATCGGTCTCTATAACCCGGATACGAACATGGTGGACATTTGCGGATACGGGATCGTCCCGGCCGGCTGCAACGTCCGCATGAGCGACAAGCTTTTCGCTCCGCGGCTTGGTATCGCCTATCGAGTTTCATCGAGCTTCGTGATCCGCGCGGGATATGGGATCACCAACGATCCCTATTCGCTCGACCGGCCCTTGAAATACAACTACCCGACGCTGATCATCGCCACCTATGACCAGCCAAACTCCTATGCCGCCCTCGGAACGCTGGAACAGGGAGTTCCCGTCACGCCGCTTCCCTCATACGGGAATGGCATACTGTCCATCCCCAGCGCCGTTACGACCACGACCATCAATAATTCCGCTTTCAACCGGGGCTATATTCAATCCTGGAATTTCACGCTGCAAAAAGAGCTGCGCTACGGATTTGTCGCCCAGGCCGGCTACGTGGCGACGCGTTCCACCGACGCGATGACGGCCGTGAACATCAACGCGGGCCAATTGCCGGGTCTTGGTACCGCCGGCGAGCCACTAAACATCCAGTGGGGGCGGACCGCGGCCACCACCGTCTACGAGCCCGTGGGCACAAACCAGTACAATTCCCTGCAGGCCCGCCTGGAGCGCCGTTTTCTAAAAGGGTTTCAGTTCGCGGCCAATTACACGCTTTCAAAAGCCATTGGCGTGGCGGCCAACGACGACAGCGGCCTGCGCGAGAACGCCTATGCCTACTGGTCCTTGAACCGTGCCGTGCAGAACTTCGACCGCACGCATAATCTCTCGCTACAGGGCATGTGGGAACTGCCTTTCGGCCGGGGAAAGACTTATTTGAACGGGGGCGTGGCCGCGGCGGTGTTGGGCGGCTGGCGCATCAATTCGCTCGCATCGTTCCTGAGCGGATTGCCGTTTAGCGTCAGCGCTTCGGGAACGTCCCTGAACATGCCCGGCTCTACGCAGCGAGCCAACCAGGTATTACCCAATGTTCAGATTCTCGGCAATATCGGCGCCACCGCGTCTTATTTCAATCCGTTGGCTTTCGCTCCTATCACTACGGCAACCTTCGGCAACGCCGGGTTCAATGACTTGCGCGGCCCCGGCGCCGTGAATATGGATTTTTCCGTATCCCGCGATTTCCCCATCAAGGAGCGGCTTAAAGCGCAGTTCCGCTTCGAAGCCTTCAACTTCACGAATACTCCCCATTTCGGTCTTCCCAGCACCAACGTTTCGAATATGGTTCTGAACCCAGACGGGACGATCAAGAACCTTGGAGGCTATAGCACGATCACGTCCACGCAGAACCTGGGGCGTGATTTCGACGAACGGCATATCCAGTTCTTTCTGCGGCTCAGCTTCTGATTGTCTTGCTGCGTTTCTAATATGCGAATGAATCCAAACTCAAAAAACATTGATATCATGTGCCGCTTGGCGATCGTCATGGCTGCCGGATCCGTCGCCATGATGGCCGCCTCGGTCGAGCTGCAGCGCGGAGAGGAGCAGATCGACATCGTCATTGGCGGTAAGCCGTTTGCCACTTACTATTTTCATAAGGACGTGGCCAAGCCGTTCCTGATGCCGCTGCGGACCCCCGCTGGAGTCGTCGTATCGAGGCCCTTCCCGGTCTTCAACGACGTCTCCATGGCCGACCGTAAGCTTCCCGGCTTCGAGCCGCACCAGCGGCCCTTGTATTTCGATCACGGCGATATCGACGCCGTGGACTTCTGGTCGGAGGCTGTCTTCAGCAATGCCTCTCGCCGGCCGGCTACCGCGGCGAGAAAGGAGCCGGAGGTAAATCCGGTACATGCGCGCACACGGCCACATGCGGCTGGTCAAACTCGAGGAAGTGCAAGGCGGACCGGAATCCGGCATCATCCGCGCCCGCTACACGCTCGAGGACCCGAACAATCGCGTGCTCGCCGAAGAGACCCAGACCTACACCTTCCGCGGAGATCAACGCAGGAACATCGTCGATTGCGAGTACGTCGTTTATGCCGGGGCCAACCCCGTCGTTTTCGGAGACACCAAGGAAGGCACGTTCGCCGTCAGACTGAATGCCGACCTCAGTACCCCGCATGACCACATGCTCAACTCGAACGGGGCCACGGGGGAACCCGCGATTTGGGGCAAGCCGGCCGATTGGGTCGACTATTCAGGAATGGTCGGCGGCAAGCAGGTCGGCGTGGTGGCATTCGATCATCCTTCGAGCTTCCGGCATCCGACCACCTGGCACGCTCGCGCTTATGGTCTTCTGGCCGCCAACCCGTTCGCCGCCCGCGAATTCACGAAGGACGACAAACAGGATGGAAGCTGGACGGTACCCGAGCGCAAATCGATCACGTTCCGCTATGGCGTCGTGATTTACGATGGCGAATACACGCCGGCTCAACTGGCCGATATGTACCAGCAATATGTCGCAACCGCGGCGAGCCACTGAGGATCGGACCCTGCTTCTGCCTATTGCCAATTCAACAGCTTTTTGGCATTGCCGCGATAAAGCGCTTCGAGCGCCGGCGCCGGGAGATCCAGCCCGTAATAGCGCCACCACACCCGCCCAGGCATGTTTTCGTCGGCGGTTTCAAACAGCCGCCACCAGGATCGATACATAATCTCCTGGCGGCCCATGTCGGTCCCGAACAGTACCCGATTGCGGTACTTTGTCAGAAATTTGACGGCTGCGCGCGGAGCCCTGCCCACTTCGTAATCGCGCGCCGCGATATCGAGGTATAGATTGGGGTACTTGTCCAATTCCTTACTAAGTGTCGCCAAGTCATTCCCCTGATTCCCCAAATGACACGCCAGAAATAACGTTTTGGGATGCCGGGCGAGCAACCGGTCACGGATGTCAATCAAGTCCTGATAGGACGGAACATCCTTGCCCCATTGGCTGAAATGCTGATAATCGGGCGTGCGCTCCTGGAAGACATCGAGCGGCGTCCAGCAGGAGGGGTGATCGGCTATGTGAACGCTAGCCGGAATTTTCAATTCCGCGGCCTTGTTCCAGAATAGGTCCAAGCGCGGATCATCGGGGTGCAGGCGCCTGTCGCGCGGCAAATGGTTGCCGCGCCCAAAGCCCCAGCCTTTATCGGTCAACTCTCCAGTGCCCCGCGCTCCTTTTCGATAGCACCGCTCCAGTTCGGCGGCGGCCCGCGCGGGGTAGTCTGGCTTGTCAATGTCGGTGGTGTCGATGCCGCACCATAGCTGGAAGCGGGTGGGATAAGGCTTCAGATAGAGGTCGACTAACTTGTCAAACTCAGCCCCAGTCGCTCCGGTCAAAATTATTGTCCTCGCGATGCCCACTTCGTCCATGGTCTTCACCCAAGCGGTTACCTCTTCGGGAGTGCGCGCATTCACGTGGGCATGCACGTCGATGGCGGGATATTTCGCTTTGGCTACGAACGTTTCCGGTACAACCACCGAGGTTCTCGGCGCCCAGTCCTTCAGCAGAATCGTATCCATCGGTCCCGGCGCGGGGTTCACTCCGGGACCGCCCCAGCCTCCGTACTTTGTCTTGATCCACTCGGGATCGGCCTGCCAGCCTCCGCTCGGAATACTTCTCGCTTGCCTGCCCGTGCCTGGGCTTGTCTGGCTCCAGCTATAGGACGCAGTCAGCGCCATGCTGACTGTGAGGGCCGCAAAAACTGCAATTTCGATCTTTTGCATGAGTTTCCTTTTCTGAACCTTATCAAAAGTCGCTGAATCCTGGCGCGCCGGAGTAGCTGAGCAATCCGGCGGGGCGCTGAAGTAGACACCCACAGCTCCATACGAGCTACATTTACGAAAGGCCGGGCAACGACGGGAGCCCGCAAGGTCCATGTTGGACGTACTGGCATGAATCGGAACAAACGCCCCTTGTCGGTGACCATCCTCGGATGCGTTTATATAGCGGTCGGCACGATTGGATTTGCTTCCCACTTCACCGAGTTCCAGGCGAGGGGTGCGTTTCAGTACGACGCGCTCTGGGTAGAACTCATCGAGTTCTTAGCGATTATCTGTGGAGCGTTTATGCTGCGAGGCCACGATTGGGCGCGCTGGCTTGCGCTCGCCTGGATCGTATTTCACGTAATCCTGAGCGCCTTTCACGGGTTCCGCGAATTCGCCATCCATTGCTTGTTCTGTGCCGTGATCGCCTGGTTTCTTTTTCGTCCCGAAGCTGCGCGATATTTTCGGGGTGCTCGAGGCCAACCAACATCATAATGGCCCCGCCAACAGGCCTATAATGATTGCGATGCTCCGAGCGCGATTAGCGTGGCCCCTGGCTTTGGTCTGCTTTCTCTCCTATGCTCAGACGGCGCCGGGCCCAAAGGGCGCTCCCGAGTACAGCCGCGATATTGAGCCTCTGCTTCAGCAGCGCTGCTATTTGTGCCACGGACCGCAACAGCAGATGAGCAATCTGCGGCTCGACCAAAAGGAATCGGCGATGCGCGTGATTCAGCCCGGCAACAGCGCGTCCAGCCGCCTTATCCGCATGGTCTCGGGAGCTGAAAAAGTAGTGATGCCGCCAGTAGGCCAACGGCTCAGCCCGGCCGAAATCGGGCTGCTGCGCGCCTGGATCGACCAAGGTGCGGCCTGGTCCGCGACAGCGGGCAGCGCTCCGGCCACTGCGGCGCATTGGTCCTTCGAGAAAATACGGCGCCCGCGGCCGCCTGCGCCGCGCGATGGCGCGTGGGCACGGAATCCGATTGATCGGTTTATCCTGGCGCGGCTCGAAGCGGAAGGAATCGCGCCTTCGCCGGAGGCCGCCAAGACGACGCTGCTGCGGCGCGTAAGCCTGGATCTCACGGGCCTGCCGCCCACGCCGCCGGAGATCGAAGCATTCCTCGGCGACAATCGGCCCGACGCCTACGAGCGCGTTGTCGACCGCCTGCTCGATTCGCCGCACTACGGCGAGAAGTGGGCGCGCTACTGGCTCGATCTGGCGCGCTATGCGGATAGTGACGGTTATGAGAAGGACCGCTCGCGTCCGTGGGCATGGCGCTACCGGCAGTGGGTGATCGATGCGCTGAACCGCGACATGCCCTACGATGAGTTCACCATTGAGCAGCTCGCCGGGGATCTACTGCCCAACCGCACGATCGACACGCTGGTCGCGACCGGCTTCAACCGCAACACCCTGACCAACCGCGAGGGCGGCACTGATCCAGAGCAGTTCCGCGATGAGCAGGTACTCGACCGCGCGGCCACGCTGGGTACGGTGTGGCTCGGGCTGACGGTCGGCTGCGCGCAATGCCATAACCATAAGTTCGACCCGATCAGTCAGAAGGAGTTTTATCAGCTCACCGCGTTCTTCAATACGCAGGAGGAAGTCAACATTCCCGCGCCCATGGCGGGCGAGATCGGACCCTACCTGGCGGCGCGGCCCACCTACGATGAGCAGCGGCGCGCGCTGCTGAACGAGTATCGCATCCCGGAGAACCAGGCCGACTGGGAAGACAAGCTGCGCTACGCCGCGCTGCACCCGGGCGAGCACGACGACTGGAGCTTCGCATACGGCGAGTTCACGCACAGCGTGGACAACGCGCGCAAGGTGCTGTTCAAACCTGCGGCCGAACGCAGCGAGTTGCAGCAGGAGCAGATGACGGAATTATTCCTCGGCTCCTGCGGCAATCTGTATCCCAAACAGCACTGCGCCGGCCTGAAGCTGGGAGAGGCGCGGACCAAGTTGAACGAGCTAAACGCCAAGATGCCGCCCTACAGCTACGCGCCGGTGTTGCTCGAAAACGATACGCCTCCGAAGACGTACCTCCACGTGAAGGGCGACTGGCGGGAGCACGGCGAAGAAGTGCGGCCGAATACGCCCGCGGTGCTGCCTCCGCTGCCGCCGGGAGCCGCGACGCGGCTGGCGCTGGCGCGCTGGCTCGTATCGCCGGAAAATCCGCTGACCGCGCGCGTGGCGGTGAACCGCATCTGGCAGGAAATCTTCGGGCGCGGCATCGTCTACACATCCGACGATTTCGGCACGCAGGGCGACCGGCCGACGCATCCCGAGCTGCTCGATTGGCTGGCCAGCGAGTACATGGCGCGCGGCTGGAGCATGAAACAAATGGTGCGGCTGTTAGTGACGTCATCGACTTACCGGCAGTCGTCGAAGGCGCGACCGGAGCTCGTCTCTCGCGATCCCGAGAACACGCTGCTGGCGCGGCAATCGCGGTTGCGGCTGCCGGCCGAGCTGATCCGCGACGAAGCGCTGTCGGCGGCCGGATTGCTGGACACGCGCATTGGCGGGCCGAGCGTGAAACCCGCGCAGCCGAAGGGAGTGGCGGAGCTGTCGTATGCGAATTCGGTGAAGTGGGTGGAATCGAGCGGGCCGGATCGCTACCGGCGCGGCCTCTACATCCATTTCCAGCGCACTACGCCCTATCCGCAGCTCATGAACTTCGACGCGCCGAACGCCAGTCTTTCCTGCACGCGCCGCGAGCGCACCAATACCCCGCTCCAGGCGCTCGACCTGATGAACGATCCCGTATTCTTCGAGGCCGCGCAGGGGCTCGCGTTTCGCGTGGTGCGGGAAGGAGCGGCCGCGGGCGGCTTCCGCGATCGTCTGAATTATGCGATGCGCGTTACGGTGGGGCGCGATGCCGGCTCACACGAAGCGGAACGGCTGGGCAAGTACTACGATGAGAGGCTGCGCACGTTGAAAGACGACCCCCGAAGGGTGGCTGCGCTGTTTCCGAACCGCATACAAGGGGCGCCGCAAACCGAGGCCGCGGCGTGGGTGGAGTTGAGCCGCGTGTTGCTCAACCTGGACGAGTTCATTACGAGGGAATAAGCTTTAGCTGGCATTATGACCGAACAAGAGTTTCGCAAAATTCAAACGCGGCGCAGCTTCTTTCAGGAGTGCGCCGGTGGTATCGGGATCGCGGCGCTGGCCGAACTGATGGCGCGGGAAGGACGCGCGGCCTCCCCGGAGATCAACCCGCTGGCGCCGAAAAATCCCCATTTTCCCGCCAAGGCCAAGAACGTGATCTTCATGTTCATGGAGGGCGGACCGAGCCAGCTCGATCTCTTCGATCCCAAGCCGGAGCTCCAAAAATGGAGCGGCAAGCCGCTGCCGCCATCGATGACCAAGGACCTGCGCCTCGCCTTCACCAAGCCGAACGCGGCCGTGTTGGCCAGCCCGCGCACCTTTCAGCCCTACGGCAAGAGCGGGACGGAATTTTCGGACTACATTCCCAACATCGGTTCGTGCGCAGACGATCTATGCCTGGTGCGGTCGATGTACACGGACGCGTTCAATCATCACCCCGGCCAGTTGCTGCTGTTCGGCGGCAGCATCCAGGTGGGCCGGCCCACGATGGGGGCATGGGTGCTCTATGGCCTGGGCAGCGAGTCGCAGAACCTGCCGGGATTTGTCGTGCTTGCCTCGGGCGTGGGGACGAGCGGCGGGACATCCAACTGGTCGAGCGGATTTTTGCCCTCCACGTACCAGGGCGTGGTCTTCCGCAGCTCGGGCGACCCGGTGCTGTACCTTTCGAATCCGCCGGGCGTCAGCGGCGAGATGCAGCGCGCCGGACTCGACGCGCTGCAGGATCTAAACCAGGAACATTACGCGAGCACCGGCGATCTGGAGATTGCGTCGCGGATCTCGTCTTATGAGCTGGCGTTCCGGATGCAGATGGCGGCGCCGGAGCTGCTCGATTTTTCGAAGGAGACGCCGGAGACGCTGGCGATGTATGGGGTGAACGAAGAACCAACGCGGCAGTTCGCCACCAATTGTCTGCTGGCGCGCCGCATGGTGGAGCGCGGGGTGCGCTTCGTAATGCTGACGCATGCAAGCTGGGACGATCACACCGACCTCAACCGCAAGCTGAAGAAGAACTGCGCCATCGCCGACAAGCCTACCGCGGCGCTGATTCAGGATCTGAAGCGGCGCGGGCTGCTGGACAATACCCTGGTGGTGTGGGGCGGCGAATTCGGGCGCACTCCAATGGTGGAAATTCGCGATCCGCGCGACGTCAACAACGCCGGGCGCGACCATCACCCGTTGGCATACAGCCTATTCCTCGGCGGCGGCGGCATCCAGGGCGGCACGGTTATTGGAAAGACCGACGATCTTTGTATGAAGATCGACGAGGACAAGGTGCACGTGCACGATTTGCAGGCGACGCTGCTCCATTGCCTGGGCCTCGATCACACCCGTCTGACCTATCACCACATGGGCCGCGATTTTCGTCTGACGGATGTTGCGGGAAACGTGGTGCCGAAGATGCTCGCGTAAGTTAGCGGGCCGCCCGGTCTGCTCCGCGTTGTGCTACACCTGTCGAGGGATCGGAAATTCATGAATACTTCGCGCCGTAAGTTCATCGAATCCGCCGCCATCGCCACGCTTGGGGCCAAGGCCGCGGGCGCATCTGCGATGCCGATGCGTACGTTCGGCAAGACGGGCGCGCGCGTGTCGATCCTTGCTTTTGGGGCGGGCAGCCGCTTCCTCGCATACAAAGAGGAAGATCGGGCGTTGGCCGCGCTCAATCATGCGCTCGACCTGGGGATCAACTACATCGATTCGGCTGCAAGCTATGGCGACGGGTTAAGCGAACAGCGAGTCGGGAAGGTTCTTAAATCGCGGGGACGCAATGGCATTTGGCTCGCCACGAAAGTAGAGCCCCGCAATGGCGACGAGGCTATGCGCATCATCGAGCGCAGTCTCAAAAACCTGCAGGTTGATTATGTCGACCTGCTGCACATGCATAGCCTGACGACGCCGGAAGATCTCGCCGCCATTGAGGCGAAAGACGGCGTGCTAAACCGGCTTTACAAGCTGCGCGACCAGAAAGTCGCGCGCCATATCGGCATCACCTGCCACACCGATCCCGCGGTGCTAAAGACCGCCCTCGAGCGTTTTGATCTCGATTGTACCCAGATGGCTCTCAACGCCGCCCGCATCGGGATGGCCGCCGGCGTGAAATACGATAACCCGCGGACCAGTTTCGAATCGTTGGCGCTTCCCGTAGCTCGGAGCAAGAACATGGGCGTCACGGCCATGAAGATCTTCGCCCAGGACAAGCTGACGGACAAGGCGCCCGTTGACAAACTGATCCGTTATTCGATGTCGCTGCCCATTGCCGCCGCGGTAATCGGAATGCCGAAGATCGAATTCATTAATCGAAACGTCGAAACCGCGAAGACTTTCACGCCGCTGTCCAGGTCCGAGATGCAAGACCTCTCGACGGAGCTGTCGGAGAAGTACAAGGCGGGCATCGACCGCTATTTCGCCGGTCATCGCGATTGTTAGCGAAGGCTCAGCGGTACTGCACCCAAATCGGGCTTGACCACGCCAGTTCGCCGTTCGTTTGCTCGACGCGCACATAATACCAGTGCTGTCCGGAGCCGGCCGCTACGTCGCGATATTCGAAATCGACGTCGCGCGTTTGCGGCGCGATTTTGTAGATGTATCGCGCGTCGCGAATGATGTGCACGGCCGAAACGGGCGATGTGCCGCGCACCCTCACGCGAATGTTCTGCGGCGCCGATGCCGCGAACTCATCGCCCATGAAGTGATCCCCTATCCAGAACTCGAGCGCGATATTGTCGGTCGCGCCGTACGTATGCCGCTTTCCGATTGCGTCGAAAATCGCTTGACGAGTCATTGCCGGCGTATAGATCATGGCATACGAAATATGGGTCGAGTAGTGGTCTGAGCTGGCGATTGTGCCGATGCGATAGCCTTTAGCCCATGCGTTCCATACCAGGCCGGCATCCTGAAATCCACCCAGCGCTTTCGCCTCCTCGCCGTCACGGACGCCCCGCGGCGCGTTCTTCGCTTCGTAATTCTGGCGCGCGCCTTGATAGATCTCAACCAGTTTGTCGATCTTCGGATCGTTATCCGCCCAGTCCGTCCCCATACTGTTGGTTGCGGACGTGTGCGGAATCGCGATCCCGCCGTCTTTTCGCAGTTCTTCATACAGCAGCTTGGTGTCGTTCGCCACTGCGCCGCCGAAACTCATGCTGTTGAACGTGAGCAACTCGCCGTCGGGCGTGTCGGGAAGCATGAAGCGAGGATCGATGCGCTGGAAGAACGGCACGACGGAGTAATTTCGCGTGATGTGAAGAATGTTGCGGTGGCCGAACGGATTCCCCATGTTGCGCTCGTACGCATAGAGCGTGACGAAACGTTGTGGGAACAAATACATGTCCGCCATCTTCTGCGTCATGAAGTTCCAGTAATCGGTACCGCCGCCTTGATGGTCTGTCGACGCGCCAAAATCCATGGCGGCCGCATCGATCATGTAACGGTAGAACTCGGGCAGTGAGCCGTCGTCGAGTCCTCCGACATCCTGGGACAGCTCCGTATGCCGATGCAGATCCCCGCGCACGATACGCAGGCTCGCGCCGTCGAGTTGGACGCGATGATCGCGGATAGCCTGCACTTGCGCGCGCTCTGTGCCGTTCGGGGGAGTTCTTAAAGTCGAGTACTCGCTCAAAACCGGCGGCGCGCCCGCAGGCGGCAGCATGAGCGATCCGGCAATCACCCGGCTCAGATGCGGGCGGCTTGAAAACGCCCAATCGCGGCTCTCCGACGGCCAGAAAGCCCACAGGCGATCGCTTGTCGCGGTAAGTCCCATGCGCGTGCTCTTGCGGGTCCAACTCGAAGCGAGCGGGATCGGCTCGCTCCAGCGATCGCCGTCCAATCGCGCGAGGTACGTCTCCCAGTACACGCTATTGCGATAGTTCACGCTCGGGCCGGATGGATTCGGCATCGTCATGTGACTGTAGCGGCGCTTCCAAGCCATCCAAAACGAGCCGTTCGGATCCACGAATACAAGGGGATCGCTGTCGCTCGTATTTCCGATGCTGAGCGTATCGGAGGACGGCAGCGCCGGAGCCACTTTCCAAGCGCCCCCATCGAAGCACACCGCGCGGACCCTTCGCATTCCGCCCAGCGGCGTTCCAATCGGATGCGGAGCCATCGCGCCGACGTCTTTGCCCCAGTTTTCGCCGCCCTCTTCCCAGGCGACCCAAGGCCGGTCTTGACGATCGACAGCCACGCTGGCGTTCACTTCATAGCGCGGACCCGCCGCGAGCGCCATTTCCGGGCCTAGTCCTTCCGTTAGGGAATAACTTCGCGCGTAAATATCAAAGCTATCGTTATAGCGATCCCAGGCAATCCAGACGCGGCCATTTCCCGCCGCGGCGACGGCCGGCATCCAGTCGTCCGCGCCCGCGTTTGTCACCTGCACGGTTTCGGACCAGCGTCCATTTCGCAGGTATTTCAGCTGAACATGCGAGTATCGCTCCGCCAGCGATTGCCATACGACGTAGATCGCGCCGTCGGGCGCCCGTGAAATCGCAGGCTCAATGTCCGGCAGAGGATCGCTCGTGAGCCGCACCATATCGCCCCAGACATTGTCATTCCAAGGCATCGCGTAGAGATCCCAGTTTCCGTTCACCTGCTGTGACCAGATCAGCCATGGCCGGTTAGTCTCATCCACGGCGACATGCGGACGCCACACGTCGGCCGCGGCGCGGGGGACCGGAATCAGACGCGTCCATTTACCGTCTTTGTAGCGGCGGAGATTGAGTTCTTCCTGGCGATCGTGATAACTCGACCAGACTGCCCAAAGAGCGCCATCGGAGGCGGCCGCGATATCCGGAAAGTCGTGTGCGCGCAATTCCGTACCGGATAAATCGGTCTGCGCTGGAATGCGGCGGATGGCCACTCCTTCGGTGCAGGTTTGCGGAGCGCCGAATGACAGCCGCATGGGTGCAATCGTGCACTGGCCTTTCATCGTGCGCAGGATCAGGCTCGTTCCATCCGAGCCCGCGCCCTGAATCAGAAGACCTTTCGGAATCACCCGGATGTCGGGCTTTTCTCCCTTCGGCCCCTCAATCGGCGAGCTCGTATAGATCTGGTTGCGTTGCGTCGTGAACTCCCAGCCGCCTTGCGGAAGAACGCGATCCGGCAGTTCGAATCGGTATCCTTGTACACGATGCAAATCGCCGTTCGATACCTCGATGGAGCCGGACCATTTTGTTGGCGCGCTATCGTGTATGCCGGCGAGAACGAGAACCTGCCACAGATTCTCCTCGGGAACTCCGCCAGGTTCGGATGTGTACGACTTCTGGAGCAGAAGGTCTTGCGCGGCGCGCGCATTGATCACGTCGGCTCCGCCTGCCTGCTGGGCTTTCACTAGCGCGCGCGTGAAGAATATCATGGCGCCGAGCACAACAACTACGCCAACGGCAAGCAGACGGTGAACGAGGGCGCCAAACATCGCAGTTCGATTCTGCCGACTATTGTAGAGCAAGGCCGACGTGTTGAAAATCGCGCTCGCATTTGCGACGTCAACGCGCTGGCGGTCCATGAAACCAGACGGGCAGGAGTACGGGGACGCCAGCCCCAACGCGCCATCGGAATTTTCTCGATTCGCCTTTCTCATGGCAAAAGGCGTTGTGAAGCGGAACTAAAACGTGATGCGGGGGGCTGGGAAAACCGCATGACGGCGCACTCCGGCGAGCTCCTGGTGCTGCCGCGCATCTGTTCACGCGCGCACCTACACCAATATTCTGAGGATCACTTTACGTGGCGAGGCGAAAGGCCCAACGATGGAAACGCTTGGAAAGCCGCGGCGATGCTGATGCTGTCGCGCGGACAGCCGGCGCACCGAGAGACCGTCCGATACCATGCGCATTTTCATCTCCTCCACGGAAAAGCACTGCGCGGCGGCAACGTCCCCAAACCTCCCAGCGCTTCGGCAATGCGCAAACCCTCATTCCACTTCGCCATGCGCTCGGATCGCGCGAACGAACCCACCTTCAGCATGTCCGCGCCCCAGCCGACGGCGAGGTGGACAATCGTGACATCTTCGGTCTCCCCGGAACGCGCTGAAACGATCGCGTTCCAACCGCCTTCCCGAGCGGCATCGAATGCTGCCTTCGTCTCTGTCAACGTTCCCGCCTGATTCGGTTTGAGGAGCACCGTGTTGCAGGCGCCGGCCGCCGCGGCATCGCGAATGCGAGCGGCGCTGGTTACCAGAAAATCGTCGCCCACAACTGCGATATCCTGCGCGGCCTTGGAAAATCGGATAAACCCGGTTGGATCGTCTTCCCCCAGCGGATCCTCGATCGCGACGATCGGATACTTACGAATCCACTCCATCAGAACGTCGCCCATGGCCTGCGAATCAAGCTCCCGCTGTTCTAACCCCAACCGGTAATGCCCTCCTTTGCCCAATTGCGACGCGGCGATGTCCAGCGAGATGGCAACTTCTTCACCCGGACGAAAGCCCGCACGATCAATGGCGCGCACCAGCATCTCGAGCGCCTCGCTGTTGCTTCGGAACATGGGCCAGAACCCACCCTCATCCGCGACGCCGGCAAGAAGTCCCGCCTCCTCCATTAATTTTCCGGCAGCACCGTACACCTCCGACGTCCAGTCCAACGCTTCCGAATAGCTCTCAGCGCCGATCGCGATTACCATGAAGTCCTGGATATCCACGCGGCGTCTGGCGTGGGCGCCGCCTCCAAAAATTTGGATCTCCGGAAGGGGCAATTGTACAGGACGTTCCCCCGCCAGATAGCGCCACAGTGACACGCACGCGTTGTGCGCCGCCGCATGCGCGACGCTCATGGAGGTCGCCACAATGGCATTCCCACCGATTCTGGATTTGTTTGACGTGCCATCGAGCGAAATCAGCGCCGCATCGATCCCAGCCTGATCCTCGGCGTCCATGCCCCGAAGTTCCCGCGCAATCTCCGTCTGCACGCGCGTTCACGGCATTCACGACATCGCGGCCCTCAAACCGGCTGCCTCCGTCTCGGCGATCCACAGCCTCCCCGCTTCCGGTGGACGCGCCGGCAGGCGCCAGCGCGCGGCCTACCGCTCCCGAGGCGAGGTGAGTCTCCACTTCCACTGTCGGACGCCCTCGCGAATCCCACAGCCGCCGGCCGATGACGCGTTCTATTGTCGACGCTTTAGACAATCCCGAGTTCCCGCGCCCAACTTCGCCGAATCGCGTCCAGCCGATGTGACTCCTCCTCGATCAAGAACCGCCCTATGCCGCGCACCCGATCCTTATCCGCTTCGGTGAGATACTCAACCGGCGATTTGCCGTCCACCCGCGCTAACAAAAGCGCCGGCAAAAGCGCCGCGGCTCGCGCTTCAAGCGCCTCGGCTCCCTCCCAGACCACCCCGCTCAAGTATGCGCCGCGCATTGCGTCAAAGCATTGCAGGAATCCGAGTGACGCACTCGGGACGAGGAGACATTTCAACAACATATGGTTCAGGCAAAACGATAAATCGAACGCCGGATCGCCGTACCAGGCGCACTCCGCATCCAGGAATACCGGGCCTTGTGGACCGATCAGGATGTTCTTGGGACTGACATCGCCGTGCACCAGAGCGCATTTTGTAGCCGCCGTTGTTGTCACCAGCCGTTCCAATCGCGGCGCCAGATCGGGATGTATTCGCGCAGTCGCCTCCAGATAAGGCTCCAGACGGATGCTATGGAAAATCGAATCGGTGGCGAACTCAGCGGCAATATCCACCCGATGCGAGGTCGCGCCGTGAATGAGCGCCAGGACGCGGCCCACCTGAGCGGCAAATCCAGCATCGGCGTGCCCCCGGCGCAGTTCCGCTTTCCACGACGGGTGCGACTCCGGCGAAAGATACTCCATCACAAATAAATGCTGCCCGGAGTCGTGTCCCAGTATCTTAGGGACGGCACTGGGAGCGATCGTGCCCGCCACGCGCAGCCAAGCCACTTCGTAGTTGCTGCGTTCGATCGGCGCAAACCAGTCTCGCTCCACGCGCAGTTTGGACAGAGCTCGCTTCACGCACACCTGTCCGCGGCGAAGATCCACGCGCCAAATCTCCGACGAGACCCCGCCGGAGAGGGCTTGGTAATGCGGACTCTCATCTCTATCGGCGAGGCCGATGCTTCGGAGCGATTGGCTAAGCGCGGTGGTGTCCGCTGTAGCGTTCATATTGGCTCGCTCTCACCAGCGTCCATTCCTATCTTCTCCCATGAACACAGCGAGGGAGCATCCGGTCGCGGAGGCTCGCGCCGCGGCCAACCCCTATTACCGGGCCTGCTGGGCACGTCCGAAAGCACGGAGGCCGCTCGCCTCTTCGCCCAGCGAAGCAGTAAACGACATTTGGCCGCCTATTGAAGATGATCGCGTGCGACAAACCACTTAGGGCCGAGTCTACGAAGCACGCCGATGATCCTGTTAGCCCGGCGCTTCAACGTGACGCGCGCTCTGATTATGGGGCGCGGCGTACGACGCCTTGACGCGTACGGGCGCTGCGGCGTTATTTGCTCCCGCTTGGAACGAAACAGCGGAGCCGCGGACGCAATCATCCGCTCGTCATCCGCCCGCACGGCGAACAAATGAAACACAACGATATCTTCATCCGCGCACCGCGGCGCGCAATGCGCCATGGCTTATTCGTAGCGCAGCGAAATAGCGGGATCGACCCGCGTCGCGCGCCGTGCTGGAAGACCGCACGCGATTAGCCCCACGATGGCGATGATTATCGTAACGCTAGCCAGCGTCGCCGCATCGTGAGGCTTTACGCCCCACAGTTGGCTGGCGATCAAACGGTTCGCGCCGAGGCTTGCCGCAATTCCAACGGCCAATCCCACTACGACCACGGCGCCGCTCTTCCACAAAACCATGCGGAATACATCCGAACCCTTGGCGCCAAGAGCCATGCGTACGCCGATTTCGTGCGCCTGCCTCGAAACGGAGTACGAGACGACGCTGTAAGCGCCAATCCCCACCAGCACCAGCCCGATGCCCGCGAATACCGCGAGTACCAGCAACGTGAACTCCGGACCGGAATAAGAGAACGACTGCAAATAACCTTTCAATGTGCCGGTGAGCGTCAATGCCACGCCGCGGTCCACGCCCCATATTTCGCGCCGGACGTCGTTCAGCATCGCCATGGGTTCGCGCGCGGTGCGCACCAGCACGCCCCGTTCATAGGAAGCCGTGATTGTATAGGGCACAAACGCCTCGGGCAAAGGCGGCTCTTGCAAGCCCTGGTTCTTGACGTCTCCGATCACGCCGATAATCTCGAATACCGGATTTGGAACCGGATCGGGACTGGTCGCAAGATCCTTCAGCACGATGGAGCGGCCGATGGGATCTTCAGCGCCGAAAAATTTCCGTACCAGCGTCTGGTTGACCACGGTCACCTTACGGGCGCCATCCACATCGCCGGCCGTCAAAACGCGTCCGCGCACCAGCTTCAACCCCAGCGTCGGAAAATATCCCTCGCTGCAAAGCTGATAAATTGCGCGCCACTTCTCGGCGTGTGTCCTGCCCGGCGCGTCCGCTTCGCTGCCGATCCCGCCGTACGGAGGCAGCGTGCTGGTCTCGGTCGCGGCAACTACGCCGGGCAGCTTCCCGATCCGCGTCAAGACCTGACTGAAGAATTGCTTTCTCGCCGCCGCCGTACGATAGCGGCCTTTCGGAAGCGGCAATCGCACCACCAGGATGTTATCGGGATTCAAGCCCAGATCGACCGTCTCGAGCGCCACCATGGTTCGCATCAGCAGCCCGGCGCCGGCGAGCAGCACCAGCGACATCGCAATTTCGGCCACCACGAGACCGTTGCGCAGGCCCATGTGCCGGTATCCGCCCCCGCCCGCGCCTTTCGTCGATCCTTGAAGCGCGCCGGAAAGATGTCGTCGTGTGGCATGTATCGCCGGGGCGAGTCCCGCCAGCAGCGTTGTCAACGCCGCCAGGGCCAGACAGAAGGCCAGCACGGACACGTTGAGTTCAATTACCGATTCACTCGGAATCGTATTTTCCGGAATCGCCCGGACCAGCAGCTTTAATCCCCCATACGCGAGCGCGCACCCCAATATCGTTCCCCCGGCCGCCAGCAGCGCGCTTTCCACCAGCAACTGCCGCACCACGCGCCAGCGGCTCGCGCCCAGCGCGGTCCGGATCGCGATCTCTTTCTCTCGCACGGTTGCGCGCGCCAGCAGCATGTTGGCGACGTTGCTACAGGCAATCAGCAAAAGCAGACCGACCGCGGCCATCAGGACCATCAAGGTGGTACGGAAACGTCCCACGACGGAATCCGTGAGCGTCTCGACATGAATGGTGAACTTGTCGGGATAGAGGTCGGGGTATCGTTTCGCCATGCGCCGGGCGATGACGTCGAAATCGCTCGCTACCTGCGCCATCGTGACGCCCCGCCGCATGCGCCCATCCATCAGGAAATAGCGCCGGCGCGCGTCCGCTTCCGCCGGGTCCGGGTTGTGCGGAATCCACACATCGGCGCCGAAAAATGTGAAGCGTGGCGGCATGATCCCGATCAGCGTGCGTGGCTGGTTATTCAACACGAACGTCCGGCCTAAAATGCCGCGGTCGCGATCGAAAAATTTGGTCCACATTTTATAGCTCATGACGAACACCGGCGGAGCGCCCGGCTTTCCGTCGCCGGGCTTTAACCCGCGGCCCATCAGCGGCGCCACGCCGAGAAAATCGAACGCATTGTCCGTGACCTCGTCGCCCTGTAATCGTTCCGTGCCTTCGCGCGTACTGTAGAGAATGTCGCCGGGGCTCGAGCCCAGCTCGTCTTCAAAGACATGGTTCTGGCGCGCGTACTCGATGAATTCCGGCGTCGTGTAGGCGGCGCGGCCTCCCGGCTGGCTGCGCTTCACGTCGTGGACCTCGACCAGAACAATACGGCTGGCGTCGCGATAGGGCCACGGATTCAGGACCACGTTGTAGACGACGCTGAAAATCGCGGTTGCCGAGCCGATGCCCAAACCCAGCGCGAGCACCGCCAGGACGGTGAAACCCGGCTGGTTTCGCAGTCCCCGCAGGGCATACCGCATATCCCCAAAGATCGCGCTCATGGTCTGTTCAGACGACGAATCGGCGAACAAAGTTCCCTTGATGCCCGGCCGGACGGGTGAACTTCGGGCATCGCACGGTATCTGAAAGGCTGGTCATTGCGCTAAGCCTTGCGTCCGATCCCAAACGCGATCAGCGCGAAAGCACGCCAACATGGCGCGGATCCTCCCCGCGGGAAATTCGCGACGATCGCAACCCCGGCAAACGCGGAGGCCCTTGTTTCCGCCAGGGGCCCCTGCCAATGGCCTCCGCCGTCGCCCCTCATCGCTTCTGCTGTCCGCTTTGGAATGGCAGCGGAGTTCCGGTCTCCAACAGCGTCTTTAGGCCGCTGAGTATCTCGTTCCAGCCGCCGCCCGCGCCTTCGGACTCTCGCTCTCCTGCGACCAGCGCCGCGAGCCGCGGTGCATCGCTGAGATCGTGCGTGACCGTGAGCTTCGTAACGCCGCCTCTGGCCGCCTCTATCTCGTACGTGAGGCGCGTGAATCCCTCCGCTGCCATCCCAGGATCCATTAGCATGCGCCAGGTCTGCACCAGCTTGTGTGGCGGATTCGACTCAATGACCTCGCCATCGAGGATCACATCCGGGATGCCCGGAAACCGCTTCATCCCCTCGTTTGGATATGCCTGAAACTTGCCGCCGGACCGCAGGTCGTACTCGACCAACGGAGCGTAGCCGTACTTCTTCGTCCACTCGGGCTTGGTGATCGCTTCCCAAACGGCTTGGGGCGTCGCTTTGATATAAACCCTATACATTTGAATGGTCTTCGTAGTTTCTGTGGTGCTAGTCATTTCTTTTTCTCCAGCTCAGTTTTGAGATTTGCGAGCGCTGACACCCGGCGCTCCGCGTATTTGTCGATCCATCGGTCGTGGATCAGCCGAATCGGTACGGGGTTCAGGAAATGCAGCTTCTCCCTCCCCGACCGCCGTGTGATGACCAGCCCGGCGTCCTCGAGCAGGCGCAAATGCTTCATCGCCCCGAAGCGCGTCATCTCCAACTCGGAGGCCAGCTCCGTGAGCGTGCGGCCGTCACGCCTGAAAAGCAGGTCGAGCAGGAATCGACGCGTCGGGTCGGCAAGCGCCTTGAATACCCGGTTGTCATCCATGTCCTCTCCATCAATATGTGACCATATGGTCACGTGTCAACAGGCCACTGCGGATCCGAAACACGAACACACATCCCGAGAATGGATCTCCCGCTCTCTAGAGTGTCCTGACAAAACCAGGGCTCAACAAGCTTGCCCAATCGGCCGGCGCGGAGGCGCGCCGCCCGAGGACTCGCACTTGACCGCGCTACTCTCGAGCTTCCGAGCCGGGCGCCCTGGACTCGAGGAATGCAGCCTGTTTGCCTTTGGTCGTGGCCGTGGAACTCCGTCGAGCCGCTCCTTCACCCTTATAGAATCCAGCCGTAAAGGACGCGCGACGGGCGTATACATAGTGTTTCCGGACCAGTTCGACGTCGGTCTGCGACTCCAGCAACTTCGCCCATTCCGATAGCGGTGAACTGGTCGCCGTAAACCGCGAAACGGCCGCACCCATTCCCAAGCCAATACAGTTTGGGACTTTGGCCAAGCTGAACAGCATTCCGGAGGAAAGCCGAACACCGCTCCATGCCGAAAATGAATATCATCGGAGCGAAGCTGCTCTTATGATTTTCCGCGAACTGTTCGACTTCGTCCAGAAAAACCATCCTGAAGCGAATCGGAACTGGCGGGTCCCGCGAGCATGGGGGTGCGGCGCACGGGGCGCCAGTCCCTTGCCGCGCCTCAGCACACGGTCGTCGGGAGCGCCATCAGCTCCGCGGCTTGTACAAATACAAGCCCGAATTAGTCCACGTATTTGCATAAACCGGCGTCAGTCCAGTGAGGCGCCTTTACCGTGATCGAGTTTGTCCACAGGCTTAAGAAGCTCTCAGCCTTCCTGGCTTTCATTTGCCTCGTCTCAGGGCTCCTGGGATGCGCGGCTTCCGGCTGGATTTGGGGCCAACTGGCGGCACGTTCGGATGTGGCGCACGGACAATACAAAATATTGAGCCTGGGACTGCCTCCCCCCTGGCGACAGGAATACATCCGCTTGTTGCGAGAGCGCTACGGGATAGAGGAGCGCGTTGTTGCAGGTTGCATTGTTTCCACATCGTTACTTGCTTACGCCAAGGGATACAATTCCGTGAGCGCGGATGCGGCGAACCGGAAGTTCGGGCATGACATATTCAAGGAAACCGAGGCCGACGCGATAAAGAGCTTGAAAAGTCGGCCAGCTGCTACGGCCCCATGACGAGCACGCTTCCCAATGTGCTCGGTTTGCCGCAGCTCTTTCGCATGGAGTCTCCGTGCGTCTCGATACGATGCGCATTGTGAACCAACCGGTCGAGATGCAATCCGCTCCGGGTCGGATCTTCGATCTGCTCGTGCCGGCGTGGCCATGGTCATGCGCGAGGTCGGGATCACACTCCGAGTTGATAACACTCCGCAGACTTACCGGAAGTCCCAGCGTTCTGGTTCGGTGAGTGAGCCACGCCGCAGTCACCAACCACCGGCACATCAATACCGCAAATTGGAGTAAATAGGTGCTCGGAGGGGCCGTCGTCGCGGTCGCTTGGCCTGAGATCCGGGCACTGCACGGAGCGGGGCACACGCTGAAAAACGTCTGTGCCTAGGCCAATGAAATTGGCGTCGCGATTGGTTACGCTCGGCTGTCTGACTACGTGAATCAGTTGCGCAGGACCCAGCCCGAATCCCGCGAGCTCCAGACTGACCATGCAAACGGCGGCGGGCTGTCAGAATTGAAGAGATCGCCCCGAAGCGCGACCCCTTAGCAAACTTGCACCGCGGCGAGGCCAAGCGACCCGGCTTCCAATACCCGCGCCGCCGAACCGGCGGATGAAAAAAACCTGATCTAGCCACTTGGCTGGAAGGGCTGGACAATGGACGAAGAAGCCAAACGAGTCTTCCAGCGGCATGTCGATGGCGAGATCACGTACCGAGAATTTCGCGCTGCAATCGACGATCTGAATCAGCGAAAGTTCAGACCCGTACCTCTATCAGGGAACGGACGTCCTTAGAAACATTCCCGGTATCCATAATGCGCAAACTGTTATTGCGTTCGACGCTGAACAGCGGCGCCCGAATGTTTGAGTTTGGCCTCCAGCCAATTGCTGGAACTATTTCACGGCGCCCCCACTTACTGGACCATGAAGCGCAGCGGATTCTTGACAGCCTCCATCGCGCCAATCTCCTCAAGAGACTGCCGCGCTCCGATTTTGCACGGAAAGCGGCACATTTGTTGATGGAACTCAACAGCATGCACCCGTACCGAGGGAATGGGCGCACGCAGAGAGTTTTTGTTGAAGCGCTGGCGCGGCAGGCCGGCTATGCTCTCCATTTCGATGTGGCCAGTAAAGAGAGAATGATCCGGGCGAGCATTTTCTCTACCGCCGGTGACGGCGCAATGATGATCCGGTTGTTTCAAAAGATCACGGACCCTGAGAGGATACGGTCTCTTCGCAGGGCAATCGAATTCCTGGCGGCGAACCGCTTCCCTGGAATACTACGTTTCTGGCGACGGCCACGCCCGGACAGGAATACGCGGGCAAACTCGTCGGTCGTGAAGGGGCCGCATTCATGATGCGAACCGGCTCCGATCAGATCATCATCGGCCGACAAGCGGACATCCCGGCCGACATACACACCGGTGAACATTTCTCATTTACCGCCTGTTGAGCAACGGTCCTGGACCGGCATAGCAGTGGCCCGCTCTGATGTTGCGCGGTCGCACGGTACGCACACCTGGCGTTGACCTCAGCGACCTATCAGGCTTCCATCAAGTTGGCCAAGTGTCCAACATGATTCCATTCCAGATTGTCCAATCTGCTCCCATGCCGGTACGGTAGTTGGGACGCGCGAAGCTTTTGCCTAATCTGCGAAAGCCTGTCACGACAGTCGGGCTAGCGCGGATCAATGTGAACTATTCATCCACACGTCGTATTACGTCTGGATTCGCCGTAGGCGAGTTATGCAACAGCCCGCACGAGTGGGCGCGGGTCAAATCTGATTAGATGCTCGAGGAGCGGCCCGCTCTTATTTGGCATCGCCCGTCATAGGCGCAAGCACCGCCTGAATCTTATCGTAGTTCTGCTCGACAAAGGCGGCATTCTCGGGCGAGATAGCCGGCGGATACTCCTTGATCTGGCCTTGCTTTTTCATCCCCACCAACATAACGTCCCCAATCAGGGCGCCGGTTAGGACCAGGAATTCGCGAGGTTTCAGTCCGGCGCTTTCGATGTCTGCCCCGGCGCGGCCGCAACTTGCGATCCTCTTTTCTCCTTCCGCCAACGTCTTTGCATCGCCCGGCGAATTGTCCTTCAGACAAGTCGCGGTTGGATCCTTAACCACCGCCTTATAAGCCGCGACGTATTTCTGTATCTTATCCATGCTGAGCCGGTAATCTCTCATCTCTTTCAAATCGGGATCGTTGTCGGCCGTGCGCTTTGCGCGTGCGCCTTGTGGAGCGGCGGTGACGGCCGCCGCGAGCATCATTGCAAGAAATGCAAACGTTTTCATCTGGATCTCCTTCGTCGCCGTAGCGCCGCTTCGAACGTCAACAACGTCCGCTTGCTGTTCTCGGGACACCTTCCCCGCAGCCACCCTTAATCGACCTTGATTGTATTCGCCATCGCCGCGCGTCCCCCCGCGACGGCTAATCTGTTTTATCGAACCTCGCGCTCCAGAACCGCCCGAGACTCCACCGCTCCGGCCCCGCGATACCACGCCAGCGTCCTCCGCAACCCCTGCTCCAGCGTATATTGCGGATCGTGCCCTAGATCGCGCCGCGCTGCGGTCGTATCCGCCTGCGAGTCGCGCACGTCGCCCTCGCGCGTCGGGCCATAACAGGCCGCGATCTGCACGCCCTCTATCTCCTGCAGCGTCCTCCAAACCTCGTTCAATGTATAGCGATTGCCGTTGCCGGCGTTGTAGACCTTGCCGGTCACCCCGTGCGCGTCCGCGGCCTTCATTATCAGCGCCACCACGTCCTCGACGTAGGTGAAATCGCGCGACTGCTCGCCATCGCCGAAAATCGTCGGAGCGCGCCGCTCCAGAAGCGCCGTCATGAACAGCGAGATAATGCCCGAGTAAGGGCTCGTTGGATCCTGCCGCTCCCCATAAACGTTGAAAAATCGCAGTGACACCGTGTCCAGGCCGAAGCAGGTATTGAACACGCACCCGTAATACTCGCCCATCAGTTTCTGCGTCGCGTACGGCGATTTGGGACGCGGCGCCATCGTTTCCACCTTCGGCAGGACTTCGCTATCGCCATACGCCGACGACGATGCCGCGTATACCACCCGGCCCGCGCCGCCCTCGGCCGCCGCCCGCAAAACGTTGAACGTCCCGTCGATATTGACCTCGTGCGATGGCACGGGCTCGTGGATCGAGCGCGGCACCGAGGGAATCGCGGCCAGGTGAAAAACCGCATCGGCGCCGCGGATAACAGGAAAAATCTCCTTGTAATCGCGGATGTCGACGATGTGCATCTCGACATCCCCCCAGACTTCTTCCAGGTTCCGCTTGCTTCCGGTCAGCAAATTATCGATGACGTGGATTTCGCCGCCGCCGCGCGCCAGCAGCCCCCGTACCAGCGCCGAGCCGATGAATCCGGCGCCCCCCGTCACAACATATCTCTTCATTCGTCGATGTTCTCGATTTCCCCTTCGATAAATCGTAGCGAATCGGACGCGATTTTCTCAGCTCCAGGTTTGAAATCGAAGGCCTCGAGCGAAATCCAGCCCCCATAGCCGCGCCGCCGCAGGGTTCTCAAGACCGGCTTGAAATCGTAATCTCCCGTCCCGGGATGCCGTCCGTCCATTTCGTTGACGTGAACGTGCCGGATCAAATCGAAGTAGCGGTCGACCAGCGCCGCGTGCGGTTCCGTTTCATCCACGGCGTTGTGCGTATCGAACATGGTGCGCACCGCTGGACTGCCGATCCGCTCCACAATCGCGACGGCCTCCTGCAGCGAATTGATGACGTCGCACTGATTCCTCGGCAGCGCTTCGACCAGAACGGTCACGTCCCGTTCCGCCGCATGCCGCGCCACGCCCGCCAGACCGTCCGCGTAGTTTTTCATCGCCTCCTCGCGGCTGATTCCGCCGGTGGTCCCGCGCTGCCGAGGCGATCCAAAAACCATCACGCCGCCGTCGCCCAGGTCGGCGCAGAGATCGATCAGTTCATCGACATGGCGCCAGCTTCGACCGCGCACATTTTTGTCCGGCGTTGTCACGTGCAGCCCCTCGGGCGAAGCCATGAGCCAGTGCAGGCCCACGTAACCCAGCCCCTCCGATGCGATCGCATCGCGGTATTCACGCCGTTGCGCAGCCCCCATATCGGACGGCCTTTCGGCCAGCGTGAACGGCGCAATCTCGATCCCGTCGTACCCTATTTCGCGTACGCTCCTGCAAACGTCTTGAAGAGCGCGCTTTTCATAAATCTCGTTGCAGATGGCCTGCCTGAACTTATGGGGCATTCTTACAGGCCGCTCTCGAATGCGCGCCACAACAGGCCCGGATCAAGCGCCAGGTTCGGCAATAGCGCCGAGCGCAGCACGTCGCCTGTTCGTTCGCCGCAGTGGAACAGGCATTCCACCGTGCGCCGGCCCGGATCGATCAGCCATAATTCCCGCACGCCTCGCTCGGCATAGTCCGCGACGAATCTATCGAGCGGCCCTTTGCGATTGGCCGGCGAAAGGCACTCCGCAACCAGCTCCGGCGCCGCCCAGACATAAGGATCGCGAGGGTCCTGTTCCCTCTTGCCGCGGTTCAGCGCTTCCCGGCTCAATACCATCAAATCGGGAATACGGTACAGCAGACCCTTGGGCCCCTCGCGCCGGATGCCTAACCCGGCGCCCGTCGCCGATACGCGATACTTCGCCGCATCGAGCTGACCTCGCAGGATCTCCGCGAGCGCATCGATCAGGGCGTGATGCCCCAGCGTGGCGGGAGGCATGACGCGAGATTCTCCGTCTATGATTTCCTCGAGCCGATTGAGCGGCATCGACAGAGAATCTTCGAACGAAATGGGTTTGCTAACGGTACGCATGGTCCCCCGCGCTGGCTTCAGTATACCCGCGCAACATGGCGAGTCAGGCACCATGACATTTCTTGTATTTCTTGCCGCTGCCGCAGGGGCAGGGGTCGTTGCGGCCGGGCTTGGGCGCGGACGCCGCGGCGCCGGGTTCGGACTCCTTCTCGGCGGATTCGGCTCCGAAGACCGGCTTCAGACCGTGTAGCAATAGACGCTGATCGAGCGCTTCCCGAACCACTTCAGACTCGGCTAGCGACAGTCCCCCGGAGAGTTGCTCGATGCGCCGGAGAAACGGCTTCATGCGGCCACGAGTCACTTGGAGGGGCGCCGAGAGAGCGTAGGCCAGCAGCGCGTCGTGACGAAAATCCTCATTCTTGAAAAGCTCGATCAGGCGAGGGGCTTCAGACCCGACGTTCAGATATCCGACGCCATAAATGGCGTGATGGCGTACGCGAGGGTCGGGGTCGTCGAAGTGATCGACCATATAGTGGGCGAAACGGCCGTCGAGCGACTTCCACATGGCCTCGAGCGTTTTGGCGCGGGCCGCCGGCTCGCCATAAAGCGCTTCGATCAGCGGCATGGATTCTTCATCCGGTTCCGGATTGGAGGCCAGCGCCACGATGGCGCCGGTGCGCTCGTCGATCGGAGCGTTGCGAGCGGCATCGATCAGCGCGGCGTGAATATCGGGATCGGCGGCGTGTTGAGAAAGAGCCTCCCAGGCGCGCCCGCGCACATTGGCGTCGGGGTCGGTTCTGGCGACATCGAAAAGGCGGTCCCGAGTGGGCCGTGGCAGCTCTTCGTTGCCGAAACTGGCCGCCGCTCCCGCGCGGATCTCAGCGGGAACCCCGTTCAGCAACGCGAGCCGATCACGCTCCGGCAAAATATCGAAGTCCGGCCCGGCTTCGTCCGGATACAGCTCGAAAATATCGAACGGTGGCGCAGCCACGCGCGGCGAGGATTGCGCCTCCTCGATCTCGCTAATGGCCCTCCGAATCTCGTTGCGCAGCTCGTTATCTTCCTCGGGAATTTCGTCGAGAATACGCTGGATGTGAGGTATGGCCGCGGGGTCGCCATACAGTCCGAGGGAAAGCGCGCCATCGGCGGCATCGTATTCCAGACGTTCCCGCAACAGATCGAGGATGCGCGGGTCCCGCACGCCCAAGGCGGCCAGCAGAAAGCCAATCTCGCCGCCTTCCTCTTCACCAAGCTCGCGATATAGATCAAGCAGCGGTTCCAGCATGGGCGCGCTCAGCGCGATCACTGCTTCGGTGATTTCGTCGGGAACGTCGCCCGCGTTATCGCGAATGGATTTGATGTAGAACGGGACCGCCTCGGGCGCATTCAGGTAATGGAAAATAGCGATGAAATCGTATGCCAGGGCGGGGTCGTGTTTTCCCTCCAGCGCGAAGCGGACGATTGCGGGCAACGTGCGCGCCGGCTCGTCGACCAGCGCGTGAATGAGGCGGCGGTCGAATCCGATGAAGCCCGCGGCAGCGGCCTGGAGCAGTTCGCAAGCCGGCGTGGCCGCATATTGGCCGGGCGGAATATAGGGCACGTTTTCGCGCTAGTCTTCGCGAACCACGTTGACAGTGATTTCGACCGTCACTTCGCGATGCAGGCGGAGCGGAACCTTGTGCTCGCCAAGCGTCTTGATCGGCTCGGGAAGCTGGATCTTGCGGCGGTCGATCTGATAGCCCTGCTTTTCGAGCGCCTCGGCGATGTCTTTGGCCGTTACGGAGCCAAAGAGCTGGTCGTTTTCTCCAGCCTTCTGAGCAATGCTGACCGTGACGGCCTGAAGCATTTTGCCGAGCTCGGCGGCGTCGGCGGCTTCCTTGGCTTCGCGCCGCAGTCCCGCTTGGCGCTCCTGCTCCACGATCTTCTTGTTCGCTTCGGTCGCGGCCACGGCGAGCCGCTGGGGAAACAGGAAATTGCGCGCATAGCCGTCGGCTACTTTTACGACCTGGCCGCGGCGGCCGAGTTTTTCGACTTCTTCTCTGAGAATGATTTCCATGCGATTCTCCTAGATCGGCGCCGAGAAGGGAATGAGCGCGATGTTGCGCGCCTGTTTGATCGATTCAGCGAGACGCCGCTGATGCGGCGCGCAGACCCCGGAGATGCGGCGCGGCGTGATTTTACCGCGCTCGGAAATAAAAGCCGAAAGCATGCGCACGTCTTTATAATTGATGTCGTCGATCTTCTCGACGCAGAAACGGCACACTTTTTTGCGCCGGAAATACTGCTTCTTCGTGGCCATCGCCTTGTCGCCGCCCGTGGGCCGCTGCGATGCGCTGATGGGTCGTCCCCCGCGTTGTTCTGGCATATCGGATCTCCTTTACTGATAACTCGGCTTGCGCCGCCCCGCCGCGCCGCCGCTCGAAGCGGAAATATCCGATACCGGCCCGGATGTGTGAGACCCGGATTCAGGGCCGGTGTAGCCGCCGGACGCCGGCGTGTGGCCGCCGGTCGAGGAGCCGGAAGCAGGACCCGTATGGCCGCCGGATGCCGGGCCGGAAGCCGGGCCAGTTACCGGGACAGTGGCGCCGCCGGATCCCGGCGGCGTGTGACTGCTGGCCGAAGAGCCGGAAGCAGGACCCGTATGGCCGCCGGGCGCAGAGCCGGCGCCGGGGACTCCGGGCATGGGGGCGCCGGGCGTGGGCCCGGGAGGGCCAGGCATGGATGGCGGTTCTCCCGTCGGCATGCTGGGAGCGGAAACCTGCGGGGCGGGACGGCGCGCGGCGCGCTTTTCGCGGGCTTTGCGGCGCTTATCGACCTTCTTCATCTTCTGATCGATGCGGACGGTTAGGAATTTCAGAACCAAATCGGAGACGCGCAAACGGCGCTCGATTTCCTTCACCGCATCCGGCTCGGCGTTGAAGTGCAGCAGGACGTAATTGCCCTCTTTATATTTCTTCACGCGATAGGCGAGCTTGCGGATGCCCCAGCGGTCCGACTTATCCACGTTGCCGCCCTTGGCCGCGATGGTGTTGGTCAGTTGCTCGATCAGCGGATCGATCTCTTCATCCGTCGCGTCCGGACGGATGATAAATAATTCCTCGTAGACTCTCTTCATTCTTCCTCGTTTAAGCCTGGGGCGCGACGATTGAATTTCGTCATGGACTTTTCGACGCCCTCGGCGATTATGGACTCAACCGCCCCGGATGCATAATCCAGAAGCTCGTCCAGTTCTTCTCTTTGCGCCCGCTTAAAATGCGAGAGCACGATTTGGGCGCCGTCGCGCTCGCGACTGCCGCCGTGAATTCCCAAGCGCACCCGGGGAAAATCCGAGCCGCCAATGGAGCGGATCACGGAATCGACTCCATGATGACCGCCCGCGGACCCTTGTGGCCGGATGCGCAGCGATCGCCAGGGCAGATCCAAATCGTCGTACACAACAACGAACTGCCGCGGCTGCAATTCATACTTCACCAACAGACCCTTGACCGACGGCCCGCTCACGTTCATGAACGTCTGCGGCTTCGCCAGGAGGACTTTGCTTCCGCCGATGGAGCCGTTGCCCACTAGCGCCATGGAATCCTTGCGCGTTACCTTGATGCCGTTGCGCTGGGCCAGACGGTCTACCACGAGGAAGCCGAGATTGTGTGCGGTGTACTCATATTCAGGGCCGGGATTGCCGAGCCCGGCAACCAGCCAGTCGATCGCATCTGGCGCCGATGCTATTTTTTCTTGCCCTCGGGTTTCTTGGCCTCGGCCTTCTTGGATTCCGGTTTCTTGCCTGCTTCGGCCGGGACTTCTTCTTCCTTCTTGCCCTTCTTCAGCACCTCGGGCTCGGCGGCGGCGGGGGCGGCGGCGCCGGGCTCAGGCGTCGCGACGGCTTCGGCCTTAAGCGCGACGACGTGGGCGATGACCTGCTCAGGCGAGCTGGTCAGCTTCATGTTCTCGTCCAGCTTGATATCGGCCGCGCGCAGGCTCTGTCCGATCATCAATTCGCTGACATCGATGGTGAACTGCTCCGGAATTTCGGTGGGCAGGCACTCGATCTCAACCTGGCGGCGCACGACTTCGAGCAGGCCCCCTTGCAGCTTGACGCCCTTAGGCTCGCCCGTGATGTTGACCGGGACGGCGGCGGTCATACGGCGCTTCAGATCGATGCGCTTGAGATCGACGTGCAGCAGGTTATCCTTGACGGGATCGTTCTGCCAATCGACGATCATGACGGGCGTGGAAGAGCCATCGACCGCCAGACTGAAAATCGTGTTGTGGCCGGTGGCGCTGTGGAGGATTTTATTTACCTCCCGGGGATTGACGGCCACGGCGACCGAATCTCCACCCGCGCCGTAAACGATGGCGGGCGTGAGGCCTTGGACTCGCAACCGGCGCGCTTCATTTTTGCCGCGCAACTGCCGGGGCTGGGCCGTGATCGTGATATCGTTTTTCATTTTTACTCCGCTTAAATAAACAACGTGCTAACCGAGCCATCCTCGTGGATGGATTGAATGGCGCGCGCCAACAGCGGCGCGACCGATAATGTCTTGATGCGCGAGCAGCGGCTGGCCGCTTCGCTCAAGGGAATGGAATTGGTGACCACCACCTGCTCGATTTCGGATTTCTCGATGCGCTGGACCGCCGTGCCGGACAAGACGGCGTGCGTGGCGCAGGCCGTGACGCCGGTGGCGCCTTGGCCAAGCAGGGCCTCGGCGGCTTTCACGAGCGTGCCGGCGGTATCGATGATGTCGTCCACAATCAAGCAATGCTGTCCACTGACGTCTCCAATGATGTGCATCACCTCGGCGACGTTCGCGTCCGTCCGGCGCTTATCGATGATCGCCA
The DNA here is from genome assembly GCA_963838885.1 of Bryobacterales bacterium. Classification (GTDB taxonomy): domain Bacteria; phylum Acidobacteriota; class Terriglobia; order Bryobacterales; family Bryobacteraceae; genus JAICMB01. Next base: position 1,565 of record CAWITB010000001.1, on the reverse strand, counting down.
GCGGCGCGTTCAATCTCTTCGCAAACGCGCGCGCGCGCTCGACGCCTCCCGCGTCGGGCGAAACCACCGTCACGTCGCGGCGTCCGATGGAATCGAAATACTCGATCATGACGGGAGACGCGAACAGGTGATCCACGGGAACATCGAAGAACCCCTGGATCTGAGCGGCGTGCAGGTCGAGCGTTAGCACCCGATTCGCGCCCGCCGTCTGGATCAGATTCGCGACCAAGCTCGCCGAAATCGGCATCCGCGGCTGATCCTTGCGGTCCTGCCTCGCGTACCCATAATAAGGTAACACCGCGGTGATGCGCTCCGCCGAGGCGCGCTTGAGCGCATCGATCATCAGGAGCAGCTCCATGAGATGGCGGTCGACAGGGGTGCAGGTGGGCTGCACCGCGAAGACGTCGGCGCCGCGGACGTTCTCCTCGATCTGCAGATGGATCTCGCCGTCGGAGAAAGGCTTGACGCTGGCCGAGCCGAGGGTGCAGCCAAGGGCGCCGCAGATCTTGGCGGCCAACGTAGGGTTGGCGTTGCCGGTGAAGACTTTCAGTCTGTCGAATCTCATTGCGCGAATGGGCTTTGCGGCGGCCATGTTTTGGAATCCGGGGGAGCGTTGAGTTGTTTACGCCAGAGCGACTGGTAGGCCCGGCGGCTGACTAAAGACACAGAGAAGATTCTATCGTTTCCGAGATCCCTTCGCAGGGCGTCTTTTCTTAATGCGCTAAGGGCCGCATCCCTCGATTCGCGGCGGGTGAAGATTCCGAAGAGGCTGGAACCGCTGCCCGACATCAAGGCAACGTCCGCTTCCAATTTCAGCAGCTTTCCCTTGATTGATTTTAGTTGAGGATGAAGGGGGAACACAACCGGCTCGAAATCGTTGCGGCAGCGCCATTGCGAGAGAGGCGCGTCGAGGATGTGGACGATGGGCGATGGAGGATCGGCGTCGCGCGATGCGGCGGGGCGATTCAGGGCGCCGTAGGCTGCGGCGGTCGAGACGTGAATGCCGGGCGTGACGAGGATGGCGGGGTAGGACTTGAGCGGCGGCAGAGGATAGATTTCCGTGCCGCGGCCCAGACCCACCGCCGTGCCGCCCAAGAGGAAAAATGGCACGTCGCTGCCGAGCCGCGCCGCAAAATCGAGAAGCTTCGCAAATGGAACAGTCTTGCTCGTTAGTTGCGGGATCGCAAGCAGGATTGCGGCTGCGTTGGAAGAGCCGCCGCCGAGGCCGCCGCCTAGCGGGATGCGCTTGGTGAGCGTGATCTCGAAGCGGCCGGGGATGGCGAGGAGCTGCAGCGCCGTCTCGATAAGGTTGCCGGGGATGGCGACGTTGGAAACAATTTCGATGGACAGTTGGCGCGCGGGGGCATAGCCGATTTCAATGGTGTCGGCGAGCGAGACGGTTTGAAAAATGGTGCGCAGGTTGTGATAGCCGTCGGGGCGCTTGTCTAAGACCCGCAGGTCGAGATTGATCTTCGCAAGGGAGCGCAGGCACAGCTTCTTATGCACGGGGAAACCGTTCATTGTAGCGGAGTTGCGATTGAGGCCGCCCTTTACTCTTGTCTCAT